>NZ_JBSNCF010000001.1:2240000-3561338 GCF_058780535.1 Azospirillum sp. UENF 211521
TCGCGTTCCGCCCAGGGGATGGTCGGTGCCTTGCGGTCGATGGCGTCCAGGGGCAGCAGGGGAAGCTGCGACAGGAGATTGCAGGACAGTGCGAAAGCGAAGCGTTCCCCCGGCAGGTCGGGCGGCGACGGCGATGGAAGCGGTGAACCGCTGGAGAGGGCGGCGTCCAGCGGCGCCAGCGTTCCGGTGACGTCGAGGGTGAGCAGGCGAACGTTGGGGTGGCGCCGCGCCTGACGGCGAACGGAACGGCTGTGCAGCATGTCGATCAACACCACTTCGCCGAATCGCTCGGCAAGGACCGGCAGCGGAACCTCGATCAACAGGCCGGACCCGGCCACCAGGGCCCGCCCGCCCCGCGGCGCCCGCCCAACGGCGTCCTGGACGAAACGGCGGCAGGAGTCGACGTGCGGCGCCCAGGCCTGCCGCTGGCGCCGGTGGCGCGCCCCGAGGGCCACCATTTCTGCCAGATAGCCGTAGCGGCGGGCCAGCGGCGGGCAGGGCGTCGTCAGATACTCGAAGGCTTCTCTCAGCATGGCCCGTCCCGCTCCGCGCGTCTTTTGCCGGTCCGGAGCTTGACCCGAAGGGAACCCCCTTGACCGGAACGGGTGGCAGGGTACCTATGGCGGCATGGTGGAGATCAAGAGGAAAGCGGCCCTGGTCACCGGGGCGGGAAAGCGGATCGGACGCGCCATTGCGCTCGATCTCGCGGCGCGTGGCTGGCGCGTGGGGGTGCATTTCGGGCATTCCCGCAGCGAGGCCGACGCGGTGGTGACGCACATCGTCGGGCAGGGCGGCGTCGCCGTGGCGCTTCAGGCCGACCTGGAGCGTGAACTGGACGTGCAGGCGCTGGTGCCCGAAGCCGGCGAGCGGCTGGGCGCGCTGTCCCTGCTGGTCAACAACGCCTCCTGCTTTGAGCGGGATGAGGTGGGGGATGTGACCCGCGAGTCCTGGGATCGTCACATGGAGGCGAATCTCCGCGCGCCCTTCGTGCTGAGCCAAGCCTTCGCCGCGCAGGTGCCGGGCGACATGGAGGGGTTGATCGTCAACATGATCGACCAGCGGGTGTGGAACCTCACCCCGCACTTCATCTCCTATACCCTGTCGAAGGCTGGATTGTGGACCCTGACCCAGACGCTTGCCATGGCGCTTGCACCGTGCATCCGGGTCAACGCAATCGGGCCGGGACCGACGTTGAAGAATGTGCGGCAGACCGACGAGGAGTTCGCAGCGCAGCGTGACGCGACCCCGCTGAAGCGCGGCCCCTCGCCGGACGAGATCTGCGCGGCCCTGCGCTTTCTCATCGACGCGCCGTCGGTCACCGGCCAGATGGTCGCGCTGGACGGAGGGGAGCATCTGGGATGGGCGCAGCCGTCCCTGGGTTTCGTTCCGACGGAATAGGCGGTTCGGCGCGGCGACGCCATACCGTTCGGCGGCCGGTGCCCGGATCGGTCGGGCACCCCGGCAAGAGGACCGCGCGTTGTACACATCCGGCCTCATCGGCGCAAGGGGCTGTTTGCACGATCCGGAAAATTAGCGTCGCAGCGCCAAACTGCCGTATTGACTCGAAGCGATGTCAGGAAAAACAATAACTTAGCAGAAATGCTCAATTTTTGTGCATAGCTTTCGAATCCCTTGGGGCGCCTTGGTTCCGTTGGGGTAACTCTTGGGTTATCGACACACTTATCCACAGGAGTCGTGGATATCCCGATGAATGACCGCCGATGGGTGTGTCGTTCGTCTTAACCATTCAGGACAGGGGGTGGTTGATCCATTCCCGGAACCCGACGACATTCGAGACATGGACGACACCGCAGACACCCCAACGGACCTCGTCCTCCCGGAGACGGACGGCGCCGACGCTCCCGGCAGCGATGCTCCCGGCACCGATGCTCCGGGCACCGATGCTCCGGAGGCCACGCCGCGCGCGCGCCGGCGCCCCGCCGACCTCGCACGGGGGGCGGAGGTGATCCGCGAGCATTTGAAGACCCTGCCGCAGACGCCCGGCGTCTACCGCATGCTGGCGGGCGACGGGGCCGTACTTTATGTCGGCAAGGCCAAGAACCTGAAGCGGCGGGTGTTCAATTACACCCAGGTCAACCGTCTGCCCGTGCGGCTGCAGCGCATGGTCTCGGAGACGGAGACCATGGAGTTCGTCACGACCCACACCGAGGTCGAGGCGCTGCTCCTCGAATCGAACCTGATCAAGCGGCTGATGCCGCGCTACAACGTGCTTCTGCGGGACGACAAGACCTTCCCGCACATCATGATCACCAAGGACCACGATTATCCGCAGCTGACCAAGCACCGCGGGGCGCGGTCGCGCGACGCCGACTATTTCGGTCCCTTCGCCTCGGCAGGGGCGGTCAACCGGACGATCACGGCGCTCCAGCGCGCCTTCCTGCTGCGCAACTGCGCCGACACGGTGTTCGCCGCGCGCACGCGGCCCTGCCTGCAGTACCAGATCAAGCGCTGCACCGCGCCCTGCGTGGAGCGGGTCAGCCCGGCGGAGTACCAGGCGCAGGTCGATCAGGCGCGCGCCTTCCTGTCGGGCAAGAGCCGGGACATCCAGACGGAGTTCGTCGCGGAGATGAGCAGGGCGGCGGAGAATCTCGACTACGAGACCGCCGCCCGCTACCGCGATCGCATCCGGGCGCTGACCGCGGTGCAGGCGCACCAGGACATCAATGTCGAGGGGGTGGTCGAGGACGCCGACGTGATCGCCGCCTACGCCGAGGGCGGGATGACCTGCGTGCAGGTGTTCTTCTTCCGCGGCGGGCGCAACTACGGCAACCGCGCCTATTTCCCCAGCCACGACAAGAGCGCCGAGACACCGGAGGTGCTGGCCGCCTTCATCGCCCAGTTCTATGAGAACAAGGCGGCCCCCGGCCTCGTCCTGGTCAGCCATGACCTGCCGGAGCAGGAGTTGCTGACCGAGGCCCTGGCGCTGCGCGCCGGCCATCGGGTGGAGCTGGCCGCGCCCAAGCGGGGCGACAAGCGGCGCATCGTCGAGCACGCCCTGACCAACGCGCGCGAGGCCCACGGGCGGCGGCTGGCCGAAAGCTCGTCGCAGGCGCGGCTGCTCGACGGGGTGGCGACGGTCTTCGGGCTGGACGGCCCGCCGCAGCGGATCGAGGTCTACGACAACTCCCACGTCCAGGGCGCCCACGCCATCGGCGCCATGATCGTCGCCGGGCCGGAGGGCTTCATCAAGAACGCCTACCGGAAGTTCAACATCAAGACCGAGGGCGCCGCCGGAGACGACTTCGCGATGATGCGCGAGGTCATGGCCCGCCGCTTCGGCCGGGCGATCAAGGAGGACCCGGAGCGGACGCAGGGCACTTGGCCCGATCTGGTGCTGATCGACGGCGGCATCGGGCAGCTCAACATGGCGCTGGGCGTGCTGGCCGATATGGGGATCGACGACGTGACGCTGGTCGGCATCGCCAAGGGACCGGACCGTGACGCCGGGCGGGAGCGCTTCTTCATGCCGGACCGCGCGCCGTTCCAGCTGGAAATGCGGGACCCGGTGCTCTATTTCCTGCAACGGCTGCGGGACGAGGCGCACCGCTTCGCCATCGGCACCCATCGTGCGAAGCGCACCAAGGCGTTGGGCAAATCGATGATCGACGAGATTCCCGGAATCGGACCCAGCCGCAAGAAGGCCCTCCTTCACCATTTCGGGAGCGCCGTCGCCGTCTCCCGCGCCGGACTGGCGGATTTGGAGTCGGTCGAAGGGATCAGCAAGACGGTGGCGAAAAAGATATACGATCATTTCCATTCAGACGGTTAGAATGACGCCGCCCGCCGCGCGTTTCCCCCAATTCCAGAGTTGCGACCGATGCTGACCAGCCTGCCGAACCTGCTCACCCTGTCGCGCATCGCGGTGATCCCCGTCGTGGTCGGGTTGTTCTACGTGCCGGAGGCGTGGGCCGCCTACACGGCCTGCGCCCTGTTCGCCGCGGCCTGCATCACCGACTGGTTCGACGGCTATCTGGCCCGCGCCTGGGAGCAGGAAAGCGTCATCGGCAAGTTCCTCGATCCGATCGCGGACAAGCTGCTGGTCGCCGCGACGCTGATCATGCTGGTCGCCTTCGCCCGGCTGTCCGGGCTGTCGGTGCTGGCCGCCGTGGTCATCCTGCTGCGCGAGGTGCTGGTGTCCGGCCTGCGCGAGTATCTGGCCGGGCTGAACGTCGGGGTGCCGGTCACTTGGATGGCCAAGTGGAAGACGACGATCCAGATGGTGGCGATCGGCTTTCTGATCGTCGGCGACTATGGCCCGGTCCACCTTCCGGTCACGCTGATCGGCACGCTGGGCCTGTGGGTGGCGGCGATCCTCACCTTCGTCACCGGCTGGGATTACATGCGCGCCGGGCTGAAGCACATGATGGCCCATCAGCCGGCGAAGCCGCAAAAGGGCGCCCCGGGCAATCCGGCCCGCACGCCGGGCTGAGTCGCTTTACCAGCGGTCCGTTCTTTTCCGGGACCTGTTTTCCGGCATCAGTTTTCCGGCACATGGCAGAGCGGGCGGCCATTCCGGTTTGTCCGTTCGCATGCCCGTGTGTTTCTGCTATGTGACCGTGGAACGCCCGCGCGGCGATGGGCGGCAAGGCGGAGGATAGGGGCTTCCATGAAGATGTTCGGCCTGACGGGGTGGAGCGGCAGCGGCAAGACGACGCTGATCGTTCGCCTGATCCCGGCGCTGATCCGGCACGGCCTGACCGTTTCGACCATGAAGCACGCGCACAAGGGCTTCGACATCGATCATCGCGGCAAGGACAGCCACAACCACCGCGAGGCCGGCGCCACGGAGGTTCTGGTCAGCTCGCCCCGCCGCTGGGCGCTGATGCACGAGATCCGGAACGACGAGCCGGAGCTGTCGCTGGCCGAGCTTCTGCCGAAGATGTCGCCGGTCGATCTGCTGCTGATCGAGGGGTTCAAGCGCGAGCCCCACGAAAAGATCGAGGTGTGGCGCGCCTCGGTGGGCAAGCCGCTGATTGCGCTGGACGATCCGAGCATCGTCGCGATCGCCAGCGACGGGCCGGTGCCGGACGCCAAGGTGCCCGTCTTCGACCTGAGCGACGAGGAGGGCATTGCCGCCTTCATCATTGCGCGTTGCGCGCTGGACCGTTGTGGCGCGACGGGGCAGGCTGTCTGAGGCGGCGGCACGCCGGAGCAAGGCGGCCGGGTTGCGGTGTGCGGGGGTGGAGTGGAGCGATGGCTCAGCTTAGCGACGATTGCTTCGCCTTCGGCGGGGAGATGATGGCGGTGGACCGGGCGCTGGAGCTTCTCTCCGGTCGCCTCCACCCCGTCACGGAGACCCGCCGGATCGGTCTTGCCGACGCGCTGGGCCACGCGCTGGCCGAGGACGTCGTCGCCCCGTTCAACGTGCCGCCGCACGATAATTCGGCGGTGGACGGCTACGCGGTGTTCTTCGACGACCTGACGCCCGACGCGGCCACGCTGCTGCCGGTCACGGCGCGCGTCGCCGCCGGCCACGCGCTGGACCGTCCGGGACGGCGCGGCGAGGCGGTGCGAATCTTCACCGGCGCCCCGATGCCCGAGGGCTTCGACACCGTGCTGATGCAGGAGGATTGCACGGCGGGTGAGGGCACGGTCGCCATTCCCCCCGGCATCCGCCGCGGCGCCAACCGCCGCCGCGCCGGCGAGGACATGGCGCGGGGGAGCACCGTCCTGACCGCCGGACGCCGGCTGCGGGCGGAGGACATCGGCCTGCTCGCCTCGCTGGGACGGCGGGAGGTGACGGTGCGCACCGCCCTGCGCGTCGCCGTCTTCTCCACCGGCGACGAGGTGCGGGAGCCGGGCGTGCCGCTGGAGGCCGGCTGCATCTACGACGCCAACCGCTTCGCCCTCATCGCTTCGCTGTGCCAACTCGGCTGCACCGTGACCGATCTGGGCATCCTGCCCGACCGGCTCGACGCCGTTCGCGGCGCCCTGGCCGACGCGGCGGAGACTCACGACGTCCTCATCACCTCCGGCGGCATGTCCACCGGCGAGGAAGACCACGTCAAGGCGGCGGTTGAGGCTCTGGGCGGGCTTCATTTCTGGCGGCTGGCGATCAAGCCGGGGCGTCCGGTGGCCTTGGGCACGGTCAACGCCACGGCCGGGAGCGCGGTCTTCGTCGGCCTGCCGGGCAACCCGGTGGCGGTGATGGTCACCTTCCTGCGCATCGCCCGCCCGATCCTGCTGCGGCTGATGGGGGCGGCGGACGAGGCGCCCGCCTTGTTCCCGCTGCGCGCCGGCTTCACCTACAAGAAGAAGGCGGGGCGACGCGAGTATGTGCGGGCCACGCTCGCCCGCGCCGCCGACGGGGTTTTGACCGCGGTCAAGCACCCGCGCGACGGGGCGGGCATCCTGTCGTCGATGGTCGAGTCCGACGGACTCGTCGAACTGCCGGAAGAGATCACCCGCGTCGAACCGGGGATGATCGTGGAATTCCTGCCTTTCAGTGAGGTTCGGTGATGAAGATCCTCTATTTCGCCTGGCTGCGCACCAAGATCGGCGTGGCGACCGAGACGGTGGACCTGCCGGCGGAGGTCCGCGACGTCGGCGCCCTGGTGGCGTGGCTGAAGACCCGCAGCCCGAAGCACGCCGACGCGCTCGCCAACAGCACGGTGGTCAAGGTGGCGGTGAACCAGGAGCATGTGCCCTACGACCACCCGGTCGGCCCCGGCGACGAGGTGGCCTTGTTCCCGCCGGTGACCGGCGGCTGAGGAAGGACGTGTTGCCGTGACGGTGAAGGTTCAGAGCGAGGATTTCGACGTCGGCGCGGAGCTGGCCGCGATGACCGGCGGCAAGACCGGCATCGGTGGGGTGACCCTGTTCGTCGGGCTGGTCCGCGACATGGCCGGCGGCGAGTCCGTCAGCGCCATGACGCTGGAGCATTATCCCGGCATGACCGAGCGGCAGCTGGAGGCGATCGAGGCGGAGGCGCGGGGGCGCTGGCCGCTCGACGACGCGCTGATCATCCACCGCTACGGGCGGTTGGAGCCGGGCGACCAGATCGTGCTGGTCGCCACCGCCAGCGCCCACCGCGAGGCGGCCTTCGAAAGCTGCCATTTCCTGATCGACTGGCTGAAGACCAAGGCGCCCTTCTGGAAGATGGAAGCCACCCCGGAGGGCGAGCGCTGGGTGGAGGCCAAGCAGTCCGACGACCAGGCGGCGGCCCGCTGGACGAAACCGGCGTGAGGTGAGACGCAGGGCACAGACGGCGCCCTCCTCACGGTGGTTGGATCCGCTCCCGCGCCAAGCTGTGCGCGCGTGCGGAGCGTCCGATCATGCGAACCCGGCTTCTGCTCACCGGACTGGCCCTGTCGTTGGGCGCATTGTTCTCGTGCCCTGTCCATGGGAAGGAGCGGCACACGGCGGAGCGGATTCTGACCGATCCGGTCGGCGGCTGCCGCATCCGCGATTCCGATCCCAGCCGGGGGAAGTCCGTCCGCTGGACCGGCGCCTGCCGCAACGGTTTCGCCCATGGCGCTGGTGTTCTTGAAATGTTCGGTGGGGCGACGCCGGCGGACCAAGCCGAAGTCGCCTGGGGCGAGGCCGATTGGATCGAGGCGGTCTTCGTCGACGGCCGGGCCGAGGGGCCGGGGCGCCGCGGGAGCGCGGACGGGACACTTTTCCAGGGCCGCTTCCGTCACGGCCTCGCCACCGGCATGGGGACGCTGACCCTGCCGAACGGCCATCGCTATGAGGGGGTCTTCAAATTCGGGCGTCCGACCGGGGAGGGGGTGTTCGTGGCCTCCATGGGGTTGCGCTACCGAGCGCGGGTCGACCGCGACGGGCGGGTGTGGCCGGGCGCGCTTCTCGGCGCGAAGCCTCCGGACCCCATCCAGTCGGCCGAGCGGCCGGAACCGAAGAGCCGGGCGGCGCCGGGCAGCCTGGAGGAGTGGCTGCGCACGCCGCCTTGGGATTACCGCGAACCGGTTCCACGCGATGCGAAGCGGCGTTGACCAGCCTTGCGCAGGCGGCGTTTGCCAGAGGGCGCGCGTCGTGGTGACATCGCGGGCTCTCTTCGGATGACGGCGATGAACTGGCAGACTCTCGGATTCTTCTTCGCGACGGCCTTCGTGCTGTCGATGACCCCCGGCCCCAACATGCTGCTGGCGATGAGCCTCGGCCTGCGCTACGGCGTCCGCCGGGCGGCCTGGGGCGGGCTCGGCATGTGCGTGGCGCTGACGACGATGGCCACCCTGTCGGTGCTCGGCCTCGGTGCCCTTCTGGCGGCGTCGGAGCCGGCCTTCCAGGCGGTGAAATGGGCGGGCGTGGCCTATCTGACCTGGCTCGGCATCGCCGCGTGGCGGGCGCCGGTGCCGGACGGCTCGCCGCGCGTCAGCGGTGCTGCGGCGGTGGAGGAGGCTCCGGCCCATCGTCTGTTCCTGCGCGGGCTGCTGGTCGCCTTCAGCAACCCGAAGGCGCTGGTCTTCATGGCCGCGCTGTTTCCGCAATTCATCGACCCGGCGGCCCCGCTGATGCCGCAGCTCGTCGCCCTGGTGGCGATCATGGTGGTGATCGAGTTCGGCTGGATCATGGCCTACGCCACCGGCGGCAACAGCATTGGCGCCCGTCTGACCAGCGGGTCCGCCGCCCGCACGCTCAACCGCCTGACCGGCGGCTTGATGATCGGCGCCGGCGGCCTGCTGGCGCTCGCCCGCCGGCTCTGATCGCCCGCCTTATGATTGCTCAGTCCATCCGGCGGAGGGTCGTCTCCAGACGGCCCTTGCCGGAGCGGTCCAGCCATGTGGCGGACAGGCGCCCGTCCGTCCGCACGCTGTAGCGCAGCACGTTGCGCCCCTTCTCGTCGAAGACCAACTCGCCGTTCTCGATGCGGCCCTTGCGCTGGGCGCGCTCCATCGGCTGGTCGGCCTCCATGCCCGGCCCCAGCACATAGTCGGCGTAGACGGCGTCGCCATCGACCCGGTCCACCGCCAGCGCGATCTCCCGCCCGTTGATGTAGGCGCCGTACCAGACGCCAAGGAAGGAGCGGGCGCCCGTCCCGGCCGGGGAGGAGGTGCCGCTGCCGGTGCGCGGCTCCGGCGCCGCGGCCCGCATCAGCTCGGCGCTCGGCGTGCGGCCCCAGGATTCGTCGCAGGACGGGTCGTCCCGGCGCGGCGGCGCCTCGGCGAAGCGCAGGATGCAGGAGCCGAAGCGCCGGACGAACATGCCGGTTGTCGCGGCGCCGTGGCCGGTCAGCAGCGCCGGCTGATCGACCACGATGTGGTCCAGTCCGCGCGAGGACAGGATGCCGCGCGCCGACTCCCCGCGCCCGCCGGGGTCGAAATCGTCACCGTGGAAGAAGAACAGCATCACCCGCGCGCTGTGGATCCCGCGCAGGATCGGCCAGAGCTGAGCGGCGTTGTCTCGGAAGCTGTCGTAGGAGTCCGAGAAGTTGCCGAAGGCGGCGGGAGCGGTGCCGACGACGGCGTCCACCCGGTCGCTCTGCCCGGCGGCCATCAGCGAGAGGAAGGCGCCGAAGGACTGGCCGGTCAGCACGACCTTGCGGTAGCCGCGGTCCTTCAACTGGTCGGCGTAGCCCGCCAGCGCGCGGGAGCTGTTCGGCAGCGTGTCGCTGACCCGCATGCGGTCGAGCCGGAACACGTCCCACCCGGCGTCCTTCATGGTCTTCATGTAGAGGGGCGTGGGCGCGTTCGAATCCTCCACGTCCACCGACCGCCCGTGGCTCCACACCACCGCGCCGCGGGCCGCCGTCGGGCCGAGCAGGGTGCCGTCGCCATAGGCCGGATTCAGGTGAATCTGGGCCGCCGCCGGCTGCGCCGCCCCGAGCATCGTCAACGCCACCACCAATCCGAGCAGCGCCTGTCCGACTGTCCGCCTCATCCTTCCACGCTCCTGTCTGCGGCGTGGAGAGGGTCCCGGAATATGGTTAACCCAACCTTTCCATCGAACCGCGCGGGGCGTTGTCACGGAGCGTTGTCACAGCCTCCAGGCGCCGGACCAGCACTGCGTCAGAAAGTCCCAAAGATGCAAATGCGAATGACTCGCAATTCTGACGCGGATCATCTAAGGTCGGTTCCGTCACTTCAGTCGGGAGGGGTCGATATGTGCGATTCGGTGGGCGAGGGGAGGCTGTCCCCCTGGACGGTGTCCGATCTGACGACGGCGGAGCGCGCGCTGCTGACCGGCTTCCGGCAGTGGTTCCGTCATGGCACCGCCGGCGGGATGGCCGCCATGCGGGCCAGCTTTGGCGTGGCCGGCGTGCCCTCGTCGGCTCTTCTGCCGCTGTTCGCGCTGCTGGGCACGTTCGCCGTGACCAACGCCGGTCGGCCGGCCTTCCGCTGCCCCACCTGCTCGCGGGTCGGGATGGACGAGATGGCGGTTCTGGATGCGCTGGCCGCCATGCAGGCCGGGGAAGGCGACGTGACGACCCAGGTGTTCGACCGCTGGCTTCCCTTGGTCGCCCTGACCATGGCCGCGGACTCCGCGCGTGAGCTGGCGGACATCCTGGACGGTGCGCGCATCCGTCTGCCGCGGCGCCGCCCGGCCCGGCTCATAGCGCTGGCGGCGGAATGACCGGCGCGAAGCCGGCTCCGGTCTGCCACGCCGCCTGCCGGAGCAGCGGCTTGCGCATGATCCACTGATCGATGGGAACCTGAACCAGCTCGCCGGCCGGGGTGCGGTAGGAATAACGTCCCCGTTCGGTGCCGCGCAACTCGTACCCCAGCCGCTCGTAGAAGGCGAGTACCCCAGGGTTGTCCCGGTCCACGCCCAGCTCCGCCTCCGAATAGCCGTGGTCGAGCGCGGTGCCCTCGGCGGCGGCCATCAGCCGCGTGGCGATTCCCCGATTGCGGAAGGGCTGGAACACCCGCAACGCCCACAGCGTGGCGCGACGCAGATGCCGCTTGCGCTGGAAATCGATGCAGATCTGGCCGGCGGGAAAGCCGTTGACCTCCGCCACCAGAAGCGCGCCGCTTCCGCGTTCCTGGGCGCGGAACGCCGTGGCGAGGATTTCCCGGTGCGGCGTGTGCAGCCCGAACCATTCGAGATCCGGCAGATCGGTCCGGCAGGCCGGGCGAATTGCGACGGGCAGGCTGATGACATCCTGCGACGCGGTGGCGGCGTCCATTCCTCCTCCGGACTTCAAACCATCTGACGGAGTGAACGGGCCGGCGCAGGCAGCGTTCCCCCCGCCCGATGAAAGTCTTAGCGGGCAAAGCCGGTCCACGACGCCTGGAGCAAAGGAAAAATTGTGAAAAATTGCGCGCAAAAACGATCCTCATCGTTGCTATAAACAACCTTTAGGATATGACGATAAGCCTTGTTGACGGATCGGGACGCCTCTTGATAAGTCTCTAAACGTTATAGGGCGCAAAGATGCCCGTGCGGTGACGGCGCGAGACCCTCATGCCGAGGGACGGCGCCCGGAGACAGGGGAGGGCGTGCGATGATCAAAATTGTCAACCTGGGACGCACCGGCCTTTTCGTGGCGATGCAGAATGGTGCCCTGACCACCATTGGCGGTCGCAGTCACTGGCGGTCGCTCGACGACATCCGCTTGGCCGCCACTGCGGCGAAGCTCAAGATCAGCGATACGGTTCTTCGCACCGTTCTCTGACGCGACGCCTGCCTTTTTAAAACAGCGGATCGGGTGTTCCAAACAGCCGGCGGCACTGTCTCAGGCCGCCGGCCGCACATTGTTCCAGTGATCAGCCGGCCCGGACCCGCGCCAGGAAGCGGTCGACCTCGGCCCGCAGATTGTTCGAATGAACGGACAACTCGTTCGTTGCGGAGAGGACGCTGCGCGCCTCCGACCCCGTGTCCGACGCCGAGGAATTGACTCGGACGATGGTCTCGCTGACCTCGCGCGTGCCGATCGAGGCCTGCTGGACGTTGCGGGCGATCTCGGTGGTGGCGGCGCCCTGCTCCTCCATGGCCGAGGCGATGGAGGTCGAAATGTCGTTGATCCGCGCGATGGTTTCCGAGATCGAGCGGATGGCGAGCACCGCGTCCTGGGTCGCTCCCTGGACCGCGCCGATCTGGGAGTTGATCTCCTCCGTCGCTTTTGCGGTCTGGTTGGCGAGGCTCTTCACCTCCGACGCCACGACGGCGAAACCCTTGCCGGCCTCGCCGGCGCGGGCCGCCTCGATGGTCGCGTTCAAGGCGAGGAGGTTGGTCTGGCTGGCGATGTCGTGAATCAGCTTCACCACCTGACCGATGCGGCTGGCGGCGTCGGCCAGTCCCTGCACCGTGGTGTTGGTGCGCTCCGCCTGCGACATGGCCTCTCCGGCGATGGCGGCCGACTGGGTCACCTGATGGCTGATCTCACCGATGGAGGCGGTCAGTTCCTCCGCCGCCGCGGCGACGGTCTGGATGTTGACGGAGGCCTCCTCCGCGGCGGCCGCGACCTGGGTGGACTGCGCGCTGGTTTCCTCGGCGGTGCGGCTCATGTTCTGGGCGGTGCCCTGGAGCTGGTGCGCGGCGGAGGCCACGGCCTGCACCACGCTCTTCACCTCGCGTTCGAACGAGTTGGCGGTGGTCCCCAACTCGCGCGAGATGATCGCGGCGGTGTTCAGGTCGACATAGACCGAGGTCGCCAGATCCATGTCGAGGAAGACCGCCTTGTTGATCGCCTGCATGAGCTGGGCGAGCTTCTCCGGCTTCTTGCGGTAGACTTGATAGGCGAGGTCGATCAGCTTGTTCAGGGTGAAGCAGTAGGCGCCGGTGTACCAGCGCGGCTCCAGGCCGATGCGCTGGTGGGCCTGCCCGATCTTCAGCACCTGCGCCATGTAGGCGTCGTCAAAGGTGCCGGTGAAGACGTTCTTCAGCCAATGCTGCTTCTGCATGTCGCGCGCCCGGCTGACCACCGTCGGATTGGCGAGCAGCGTCGCGACCTGGGGAACGGCGCGCAGGTATTCGTAGAATTCCTCGAGGATCTGGTCGATGCGCTGGGCGAGATAAGGTTGGAAGTCCCGAAGGATGGCCTTCGTGGGTTCGTCGATTCGCAAAAAGGAGATTCGGTCGAGAATGGATTGCGTCTGGGCAGAATGCGACATGGATCGACTTCCCCGCGAAAATAGGACCGCATCAGATTAGCGCAATTTGTTTTTAATGCAAAGTAACTAACCTGCGGGCGGCACTATGGAGGGTTATGATCGGTGTGGAAACCGGCAGAGTTGTCGCAGGCCGGCAAATCATTAAACGCTGATAAAAATAGAAAACCGGCGGAGCCGTTTGGCATCCGCCGGTATGTAGTGGGCCGCCGTGGACTTCGACTGTTCGTCTACATCAGGCAGCCATGTGGGCCGGGGCGCGGCGCAGAGCCTGGGCGGCGCTGAGGACGGCTTTCTGCAGCTTTTCGAAGGCGCGCACCTCGATCTGGCGCACCCGCTCGCGCGACACGCAGAACTGCTGGCTCAGCGACTCCAGGGTCGACGGATCCTCCTTCAGGCGGCGCTCGAACAGGATGCGGCGCTCGCGGTCGTCCAGCCGCTCCAGGGCTTGGCCGACCAGCCGGCGGCGCAGGGCCAGCTCGTCGGCGTCGGCAATCACGCTCTCCTGCGTCGGGCGGTCGTCGGCCAGGAGTTCCAGCCAGTTGGTCTCACCGTCGCTGGACAGGGCGGCGTCGAGCGAGCTGTCGTTGGACGAGAGCCGGCGGTTCATCTCCACCACCTCCTGCTCCGGCACGTCCAGCTCGGTGGCGATGGCGGTGACGGTCGAGGGGGACAGGTCGCCCTGCTCCAGCTCCTGCATCTGGCTCTTCAGGCGGCGCAGGTTGAAGAACAGCTTTTTCTGGGCAGCGGTCGTGCCCATCTTCACCAGCGACCAGCTGTGCAGGATGTATTCCTGGATGGAGGCGCGGATCCACCAGGTGGCGTAAGTCGCGAAACGGAAGCCGCGCTCCGGATCGAACTTCTGCGCGGCCTGCATCAGGCCGACATTGCCTTCGGCGACGAGGTCGGGCAGCGGCAGGCCGTAGCCGCCGAAGCCGCGGGCGATCTTGATGACCAGCCGCAGGTGGCTGCCCACCAGACGTTCCAGCGCATGGCCGTTCCCGCGGTCACGCCAGGCGACGGCGAGCTCGCGCTCTTCGTCGGGGGCCAGGATGGGGAACCGCTTCGACTCCTCGACATAGCGGGTCAGGCTGGCGTTTTCACCAGTCAGGAGTTTCTTGAGCACACC
The DNA here is from genome assembly GCF_058780535.1 of Azospirillum sp. UENF 211521. Taxonomy (NCBI): domain Bacteria; kingdom Pseudomonadati; phylum Pseudomonadota; class Alphaproteobacteria; order Rhodospirillales; family Azospirillaceae; genus Azospirillum; species Azospirillum sp. UENF 211521. The sequence goes on from NZ_JBSNCF010000001.1 coordinate 2,254,158, forward strand.
GGCCTCCTCTCTCCAACGCTCCACCGTCCCTTGCCGTGGAACCCTTTCGATGGCCGTTCGCAGACGCCCACCGTTTCGGCATTTTTTTTGTGGGGGATTTGCCGAAATTATCCGGGAACACGTCAATCAGACATTGATACTGTGCCGCCACCTCCAAGTTGGATCAAGCCTTGAAACGGCGGTGCAGCAATATTTTTTGGCCTATGTCCGGACTATTCGGGCCTTATGAATGCCGAAAAGACCGGAAGAACTTTTGGAAGATTGGCGAAAAGATGACGATTTTCGTTTGGAGTTAAGGCAGATGCGGTTCTCTCCGCTTGGTCATCACTCGGCCATACGGCTTTATCCTCTGCATAAGCTCTGGCCATACAGGCTAATGGCGCGCGCTACAGGGCATATGACGTTCTTCAGGGGTGCGCGGTGAAGCGCGGTCCCGCCCCGGCGAGGCCGGTGTTCTCCCAGGTTGCGGACGTGCTATTCCAGGTCCGAACAAGGCGAGAGGCCCCCTCATGCACATCCGCGACAGCCGGACCGACGATCTGCCGCGCATCCACGCGATCTACACCCACCATGTCCTGACCGGCACGGCCAGCTTCGAGGAGGTGCCTCCCGGTCCGGAGGAGCTTGCCCGCCGGCGGGACGACGTGCTGGCCCGGGGCATGCCCTATGTCGTTGCGGAGATGGACGGGCGGGTCATAGGATACGCCTATGCCGGACCTTACCGGCTGCGCACCGCCTACCGCTACAGCGTTGAGGATTCGATTTATCTCGACCCGGACTGCACAGGCCGCGGTGCCGGGCGGGCCTTGCTCGCGGCGGTGATCGACCGCTGCGCGGCGGCGGGGTGCCGCCAGATGCTCGCGGTGATCGGCGACAGCGGCAACGCGGCGTCCATCGGCCTGCACCGGAGTTTGGGTTTCGAATCAGCGGGCCTGCTGAGGTCGGTTGGATTCAAGTTCGGGCGCTGGGTGGACAGCGTCCTGATGCAGCGTCCACTGGGGCACGGGGACACGGTGCTGCCGGACGATCGTTGACGGAACGCTTTAAACAAAAAGGGCGCATCCTGGGGATGCGCCCGCTGTAAATCACCGGATCGGTCGGCCGCCGGGTGAAGGGCAGGGGGTCAGTCCTGCGCGACCCGCTTGCGGCCCAAGCCGAGCTTGGTGGCCATTTCCGACCGGGCCTTGGCGTAGTTCGGGGCAACCATCGGATATTCCGCCGGCAGGCTCCACTTGGCGCGGTAGTCGTCCGGGGACATGTCGTAGACGGTCTTGAGATGCCGCTTCAGCATCTTCAGCTTCTTTCCGTCCTCAAGACAGATGATGTATTCCGGGGTGACCGACTTCTTGATCGGCACCGCGGGGACCAGTTCGGCCTTGGCCGGCGCGGCCTTTTCCTCGCCCAGGCCGTTGAAGGCCGCCTGAACGTTCAGGATCAGCGCCGGCAGGTCGGAGACCGGCACCGTGTTGTTGCCGACATAGGCCGAGACGACCTTGGCGGTCAGGGCCTGCAATTCCGATGCTTCGATGGTCATGGCCGCGTTCAGCTCCGTTCCCCTGTGAGTCGGCCGTTTTGGAACGGCCTTGGATTGGGCGATGTCGATCAGACGTTCACCACGTCGCGCAATTGCTTGGCCGGCTTGAACCGCGGCGCCTTGGACGCGGCGATCTGCACCGCTTCGCCGGTGCGCGGGTTGCGCCCCTCGCGGGCGGCGCGCTCGGCCACCTCGAAAATGCCGAACCCGGCAAGGCGCACCTCCTCGCCGCGGGCGAGCGCCGAGGAAATGCCTTCGAACACCGACTGCACGACCTTCGCCGCATCGGATTTGCGGATGCCGGCGTTGGTCGCGATGGTCTCGATGAGCTCGGCTTGGTTCATGCGGAACTCCTGGCGCCTTTGCGCGTGTGGATTTTCCCGTGTTCTTGGCAGATCGAATCCATCGGCACAAGAGAGATGGACGGGAAAGCAACCCTAAGTGTATCGCCAGTTATGAATTCTTGCCTTCACTGTGGCCTGGATGCATCAAAAAGACCGTCCATCTCGGTTCAACGGTGCGCCATGATCGCCAAAGGAAGGAAGTTCTGCGGCAAAAGTTGATCGACTCGCGGGACGCGGTTCTTGAACGGACAATCGGCAACACCATTTGCGTGGCGTTCGGGTCCGGGCCCCTCTGACGGCTGAGGCGTCAGCCGTGATGTCGGATCCCGCTTGAATTCACTGCAGACGCAGCGCAATCAAGTGGGTCTTGTTATGGATTCCCTTATCGCACCCGTCTTTCTCGAGTTCATGGGAAAGCCGGCGTGGGTCTGGCTGACCTTCGTCGGCCTCGTCCTGGGCCTGCTGGCCTTCGACCTCGGCATCCTCAACCGCCGTGACCGCGAGATCGGCGTGAAGGAAAGCCTCCGCCTCTCCGCCTTCTACATCGCCGTCGCCCTGCTGTTCGGCGGCTGGATCTGGTGGTCGATGGGCGACACCGCGGCGGCGCAGTACTACACGGGCTTCTTCATCGAAAAGAGCCTGTCGCTCGACAACGTCTTCGTCATATCGCTGATCTTCACCTACTTCGCGGTCCCGCGCGCCTACCAGCACCGTGTGCTGTTTTGGGGCATCCTGGGCGTGATCGTGATGCGCGGCCTGATGATCGCCGCCGGGGCCGCGCTTGTCAGCGAGTTCCACTGGGTGCTCTACGTCTTCGGCGCCTTCCTGCTGCTCACCGGCGTGAAGATGCTGTTTGCCGTGGACAAGGAGCCGGACCTCGCCGGCAACCCGGCGCTGCGCTTCCTGAACCGTCACCTGCGGATCACCGACGGCTTCCGCGGCCAGACATTCTTCGTGCGCGAGGCGGGGCCGGACGGGCGGAGCGCGCTGCACGCCACGCCGCTGTTCCTGGCGCTGATGATGGTCGAGTTCGCCGACCTGATCTTTGCGGTGGACAGCGTGCCGGCGATCTTCGCCATCACCACCGACCCTTACATCATCTACACCAGCAACATCTTCGCCATCCTCGGCCTGCGCGCGCTCTACTTCGCGCTGGCGGCGATGGTCCACCGCTTCCGTTACCTGAAATACGCGCTGGCGCTGGTGCTGGTCTTCATCGGGGGCAAGATCTTCTACACCCAGTTCGTCGGCAAGCCGGACCCGCTGATCTCGCTCGGCGTGACGCTGACCCTGATCGCGGGCGGCGTGGTCGTCTCGCTTCTCAAGACGCGCAGCGAGGGGAAGCGGCTGCCGGCGGAGTGATGCCGGTCAAATGGCTCTCAGCCGGTAAAGCCCAGGCGCTTCAGGGCGGCGATGCTCTCCTTCGCGCTGGTGTGCAGGATGAAGTCGCCGCCCGCCTGGGTCCAGGGATCGCGGGCCTTCTCGCGGTCGTCCACCAGAACCGTTCCCGGCCCGCCGTGGCGGTGCTTGTCGCGCGCCATGCAGGTGATGACCCGCACATGGGGACCGAGCATATGGGCGACCCAGCGCCGCTTCTGCTCCGGCGCCCAGGAACCCAGCGGCAGCCCGGTCAGGATGGTCGGGCCGTGGGGTTCGCAGAATCGCCAGAGGTCCTGCGCGTCGTGCATGAACTCCAGCGTGCCGAAGAAGTCCGGGTGGCGCGACAGCTCCCGCCACATGACCTTCATCGGGATCTCCTCCGGACGTTTGCCGGTGACCGCCTTCACGCCGCGGTCGAAGTCGGCCAGAACGCCGTCGAGGTCGAGGAACAGCTTGGGTTTCTGCATCGTCCGCCGTGTCGTGTCCTTTCTGATCCCGCCCCTTCAACGCCGGACGGAGGCGGCGGAAGAATAGCGGCCGCGCGGAACCTTCGCCAGCCGGTCGGGTTGCAACCGAAGGCATAGGCGCCCTGATCCGGCGCGGCAGGGGGATCGGATGACGGTCATAGGCATTTCAGGATCTTACGGCGGCCTGAACCTGGGTGACGAGGCGATCCTCACCTCGGCCATCGAGCAGCTGCGCGCCACGGCGCCGGGGGTTGAGGTGGTCGTCTTTTCCCGCAACGCCGCCCACACCCGCGAGAACCACGCGGTGGACCGCGTCCTTAATCCGCGGGAAGCCATGAAGGACGAAATCACCCCGGAGGTCGAGCGGCTCGACCTGCTTCTCCTCGGCGGCGGCGGTATCCTCTATGACAGCGAGGCGCAGACCTACCTGCGCGAGGTCACCATCGCGCAGAATCTGGGGGTGCCGACCTACACCTTCGCCATCGGCGTCGGCCCGCTGAAGGACCGGGTGGAGCGCGAGGCGGTGCGCGAGGGGCTGGACCGCATGGCCGGCATCACCGTCCGCGAACCGAGCGCCAAGCGGTTGATCGAGGAGATCGGCGTGCAGATTCCGGTGACGGTCACCGCCGATCCGGCGCTGCTGCTGACTCCGGAGCCCTTCACCGAGGAGATGCTGGCGGAGGCCGGCATCCCGCGCGGCCGGCCGCTGGTCGGCCTGTCGGTGCGCGAGCAGGGGGCTGCGGCGCCCGAACTCACCGACGCGGCCTACCACCAGCTCCTGGCCGAGGCGGCGGACTACATCGTGCAGCGCTTCGGCGCCGACGTGGTGTTCGTGCCGATGGAGCGCGCCGACGTGCGCGAGGCCCACCGCGTCATGGGCCGCATGGCGGTGTCGGAGCGCGCCCATCTGCTCCAGTACCGCTACACGCCGCGCCAGATCATCGGGCTGATGGAGCATTTCGAACTGGCCGTGGGGATGCGGCTGCATTTCCTGATCTTCGCCGCGATCACCGGCACGCCGCTGATCGCTCTGCCCTACGCCTCCAAGGTGTCGGATTTCCTGTCTTCGGTGGGGTTGGAGCCGCGGGCGACCGTGTCCCACACCACCGCCGGGACCTTCCTCGCCGACCTCGACCGCTTGTGGGACCACCGCGCGGAGCAGAAGGGACTGCTGCGCGACCGGGTTCCCGTGCTGATGGAGCGCGCCCGCGAGACGGCGCCGCTGGCCCTCCGCACCGTGGCGCCGCGCGCCGAGCATGCGGCCGAGCCTGCGGAATGACGAAAGGAGCCAGTCTTGCCCGTCCTGCCCCGTCCCCCGAATCCTGAGTCCGTCACGCTGCCGCCGCGCCGCGCCATGAAGGCGGCGCGCTGCCACGTCCTTGTCGTCGGCGGCGGCCCGGCCGGCATGGGGGCGGCCATCGGCGCCGCCCAGTCGGGTGCGGAGACGATCCTGGTGGAGCGCTACGGCTTCCTCGGCGGCAACGCCACGGCGGCGCTCGTCATGCCCTGGATGAGCTTCTACACCCAGCGCGGTTCGGTGGCGGTGGTCGACAACACCCGCCTGATGCCGCAGGACCACGGCCCCGGCGAGCCGGTGGTGGGCGGGGCGCTGGCCGTCTTTCTGGGGCGTCTCTACACCAACCAGGGGGCCGTTCCGCCCTCGCCGGACACCGGCTTCACCGTTCCCTTCGATCCGGAAGTGCTCAAGGTCACCGCGCAGCAGATCCTGGACGAGGCCGGGGTGAAGGTGCTGCTGCACGCCTTCGCCTCCACCGTGCTCGGCGAGCCGGGGAAGCCCGACGCGGTGGTTTTCGAGACGAAGTCCGGCCCTTTGGTCATCGAGGCCGACGTGATCGTGGATTGCACCGGCGACGGCGACATCGCGGCGCTGGCCGGCTGCGACTACGAGGTCGGCCGGGAGGAGGACGGGCTGACCCAGCCGATGACGCTGATGTTCCGCATGGTCGGCTTCGACCACGACGCCTTCAGCGGCTATGTGCGGGAGCACCCGACGCAATGGCGCGGCGTGCACGGGCTGTGGGACCTCGTCTCCAAGGCCACCGCCAACGGCGACCTCGATCTGGCGCGCGAGGACATCCTGTTCTTCGCCACCACCCACCCCGGCGAGATCGCCCTGAACTGCACGCGGGTCACCGGCGCGCTGGGCACTGACGTCTTCGACCTGACCCGCGCGGAGTGGGAAAGCCACCGGCAGGCCGCGCAGATCGCCAATTTCCTGCGCAAGTACGCTCCCGGATTCGCCGACGCCTACACCTGCCAGACCGGCACCGGCATCGGCATCCGCGAGACGCGGCGCATCGTCGGCGATTACGCCATGACCGCGGACGACGTGCTGGGCGCAGCGAAGTTCAAGGACGCCATCGCGCGCGGCACCTACCCGGTGGACATCCACAGCCCGACGGGCCGCGGCACGGTATTGAAGCGTGTGCCCTCCGGCGAATGGTACGAGGTGCCGATGCGGGCGCTTCTGCCCAAGGGGATGGAGAAGCTGCTGGTGGCGGGCCGCTGCATCTCCGGCAGCCACGAGGCCCACTCCTCCTACCGGGTCACGCCCACCTGCATGGCGACGGGGCAGGCTGCCGGGGTCTGCGCCTCGATGGCGGCGCGCCGCGGCGAGCGCACCCGCGACATCCCGGTCGGCGCCATCCAGCGCGAGCTGCTGCGCCAGGGCGCCCTGTTGCGCGAGCCGGAGGCGTAAGGCTGCCTAGCGCATCGCGAAGAGCTCCTGGTGGAAGCGTTGCTCCACCGGCAGGCCGTGTGCTGCGAAGTCGTGCCACAGCGCCTGGCCGAAGCCGGTCGGTCCGCAGAACCAGACGCTGGCGTCCCGCCATTCCGGCACCAGGGCACGGATGCGCGCGCCGTCCAGTCGACCGTCGCGGCTGTCCACCAGGACATGGAGGCGAACCCCCGCCGCCGCGGCGTCGGCGGTGAGCTTCGCGATCGCCTCCCGATCGTACTCGCTGGTGGTGTGGAAGAAGTCGATGGATTGCCGCGGCCGTTCAGGGTTCGCCGCCAGGAATTTCATGCGGGCGATGAAGGGTGTGACTCCGATGCCGCCGCCCACCCAGATCTGGTTCGGGCAGGAATCGTCGAAGGTGAAGCAGCCGTAGGGCCCTTCCACGGTCACCATCTGGCCAACCGCCAGCCGTTCCCGCAGCCGCCGGGTGTGGTCGCCCAACTCCTTGACCACGAAGGTGATCCGGCGCTCGGCGTCGTTCCAGGCCGAGGCGATGGTGTAGGGATGGGCGCCCTCCGCGCGGTCCGAGGTGGCGAAGGCGAACTGGCCCGCCTTGTGGCCCGGCCAGCCCTGCGGAACGTCGATGGAGACCTCCAGCGTGCGCACGCCCGGAAAGTAATGGAGGGCGTCGATCGTGCCCGGAACCCGCCGGCCGGCGGCGATCCGGCCGAGCAGCACGACGATGGCGGCCCAGGCGCTGGCCGCGAGCAGAGGCGCCATCACCCAGCCGACGGGCGCGCTCCAGTAGGCGAAGTCGGTCAGCACGACGGCGTGGAAGACCAGCACGAGGTAGGCGATCGCCAGAAGGCGGTGCGTCCTGAAGAACAGCCGGTAGGGGAGGCGTTTGAACAGCGCCAGCGCAATCAGCAGAACGACCGCGTAGAAGGCCCATTCGCCGAGCCATTCGGCGGTGCCGCGCAGGCTGCGGAGCGACTGCTCAAGGGAGCTGTCGGGAAGCGCCCGCGGCCCCCGTTGCGGCCGGGCCAGCCACCCCCAGCCCACCGCCCATTTCGGCCCCTGGGCCCACAGCCAATGGACGACCGCCGCGACGAGGCCGGCGATGCCCAGCCATTTGTGCAGGCGGTACATCTTGTCGAGACCGCCGAACCACGCCTCCGGCCAGCGCGGCCGCAACGCCAGGATCATCGCCACGGCCATGCAGCCGATGGCGATGATTCCGCTGTATTGAACCAGTTGGGCGCGAAGGCTGAAGAAACCGTCCGCCAGAAACACGCCGGGTTCGGCGGCGATCCATAAAATCGTGAGAAGGGCTAAAATCCCCCATAAAGACAGCTTGATTGTTTTCATGGCGACATCCTCCGTGTCGGCCACCGTCAAGGTGTGGATGGAGGGATGTTTGGTGATCGCCTTTCCGGTGACAAGCCGCTTCCGATCATCGCAGCCATTCGAATCTTCGGCCACGGCAACGGCGGGGGAGGGCGGAGAATTCGGTTACTTGCGAATCCAGACCTTGGTTTCCATGAAGCGGTTGGCGAGGAAGCGGTAGGTCTGCTTCTGCAACTGTTCGATGGCGGTGGACTTCTCCACCGGTGTGGTGTCCCAGGCCTGGAGGATTTCTTCCCACTCCAGCAACCGGGCGCGCAGGTCGTCGCGGATCTTCCGGACGAAGGTCACGGTGGTGTCGAAGGCCTTCAACGCGCCGAAGATCTCGCCGGTCTGGGCGTCCGCCTGCTCGAAGATGGCGTCGTAATCCTTCAGCGGCTTGCCCAGCAGTCCCTGCATGCGCGCCACCTCGTTGCACAGGGTGCGGTCGGTCCGATAGATCTGGGTCAGCCGGGTCAGCTTGCCGCTGATGCTGCGGATCGCGTTGAAGCGGTCGCGCAGCGCCTCGATGTAGGACAGCTCCTGGGTCAGGTCCTCGATGCGGTCGGTCAGGTACTGCTCGTAATTGTCCTTCAGGCCAAGCTTCGCCGCGATGTCCTTGAAGGCGGCCTTGACGCGCTGCTTGGTCTGCGGGTCCTCGACGATCTGTTCCAGCTCGTCGGCCTTCACCACGATCATCTCGGTCCCGGAAATCGAGGAGACGAGCTGGACGGTCAGGCGCCCGCGCGCGATGGTCCGGTGCTTCTCCTCCACCGACCAGGAGGCGCGGCCGTCCAGCAGCTCGCCGGGAATCTGCTCGCCGGGGCGGATCTGCTTTACGTAGGCCAAGCCCTTTTCCACCACATCCAGCAGCTTGGCGTCGCGGCTGTCCTCCTTGATGTCGAAGGACTCCATCAGCGTGTTGAAGGGCAGGGCGGCCTTCAGATCGCCCAGCAGGATGTGCAGCACCGGCTGCTTGGACGAGGGGTCGATGCAGAAGAAGGCCCCGGACAGGCTGAAGACCTTGTGCTCGAAATCGAAGTGCGTGTCCCGCATCGGCGCAGCCGGAAAGGAATCAGGCGGCGCGGCATCGGGCGGCGCCGCGACGGGTGGCGCCGCCGTGGCGTCGGCATCCGTGCTTCCGGTTTCGGGATCGGGGAGATCGGACATGGGGTGGGAACCGGAAGCGGCGAATGGGACGGGCAGGTTACAGCAGATCGCGCAGCCGGAACCAGAGCATCGCGAGGACAAGGGCGGGTGTGCGGAATCGCCGCCCGCCGGGGAAGGGCAGGTGGGGCACGCGGGCGAACACGTCGAACCGCTCCGCCGTGCCGCGGATCGCCTCCGCCATCACCCGTCCGGCCATGCCGGCCAGCGCCACCCCATGGCCCGAATAGCCGTGGGCGAAACAGGTGGTCGGCGTCAGGCGCCCGACCTGCGGCATGCGGTTCATGGTGATGGCGACATGGCCGCCCCAGAAGTGATCGACCGCGGCGCCGCGGAGCTGCGGGAACACCGCCAGCATCTTGGACCGCATGGCGATTTTCAGCCCCGGCGCGTCCAGCCCGGAATAGCTGACGCCGCCGCCGAACAGCAGCCGGTGGTCGGCGGAGCGGCGGAAGTAATTCAGCACGAAGTTCATGTCGCTGACCGCCAGATTGGTCGGCAGCAGGGAGGTCGCGGTGGCTTCGCCCAACGGTTCGGTGGCGATCATGTAGGTGGCGACCGGCATCACCACGGCCGACAGGCGCGGCGCCAGCGTCCCCAGATAGGCGTTCCCGGCCAGCACCAGGAAACGCGCTGTCACCCGGCCCTTCGCGGTGGTGGCGACGGGGCGGTCGCCGGTGTCGATGGCGGTGACGCGGCTGTCCTCGAAGAGGCGAACGCCCGCCCGGGCGGCGGCATCGGCGAGGCCCAGCGCGTAGTTCAGCGGGTGCAGATGGCCGCTTCCGTCGTCGGCCAGCCCGCCGACATAGGCGTCGCTGCCCACGACCGCCCGCATGGCCGCGCGGTCGAGCGCGCGGACCTTGGTGTAGCCGTAGCCGTCGCGCATCTCGCGCTCCATGGCCGCCACGTCGTCCAGATGGCGTGGCTTCACCGCCGCGTGGGCGAAGCCCCAGGTGAGATCGCAGGGAATGGCGTGTCTGGCCACCCGCTCCGCCAGCAGCGCCTTGGACTCCTCGCCGAGGTCCCACAGCCGCCGCGCGTCCTCTTTCCCGACCCAGCGCTCGATGGTGCTCATCGACTTGTTGTAGCCGGTGATGATCTGCCCGCCGTTGCGGCCCGACGCCCCCCAGCCGACGCGGTTGGCTTCCAGCAGGACCACGTCGTAGCCCTGCTCGGCCAGTTCCAGCGCGGTCATCAGCCCGGTGTAGCCGCCGCCGACCACGCAGACGTCGCAGGACAGCGAGTTCCTCCAGCGCCGGGTGCTGCGGGTGCGGAGTTGCGGTGTCGGCGTACCACGAGCGGATGTGGGATGAGGTCGGCATGACCGCCGAGTTAGGGGAGAGACCCCCGCCCCGTCAATGATTCCAGCGGTCATATGGGCAGGATCTTTGTTCCCCTCTGGCGCAAGGAGGGGGTGCGGGATCATAGTATGCGGGTCATTCACAGCAGGGAGGGGCTGCCCACCGTCCGGTGCGGTCCATACGTTCATGGGTTTCATGGAAGACTTCATCAAGAAGAACCGCATCACCGAAGTGGAATGCCTCGTGCCCGACATGTCGGGCATCGCGCGCGGCAAGATCGTGCCCGCCGAGAAGTTCCTGCGCATCCTGCGCGACCGCGGTCTGCGGCTGCCCGAGGCGATCTTCGTCCAGACCGTGACCGGGGAGTATCCGGAGGACGATTCGGTCACCTCGGATGAGAATTCCGACATCTACATGATCCCCGACGAGCGGACGATCCGCTTCGTCCCCTGGTACGAAGAGCCGACCGCCCAGGTCATCACCGACTGCGTCTACGCCGACGGCGGCCCGGTGAACTTCTCGCCCCGCCATGTGCTGAAGCGGGTGCTGTCGCTTTACGAGGAGCGCGGCTGGAAGCCGATGGTGGCGCCGGAGCTGGAGTTCTTCCTCGTCCAGGTCAACAAGGACCCCGACTACCCGCTGGTGCCGCCGATCGGGCGCAACGGGCGCGTGGAGAGCGGGCGGCAGGCCTTCGGCATCGACGCGGTGAACGAGTTCGATCCGATCTTCGAGATGGTCTACGACTTCTGCGAGGCGCAGGACATCGACATCGACACCCTGACCCACGAGGCCGGGGCGGCGCAGATCGAGATCAACTTCAACCACGGCGACGCGCTGGAGCTGGCCGACCAGGCCTTCCTGTTCAAGCGGACGGCCCGCGAGGCGGCGCTGCGCCATCAGGTCTACGCGACCTTCATGGCCAAGCCGATGCAGAACGAGCCGGGCAGCGCCATGCACATCCACCAGTCGGTGGTCGACGCGGATTCCGGACGCAACCTGTTCTCCGACGCCAACGGGGCGGACACGCCGCTGTTCATGTCCCACATCGCCGGGCTGCAGAAGTATCTGCCTTACGCGATGCCGCTGCTGGCGCCGAACGTGAACTCCTACCGCCGGCTGGTGCCGAACTCCGACGCGCCGATCAACGTGCATTGGGGCCGCGACAACCGCACCACAGGCCTGCGCGTTCCCGTCTCGCCCGCCGATTCGCGCCGGGTGGAGAACCGGGTGGCCGGCGCGGACGCGAATCCGTACCTCGCCATCGCAGCCTCGCTGGCCTGCGGCTATCTCGGCATGGCCCAGGGGCTGGAGCCGACCGACCCGGTGAAGGGCTCGGCCTACCGGCTGGCCTTCACCCTGCCGCGCCACCAGGGCGATGCCTTGCAGAAGTTCAACGCCTGCAAGCCGCTGAAGGAGGTGCTGGGCGAGAAGTTCTTCGACGCGGTGACCTGCGTGAAGGAGGCGGAGTACGAGGCCTATCACCGGGTGATCAGTTCCTGGGAGCGCGAAAATCTTCTGCTGAACGTTTGAGCATTTTTCCGCCCCCTTCCGCCGTTGCCGCGGAAGGGGGCGTTTGCGTTCCGCAAAACCCGCAAAACCCCCCGCAAACCGTTGACAACCAACCCCCCCGTGGGTGCAATAGCGCTCGCGCCGGGGACGCCGTGCGATGCACGCCGCCCCTCACGTCGAATGGAAAAAAGTCGACCAGTCACGAACTGACGAACGATCCAGAATTCGGGGGCTTTCTGCATGAAACGTTTCGCTCTCAGCGTCATCGGCGCCGTCGCGGCGATCGCCATCGCCGGCCCGGCGCTGGCCCAGGCCAAGAAGCCGGTCAACATCTACATCTGGAACGATTATCTGGGCGAATCGACGCTGGCGGACTTCACGAAGGCCACCGGCTACGACACCAAGGTGGACCTCTACGACAGCCTTGAGCTGCTGGAGCAGAAGGTCCTGGTCGGCAAGTCGGGCTACGACGTGATCGTCCCGACCGCCGAGCCGACCCTGTCGCGCATGATCCAGGCGAAGGTCGTGGCGCCGCTCGACAAGGCGAAGATCCCGAACCTGAAGAACGTCGACCCGAAGGTCCTCAAGCTCCTCGAGAACTCGGACCCCGGCAACAAGTTCGCCGTGCCCTATCTGGGCGGCACGGTCGGCATTGCCATCATCCCGGAGAAGATCAAGGCCGTCGCCCCCGACGTCCCGCTTGACAGCTGGGACCTGATCTTCAAGCCGGAGGTGGCGAAGAAGGTGGCGGCCTGCGGCATCACCGTGATGGATTCGGCCATCGACGTGATCCCGTCGGTGCTGAACTACCTCGGCCTCGATCCGAATTCCGAGAAGAAGGAGGATCTGGACAAGGTCGAGAAGACGCTGCTGGCGGTGCGCCCCTACATCAAGCAGTTCGTCACCGGCCAGAACATCAACATCCTGGCGGGCGGCGACGCCTGCGTCGTCATGGCCTACAACGGCGACGCCATCCAGGGTGCGGCCCGCGCCGAGGAAGCCAAGAACGGCGTGAAGGTCGAATACATCACGCCGAAGGAAGGCGTGCAGGTGTGGTGGGACACGCTGGCCATCCCGGCGGACGCGCCGAACAAGGAGGGCGCGCACGCCTACATCAACTTCATCCTCGACCCGGCGAACATCGCGGCGGTGTCCAACACGGTCAGCTACGCCAACGCCGTCCCGGCCTCGCTGGCCTCGGTTGACGAGGGCGTGAAGACCAACCCGGCCGTCTTCCTGCCGGAGAACAGCAGCCTCAAGCTGTTCGCGCTGAAGTCGATCAAGCAGACCACCGACCGGGCCCGCACCCGCGTCTGGACCAAGGTCAAGACCGGCAAGTAAGCGCGCCGCGAACCGGCACGCACGACACGCGCCCTGGTCGTTTCCCATCGGGAACGGCCGGGGCGTTCCCATGAGAGAGGACGCCGAGAGGACCCGCATGGCCGTCCAGCCGATCCGCAAGCCCACGCGCCTGGAACCCTGGCAGGACCCGGGACAGAAGCCCTATGTGCGAATCGAGAAGGTCACCAAGACCTTCGGCGATTTCGTCGCCGTGGACGAGGTCAGCCTGTCGATCTACCGGGGCGAGTTCTTCGCCCTGCTGGGCGGCTCCGGCTCCGGAAAGACGACCCTGCTGCGCATGCTCGCCGGGTTCGAGACGCCGACCGAGGGCAAGATCTTCATCGACGGCGTCGACATGGCCGGCATCCCGCCCTACGAGCGGCCGGTCAACATGATGTTCCAGTCCTACGCCCTGTTCCCGCACATGTCGGTGGAGCAGAACGTCGCCTTCGGCCTGAAGCAGGATGGCGTTGCCAAGGCCGAGATCAAGGAACGGGTGGGGGCGATCCTCGACCTTGTCCAGCTCGGCCAGTTCGGCAAGCGCAAGCCGCACCAGCTCTCCGGTGGCCAGCGGCAGCGCGTGGCGCTGGCCCGCTCTCTGGTCAAGCGGCCCAAGCTGCTGTTGCTGGACGAACCGCTGGGCGCGCTCGACAAGCGGCTGCGCGAGCGGACCCAGTTCGAGCTGGTCAACATCCAGGAGAAGCTGGGCGTCACCTTCATCGTGGTCACCCACGACCAGGAGGAGGCGATGACCATGTCCTCGCGGATCGCCGTCATGAACCACGGCGTCATCGCCCAGACCGGCACGCCGACCGAGATCTACGAGTACCCGCAATCGCGCTTCGTCGCCGAGTTCATCGGCTCGGTGAACATGTTCGAGGGCAGGGTGGTGGAGGATCAGGCCGACCATGTGCTGATCCGCTCCGAGGACGCCGGCTGCGACCTCTACATCAACCACGCGGTGGCGGTCCCCGCCGGCGCCACGGTGGGCGTCGCCGTCCGCCCGGAGAAGATCGCGCTGAGCAAGGAGCCGCCGGCCAACAGTGACGGGCGCAACGTCACCAGCGGCATCGTGCGCGAGATCGCCTATCTCGGCGACGTGTCGATCTATCTGGTCGAGCTTAAGACGGGCAAGACGGTGCGCGTCACGGCGCCCAACGTGGTGCGGCGCACCGAGATGCCCATCACCTGGGACGATGAGGTGCATCTGAGCTGGCGTCCCTTCGCCGGGGTGGTGCTGACGCAATGATCGACCTTCTGCGCCGGATCGGCCTGTGGGGGCGGGGGATGGTGGTCGCCATCCCCTACCTGTGGCTTCTGCTGTTCTTCCTGGTGCCCTTCCTGATCGTGTTCGGTATCAGCCTGTCGGAGGCGATGCTGGCGCAGCCGCCCTACGCGCCGCTGATCGACTGGCTGGTGGACGAGGATGCGGGCACGACCAAGCTCCAGATCCTGCTGAACCTGTCCAACTACCTGCGGCTGGGCGGGGACGACCTTTACATCCTGGCCTATCTGAACTCGGTGAAGATCGCGCTGGTCACCACCGTCTGCTGCCTGCTGCTCGGCTACCCCATGGCCTACGCCATCGCCAGGGCCGAGCCGGCCAAGCGCGGGCCGCTGATGATGCTGGTCATCCTGCCCTTCTGGACCAGCTTCCTGATCCGCATCTACGCCTGGATCGGCATCCTGAAGGCCAACGGGGTGGTGGACAACCTGCTGCAATGGACCGGCCTGACGACGGAGCCGTTCGAGCTGCTGTACTCGGACTGGGCCGTCTACATCGGCATGACCTACTGTTATCTGCCCTTCATGGTGCTGCCGCTTTACGCGACGCTGGAGAAGCTCGACCCGACGCTGCTGGAGGAGGCGGCGGACCTCGGCTGCCGGCCCTGGAAGGCGTTCCTGACGGTGACTTTGCCGCTGTCTCTGCCGGGCATCATCGCCGGGTCGCTGCTGGTCTTCATCCCCTCGGTCGGCGAGTTCGTGACGCCGGAATTGCTGGGCGGTCCCGACACGCTGATGATCGGCCGCGTGCTGTGGAACGAGTTCTTCGCCAACCGCGACTGGCCCGTCGCCTCGGCGGTGGCCATCGCTCTTCTGCTGTTCCTGGTGGTGCCGATCATGGTCTTCCAGCATGTCCAGGGGCGCCAGGCGGAGGCCGGGCGATGAAGCAGATGGGAAAATTGGCCTGGGCGCTGTGGTTCGGCTACGCCTTCCTCTACGTGCCGATCGCGCTGCTGATCTTCTACTCCTTCAACGAGTCGCGGCTGGTCACGGTGTGGGGCGGTTTCTCCACCAAATGGTACGCGGAGCTTCTGCAGAACGACCAGCTTCTCGGGGCGGCCTGGCTGTCGCTCAAGGTGGCGGCGATGTCGGCCACCGCGTCGGTGGTGCTCGGCACCGTCGCCGGTCTGGCGCTGGCCCGCTTCGGGCGCTTCCGTGGAAGGACGCTGTTCGGCGGCATGATCACCGCGCCGCTGGTCATGCCGGAGGTCATCACCGGCCTGTCGCTTCTGCTGCTGTTCGTGGCGCTGGAGCAGGCCATCGGCTGGCCGGACGGGCGCGGCATGACGACGATCACCATCGCCCACACCACCTTCACCATGGCCTATGTGGCCGTCATCATCCAGTCGCGCCTCGTCAGCCTGGACGAGAGCCTGGAAGAGGCGGCGATGGACCTCGGCGCCCGCCCGGCCAAGGTGTTCTTCGTCATCACGCTGCCGATCATCGCCCCGGCGATCGTGTCGGGCTGGCTGCTCGCCTTCACCCTGTCGCTCGACGACGTGGTGGTCGCCAGCTTCGTGTCGGGTCCGGGCTCCACCACGTTGCCCATGGTCATCTTCTCCAGCGTGAAGTTCGGCATCAGCCCGCAGATCAACGCGCTGGCGACTCTGATGATGGTGGTGGTCGCCACCGGCATTTTCATCGCCAGCCTGGTCATGGCGCGGCAGGAGCGTCAGCGGAAACGGGACGAACAGATGGCGGTGCAGGGGGGCTGAGAAGCCCCCTGTCACCCCCAAACACCGCCTCATAGGGGCTATGCCGTTAGGCCGCAGGCGGCGGGGTGGCCGTTCGCCGCTGCATTTGCTATTGTATTGGCATCTGCAACAGCGAATGAGGTCGTATCGTGCGCGCGCTCTTATGGTTCCCCATGCTTCGTCTTGGTTTTTCGATGCCTTTTTCGGCGCCCAAGCGCCGTTATTCGGATCGTCCGCCCTCCCGCCGCTGAGCGGTCGAGCGCGCTGCCCCTCCGGGCATTCCGATGGCCCCTTTGGTGGCCGTTGCCAAATCCTTCGCTCCGTGGTTAGGGTGACCGTGGTCACGGGTGACGCTGTGGCGACCCGCTCCGGCCACGCACAAGAGCCGGACCGTTCAGGGATTTGGCAGGAGATTCAAAGATGACGACACCGGCGGCGGAAGGCTTCACCATGCCGGGCGAATGGGAACGGCACACCCGCTGCTGGATGGCGTGGCCGTGCCGGCCCGAGACCTGGCCCGAAGGGGCTTTCGACGCCGCCGCTGCCGCCTACACCGACGTCGCCCGCGCCATCAGCCGGTTCGAGCCGCTGACCATGGTCTGCGATCCCGCCGACGTCGCCGACGCTTCCCTGGCCTGCGGGCCGGGCATCGAGATCCTGCCCCTGCCCATCAGCGACTCCTGGGTCCGCGACACCGGGCCCAGCTTCGTCACCGACCGGAAAGGGCAGGTGGCCGGCGTCCATTGGCGCTTCAACGCCTGGGGCGGTAACTATCCGGACAGCGCCAAAGACCAGCAGGTCGGGCGCCTGATGCTGGAGCATCTCGGCCTGCGCCGCTTCGAAGCCCCCCTGGTCATGGAGGGCGGCTCCTTCCATGTGGACGGGGAGGGCACGCTGCTGACGACCGAGCAGTGCCTGCTGAATCCCAACCGCAACCCAAATCTCGGCAAGGCGGAGATTGAGGAGCTTCTGAAGGAGCATCTCGGCATCTCCAGCGTGATCTGGCTGGGCGAGGGCTATCAGGACGACGAGACGGATGGCCACATCGACGAGATCGCCCTGTTCGTGAAGCCCGGCGTCGTGATGGCGATCACCACCGACGATCCCGGCGACGCCAATTTCAAGGCGTTCCAGGACAATCTGGACCGGCTGAAGCGCGCCCGCGACGCCCAGGGGCGCGAGTTGGAGGTCATCCCGGTCCGCCAGCCGGCGCGGCGCGACGAGAATGGCGTTCGGCTGACCCTGTCCTACACGAATCTCTACATCGCCAACGGCGGCATCGTCATGCCGGCCTTCGAGGATCCGGCGGACGACGAGGCCTTCCGCGTTGTGCGCCGCGCCTTCCCGGACCGCGAGGTGGTGCAGGTCCCGGCGCTCGACATCGTGCGCGGCGGCGGCGGAATCCACTGCATCACCCAGCAGCAGCCCGCGGTCTGACGCAGCCCCTTTTTTCCGACCGCGAGAAGGCGAAGGTTGGGGCGGCCTTCGCTTTTTTGAACAAGACACTGCGTCGTTTCGGACCTTGAATCGATCGGAGTGGGGGCGCATCTTTCTGTCATGCAGGTAAATCCGCTCAATATGCCCCCGATGGCAAAGCCGCAGACGCCGATCACACCGGCGATGCAGATGGCTATGTCTCCGGCGGTGCAGGCGGCGCAGCAGACCACGCCCACTGTCCGCACCCAGACGGTCCAGGCGACCCAGGCGGTGGGCAAGATGGACCCGACGCGGGAGACGCGCAACGCGACCCAGTCGGGGCAGGCCATTGATCCGCAGACGGCGGCGGTGCAGGCCCGCACCAACGGCACCGGCTACGGCGGCAAGCAGCGCGGCACGCTCCTCGACGTCAGCGTCTGAGGCGTTTTCACGCGTCCTTTCCCGCTGTTCAATCGGTTCGCTCTCCGCCATTATCGTATGCAGAGCCGAGGCGGTTTTTTCGCGTTGCCGAAGGCTGTTGCCAGGAAGCTGGTTCGGCTGTAACGCGCTGGAGCCGTTCGCGTGATTCATTCCGCCCTGATCAATATGATCGCCGCCGGTCAGACGGATGTCGGCCGTGTCCGGTCGCGCAACGAGGACTCGTTCCACCTCGATCCGGCGCGTGGCTTGGCGGTGATCTGCGACGGCATGGGCGGGCACGCCGGCGGCGACATCGCCAGCCGTACCGCGGTGGAGGTCATCGCTGCGGTCCTTGCGCCCCAGGACCAAGCCGATGGGACCGCCAGCGGTGGCACGCCATCACCGCTGGAGGAAGAGAGGGCGGCGGCCGAGGCCGCAACGACGGTCCGCACCGCGGTGGCGGCCGCCAACCGTCGCATCAACACCCTGAACCGCCAGCGCGGATTCGCCGAAGGGCGCGGCATGGGCACCACGCTGGTGGGGCTCTGGCGGGTGCCGGGAACCGGCCGCATCGTCGTCTTCCATGCTGGAGACAGCCGGCTGTATCGTTTGCGCGACGGCGAACTGCGTCCGCTGACACGCGATCACAGCCTTTATCAGGTCTGGCTCGACAATGGGCGGCGTGGGCAGGCACCTCAAAGGAACATCATCGTCCGCGCGCTCGGCACCGGGGAGCAGGTCGAGCCCGACATCGCCGTCCACGATCTGCGGCCCGACGATCTCTACCTTCTGTGCTCGGATGGGCTCACGGGAATCGTGCCGGAGGGCGTGATCCAGCGGATTCTCACCCAGCAGCCGCCTCCCACCGCCGAAGACGCCTGCGCCCGGCTGATCGACCTCGCCAACGGGGCCGGCGGGCCGGACAACATCACCCTCATCCTCGCCCGTTTCGTCCTTCTTCCGGCCTGAACGACCGTCAGGGCGCCCTGGTTTTCAGGAAGCGCGCGGTGGCCACGGTGGTCGGCGCGGCGGCGTCCAGGGCCTGCTTCAAGGCCGGGAGATAGGAGGACGCCGGCTCGGCCTCGGGCCGCGGCGACGCAAACAGCGGCGAGGGGCTGGCGATCACGACGATCAGTTCGTGACCGTAGGGCGGCCCGATGCTCCAGAATCGCCCTCCGGCGCCGCGTTCTCCCAGGCGGCGGACCGCGCCGGCCTCAACCCGGCCGCTGATTTCCAGTGGATTGGGCAACAAATGGATGACGTCGCCGTCAGAGGTGAAATAATCCACCTGAAGATGCGCCGGAAAATCGGGTGCGGCCACGTCGAACACCAAATCCTGACCGCCATGGAGCGCTATGCCGATTCCGCCTTCGAGGCGGATCGCCACGGGCGCCGCCAAGCCGGCGTTGCTGGTCCGCAGCGCGCCGATCAGGGTCAGGGGTTCGCACAGGGCAGGGGACGCGCGCTCGATGTCCACGGCGGCCCGCTGGCCGGTGACGTAATCCTGGGCGAGCAGCGCGAGACTGTCGGGATCGGTATCGCCGGCGGTCAGGCCGGATATCGCAACCCTCTGGTCCTTGCCGACCGCGACCTCCAGTTCGGCGCACTGGAACTCCGCCAGGGCTGTACGCAACCCCGACAGGTCCGGCACGGCGGGACGCGGCGGATCGACCGGTGTGGGGAGTGTTGGTGCCGCCCCGGCTTCGCTGTCTGCGGGGGTTTCGGTCTCGGCCTCGGCCTGGGTCTCGGCCTGGGTCTCGGAGGCGGTGGTGGCATGGACCGGCCATGCAATGATTCCGATGACGGCGGCGAGCAGTCCCGCGGCCCATCGAAGCCGCCATGTCGTCGTCGCAAACGTCGGCGCGGAGGCGTCGTTCACCGGAACCTGACCGTTGGGTATAAACTGCGGTTTATGTAGCGCGCATTGCGGGCATCGCCAAGGGCGGAGGCGCCCGGACGTCAGGATGACGGCCGATCATATAATCTGTATTATGGAAAATATAAGCCATCGGAAGAGTGCAGGGCACCAATCCGTCTCTTCCGGCGTTCCGGTCGATGCACTATCGTCGCGGCTCGTTCCCGCGTCCATTCTCCGTTCCATCCCGTCGATAAAGGCTGCGCCTTATGCCTCGTTCCTCGTGGCTTTTCGGCCCCATGCTGTCGCTTTGCCTGATCCCCGTTGCCGCCGCGGCCCAAACGCCACCCGATTGCGCCAAGCCGTCCGGTCGAGCCGAGCGCACCATCTGCGCCAGCGCCGATCTGAAGGTCGCCGCCGAGGATTTGACGACGCTGTTGCGTGACACCCTGGGGAACACGCCGGCCGAAGGCCGGGATGCCATCGAGCGTGCGCAGAAGGCCTTTCTGACGGACCGTGACGGCCGCTGCGCCGACACGTCGGCCATTCCGGCCTGCCGGGCCCTGTATGAGGCGCGCGCCACCGATCTGGCTTCCCAGAACTCGGCGGGCCAGAAGACGCTGGCCGCGATCGTCGCGGGCATTCCGAAGGACGCCAAGGCCGCCGCCGCGGCACTGCGGCGCTACAACGGTGCGCCGGCCAAGGCATGGCTGGTCTATCTCTACCAAAGCGGATCTGTGGCGGTGCCCGACAAGGACGCCGCGGTGCGCCGGCTGGTCGATGAAATTCTCAACCAGGATCTTCCAAAAGATCCCTATCTCCTTGAAGAGATGAGAAATCTTGGCGACGTTCCAAGCGCGTCCCTGGGCACGGCGCTGCTCTTCCTGCGCCACGTCCTGTCGACCACGGAAATGGACGCGCCCTGCTTCCTGTTCACTAGGCATGGGCAACCGGCTTTCGAGGCCTTCGGCGCCTTCTGGGGCAACGCGCGCGACGAGACGCCCGGCCTGTGCGCTCCACCGTCGTCGGTGTTCGATCTTCCGGAATGGAAGACGGTGTCCGCCCACATCGATCCGGCCATCGAACCGGCCCTGGTGGAGCGCGGCAGCATCCGTCACGGCTATGAGCGCCAGTTCGAGGTGGACGACCTTCAGGCGTCGTTGGTGCCCAGCACGCTGCTGGAATCGCCGATGTCCGCCGAGGCCAGGAAGATGGCCGAACAGCGCGGAAAGGCCGTGGCCGCCTTCCGGTCCTGGGATGATTTCGAGGTTTGGCCGGAGAAGGACTACCGCGCGGCGCTGCACGCCCTGCCCGCTGCAATCACTGCGACATCAAAGATTTACAGGGAAAAGTTCAAGCTGAACTCGCAGACGGCGGATCAGGCGGCCAAAGCGGCTGCGGACCGCTTCATCGCTGGTCGCCTTGGCCTGATCATGCCGGACGACTGACCGTCGCCCTGCCCTGGCCCGGGAAACCACAACATCAAAGCTCGATGACGAGCCCGTCGTAGGCGGGCTCGACACCGGTGGGCAGCAGCCGGCGGAGCGTGTCGTAGTCCATGGTCTGGTCCATGTGCGTCAGGTAGGCCCGCTTGGGGCGTACCCGCGCAATCCACTCCAGCGTCAGGGCAAGGTGGGCGTGAACCGGATGCGGCGGCTCGATCCGGGCGCAATCGACCACCCACACCTCGACCCCCTCAAGCGCCGCGAAGGCAGCATCATCCAATCTCACAACATCGGTCGAATAAGCAAAGTCATCAAACCGATAGCCGAGAGTCTTCAAGTAGCCGTGGTCTTGCTCGAACGGCACGATCCGGTGGCCGCGCACCGTGAACGGGCCTTCCACCGCGTGGGGCGTCAGCACCGGACGGTAGAAGGGATCGCCGGGGCGCAAGGGGTCGAAGCAGTAGGCAAAGCGCCGCTCTAACTCCGCGAGGTCTTCGGCGCGGCCATAGGCGTCGATGGGTGCGTGCATCGCCCGGCACAGCTCCCGCAGCTCGTCGATGCCGTGGGCGTGGTCGGCGTGCTGGTGGGTCCATAGAACGGCGTCCACCCGCCGCACATCCGCGTTGAGGAGTTGTTGACGCAGGTCCGGCGAGGTGTCGACCAGGACGCTGACAGCGCTCTCCAGACGGCCGCCCTGCCCGGCCTCCGGTCCGATCCCCTGGCCGTGCTCCCACTCCACCAGGATGGATGGGCGCATCCTACGGTTCCGGGGGTTCGCCGGGTCACAAGCGCCCCAGCCGAGACCGATCACGGGGACGCCCCGCGATCCGCCGCAGCCGAGGATCGTGACCCGTTGACCGTTCATGCAACGGCCCGTTCGGCCGAGCCGGCGCGGGGGAAGAGGCGGAAAAAGTTCTCGCTGGAGATCCGGGCCATCTCCGCCGCGTCCATGCCCTTGACCTCGGCGACGCAGGCCGCGGTGTGGGCAACGTAGGCCGGCTCGTTGCGCTTCCCGCGGAACGGAATCGGCGCCAGATAGGGCGCGTCCGTCTCCACCAGAATCCGATCGAGCGGAACGTCCTTCACGATGGCGCGGAGGTCCTCCGACTTCTTGAAGGTGACGATCCCCGACAGGGAAATGTAGAAACCGAAATCCAGTGCTTCTTCAGCGAGTTGCCGGCCGGAGCTGAAGCAGTGCAGCAAGCCGTTGACCGGCTGGTCGGCGGCCTCCTCGCGGACGATCCGCATGGTGTCGTCGTCGGCGTCGCGGGTGTGCACGATCAGCGGCAGGCCGGTCTCCAGACTGGCGCGGATGTGCCGGCGAAAGCACTCCTGCTGAACGTCGCGCGGGCTCTTGTCGTAGAAGTAGTCGAGCCCGGTCTCGCCCAGCCCGATCACCTTCGGATGCTTCGACAGCTCGACGAGGCGTTCGACGGACACCCCGGCGATCTCCTCCGCCGCCTGATGCGGATGGACGCCGAGCGAGCAAAGCACGTCGTCGTAGCGTTCGGCGACCGCCAGGATGCGGTCGAAGCGCGACAGGTAGGTGCAGATGGTCACCATCCGCCCCACCCCCGCCTGCCGGGCGCGATCGACGACCGCGTCCAGCTCCTCGGCGAAATCGGGAAAGTCGAGATGGCAGTGGCTATCGACCAGCATCGTTCGTCAGCTCTTCGCTTCGTCCACATAGCGGGGGAACACGCCCTGCGGCGTGGGCAGCGGCGTGCCGGGGATCAGCGCCCCACCCGCCCCCAGCCGGTCGAACCCGCGGGCGTCGGGCCCCTGCGCCAGCTGGTCCAGGATCTTCGCCGAGGCTTCCGGCATGATCGGCTGGGTCAGGATGGCGAGTTGGCGGATGGTCTCGGCCAGCACGTACAGCACGGTGGCCATGCGCGCGGGATCGGTCTTCTTCAGCGCCCAGGGCGCCTGCTCGTCGACGTAGCGGTTGCCGTCGCCGATCACCGCCCAGATGGCGTCCAGCGCCTTGTGGAAGGCCTGCGCCTGGAACTCCGCCCGGACGATCGGCAGCAGGTTGTGGGCGGCACCGAGCAGGGCGTTGTCGGCCTCGGTGAAGGGGCCCGGCTGCGGCACGGCGGCCCCGCAGTTCTTGCCGATCATCGACAGCGAGCGCTGCACGAGGTTCCCATAGTCGTTGGCGAGGTTGCCGTTGATCCGCTGAACCATCTGCTTGTGCGAGAAGTCGCCGTCGTTGCCGAACGGCACCTCGCGCAGCAGGAAGTAGCGGGTCTGGTCCAGGCCGTAGGTGTTGACCAGCGTCTCCGGCGCGATGACGTTGCCCAGCGACTTCGACATCTTCTGGCCTTCGATGGTCCACCAACCGTGCGCGAAGACGCGCTTGGGCGGGGCCAGCTTGGCGGCCATCAGGAAGGCCGGCCAATAGACGGCGTGGAAGCGCAGGATGTCCTTGCCGACCATGTGCAGGTTGGCTGGCCAGTATTTGGCGTACTCGCCACCCTCGTCCGGGAAGCCGACCGCGGTGATGTAGTTGGCCAGGGCGTCCAGCCAGACATACATGATGTGGTCGGGGTTGCCCGGCACCGGAATGCCCCACTTGAAGGTGGTGCGGCTGACCGACAGGTCCTTCAGCCCCGACTTCACGAAGGCGACGACCTCGTTGCGCTTGCCGGCCGGGGCGATGAAGTCCGGGTTCTGCTCATAGAACTCCAGCAGGCGGTCCTGCCAAGCCGAGAGGCGGAAGAAGTAGGAGGGCTCCTCCACCCATTCGCACTCCGCGCCGGTCGGGGCGATCTTCTTGCCCGACGGCGACGTGGTCAGCTCGTCCTCGCCGTAGAACGCCTCGTCGCGCACCGAGTACCAGCCGGCGTAGCTGCCGAGATAGATCTCACCGGCCGATTCAAGACGGCGCCACAATTCCTGCACCGACGCGAGATGCCGCGGCTCCGTCGTGCGGATGAAGTCGTCGTTGGAGAAGTTCATCAGCGAGACGAGGTCGCGGAAATTCTTCGACACGCGGTCGGTGAATTCCTGCGGCGCGATGCCGGCGTTCATGGCGGACTTCTCCACCTTCTGGCCGTGCTCGTCGGTGCCGGTGAGGAATTTCACGTCATAGCCGTCCAGCCGCATGAAGCGGGCCAGCACGTCGCAGGCGAGCGTGGTGTACGCGTGCCCGATGTGCGGCACGTCGTTCACGTAATAGATCGGAGTCGTCAGGTAGAAGGTCTTCGACCCGGTCATGGCAGAGGCTCTCCCGAGAATGCGCCGGCCCGGCGCGTCGCCGGTCCGGATGGGCGTGGTGTGTCGTCCGTGTTAAGTAGCAGCCGCTTCCAGCGTCGCCAAGGCGTTCAGGACCACCTGTTTGCGGTCGAGATTGGCGGATTCCGCACGGGCGAAATGGCGTTGGACCTTTTCCCACACCTCCACCCAACGTTCAAGGCCGCGGGCGTTGGCCAGACGGGTCATCAGGGCGGCCTCCCCGGCCACCACCTCCGCCGGCCAGGCGCCGCGGGCCAGCGACCGGACGAAGCGGGCCAGCCACCAGACGAGCAGATCGGTGGCCGTCTCGTACAGCCCGTCGTCCTGCTTGCGGGTCAGCTTGTCGCCGAAGGCGTGGGCGGCGGTGATGTCGAGCCGCGGCAGGGTGCCGAGCAGGCCGATCAGCTCGCGGTAAAGGTCCAGCCCACCGGCCTCGGCAAGCCCGATGGCCCGGCCAATGCTGCCCTCCGCCAGCCGGGCGAGCGCCGCGCGGTCTTCGTCGCCGAGGTCCGGACGATGCTGGGCCAACAGGTTGAGGACCGTTTCCTCAGGAAGCGGTTGAAGCGTCAGCTTGCGACAGCGCGAACGGATGGTGGGTAGCATACCACCGGGATTGTCGCTGACCAGAAGCAGCAAGGCGCCCGGCGGCGGCTCTTCCAGAATCTTGAGAATGGCGTTCAAGCCACTGAGATTCATGCGATCCGCGCCGTCGATCACCGCGACGCGCCAACCGCCCTCGGCGGCGGTCTTGCGCAGGAACGGGCCGATCTTGCGCACGTCGTCCACGGCGATGTCGCGCTTCAGCCGGTCGCGCTTCTCGTCGCGTTGGCGCTCCACGGTTAGCAGGTCGGCGTGCCCGCCCGACGCCACCCGGCGGAAGACCGGGGTGTCGGGAGTCAGCGCCAGCGAGGCCGGAGGAGGCGGCGCACCGAACAGGCCGGTGTCCGGCGGCTCGTGCCCCTGGGACAGGACGAAGCGGGCGAAGCGGAAGGCCAGCGTCGCCTTGCCGATCCCCGGCGGACCGCCGATCAACCAGGCGTGCGGCAGGCGGCCGGAGTTCCAGGCGTCGAGCAACAGGCGCTCGGCGTCGTCATGGCCGGTCAGATCGGGATTGCGGCGCGGGGCGAGGGCGTCCTCCTCCGCGACCGGTTCGGGCACGCGGGCGCGGCTCACCTCAGGAGGCTCCCAGCCGGCGGGTCACATGGTCGAGAATGGCCGCCTGCACCGTTTCCACGGGGTGTCCGGCGTCGACGACCGCGCAGCGCTCCGGCTCGCGCGCGGCGATGTCGAGGAAGCCGTCGCGCAGGCGGTGGTGGAAGGCGACGTCCATGCGCTCATAGCGGTCTTCCCCGCCGCGCCGGGCGGCGGCGCGGGCCAGCCCGTCCTCCACCGGCAGGTCGAGGATCAGGGTCAGGTCGGGCCGGAAGTCGCCCAGGGCCGTGGCCTGGAGCGTGGCGACCAGATCGCGCCCCAGCCCCAGCCCGTAGCCCTGATAGGCCATGGTGCTGTCGAAGAAGCGGTCGCAGATGACCCAGTGCCCGGCCTCAAGCGCCGGCCAGACGGTGCGCTCCAGATGGTCGCGGCGGGCGGCGGTGTGCAGCAGCGCCTCGGTCACCGGACCCCAGCGCCCGGTCTCCCCCGACACCAGCAGGCCGCGGATCTCCTCGGCCCCCGGCGAGCCGCCGGGCTCGCGGGTCAGCACGACCCGCTTTCCCCAACCGATCAGCGCGTCGGCGAGCAGGCGGATCTGGGTGGTCTTGCCCGCCCCCTCGCCGCCCTCCAGCGTGATGAACCGCCCGCGCGTCATGGTCTGCTCCCGATGGTGATGAGGCCCGCCGCCTTCCGGATTCCGGTGGCGATGGGCCGGCTTACACCAATCAGCTCGCCCCGAAAATGAGGAACTTCGCCGCCGCCAGGGCGCGGCCGACGAAGCCCAGCTTCTCGACGTCCTGGGCGGCGACCACCGGGAACTCCTTGCCTGGGAAGCCCGGCGCCGACACCACCACCTTGCCGACCACGTCGCCCTTCTTCACCGGCGCGGCGACCGGGGCGTTGCTGACCAGCGACACCTTCATGCCGCTGCGGTCGGCGCGGGCCATGGTGACCTTCATGTCCTCCGGCACGGTGACCGGCACGCTGTCCTGCGCGCCCAGCCAGAGCGGCACCTGATCGACCGTCTCGCCCGCCTTGAACAGGGCGTAGGTGGCGAATTCACGGAAGCCCCATTCGATCAACCGGGCCGATTCGTCGGCGCGGGCCTGCATGCTCGGCAGCCCGTTGACCACCAGGACGAGACGGCGCCCTTCGCGCTCCGCCGAGGCGGTCAGGCCGTAGCCTCCGGCCTCGGTGTGGCCGGTCTTCATGCCGTCCACGTCCATGCCACGGTAGAGCAGCGGGTTGCGGTTGCCCTGGTTGATGCCGTGGTACTTGAACTCCCGGATCGAGTAGTAGTGATAGAACTCCGGGAAATCCTTGATCAGATGCTCGGCCAGGATCGAGAGGTCGCGGGCGGTCATATAGTGGTTCGGGTCGGGCCAGCCCGTCGCGTTGGTCAGGTTGGTGTCCTTCAGCCCCAACTCGCGGGCGCGCTTGTTCATGCGCTCGGCAAAGGCCGATTCGGAGCCGGCGAGACCTTCGGCGAAGACGATGCAGGCGTCGTTGCCCGACTGCACGATCACGCCCTTGATGAGGTCGTCGACCTTGATGTTGTTGTGCAGCTCCACGAACATCTTGGAGCCCTGCATCCGCCACGCGCGCTCCGACACCGGCAACGTGCTCTCCAGCGTGAGCCGGCCTTCCTTGATCGAGTCGAAGACCATGTACATCGTCATGATCTTGCTCATCGAGGACGGCGCCATGCGCTGATCCGGGCTCTTCTCGAACAGAACGGTGTTCGAGGTGATATCGACCAGGATCGCCTGCTTGGCGATGGTTTCGATGCTGGCGGCGTGAGCCACCGGCCCCACCCCCGCCGCGAACAGCGCGACCGCAAGGCCCATGGTGAAACGGGTGCGGGCAACGCGGGTGCGGACGACAGCGACCATGACAACTCCCTTCGAAACGCGGACTGGACAAGACAAGAAACGGAACGAGGCCCGGTGCCGGGCCAAGCTTGGACTGGGCTCGGAGGTGATCAATCAACCACGATTTTGGCGTCGGTAAGGCCGGCTTGGAGGATCTGGCTCAAAACGGCGTCGGCGGACTCCACGCTGGCCAGCGGCCCCACCCGCACCCGCTGCAGACGCTGCCGTCCGGCGACCGTCTGGGTGACCTGCGCCTGCTGGCCGAGCGAGGCCAGACGGGCGCGCACGCGGGTGACGTTGTCCGGACTGCCGAAGGCGCCGACCTGCACGTAGATCTGCTCGTAGGGTTTCACCGGCAGCTCGGCGACCACCGGGGCCGGAACGAAGCGGCCGTCCACCATATCGCCGGCCACCGTCGTGGGTGGCGGCACCGGCGCGCGGGTGACCGCGGCGGGAGTGGCTCGGGCGGCGCCGTTGACCTCCACCGCGCTGCGCGGGGCGGCCTTCGGCGGTGGGCCGTCCAGTTCCGCCAGCATCGGGGCCGGCGTGCCTTGGCGGGCCGCTGCGGCGACCGCGCGGCTCTCCTCCGCCAGAATCTGCACGCGCACCTTGGCCGTGCCGGTGCCTTCGAACCCAAGCAATTGCGCGCCGCGCCGCGACATGTCGATGATTCGCCCGTTGGCGTAGGGGCCGCGGTCGTTGATGCGAACAACCAGCGACCGGCCGTTGTCGAGATTGGTGACGCGCACGAGGCTTGGCATGGGCAAGGTCTTGTGCGCGGCCGTCAGCTCATTTTGGTCGTAAACCTCGCCGTTGGCGGTGACCTTTTGGTGGAATCCCGGACCATACCAGGAGGCTATCCCGGTCTCGCTGTAGGAGTAATCCTCGGCGGGATAATACCAGACGCCATTGACCTGATAGGGCTTGCCGACCTTGTAGACGCCGCTGCGCGGCAGTCCGGACGAGGATGGCGCGGGCGGCGCGGACGCACAGGCGGCGAGCGTCAGCGCTCCTGCGAGCACGACTGCCCCCCTCAGCATATGCGCGCGTCGCATGGTCCCACCCCGCTAAATCTGGTGGCGCCACTCTAGCCGAGTTACCTCGCCGCGCCAACCGCGCAACACCCCTCAGGAGCCCGCCTGTGCTGCAGTGCGGTCATGGGCGGGCCCCGGAAACAGCGCATCGGTCCGCCCCATCAGGCGGTAGGCGACGAGGCCGATCCATTCGCGGATCGGGTCCTGGAGCGCGTCGATCTGCTTGTCGAACTCGAAGCGGACGAAGGGCCGTCCACCGAAGCGCGTGCGGTAATCGACCGGATAGGGAATCACCTCCCAGCCGACCTGCCGGAAAATGCCGACCGACCGCGGCATGTGCATGGCCGAGGTCACGAGGACCCAGGTCTCCCCCGGCTTCGGCTTGACGAGCCGCTGGCTGTACAGGGCGTTTTCCCAGGTGTTCCGGGACTCGTTCTCGTAGGTCACGCTGTCCGGGTCGATTCCGACCTGCCGAAGCGCGCCGCGGACCGCGAGGTCCTCGCGCAGGTCCAGGGCGTCCTGCCCGGCCAGCCGTCCCGAGCCGCCGGTGAACACCGCGTGCGCCTGCGGATAGCGGCGGATCAGTTCGGCGAAACCCAGGATACGCTCCGCCGCGTCATTGACGGACGGCTCGCCGCGGTCACGGGTGATCGGCGGGTTCACCGCCCCGCCCAGCATGATGATGCCGTCCACCCGCTCCGGCAGGTCGGGTCGGGGAAAGCGCTCCTCCAGCGGCAGCGCGACCCAGGAGGCGATCGGCGTGACCATGACGACGACGAAGCCGACGGTGACCGCCACGACCAGCCGCCGCCCCCAATGGGCCAGACGGCGGGTGAACAGCAGCGCCGTCCCGGCGGTGAGGATCAGCACGAGCAGATTGCCCGGCGAGACCAGGAGCCACAGCAGCTTCGACAGCACGAAGGACAACAGCCGACCTCCCCTTTCGATTTCCAGCGGTTTCTAGATACGGGCGTTCACCATGAATGCCCAGGGGGCGACGGCACGGTAACGAATCCGCCATCAATCCGTAACAGCGGCGTCTTCGGCGGCGCGTAAGGTCCGCGGCGCAACCAAGGATTTACCGCATATGCTGTCGAACATTTCCATCGGCACGCGAATCGCGCTGCTGGTCGCCGCGTCCGTGGTCACCTTGGGCCTGCTGGGCGGGACGGTCACCGTCGGCGCCCAGCGCATGTTCGAGGCGACCGCCGAACTGGACCAGTTCCGCGACGCCTACGAGCACACCGCCGCCATCGAGCGCCGGGCCAGCCGTCTGCGCTTCCAGGCGTTGCGCTTCGTGGCCGACCGTGACGAGACGGCGGCCGAGGCCTTCGCGAAGAACGCCGAGGAAGCCTCGCGCCTGCTGGACGATCTCAAGGAACGCGGCGTGGAGCGCCTGCCGCAGGAGGAGCTGGAGCATCTGTCGCAGGGCATCGGCACGCTGAAGGAGCGCTTCTCGTCGGTGGTCGCGCGGGCAAAGGAACTGGGCCTGTCCGACGACAGCGGCCTGCGCGGCGTCCTGCGCGCCTCGGCCCGCGCCATCGAGGACGAGTTGAAGCAGTGGCCGAACGCCGACAAGCTGACCGGCCGCATGGAGTCCATGCGGAAGATGGAGAAGGACTTCATCATCTACAGCGACGAATCGCTGCTGTCCGGCCACCGCAAGGCCTTCAACGAATTCACCTTCTTCCTCGCCGATTCGGGCTTGGACACGGCGACCCAGACCAAGCTGGAGAAGCAGGCCCGCACCTACCGCACCGACCTCGGCCGCTTCGTGGACGCCACCAAGGCGTTCCGGGCCGAGGTCCAGACCTTCAACGACGCCTTCCAGGCCATGGTGCCGCGCTTCGAAGCCCTGCTGGAGTCGGCCAACGCCGGCATGGCCGGGGCGGTGGAGACTCAGAATCGGGTGCGCGGCGAGGTGATCGCCAACGTGCTCCAGGTCGGCTCCGTCCTGCTGGTCGGCTTCGCCGTCATCAGTCTGCTGGTCGCCCGCAGCATCACCCGGCCGCTGCGCCTGATCGAGGGCGTGATGGAGCGGCTGGCCGGCGGCGACCGGACGGCCACCGTACCGGAGACCGGGCGGCGCGACGAGATCGGTGCGATGGCCCGTGCCGTCAGTGTGTTCAAGGAGAATCTTCAGCGCACGCATGAGCTGGAGCAGGAGTCGCGCCGGGCCGAACGGCGGGCGGAGGAAGAGCGCGAAAACGCACTGCGCGCCATCGCCCACGACTTCGATTCGGCCTTCGGAAGGGTGCTCCACACGGTCAGCCACGCCGCCGACCAGATCCGCAACGGCGCGCACATCCTGCGCGACACCGCAGAGAAGATGAAGGAGCAGGCCCTCGACACGTCGGAGAAGGCGGAGCAGACCTCCGAGGTGGTCGGCATCGTCAACAACGTGTCGCGCACCCTCTCCGCCTCCATCGGCGAGATCGGCGGGCGGGTGACCACGTCCAGCACGGCGATCCGCCGCGCCGTGGATCACGCCCGGCAGAGCGACTCGGCGGTGGCGGCGCTGGCCGACAGCTCGCAGCGGATCGGAGAGATCGTCCGGCTGATCAACGACATCGCCGGGCAGACGAACCTGCTGGCCCTGAACGCCACCATCGAAGCCGCCCGCGCCGGAGAGGCCGGCAAGGGCTTCGCCGTCGTCGCGTCGGAGGTCAAGGTGCTGGCCAACCAGACCGCCAAGGCGACCGAAGACATCGCCGGTCAGGTCGGCGCGATCCAGGAGGCCACCGGTTCCGTCGTCGAGGCGATCCGGGCCATTCGGACCACCGTGGAGGAGGTCGCCCACCTGTCGGAGGACGTGTCCGCCGCCGTGCGCGACCAGCTCGAACAGACCGAGGAGATCGTCGGCGCCGTGGGCCGGGCCAACGACAACACCCATGAGGTGACCGAGAGCGTCAGCACCATGGCGATCACCGCCGCGGAGACCGGCAAGTCGGCCATCGAGATGATCTACTCCGCCGCCCAGCTGGCGGACGAACTCCGGCAGCTCGAAGCCGACGCCGACCGCTTCGTGTCCTCCATCAAGATTTGAGTCCTCAGGCAGCCGGAAACTCTTCAGACAAAGAGAAAGGGCAGGAGCCGAAGCCCCTGCCCTTTCTCGCTTTTTGGGGGTCCGGATGACCGGCCTTACGCAGCCAGCATCTCCAGCGCCTTCTGCAGCTTGTCGCGGGCCTGCTCCGCGGTGTCGCGGCGGTCGCGCTGCTCCTCGATCACCTCTTCCGGAGCCTTGGCGACGAACTGCTCGTTCGACAGCTTGGCGTCGATCTTCTTGATCTCGCCGGACAGCTTCTCGATCTCCTTGGTCAGGCGCGCCCGCTCCTTGTCGAGGTCGACGATGCCTTCCAGCGGCAGGATCAGCGTGGCCTCGTCCAGCACCGCCTGGACGGCGCTCTTGGGCACCGGGCCGGACAGCGGCTCGACGCTGGACAGGCGGCCCATGCGCAGGATCAGGTCGCGGTGCGTGTCCAGCCGCTTCAGGCTCTCCGGACCGGCGTCCTTCAGCTTCAGCTCGATCTGCGCCGCCGGCGGCACGTTCATCTCCGACCGCATGGAGCGGACCGAGGAGATCGCCCGCACCACCCAATCCATCTCGTCACGGGCGGCCGGGTCGATCAGTTCCGCGCCATGCTCCGGCCAGCGGGCGGAGATCAGGCGGTTCGCCCGGTCGGTGGACAGCTGCTCCCACAGCTCCTCGGTGATGAAGGGCATCAGCGGGTGGAGCATGTGCAGGATCTCGTCCAGCACCCAGGCGGTGGTCGCCCGCGTCTCGGCGATGGCCGCCTCGTCCGCGCCGTTCAGGATCGGCTTGGTGAACTCCAGGTACCAGTCGCAGAAGGTGCCCCAGGTGAAGGCGTAGGCGGTGTTGGCGGCCTCGTTGAACTTGTAGGCCTCGATGGATTCGCCGACCTTCTTCGCCGCCTCCGCCAGGGCGCCGACGATCCAGCGGTTGACCGTCTGGGTCAGCCCGACCGGCTTGAAGCCGGGGACCGGGGCCACCCCGTTCATCTGGGTGTAGCGCGCGGCGTTCCACAGCTTCGTCGCGAAGTTGCGGTAGCCCTCGACGCGGCTGACCGCCAGCTTGATGTCGCGGCCCTGGGCGGCCATGGCCGTCAGGGTGAAGCGCAGGGCGTCGGTGCCGTATTGGTCGATCAGCTCCAGCGGGTCGATGACGTTGCCCTTGGACTTCGACATCTTCTGGCCCTTCTCGTCGCGGACCAGGGCGTGGATGTAAACCGTCCGGAAAGGCACGTCCTTCATGAAGTGCAGGCCCATCATCATCATCCGGGCGACCCAGAAGAAGATGATGTCGAAGCCCGTCACCAGCACGTCGGTCGGGTAATAGCGCGCCAGCTCCGGAGTCTCGTCCGGCCAGCCCAGCGTGGAGAAGGGCCACAGGGCCGACGAGAACCAAGTGTCCAGAACGTCCTGGTCGCGGGTCAGCGCCACGTCCTCGCCGTAATGGGCCTTGGCCGCGGCGATGGCCGCCGCCTCGGTCTCCTCGACGAAGAAATGGCCGTCCGGGCCGTACCAGGCGGGAATCTGATGGCCCCACCAGATCTGGCGGCTGATGCACCAGGGCTGGATGTTGCGCATCCATTCGAAATAGGTGTTCTCCCACTGCTTGGGAACGAACACGGTCTTGCCGGTCTCCACCGCCTCGATGGCCGGCTTGGCGAGCGTGGCGGCGTCGACGTACCACTGGTCGGTCAGCCAGGGCTCGATGGCGACGCCGGACCGGTCGCCGTGCGGCACCATGTGGGTGTGCGGTTCGATCTTCTCCAGCAGGCCCAGCGCCTCCAGCTCGGCCACGACCTTCTTGCGCGCCTCGTAGCGGTCGAGCCCGCGGTAGGCCTCGGGAACCTCGTCGCCGGTGATGCGGGCGTCGCGGTCCATGATGTTGATGGCCGCGAGGTTGTTGCGCCGCCCGACCTCGAAGTCGTTGAAGTCGTGGGCCGGAGTGATCTTCACGGCACCCGAGCCGGTCTCCGGATCGGCGTACTCGTCGCCGACGATGGGGATCAGGCGGCCGACCAGCGGCAGCACGACGTTCCTGCCGATCAGGTCCTTGTAGCGCTCGTCCTCCGGATGCACGGCGACGCCGGTGTCGCCCAGCATCGTCTCGGGGCGCGTGGTGGCGACCACGATGAAGCGGTCGGCCTCGCCTTCGATCGGGTAGCGGAAGTGCCAGAGGTTGCCCTTGATCTCCTTCTGCTCGACCTCGAGGTCGGAGATGGCGGTGTGCAGCTTGGGGTCCCAGTTGACCAGCCGCTTGTCCTTGTAGATCAGGCCCTGCTTGTGCAGCTCCACGAACACCTTGCGGACGGCGCGGCTCAGCCCCTCGTCCATGGTGAAGCGCTCGCGCGGCCAATCGGGCGAGGCGCCCAGCCGGCGCAGCTGGCGGGTGATGGTGCCGCCCGATTCGGCCTTCCACTCCCACACCTTGTCGATGAAGGCGTCGCGGCCGAAGTCGTGGCGCGTCTTGCCTTCCTTGGCGAGGTTGCGCTCCACGACCATCTGGGTCGCGATGCCGGCGTGGTCGGTGCCTGGCTGCCACAGCGCGTCGCGCCCGCGCATCCGGTTGTAGCGGGTCAGAACGTCCTGGAGCGTGAAGGTCAGCGCGTGGCCCATGTGCAGGCTGCCGGTCACGTTCGGCGGCGGCATCATGATGGTGTAGGGCTTGCCGTTCGACTCGGTTTTCGCCGCGAAGGCGCCCGTCTCTTCCCACAGCCGGTAGTGCTTTTCCTCGACCTCGGCGGGCCGGTACGTCTTTTCCAACATCACCAGGAACTTTCGCTTACGAATTCAAACGGAATGCGTGGCCGGAATGCGTTGGCGGGCGTGACGCCGCTCAGAATTTCTGGGACCGCCGGATCATCCGGTCGATTTCCTGCTGCACCAGCCGTTCGACGATGGTCGGCAGGTTCTCGTCCAGCCACTCCTTCAGCAACGGCTTCAACAGCTCGCGGACGACCTCCTCCACGGTGCGCACGCCGACGGGCATCGGGCCGATCGACAGGTCATCGCCGAGCTGGCGCGCCAGATGCGTGAAATGATGGGACGATTCCTCGGCGACCCGGCGGGAGATCAGCCCGTTGTCGAGGTCCGACTGACGGATGCGCGGCCGCGGCGGGGGCGGCTCATCGTCGTCGAAATCGTCGAAGGCCGGCGCCGGACGCTTCACCGCCGGACGCGGCGGCGGGGGCGGCGGTTCGGGGTCGGGGTCGTGGAAGACCGGCTCCGGGTCGGCCATGCCGCCAAAGGCCGGTTCGTCGCGCCACGGGTCGGGCTCGTCGGGTTCGTTCCGCCCGTCATCCTGCAACATCTGGGTGAGTTCCAGAACGTCGTCGTCATCCTCCTCCATGGGAGGCGGCGGCGGAGGGGGCGGTGGCGGCGGAGGAGGTGGTGGTGGGGGCGGTGGCGGAGGGGGCGCCGCTTCCGCCTTCGCGGGTTCGCCATCCTCCGAGATGATGCGGCGGATGGAGGCGAGGATCTCCTCCATCGACGGTTCTTGCTGGCCTTTATCGCTCATCGTGGCAAACCCGGAGACGTCATCCTGACGCGGACACTAGGGCAGGACTGGGTAAAAAGCCACCAGACAAAAACGGCCCGCCGAAGCGGGCCGTTTCGATCATCCGGGAACGATCACCCAGGATGGGGCATTCAAGTGTGATCACTCGGGAACGCCGGTGCCGATCCACTTGTTGCGCACCTGCTTGTAGTGCGTGTCGGCGTCGTAATACTGGACCGGCAGGTTGAGCTGCCGTGCCGTCAACTGGCCGATGGCGCCGAGAACCGTGAAGGCCTGGACCATCTCGGTCCGCTGGGCGCGGACGAGGTTGACGCGGGCGTTCAGCAGTTCCTGCTCCTGGTTCAGCACGTCGAGCACGGTGCGCGAACCGACCTGGGCCTCCTGCCGCACGCCTTCCAGCGCGATCTCGGCGGCCCGGATCTGGGAGTTGTAGGACTCGATGCTCGCCCGGGCGGCCTGCAGCCCCTGCCACGCGCTGATCGCCGCCTCCACCGCCTGACGGCGGGTGTCGTCGATCTGCAGGCGGGCCTGATTCGCCGTGTGCTTCGCCTCGCGGGTCAGCGCTTCCGGCAGGCCGGCCTGATAGAGCGGGATGGTGATCTGCGCGGTCAGCTGGGCGCCGTCCTGGCGCTTGATGTCGATGCCCGACGAACGGCCCGCGTCGATGGTGCGGGTCGCCTGGGCCGACAGGTTGGCCGACGGGAGCAGGCGGCCGAACTGCTGGTCCACCGCCTCGCGCTGCGCCGCCTCGGTGTAGGTGGCCGACAGCACCGACGGGTTGTTGGAGCGGGCCATCTCGACGACCTCGTCCAGCGTCCCCGGCAGCTTGAACTTCGGCTTGGGCGCCTTCAGCTTGCCGGGCATCGAGCCGACGACGCGCTCGTAGGTCGCGCGCGACGCCTGGAGCGTGCCATCGGCGGAGATGCGGGCGGCGATGGAGGCGGCCAGACGCGATTCGGACTGGCTGACGTCCGTGCGGGTGTATTCGCCGACGCGGAAGCGGTCGCGGGCGGCGTCGAGCTGACGGCGCAGGACCTGCTCGTTGTTCGCCTGAAGCTCCAGCACCGCCTGGTTCTGGACGACGTCCAGATAGGCCGCCGCGGCGTTCAGCAGGATCTGCTGCTCGTTGGCGAGCACGGTGGCGCGCTGCGCCTCGACGGTGCGCTCGGCGCGGCGGACGGCCGGACCTACCGTGGCGTCGTAGAGCGGCTGGGTGGCGGAGACGCCGACGCTCTTGGCGTTGTTCTCGGAACCGGTTTCGCCGCCCTGAAAGGTGCTGTCGGTGGCGTTGCGGGTGATCCCCGCGGTCGCCCGCACCGTCGGCCGGTAGCCGGACAGGGCCTGCGGGACGCCTTCGTCCACGGCACGCTGGCGGGCGCGCTGGGCGGCGAGCGCCGGATTGTTGGAATAGGCCTGCGCTAGCGCGTCTTCGAGGGATTGGGCCGACGCGGTGTCGATGCCCCCGACGAAGGCAACCCCCAGCGTGAGGGCGGTCGCCATCAAATGGCGCGCGAAACGGCTTCGCACAGTCATGTTCAATAGACCTTCATGTTCGGGTCGATTCGGCGCGCCCAGGCATCCACCCCGCCATTCAGATTGGTGGCGCGGGAAAACCCCTGGGAACGCAACCACATGGTCACCTGCGCGCTGCGTCCACCGTGATGGCAGACGACCACGATGTCGCGGTCCCGCGGCAACTCCCCGACGCGGGCGGGCAGCGCCCCCATCGGAATGTGGAGACTGTCGGGAAGGGCGCAGATGGCCACCTCCCCCGGTTCCCGTACGTCAAGCACCAGCGGATCGCCGCCGGAGGTCCGGATGCGGTCGAGGTCTTCGACTTCCATGTCAAACGGCGCCGGCATGCCTTGATTCTCCGCTGCGGGCCGCAGGACGGCGGCCGGTGAAAGGCAAGGTGACAGGCTGGGGGTCGGGTCGACAGGGGCCGAGGCCCCTGGGATCACTCACTCTGGGATCAGAATACGAATTTCGGCTTGGCTTCGAAACCGGGCAGCGGGTGCGTGTGCGCCTCGAACAGCGTGCGGGCCGAGGTGACGCCGCCGCTGCGCTGGAAGAGCTTCACCTCGCCAACCCCACGGTCGCCCATGACGGCGCTCACCAGACGCCCGCCCTCGGCCAGCTGGGCCAGGATGCCGTCCGGCACCTCCGACACCAGGCCTTCGATCACGATCACGTCGTAGGGGGCCTGCTGCGGATAGCCCTCGGCAAGGGGCGCCATGATGATGACGGCGTTGTCGGCACCGACGGCGGTCAGCGCCTCCGTGGCCTGCCCGGCCAGCTCGGCGTCGGACTCGATGCCGACGACGGTCGCGGCGAGGCGGGCCAGCACGGCGGTCGAGTAGCCGGAGCCGCTGCCGATGTCGAGCACGACGTCGGTCGCGTCGATGCCCACTTCCTGGAGCATGCGGGCGAAGACCATCGGCTCCATCAGATAGCGGCCTTTGCCGATGGCGAGATCCTCGTCCACATAGGCAATGCCGCGCGCCGCCTTCGGCACGAACTGTTCACGGGGAATGTCGAGCATGGCGTCGACCAGACGCTGGTCGGTCACCTTGTTCGGTCGGATCTGCCCTTCGACCATGTTGAGGCGGGCGGCGGCGTATTCGGACATGGCGGTCGCTTACAATCTGGTGGACGGAGCGCGGCGCCAAGCCGTGGTGCGCGGCCTCGCTGCCTCGTCGCGTATATATCTTCAAAGTCCCACGAACACAACGCCGCACCGGTTCGGCGGAAAACGCCACAAAGGCGCTTGACCACCCCCGTGAACAGCAGTATACGTCCGCTCCCACGCCGCGGCGCTCCCGCTAGGGGGTGCCGGACACAAGGATGGCGCGGTGGCAGAGTGGTGATGCAGCGGACTGCAAATCCGTGTACGTGGGTTCGATTCCCGCCCGTGCCTCCATCCTTGATGCGGCTGAGACATCAGCGAAATCAAAGCGTTCCAAAAGCATCGCGCCCGAACGGCCCGGTGCTTTTTGCGTTCTCGCAGCGTGGGCGGACCGATCCCCTGCCCCGCCTTGGCGGTCGAATTTTTGCCATCAAAAGACTTGGCAAGCGCCTGAGGGTCCGCTATATCACCGCCCACGCCGGACGATGCGCCTCGCAAAGCCCGGTCAGACTGATCCCGGTTAGCTCAGTCGGTAGAGCAGCGGACTGTTAATCCGCGTGTCGCTGGTTCGAGTCCAGCACCGGGAGCCACTTCGATGAAAAGGCCGAGTCCTCGCGGACTCGGCCTTTTCTCATAGCGGAATTCCGCGCCATGGCTTCCGGCATCATCCGAAGGAATGGGCGTTCCGACCGAAGGCTTGATGCGCCGCCCCGCCTCACGGCGTTACACTGACCTCGCTAACACTACGAGTCGGGATTGCGCCTGTTCATCGGTGGAGGCGACCCATGACGATCTTCCCACTCCTTTCGCGACCACTCACCTCCCAGAACACCTCTTCGCGGCCCAGCGGACGCGACG
Source organism: Azospirillum sp. UENF 211521 (assembly GCF_058780535.1). Lineage (NCBI taxonomy): Bacteria > Pseudomonadati > Pseudomonadota > Alphaproteobacteria > Rhodospirillales > Azospirillaceae > Azospirillum > Azospirillum sp. UENF 211521. The sequence continues at coordinate 2,292,715 of NZ_JBSNCF010000001.1, forward strand.
ACAATGGCGGATGGGTCGGCGCGGTGGCGGTCATCGCCCTGTCCATGGCCCTGGCCGTCGCCCTGCTCGGCGTCGATTGGCATCGGATGCTGGTCCGCGGGGAGTCGGTTCTGCCGGAAAACCAGCGGTCCATGGTGGTCGCGCCGATGCCCCGGTGAGCCACCGGCGAACCGCTGCCGAAGCGACGGTGTGATGGTCGAGCGGTCGGACCAGCGCGCCCCGGACCGCCACCGTGCGCCACTTGGCCGGTTCGTCTATCGGGGCTGCGGGTCGTCGTAGATCAGGCGGTTGTCCGCGGCCTCGCCGGCCGGGTCACCGATGTCGCGTTTCCATTCGCCGCACCAGTCGGTCGACAGGGTGATCGGGAAGCGCCCCTCCGTGTCGCGCGGCGTCACCTGCGGCGGAAAGCGGCGGCACAGGCCCTTCGGTCCCCTCTGGCGGATGCCCTGCCCTTCCCAGAACAGGCAGGTGTAGCAATTGTCGATTCGCTTCATCGTGGGGACGCGCTCCTTCCATACAACGGCCGCGTCCCGGCCCGGCGACCCGGCCCGGGAGCGGCGGCAGTGTCGGTCAGCCGCCCCCTCCGCGTCGATGAAGAAATGCGCGGTCCGAGGAGACCGAGCGTCACTCGTGGCGCGGCTTGCCCTTGCGCATGTCGTCGGCGTGCTGCGCGTAGAAGGCCTTGATGTCCGCATCCAGTTCGAGCTTCCGGCGTTCGCCAGACGAACCGGCGGGCTCGTCGGCGAGGCGCTGGAACTCCGCCACCGCCTGCTCAAGTTCGCGTTCGTTGTTGATGGGCATCGGTCCCGTCCTTCGTGGTGTCGTTGCCACGGGTAACGCTGCACGGCCGGCGGAGGTTTCACGGCTCGGACCGGGGACCCCGGTCGAATCGGAGAGGCCCTTGATGGTTGCGCGGCGCCCCTCATGTTTAGTTCGGGGATCGAGCAGTCCGGCGTTCCGCCCGACTCGACTCCGGCACGGGAGGGAAGCATGACGGGTCGCTGGCGCCGCATCCCCTGGACCTTCGTCTTCCCGGCAAGTCTGTTTGCCGCCATTTTCGCGGCGTTTCTTCCCGTCACCATGGCACGGGCGGACCAACTCGACGCGGCGAAGCTGGCGGGTGCCCTGGTCCGCATCTCCGCCACCATCCTTCCCGACAGCCAGAGCGCCCGCTCGCTCGGCACGGAGCGCGAGGGCACCGGCGTCGTCATCGACGGCTCCGGGCTGATCCTGACCATCGGCTACACGATCCTGGAGGCGTCGCAGCTCCAGGTCACCACCGGCGAGGGGCGCGGCTACCCCGCGGAGTTCGTGGCCTACGATCAGGCCAGCGGATTTGGGCTGCTGCGCGCCGGCATGGGCTTCAGCGCCGCGCCGGTCCGGCTTGGCGACTCCGACGCGATCAAGGAAGGGGAGCGCGCCATGGTGCTCACCCGGCAGGGCTCCACCGGGGTGCAGCCGGTGCTGATCGCCGCGAAGCGCGAGTTCGCCGGCTATTGGGAGTATCTGCTGGACGAGGCGATCTTCACCACCCCGCCGATCATGGGCTTCAACGGCGCCGCCCTGATCGACCGCAAGGGCGAACTGGTCGGGATCGGCTCGCTGATCGTGCGCGACGCGGTGCCGGCCCATGGCGGCATTCCCGGCAACATGTTCGTTCCGGTCTCCGCGCTGAAGCCGATCCTGGCCGACCTTCTGGCCTTCGGGCGGCGGCAGGAGCCGGCCCGCCCCTGGCTGGGCGTCACGCTGCGCGAGGAGCAGGGCCGCCTGATGGTCGAGCGGGTCACCCCGCAGAGCCCGGCCGCGACCGTGGGGATCCAGCCGGGCGACATGATCGTCGGGGTGGCCGGCCAGAGGCCGAAGGGGCTGGCGGACTTCTACCGCAAGGTCTGGGGTCTCGGCCCCGCCGGCGTCACCGTTCCGCTGGAGTTGCTGCGCGGTCCCAAGCTGGAGCCGGTCGCCGTTCCCTCCGCCGACCGCTACAGCACGCTGAAGCTGAACCCGACCTTCTGAGAGACTGTTCGGTCACCTCGCCCCGGCTGGGCGGATGCGCTACATCCTTGGACCGTGCCCGCACAGCAAGCCAAGGAGTGCAGCCCGTGGATCATCCGGACATCGAGGTCCTAGAGAAGAAGAGAGCCTACGACGGCTATCTCAAGGTCGACGTCTACCGCCTGCGCCACAAGAGGTTCGACGGGTCCTGGAGCGGCGTCCTGCCGCCGCGCGAGGTCTGCGTGCGCGGCGAGGCGGTGGGCGTCCTGCTCTACGATCCGGAGCGCGACAGCGTGGTCCTGATCGAGCAGTTCCGGGTGGGCTCGGCCTCGGCGGGCGGGCGGGCTTGGCTGACGGAGATCGTCGCCGGCCTGCTGGACGAAGGTGAGACGCCCGAACAGGTGGCGCGGCGCGAGGCCATGGAGGAGGCCGGCTGCGCCGTCCAGGAGATTGAGACGATCTGCGACTATTACCCCAGCCCCGGTGCCTACGACGAGCATGTCACCGTCTTCTGCGGGCGGGTGGACAGCCGGGGCCTCGCCGCAACCGGAGGCTGCGCGGACGAGCACGAGGACATCCGCATCATGGTCGTTCCGGCGGACGAGGCGATCCGGCTGCTCGACGGGAACCAGCTCAACAACTCCATCGCCATCATCGCGCTGGGCTGGTTCGCGCGGAACCGCGACCGGCTGCGTGCCCAGTGGACTGGGAAATAGGAAATACGGGAAAATTTCGTTCAATGCTGCATTTCACAAGCCGACCTTGAATTCCCTGGTGCGCAATCCGATAGTGTTGCCCGGTTCATCATTCGATTCGGGAGACAGTCCGTGGACATCCGCACCGGCTTCATCGGCTCCATCGGCAACACGCCGCTGATTCGGCTGGAAGGGCCGTCGAAGGCCACGGGATGCGAGATTCTGGGCAAGGCGGAGTTCCTCAACCCCGGAGGCTCGGTGAAGGACCGCGCAGCCCTGGCCATCGTCCGCGACGCCGAACGCCGGGGCCTTCTGCGCCCCGGCGGCACCATCGTGGAAGGCACGGCGGGCAACACCGGCATCGGGTTGGCGCTGGTCGGCAACGCGCTCGGCTACCGCACCGTCATCGTGATGCCGGAGACGCAGAGCCAGGAGAAGAAGGACATGCTGCGCCTGGTCGGCGCCGACCTTCGTCTGGTGCCGGCGGTGCCCTACTCCAACCCCGACAACTACGTCCGCTATTCCGGCCGGCTGGCCGAGGAGCTGGCGAAGACCGAGCCGAACGGCGCCGTCTGGGCCAACCAGTTCGACAATGTGGCGAACCGCGAGGGCCACCGCCTGACCACCGGTCCGGAAATCTGGACCCAGACCGAGGGGCGGGTCGACGCATTCACCTGCGCGGTGGGCAGCGGCGGCACGCTGGCCGGCGTCGGGCTCGCTCTGAAGGAGCGCAACCCGGACGTCCGCATCGTGCTGGCCGATCCGATGGGCGCCTCCCTTTACCACCACTACGCCCATGGCACGCTGAAGGCGGAGGGCAGCTCGATCACCGAAGGCATCGGCCAGGGCCGGATCACCGCCAACCTGGAGGGCGCCCCGGTCGATCAGGCTTTGCAGATCCCCGACGAAGAGGCCCTGCCGATCATCTTCGACCTGATCAAGTCGCAGGGGCTGGTGCTGGGCGGATCGTCGGGCATCAACGTCGCGGCGGCCATCCGCATCGCCCGGGAGATGGGGCCGGGCCACACCATCGTGACGATTCTCTGCGACGGAGGGCAGCGCTACCAATCGAAGCTCTTCAATCCGGCGTTCCTGCGTGAGAAGAATCTGCCTGTGCCCGATTGGCTGGATTCGTAAACGCACCCGAGGTTCCATGGAACTGATCTTCCGCGAGGACGCCTACGCCACCTCCTGCACCGCCACCGTGACGTCCGCGGACGAGCGGGGCATCCGATTGGACCGGACGGTCTTCTACCCCAACGGCGGCGGCCAGCCCGGCGACACCGGGCTGCTGCGCGTCGCCGGCGCCACGCTGCGCATCGTGGACACGGTGAAGGGCGACGGGCCGGACGATGTGATCCATGTGCCCGAGCCCGGCGCCGCCCTGCCCGCCCCCGGCACCCCGGTGGAAGCCGAGATCGACTGGGACCGCCGGCACCGCCACATGCGGATGCACACGGCGCTGCACCTCGTCTGCGCGGTCCTGCCCGGCGCCTCGATCACCGGCGCCCAGGTCGGGGCGGAGCGCAGCCGGGTCGATTTCAACGTGCCGACCGAGGGACTCGACAAGGAGGCCATCGCGGCGGCCCTGAACCGGCTGGTCGCCGCGGACACGCCGGTCGGCTCGCTGTGGATCACCGACGCGGAGTTGGACGCCAACCCCGAGTTGATCCGCACCCTGACGGTCAAGCCGCCGCGTGGTCATGGTCGCGTCCGGCTGGTGGACATCGCTGGGGTCGACCGCCAGCCCTGCGGCGGCACCCATGTGAAGCGGCTGGGCGAGATCGGCGGGCTCGACGTCGTGAAGATCGAGAACAAGGGCAAGCAGAACCGGCGCGTGATCGTCGCGCTGCGGGATTGAACGGGGAGGACATTCCATGACCGAATCGCACACCATCCACACCCTCCCCGGCCCGATCGTCCCGACGGCGTGGCTGGCGGAGCGGCTTGGCCAGCCAAGCTTGCGCGTTCTAGACGCCTCCTGGTTCATGCCCGGCTCCGGCGGCGACCCGGCCGCCGAGTTCCTGGAGCGGCACATCCCCGGCGCCGTGCGCATCGACATCGACGATGTGGCCCAGCCGGACACCCATCCCCTGCCGCACATGGTGCCGGACGAGGCGACCTTCGCGGCCAAGGTGGGGGCGCTCGGCGTCGGCAGCGGCGACGCGGTGGTCGTCTATGACAGCGCCGGCATGGCCACCGCCGCCGCGCGCGTCTGGTGGATGTTCCGCCTGTTTGGGCATGGCCGCGTCGCCGTGCTGGACGGCGGCCTGCCGAAATGGATCGCCGAGGGCCGCCCCTTGGAATCCGGAGCGGCCGAGCCGGCCCCGGCGGCGTTTGGGGCGACCCTGCAGCCGGGCCTGCTGCGCCGGGCCGACGATCTGCTCGCCAACATCGACTCGCGGGTGGACCAGGTGGTCGACGCCCGGGCCGCCAACCGCTACGAGGGCGCCGTCGCCGAGCCCTGGCCGGGCCGCCGCAGCGGGCGCATCCCCGGCAGCCTCAACCTGCCCTTCAACGAGCTGATCGACGCGGACAGCAAGACCCTGCTGCCGCCCGAAATCATCGCGGAGCGGGCGACGGGCGCCGGCCTCGATCTGGAACGCCCCATCGTTGCCTCCTGCGGCAGCGGCGTGACCGCCTGTGTGCTCGCGCTCGGGCTGGCCGCAGCCGGCAAAGAGGATGTGGCCGTCTATGACGGGTCCTGGGCGGAATGGGGCCTGCGCCCCGATCTGCCTCTGGAAACCGGACCGGTGAATCGGTGACCGACGCGCTGAGCATCCGCCACTACGAAGCTGCGGACCGCGACGACGTGGTGGCGCTGTGGACCGCCTGCAACCTCGTGGTGCCGTGGAACGACCCGGTGGCCGACATCGCGCTCGCCGTGTCGAAACCGAACGCCACGATCCTGATCGGCCGGGTGGACGACCGGACCGTGGCGTCCGTCATGGTCGGCCATGACGGTCACCGCGGCTGGTTCTACTATCTGGCGGTCGATCCTGCCTGCCGCGGAAGCGGCCATGGCCGGGCGATGGTCCGGGCGGCGGAGGGCTGGCTTGTCGAGTCCGGCATGCCCAAGGCGCAACTCATGGTGCGCACGACGAACCACGCCGTGGTGGCGTTCTATGAGCGGCTGGGCTATGCCACCGGTCCCGTTACCGTGATGCAGAAATGGCTGAAGACCGATTCTCCCTGACACCGCCGCCCCGGACGTCCCTGCCGCAGTCCCGGATCGCGGCGCCGGTGCCGCCGGGCTGCCTGTCCGTCATCGTCACCTATCTGGAGATGACGGCACCGCCGACCCATTCGCCCCTGCCCCGCCCGGCGGGTGACGTGGCGCTGGTGCGGGCCAACCCGCCAACCGCTTCCTACTACCGCTATCTCTACGACACGGTCGGCGAGCCCTGGCTGTGGCACGAGCGGCGGCGCATGCCGATGCCGGAACTGGGACGCATCGTCACCGACCCGCGGATCGAAATCTGGGTCCTCTACGTGAACGGCACGCCCGCCGGCTACGCCGAGATTGACCGGCGGGAGGACGACACCGATCTGGCCTATTTCGGGCTGATCCCCGATTTCATCGGCCTGAAGCTCGGCCCCTGGCTGCTCGACACGGCGATCCGGTTGGCCTGGCAGGGCGGGACGACGCGGCTTCTGGTCAACACCTGCACCTTCGACCATCCGAAGGCGCTGCCGCTCTACCAGTCGATGGGGTTCGTGCCGATCCGGCATGTGACCCGCGAGATCCGCGATCCCCGCCTCCTTGGCTGGCTGCCGCGGACCTCGGCCCCGCACATTCCGATCAACGAGTGACGGGCCGCTCCGGCCCGCTCGCCCGAGTTCGCTCCACGCCGTTCCGAACGCCAGGACACCGACGCCATGACGAAGGGCATTCTGTTCGCGTTCCTGGCCTTCGCCTTCTTCGCCTGGGGCGATGCGCTGGTGAAGGCGATCGGGCATGGGCTGGACCCCTTCGAGGTCACCTTCTTCGCCTACATCCTGCCGTTGCTGCTCTCCCCGGTCTTCATGACCCGGGGCGACCGGCTCGGCGACCTGCTGCGCTGGAACCGGCCCTGGCTGATGACGGTGCGGCTGGTCTTCGTGGCGGCCTCCACCCCGCTCAGCGTCATGTCGTTCCGCAGCCTTCCCTTCGCGGAAGCCTTCGCTATGATCTTCCTGATGCCCAGTTTGGTGACGCTGCTGGCGATCGTTGTGCTGAAGGAGCCGGTGCGCTGGCGTCGCCGGTTGGCCATCGGCGCGGCCTTCATCGGTGTGCTGATCGTCGCCCGCCCCGGCTTCCGCGAGCTGCTGCCCGGCCATTTCGCGGCGCTGGGCTGCGCCTTCAGCTCCGCCGTCGTGGTCATCACCGGGCGGATGATCGGGCATTCCGAGAAGCGCTTCACCCTGATCGGGACGGTCTTTCTGTCCACCGCCGTCGCGTCCGGCCTGCTGATGATCCCCGGCTTCGAGTGGCCGACGCGGGAGCAATGGATTCTGACGGTGGGCTTCGCCACCACGACCTTCGCCGCCCAGGCCCTCTTCACCCTGGCCGCCGCCTTCGCCCCGGCCGATCGCGTGGGGGCGGCCCAGTACAGCCAGATCCTGTGGGCGCTGGCCATCGGGGCGATCTTCTTCGACGAGTGGCCGGACCTGCTGTCGCTGGTCGGCATCGTGATCGTGGTCGGCTCCGGGCTGTTCATCTTCGCCCGCGAGCACGCCCGGCATCCCGACCCTATCCCTGGCCCGGCTCCCGATGCGGAGCCGGAGGTCAGCTCAGAATCTCTCCCAGAGCGGCGACCAGAGCCCGGTTTTCGTCCTCCCGCCCGACCGTGATGCGCAGGCAGTCGGCCAGCCCGTAGTCCTGGGTTGGCTTCACCAGGATGCCGCGGCGCGCCAGATGGTCCAGCACCGCCTGGACACCGAGCGACGGGTCGGTCGGGATGCGCGCCAGGATGAAGTTGCAGACGCTGGGATAGACGCGCACGCCGAGCTGTTCCAGCTCATGGCTCAGCCAGGGCAGCCATGCGCTGTTGTGGGCGAAGGTCGCCTCCTCATGCTCGGTGTCGCCGACGGCGGCCTCCGCCGCGGCCTGGGCGGCGATCCCGACGTTGAAGGGGCCGCGCGTCTGGTTGACCGCCTCGATCACCCCCGCCGGGCCGTAGGCCCAGCCGACTCGCAGCCCGGCCAGCCCGTGCAGCTTGGAAAAGGTGCGCACCATCAGCACGTTGTCGGAGTTCTCGACGATCTCCGTCCCGTCGCTGTAGTTGTCGCGGCGGCAATAGTCGGCGTAGGCCGAATCGAGCACCAGCAGCGTGTGCGACGGCAGGCCGGCGCGCAGCCGCAGGACCATCTCCGACGGGATGTAGGTGCCGGTGGGGTTGTTCGGGTTGGCGAGGAAGCAGAGCTTGGTCTTCTCGTTCGCCCGGTCGATCATCGCCTCGACATCGACGACCAGATCGCGCTCCGCCGCGATCACCGGCGTCGCCCCGGCGGCGCGGATCGCCTTCATGAAGCCGCGGTAGCCGTGCTCGTGGCACAAAACCTCGTCCCCCGGCCCGGCGAAGGCCTGGGTGACGAGGTGGATCATCTCGTCGGAGCCGTTGGCGCAGGTGATGTGTCCGGCGTCCAGATCGTAGCGCCGGGCAATGGCGTGGCGCAGGCGGTCCTGCGACCAGTCGGGATAGCGGTGGATCTGCGCTGCCATGTGGCGGTAGGCGGTGAGCGCCTTCTTGCCGGGTCCCAGCGGATTGACCGTCAGCGACAGATCGACCCAGGCGCCGCCGTCCTCCGGTGGTCTTGCGGGACGGTAGGGCTTGATCTGGCCAATTCCGGGACGGGGACTCAGCAGCTCCATCAGGCAGGCTCCGTTGTGCGCAGCGGCAAACAGCACGAACGGACTGCATTCAACCCGAAACCGGGGCAACCCGCCAGCGTTCCTTGCGGGTTGCGCTGGTTTACCGCGCCGGAACAAGCCGTTCCGGCGCGGTTGTGAGCATCAGTGGTTCAGGATCTGGCTGAGGAACAGCTTCGTCCGGTCCGACTGCGGGTGGTTGAAGAACTCGTTGGGCGTGTTCTGCTCGACGATCTCGCCGCGGTCCATGAAGATGACGCGGTCGGCGACCGACTTGGCGAAGCCCATCTCGTGCGTCACGCAGAGCATGGTCATGCCGTCCTCGGCCAGACCGATCATGACGTCCAGCACCTCCTTGACCATCTCGGGGTCGAGCGCCGAGGTCGGCTCGTCGAACAGCATGACCTTCGGGCTCATGCACAGCGAGCGGGCAATGGCGACGCGCTGCTGCTGCCCGCCGGAGAGCTGGCCGGGGTACTTGTGCGCCTGCTCGGCGATGCGCACCCGCTTCAGGTAGCGCATCGCCATCTCCTCCGCCTCGGCCTTCGGCTTCTTGCGGACCCATATGGGGGCGAGCGTGCAATTCTCCAGCACGGTCAGGTGCGGGAACAGGTTGAAGTGCTGGAACACCATGCCGACTTCGCGGCGGACCAGCTCGATGTTCTTCAGGTTGCCGGTCAGCTCGATGCCGTCGACGACGATGGAGCCCTTCTGGTGCTCCTCAAGCCGGTTCAGGCAGCGGATCATGGTCGACTTGCCGGAGCCCGAGGGGCCGCAGATGACGATCCGCTCTCCCTTGGCGACCGACAGGTCGATGTTCTTCAGGACGTGGAACTCGCCGTACCACTTGTGCACGCCCTGGCACTGGATGATCGGCTCCCCCTGGGGGAAGCTGCGCGCGGCGCCGGCGGTTTGGGTCATGGTCATCTCTTTTCCCTCTCCCTCAGCGACGGTGACCGCGACGCAGGTCGCGTTCGAGCTTTTGGCTGTATTTGGACATCGAGAAGCAGAACACCCAGTAGATCACGCCGATGAACAGGTAGGCCTCGCGGTAGAAGCCGCGCCAGGCCGGGTCGGACAGCGCCGCCTTGGCCGTGCCCAGCAGGTCGTAGAGGCCGATGATGATGACCAGCGACGTGTCCTTGAAGAAGCTGATGAAGGTGTTCACCAGCGGCGGGATGGAGATGGCGAGCGCCTGCGGCAGGATGATCTTGCCCATCGCCTGCCAGTAGTTCAGGCCGAGCGCGTCCGCCGCCTCGTACTGGCCTTTTGGAATGGCCTGCAGACCGCCGCGAATCGCTTCCGCCATGTAGGCGGCGGCGAACATGATGAAGGCGATCTGGGCGCGCAGCAGCTTGTCGAAGTTCACGCCGGTCGGCAGGAACAGCGGGAACATCACCGACGCCATGAACAGCAGGCTGATCAGCGGCACGCCGCGGATCAGCTCGATGTAGGTCACCGAGATGACGCGGATGGCCGGAAGCTGCGACCGCCGCCCCAGGGCCAGCAGGACCGACGCCGGAAAGGCCACGGACAGGCCGACCACCGAGAGCATCAGCGTCAGCGGCAGGCCGCCCCACAGCGTGTTCTCGACATAGGTCAGACCCAGAACGCCGCCCCACATCAGCACGCCCACCGCGGTCAGGCCAGCGATCCAGACGAGGCCCAGCCAGGGCTTCCAGAAACGGCGGTCGCAGCTCGCCAGCACCAGCGCGATGATGATCACGATGGTGATCAGCGGCCGCCACTGCTCGTCGTATGGGAAGGTGCCGAACATGACGAAGCGCAGCTTCTCGCTGACGAAGGTCCAGCAGGCGCCGCCCTCCTGCCGGCACACCTGGGGCGGCGTGCCGAAGCTGTTGGCGCTGAAGATCAGCCAGTCGAGAAGCGGCGGGATCGCCTTGAACAGCAGCCAGGCGATCAGGATCGTCAGGAGCGCGTTGTACCAAGTGTTGAACAGGTTGTTGCGCAGCCACGCCACGGGGCCGACGGTGTTGGCCGGCGGACGCTCGTCGGGAATGCTTCCGGTATGGACGTTGCCGGTATGGACGTTGCCGGTATGAACGTTGTTTGCCATGGCCGTCAGCGCTCCACCAGCGCGATGCGCTTGTTGTACCAGTTCATGAAGATCGAGATGCCCAGGCTGATGACCAGATAGGTGCCCATGATCATCGCCACGCCCTCGATCGCCTGACCGGTCTGGTTCAGCGTCGTGTTGGCGATCGACACCAGATCCGGGTAGCCGATGGCGAGCGCCAGGGAGCTGTTCTTGGTCAGGTTCAGATACTGGCTGGTCAGCGGCGGCACGATCACCCGCAGCGCCTGCGGCAGGACGACGAGCCGCAGCGTCTTGCCGCTGTCGATGCCGAGCGCCCTTGCGGCTTCCGTCTGGCCCCAGTTGACCGCCAGGATGCCGCTGCGCACCACCTCGGCGATGAAGGCGGCGGTGTAGACGACCAGCCCGACCAGAATCGCGAAGAACTCCGGGGTGAGGACCACGCCGCCGACGAAGTTGAAGCCCTGCAGCTTCGGAACGTCCAGCGCCGTCGGCGCGCCGCCGGCGATGTAGGCGATCAGCGGCAGGCCGATCAGCAGACCCAGGCTCGCCGATCCGATCGGGAAGGGCTGGCCCGTCCGCTCCTGCCGGGCCTTGGCCCAGCGCCGCAGGAAGATCACGCCGATCACTGCGATGGCGAGCGCGAAGCCCATCGTGCCCCACACCGGGTCGGCGGAGGGCACCGGCACGAACAGGCCACGCTGCGACAGGAACACGCCGGGAATCGGGTTCAGCGCCTGCCGCACCGGCGGCATGCTTTCCGAGACCAGCGCATACCAGAAGAAGAGCTGGAGCAGCGGCGGAATGTTTCGGACGATCTCCACATAGGTGGAGGCCAGCTTGGCGATCAGCCAGTTGCTCGACAGGCGGGCGACGCCGATCAGCGTGCCCAGCACGGTCGCCAGGACGACGCCGATGATCGACACCTTCAGCGTGTTCAGCACGCCGACCAAGAAGGCCCGGCCGTAGCTGTCCCGCGGATGGTAGTCGATCAGGCTCTCACCGATGCCGAAGGAGGCCTCGCGGTCCAGGAATCCGAATCCCGTCGCGATGGACCGCTTCGACAGGTTGTCGAGCGTGTTGTGAATAAGGAACCAGCCGACCGCGATGACGATGCCAACCACCAGAACCTGGTAGAACACGGCACGGACCGTCGGGTCGCTGAGGGAAAATGAAACACCGCCAGGCGCGCTTGGGCGCGCGGTGTCCCGGGTCTCGCTGGCCACGGTTCTCTCCCCTCACCAGCATGGCATAAGGGCGTCGGCCGCCTCCCGAACGTCCGCCGCAACTTGCGCCACGTATATCGTCTCCCAAACGGGCCTGCGGCACGGGCATTGATTCTTGTCGCCCTGCAACCGCCCTGCCCGTCGTCAAAAAAGGAAGGACCGCGGGCCTCCCTGTGGTCCGCGGTCCCCCTTTCCGTCCTTAGCGGATCGGCATCGCGTACTGCAGACCGCCGTTGGTCCACAGCGCGTTCAGGCCGCGCTCCAGCTTCAGCGGGGTCTTCGTGCCGACGTTGCGCTCGAAGATCTCACCATAGTTGCCCATGGTCTTGATGATGTTGTAGGCCCACTTCTCGTCCAGGCCCAGCGCCTTGCCCATGCCCGGCGAGGTGCCGAGGATGCGCTGGATCTCCGGGTTCTTGCTGTTCACGAACTCGTCGACGTTCTTGGACGTGATGCCCATCTCTTCGGCCTGGATGGTCGCGTAGACGGTCCACTTCACCACATCGAACCACTGGTCGTCACCATGGCGGACGGCGGGGGCCAGCGGCTCTTTGGAGATGATCTCCGGAAGGATGATGTGATCGTCCGGAACCGGGGCCACGCCAGCGCGGGTGCCGGCCAGGCCGGAGGCGTCCGTCGTCAGCACGTCGCAGCGGCCGGCGAAGTAGGCGGCGTTCACCTCGTCGTTCGACTCGATGACGACCGGGTTGTAGGACATGTTGTTGGTGCGGAAATAGTCCGCCAGGTTCAGTTCGGTCGTGGTGCCGGCCTGGACGCAGACGGTGGCGCCGTTCAGCTCCTTGGCGCTCTTCACGCCGAGCTTCTTGTTCACCATGAAGCCCTGGCCGTCATAATAGGTGACCGGGGCGAAGTTCAGGCCGACCGAGGTGTCGCGGGTCAGCGTGACGGTGGTGTTGCGCGACAGCAGATCGACCTCGCCCGACTGGATGGCGGGGAAACGCTGCTGGGCCGACAGCGGGGTGAACTTGACCTTGTTGGGGTCGTTGAACAGCGCAACCGCGACCGCGCGGCAGTAATCGACATCGAGACCGGTCCAGTTGCCCGAGCTGTCGGGGTTGCCGAAGCCCGGAAGGCCGGCGTTCACGCCGCACTGGACGAAGCCGCGGCCCTTGACGGCGTCCAGCGTCGGACCGGCCTGGGCGCCGGTCACGGCGCCGAACACCACGGCCGCGGCAGCAGCGGCGAGGATTCCCGATTTCATATTAAGCTCCACCCTGTTCTTGCGTTTTTACGCTTAGGTTCATGCATTGCGCGCCCCGCATGGCGGACACGCGCGTGTGACAAGAGTGCACCAACAGCAACCGGCTTGTCGAATCATCCTTAAGCCGTGCATTTGGCTTGGTTATCCCTTACAGAGGCTTGGGGAAAAGAAATCTTTGGCGGTCGGGTCCATCCTGGAAAGTCAGGATACGACCACCGTCACTGTTGTTGCGGGAAGACCCATGAAAGACGCACGAAAAGATACGGTCCTCGGACACGCCGGGCGCAGCCCGCGTGAGAATCACGGAATTGTGAATCCGCCGGTCTACCATTGTTCGACCGTGCTCTTTCCGACTCTGGAGGAGTTGGAGGCGAGCGACCGCGCCCCCTTCGACACGATCAACTACGGACGCGTCGGGACTCCGACCACGCTGGCCTTCGAACAGGCGGTGACGGAGCTTGAAGGAGCCTACCGCTCCGTCAACACCGGGTCCGGCCTGAACGCCATCGCGACGGCGCTGCTGGCCTTCACCAAGACCGGCGACCATGTGCTGATCACCGACAGCGCCTACGCCCCGACCCGCCGATTCGCCACCGACACGCTGGTCCCCTACGGCGTGGAGGTCGAGTATTTCGACCCCACCATCGGCGCCGGCATCACCGCGCTGCTGAAGCCCAACACCCGCGTCGTCTTCCTCGAATCGCCGGGCTCCCTGACCTTCGAGGTGCAGGACGTTCCGGCCATCGCCGCGGCGGCCAAGACGGTGGGCGCCACGGTGATGATCGACAACACCTGGGCCACCCCCCTCTTCTTCCAGCCGCTGAAGCATGGGGTGGACGTGTCGATCCACTCGGCGACCAAGTACATCGTCGGCCACGCCGACGCGATGCTGGGCGTGATCTCCTGCGCCGACGAGGCGCACTGGCTGGCGGTGAAGAAGGCGGCGACGCGGACGGGCACCTGCGCCGGGCCGGACGACCTCTATCTGGGGCTGCGCGGCCTGCGCACCCTGGCCGTCCGCCTGCGGCAGCACGAGGAAAGCGCGCTCGCGCTGGCCGGCTGGCTGTCGAAGCAGCCCGAGGTCACCCGCATCCTTCATCCGGCCTTCCCGGAATGCCCGGGCCATGATTTGTGGAAGCGCGACATCGGACGATCCTCCGGCCTGTTCTCCATCGTCATGCACGCGGCGCCGAAGCCGGCCCTGTCGGCGATGCTGAACTCCCTGGAGCTGTTCGGTCTGGGCTACAGCTGGGGCGGGTTCGAGAGCCTGATCCTGCCGGCGCGGCCCGGGGCCGTGCGCACGGCGACCCGCTGGACCGATCCCGGCACCGTGCTGCGGCTGCACGCCGGGCTGGAGAACGTCGACGATCTCATCCGCGACCTGGACGGCGCCTTCGCCCGCCTGAGGGCGGCCCGCTGACACGCGGCACGAACACGAGGACTGGACACCATGACGGACGCCACCGCGCCCGAGCCCGCATACCCCGAGCCCGCATACGATGACGTGATCGCGGCCATCGCCTTCAACGCCGACGGGCTGGTCCCCGCAATCGCCCAGGCGGAAGGCACCGGCGAGATTCTTATGATGGCCTGGATGAACCGGGACGCCGTTCTGGAAACCCTGCGCACGGGGCGCGTCTGCTACTGGTCGCGGTCGCGCAAGGGGTTGTGGCGCAAGGGCGAGACCTCCGGCCAGATGCAGCGGCTGAAGGATTTCCGCGTCGATTGCGACGGCGACACCCTGCTGGTCATCGTGGAACAGGACGGCGTCGCCTGCCACACCGGACGCCGCAGTTGCTTCTACCGAGCGCTGCGTGATGGAAAACTCGAAATTATTCAGGATGTTGAGACCGATCCTTCGGTTCTCTACGGACACACGCACAAATAAGACGGCAATAATTAAGACGCTAAACCTTCGCTGCAATGCGAAAAGTGTTTGATCTATGTCAAAGTAGCCGGGGTCCGGAGGAGGTAGAACGCTCTTGTCTCTAACCCTCCCTGTATTCGCCTATGCCGGGGGTTCCAATGGAACCCTCGGCTATTTTTTTGCCCGAAGACAATCTGGGCCGGTTGCAGGCAGCTGATAAAATTAGCGTCGATTGACGCAGATCAACGAAGCGGATGAGCCGCGGGAGTAAACAGTCCTTGTCTCTAACCCTCCCTGTATTCACTTAGCCGGAGATCCACTGGATCTCCGGTTTTTTCTTGTGCGGGTGATGGGCATTGCGCCGCAATCAGGGGCGGTGCCGTGTGCGGGTCCAGCGCATGACCGCTCCGATGACGGACAGCGGGACGACGATCACCGCCCCGATCAGGATGTAGGGCAGCGCCCAATGAAAGAAGTCGGCCGCCAACCGGGCGATGTCCTGGATCGTGCCCCAACTGTTGGTCAGGATGCTCGCCGGGTTGATGTCCAGAAAGGACAGAACCAGCCCGACCACGAAGCACAGAAGAAGCGTTCTGACGATCCAACCGACCAAGACATCACCTCGTGCTGACGCCGAACGGCGTGGGATTGCACACGCGCCCCGTGCAACGTCTCCGGTATGGAGACCGTTCCCTGAGGTAGATGGTGACGGCGGTGGCGCATGATAACGCCCAGGCCCGCCTTCGTACCGGCGCGTTCGGGTTATCCCCATTTTCTGTGGATAACTTTGTGGATGAGTCGTCAAGCCCGTTGGGGTGGCGGTCGGTTACCGCCATGCCCCTAATTTGGGCATGGCCATTGCGGTGCGAAACCATTGGATACACTGCGAATTGTCAGGCTTTGACCGCGATCGCGCGCTTCGCTATCCCTTCGTCTACGACGAAAGGGGTATGGGGATAACTGTGTTGACCAATTTTGGAATCAGGTGACCGACCACCGATGAAAATCAGCGGCCGGTCCAAATCGATAATGAGCAAGCGGAACTGCAAAGGAGATGGCGACCCCAGCAGGATTCGAACCTGCGACCTATCGCTTAGAAGGCGATTGCTCTATCCAACTGAGCTATGGGGCCCCGGTCCGGATCAGAAGCGCGGACGGTCCATGCGGAAGTTGTCGGCGTAGTTGCGCGGCCGAACGCGGCGCACGGGAGCGTCCTGGACCGTGTAGTCCCAGCCCTTGCGCTGGGCGAAGGCAACCGCCTCCTCCGACGTCTCGAAACCGATGCGCACCTGGTTGAGCGTGTCGCCAGAGCTGATCCAGCCCATCAACGGCTCCGGACGGCGCGGGGTTTCAATCTCGTATTCAAGCAGCCAACGATGCGTCTTGGCACGCCCGGACTGAGTGGCCGCTTTGCTCGGCTGGTAGATCCGGACCTTCATGACGCGGCATCTCCTCTGATACGTGCGTGGTGCATCGTTCGAATTTCGTTGGTCGGGGCGCCCGGATTCGAACCGGGGGCCTCCAGTACCCAAAACTGGCGCGCTGACCAGACTGCGCTACGCCCCGACGTCGGGCAGTGGAATACACGAACCCCGCGCGAACGGCAAGACGCAGCCGCATCTATCCCGCAGGGTGGGGCTTCCGTATGATGCCGCCCCTTTCGCCCCTGTCGAACAGCCGCCGTGAACAGCCCTTCCCTGCCCCCTCCCCGTCTTGCCGTCTTCGTCTCCGGACTGGACGACTCCCCGGCCGGGCGTGCCGCCGTGGGCGTCGCCAACGCTTTCCAGAGGTGGGGGTACGGGCTCGACGTCATCGCCCCGATGGGGGGCGGGCCGTTGCGGGCAGCGCTGCACCCCGGCATCGGTCAGATCGACCTGGCCAAGCGGCACACCGGCACCTCCGTCCTTGCGCTCTCCCGCATCGTCGCGGAGCGCCGGCCGGCCGGACTGGTCGGGGTGGGCTCGGACGCCGGGCTCGTCGCCCTGGCCGCCGCCCGGCTGGCGCGGCAGGGCACGCCGACGGCGGTGCTGGAGACGGCGTTGCCGCCCGGTGGAGCGTTGCGGCGCGCCCTGCGGGGATGGCTGCACCCGCGCGCCGCCATCGTGCTGAGCGGTGCGGTCACCAACCCCGAGACGGACCCCGAGGCGGCGGCCCGGCTCGTGCTGACCGCCTTCGGGTTCCCCGAGCAGGACCGTTAACGCGGCGCCATCACTTCGCGGTGCCGAACGCCGCGTGCACCACGCGGTCGCCTGGACGGATGCCCAGCCGCGCGCTCATGCCGCCGTTGATCTCCAGGATGCCCTTCACCGGACCGGCCGAGTTCACCGCGTCCAGCGACTGCGGCACGGCGTTGGCGTGGATGTTCACGATGCGGCCGTCGGCGCCGATGAAGATCATGTCGAGCGGGATCAGCGTGTTCTTCATCCAGAAGCTGGCCGGCTGCGGACGGTCGTAGGTGAACAGCATACCGGCGTCGGCGGCCATCTTTTCTCGGTACATCAGCCCCTGCGCCTGCTGCGCCGGGGTTTCCGCCAGTTCGATGTCGAAGCGGTACTTACCGCCTCCCGCCGTCTCGACGGTCAGGGAAGAGCGGGCGAAGCTCTCCAGCGCCACCGCCGGCAAGGCCGACAGCAGAACCACGGCTCCCATCAGAAGCCCACCCAGAAGGACACGCGCAGCCCGTCCGATCATCGCGACCAACCCATCCCTTGACGTTCGAGAGCCTGGACGATGCCGCCGCGCCGCCCGCCTGTCCAGAGGCGTCTCGTGAACGGCGTCACGCCGCCGTACGGTCGGTGGCGGTGGTGTAGATGTCCTTGGTCAGCGGCTTGATCTGCTTGATCTGATAGCCGGGGCGCGCGCTGAAGCGGCGGATGGCCCGCTCCCCGGCCTCGCGGTCGCTCTCGGCCCAGACGAGATAGTCGCGCCCACGCGCCCACTCGACGGCCAGCGGGTGCAGGGCGTCGATCTCGCCGATCTGCGTGTTGACGACCGTCACCAGCCATTCCTTGTCGTTCGGATTGCGCCGGTCGGTCAGGATCAGGAGCTGGGGCCGCTGCTTGGTCTGCGCTTCGGACAGGCGCCGCTGGATCTCCGACTGCTTGCGCCGCGCCTCGACGGTCCCGGCCATGCACTCCTCGATCTCCTTGACGATGTGCTCGTCCTCCTGCTGGAGCCGGCGGATCGTCGCCTCCAGCTTGCCGATCGTGTCCTTGGTGGCCCGCATCCGGCTGCGGCTCTGCGCGACCTGGGAATCGACCGCCAGCAGCACGTTGCCCAGCCACGCCCCGATGGCGATGATGCCGAGAATGATGAGGAAGTTGATCATCATGATGCGGGCGCCTTGATCCGGCCGGGGTTGGGGCGCCCCTGGGTCCTCTGGAAGGACTTGGTGAAACCCATCTTGAAGGGGAACGCCACCTCGACCAGCTGCTTGGCCTCCTCCGCTCCCGATGCCCAGACCTCCGCCACGTTGGCGCAGCGCCAGATCGGGTTGACCTGCGACTTGTCACCGCCGGCCGACGCCTTCTCCTGGCCGACGGTCACCAGGAACTTCGACAGGCCGGCCTGGGGATCGCCGACCTCATGCACGAACACCGGGGGCTGAAGGGCGATTTCCGCGATCGCCCGCTCCATCTTGCGGTTTTCGGTTTCGGCGCGGTGCTTCTCGGCGGACACCTGGTTGCGCCGCTGCACCTTGCCGTTCACCCGGTCCTGAAGCTCATGGATTTCCGAATGCAGGACATAGATGCGATTCTCAAGCTGGTCGAGACCCGCGGAGCGATGAAGAAAGTCGGGCAAGAAGCGCTTCAGCATCATGGCGACCGGGACGGCGGCCAGCATCATCGCGGCGATGGTCAGCAGGAGCAAGGTGGTGTTGGACATCGTCGGCCTGCCCCCTCTCCGTCTCTCCGGCTCCCGGTCTCCAGCGTGACGTGGCCGGTCGAACCAGCCTGCGGACAGCGCGAGTCGCGCGAATCAGGCTGGCCGATTCGTTCCATTACGTCAACTGCGTGACATATGTGAATGAAAAACTTTCCAAAGATTATCCGGTTCGGACCATTTTCGTGATTGCCGCAGCGGCAACGCGCCGCACCTCGTCGCGCAGCGGGCCGGGGCGTGGCGCGTCGGCGAGCGTGGTGAACCAATGCTCGGGCGGGTTGCGCCCGGCGGCGCGCGACCAGGACAGCGACCGCAGGACGCCTTCCGCCTCGGGCGTCGGCGGCACCGCCGGGTCGATGCCGTTCAGCACCGCCCAGATGCCCGCCCAGCAGCGCCCGACCGACCAGGGATTGTAGCCACCCCCGCCGACGACCATCAGGCGCGGCGCCAACCCCATCAGCGCCCGCACCGCCCGCCACAGCGCGCCGTTCGACAGCTCCAGCCGGCTCAGCGGGTCCTCGGCGAGCGCGTCGGCCCCCGTCTGGATGACCAGCGCCTGAGGGCGGAACCCTTGCCCCAGCGGCAGGATCACCGTCTCCAGCAGGTAATCCATCTCCGTGTCGTTGAACCCCGGCGGCACCGGCAGGTTGACGGCCATGGCGCCGGGGCGGTCCTCCGCCTTGCCGGTGAAGGGCCAGCGTCCGTCCTCATGGACCGACAGGGTCAGCACGCGGTCGTCGTCGGCAAAGGCGTCCTCCACCCCGTCGCCGTGGTGGGCGTCGAGATCCACGTAGAGCACCCGGTCGATCCCGGAATCGAGCAGCGCCAGGATGCCCAGCACCGGGGCGTTGAGGTAGCAGAAGCCGCTGGCCCGCCCCGGACGGGCGTGGTGCGTGCCGCTCGCAGGGCTGTAGACGATGCCGGATGGCTGCTCCGCCAGCAGGCGCCCAGCCAGGATGGCGGCGCCGGTGCTGATGGCGGGACGGCGGTACATCTCAGGAAAGACGGGATTCTCCAGCCGGCCGAGGTTGTAGCGCTCCCCCGTCGCGGCATCCACGCGCTGGTCGGCCTCGGCGCGGTGCAGGGCGGCGATGTAGTCCGGGGCGTGGAAGCGGGTCAGTTCCTCCGGCGTTGCGAACGGGCTGTCGCGGTAGACCGCGTCGGGCAGCCAGCCCATGGCGCGGCTGAGGTCGATGGCGGTCGAGACCCGCGGGATGGCCAGCGGGTGCTTCGCGCCATAGCTGGAGCCCCGGTAGATCTCGCTGCCCAGGAACAGCGGGTGGGCGGGAAAATCAGGCGGACATTCGGATCGGGATTCGGTCGGCATGGGGTGGAGAGGTGGAGCGGCGACGCCCGTCCGTCAACGTCTCGTGCACAGGGCCCCTTGTCGCGGCGGCGCAGCGATCTCTTTTCTTGAGGGGTACGGGCGACAATATCCGCGGGGGAGGCACGGCATGGACGGTGCGTGGCGTCTGGCGGGGATGGCCGTCGCGGTTTTTCTGGCCGGCGGAATGGGGGCGCCGGCCCTGGCCGACACGCCGGTCGATCTGGAACTGGTGCTGGCCGTGGACGTGTCCGGCAGCGTGGACGCGGAGGAAGGACGCCTGCAGCGCGAGGGGTACGTCGCCGCCCTCACCGACCCGAAGATCCAGGCGGCGATCCGCGGCGGTCCGTTCGGGCGCATCGCCGTCACCTACGTCGAATGGGCCGGCGACAGCTTCCAGCGCATCACCGTGCCCTGGACCCTGCTGAGCGACCACGGCAGCGTCGAGGCCTTCGCCTCCTCGATCGCCGAATTGCCCACGCTGAGCGCGCAGTGGACCTCGATCAGCGCGGCCATCGATTTCAGTGCCCGCCTGTTCAACGACAATGGATTCGAAGGGACGCGGCGGGTCATCGACGTGTCGGGCGACGGAGTCAACAACCGCGGCCGTCCCGTGCAATGGGCGCGCGACGAGGCAGTCGCCGCTGGGATCACCATCAACGGCCTGCCGATCCTCAACGACCGGCCCAATCCTTGGGGCGGGGCGGCTCCGACGAACCTCGACGGCTATTACGAGGAGCATGTGATCGGCGGGCCCGGCGCCTTCCTGGTGCCCGCCGTCAGCTTCGAAGCCTTCGCCGACGCCATCCTGAGCAAGCTGCTTCTGGAAATCTCCGGGCTCACTCCCGACGAAGGTGCGGGCGGGCGCAGCGGTTTTGCCAGCCGATAGAGAACCCGTGTCAGCCGGGCCGTTGCCATGTTGGCTCAACAAACATTACCTATGGAGTGCCGGTCATCCGGTTCGAAACCTGCGAGCGAGACCATGCCGATCAAGACGATCCTGCTGCACATGTCGAACGACGACCGCCACACCCAGCGGCTTGAGGTCGCGGTCGGTCTCGCCAAGCGCTTCTCCGCCTTTGTCGAGGTGCTGTTCGTGGCGACGCCGGTGTCGATGCCCCCAGCGGTGACCGGACGCGCCGCCTCCTACGCCTACATCGCCGAGGCCACGGCCATCGCCCACGAGAAGGCCGGACAGATCGAACAGGAGGTCCGGTCGGCGCTGAAGGACTGTTCCTACTCCTGGACGGTCGACGAAGGGGACCATGTGGAGTTGCTGGCCGCCCGCGCCGCCTATGCCGACCTCGCCATCGTGAGCCAGAGCCACGGCGACGATCTCAGCAATCGGGTGATGCTCCAGGTGCCGGACCGCCTTCCGCTGACCAGTTCCTGCCCGACCCTGGTGCTTCCCTACACCTTCCCGCCCCGGACCGAGATTGGCCGCCATGTGGTGGTGGCCTGGAAGAACACGCGGGAAGCCGGGCGCGCCGTGCGCAACGCCCTGCCCTTCCTCACGGCGGCCGGACGGGTCACGGTGGTTACCATCGACCCGCCGGGCGATGCGTTGGATGGTGGCCGTGACCTGATGATCTGGCTGGAGCGCCATGGCGTTCGCAGCCAGCATCAGGCCAGCATCTTCCAGGGCGGTGACGTCGGGGAGATCATTCTGGACAGCCACCGCAGCCTGGGCGGCGATCTGCTGGTGATGGGTGCCTACGGCCATTCCCGTCTGCGCGAGATGGTGCTGGGCGGGGCGACGCGCACGGTGCTGTCGAACCTCACCACCCCGGTCCTGATGGCCCATTGAAATTCGGCAGGCGGGCGGTGCTTCGGCACGGCCCGCCTGCTTATCGAGGGGGACCTAGAGGA
Source organism: Azospirillum sp. UENF 211521 (assembly GCF_058780535.1). Taxonomy (NCBI): domain Bacteria; kingdom Pseudomonadati; phylum Pseudomonadota; class Alphaproteobacteria; order Rhodospirillales; family Azospirillaceae; genus Azospirillum; species Azospirillum sp. UENF 211521. The sequence goes on from NZ_JBSNCF010000001.1 coordinate 2,314,699, forward strand.
AGAAGACCCAGGTCACCAGGACGAACAGCGGCACCAGGATGCCGCAGGACCACAGCATGTAGCCGAAGAAGCTCGGCATCGCCACGCCGCGCTCCTCGGCGATGGCCTTGACCATGAAGTTCGGCGCGTTGCCGATGTAGGTGTTGGCGCCCATGAACACCGCGCCCGCCGAAATGGCCGCCAGTGTCACGGCGAGGTCGGTCATCAGCACCTGCGCATCGCCGCCCGCGGTGTTGAAGAAGATCAGGTAGGTCGGCGCGTTGTCGAGGAAGCTGGACAGGATGCCGGCCGCCCAGAAATAGGCCGCGGGGACCGGCTGGCCGTCCTGGTTCACCGCCGCGATGATGGCGCCCAGCGCCCCGTCGGTGCCGGCCCGCAGGATGGCGATGGCCGGGATGATGGTCAGGAAGATCGCCGCGAACAGCTTCGCCACCTCCAGGATCGGCCCCCAGGTGAAGGCGTTGAGGCGGCGGCTGCGCGCGCTGGTCAGCACCAGCGACAGGCCGGTGATTCCGAGAAGCAGCAGGTTGCTGACGATCGTCTCCAGCGGCACCTGGATGTGGTAGATCTCCACCCCCACCCCGGGATGCCAGACGCCGCTCAGCAGCACCGCGCCGACGATGGCGACGAGCAGGAGCAGGTTCACCGCCCCCTCGATTCGCACCGGCTCGCGCTCATGCACGCCCTCGATCAGCGGGTGCTTGCCGGGGTCCTTGGTGTGCAGGTAGAGGTCCACCACGAAGTAGATCGCCAGCAGGCAGCCCGACACCAGAACCATCGGCCAGAACAGATGGATGGTCGGCCAGAAGAAGCTGACCCCCTTCAGGAAGCCCAGGAACAGAGGCGGATCGCCCAGCGGCGTCAGGGAGCCGCCAACGTTCGACACCAGGAAGATGAAGAAGACGACGGTGTGCACCTTGTGCCGCCGGTGCTCGTTGGCACGGATCAGCGGGCGGATCAGCAGCATCGAGGCGCCGGTCGTCCCCATCAGGCTGGCCAGCAGCGTGCCCAGCCCAAGCCCCAGCGTGTTCGCCAGTGGCGTGCCCACCAGCGTTCCGCAGATCCGCACGCCGCCCGCAACCGTGAACAGGGCGGTCAGCAGCACGATGAAAGGGATGTATTCGAGAAGCAGCGTGTGCAGCAGCTCGTAGGTGGCGAGGCCCGCCCCGAAGGTCAGCGCGAAGGGCAGCAGAAAGGCGATGGCCCAGCCGGCGGCGACCTTGCCGAAATGATGGTGCCAGAAGGATGGCGCCAGCAGCGGCATCAGGGCGATGGACAGCAGAATCCCGACGAAGGGAATCACCCAGAAGACATTCAGGTCGCGCCCGTCGAGATGCGGAGCCCCCGCAGCTTCCGCCGCCAGGGCCAGCCCCGGCAGTCCGGCGGCGGCGAGACCGGCCAGGGGAGCGGCAAGTGAACGGGCGAGGCGATGTCGGGTCGGTCGGGCGTCGGTCATAACAGGCATTCATCTGTAATATCAGTTACCGAAGTATGCGTCCCCGAAAGGGCTAAGCCAAGCCGGAACGCCCCTTCGGAATTCCCTTATCGGCCGTGCGTGAAGAACGTGTCTCTAACCGCAGGGCCTGAGTTCGAGTGGACTCGGGCCCGGCCCGCCGATCCAGCCGTGAAGCGGGCGGCACGTTCCGCCCGCGCACAATGTGTGGTCCGGTGTGAAGGAGGAAGCGGCCAGGACCAGCCGTTCCAGCGGCGGCACCGTCGGTACCCAGACCCACCAACCGTCGGCAAAGCGGGACTCGGCGGGCGGCTCCATCCCGGCACCGGCGCCCTTCACACGGGCCTCGGTCAGGACGAGACGTCCATCCTCGATGCGCCAGTCCTCCCGCCATTCGGTCTTTTCCACCGAATGGGTCCAGGACAGGGTGAAGGCGGGACCCGGCAGGGCGGCCAGAACCGCCCCACCGAGCGCCGACAGGCACAAGGCCACGCTCATGCCGCCGCCATCATGCCGGGGCGCTGGTCCGACCCAGGCGGCGCAGACGGTGGCGCTGCCACAGCAGGAAGGCCGCCGTCATGACGAAGCCGGCCTCGTCCGTCACGGGCAGGGACAGGACAAACAGGAAAGCCGCCGCCGCCGCGAACACCCGCTCCGCCCAGTTCATTGGCGTCCAGAAATACCCGATGGTCGCCGCGCCCCACAGGCCGATGGAAATCAGCGCCTTGAACAGGACGTAGGCCACGGCCAGCGGGTCGTCGGTCTGGAGCATCAGCGCCGGGTCGTACACCGCCATGAAGGGCACGACGTAGCCCGCCATGGCGACGCGTGTGGCGATCCAGCCGATCTCCATGTGCCCGGCCCGGCAGATGGACGAGGCGGCCAGCGCCGCCAGCGCCACCGGCGGGGTCAGGTCCGCCATGATGCCGAAGTAGAAGACGAACATGTGCGAGACGATCAGCGGCACGCCCATCTGCAAAAGGGCCGGCGCCGCGATGGCCGCGGTGATGATGTAGTTCGCCGTGGTCGGCAGGCCGGTGCCCAGAACGATGCAGGCCAGCATGGTCAGCAGCAGCGCGATCAGCAGATTGCCGCCCGACAGGTCCATGATGGTGGAGGCGAAGCTGGAGGCCAGCCCGGTCAGGGTCAGGATGCCGATCAGCACGCCCACCAGCGCGCAGGCCACGCCCACCCCCACGGCGTTCTTGGCGCCGTCGGCGAGGCTCTGCACCAGCAGCGCCAGCGTCTCCCGCCCGCCCTTCAGCGCCAGACAGGGCAGGACCAGCAGGCCGACGATGGCGAAGGCCAGATGCTCCGTCCGCAGCCCCATCCGCCACAGCGCTGCGGCGATGAGGCCAAGGACGACCCAGAAACCGACCCGCAGCACCGTCGTGCCGATGAAGCCGACGATCCGCGTGCCGAGGATCAGCGCGACGGTCAGGGCGATGCCGATCACCCCGGCGAACAGCGGCGTGAAGCCGGAGAACAGGAGGTAGACCAGCGCCGCCAGGGGCAGGATCAGGTACCAGCTCTCCTTCAGCGCGCCGAGGACGCTGGGGCATTGGTCCTTCGGCAGGCCGACGAGGTTGTGCTTGCCGGCCTCCAGATGGACCATCCAGAAGGCGCTGCCGAAATAGAGGATGGCCGGGATCGCCGCGGCGATGGCGATGTCGCTGAAGGGGACGCCGATGGTCTCCGCCATGATGAAGGCGGCCGCCCCCATGACCGGCGGCATGATCTGCCCGCCCATGCTGGCCGTCGCCTCCACCGCCCCGGCGAAGGCCGGGCGGTAGCCGAAGCGCATCATCAGGGGAATCGTGAACTGGCCGGTGGTCAGCACGTTTGCCACGCCCGAGCCGTTGATCGTCCCCATGAAGCCGGACGAGATGACCGCCACCTTCGCCGGCCCGCCCTTGGCATGGCCGACGAGGCCGAGCGACACGTCGTTGAACAGCTTGATCATGCCGGCGCGCTCCAGGAAGGCGCCGAACAGGATGAACAGGAAGATGAAGGTCGCGGAGACGAAGGTGGGCGTGCCGTAGATGCCCTCCGTTGAGAGGTACAGGTTGTCGATCACCTGGTCGACGTCGTAGCCGCGGTGGGCCAGCCCGAAGGGCAGATGGCGCCCGAACAGCGCGTAGGGGATGAAGACGCCGCACATGATCGGCAACGCCCACCCCATGATGCGCCGCGCCGCCTCGAACACCAGGGCGATGGTCAGCGCGCCGACGATCAGGTCCGTGGTGTTCGGGTCGCCGGCCCGCTGGATGAGATCGACCTCGAAAACGTAATGGTAGAGGCCGAGCGCGAACGCGCCCAGGCCAAGCAGCCAGTCGTACCAGGGAACGCTGCGCCGTTCAGCCTCCTGCCGGAAGCCGAACAGCGTGAAGGTCATCAGCAGCAGGAAGCCGACATGGACCGACCGCACGACCATGCTGGACAGCGGGTTGAAGGCCGCCGTCCAGATCTGGAACAGCGAGAAGGCGACGGCGATGGCGAAGACGGCCTTGCCCGCCACGCCTTCGAAGGCCACGACCGTGGAGGGGTTCTCACGGTCGATGGCTTGGCGGATTTTGTTGTCCGCCTCTTGGGGGGATGCGCTCATCGCACGGGGGTTCCGGGACGACGCGGCGCGCTTACATCAGGCCCTTTTCCTTGTAGAACTTCTCCGCCCCCGGATGCAGCGGCACCGGCGACTGGATGGTGGTGGCGTCCAGCTTGATCTGCTTGGCGGCGGCGTGGGCCGCACCCATCGCGTCGAGATTCTCGAACATCGCCTTGGTCATCGCGTAGACCGCGTCGTCCGACACGCCGGAATGGGTGACCAGCAGGTTGCGCACCGCCGCGGTCGGCACCGGCTCGCTCTGGCCGCTGTAGCTGTTGGCCGGGATGGTCTCGGCGATGTAGGCGGGATCACCGACCTTCTGGATGACGTCGGCCGGGATCGACACGATGGTGATGTCCTGCGAGGTCGCCAGATCCTTGATCGCCGCCACGCCAAGGCCGGCGGAGATCAGGGTCGCGTCGAGCTGCCGGTTCTTGATCAGGTCCACCGATTCGGCAAAGGGCAGATACTCGGTCTTGGCGAAGTCCTTGTAGCCCAGCCCGGCGGCGGCGAAGATCGCGCGGGCGTTCAGCTCCGTCCCCGACTTCGGCGCGCCGACCGACACGCGCTTGCCCTTCAGGTCGGCCAGCGTCTTAACGCCGGAATCCTTGCTCGCCACGATCTGGATGTAGTTGGGGTAGATGGCGGCGACGGTGCGCAGCTTGGTCAGCTTGCTCTTGAAGCCGGCCTCCTCGTCGCCCTTCCAGGCGCCGCTCAGCGAATCGCCGAGCGAGAAGGCGATCTCGCCGCGCTCCGACTGGAGGAGGTTCAGGTTCTCCACCGACGCCTTGGTGGCCTGGACCGTGACCTTCGCCCCCGGAATGGCCTTGCCGTAGATGCCGGACAGCGCGACGCCCAGCGGGTAATAGACGCCGCTGGTGCCGCCGGTCAGGACGGTGACGAACTGCTCGGCCTGGGCCGGCAGCGCGGTGAGCATGCAGACGCCGACCGCGGCCAGGAAACGTTTCATACTTCTGCCCTCCCAAAAGGCTGTCCGTTGCGGATCGTTCGTAAGACGCTTTGGTTTGCGTCGGATTGTTGGCTATCCTAACTTGTGGTCGGTGGGTCCGCCAGTCCGTAGGAACCGATAGACGCGCGGCGGTTCGGCACAAGCCCTCTCCCTTCGGAGGAGGCCGAACGGCGTCTTGACCGGATAGGACGGCGCGCCCCTATCCTTGTTCCGGTTGGTCCTGCACCACACTTTATCCCGCAGATCTGGAAGTACCGTCGAAAGAAGCGTCGCGAAGGTCGGGGCAACAGAACGTCACCAATCAATGGGAGGACAGCGGATGCCGTGTACCGTTTCCATGACCGTCAACGGAAAGGCGGTCTCGCGCGAGGTGGAGGAGCGGACCCTGCTGGTCACCTTCCTCCGTGACCAGCTCGGCCTGACCGGCACCCACGTCGGCTGCGACACCAGCCAGTGCGGCGCCTGCGTCGTCCACATCGACGGGCGGTCGGTGAAGTCCTGCACCATGCTGGCGGCCCAAGCCGACGGCGCCGCGGTCACCACCATCGAGGGGCTGGCGGCGGCGGACGGCACGCTGCACCCGATGCAGGCGGCCTTCCGCGAGCATCACGGCCTGCAATGCGGTTTCTGCACGCCGGGCATGGTGATGAGCGCCGTCGATCTGGTGACGGCCAACCCCTCCCCCAGCGAACATGAGGTCCGCGAAGGGCTGGAGGGCAACATCTGTCGCTGCACCGGCTACCACAACATCGTCAAGGCGGTGATGGCCGGGGCGGAGGCGATGCAGGGCGGCACGTTGAAGGCCGCCGCCGAATAACGGGCGGAAGCAAGGCTCACATGGGAGGAACACGAAGATGGCGAACCCCACCGGCATCGGCGCTTCCGTGCGCCGGCGCGAGGACGCGCGCTTCCTGACCGGGCGCGGCACCTACACCGACGACATCAACCGGCCCGGCCAGACCCACGCGGTCTTCGTCCGGTCCCCCTACGCCCACGCCCGCATCACCGGCATCGACGCGGCCGAGGCCATGCAGGCCCCCGGCGTGATCGCCGTGCTGACCGGCGCCGACATGGAGACCGACAAGGTCGGCAGCCTGCCCTGCGGCTGGCAGATCCACTCCAAGGACGGCTCCCCGATGAAGGAGCCGCCGCACTTCCCGATCGCCCGCGACCGCGCCCGCTACGTCGGCGACGCCGTCGCCGTGGTGATCGCCGAGACGCGCGAGCAGGCGAAGGACGCCGCCGAGCTGGTGATGGTCGATTACGAGGAGCTGCCGGCGGCGGTAACCTCGCTGAAGGCGCTGGAGGGCGGCGCGCCGCTGGTCCATGACGAGGTCGGCGGCAACCTCTGCTTCGACTGGCATCTCGGCGACGCGGCGGCGGTGGACGCGGCCTTTGCACAGGCGGCGCATGTCGCCAAGCTCGATCTGGTCAACCAGCGCCTCGTCCCCAACGCCATGGAACCGCGGGCGGCGCTCGGCGAGTACGACCGGGCAACCGGCGAGCACACGCTGACGACCACCAGCCAGAATCCGCACGTCATCCGCCTGCTGATGGGCGCCTTCGTGCTGGGCATCCCGGAGCACAAGCTGCGCGTCGTCGCCCCCGACGTCGGCGGCGGCTTCGGCTCCAAGATCTTCCATTACGGGGAGGAGGCGGTCGTCACCTGGGCGGCGAAGAAGGTCGGGCGTCCGGTGAAATGGACCGCCGAGCGCTCCGAGAGCTTCCTGACCGATGCCCACGGCCGCGACCATGTCAGCCACGCCGAACTGGCGATGGACCGGGACGGCAACTTCCTGGCGCTGCGCGTCGCGACCATCGCCAACATGGGCGCCTATCTGTCGACCTTCGCGCCGTCGATCCCGACCTACCTCTACGCCACGCTGCTGGCCGGCCAGTACAAGACCCCGGCGATCTACGCCGAGGTGAAGGCGGTCTTCACCAACACCGTGCCGGTGGACGCCTACCGCGGCGCCGGACGGCCGGAGGCCTGCTACCTGATCGAGCGGCTGGTCGAGGTCGCCGCCGCCGAGACGGGCATCGACAAGGCGGAGCTGCGCCGCCGCAACTTCGTGCCGGCCAGCGCCATGCCCTACCAGACCCCGGTGGCGCTGCAATACGACACCGGCGACTTCGCCAAGAATCTGGACATCGCCCTGCCGCTCGTCGACTACGACGGCTTCGCGGCGCGCAAGGCCGAATCCGCCCGGCGCGGCAAGCTGCGCGGCATCGGCTTCGCCACCTACATCGAGGCCTGCGGCATCGCGCCGAGCAACATCGCGGGCGCGCTCGGCGCGCGGGCCGGGCTCTACGAATCGGCGGAGGTGCGTTTCCACCCCACCGGTTCGGTGACGGTCTTCACCGGCTCCCACAGCCATGGGCAGGGGCACGAGACGACCTTCGCGCAGCTCGTCTCCGAACGCTTCGGCGTGCCCATCGAGAATGTGGAGATCGTCCACGGCGACACCAGCAAGATCCCCTTCGGCATGGGCACCTACGGCTCGCGCTCGCTGGCGGTCGGCGGGTCGGCCATCGTCAAGGCGATGGACAAGGTGGAGCGCAAGGCCAAGAAGATCGCCGCCCACATGCTGGAGGCCGCCGAGGCCGACATCGAGGTGAAGGATGGGCGGTTCGTGGTGGCCGGCACCGACAAGGCGCTGACCATCGGCGACATCGCCCTGCAGGCCTACGTCCCGCACAACTTCCCGCTCGACGAGCTGGAACCGGGGCTGGACGAGCAGGCCTTCTACGACCCGAAGAACTTCACCTACCCCAACGGCTGCCACGTCTGCGAGGTGGAGATCGACCCCGACACCGGCGTGGTCCAGGTGGCGAGCTTCGCCGCAGTGGACGATTTCGGGCGGGTCATCAACCCGCTGATCGTCGAGGGGCAGGTCCATGGCGGGCTGGTCCAGGGCATCGGGCAGGCGCTCTACGAGAACTGCGTCTACGACGAGGAGTCGGGCCAGCTCATCACCGGGTCCTACATGGACTATTGCATGCCGCGGGCGGACGACGTGCCGTCCTTCACGGTGCGCTACCACGAGGACCAGCCCTGCACCCACAACCCTTTGGGCGTGAAGGGCTGCGGCGAGGCCGGGACCATCGGTGCGTCGGCCGCCGTGATGAACGCGGTGGTGCACGCCCTGTCCGAGTACGGCGTCACCCATCTCGACATGCCGGCGACCCCGGAACGGGTCTGGCAGGCGATCCGGCGCCACACCCCCGCCCAGGCGGCCGAGTAAGAGGGAGGAGACATCATGTACGCCTTCACCTATCACCGCCCCAAGAGCGTCGCCGACGCCGTGGCCCTGCAGAGCCGGTTCGAGGACCCGAAGCTGCTGGGCGGCGGGCAGACGCTGCTGCCGACGCTCAAGCAGCGCCTCGCCCGGCCGAGCGACCTGATCGACCTCGGCCAGATCCCGGAGCTTCAGGGCATCCGGGAAGAGGCCGGCGGCTTGACCGTCGGCGCCTTCACTCGCCACGCCCAGGTCGCCCATTCCGACGTCGTGCAGCGCGTCATCCCGGCGCTGGCCAGCCTCGCCGAGGGCATCGGCGACCGGCAGGTGCGCAACATGGGCACGCTCGGCGGGTCGATCTGCAACGCCGACCCCTCCGCCGACTACCCGGCCGCGGTCGTCGCGCTGAAGGCCACGGTGCGGACCGACCGTCGGGAGATCGCCGGCGACGACTTCTTCACCGGCATGTTCGAGACGGCGCTGGAGCCCGGCGAGATCGTCACCGCCGTGCATTTTCAAAAGCCGGACAAGGCCGCCTACGCCAAATTCCGCAACCCGGCCAGCCGTTACGCCATCGTCGGCGTTTTCGTGGCCGTGTTCGGCAGCGAAGTCCGCGTGGCCGTGACCGGCGCCGGCCCGTCGGTCTTCCGAGCGGACGACATGGAGGCGGCGCTGGCCCAGGACTTCCGCGCCGACGCCCTGAACGGCGCGTCGGTGTCGGCGGACGGGCTGAACGCCGACATCCACGCCAGCGCCGACTACCGCGCCCATCTGGTGCGGGTGATGGCGCGGCGCGCGGTTGAAAACCTGCTCTAGATATGCTTATTGGGTTGAGGAGGTTGTCAAAAAACCTCCTCAATCGCGCAATTTTTCTAGGACAATCTATGCACACGCTTATACTGGGGAATGTCCGTTGTTTTCCTGAAGAAATTCGGATCCCTATACGTCCATTAACAGTCTTAGTGGGCGAGAACAGCTCAGGGAAAAGCACAATTTTATCCTGTGCTAGAGCGATTTGGGATGTATTCTTTGGAAATGGCGTACCTGGATTTAATGACGAACCATTCTATTTTGGGGCCTACAAGAATATAAAATCTTACCAAACGACCGAAGGAGCCCCAATCACTTTAGGCTTCGTTACTACCTTAATTAATAGAACTTCAAAAAAGAATGAAAAATTTTTCCCAGATTCTTTTGAAGTCGAGCATCGTTCAGAATTAACTGAGAAATTTGGTAGTTTGCTTGTCAAAAATATGTCGGTATGTTTTTTAGACATAGAACTCATGTATTCAGAAATGGATAATGGTTTTCTGAAGTATATGATAAGAAAAAGTGGTGATGTGATCGTGGAGTTCTCAATAAAAAAGCAGGATATTTATCCTCATATTGTCGATCTTTACGGAGGAAGCGTGCTTAGAGCTTTCTTTCAAGGTGACTTCATATCAACTTATGCAAAGAAGCCAGTAAGCGAAGAGAATGATGAGCTTATTCGTCGCATTAGTTACCTTATGGGTTATATCGCTGCACATTATGCTCGTCGGCCGTTTGCAATAGCACCAGTTCGCTCGAAACCAGAACGGACTTATGAAATTATGAATGGAAAGAAGCAGTCTGTAGGGAGCCATACGGCTCAATTCCTTGTCAATAGACATCAGAGCGCGAATAAAACTTGGACACAAATAAAGAGAAAGATCGACCGCTTTGGAAAAGCATCTGGTCTATTTGATGAGATTGAGATCAAACATTTTGGAGATTCTACAAGCGACCCGTTCCAGATCCGATTCCGAGTTGGAAGCAAGTACATAAATATCGCTGACGTTGGATACGGTGTTAGCCAGATACTTCCAATTATTGTAGATTGCATAGATCCAACAGAGGCGGAACTGTTGTTACTTCAGCAACCGGAGGTTCATCTGCATCCAAGGGCTCAGGCTGAATTTGGCACTTTCCTATTGGATGTCGTTTCGACAACTGGGAAATCTTTTATAGTTGAAACGCACAGCGACTATTTCTTGGACAGAATATTAATGACCATGAGGATGTCAAAAAAAATCAAAAACGACAACATTTCCCTCATCTTTTGCGACTACAAGAGCGGGAAAACTTCAGTTAAGCGCATACGCGTCGATGAAAATGGCAATATCATTAAGCCTCCGCCACGTTATAGGAGATTTTTTCTTGAAGAAGAGCGGCGGTTTTTCAACATTTAATGGCTGAAGAAAGATCATGTGCTTAATCATAGATGCAAACGCGTTGAGCTTAGCCTTCCCTAAGCAAGGGGGAGTTAGCGACGAGGCTCAGCCAATTATGAAGTGGTTAGCTTCGAAAAATGGCCACACTGTATTCGGAGGGCATCTTGCAGCCGAGATCCAAAAGGTGGGAAGCGCCAGCCGCCTTTTCAAAGAGCTGGTGAAACAAGGGAAAGCTCATATTCTTTGTGATGATCGAATAAAAAAAGAAGAGGATGCAGTTAATCGTTTGGGATTGTGCGTCTCAAATGACACACATGTAATTGCTCTCGCAAGAACATCAAAATCTCGTGTTTTATACACTCATGACAAGGCATTAATGGCTGACTTTACCAATAAATCACTTATTGATAATCCGAGAGGTCATATCTACTCAAGCCCATCTCATGCACATTTATTAAATAGCACTAAAAAGTGTGCTAGTTGCAAACCCCGCTAGGCTAGCTTGATCCAAATGGAATGAAAATATTTAAAAAATGCAAAAATTCATGATTTAATTTTATACGTCAAACTATTGTCACCATAAAATTGGAGTTGTTTTATGATTAAGCGGAGATCAACGGACTTAGATACGGTTCAATACTATGAAGCAGCTCAGTGGAACAACACCCGCCTCTGTCGATGACACGCTGGAACTGCTGCGGCGGGGGAACTACGTCGCCGACCGCTCGCTGGCGACGGCACTGTACCTCGCGCTGAAGCTTCGGCGTCCGCTGTTCCTGGAGGGCGAGGCCGGGGTCGGCAAGACCGAGATCGCCAAGGTGCTGTCCGCCACGCTGGGCCGTCGCCTGTTGCGGCTGCAATGCTACGAGGGGCTGGACGTCGCCGCGGCGGTTTACGAATGGAACTACGCCCGGCAGATGATGGAAATCCGGCTGGCCGAGGCGTCGGGCGACCGCGACCGGGACGCGCTCGCCGCCGATATCTTCTCCGAACGCTTCCTCATCAAGCGGCCGCTGCTCCAGGCGCTGGAGCCCGATCCGGCCGGCGCGCCCGTCCTGCTGATCGACGAGCTGGACCGCACCGACGAGCCGTTCGAAGCCTACCTCCTCGAAATCCTCTCCGATTTCCAGGTCTCGATTCCGGAGTTTGGAACGGTCACGGCGCCGGAGCCGCCCATCGTCATCCTGACCTCCAACCGTACCCGCGAGATTCACGACGCGCTGAAGCGGCGCTGCTTCTACCACTGGGTCGACTACCCCAACGCCGAGCGCGAGCGCGCCATCCTGGCGGTGAAGGCGCCGAACGCCGACGCCCGGCTGGCCGCCCAGGTCGTCGGCGTCGTGCAGAGCCTGCGCGGGATGGACCTCTACAAGGCGCCGGGCGTGGCGGAGACTCTGGACTGGGCGCAGGCGCTGGTCGAGCTGAACCAGCTGGAGCTGGAGCCGTCGGTCATCAACGACACGCTGGGCACGCTGCTGAAATACCAGGACGACATCGCCCGCATCCAGGGCAGCGAGGCCGCGCGCATCCTGGCCCAGGTCAAGACGGAACTCGCCGCCTCCACGGCGCGGTGAAAATGGCCATGCAAGGCGGCCTTGCCATCAACCTGATGCATTTCGCCCGCGCGCTGCGGGCGGCGGGGCTGCCGGTCGGACCGGGCAAGCTGCTCCAGGCCGTGGAAGCCATTGAGGCAGTCGGGATCGGCAACCGGGCGGATTTCTACTGGGCGCTGCACGCCGTCTTCGTGAACCGGCGCGACCAGCGCGAGGTCTTCGACCAAGCCTTCCACGTCTTCTGGCGCAATCCGGACATCCTGAAGCGGATGATGGGGCTGATGCTGCCGACCATCCGCACGGAGGCGCCGGACAGCCAGGACCCGATGTCCCGCCGCGTCGCCGACGCGCTGCGCGGCACCGCGCCGGAGGCCGAGGGGCCGGAGAAGTCGGAGATCGAGGTGGACGCCGCCTTCACCGTTTCGGCCCAGGAACGGTTGCAGGAGAAGGATTTCGAGAAGATGTCCGCGGCGGAGATGGCCGAGGCCAAGCGGATGCTCACCCGCATCGCCCTGCCGGTCGCCGAGGTGACGACCCGCCGCCATCGCCCCGACCCGCAAGGACCGCGCGTGGACCCGCGGGCGACGCTGCGGCGGATGCTGCGCTCCGGCGGCGATCTGGCCGATCTGGCGCGGCGCAGCCGCCGCACGCGCCCGCCGCCGCTGGTCGTGCTGTGCGACATCTCCGGCTCCATGACGCGCTATTCGCGGATGCTGCTGCATTTCATGCACGCGCTCAGCAACGACCGCGACCGGGTGCACAGCTTCGTCTTCGGCACCCGCCTGACCAACATCACCCGCCATCTGCGGCACAAGGACGTCGACGTGGCGCTGGACGCCGTGTCGGCGGCGGTGGCGGACTGGTCGGGAGGAACGCGCATCGGGACGGCGCTGCACGCCTTCAACCGGACCTGGGCGCGCCGGGTCCTCGGCCAGGGGGCGGTGGTTCTGCTCATCACCGACGGGCTGGACCGGGATGCCGGAGAAGGTCTTGCGGCGGAGGCCGAACGGCTGCACAAGAGCTGCCGCCGACTGGTCTGGCTGAACCCGCTCTTGCGGTGGGAGGGGTTCGCACCAAAATCCAGCGGTATCCGGGCCTTGTTGCCGCATGTGGACGACTTCCGCCCGGTCCACAACCTGAACAGTCTGGCCGGGCTCGCCGACGCGCTGAACCGCGACGGGCCGCGACGGGCCGAAAGCCTGCGCAAGTGGCTGAAGGAGGCCGCATGAGGGACGATATTCTGGAGCAGGCCGCGGGCTGGCGCGCGGAGGGCCGCAAGGTCGCCCTGGCGACGGTGGTCGCCACCTGGGGGTCCTCCCCCCGCCCGGTGGGCAGCCAGATGGCCGTGGACGACGCCGGTTCGATGATCGGCTCCGTCTCCGGCGGCTGCATCGAGGGGGCCGTCGTGCACGAGGCGCGCAAGACCATGGAGGATGGCGAGCCGAGGATGATCTCGTTCGGGGTCAGCAACGAAATGGCCTGGGAGGTCGGGCTGGCCTGCGGCGGCCGGGTGCAGGTCTATGTCGAGGCCGTGGAATGAAGCGCGACATCACCGAACGGCTGCTCGCCGCCCGCAAGGTCGGGCGTCCCGTGGCCCTGGTCACCGACCTCGGTACCGGCCTGCAGACGCTGGTCTACGAGGACGCCATCCACGGCGGCTTCGGGCTGGAGGACGATCTTCTGGAGGAGGTGCGGGAGCGGCTGCGCCAGGATCGGTCCGGCCTCATCGCCGATTTGGAGGAGGAGGATGAGGACGGCGTCCAGCTGTTCGTCCAGACCCACAACCCGCCGCTGCGGCTGCTGGTGGTCGGCGCCGTGCACATCGCCCAGGCGCTGGCCCCGCTCGCCGCGCTGACCGGCTACGCCGTCACGGTGATCGACCCGCGCGGCTCCTTCGCCACGGAATCGCGCTTTCCCGGCGTCGCCCTGCATGAGTCCTGGCCGGACGAGGCGCTGTCCGCTCTGGCGATCGACAACCGCACCGCCGTGGTGACCCTGACCCACGATCCCAAGCTGGACGACCCGGCGCTGCTGGTGGCTCTGCGCTCCCCGGCCTTCTACGTCGGCTCGCTCGGCAGCAGGCGCACCCACGCCAAGCGGCTGGAGCGGCTGAAGGAGCAAGGCGTGACCGACGCGGAGCTGGCGCGCATCCACGCCCCGGTCGGGTTGGACATCGGCGCCGTGACCCCGGCGGAAATCGCCCTGTCGGTCATGGCCCAGATCACCGCCGTGCGGCGCAAGGCCGGCGCGGCCTGACAGGAGTTCATCAGCATGTTTTTCGGCCCGCTGCCCCTGCGGGAGCTGGAAGGCGCCATCCTGGCGCATTCGGTCCGCCGCGGCTCCGTCAGCTTCAAGAAGGGCCGCGTCCTCAGCGCCGAGGACGTGACCGCGCTGCGCGACGCCGGCCTTACCACGGTAACCGCCGCCAAGCCCGGCCCTGACGATGTGGGGGAGGACGCGGCGGCGGCCCGCATCGCCGCCGCCTTGAAGGGGCAGGAGATCACCGTCGGCGCCGCCTTCACCGGCCGCGTCAACCTGTTCGCCGAATCGCGCGGCCTGTTCGTTCCGGATGTCGAACGGATCAACGCGCTGAACCTCATCGACGAAAGCGTAACGGTCGCCACCCTGCCCGCCTTCGCGCCGGTCGAGCCCGGCCAGATGGTCGCCACGGTCAAGATCATCCCCTTCGCCGCCCCCCGTGGCGCCGTGGAGGGGGCGGAGGTCGAGGCGTCCGCCGGGATGCCGGCGCTGCGCGTCGCCCCCTTCCGCCCCGTGACCGCCGCGCTGATCCAGACCCGCCTGCCCGGGGTGAAGGACAGCGTGCTCGACAAGACCGTGTCCGTGACGCGGGAGCGTCTGGAGGCGATGGGCGGGCGGCTGGTCCGCGATTCGCGCTGCTACCATGGCGAGGCGGCTCTGGCCGACGCCATCGCGGCGGCGGGGCGCGTCGACCTGCTGCTGATCGCCGGGGCCTCGGCCATCACCGACCGGCGCGACGTGCTGCCGGCGGGCATCGAGCGGGCGGGCGGCGTGATCGAGCATTTCGGCATGCCGGTCGACCCCGGCAATCTGCTGCTGATCGCGCATATCGGGGAGACGCCGGTGCTCGGCCTGCCCGGATGCGCGCGGTCGCCAAAGCTGAACGGCTTCGACTGGGTGCTCCAGCGCATCGCCGCCGGCATTCCGGTGACGCGGGCCGACGTCATGCGCATGGGGGTGGGCGGCCTGCTGGCCGAGATCCCCAGCCGCCCCCTGCCCCGTTCCGGCACGGTCGCGGTGGAGCCGCCGCGGGCGCCGCGCATCGCCGCACTGGTTCTGGCCGCCGGACGGTCGAGCCGGATGGGCGGCAGCAACAAGCTGCTCGCCGATGTCGGGGGGGAGCCGCTGGTCGTCCGCACGATCGAATCGGTGCTGGCCTCGCAGGCCAAGCCGGTGGTGGTGGTGACGGGCCACATGGCGGAGGCGGTGTCCGCGCCGCTGGCCGGGCGCCCGCTGACGATCGTCCACAACCCGTCCTTCGCCGACGGGCTCAGCGCCTCGCTGCGCGCCGGGCTGGCCGCCCTGCCAGCGGACATCGACGGTGTGGTGGTGTGCCTCGGCGACATGCCGCGCGTCACGCCGCAGGCCATCGACCGGCTGATCGCCGCCCACAACCCGCTGGAGGGCCGGACCGTCTGCGTCCCGACCGTCCATGGCAAGCGCGGCAACCCGGTCCTGTGGGACCGCGGCTTCTTCGCGGAGATGGCGAAGCTGAGCGGCGACGCCGGGGCCAAGACCCTGCTGGCCACCCACGCCGATCAGGTGGTCGAGGTGCCGGTGGAGGACGGCGGCATCCTCTACGACGTGGACACGCCGGACCTGCTGGCGGAGCTTCGCGGGTAAGGTTCAGGCGGCCCGTTCGATCACCAGATCCAGCCAGCGGCGGGAGATCGTCCGGGCGACCGCCCCGGCGGCGGGCAGGTGCCGCTCCAGCGCCGCGTCCAGCCCGTCGAGGACGGCCCGGTTGCGCTCACGCGAGTCGACGCCGAATTTATCCGCCCAGCCGCGGACGATGGCGGCGTCGGCCTCCGGGTGGAACTGGAAGGCGTAGAGGTTGCGGCCGAGCCGGAAGGCCTGACGCATGCAGGCGTCGCTCCAGGCCAGGGGCACGGCGCCCTCGGGAAATTCGAAGGTGTCGTAGTGCCACTGCACCATGCGCAGCTCCGGGGCCAGCCCGCCGAACAACGGATCGTCCGAAGCGGCTTCGAACAGCCGGACCGCGCCGACGCCGATCTCCGCCACCGAATGGCGGTAGACGCGGGCGCCGAAGGCGCGGGCGGCCAACTGCGCGCCCAGGCAGATGCCCATCACCGGGCGCTCCTCCGCCGCGAAGGCGCGGATCAGCTCCATGACCTGCGGAAAGTGCGGCCCCTGCGCGTCGTTCCAGGCGTCCTGCGGTCCGCCGAGAACCAGCAGCCCGTGATAGCCCTCCGGCGTGGCGGGCAGCGCCTCCCCCTCGTCCGCGGCGACGGTGACCAGCGTGGCGCCGAACTCGGCCAGCGCGTCCCCGACGAGTCCGGCGGGGGCGTTTCGGTTGTTCTGGACGACCAGGATGCGCATGGGGGACCACGTCGGTGAAAGCGGATGCCCCGTTCATGAGCGGCGACGGCGGCGAAATCAAGCGATGCAAGGCGGCTATGCGCCACGCCGCGGGACGGCGTACAGTGCGGGGACGCGAAGGAAGCCTTTCAACTTCCCCAGGGAGACGAGATCGATGCTGACCCGGATTCGCACGCTGGCGGGGGTCGCCACCCTTGCCGGTGCCCTGCTGTTCCCCGCGACCCTGCTGTTCCCGACCGCGGTCGCCGCCCAGAACGGGACGGTGACCTTCCTGCACTTCAACGACATCTACGAGATTTCGCCGGTGAAGGGCCGCGGCGGCTTCGCCCCTCTGATGACGGTGCTGAAGGCGGAGCGGCAGCGCAGTGCCGGCGCGCTCACCACGGTCGGCGGCGATTTCCTGTCCCCCTCCCTGCTCTCCGGGACGACGCGGGGGGCGCAGATGCCCGACCTGTTCAACGCCATGGGCGTGGACGTCGTCGGCTTCGGGAATCACGAATTCGACTTCGGCACGGAGGTGCTGAAGGCCCGCATCGCCGAATCGAAGTTCCCCTGGGTCGGCACCAACATCGCCGGACCGGATGGCCAACCGCTCCCCGGTTCGGTCGCCACCTGGACGAAGACGGTCGGCGACGTCAAGGTCGGTTTCCTCGGAGTCCTCACCCCGGAGACCGCGCATCTGTCCAGCGGCGGGGCGGAGGCCACCTTTACCAACGTGCAGGCCGCCGCGGCCCTGGCGGTGAAGGCGCTGCGCGACGCGGGGGCGAACGTCGTGGTCGCGCTGACCCACCAGACCATCACGGAGGACCGTGGTCTGGCGGTCAAGGTGAAGGGCATCGACCTGTTGTTGGGCGGCCATGACCACGACCCGATCAGCTTCTACGAAGGATCGACCCTGATCCTGAAGGCCGGGGCGGACGGCCATTATCTCGGCGTCATCGATCTGGCGGTCAGCACCAAAGCCACGGACAAGGGGCCGGCGACCACCGTCACACCCTCCGGCTGGCGCTTCGTCACGACCGCCGGGGTGGCCCCGGACGCCGAGGTCGGGGCGCTGGTCAAGCGCTACACCGACCAGCTCGACGCCACGCTGGCCGGCGTGATCGGGCGGACGGAGACCGACCTCGACAGCCGCAAGGACGTCGTCCGCTCGCAGGAAACGACGATGGGCAACCTGATCGCCGACGCGCTGCGCGACGGGCTGAAGGCCGACGTTGCCATCACCAACGGCGGCGGCATCCGCGCCGACATGTTGCACCCGGCGGGCAGTTCGCTGACCCGCAAGGACATCTTCGCGGAGATGCCCTTCGGCAACGTCGCCGTGCTGACGCTGCTGTCCGGAGCCGACATTCTGGCCGCGCTGGAGCATGGCGTGTCGAAGGTGGAGGACAAGGCCGGGCGCTTCCCGCAGGTGTCGGGCCTGACCTTCACCTACGATCCGAAGCTGCCGTCGGGCACTCGCGTGACCGGGGTGACGGTGGGCGGCCAGCCGCTCGACCCGGCCAAGACCTACCGCGTGGCGACCAACGACTACATGCTGAAGGGCGGCGACGGCTACGCGGCGCTGTCCCGCGGCCGGACGGTGGTGGACGCCTCCGGCGCCGTGCTGATGGCGACGATGGTCATGGACTATGTGGAGGCGAACAAGACCGTCGCCCCGAAGGTGGAAGGCCGCATCGTCGCGAAGTGATCGGAGCGCGCGAAAAAAGAACGCCCCTGGACCGGCCGGTCCGGGGGCGCAAGGCCAGGATGGATCGTTGGTGAAGCGTCAGGCGCTGCGACGGGCGTGGCGCGCGGCCCCTTCGGCCCGCGCGTTCAGCCGCCGCACCGCGTCGTTCGCGGTTTTCGCCGACAGCTCCGAAATCTTGACGCTGCGGTTGAGCAGAAGTTCCATCTCGTCTTTGACCATGCTGCTCTGCGCCGCGTAGAGGTCCTGGACCGACCGGCTGCGCATCATCGCGTTCATGCCTTCGGCGTTGCGGGCCATCGCCTCCTGGGCGAAGCCCATCCATTCGCGCATGATGGACTGCATGCCATCCATCAGCACGGATCCGCACTGCGTCATGACGTCCATGTTCTCGCGGGCCTGCTGGGCGACCTCGCCCTGCGCTTCCGCGGACAGACCCATCATGCGCTTGAGCTGATCGGAGGTCTGACCGGCGACTTGGCCAGCGACCTGACTCGCCTTCCCCATCACATCGCTGGCCGTGTCGGCGCCGCGCTGGGTTGTCTCCGCGGCGGTTTCCGCCATGCGGCGGGTCGTGTCCTCGGCAACATTCCGGCCCTTGGCGGCGGTGTCGCGCGCGATGGTCTGCGCGTCCTTCTCTGAAGCCATCTGCCTTGCTCCTGGTTTCGTTCCGTCCGAATCGGACGCTTCCCCCATTTTTCTTAGGTGCCGCGATTTTTTGTGCAGTGCGACACAAGCATCCATATACCATGGTGGCGAAGAATAGTTCCACAACTCTAAAAACTAACCTTACCTACTTTTTTGCGGATACGAAGAAGTCTCCACCAGGATTTATTGCATAGAATTTTGCGTCAAATTTCATGCGGTGTTTTAGTCGATCCAAAGAAAATCGCCAGGCAGCGCTGTAGGCGAGATGCGGATGGCCCGAGCAGTCCCCAAATTCTAGGGCAAGCAAACCTGAGCCGGTGCGTTGCCCGTCCTGGTCCGACACCGGCCCACCCGCGGAGGATGCCCATGCTCATCGGCGTGCCGACGGAAATCAAAAACCATGAATACCGCGTCGGGCTGACCCCGGCCTCGGTCCGTGAACTGACGCATCACGGGCACAGCGTGCTGGTGCAGGCGGGAGCCGGCACCGCCATCGGGCTGGACGACGAGCACTATGAAGCCGCCGGAGCGGAGATTGTGCCGGACGCCGCAACCGTCTTCGCCCGCTCCGAGATGGTGGTGAAGGTGAAGGAGCCCCAGCCGCAGGAATGCGCGATGCTGCGCCGGGAGCAAGTCCTGTTCACCTATCTGCATCTCGCCCCCGACCCGAAGCAGACCAGGCTGTTGCTGGACTCCGGCGCCGTCGCCATCGCCTATGAGACGGTGACGGACTCCCGCGGCGGCCTGCCGCTCCTGGCGCCGATGAGCGAAGTGGCCGGTCGCATGTCGGTGCAGGCCGGCGCCCATTGCCTGGAGAAGGCGCAGGGCGGGCGCGGCGTCCTGCTCGGCGGCGTGCCCGGCGTGCCGGCGGCCAAGGTGGTGGTGCTGGGCGGCGGCGTGGTCGGCACCAACGCCGCCCGCATGGCCATGGGGCTGGAGGCGAAGGTGATCGTCATCGACAAGTCCCTGCCCCGCCTGAAGGAGCTGGACCTGCAATTCGGCGCCAAGTTGCAGACGCTTTATTCGACGGTCGACACGATCGAGGAGCATGTGCTCGACGCCGACCTCGTCATCGGCGCGGTCCTCGTGCCGGGGGCCGAGGCGCCGAAGCTGGTGACCAAGGCGATGGTGGAGCGGATGCGGCGGGGCGCCGTGGTGGTGGACGTCGCCATCGACCAGGGCGGCTGCTTCGAGACCTCGCACCCCACCACCCACGCCGATCCGACCTATCTGGTGGACGGGGTGGTCCATTACTGCGTCGCCAACATGCCGGGGGCGGTCGCGCGCACCTCGACCTTCGCGTTGAACAACGCCACCCTGCCCTTCACGCTGGCGCTCGCCGACCGGGGCTACCGCGCGGCGCTGGCCCGCGACCCGCATCTGCGGGCCGGGCTGAACATCCACGCCGGGGCGGTCACCTGCAAGGCGGTGGCCGACGCCCAGGGGCTGGCTTACCAGCCGGCGGAGGAGGCGCTGCGGCTTTGAATGCCGTTCCCGGAGGGTGGCGACGCCATCGCCCCCTCCGGGAACGGGCGCTCAGGCCGACCGCAGCGGCGAGAATCGGAAATCGCAGTGGCTGGCGCCGCCGGCCAGGGTTTGCGTTCTCTCCAAATGGATGCCGCGTGTCGCGTAGGCATCGAAGTCGAGACCGCAGATGTTCGGCAGAAGCTCCTTGTCACCGTGGCGGGCCGCGAATTTGCAGAAACCGCAGGCTCGGTAGTTGATGCCGAACGTGAAATCATCCCCCGGCCCCGGCTCGACGAAGTCGTAGACGAAATCCTCGGGAAACCGCTCTTCGCGGCTTTTCTCCGCCTGCTCGCGCAGAAAGGCTTGGTTTTCCGGCGACAGGAACTGTTCGCCCGCGGCGAGGCGGTCCGCTTCGGGCACGGTGAGCAGTTGGGCCTTGTAGGCATCCCGCTCGATGTCGCCGATCACGGACAAAGGCACGCCGTGCCGCCGGAGCACCCGGCTGATGGCCATGAAGCCCAGGAGACGCATGAAGAAGTCGCTCATGCGGCTTTCCGCGCCTCCAACATAGGGCATCTGCGTGAGCACGATGGCGAACTCGTCCATCACCTTCCGCTTGATTCCCGCGATGCCGGATGGATCGACGTGCGCGCGCAGCATCCCTTCGGCAAGGTCGAGGCGTTGCCGCATCGCCGCTTCCATCGCGCCGCGGTGGTGCTCGTAAAAGGAATGAATGACTCCGGCCATGCGCTGTCTCCCCACACTCAATGGCGGCCGGTCGGGCGAGACCCGCTCACGGGCGCTTGTTTCCAAAGCGGGCGGTGATCTCCCCGACGATGCCGCGGCGGAACAGCAGCACGCAGGCGACGAAGATGACGCCGATCACCACCGGCACCGGCAGGTTGCTCGCCGCCAGATAATTCTCCAGCGTCACCACCAGCGCCGCCCCGACCACCGGCCCGAACAGCGTCCCGATGCCGCCCAGCAGGGTCATCAGCACCACCGCGCCGGACATCTGCCACTGCACATCGGTCAGAGTGGCGAGTTGGAAGACGATGGCCTTGGTGCCCCCCGCCAGACCGGCCAGCGTGGCGGACAGGACGAAGGCCATCAGCTTGTAATGATCGGTGCGGTAGCCGAGCGAGATGGCGCGCGGCTCATTCTCGCGGATCGCCTTCAGCACCTGCCCGAAGGGCGAGTGGACGGTGCGCCAGATCACCGCGAAGCCGAACAAGAAGACCGCCAGCACCGTGTAGTACATGGACATCGACTGGCTGAGGTCGATCACACCGAACAGATGCCCGCGCGGCACCGCCTGAATGCCGTCCTCGCCGCCCGTGAACTTGAGCTGCAAGGCCATGAAGAAGACCATCTGCGACAGGGCCAGCGTGATCATGGCGAAGTAGATCCCCTGCCGCCGGATCGCCAGCGCGCCGAAGGCCAGACCGAGAAGTCGCGGCGAAGGCCGTCCCCAGCAGGATGCCGAGTTCCGGCGGCAGCCCCCAGACCTTCACCGTGTGGGCGGTGATGTAGGCCGCCCCGCCGAAGAAGGCGGCGTGGCCGAAGCTCAGCAGACCGGCGAAGCCGATCAGCAGGTTGAAGGCGCAGGCGAACAGCGCGAAGCACAGCACCTTCATCACGAAGACGGGGTACAGCACGTAGGGCGCGGCGATCAGGACCAGCAGCAGCACGGCCAGGGCCAGCAGGCCCGGCATGGCCGGTCTTCCGGTGGCGGGGGCTGCGGTTTCGCGGCGGACGGCGTGAATCTCGGTCGCCATGGGTCACCTCTCCCGCCCGAACAGGCCGGCGGGCTTGATCAGAAGCACCACGGCCATGATGACGAAGACGACGATGTTGGACGCCTCCGGATAGAACACCTTCGTCAGGCCTTCCAACAGGCCCAGACCGTATCCGGTCAGCACCGCCCCCAGAATCGACCCCATGCCGCCGATCACCACCACGGCGAAGACGACGATGATCAGGTTGGAGCCCATCAGCGGCGACACCTGATAGATCGGCGCCGCGAGAACGCCAGCCAGCCCGGCCAGAGCCACGCCGAACCCGTAGGTGGCCGTGATCATCAGCGGCACATTGATGCCGAAGGCCTGGACCAGAACCGGATTCTCGGTGGCGGCGCGCAGGTAGGCGCCGAGCTTCGTCCGCTCGATGGCGTACCAGGTGGCGAGGCAGACGACCAGCGAGGCGACGACGACCCAGCCGCGGTAATTGGGCAGGAACATGAAGCCGAGATTCTGACCGCCGCGCAGCAGATCGGGGATCGGGTAGGGCTGGCCCGACACGCCGTAGAAATGCCGGAACGCCCCCTCCACGATCAGCGCGAGGCCGAAGGTCAGCAGCAGCCCGTAGAGATGGTCGAGCTTGTAGAGGCGGCTGAGCAGCGTCTTTTCCAACACCACGCCGAAGGCGCCGACGACCAGCGGCGCCAGCAGCAGCGCCCACCAGTAGCCGATCCCCGCCGTGGTCAGCAGCAGCCACGCCACGAAGGCCCCCAGCATGTAGAGCGCGCCGTGGGCGAAGTTGATGACGTTGAGCATGCCGAAGATGACGGCCAGCCCGAGGCTGAGCAGCGCGTAGAAGGACCCGTTGATCAGCCCCAGAAGAAGCTGCCCGAACAGCGCCTGGGGCGGGATGCCGAAAATGGTGGACATGTGCGGTTCGCCTCCGGCCCTTCTCCGACCGTTCTGCGCGGCGGGTGATCGCCCCGGCGCCCGTCCCCGCACGCGGCGGTGGACGGAACGCCGGGGCGGGCGGGGGTCAGCCCGGCAGCTTGCAGCCGCTTTCCGCCATGGTGGCGAAGGCTTCGTCGCCAGGGATGGTGCGGATGATCTCGTAATAATCCCATGGCCCCTTGGACTCGCTGGGCTTCTTCACGCGGGCCAGATACATGTCGTGGACCATGCGGCCGTTCGGCAGGATCTTGCCGTTTTTGGCGAACATGTCGTTGACCGGCATCTCCTTCATCTTGGCCGCGACGGTCGGCCCGTCGTCGGTCCCCGCCGCCTCGATGGCCTTCAGATAGTGCTTCACCGAGGAGTAGCTGCCGGCCTGCACCATGGTCGGCATCTTGCCGGTCTTGGCCTTGAACTTTTCCGACCAGGCGCGCTTCTCGTCGTCCATGTCCCAGTAGAAGCCGGTGGTCAGGACGAGGTCCTGCGCGACCTGGAGCCCCAGAGCGTGCACATCCGACAGGAAGATCAGCAGCCCGGCCAGCTTCTGTTGCCCGCTTTGCGTCAGGCCGAACTCCGACGCCTGCTTGATGGAGGTGATGGTGTCGCCGCCGGCGTTCGCGAGGCCGATGACCTGCGCGCCCGACGACTGCGCCTGCAACAGGAAGGAGGAGAAGTCCGCCGTGTTCAGCGGCGCACGCACCGCGCCGACGACCGTGCCGCCGGCCTTCTTCACCTGCGCCGCCGTGTCGGTTTCGAGCTGGTGGCCGAAGGCGTAGTCGGCGGTCAGGAAGAACCAGCTCTTGCCGCCCTCCTTCACGATGGCCTGCCCGGTGCCGACGGCCAGCGCGCGGGTGTCGTAGGCCCAGTGGAAGCCGGTGGGCGAGCAGGCGTCGCCGGTCAGGCGCGAGGTCGCCGGCCCCTGCATCAGGAAGATCGTCTTCTTCTCGCGCGTCACCTCCTGCACCGCCAGGGCGACGCCGGAGTTCGGCACGTCGACGATGACGTCCACCCCGTCGCGGTCGATCCATTCGCGGGAGAGGTTGGAGCCGATGTCCGGCTTGTTCTGGTGGTCGGCCGAGACGACCTCGATCGGCTTGCCGAGAATCTTGCCGCCCACCTCCTCGACCGCCATGCGGACGGCGACCGCCGAGCCCTCGCCGCCCAAATCGGCGTAGAGGCCGGAGCGGTCGTTGAGGACGCCGATCTTCACGACGTCGCCGGAGATCTTGCCCTGCTGGGCCTGCGCGGAACCGACGGCCAGCGCGGCGAGCGCCGCTCCGGCAAGCAGACGTGCAATCATTCCATTCCTCCCGGTTCGAATTCGAGCGTTTCTGCTTGTTGATTCAGACACCCAGATACGTGTGCAGCTTCTCCATGTTGGCGGCGAGCTGGTTGTTCGGGATCATGTCCACCACATGACCTTCCTCCATCATGTAATGGCGGTCGGCGATGGTGGCGGCAAAGCGGAAGTTCTGCTCCACCAGCAGGACGGTGAAGCCGCGCTGCTTCAGCTTGCGCACCGCCACCCCGATCTGCTCGATGATGACGGGGGCCAGCCCTTCCGTCGGTTCGTCGAGAAGGATCATGGTGGCGCCGGTGCGCAGGATGCGCGCGATGGCCAGCATCTGCTGCTCGCCACCCGACAGGCGGGTGCCCTGTGTCGAGCCCCGGCCCTGCAGGTTGGGGAACAGCTCGTAAATCTGCTGAACCGTCATGCCACCGTCCTTCACGACGGGCGGCAGGGTCAGGTTCTCATCGACGTTGAGCGAGGCGAAGATCCCGCGCTCCTCCGGCACATAGCCGATGCCGAGGCGCGGGATCTTGTGCGGCGCCATGCCGATCAGTTCCTGTCCCTGGAAACGGATGGAGCCGGTGCGCTTGCCGACGATTCCCATGATCGAGCGCATGGTGGTCGTCTTCCCGGCGCCGTTGCGGCCCAGCAGGGTCACCACCTCGCCCTGGCGGACCTCCAGGTTGACCCCGTGCAGGACGTGGCTCTCGCCATAGAAGGCGTGGAGATCGGAAACCTCCAGCATCGCCGTCCTCACCGTTGCGCCGTCAGGCATGACCGCTCCCCATGTAGGCTTCCCGGACCTTCGGGTGGCGCGACACCTCGGCGTAGGGCCCCTCGGCCAGGACCTCGCCGCGGGCCAGCACGGTGATCCAGTCCGACAGGTTGGAAACCACGGACAGGTTGTGCTCCACCATCAGGATCGTGCGGTTGGCCGAGACCCGCTTGATCAGCGCCGCGATGCGGTCGATGTCCTCGTGCCCCATGCCGGCCATCGGCTCGTCCAGCAGCAGCATCTCCGGCTCCAGGGCCAGCGTCGTGGCGATCTCCAGCGCGCGCTTGCGGCCATAGGGAAGCTCCGCCGCCGGCCGGTGGGCATAGCCGGCCAGCCCGACATCCTCCAGCAGTTCCATCGCCCGCCCGTTCAGCCGGTCGAGCACCGATTCCGATTTCCAGAACTGGAAGGAGTTGCCGAGCGGCCGTTGCAGCCCGACCCGCACATTCTCCAGAACCGACAGATGCGGGAACACCGCCGAGATCTGGAAGGAGCGGATGATGCCCAGGCGCGCCACGTCCGCCGGCTTCACCGCGGTGATGTCGCGCCCGTTGAACAGGATGTTCCCATTGCTGGGTTGAAGGAACTTGGTGAGCAGATTGAAAACGGTCGTTTTTCCGGCCCCGTTGGGACCGATCAGCGCATGGATGGACCCCCGCTTCACCCGCAGGCTGACGTCGCGGACGGCGACGAAGCCCCGGAATTCCTTGGTCAGTCCGCGCGTCTCCAGAATGACGTCACTTGCCATATCCTCCCCATTCCCTGTTTTTCAGCAGCCTTCCGCGAGGCCGCCTGTTGTTTGGTTCAGGTTAGCAGCAATCTGTCACACGTACAGCTTACGGAAAGAACTTAATCCCGTCCATCCGGAAGCACTTATGGCGCGACAATGCGTTGCCGGACGGCGAGTCCGGAGGGGCAAAGGGCCCAGTTGGCGGCCGAAACGCGGGCATGAAAAAAGCGGCCACGCAGGGCCGCACACCGACTCGCGGCACGCCCCCGGACTCGAGGCCGGAAGCGTGCCTTTCTCTTTCGACGCAGGAGCCGGAAACCGCGGTACCGATACGACTCAGGCAGCCGCGGATCAGGCCGCCGAGGTCAGCGGAAAGCCGCTGTAGTCGAGCGACGCGGACCAGAAGCGTTCGAGCTTGCGCAGGGTCTCGTTCGCCTTGACCAGCTCCTCGTCGCTGAAGCCGGCCTTTTCCAGCGCCGTCAGGTGGCGCTCGAACATGCGGCTGATCTTCTCGCGGAGATCGAGGCCCTTCTCCGACAGGCGGACGCGCACCGACCGGCGGTCGTGCGGCGAACGCTCCTGCCCGAGATAGCCGTTCTCGACCATCTTCTTGACGTTGTAGGACACGTTGGAGCCGAGATAGTAACCGCGCGCCGTCAGCTCGCCGACGGTCATCTCGTCCTCGCCGATGTTGTACAGGATCAGGCTCTGGACGTTGTTGATGTCCTGGATACCGAGCCGGTCAAGCTCGGTCTTCAGCACCTCGAGAAAATGGCGGTGAAGCCGTTCGATCAAGAGGATGCTTTCATAATAGGGTTTGCGCACCGCGGTCTCCTTTGGCTCGTACCGGACATGGGCCGACCTGTGGCCTTTCCGGGGTCCTTAAGGGGAGATTAACCGATCATTGTCCGGCAATCACCTCAATAATGCCCCAAAAGCACAGCCCGGGTTGTAGAACAGCCTGGCCCTGCGGAATTCCCCCGTCCTGCCGTGCCAAGCCCCGTCGCGTGCCGGAATGTGCCCGGAATCCGGGCATCCCGGCGGCATTCCCGCCCGGCGAACCGGGCGGCAAGCCGACCCGTCCCACCCGACCTTCCATAACAACCGTCAGGTTTGAGACAAGTCCCGCAAGGATTTCCCTGATACTAACGCAGAAACACACGGAATGTGCCCGCATCCTTGCACGTCCTGGGTGCAATAAAGGGGAACACACCTCTTCATTCGGTAAAGCGCAAATCCCCGCCAACGGGTTCGGCGAAGTAACCGGCGACCTCTTCAGCCGTCACATCGGCGAGAGTGGCCGGCGACCAGCGGGGATTCCGGTCCTTGTCGACCAGAGCCGCGCGGATGCCTTCGTAGAAGTCATGGCGCTTGAGGAAGGCGAGGCTGAGGCGAAGCTCCTGGATCATGCAGCCGTCGAAGTCCAGCCGGGCGCCACGGCGCAACGCCTCCAGCGTCACCTTCAGGCTGGTCGGCGACACCCGCTTCAACGTGGCGAGCTGGCCGGTGGCCCACTCCGTGCCCTCGGCCTCCAAGGCGGCGACGACGGCCTCCACCGCGTCGTGGGCGTAGCAGCGGTCGATGGCCGCGCGGTTGGCGGCGACCGGCGGTTCGCCAGCCTCCTCACGATGGCGCGCGACCGCCTCGTCGGCGGGCACGCCGTCGGCCAGCTCGGCGATCAGAGACTCCAGCTTGGCGCTGGGGACGAAGGCGTCGGCGGCGCCGACCTCGATCATGTCGGCCGCCTTCAGCCGGTCGCCGGTCAGGCCCAGCCAGACGCCGACCTGCCCGGGCAGGCGCGGCAGGAAATAGGTGCCGCCGACATCCGGATAGAGGCCGATTCCCGTCTCCGGCATCGCGAACATCGTCCGCTCGGTCACGATCCGGTGCGACCCGTGCACCGACAGGCCGACGCCGCCGCCCATGCTGATGCCGTCGATCAGCGCGACATAGGGCTTCGGGCAGGTGTGGATCAGGCGGTTGAGGACATACTCCTCGCTGAAGAAGGCGCGGATGGACGCGCCGTCACCCTGCCCCGCCTTGGCGGCCTTGCCCGTCTCGTACAGGTTCACCACGTCGCCGCCGGCGCAGAAGGCCTTCTCTCCGGCGCCCTGCACGACAATGGCCTTGACCTCGGGATCGGCGATCCAGGCGCGCAGCTGCGGATCGAACAGGCGGATCATGCCCAGAGTCAGGGCGTTCAGCGCCTTCGGGCGGTTCAGCGTCACCAGCCCGATGGAGCCGCGGCGTTCGAACAGGATTTCGGCGATCTGGGGCTGGGCGGGTTCGCTCATGGTTCCGGTCGTTTCCATTTGTTCGTTTGTGGGGCGGATTTGTTGGTTTCGAGCGATGATACGGGCGGCGGGCGGCGTGTCAAACCGCGGTTTCGCAGCGCAGCGTCGCGGAACACCGCCCCGGCCTCAGCCGTTGCCGCACCCACAGTCATGAGCGGGACAGTTCCATGATGGCAGCCTCAGCAGCGCAAGCGTCACGTCAGGAAGGAGCGGGCCGCAAGACGGCCATCATCCTCAACCGGTCCGCGGGAACGCTGGCCGGACAGCCGATCGACGACACGGTGGCGGCGATCCGCAGCGCCTTCGAGCGGCACGGGGCGGAGGTGTCGCTGACCGCGGTGGAGCCGGCCGACTGCGAATCGGAAATCCGCAAGGCCATCGAGTCCGACGCGGAACTGGTCATCGTCGGCGGCGGCGACGGGACCATCCACACCGCGGTCAACATGATCCTGCCCACCGGCAAGATCCTGGGCATCCTGCCGCTCGGCACCATGAACCTGCTGGCGCGCGACCTGAAGACCCCGCTTGACCTCGACGAGGCGTACGAGGCCCTGGCCGCCGGGGAGGTGAGCAGCATCGACGTCGCGGAGGTGAACGGCGAGGTCTATCTGAACAGCTCCGTCCTCGGCTTCTACCCCCAGGTGGTTCAGGAGCGCGAGGAGAAGCGCAAGCGGCACCGCCTGCTGAAATGGCCGGCGATGGCGCTGGCCATGGTTCGCACCTTCCGTCGCCTGCCTCTTCTTGACGTGCGGATCGACTGGGGCGAAGGGCCGCGCCGCGTGCGCACACCGATCCTCGTGGTGTCCAACAACCCCTTCGACGGCGAGGCGGGCAGCATGCTCCTGCGCCGCAACACGCTCGATTCCGGCAAGCTCGGCGTCTATGTGGCGCGGCAGCGCGACCCGTGGGGGCTGTTGCGGCTGATGGGGCGAACCGTGCTCGGAACTTGGCAGCAGGATGAGGAGTTGGAAACGCTGACGGCCACGCAACTGACGGTGCACAGCCGGCGGAGGCGGCTGAAGATGGTCAACGACGGCGAAATCCTGCAGATGGAGCCGCCGCTGAACTACCGCATCCGTCATAAGGCGCTGAAGGTCCTGCTGCCCAAGGCGGTGCCGGAAGGCGACGGCGCGTGACGGGAATGACTGCCGGGGAGGTGTCGTGAAGAAGCTCGCCCACATCTCGGACCTGCATTTCGGGCGGATCGACCCGCTGGTGGTCGACGGCCTGCTGGCCGACCTGACGGCGTCGCAGCCCGACCTGATCGTCATCTCGGGCGATCTGGTCCAGCGCGCCAAGGCCCGCCATTTCCTGGAGGCGCGGGCCTTCCTGGAGAAGCTGCCCTTCCCTTATCTGGTCGTGCCGGGCAACCACGACATTCCGGTCTACAACGTGGTGCGCCGCTTCCTCGACCCGTTCGGCAACTACAAGCGCTACATCACCAGTGACCTCAGCCCCTTCCACATCGATTCGGAAATCGCCGTGCTGGGGATCAACACGGCGCGCTCGGTCATCGCGGATTTCTCCGAAGGGCGCATGAACAAGGCCCAGATCAAGCGCGTGCGCGAGGTGTTCTGCGAGGTGCCGGACACCGTCTTCAAGGTGCTGTTCACCCACCACCCCTTCCTGCCGCCGCCCGACGCCCCGAAGACGAAGCTGGTCGGGCGGCACAAGCTGGCCCTGCCGGCGCTGGAAAGCTGCGGGGTGGACCTGCTGCTGGCCGGGCACCTGCACCGTGCCTATTCCGGCGACATCATGACCCACCACACCCAGGTTGCCCGCTCCATCCTGGTCGCCCAGGCCTCCACCGCGACCTCCACGCGGCTGCGCAACGAGGCCAACGCCTACAACCTCATCGCCATCGAACCGCCGCGCGTCACCTTCGAGGTGCGGTCGTGGGAGGGGGCGGCCTTCACCGGCGGCCTCGTCTCGCAATGGCGCAAGGACGGCCACCGCTGGGTCATGGAGATGCAGGACTCGGGATTCAGACCTGTGAGCGGTGCGGCTTGAGTCGCGGCGGCCATGCGGCGTAGGATCGCGCCGCAAGTTTTAAGAGCACATCAGGTCCCCGCATGTCCGCTTCGCATTTCCGGTCCCCGGCGTCCTTCCCGCGCACCCGGCTTCGCCGCAACCGCGCCGACGCCTGGACCCGCCGCCTCGTCGCCGAGAACCGCCTGACCGTGGACGACCTGATCTGGCCGGTCTTCGTCATCGAGGGGCAGAACCAGCGGGTGCCGGTGGCCTCCATGCCGGGCGTGGAGCGGCTGACCATCGACCTGCTGACCGAGGCGGTGGCCGCGGCCGGCGACCTCGGCATCCCCTGCGTCGCCCTGTTCCCGGTCGTCGGCGCCGAGGGCAAGTCGGAGGACGCGGCCGAGGCCTACCGCCCCGACAACCTGATGAACCGCGCCATCCGCGCGCTGAAGGCCGCCGTGCCCCATGTCGGCATCCTGGGCGACGTGGCGCTGGACCCCTACACCAGCCACGGCCACGACGGGCTGATGCGCGACGGCTACATCCAGAACGACGAGACGGTCGAGGTGCTGGCCCGGCAAGCGCTGTCGCAGGCCGACGCCGGCGTGGACATCGTCGCCCCGTCGGACATGATGGACGGGCGCATCGGCCTGATCCGCGACCGGCTGGACAGCCATGGGTACGAACTGGTGCGGCTCTGCTCCTACGCCGCCAAATACGCCTCGGCCTTCTACGGCCCCTTCCGCGACGCGGTGAATTCCGGCGGTTTCCTGAAGGGCGACAAGAAGACCTACCAGATGAACCCCGCCAACACCGACGAGGCCCTGCACGAGGTCGCCCTCGACCTCCAGGAGGGTGCGGACATGGTGATGGTGAAGCCCGGCCTGCCCTATCTGGACGTCATCCGCCGGGTGAAGGACACCTTCGCCGTACCGACCTTCGCCTATCACGTCTCCGGCGAATACGCGATGCTGCGCGCCGCCGCGCAGAACGGCTGGCTGGATTACGACAAGGCGCTGCTGGAGACCCTGACCGGCTTCAAGCGCGCCGGCTGCGACGCGATTTTGACTTATGGCGCCGTGGATGCGGCGCGGCGTCTGCAGGAAGGCTGACCCTTCCCCGCGGGGCCGCGCTGCGGCACGGCCCCGCTCGCTCTTCCGTTACTTCGGCGTGCCCTTCCACACCTGGAACTGCGGCGTTTCCAGAAGCAGATCGGCGTGGCCGAAGGCCGTCTTGAACAGCTTGCCCACACCCGCCGTCCGCTGGGTCACCGCGACCAGCGAGCCGCGCAGCTTCAGATACTGCTTGGTGCCGGCGACCAGAGCCTCCAGCATCCCGAAATCCTCGTCCTTGCCGCGGTGGAGCGGCGGGTTCGAGACGATCAGCCCGAAGCGCTCGCGCGCGCCGAGGCCGGCCAGCCCGTCGCTGAGCACACATTCAGCGTCCGGCACGTTCTGGCGGGCGGCGTGCAGCGCCACCGCGTCGATGTCCAGCAGGGTCAGCCGGGCGTCCGGCGTGCGCTCCCGCACCGCCCGGGCGATCACCCCGGCGCCGCAGCCGAAGTCCAGGACGGCGGTGCCCGCCGCGATCTCCGGCAGGACCTGGAGCAGGCATTCCGTACCGGTGTCGAGACGGCCATGGGCGAACAGGCCGGGGTAGGACACCAGATCGAGCGCCCCGTCACGCCCCGGTAGCGGCAAGGCGACGGTCTCCCGCCAATCCTCCAGATTGCCCTTGGCCGAATCGCTGGTCCGGCGGGTTTCCAGCAGGCGGGCGCGGCGCTTGATGGTCAGCGTCTCCACGCCTTCCGCCAGCCCGTCGAATCGCTTCGGCGCGGAGGTGATGCCCTCGTCGTTGCTGCCGGCGATCCACAGCGGCGCTCCCGCCGGCAGGCGTGCGGCCAGGGCGTGCAGCGCCATCTCGAAGGCGGCCCAGCCGCGCGGCAGGCGCAGGACCGCGCCGTCGAAGGCGCCGTCCGCCGGCCAGGGCGCGGCCGGTTTTCCGTCCAGCCCCAGGCGGTGCCAGGAAACGACCTCCGCCCCGCCCTCGGTCAGGGCCTCTTCCATGGCGCCGTCGGTGTCGCCGGCCACCAGGATGCGGCCCTGCGGGCGGCGGTCGGCCAGGGCCTCCGCGGCGACGCCGGCCACGGTGGAATCGCGGTCGGTCGCGCGGTTGGACAATCGGCTCACAGGCTCTTTTCCCTTTATCCCCTGGTTCCTCAACCCTTGTCGCGCATCAGGCGCGCCTTGTCGCGCTGCCACGACCGTTCCTTCTCGGACTCGCGCTTGTCGTGCTTCTTCTTGCCCGTGGCGAGACCGACCTCGACCTTGGCGATGCCGCGGTCGTTGAAGTAGACGGTCATCGGGATCAGCGTGATCCCCTTCTGCTTGATGGCGCCCATGAGCTTGCTCAGCTCGCGGCGGTGCACCAGCATCTTGCGCGGGCGCTTGGTCTCGTGCTGAAGCCAGCGTCCCGCCTGCCCGTACTCCGGGATGTAGGCGTTGAACAGGTACAGTTCCCCGTTCTTGAGGCCGGCGTACGCCTCGTTGATGCTGGCACGGCCGCCGCGCAACGACTTCACCTCTGTGCCGGTCAGGATCAGACCGGCCTCCATGGTGTCTTCGATGAAATAGTCGAAGCGTGCGCGGCGGTTCTGTGCCGCCATGCGCCTTGGTTCGGGCTCGCGGGCGGCCACGGATCCTCCTTTCCCTGGGGCGGGGTGCTGCCGTCCCTTAGGACAGCAGCCCGGCCTTCTTCATCGCGTCGCGGACCGTGGTCCGCGTGCTTTCCGACGCGGCGACCAGCGGCAGACGAACCTCATCCGAGGACTTGCCGAGCAGGCTGGCGGCGTATTTCACCGGGGCCGGGCTCGTCTCCACGAACATGGAATCGTGCAGCGGGGTCAGCAGGTCGCGGTACTTGTAGGCGGTGGCGAGATCGCCCTTCCGCCAGGCGTCCTGCATCGCGGCGCATTGGGCCGGCGCGATGTTCCCCGTCACCGAGATGCAGCCGACGCCGCCCTGCGCGTTGAAGGCCAGCGCCGTCGCGTCCTCGCCCGAGAGCTGGATGAAGTCGGGACCGACCTCCTGCAGCAGGCGGACCGGGCGGGCCAGATCCGCCGTGGCGTCCTTCACGCCGATGATGTTCGGCAGCTTGGCGAGGCGGGCCATCGTTGCCACCGACATATCCACGACACTGCGGCCGGGAATGTTGTAGATAACGATCGGCAAATCCGCCGCGTCATGGATCGCTTTGAAATGCTGGTACAGACCTTCTTGCGTCGGCTTGTTGTAATAGGGCGTGACGACCAGCGCCGCGGTAGCGCCGGCCTTCTTGGCGTGCTGGGTCAGCGAGATCGCCTCCTCGGTGGAGTTCGACCCGGTGCCGGCGACGACCGGAACCTTCCCGCCCGCGGCCTCGATGCACAGCTCGACGACCCGGTTGTGCTCCTCGTGGGAGAGGGTGGGCGACTCACCCGTGGTGCCGCACGGAACGAGACCGTGGGTGCCCTGCGCAACCTGCCACTCGACGAAGGACTGGAAGGCGGCCTCGTCCACTTTCCCGTTTTTAAACGGGGTCAAAAGAGCGACGATGGAACCGTACAACATGCCTGCCACCTCCGACGGACTTCAAGAAAAGTGTCGCGCACCTTAGCCGCACCCGTTCCCCCGAGCAAGAGCGCCCGGATGATCATCCGACATGCCACCCGTTCCGCCACCCGTTCCGCCATTGCCGCCGCCCTGCTGGGGCTGATCGTGCTGTCCCAGCCCGCCGGAGCGGCCAGCCTGACGGCGCAGGACCTCGCCGTCTACCGGCAGGCCTTCAAGGCGGCCGACAACGACCGCCACGACGAGGCGCTGCGCATCGCCGCCCAGGCGTCCAACAAGCTGCCGGCCAAGGTGATCCGCTGGATGGCCCTGGCGACTCCCGGCGGCGGCAGCTTTGACGAGATTGCCGCCTTCATCCGCGAGAACGGCGACTGGCCCAACCAGGCGCAGCTCCGCCGTCAGGCGGAAAAGGCGATGCCCATCGACCTGGACGAGGACCGGGTGCTCGCCTGGTTCAAGCAGTACCCGCCCCTGTCCAACGAAGGCTTCATGCGCCACGCCGACACGCTGCTGGCGACCGGCAACGCCGAGCGGGCCGTGCGGATGGTGCGCGACCGCTGGGTGGAGGCGAACTTCACCTCCGCGGACGAGGAGCAGTTCCTGGTCCGCTACCGCTCGCACCTGCGTCCGCAGGAGCACAAGGCGCGCATCGACCGGCTGCTGTGGGAGCGCCAGGAAGCCGCGGTGCGCCGCATGCTGCCCTTCTTCGACGAAGCCTACGACCTGCTGATCGAGGCGCGGATCGCGCTGGACAGCGACGCCAAGAACGCCGACGCCGCGTTGGCCCGCGTCCCAGCCTCCCTGCGCACCGACCCCGGCCTGCTGTTCGACCGCGCCCGCTACCGCCGCCGCAAGGGCGACGACGCGGGGGCGCTGGAGATCATCGCCCAGGCGCCCAAGGACATGGGCCGTCCGCAGGCTTGGTGGACGGAGCGCCACATCCTGGCCCGCCGCGCCATGGTGAACGGCGACCACAACCTCGCCTACCGTCTGGTGACCGCGCATGGACAGACCGAGGGCAGCGGTGCCGCGGAGGCGGAGTTCCTCGCCGGCTTCCTGGCGCTGCGCTTCCTCGACGATCCGTCGAGCGCCTTCAACCACTTCCACAAGCTCTACCGCTCGGTCGGCGCGCCGATCAGCAAGGCGCGCGGCGCCTACTGGTGCGGGCGCGCGGCGGAGGCGCTGGGCCAGACGGCGCAGGCCAAGGACTGGTACGCCAAGGCCGCCCAGTACGGGACGACCTTCTATGGTCAGCTCGCCGCCCGCCACGCCGGGAACGGACGCATCGCCCTGCCCGCCGAACCGCGCGTGTCCAACGCCGACGCCACCGCCTTCGAGCGGCGGGAGGTGGTGCGCGTGACCAAGCTGCTGGCCGAGATCGAGGGCAACACCGACGAGCGGGTGACCGCCTTCCTGCGCCGAATCAGCCTCGACGCCAAGGAGCCGGCGGATTACGTGCTGGCCGCCAAGCTGGCCCGCGAGGTCGGACGCCGCGACCTCGCCGTCGCCGCCGCCAAGGACGCCGCGCAGAACGACGTGTTCCTGGTGGAGGCCGGCTACCCGATGATCGAGAGCCGGCCGGCCGCTCCGGAAATCGCCCTGGTGCACGCCATCATCCGGCAGGAAAGCACCTTCAACACCCGCGTGGTGTCCTCGGC
This sequence comes from Azospirillum sp. UENF 211521, assembly GCF_058780535.1. Classification (NCBI taxonomy): domain Bacteria; kingdom Pseudomonadati; phylum Pseudomonadota; class Alphaproteobacteria; order Rhodospirillales; family Azospirillaceae; genus Azospirillum; species Azospirillum sp. UENF 211521. The sequence goes on from NZ_JBSNCF010000001.1 coordinate 2,350,132, forward strand.
CGGGGCGCGCGGCCTGATGCAGCTGATGCCCGGAACGGCGCAGCTGGTCGCCGGCAAGCTGGGCGTCAAGCACGACACCGCCAAGCTGATCAGCGACCCAGACTACAACGTGCGGCTCGGCTCGACCTATCTGGCGGACATGATCGACCGCTTCAACGGCTCCTACATCATGGCCATCGCCGCCTACAACGCCGGCCCGACCCGTGTGCGCCAATGGATCGACACCTACGGCGACCCGCGCGGCGAAGCCATCGACGCTGTGGACTGGCTGGAGCTGATCCCGATCTACGAAACCCGCAACTACGTGCAGCGGGTCATGGAGGCCATGCTGGTCTACCGGGCGCGCATCCAGGGCGCCAAGGCGGAGCTGAACCTGGACAAGGAAATTCGTCGCTGATCTCCCGGCGGTCCTTCGTCTCCACCGGACGAGGGACCACCGCGACGCTCAACAACGAATATTCGAAAGTCACAAAAGCCGGCTTAACTCTGTCACATACCAAAATCGAAATCGTCCAATTTTCGCTCTTTTTGTCTGAAGTGGTAACTCTTCTTCCTGTCCGGAAGGTGAATTGCATTTAATGCTCTATTAACCACAAGACGAGAGAATTCCCATGCACGGACGGACCGTGTTTCTCTTTATTCCGTGATTGGGAGCCTACCATGCCAGCACCGATGGTCGCCGATGAAGTCCGCCAGGCGTGCCGCATTCACGCGCGCCTTTTAGACGCCTTCATCGCCTTGACGGAGCAGGAGCTGACGCAGCTTGCCCCTGGCTTCGCCGAGGAAAGCCTCATGGAATCGCTGGAGAAGATGCGCGCCGCCCGCAAGAGCTACGGCGCCCTGGGCGGTGTCGTCGCCCTGGACGTGGTGGCGTCGAACGCCGCCTGACCCGCGGCGCTGCGTTCAGGCAGGCCTTTCGCTCGGGAACAGGGGACCGCTAGTCCTGCGGCGAGTCCCCGTTGCCCGCGCCGCCGGACTGCCGTCGCTGCACCTCGCGCCACTTGGCGACGTTCCGGTTGTGATCCGGCAAGGTCTTCGCGAAGACATGCCCGCCGGTGCCATCGGCGACGAAATACAGGAAGTCGTGCTTTTCCGGGTGCAACGCCGCCTGGATGGACGCCCGCCCCGGATTGGCGATCGGCCCCGGCGGCAGTCCCGCGGCGACGTAGGTGTTGTAGGGCGACTCGAACTTCCAATCGTTGCGGGTCAGGGCCCGCCCCAACTCCCCGCTGCCATCGGTCAGCGCGTAGATCACCGTCGGGTCCGACTGGAGTTTCATGCCGGTCTCCAGGCGGTTGACGAAGACGCCCGCGACCTTGGCGCGCTCGGCCGCCACGCCCGTCTCCTTCTCCACGATGGACGCCATGGTCAGCGCCTGCTGCGGAGTCTCGTAAGGCAGGTCCTGACCACGGTTCTTCCAGGCATCGTTCAGCGCCTGGGTCATGGCGTGCTGCATCCGCTCAACCAGGGCCGAGCGCGAATCGCCATAGGAATAGTGATAGGTTTCAGGCAGTACGGTCCCGTTCTTCGGAACCGTCTTCAACTCGCCGGTCAGCGCCGGCTCGGCGTCGAGCAGCGCCACCACCTGCGCGGAGGTCAGCCCCTCCGGCACGGTGAAGCGGCGGACCACGGTCTTGCCCTGGCGCAGCATCTCCAGAACCCCGTCGACGCTGATTCCCGCCGGAAAGGCATATTCCCCGGCCTTCAACGGCCCCTGGAGCTTGGCCGCGAAGAGGAACAGGATCGGGGACTCGACGACCCCTGCATCCTCAAGCGTCAGCGCGATCGCTTCCAGCCCGCTGCCGCGCGGAATGACCACCGTCTCGGCATGCTCAAGCGGTCCGGGGGCCATCACACGGAGGGCACCCCAGAACGCCACGCCGCTGCCCGCGGTGAGGACGGTCAACGCCCCCGCCGCGATTCGGAGGCCCCAACCCATCGGCGGTCTCCGCGATGCTTCGCCGCTCAGGCGAATTCCTTGAAGATCAGAGAGGCGTTGGTGCCGCCGAAGCCGAACGAGTTCGACAGCGCGGCCCGCACGCGGCGCTCCTGCGCAACCTTCGGAACGAGGTTGACGCCGAGGCAGCTCTCCGACGGGTTCTCAAGGTTCAGGGTCGGCGGAACCAAGCTGTGGTTGATCGCCTTGATCGAATAGATCGCCTCGACCGCGCCGGCGGCCCCCAGCAGATGGCCGATGGCCGACTTGGTGGAGGACATGGCGACGTTGTTCATCGCCTCGCCGAACAGACGCTTCACCGCGCCCAGCTCGATCTCGTCGCCCAGCGGCGTCGAGGTGCCGTGCGCGTTGACGTAATCGATGTCCGACGGCTGCAGCCCGGCCCGCTTCAGCGCGTTGCGCATGGCGCGGAACCCGCCGTTGCCATCTTCCGCCGGAGCGGAGATGTGGTAGGCGTCGCCGGACATGCCGTAGCCGATCACTTCGGCGTAGATGTGGGCGCCGCGCTTCTTGGCGTGCTCCAGTTCCTCAAGGACGACGACACCGGCGCCCTCGCCGATGACGAAGCCGTCGCGGTCCTTGTCGTAGGGGCGCGACGCCTTTTCCGGCGTGTCGTTGAAATTCGTCGACAGGGCGCGCATGGCGGCGAAACCGCCGACGCCCAGGCGGCTGACCGCCGCTTCCGTGCCGCCGGCGACCATCACGTCCGCGTCACCCAGCATGATCAGGCGCGAGGCATCGCCGATGGCGTGCGCGCCGGTCGAGCAGGCCGTGACCACAGCGTGGTTGGGGCCCTTGAAGCCGTGCTGGATGGAAATGTGACCGGACGCCAGATTGATGAGGCAGGCCGGAATGAAGAAGGGAGAGATGCGGCGCGGGCCCTTTTCGGCCAGCGTGACCGCACCATCGGCAATGCCCGGCAGGCCGCCGATGCCCGAGCCCACCATGACGCCGGTGAGTTCGCGCTCTTCCTCGGTCTGGGGGACCCAGCCGGAATCCTTGATCGCTTCGTGGGCGGCGGCGATGGCGAAGATGATGAAATCATCCATCTTCCGCTGGTCCTTCGGCGGGACGAAGACGTCGGGGTTGAACAACCCCTCGCCATCGCCGCGCGGGACCTGCCCGGCAACTTTCGAGGCCAGATCGGAGGCGTCAAAACCCGTGATGGCGCGGATGCCCGATTGGCCGGCGGTCAGACGCTCCCAGTTGAGCTTATGGCCGACACCGAGCGGCGTGACCAGACCAAGGCCGGTAACGACGACACGTCTCATGGGGTATTCCTTGACCTTTCCTCGGAAAACTCAGCGACGGCCAGGCCACTTTGGAAAGCTGCCTGGCCTTTCACGCCAGCGCCTGATCAGGCGGCGGCGTTCGCCTTGATGAAGTCGATGGCGTCCTTCACCGTCAGGATCTTCTCGGCGGCGTCGTCCGGAATCTCGCAGCCGAACTCCTCCTCGAAAGCCATAACCAGCTCGACCGTGTCGAGGCTGTCGGCGCCGAGATCGTCGATGAAGGAGGCGTTCTCCGTCACCTTCGACTCCTCGACCCCGAGGTGGTCCACAACGATCTTCTTAACGCGCTCGGCGACATCGCTCATTTTTTAAGACCTTCCAATCCTTGAGACCGCTCGGGCGAATTCGGCCGGCTCAACACGCGGCTGCGTGCCTTCCTGCCACAAAAAGCCCCGTCCGATAACACATTTTTACAGCCTTGACCAGCGCCCGCGGGAGCCGGTCGGAACCTCTGGTTCAGGCAGCGAATCCGCCTCAGATCATGGCCATGCCGCCGTTGATGTGCAGCGTCTGGCCGGTGACATAGGCGGCCTCATCGCTCGCCAGGTACACGACTCCGGCGGCGATTTCCCCCGGCTCGCCCATGCGGCCGGAAGGAATGGCGGTGAGCAGCTTGTCCTTCTGCTCGGAATTCAGGGCGTCGGTCATCGCCGTGGTGATGAAGCCCGGCGCGACGCAGTTCACGGTGATGCCGCGCGACGCGACCTCCGCGGCCAGCGACTTCGACATGCCGATCATGCCGGCCTTGGAGGCGGCGTAGTTGGCCTGGCCGGGGTTGCCGGTGACGCCGACGATCGAGGTGATGCCAATGATGCGGCCCCAGCGGCGCTTCATCATGCCACGCAGCACGGCGCGCGACAGGCGGAAGGCGGCGGTCAGGTTGACGTCCAGCACCGACTGCCAGTCGTCGTCCTTCATGCGCATGGCGAGCTGGTCGCGAGTCAGGCCGGCGTTGTTCACCAGGATGTCGATCTGGCCGAGGGCGGCCTCCGCGTCCTTGGCGAGCTGCTCGGTTCCGGCGGCGTCGGCGAGGTTGCCGGGCACCACCAGGGCGCGCTCGCCCAGTTCGGCGGCGAGCGCCTCCAGCGGGGCGACGCGGGTGCCGGACAGCGCGACGGTGGCGCCCTGCGCGTGCAGCGCGCGGGCGATCTGCGCCCCGATGCCACCCGAGGCGCCGGTGACCAGCGCCTTCTTTCCGGTCAGGTCGAACATGGAATGCCTCACAGGGTCTTCAGGAACGATTCGACGTCGGCCGGGCCCTGCACGGAGGTGCCGGCCAATTCCTTGTCGATGCGCTTGGCGAGACCCGACAGCACCTTGCCGGAGCCGAACTCGACCAGCGTGTCGACGCCCTGCCCCTTCATATAGAGCACGCTCTCGCGCCAGCGAACCATGCCGGTCACCTGCTCGACCAGAAGGCGGCGGATCTCGTTGGGGTCCGACACGGCCGACGCGGTCACGTTGGCGACCACCGGGACCGCCGGCGCGTTGATCGTCACGGTGGCCAGGGCCTCGGCCATGGCGTCGGCGGCGGGCTGCATCAGCGGGCAATGGAAGGGGGCGCTGACCGGCAGGCGCACGGTGCGCTTCAGCCCGCGCTCGGCCGCGATCACGATGGCGCGCTCGATGGCCTCGGCGTGACCGGAGATCACCACCTGCCCCGACGAGTTGTCGTTGGCGACGGTGCAGACCTCGCTCTGGCCGTTGGGGGCCTTGGCGGCGGCATCGGCGATGGCCTGGGCCTGCTCCAGTTCGGCGCCCAGCAGCGCGGCCATGGCGCCCTGCCCGACCGGCACCGCCTTCTGCATGGCCTGGCCGCGCAGCTTCAGCAGGCGTGCGGTGTCGGCCAGCGTGAAGGCGCCGGCGGCGCACAGGGCCGAATACTCGCCGAGCGAATGGCCGGCGACGAAGGCCGCGTGCTTGGTCAGATCAAGCCCGCCCTGATCCTTCAGCACCCGCATGACCGCGACGCTGACGGCCATCAGGGCCGGCTGGGCGTTCTCGGTCAGCGTCAGGTCGGCCTCGGGGCCTTCGAACATCAGGCGGGACAGGCGCTGGTTCAGCGCGTCGTCCACCTCTTCAAAGGTGAGCCGCGCGACCTCGAACGCCTCGGCCAGCTCGCGGCCCATGCCGACGGCTTGGCTGCCCTGGCCCGGAAAGACGAACGCCCTGGTCATGCTGTCTGGGAACCCTAGTAAAAAGGCGCGCCACCCGCGGCGCTGCCGTTGAATTCGGCGACAGTCATAACCAGCCTTTCGGGCAAGTCAAGCGATGCTCAACGTTGTCGGGCTGGAATTGGTGCCTTTCTGTTGCATTTCCGGCATTTTTTCATTGCTGCGATGCAAAGGCGAACGGAGAAAAGGGTCTTTCCATGCCCTTTTGAAAGCGGCGGCGGCGGAATCGCCCGCCGGCTCGTGTTTCCGCTTGTCGGGATAGGGCTTTTGTGCATACTGCGCCGCTTCATAACTCCTTGCCGGTGGCCCGCGTGCCGTCGGCTAGGCCCGGGCGGCTGATTCTGTCCATAGGGGATGGGGCGCAGCGCCGGACCATGAACAGCCATGGGGAGTACAATGGCTCTTTACGAGTGCGTGCTGATCGCGCGCCAGGACATTTCGGCCGCCCAGGCCGAGCAGCTCGGCGAGCAGTTCGCCCAGATCATTCGCGACAACGGCGGCCAGGTCGCCAAGACCGAATACTGGGGTCTGAAGACGCTCACCTACAAGATCAAGAAGAACCGCAAGGGTCACTACACCCTGTTCAACCTTGACGCCCCCGCCGCCGCCGTCCTCGAGATGGAGCGCAACATGGGCATCAACGAGGACGTGCTGCGCTTCATGACCGTCCGCGTCGATGCGCTGGACGCCAACCCGTCGGTGATGATGCAGAGCCGCGGCGAGCGTGGTGACCGCGGCGATCGCGGCGACCGCGGCCCGCGCCGCTTCGACGATCGTGGCCCGCGCCCGCCGCGTCGCCAGGAGCCCACCGTTGCCGAAGGGGAGAACGCCTAAATGTCCGACAAGCAGACCTCGGGCGCTCCGGCCCGCACCGGTGGCGGTCCCCGCCGTCCGTTCTTCCGCCGCCGCAAGACCTGCCCGTTCTCGGGCGCGAACGCCCCGGCGATCGACTACAAGGACGTCAAGCTCCTGTCCCGCTTCATCTCCGAGCGTGGCAAGATCGTGCCGAGCCGCATCACCGCGGTTTCCGCGAAGAAGCAGCGCGAACTCGCCCGCGCCATCAAGCGCGCCCGCTTCCTGGCCCTGCTTCCCTACGTGGTGAAGTAAGGACCAAAGCGGACAACAGGCAAAGGTAATCCCATGGCCTCGCCCCTGGCCGCCCCTCTGGCGGCTGCCATCGGTGTCGGCGTGGTCAGCGCTTTCTTCTACCTCGCCGTTCTGTTCGGCGGGTTCGGAGCGCTGATCCTGGGCTATCTGGCGCCGCTGCCGTTGTTCCTCGCGGGACTGTGGCTCGGCTCCACCGCCTCCCTACTCGCCGGTGCGGCGGGAACGGTGGCGGTCCTGGCGGTGTCGTCCAGCGTCCTGGTGTCTCTCGCCTATCTGGTGACCGCGGCTGTCCCGGTCATCCTGGTGGTGCGGCAGGCGCTGCTGGCGCGGGCGGCGGCCGACGGGAGTGTGGAATGGTATCCTCCGGGCCGGCTCCTGATGGCGCTGACCGGAATGGGACTGGCGGGCCTTCTGGGTGCTGCGGTTCTGACGCTCGATCAGCCCGGCGGGCTGGAGGGCGCGGTGCGGGAAACGCTGAGCCGCATGGCGGACCAGATGTTCTCCGCGCAGGGCCAGCCGGCCCCGGACCCGCAGGACATCTGGATGGCCGAGGTGTTGCCGGGCTTCGCGGTGATCTCATGGCTCGTCATGACGATCGTCAACGGAGCCCTGGCGCAAGGCGTCCTGATGCGGTTCGGCCGCAACCGGCGCCCCGCCATGCGGCTGGACGATGTGGAGTTGCCCCGGTGGCTCGCCACCGCGTTCCTGCTGACCATGGTGGCCGCCTCGCTGGCGTCGGACCCGGTCGGGTTCCTCGCGGTCAACGCCGCGCTGATCCTGTCCCTGCCATTCGCCTTTGCCGGGCTTTCGGTGGTGCATGTGTTCGCCCGAAGCCGATCGGCCAAGCTGCCGATCCTCATCGGGTTCTACATGTTCCTGTTTCTTTTCGGTTGGCCGATCGTGCTGATGGTCGGTCTGGGCATGATCGAGCAATGGATTGGGCTGCGTCGCCGTCTCCGGCCCGCCGGCCCCGATCAGGAGGACGAGTGATGGAAGTTATTCTGCTGGAGCGGGTCGAGAAGCTCGGCCAGATGGGCCAGGTCGTGAAGGTGCGTCCCGGCTTCGCCCGCAACTATCTGCTGCCGCAGAAGAAGGCCATGCGCGCCACCAAGGCGAACATGGCGTTCTTCGAGAAGCAGAAGGCCCACCTGGAGGCCGTCAACCTCGAGCGCCGCAAGGACGCCGAGCAGGTTGCCGCCAAGATGAACGACGTGACGGTCGTCGTGATCCGTCAGGCCGGCGAGACCGGCGTGCTGTACGGTTCGGTGACGCCGCGCGACGTCGCGGACGCCCTTGACGCCGCCGGCTACAAGGTCGACCGCAAGCAGGTGTCGATCGAGACCCCGATCAAGACGCTGGGCCTGTTCAAGCTGCGCGTCGTCCTGCACCCCGAGGTGAGCATCTCCGTCACGGTGAATGTCGCCCGCTCGCAGGAAGAGGCCGAGCTGCAGCTGTCCCGTGGTGGCATGGTCACCGCGGCCGACCTGCGCGACGACGACGAGGACGAGATCGAGGAGGCCCCCGAGGCCGCCGAGGCCGAGGTTTCCGAGGAGGGCTGACCGCCCGCTCAACGAGACCAGTCCGCTCGTCCGGAAGCCGCCCGCCCCCCCAGGGGGCGAGGCGGCTTTTCCGCGTTCGGCACTCCGCATCGTCCGACCCTCCCCCATCCGGATGCGCCGGACGCCCCGCCGCCTGCCCCGTCCGGCGGATTGCCTCCCCCCGCACCGCTCCCCGACTCTCGTTCCCGGTGATTCGCCCGCGGCGATGAAACCGGACCGAGTCGTGTTCGACGGATGCGGAGACGCGCGATGCTGCTTGCCCGCCTGCTCAGCCCGGCCCTGACCGCCGGGGCCCTGGAGATCGTCGGTGCGGACGGACGGCGGCACCGGGTGGGTGCCGGCGCCCCCTCGCTGACGCTCCGCCTGCACGACAAGGCGCTGCACCGCGACCTCGTGGTCAATCCGCGGCTGCGCTTTGGCGAAGCCTACATGGACGGACGCCTGACCATCGACGGGGGCTCGGTCTATGATTTCCTGGCTCTGCTGAGCGCCGGCTCGGACAACGTCCAGGGCGTCCTGGGCAATCTCCGGGAAGCCGTCTCCCCGGCGCTGCGGCTCGTCCAGCAGAGCAATCCCCTGCGACGCTCGCGCCGCAACGTCGCCCATCACTACGACCTGTCGCGGGCCTTCTTCGAGCTGTTCCTCGACCGCGACCTGCAATATTCCTGCGCCTACTTCCCCACCCCCGACACCGGGCTGGACGAAGCGCAGGAGGCCAAGAAGCGGCACATCGCGGCGAAGCTGCTCCTCCAGCCGGGCATGCGCGTCCTGGACATCGGCTGCGGCTGGGGCGGCATGGCGCTCTATCTCGCCCGCATGACCGGCGCCCAGGTCACCGGAATCACCCTGTCCCGCGAACAACTCGCCGTGGCGCGCGAGCGGGCGGCCCACGCCGGGCTGGCCGGGCAGGTGCGGTTCGAACTGCGCGACTACCGGGAGATGGCCGGTCGCTTCGACCGCATCGTCTCGGTCGGCATGTTCGAGCATGTCGGGGTGCCCCACTATCCGGCCTTCTTCGCCAAGCTGCGTGACCTGCTGACCGAGGACGGGGTGGCACTGCTTCACGCCATCGGTCGGTCGGACGGGCCGGGTTCCACCAACCCGTGGTTCCGCAAATACATCTTTCCCGGCGGCTACTCGCCCGCCCTGTCGGAGGTGATCCCGGCGGTGGAGAAGGCCGGGCTGTGGAACACGGACGTCGAAATCCTGCGGCTGCATTACGCCGAAACGTTGCGCCACTGGCGGGAACGCTTCGCCGCCCGGCGGGAGGAGGCCCGCGCCATGTACGACGAGCGCTTCTGCCGGATGTGGGAGTTCTATCTGGCGGGGGCCGAGATCAGCTTCCGCTACCAGGGGCACATGGTGTTCCAGATGCAATTGGCCCGCTCGCTGGGCGCCGTTCCGCTCGTCCGCGACTACATGCAGCGCACCGAAGCGGCTCTGGCCGACGCCGCGCCGCGGCCGCTGCGCACCGGCCGGAACGTGGGCGCCAGCAACGCTTGACCAGAGCGGTCCGCGCCGCATCGACCCACAGCTTTTGCTCTGGTACAAGCCATTGACAGAGCTTTAAGTTTTCCGCTTACCCCCAGCTTTCACCGGCTGTGGGCAAAAGTTACTCACAGGAATGTGGGTAGATTTACCCCGATCGCACAGCTTTGCGCCCCGCCCTTTGCTAAAGTGCCGCTATGGATGACAAGACCACCCAGCTTTTCGAGCCGCGCCCCCTCGACGGCGGGCTGTCCCGTGCCGGTGCCGCGAAGCCGACGGCGGAATACCGCACGCCGCCGCACAACGAGGAGGCCGAACAGGCGCTCCTCGGCGCCATCCTGGTGAACAACAAGGCGTACGAGAAGGTCGGCGAGTTCCTGCGCGCCGAGCATTTCTACGACCCGGCGCACCAGCGCATCTATTCGGCCATCGCCAAGATGGTGGAGCGCGGCCAGATCGCCAATCCGGTGACTCTGAAGGCCTATTTCGACAACGACGTCGAGCTGGCTCCGGACGGCGGTGCCGGCTATCTGGCGCAACTCGCCGCCAACGTCGTGACGGTCGTCAACGCGGGCGATTACGGCAAGACGATCCATGACCTGTTCCTGCGCCGACAGCTGATCGAGGTCGGCACGGACATGGTGAACGAGGCGTACCAGCACGACCTCGACATCGACGCCATGGACCAGATCGAGACGGCGGAGAAGCAGCTCTTCGACCTCGCCTCGACCGGCGACGTGCGCGGCGGCTTCATCGCCTTCTCCGAGTCGCTGAAGGCGGCCATCGCCACGGCGGAGACGGCCTTCCGCCGCTCCAGCCACGTCACCGGCGTCACCACCGGCCTGCGCGACATGGACCGCAAGCTGGGCGGCCTGCACCCGTCGGACCTGATCATCCTGGCCGGGCGCCCCTCGATGGGCAAGACGGCGCTGGCCACCAACATCGCCTTCAACGCCGCCAAGGCGCACATGCGCAGCAACGGCGGCGAGGGCGCGCCGGTCGGCTTCTTCTCGCTGGAAATGTCGGCGGAGCAGCTCGCCACCCGTATCCTGGCCGGCGAGGCCGAGGTGTCGGGCGACAAGATCCGCCGCGGCGAGATCAAGGACAGCGATTTCCCGAAATTCGTGGCGGCCAGCCAGGAGCTGAGCCGGGTCCCCTTCTTCGTGGACGATACGCCGGCCCTGACCATCGCCGCGGTGCGCACGCGCTGCCGCCGGCTGAAGCGCACGCACGGGCTGGGCATGGTGGTGGTGGACTATCTCCAGCTCCTGCGCGGCGGCTCGACCAAGGGCAACGAGAACCGCGTGCAGGAAATCTCGGAAATCACCCGCGGCCTGAAGGCCATCGCCAAGGAGCTGGAGGTGCCGGTGCTGGCGCTGTCCCAGCTCAGCCGCGCCGTGGAAATGCGCGAGGACAAACGGCCGCAGCTCGCCGACCTGCGCGAATCGGGCTCGATCGAGCAGGACGCCGACGTCGTGATGTTCGTTTACCGCGAACAGTACTATCTTGAGCGCGCCGAGCCGGCCCGCCGGCCGGAGGAAACGGAGGACAAGTACAACGACCGCTACGCCAACTGGCAGAAGCGCTACGCCGAGGTGCACAACACCGCGGAGGCGATCATCGCCAAGCAGCGCCACGGCCCGATCGGCAGCGTCCGTATGTTCTTCGACGGACAGTTCACGAAATTCGGCGACCTCGACACGACCCATGACTTCGGCCCCACTGAGTGATCCGCTGGCCCGCGCCGGCGCCGTCCTGACCATCGACCTCGGCGCCGTCGTCGCCAACTGGACGCAGCTCCGCGACCGGGTGGCGCCGGCGGAATGCGCCGCCGTGGTCAAGGCAAACGCCTATGGCCTGGGGGTGGAGCGCGTCGTCCCGGCGCTCGCCGCCGCCGGCTGCCGGACCTTCGTGGTCGCCCAGTTCGAGGAGGCGCTGGCCGTGCGCGCCGTAGCGCCGTCCGACGCCCGCGTGCTGTCGCTGGGCGGCCTGCCCGCCGGCACCGCTCCGGACTTCACGGCCCAGCGCATCCTGCCGGTGCTGAACCATCTCGGCGACATTGCGGCGTGGCAGGCCCACGCCAGGGCGCAGGGAACAGCCCTGCCCGCCGTCGTCCACATCGACACCGGCATGAACCGAACTCGGGCTCGGCCCGGACGAGCTGGACACGCTGGTCGGCGATCTCTCCCGGCTTGAGGGGGTGGATGTCCGGGTGTGGATGACCCACCTTGCCTGCGCCGACGAGGATTCGGTGATGAACAGCCAGCAGCTCGGGCGTTTCCGCTCGGCGGTCGGGCGGCTGCCGACGGCGGAGGCGAGCTTCGCCAATTCCTCCGGAATCTTCCACGGAACGGCCTTCCATTTCGACCTCGTGCGGCCCGGCTGCGCGCTCTACGGCGTCAATCCGACCCCCGCCGCGGCGAACCCGATGCGGGGCACGATCCGGCTCGACGCCCGGCTGCTTCAGGTGCGCAACGTTGACAGCCCTATGACCGTTGGCTACGGTGCCACGCACCGCGTTGCGGCGAGAGGAAAAATCGCAACCATCGCAGTGGGTTATGCCGACGGATATCTGCGCTCGCTCAGCGGGCGCGGCCATGTCTTCGTCAACGGCGTGGCCGCTCCGGTGGTTGGGCGTGTTTCGATGGATCTGGTGACGGTGGATGTCAGCCATCTTCCCGACGAGGCGGTGACGCCCGGCGGGCTGGTGGAGCTGATCGGCCCGAACCGCCCGGTGGACACCGTGGCGAGCGAGGGCGGAACCATCGGCTATGAGATCCTGACCTCGCTGGGCGCGCGTTACCACAGGGTCTACCGCGACCCGCCGCCGCCTGAGGTCGCTTGATGGGTTTCCTTGCCGCCACCGGACGGGCCTTCCTGATCTTTCTGGAAGCCACCGGAAAGCTCGCCATGTTCACCGGCGCCGCCCTGTCGCACTGCGTGCGCCCGCCGTTCTATCCACGGCAGATCCTGCGCCAGATGGTTGACATCGGCTATTACTCGCTGCCGGTGGTCGGGCTGACCGCGCTGTTCACCGGCATGGTGCTGGCGCTGCAGAGCTATTCCGGCTTCTCCCGCTTCCAGGCGGAGGGCGCCATCGCCACGGTGGTCGCCCTGTCGGTGACCCGGGAGCTGGGGCCGGTGCTGGGCGGCCTGATGGTCGCCGGGCGCATCGGCGCCGCCATGGCCGCCGAAATCGGCACCATGCGCGTGACCGAGCAGATCGACGCGCTGTCCACCCTGTCGACCAACCCCTTCAAGTATCTGGTGGCGCCGCGCCTGATCGCCGGTCTGGCCATGCTGCCGCTGCTGGTGCTGGTCGCCGACATCATCGGCGTGTTCGGCGGCTTCCTGGTTGGCGTCTACCGTCTGGACTTCAACCCGGCCTCCTACATCGGCCGGACCTGGGAGTTCCTGGAACCGGTCGACGTCATCTCCGGCCTCGTCAAGGCGGCGGTGTTCGGCTTCATGGTGTCGCTGATGGGCTGCTACCACGGCTACCACTCGCGCGGCGGCGCCCAGGGCGTGGGTGCTGCGACGACCAACGCCGTGGTCTCGGCCTCCATCCTGATCCTGGTGTGGAACTACCTCATCACCGGCATCTTCTTCTCGACGAAGTGAGCGACTCCATGTCCCAGGTTCCCCCCGCTCATCCGCCGAAGATTTCGCTGAAGAACGTGCACAAGGCGTTCGGTCAGAAGGTCGTGCTCAACGGCATCGACCTGGAGGTCGGGCGCGGCGAATCGCTGGTCGTCATCGGCGGGTCGGGCACCGGCAAGTCGGTCATGCTGAAGTGCATCCTCGGCCTGCTGTCGCCGGACAGCGGCTCCATCCGCGTCGACGGCGAGGAGACGACGAAGCTGCGCCCGCGCGAGCGGGAGAAGCTGCTGCACAAGTTCGGCATGCTGTTCCAGGGCGCCGCCCTGTTCGACAGCCTGAAGGTCTGGGAGAACGTCGCCTTCGGCCTGATCCAGGGCGAGCACATGCCCCGCGCCAAGGCCAAGGACATCGCCATCGCCAAGATGGGCGCGGTCGGACTCGGCCCCGAGGTGGGCGAGCTGTTCCCGTCGGAGCTGTCCGGCGGCATGCAGAAGCGCGTCGGTCTCGCCCGTGCCATTGCCGACGAGCCGGAGATCATCTTCTTCGACGAGCCGACCACCGGCCTCGACCCGATCATGGCCGACGTGATCAACGAGCTGATCGTGAAGTGCGTGAAGGACCTCGGCGCCACCGCCGTGACCATCACCCACGACATGGCCTCGGCCCGCAAGATCGCCGACCGCGTGGCGATGATCTATCAGGGCCGGATCATCTGGACCGGCCACGCCAACGACATCGACAACTCCGGCAACCCCTACGTGGACCAGTTCGTCCACGGCCGGGGCGAAGGGCCGATCAAGATGCAGGTGCGGGCGCTGTGACGCGCCCGACCAGCGGGACCCGACGCCGGTTTGTGCAAAATTAACCTGCCGCCCGGTAGGGTCGGCCACGAAGACCGCCGGCCATCGCAGGCCGGCGCCCCATCGGAGAGACGAGCATGGCGGACATCACCACGAACGGACTGGCCTTCGCGAGCTTCATGCTGAGCGCCAAGATTCTGGAGACGCTCCAGGCCAAGGGTCTGCTGACCAACGAAGAGACGGTGCAGACCATCAAGAACGCCCACGAGCAGCTCCTCAAGAACGACAACCAGCTGTCGCTCGAAGGGGCCGACGCGCTCGCCCATTTCTTCGCCGGCCCGACCGACGGGAATTGAACCTTACGGCGCCGGACGGGCCGCCGACCGCGCGAGGTTGTCGCGCAGTTCCGGCAGCAGGACGGCGCCCAGCAGGGCGATGACCGGCAGCAGGGCGTAGTCGCCCTCTGCCGCCGCGGCGATCAGGTCCGCGCGGGTCAGCAGCTCCAGCCGCATCTCCTCCAGATCGCCGGAATCCGGCTCGGCCACCTTCCGGGCGTTGCGGGCCTGGAACAGGTGGCAAACGCAGCCGCGCTGGTTGGCCTGCACCACGTAGGAGCCGAGCGCGGTCCACTCCTCCGCGACATAGCCCGTCTCTTCCAGCAGTTCCCGCTTGGCTGCCGCCAGGGGCGCCTCCCCAGGATCGATCCCGCCCGCCGGAAAGGTCTGGGTGACGCGGCGCGGGCCGTGCTTGTACTGGCGCAGCATCAAGACACGCCCGTCCGTGTCCTCGACGAACATCTGAACGAAATCGCCCTGTTCAACCTGGTAATAGTTCTCGACCCGTTGACCGTCCGGGGTCTCGATGGTTTCGGCGTGCACGCGGACAAAGGGGCCGGCGTCGAGCAGGGTGCGGCGGTCCAGCACGGTCCAGGGCTTCAGCTCTTCCCCGCTCATGCCGCAGCGGCTCCGGCCGCGGTTTCGTAGGGCGGCTGGGTGTAGCCGGCCGGCGACAGGGTGAAGATCTCGCAGCCCGTCTCTGTGATGCCGACCTGATGCTCGAACTGGGCGGACAGGGAGCGGTCGCGGGTGACGGTGGTCCAGCCGTCCGACAGGATCTTCACGTCCGGCTTGCCGGCGTTGAGCATCGGCTCGATGGTGAAGACCATGCCCGGAACCAGCAGCACGCCGGTGCCGCGCTTGCCGAAATGGTCGACGTGGGGGGCGTCGTGGAACACCCGGCCGATGCCGTGCCCGCCGAAGTCGCGCACCACGCCGTAGCGGTGGGATTCCGCAAGCGTCTGGATGGCGTGGCCGATGTCGCCGAGGTGGTTGCCCGGCTTGGCCTGGGCGATTCCGGCCATCATCGCCTTGTAGGTGATGTCGACCAGCTTGCGCGCCTTCACCCCGATCTTGTCGCCGACGAAGAACATGCGGCTTGTGTCGCCGTACCAGCCGTCGAGGATCACCGTCACGTCGACGTTCACGATGTCGCCGTCGACCAGCGTCTTGTCGTCGGACGGAATGCCGTGATTCACCACATGGTTCGGCGAGATGCAGCTTGCCGCCGGATAGCCCTGATAGCCGAGGGTCGCGGGGATGGCGCCGTTGTCCCGCATGAAGGTTTCGATCAGCCGGTTGAGATGGCCCGTGCTGACTCCCGGCACCACCTGGGGCGTGATGTGGTCGAGCGTCGCCGCGGCCAGCCGCCCGGCCTTGCGGATCGCCTCGAACTCCTCCGGGCCGTGCAGCGGGATCTTCCGCGCGTCCTTGTCCGCCACCGTGTCACCTCACATCCGTTGTTCATCGTGAATTCCGGGACAGAACCTATCACCGGAACGGCCGAGAAAAGCCCCAGCTTTTTATCACCTCTGCCATAGGATTTAGAACGTCAGCTTGCTATATGTGGGGCGCTTACCCCATTCCATCGCCCAACTCATCGCTGGACCTTTGGCAAAGCCAACCACCCGCTACGTCTGCCAGGCCTGCGGCGCCTCCTTCCCGAAATGGGCGGGCCGCTGCGACGCCTGCGGCGAATGGAACACCCTCGTCGAGGAAGCCGCGCCGGAGGCCGCCCCCAAGGGGTTGGGCGTGGCGCGCGGGCGCCGGCTGGACTTCGTCGGGCTGGCCGGGTCCAGCGAGGCGCCGCCGCGCCGCATGACCCGCATTGAGGAGTTCGACCGCGTCTGCGGCGGCGGCCTCGTCCCCGGATCGGCGATCCTGATCGGCGGCGACCCTGGAATTGGCAAGTCGACCCTTCTTCTCCAGGCCATGGCCCGGCTGTCGCAGGAACACCGCTGCGCCTACGTCTCCGGCGAGGAGGCGGTGGATCAGGTCCGCCTGCGCGCCGTCCGCCTGGGCTGCGCCGCCGCACCGGTCCAACTCGCCTCGGCGACCAGCGTGCGCGACATCGTCGCCTCGCTGGACGGCACCGATGGGCCGGAGGTCGTGGTGATCGACTCGATCCAGACCATGTATGTGGACAATCTGGACAGCGCTCCCGGCACCGTTGCCCAGGTGCGGGCTTCCGCGCAGGAGCTGATCCGCGTCGCCAAGCGGCGCGGCTGCGTCCTGCTGCTGGTCGGCCACGTCACCAAGGAAGGCACCATCGCCGGCCCCCGCGTGCTGGAGCACATGGTGGACACGGTCCTCTATTTCGAAGGCGAGCGCGGCCACCAGTTCCGCATCCTGCGCGCGGTGAAGAACCGCTTTGGCGCGACGGACGAGATCGGCGTGTTCGAGATGACCGACGGCGGGCTCGGCGAGGTCGCCAACCCCTCCGCCCTGTTCCTGGCGGAGCGGCGCGGCGACGTGTCGGGCGCCGCGGTCTTCGCCGGCATGGAGGGCACCCGCCCCGTGCTGGTCGAGGTCCAGGCGCTGGTCGCCCCCTCCCCGCTCGGCACGCCGCGGCGCGCGGTGGTCGGCTGGGATTCGGCGCGGCTCGCCATGGTGCTGGCGGTGCTGGAGGCGCGTTGCGGCGTGCAGATCGGCGCCAACGACGTCTATCTCAACGTGGCCGGCGGGCTGCGCATCACCGAGCCGGCGGCCGACCTCGCGGTCGCCGCGGCGCTGGTCTCCTCGCTGACTGGGGAGCCGGTGCCCGCCGACGCCGTGGTCTTCGGCGAAATCGGCCTGTCGGGCGAGGTGCGCGCCGTGGGCCAGAGCGACGCCCGGCTGAAGGAAGCCGCGAAGCTGGGGTTTTCAACGGCGATCTTTCCGGCTAGACGGAACGGCAAGAAGCCGGGGCGCGGCGACACCGGCTTGAAATCGGTCGAACTGCAGCAGCTCAGCGAATTGCTGCCGCTGTTCCAGGCCGGATCGGGGTCCCGACCGCCGCGCGGCCGGGATTGAGACGAGACTCTAAAGCGAAAGCGCACGAGGCGTAGCGGCGTTATGGACACCTTCCCGATCAACCCGGCGGATCTGGCCGTCATCGTGGTGCTTTTGCTCTCGGCCCTGCTGGCCTTCACCCGCGGCATGGTGGCCGAGGTGCTGTCGGTCGCCGCCTGGGTCGGTGCCGCGCTGATCACGCTGAACGCGCTGCCCCACGTCCTGCCCATCGCGCAGACCTACATCCACGTCGAGATGGCCGCCTACGCCGCGTCGGCGGTGGCGCTGTTCGTCGTCAGCCTTGTGGTTTTGACAATCCTGGGCCGCGTCGTGTCGCGCGGGGTGCAGAATTCCGGCCTTTCGGCGCTCGACCGCTCGCTCGGCTTCGTCTTCGGCCTGCTCAAGGGTGCAATCCTCGCCTCCGTCGCCTATCTCTTCTTCGCTTGGCTGGTGCCGAACCCGGCGGAGCATCCGGCGTGGCTGCAGAGCGCCAAGACCCGGCCGATGCTGGTGTCCGGCGCCGCCATGATCTACGAGGTGATGCCGGACTCGCTGCGCAAGGACGGGCTGGGCCAGATGGACATGGCGCGGGAGCGCGCGCGGCAGGCGGTGGAGGCCAAGGAGGCCCTGGACCGCCTGTCCACGCCGGTTCCCGGCGCGCCGAAGACCGGTGGTGCGTCGCCATCCGATACCGGCTATAAGGACCGGGACCGCGGCGACCTTGAGCGACTGATCCAGAACGCACGCTGAACGCCGCATGGTGCAGAGTGCCTGTGAGTAACGCCCCGCTGGCAAAGAGGCCGCCGGGGCAATGCCCTTTGGTGATGCTGTGTATGACGAGGATCTTCCGATGCTGACGACGCATCCGTTCGACGACGACAAGCTGCGCGAGGAGTGCGGCGTGTTCGGCATCCACAGCCATCCGCAGGCGGGGGCCATCACCGCGCTCGGCCTGCACGCGCTGCAGCATCGCGGCCAGGAAGCCTGCGGCATCGTCAGCCACGACGGCGACCGCTTCCATCTGGAGCACACCCTGGGCCTCGTCGGCGATCACTTCTCGTCGGAAGCGATCATCGGCAAGCTGAAGGGCCCGCAGGCCATCGGCCACGTCCGCTACGCCACCACGGGCGACACGACGATCCGCAACGTCCAGCCGCTCTACGCCGACTTCGAGTTCGGCGGCTTCGCGCTGGCCCACAACGGCAACCTGACCAACGCACACACGTTGCGCCGCCAGCTTGTTCGCCGCGGCTGCCTGTTCCAGTCCACCACCGACACCGAGACCATCGTCCATCTGATGGCCATCGCCCGCGGCGGTTCGCCGGTCGACCGGCTGATCGAGGCGGTGCGGCAGGTCGAGGGCGCCTTCTCCCTGGTGGCGCTGACCCCGAACGAGGTCATCGGCGTGCGCGACCCGCTGGGCGTCCGTCCGCTGGTCCTGGGCAAGCTGGGCGACACCTACATCGTGACCAGCGAGACCTGCGCGCTCGACATCGTCGGCGCCGATTACGTGCGCGACGTCGAGCCGGGCGAGATGGTCGTTCTGAACGAGCAGGGCGTGCAGAGCCTGCGCCCCTTCCAGCCGCAGGGCCGCCGCTTCTGCATCTTCGAATACATCTACTTCGCGCGGCCCGACAGCGTGATGGAGGGGTCCTCCGTCTACAACGCCCGCCAGCGGATCGGCGCCGAGCTGGCCCGCGAATCGGGGATCGAGGCCGACGTGGTGGTGCCGGTTCCCGACAGCGGCGTGCCGGCGGCCCTCGGCTACGCCACGCAGAGCGGCGTGCCCTTCGAACTGGGCATCATCCGCAACCACTATGTCGGCCGCACCTTCATCGAGCCGACCGACCAGATCCGCCATCTGGGCGTGAAGCTGAAGCACAACGCCAACCGCGCCATGATCGAGGGCAAGCGGGTGGTGCTGGTGGACGACAGCATCGTGCGCGGCACGACCTCCAAGAAGATCGTCGAGATGGTGCGCGCCGCCGGGGCGAAGGAGGTGCACATGCGCATCTCCAGCCCGCCGACCTCGCACCCCTGCTTCTACGGCATCGACACGCCGGAGCAGAGCAAGCTGCTCGCCCACCGCATGTCGGTGGAGGAGATGCGCGACTTCATCCAGGCCGACAGCCTCGCCTTCATCTCGCTGGACGGCCTCTACCGCGCCATGGGCGCGGAGCGCCGCGACCCCCAGAAGCTAACCTTCTGCGACGCCTGTTTCACCGGCGACTACCCCATCGCGTTGACCGACGCGCTGGACCATCCGCCGGTCGAGGCGAACGTCCGCATCCGCGCCTGACCGCCTGACCACCGCCGCGACGGGCCGGCCGCAACCCAGCGGACCGGCCCGTTTGCCAATCCCGCTACCGAACATCGTCGAGTCGCCGCCATGTCCCGTCTTTCCGGCCGCACCGCCCTCATCACCGGCGCCTCGCGCGGCATCGGCGCCGCCGTCGCCAAGCGCTTCGCCGCCGAAGGCGCCCACGTCATCCTCGCCGCCCGCACCGTCGGCGGCCTGGAGGAGACCGACGACGCGATCTTCCAGGCCACCGGCCGCAACGCCACGCTGGTCCCGCTGGACCTGCGCCAGTTCGACAAGATCGACCAGCTCGGCTACTCGATCTTCGAGCGCTTCGGGAAGCTCGACATCCTGGTCAGCAACGCCGGCGTTCTGGAAGCGCTCGGGCCGGTCGCCCATTACGATCCGAAGCTGTGGCAGCGCGTGATGGACGTGAACGTCACGGCCAACTTCCGCCTGATCCGCTCCTTCGACCGCCTGCTGCGCGCGTCCGACGCGGGACGCGCCATCTTCGTGACGTCGGGCGCCGCGAACGCGCCCTACCCCTACTGGAGCCCGTACGGGGCCAGCAAGGCAGCGCTGGAGATGATGGTGAAGACCTACGCGATGGAAATCGCCTCGTCGAACCTGCGCGTCAATCTGGTCGATCCCGGCATCGTGGCGACCAAGCTGCGCATGCAGGCCTTCCCCGGCGAGGACCAGACCAAGCTGGCCCAGCCGGACGACGTCGCCGAGGCCTTCGTGGCCCTGGCCGACGCCTCCTGCACCCGCCACGGCGAGGTCGTGTCGGCGCAGGGGTGAAGAAGTTTGAGCCCTCCCCTGCGTCAGCGGGGGAGGGTTTGGGTGGGGGCCGTGAGCGACGGCTCAGTCGTCCGCGTACGGGTTCTTCTGCTTGCGCAGCAGTAGCCGCACCGGCACGCCCGGCAGTTCGAACGTGTCGCGCAGATGCGCGATCAGGTAGCGCTGATAGCTTTCCGGCAGGTCCAGCGGCTTGTTCACGAACAGCGCCACGGTCGGCGGGCGCGTCTTCACCTGCGTCGCGTAGCGGATCTTCACGCGGCGGCCCTCGACCAAGGGCGGCGGGTGGTGATCCAGCACGCCCTCGATCCAGCGGTTGAGCTGGGCGGTCGGGATGCGGCGGTTCCACTGCGCGTAGGTGGACAGGATCGAATCGAGCAGCGTGTCCAGCTTCTTGCCCTGCAGGGCAGAGATGGTCACGACCTCGACGCCCTTGATCTGGGCCAGCGCGGCCTGCAGCTTGTCCTCGACCTGACGCAGGGCCATGGCGCGGTCGTCCACGGCGTCCCACTTGTTCAGGGCGATGACCAGAGCGCGGCCTTCCTCCACCACCGTGCGGGCGATGGTCAGGTCCTGCTTGTCGAGGATCTGGTTGGCATCGACCACGAGGAGAACGACCTGCGCCATGCGGACGACGCGCAGGGCGTCGGCGACGGCCAGCTTCTCAACCTTGGCGTCGACGCGGGCGCGGCGGCGCATGCCGGCGGTGTCGACCAGACGGAACTTGCGGCCGCGCCACTCCCAATCGACGCTGATGGCGTCGCGCGTCATGCCGGCCTCGGGGCCGGTCAGCACGCGCTCCTCGCCGATCAGGGCGTTGAGCAGGGTGGACTTGCCGACGTTCGGGCGGCCGACGATCGCGATCTGGATCGGGCGGGCACGCTCCTCGTCGGTTTCCGGCTGGTCGCCGACGGGCAGTTCCTCGCCATTCTCCCCCTTGAGGGGGGCCGGGGCCGTCTCGACCGGCACCGGCTCCGGCGGCGCGTAGGGCAGCAGGGCCTCGACCAGATCGGCCATGCCCTCGCCATGCTCCGCCGACAGCGCGAGGGGGTCGCCCAGGCCAAGCTCGAAGGCCTCGTAGAGGCCGGTCATCCCCACCTTGCCCTCGGCCTTGTTGGCGACGAGGATGACGGGCGTCTTGCTTTTGCGCAGCAGGGCCGCGAAGTGGCGGTCCAGCGGCGTGATGCCGGTGCGGGCATCGACGATGAACAGCGCCACGTCGGCGCGTTCCAGGGCGCGTTCGGTCTGGCGGCGCATGCGCGCCTCCAGGCTGTCGTCGGTGACGTCCTCCAGGCCGGCGGTGTCGACCACGGTGAAGGACAGCCCGCCCACGCGGGCGGGGGCCGAGCGCCAGTCGCGCGTCACGCCGGGCGTGTCGTCGACCAGCGCCAGCTTCTTGCCGGCCAAACGATTGAAGAGAGTCGATTTGCCGACATTCGGCCGACCGACGAGAGCAACGGTAAAGGACATCGGGCCGGGGGCCTTATAAAGAACCAGGGGCGGCGATCAGCGGTACGCCACCAGCGTACCGTTCTCGCCCAGGACATATAGGGTGTTGTTCGCCACGACCGGAGGCAAATAGGTGGAGGCCGGCAGCGAATAGCGGGTCAGAACCTGCCCGTCGGCGGGTGACAGGGCGAGCATCTGCCCGTTCGACCCGGTGACGTAGAGCTTGCCGCCCGCCAGAACCGGACCGGACCAGGTGATCGGCCCCTTCTTGTCCTCCGGATCGGTGAACTGCGCGAGCTGGGTGACCCAGCGGGCATGGCCGGCCTGACGGGTCAGGGCGACCAGCTCCGAATCGTTGGTGACGACGAACAGATGGTCACCGGCGAGCCACGGGGTCTGGGTGCCGCCGATCTCGGCTTCCCACAGGCGGATGCCGATGCGCTCATCGATGGCGACCATGCGGCCGGAATGGCCGATCGCATAGACGACGCCGCGGTCGATCACCGGAAGACCGCGGATGTCGGCGAGGCTGCTCAGGGCGCCGCTGCGGCGGATCGCCGCCAGGCTCTCCTGCCACGCCACGCGCCCGTTCTCCGGGCGCAGACCGTACAGCTCGCCGGAGGAGTAAGGTGCGACGATCAGGGTCGGCGAGGCGGCCGGGCTGACGGCGCCCAGCAGGCCCGCCGTCTCCAGGATGCCCTGATGCGACCACTGGACGGCGCCGTCGGAGGCGGACAGGGCGGTGAGCTGGTTGTCCAGCGTCAGGACGAGGACACGCCCGCCCTCCACGGTCGGTGCGCCACGCACCGGACCCGGAACGCGCTTGCGCCAGATGATCGAGCCGTTGGCGGGATCGAGCGCCACCACCTCGCCGAAGCCGGTGGCCGCGAAGACGCGCCCGTCGGCGTAGGCGACGCCGCCGCCGCTGGCGCCGCCGCGCTCCTTCTCCGGCTTGGTATCGATCCGCCAGAGCTGGCGCCCGGTCCGCTCATCGAGCGCGGCGACGTGCGAGTCGGCGTCCATGGCGAAGATGCGGCCGTCGGCGATGATCGGCGTCTCCAGCAGGGAACGGGAGCTGCTGGCCCCCGTGCCGACGTCGCCGCGCCACGCCTCGGCCGGCGTGGCCGACAGAGCGAGGTTGCCGCCGCCGTGTTCCGGCGTGCCACCGGGCTGCGCCCAGGCCGGGTTGGCCACGGCGGTCGGCAGGGCGACCGGCGTGCCGACCAGCCGCTGGTCGACCTCGACCTTGCGCTCGCGGGTCAGGACGGACACCCGTTCGCCCGGCAGGGGCGGATCGGGGGTCTTGCCGAACCACCCGCTGACGGTGTCGCAGCCGCTGAGCAGCACGGCCAGCAGCGGGGCGGAAAGCAGGGCGGTGCGCAGGGAGCGGCGCTTCGCCGTGGGGTACGCGGTCGGGTGCGCGGCCGGGGCGGCCATGGGAATGCGGGTCATCAGCTCTTGCCGTAGAGGGTGGCGAGATCGGAGGCGCGCGACCGGACGCCGGCCGGAGCCTGCGAGTCGTCGGCCAATTGCTGGAACAGGGTCCGCGCCTTGTCCTTGTCCCCGGCACGGGCGGCCAGCACGGCGCTCATCTCGCGGGCGGAGAAGCGCCAGGGGTTGGCGTCGGCGGTCAGCGGCTGGAGCCGCGCCTGGAGCTGGGCCGGATCGCCGGAGTCGAGCTGGTGCATCACCGAGAGCAGGGCCGCCAGCTCGCGGTAGACCGGAGCGGCGCCGGCGGTGCCGGACAGCTTGTCGTAGACGGCCACGGCCTCCGCCGTCTTGCCCTCGCGGGCCAGCAGGGCGGCGGCGTTCAGCTGGGCGAGCGCGGCCATGCCGGGATCGGCCTTGCCAGCGAAGGCGGCCAGCGCCTCGACGCCCTTGTCGGGCCCCTGGGCGGCCTGCGACAGGGCGGCGGCCAGGGCCGTCGTCCCGCTTTCCTTCTGCGACTGCTGCCAGTTGCGCCAGGCGACCGTGCCGCCCGTCGCGGCGACGACCGCCAGCGCGGCCGCCAGCATGATGCCGCCGTAGCGCTTGAAGACGCGCTCCATGCGGTCGCGGCGCAGATCCTCGTCGACTTCGCGGAAAATATCGCTCATGGCTCTACAGCGGCATCCTACGGCACGAAAACCGTTACAGCGGGGATTGCGCCCGCGCGCGGCTGCGGCGGGCGGTTCTGATGGTTCAAAGGGCCGGATAGCACTGGGCGCCGCACGCGGTCAAGGCGCAACGGCGGCCCTCCGGGTATTAAGGCCGCGCTTTGGGCGGAATCAGGTCGGATTCCGCCATTTGATCGAGCAGCCCATGCTGGGGATCTGGTCGGTCGGCCCCTGCCCCGTCTGGGCGATGCGGACCATCGCGTGGAACAGCTCGCGCGGCGCGTCGGGGATCGGTTCGCGCTTGGAGGCGTCCAGCCGGCCGCGATACTGCAGGCAGAGGTCGGCGTTGAAGCCGAAGAAGTCGGGCGTGGAAACGGCACCGTAGGCCCGCGCGACCTCCTGGGTCTCGTCGAGCAGATAGGGGAAGGTGAAGCCGTGCTCCGCCGCGAAGCGCTTCATGTTCTCGAAGCCGTCGTCGGGATAGGCGTCGGTGTCGTTCGACATGATGGCGACGGCGCCGATGCCGTGAGGCCGCAACGCGTCGACCTCCTCGACGATCCGCCCAATCACCGCCTTCACGTACGGGCAATGGTTGCAGATGAACATGACCAGCGTGCCGCTCGGCCCCTGGACGTCGGCCAAGCTGTAGGTCTTTCCATCGGTTCCCTTCAGGCTGAAATCCTCCGCCTTCCGGCCGAAGTCGCACACCGGGGTTTCCGCCGCCATCGCTGTCTGTCCTCCGTTTGGGCCCGTATGGGCACGCCGCTGGCGCGGCTTTGAACGCGAGTATAAGAGGTGAGGCGAAAGCCGGAATCGAAAAGGCCGCGGCGGCACCTTGTTCGTGCCTGCTCGCGGCCCTGCCGGTCTCCAACCCGTTTTTCTTGTGTCCTGCCCTGCCCCGCTGCGTTCGACTCCGGTCCCTTACGAGGCCATGGCGGCGGCGGCGATCACCGCCTGCGTGCGGTTCTTGACGCCCAGCGACTTGAAGATCGCCGTGACATGGATCTTCACCGTGCCCTCGGACAGGCCGAGTTCATAGGCGATCTGCTTGTTCGACTTGCCGGCCCGCAGACAATCCAGGACTTCGCGCTGGCGCTGGGTCAGGCCGTAGGCGCTGCGGTCCGCCCCGTCCAGGCGGCCACGGCGCGGCGCCGCGTCGGAGGCCGCGGTCGCGGCGGTGAGCGCGCCGGGGGGCACATAGATGCCGCCCGAGAAGACGAGGTTCAGCGCGCCCATCATCACCTTGACGCTGCTGGACTTCGGAATGTAGCCGGTGGCCCCATGGTCGAGCGCGCCACGGATGTCGCTCAGCGCCTCGGAGGCGGAGATCACCACCACCGGAACGCCCGGCTGGCGGCTCTGCACCTCGCGCAGCCCGTCGAAGCCCGGCCAGTTCGGCATGTGCAGGTCCATCAGCACCACGTCGAACCCGCCTCCAACGCTGCATTGCTGCAGCACCTCGTCGAAAGTGCCCGCCTCGACAAAGATCGCGTCCCCGTGAAGCTGCTCCAGAAGACGGCGCAGGCCTTCACGAAAAAGGAGATGGTCGTCACCGATCAGAATTTTCATGGCCCCGTCCGCCTTCGTTTTTCCCGTTGCTTCGGATCAGCCCAACCCGGACTAACCGGGCCACCCCATTGGCGATCCACCAACCCTTTCGCCCTGTGGCTTGAAGAACTGCTACCACATTCGGAAGAGGGGCAATATCCGGACAAGGGCCATAGGTCATTTGCGGCCGGGAACCGCTGCCCCCTACAGCGAAGGCCGACTGAACAAAACACGAACTATGACCTTGCGTCTATATCTCTGCACGAAAGAAAGCGGCAGCGGAATTTTTTCCAGCTTTGGTTGTTCGAGACGAGGACGGCAGTGACGACCGGTGACAAAACACCCATTACGCGCAGAGGGTTAGCACCAATGATCGAATTGCGTGAAAACCTACCCGATCGGTGCGTCATCTTGTACGAATGGCCGGCGCTTTTCCTGCACGAATGCCCCACTTTGCGACACACACCTGTACTGGCCTTTCAGTGTGGCTCGTCACAAAAGAGTTATCGCTTGGAGCGATCCGGTCGCCATTCAGATGCGCTTGACGATCTTGAGTGATCATCTATCGTTTGATTTACGTGTTACACGACTAATTTATAAACTGTTTGTCACAGTGTCAAGTTTTTTTCCAGGTTTGATGGATATATACCAGAAATTCGATGCAGTCTTTAAACGAAATCACTTAAGCGAAGACACAGAGCGCCGACGGATAGAGAGCACGAGACAAGCCTAAAACACAGGCGGCGATAATGCCCGACAAGGGCTTGCCGTGGATGCCTCCTCCAAACAGAGCTGACCCATGCACATGAACCATGAGTACGCCCAAGAGAAAGCATCGCACTCGACCCGCAACGCGGTGACCCCAATGCACGTCTGCCTGATTCTCGACAACAATTCCCTCACCGACATCGTGGTGCAGGCGCTCGACCGGGCCGGTCGCCATCGTGTGACCGTCTTCCACGACATATCGGAACTGACGCAGAGCACGCTGACGCCCGATGCGATCTTGATCGGCCTTCAGCAGTTCACCGCGCTGCGCGAGAACGAACCGATGGTCTATCTGCGGCTGTCACGCCGGTCGCGGATCGTCGTGGTGCTGTCGTCGCGGGAATTGCTGGACGCCGCACACATCCTGGCCTTCGCCGATGCGTGGGTGTTCGAGGACATCAACGTGGACCGCATCAACGAACTGCTGGACCTGGGGCTGGAGGGGCACTGTCTGATGCCCAAGCAGTTCCTGTCCCGGCTGGGCGTCGATGAGATCCGGCTGACGCTGCTGCCGCGGTTGTCGGAACCGGAGTTCGAGACCCTGCGCCTGCTCGGCCAGGGGCTGAACAACCGGACGATCGCCAACCAGCTCGATCTGTCCGAGGCGGTCATCAAGTCGATGGTGCGCAGTGTTCTGTCCAAGCTGCACTTCCGCAACAGAACGGAAGCCGGCGTCTTCGCCGCGCGACAGCAGGGCGCGTTGCAATCCGCCCGGGAAGGCATGGTTCCGCCGCACATGCACGCGGCCCCGGCCCACCGGACGGGCACGTCCTGACGTCACGTCGGACGCGCTTCACCCCTGAAACCGAAAGAATCCCGGCCACCGTGCCGGGATATTTTCTGTCCGCCTGTCGGCGTCTCTCCGGGCCCCACCTTGGCAACGCGACCCGCGCCCTCCTCAGAGCCGGCCGTGGTGGCGACCAGACGCGCAAACGCCGGACCGGCCCGCCTCCCGAAACGGGTGTGGCGGGCCGGTCCGGCGTCTTGCACCGGTGGAGATGACCGCGGGAGAGCGGTTACTGGTGGGCCGCCGCCGCGGTCACCGCGCCGGCCCCGGCCAACTCGCCGCCGATGCCGTTGTTCAGCGCCCAGATCGCCGCCTGCGTGCGGTTGGAGGCGTTGATCTTGCGCAGCAGGCTCTTCAGGTGGACCTTCACCGTCGCCTCGGTGATGTTCAGATGGTTGGCGATCATCTTGTTGCTGTCGCCGTTCAGCAGACAGCGCAGGATCTGGACCTCCCGCTGCGACAGGCCCTTGCGCGACACCGGCATGTCGGTGCCGTTCCCGTTCACCCGGCCGGAGATCAGCAGGGCCGCGAGATGGGTCGGGAAGACCTTCTCGCCCATCATCACCAGGCGCAGCGACTGGGCCAGCGCGTCGGACGACAAGTCCTTCATCAGGTAGCCGTCGGCCCCGGCCTCCAGCGCGTTGGCGAGGCGGCGGGTGCACAGGTCGCTGGTCAAGATGACCATGCGCGCATCGGGAAGCTGGGCGCGCAGGCGGCGCATGCCGTCGGCCTCCTCCTCACCCCCATTCACCAGATCGAGCAGGATGAGCTGCGGCCGCAGGCCGTTCTCCACGGAGTTCAGCGCTTCGCGCAGGTTCCCCGCCTCGGCGGCGATCTGGAAGGGTGAATCGTCGAGAAGCCTCTTCAGGCCTTCGCGGAACAGCTTATTGGAGTCGATCAGAAAAGCACGCACTGGTTCCATTGGTCAGCTCCCGCGATTTTTGGAAAATTGCTCTGACTCCCTGGGCAATCTTGTAGGTTACCAATCACCCGAGGTTTCCCCACCCGTGCCCCACCGATGGCATTGACGTGCCGATATTTTGGATGACCTTACCCCTGTGTCGTGCAACACGGTACCACTCTGTGGGATTAAAAGAAGAACGCATTGGACATATGCGCAAAGCTACTTTTAATCATGGATTACTGCATCTCTTTTAAAGTACACAGCATCCCCAATCGAATGGATACTTTGAGGATTTCTCTACCACTTTCTTGCGGGAGCGCGCACGTTTTGGGTGCGCATGGGGACGGGCCGGTTCATGGGAGTTGCCAAAAGTTCCCGACCCCAAACGGGCAGGAGGCACTCATGCCGAAGAAGCGCATCCGCCCCTTGCCATGCCCGTCCTATGATCGCCACCGCCCCTTCGCCGTAGGTCATAACACCATGCGGCGGGAAGCTTCTTGATGGACGCGGTGCGTGGTTCGATGTGGACGATGATCGGCGCGGCGGCGGCCGGCTACCTGCTGCTTCTTGCCCGAAGCGCCTGGAAGCAGGGCGAGATGCGCCAGTTCCTGCGCAGCCTCGCCATCGTGCTCGCCTTGTGCGCGCTGGTCGCCGGCGCGGTCCTCGCCGCGATGCTGCTCGATTCGCGCTGACGACCCTGCGGCCGCCGGGCGCCGGACCGCGTGCCCGAACGCACGCCCAAACGCACGAAGGCCCCTCCCCGCCTGACGGCGGAAAGGGGCCTCCCCGGACCGGACTGCCGTGGATGGACGGTCAGATCTGGCCGCGCTCGTGGGCCTGACGCATCAGCACATACTGGCGCATCATCTGGTTGCGGAAGCGGTAGCGGGTCCAGCCCGGCTCGACCACCGGAGCCAGCACGCCGCCGTACTCCTCACGGCAGAGCCGTTCCAGGATGCCGAGCGCCTCCTTGGTCGGCGGAGCGCCGTTCGGGCCGGCCAGTTCCTTGGGGTCGAAGGTCCCGTAGGAGTCCGCCGGGCACAGGGCGCAGGCCAGCAGCACGTCCTCCAGCTCGGCGCGGCGTTCGGCGGCCAGCGCGCGGGCGTAGGAGTCGACGATGCCACGCTCCGCCTCCTGCAGGCAGCGGGTGACCGCGTAGGCGAGGTCGTCCCGCTCCACCACCGTCGAGCCGCGGCTGACCGCGCTGCGCGCGGCGTGCAGGCCGAGAAGCTGCGCGTAGTAGGGCAGACCGCGGACGAACTCGCAGACGCGGTCCACGGCCTCCGGCGCGAAGGCGATGCCGGCGTTCTCGGCCCCGGCGTTGATGAGGCGGCCGATTTCCACATCGGTCATCAGCGGCAGATGCACCGGCACCAGCGAGCGCTGGATCGACGGATGCTTGCCCAGAAGCTGGTCCAGATTCTCCGCGACGCCGACCACCAGCAAGGTCACCGGGATCGAGCTGTCGGTCAGGTTCTTGAACAGCTCCGCCAGCTTGTTGCGGAAGTCCTCGTCGGTGACGCGGTCATACTCGTCGAGGATCAGCAACACATGGGTGGCGTGGATGCCCGACAGGACCTCGTTCAGCTCCGTCACGCTGAACCCGCCCTCGGGCAGAAGCTCGTTGAAGCTGGTGAAGCTGCGGCGCGAGGCGAAGGGGTTGTCGATCCCCGACCGGTAATAGGTCGAGGGGATCTTCTTCAGGAAATGGCGGAAGATGTCCTCGAAGCTCAGCTCCGCGCTGCAGGTCAGCTTCAGCGAGAGGTAGCCGGCCTGGCCGGCGATCTTCTCAATGGCGTTGGCGACGGAGGTCTTGCCGCGGCCGCGGTCACCGAACAGGATGACGTGCGCCCGCTCCTCCTCGATGGCGGAGATGATGCGCTTCAGCGTGTCGGTCCGGCCGATGAACAGCGAGTTGAGCTGCTGCTTCGGCCGGGTCGGCGTGAAGGCTTCGCGCAGCAAGCCGTTGAGTTCGGGGGTAAGCCCCTTCAGCATGGCCGGCGCACCGACCGCCCCCGGTCCGCGCAGGCCGCCGTTGACGGTCATGGTGAAGCGTGGAAGGTCCGTGTCGGCGGGAGCCTGGCCGCGCTGGCCACCCAAACCGCCACCGAGCGGGCTGTTCAGCGGATCGTGCCGCAGCCCCGACGGGCCGCGCATCGTCTCGCTCAGCCCACCGCCCAGCCCGCCACCAGTCCCGGTGCCCGCCGCTCCGCCGACCGGGCGCAGATGCGGTGCCGGACGGCCCGCGAGGGGGCTCTGGGATTGCATCGGCGGATGGCCGTGAGCCGCATTGCCCGGGGTGGCGCCCGGTCCGGCCGCTCCACCACCCGTGATGCCGCCACCCATGGACATCCGGTCATCCGCATCGGCGGTCGCCCGCCGCTTCCGAAAGAAGTTTCGCATCCGTCCCGATCCCAGAATTCCGCGTTGTCGTCACCAGCCGGCCGAGGCCGGTGGTCTGATCGCGCCGCCCGCCCCGCCCCGGTGAAGGTGCCCGGCGGCTGCGGTGAACGCATTCCGGATGTAAGCGATGCGTCGCCAAGGGCTGCCTGGGATTTCGGATTATTATCCGGAGGAGGTCCCACCCTTATGGCGACTCCTTTCGGGTGGTCCGGTGCTTCAGAAGCCGGCGGCGTGTCCCAGCAGAGTCCAGACGAACAGGGTGCCGAACAGGGCCGTCAGGCCGGCAAGCTCACGCAGGAAAACCAGGATCGACATGGCACTCTCCCTTGGTCGGTGGACCGCGCCGCGACGGGCGCCGGTGAAACGCTCGACGTCTTCGCCGATGGAGAAAAACCTAACAGAACAAAATATGAACAACAAGGACGATGTTCATTTTTTGTTCCACTCAGAACCGGCTAACACGGCTCTGGGGGAGGATCAGTGGCGACGGCGGGCGCCGCCTTGCACGCTGCGGCTGGCACCCCTGCACCACCGGAACCATATGGTCTTGTGGTGAGCGGTTGATGTAAGGAGAAGGTTCGCGGCCGAAGCGTTCCGCCCGCAAGGAGGGACTTCCAACACCGGACCGCGATCCGAACGAACGGACCACCATGGACAGCGCCAATCAGCAAACCGGCGACGGACCGAACGGCGCCGCTCCGGCCACCGCCCCCACCTCCGCTCCCGCTCCCCCGGGCCATTCCCCTCAGGCCAACCGCATGCCCGCCCTTGTCCTGGGGGCGCTGGGCGTCGTCTACGGCGACATCGGGACCAGCCCGCTCTACACCATGCGGGAGTCCTTCACCCACACCGGCCTGCCGCTCGACGAGCCCACCATCCTCGGCATCCTGTCGCTGGCGACCTGGGCGCTCATCATCGTGGTGACGCTGAAATACGTCCTGCTCGTGATGCGGGCGGACAACAAGGGCGAGGGCGGCGTGCTGGCCCTGGGAACCCTGGCCCACCGCGGGCTCAGCTCCCGAGCGGGCAACCGGGCCATCATGGCCCTGGCGATCCTGGGCATGGCGCTGTTCTACGGCGACAGCCTGATCACCCCGGCCATTTCGGTGTTGAGCGCGGTCGAGGGGCTGAAGGTCGTCACCCCGTCCCTGTCGCCCTACATCGTCCCGATCACGCTGGCGGTGCTGACCCTGCTGTTCCTGTTCCAGAGGCAGGGCACCGGACGGGTCGGCATCTTCTTCGGCCCGATCATGGGGGTGTGGTTCGCCACACTGGCGGTGCTGGGGCTGATGCAGGTGATGCATTGGCCGGACGTGCTGCGCGCCTTCAACCCGCTGTACGGGGCGGCGCTGTTCGTCGACCACGGCTGGGTGGCCTTCCTGACGCTGGGCGCCGTCGTGCTGGCCGTTACCGGGGCCGAGGCGCTCTACGCCGACATGGGCCATTTCGGGCGGGCGCCGATCCGCATCGCCTGGCTCTACCTCGTCCTGCCGGCGCTGCTGCTGAACTACTTCGGACAGGGCGCCATGCTGCTGCACCAGCCGGAGACGCTGGAGAACCCCTTCTTCCATCTGGCGCCGGACTGGGCCCAGCTCCCGCTGGTCCTGCTGTCGACGGCGGCCACGGTCATCGCCAGCCAAGCGGTGATCTCCGGCGCCTTCTCGCTGACCCGGCAGGCCGTGCAGCTCGGCTACCTGCCGCGCCGCGAGATCCGCCACACGTCCGAGCATGAGGTCGGGCAGGTCTACATCCCGCGCAACAACTGGCTGCTGCTGATCGGCGTGGTGATCCTGGTGATCGGCTTCGGCTCCAGCAGCAACCTCGCCGCCGCCTACGGCGTGTCGGTGACGGGGGCCATGGCCATCGACACGATCCTGGCCGCGGTGGTGGCGTGGCGGCTGTGGCGCTGGAACCCCCTGCTGGTGGTGACCGCCTTCTCCCTGCTGCTGGTGATCGACCTCGCGCTGTTCGGGGCGACCCTGCTGAAGGTGCCGGACGGCGGCTGGTTCCCGCTGCTGATCGCGGCGGCGGTCTACACGCTGATGACCACGTGGCGCCGCGGCCGCCGCATCCTGGCGGAACGACTCTACGCCGACGCCCTGCCGATGGACCTGTTCCTGCAGCGCGTCACGCCCCAGTCGCCGCAGCGCGTCGCCGGGACGGCCGTCTTCATGACCGGCAATCCCGACGTCGTCCCCCACGCCCTGCTCCACAACATCAAGCACAACCGGGTGCTGCACGAGCGGGTGGTCGTCATGACGGTCATCATGGAGGAGGTGCCGCGCGTCTCGCCGGACCGTGCCGTTCTGGTGGAGAAGCTGGGCAAGGGCTTCTTCCGGGTCGTCCTGCGCTTCGGCTATCTGGAGCAGCCGCACATTCCCCGCGCGCTGGAGCGGTGCCGCCGCTTCGGCCTGCATCTGGACATGATGGAGACGTCGTTCTTCCTCGGCCGCGAGACTCTGATCCCATCGCGGTCGACCGGCCTGCCGGGTTGGCGCGAACCCGCCTTCATCCTGCTGTCGAAGACGGCCCTGTCGGCCACGGAGTTCTTCTGCATCCCGCCGGGCCGGGTGGTGGAGCTGGGCACCCAGGTCGAGATCTGACCGTCAGTCCCGCGCCACGATCGGGGTGAGGCCGAACCGGGCGGCCGCGGCCTCCAGTCGCCCGTCGCGCTTGACCGCCTCGACGAACCGATTGACCCGGTCCAGCCACACCGGGTCACCCGGCGCCACCGCATAGGCGTAGGGCGTGGGCTGGACCGGCGCGTCCGGCGTGATCAGATGGGCCCATTGGTGGACGGTAAGCACCCTGCGGCCGTAGGGATAATCGGTCAGAAAGGCGTCGGCGCGTCCCGACTGCACCTCCTCCTCCCGCTCCTGCGGCCCGGACACGATGCGGATGCTGGCCTTGCGGAGGGATCGGCTGGCGTAGTCGTCCATGACGGTGCCTTTCTGAACCGCCACCACCATGCCGTCCTGGTCCAGATCGTCCCAGCGCAGGATGCGCGGGTGCGTCTGGGAGGATACGGCGTAGATGCCGCTGCGCAGATAGGGCTGGCTGAACGCGATCCGTTCGGAGCGGTCGGTTGTGACGCCGATTCCGAACATGCCGATGTCGCAGCGGTCGCCCAGCAGGTCGGCGGCGACGGTTGAAAAACCGCTTTCCACGAAGCTGACCCGCACGCCCAGATCCTGGCCGAAGGCCCGCGCCATGTCGACATCCAGGCCCTGCAGCTCGCCGCTGTACGGATTGCGAAAGGAAATGGCGTAATAGTCCGGCCAGATGCACACGCGCATCAATCCTGTGCGCTGCACCCGGTCGAACCGCGCCTCTGCCCGGGCCGGCACCGTGCCGCCCAACAGGATCATGGACTGGAGGGCGGCGTGGAACGCCACCGCCGACAGTGCGATGGAAAGACGCCGCACAGCCCTATCCCCCCGAAATCCGGCTCACACTGCGGCAGGATAGCACCCTGCCCCCCGTCTGCACAGCGCGGGCTTGCGCTTCGCCCGCCCGCTGTTAAGATTCGCGCGAACTCATCACTCCCCACGGAGCCGCGCGTGATGGCCAAGCTTGCCCTGCTGCAGCATCGGGGCGCCCTTCTTGCATTGGCTTTCTTATCGTTGACGGCTCTTTTGTTCGAGTTCACCTATGACATTCATGCCGACCGCAGCTTGACGTTGAAGAAAGCTGCGGAAAACATCGACAATCTGGCAAGCGCCCTGGAAGCTTCGGTCAGCCGCACCGTGCAGACGGTTGACATCACGCTCGCGTCGGTGGGCGACGCGGTGATCCTCGGGCAACTGCTCGATGGCCCACCGGTCCAAGGCCGTGAAGATGGCGCGCTGGGCCCCTTGCTTCAGGACCGGCTGCGCCGGTCGCCGCACATCCGAGGTTTCTCTGTCCTCGATCGCCGGGGCGTCCTGGTGGCGACCACCGAGGATTCCCGCTTGCTCGGCACCTCCTTCGCGGAGACGGACCTGTTCCGCGCCCACCTGTCCGGCCAGAGCAGGAGCCTCCATGTCGGGAGCCCGGTGCGGGGGCGTTTCCTGACCCCGGCCGGGGCCGCCGAGGACCGCTCGGGCAAATGGGTCCTGCCGATGAGCCGGGCCATCCGTGGCGCCGATGGGACGCTTCTTGCGGTCGCGGTCGCCTCGGTCAACCCCGAGTATCTGCAGGGCGTCTTCCGTGCGGTGCGCAACGGGCTGCACGGAACGGTGTCGCTCTACCGACGCGACGGCCTGCTGCTGACCCGGTTTCCCCAGGATGGGGCGGACGGGGCGGACGGCACCGGCACGCCGATGGCGGGGATGGAGCTGTTCCGGACCCAGCTTCCGGTGTCGGAAGGCGGCGTGTTCCACGAAACCACCCCGGACGGGGTCGAGCGCATCACCGCCTACCGCGCCACACCGGTCTGGCCGCTGGTGCTGGTGGTCAGCCGCAGCGAGGACGAGGAACTGGCCGGCTGGTGGACCAACCAGCTCGAGATCGCGGTCGTCTCGCTGGGCTCCGGGCTGGTCATCCTGCTGTTCACCGCCGTGCTGACCTTGCTGCGCCGCAAGGACGCGCAATTGGAGGACGGCAACGCCCGTTTCAACGCGCTTCTGGAAACCGCCGTGGAGGGCATCCTGACGGTGCGCGCGGACGGCGTCATCGAATCCGCCAACAGCGCGGCCCACCGGATTTTCGGCTACCCGCCCGGCGGCCTGATCGGACGCCATGTCCAGGAGCTGATGGAGCCGCATCACCACACGGCCCACAACCGCATCATGGAGGCCATCGCCACGGGCGCCCGGCGGATCGGTCCGAACTTCTCCCGCGAGGTGAGTGGCCTGCGGATGAACGGGGAGGTGTTTCCCCTCGACCTGTCCCTGGCCGAGGTGCAGACGCAGCACGGCATCGTCTTCGCCGCCTTCTTCCGCGACCTGTCGGAGCGCAAGCGGGTGGAGCGGGCGCTGACCGAGGCCAAGGAGAAGGCCGAGGCCGGGCAGCGCAGCAAGATGGAGTTCCTGGCGACCATGAGCCACGAGATCCGAACACCCATGAACGGGGTGATCGGCATGGCCGGGCTTCTCCAGGAAACCAGCCTCGACGAGGAGCAGCGCGGTTACGCCGACACCATTCGCGACTCCGCGGAATCGCTGCTCACCATCATCAACGACATCCTCGACTTCTCCAAGATCGACGCCGGTCGCCTCACGCTGGAGATCACCGACTTCGAAGCGGTGCCGCTGGTCGAGAGCGTCGTGGAACTGCTGGCCCCGCGCGCCGCCGCCAAGGGGCTGGAGCTGGCAAGCTATGTCCCGCCGGCCCTGCACGGCCCGCTGCGGGGCGATCCCGGACGGCTGCGCCAGATCCTGATCAATCTCGCCGGCAACGCGGTCAAGTTCACCGATCAGGGCAGCGTCACCATCGTGCTGTCGGTCGAGCCGAACAGCCTGTTTCCCGAGGCGGACGGAGCGGACGCGGGCGACAGCGGAGGCGGAACTCCGCAGGACAGGCCGGTGACCGTCCGCTTCGAGGTTCGGGACACCGGCATCGGCATTGCCGCGGCCGACCACAAGCGTCTGTTCTCCATGTTCAGCCAAGTGGACGGCTCGTCGGCCCGGCGCCATGGCGGCACGGGGCTGGGCCTCGCCATCTGCAAACGCCTCACCGAATTGATGGGCGGACGGATCGGCGTCCACAGCATGCCCGGAGAGGGGAGCGTGTTCTGGGCCGTCATTCCCCTGTGGCGCGGCGCGGCGGCGGAAACCGCACCCAAGGCGGAAGAGGCGGGCGCCTGGGCCGGACGGCGTGTTCTTCTGGTGGACGATCTGGCGGTGAACCGCGACCTGCTGGCCCGCCAACTCGCCGCGCTGGGGCTGGAAACCGAAGCCGTCGCCACGGGAGGAGACGCCCTGCGCCGGCTGCTGGACGCCAGCGCGGAGGGGCGCCCGTTCGACGCCGCCATTCTCGATCATTGCATGCCGGGCCTGACCGGGCCGGAGCTGGCCGTCCGCATTCGCGCCGAACCGGCGCTGGCCGGCCTGCCCCTGGCCTTGGCCACCTCCCACCGCATGGGGGACGCGGAGGGAAACGCCGCCGGCGTGACAGTGCGGATCGTCAAGCCGATCCGCGCGACGGCGTTGCGCACCGCCATCTCACGCCTGTTCGCCTCGCCGCCCAAGGCATTCCCGCAGAAGGCACGGACCGCGGCGCCCCCCCAGGCAACGGGCGGGCAGCGCCCGCCGCGGCGCTGTCCGGATCGGCTCTTTCCGGTCCCCTCCGGCGCCGCATCCTGGTGGCGGAGGACAATCCGGTGAACCTGCAGGTGACCCTCGCCCTGCTGCGCCGGGGTGGCCACGCGGTCGATTCGGTGTCGAACGGGCTGGAGGCGGTCAACGCCGTCGCCGCCCTGCCCTACGACCTCGTCCTGATGGATGTCCAGATGCCCGAAATGGACGGGCTGGCGGCGACGATGGCGATCCGCCGGATGGGCGGACCGGCGGCGGTCGTGCCGATCGTCGCGATGACCGCCAACGCCATGGAGGGGGATCAGGCCGTTTGCCTGGCCGCCGGGATGAACGATTATTTGGCCAAGCCCATCGTGGCCGAACAGCTTCTGTACACCGTCGCCCGGTGGACCAATGTCCCGGAACCGGACGAGCCGAACCCGCCGAAGCCGCGCCCGGAAACGGGCCCACCGCCGCGGATCGACCATGCCAAGCGCCGGGATCTGCGCGACGCGATCGGCGATGAAGGCTTTG
This sequence comes from Azospirillum sp. UENF 211521, assembly GCF_058780535.1. Taxonomy (NCBI): domain Bacteria; kingdom Pseudomonadati; phylum Pseudomonadota; class Alphaproteobacteria; order Rhodospirillales; family Azospirillaceae; genus Azospirillum; species Azospirillum sp. UENF 211521. The sequence continues at coordinate 2,387,236 of NZ_JBSNCF010000001.1, forward strand.
CGCTGCTGATGGACATCTTCCGCCGCGAGACGCCGGGCCATCTCGACCAGCTCCGGGCGGCGGCCCGGAATCGCGACTTCACGACGGTGGAGCGCTCGGCCCACATCCTGAAGAGTTCGGCCGGCAATGTGGGCTTTGCCGAGGCTTCGACGCTGGCCGACGACCTGGTCGCCGCCGCCCGCCGCCGGGATGCCGCGGGCATCGACGGCGATCGCATCCAGCGTCTGGAGGCCGCCCTGAAAGACGCCGCCAGGGATGCCGCCAAGGACAGCGCGCGCGCCGCCGCCTCGACGGAGGATGACCGGGTGGCGCTGGAGACGATTGGACCTTGGAAGGGCGGACCTCGGACGGGCGGCTCCGGGACGACCTGACCTCCCCAAAACATCCGGAGTGTGGCTTAGGGTCGTCGGGCCGCGGCTGTCAATTCCTGCAGGTACGCGACTCGCCCAAGTGGCCGGTTGCATTGACGGCCGCGTCGCCCGACCTCGCCGCCCGACCTCGCCGTTGCTCAGCGCTGACCGCCGCAGACACGCGCGACGAAGCTGTCGATGTCGCCGTTGAGAGTCACGGCGCGCCGCGCCAGCTCGCCGGCCGACGAAAGCACCTGACTGGCGGCGGCGCTGGCGTCCTGGGCGCCCGAGGACACGCTGGTCACCGCGTCGGCCACGGTGCGCACGCCGGCCGACGCTTCGCGGATGGACCGGCTGATCTCGTCGATGGCCGCGCTCTGCTGTTCGGCGGCGCTGGCGATGCCGACGGCGATCTCGTCGATGTCGTGGATCATGCCCCCGACATGCTGGATCACCGTCGCCGTGGCGCGGGTCACCGACTGGACCTGGGAAATCTGGGCGGTGATGTCCTCGGTCGCCTGGGCCGTCTGGTTGGCGAGATTTTTCACCTCGGTCGCCACCACGGCGAAGCCCTTCCCGGCTTCGCCGGCGCGCGCCGCCTCGATCGTCGCGTTGAGCGCCAAGAGGTTCGTCTGGCTGGCGATGTCGTTGATGAGCTGGACGACCGCGCCGATCTGGTCGGAGGCGGCGAGCAGCGAGCGGATGGTGGCGTCCGCCTCCCGCACCTTCTCCACCGAGCTGCGGGCGAGATCGGCGGTGCGGGACACGCCCTGGGCAACCTCGCCGATGGCGCCCGACACCTCTCCGGTCGCCGCGGCCACCCCGTCCACGTTGGACGACACCTGCTCCGCCGCCGAGGCCGCGGAGAAGGACTGCTCGCTGGCCGTGGCCGCGGTCGCCGTCATGGCGGTGGAGGAGGCTTCGAGCTGGGCGGCGCTGGCCGACAGGCTCTGCGCGACCTCCTTGATGTTGGCGCCGATGCGGGTGGCGCTTTCCACGAACTCGCGGCTCTTGCTGTCCATCGCGGCCAGCCCGTCGTTGATCTGGCGGGAATAGGCCCCGAACTCGCCGACCATGCCGGTCATCACGATGCGGCGGTAATACTGCCCCTCCGCCGCGTGCTGCATGGCGGCGTTGGCCTCCTTGCCGAAGGAACTCCACACGGTCCAGCAGACGGTTGATGGTGCGCAGCATGTCCGCGATGGGGCTGTTGCCGTGGATGTTCAGGATGCGCGGCTGAAGGTCGCCCTTCTCCGCCGCGGCGATCACCGTCATGGCCTTCCGGATGGTCCGGTTGGTGAGCCTCAGCCAGCGGATCGCGGCAAGACAGGGGAGGAGCGCCAGCAGGCCCAGCGCGGCGGCGGCGACGTTGCCGGTGGCAAGACCGTGCACCGCCTGCGCCGCCGACAGCAGGGCGACCAGAGCGATGGCGGCGAGCGATTTAGAGACTGAAGACAAACTCGTCATAGCTCGTGCCCTTGTCGCGCAGGAGTTTTTCCAGCATGGCGCCGGAGGCCGTCATCGCCGCGTTCCGGTCGGCGTGCCGCGCCTCTTCCGCGCGCAGCGCGGCGTAAAGGCCAGCAGCCGCCTCCACCGCCGGCCGCGTCGGAACGCGCCGGCTGGAATGGTAGCCGGTGATGGTCCGCCCGTTCCCGTTGTCGGGATTGCCGAAGACCGGCGTGACGTGGGCGAACACCCAGTAATGGTCGCCGTTCTTCGCCCGGTTGATCACATAGGCGAAGATCTCGGTCCCCGCCTCGATGCGGCCCCACAGCAGTTTGTAGACGCAGCGGGGCATGTCCGGATGGCGGACGATGTTGTGCGGCCGTCCCAGCAGGTCCGCCTCGCCGTACCCGCTGATGCGCAGGAACACATCGTTGGCGTAGGTGATGCAGCCCCTGAGATCGGTCTTCGAGACGATGATCTCGTCGCGGTGAAAGGTCCGCTCCTGTCCGGTCAAGCCACCGTGTGTGCCGTCTATGCCGACCGCCATGACCGTCCGCCTCTCAAACACCTGACAAACAGGTCACCAACCCGACCGTTGGTAATAAGTTTTGCTAATGACTCATAGCGTACGTAATAATCGGTTGGCTTTAAAAACGGACCGTCGCCAGCTGCGACAAATTGTACCACTCACCGCCGGGAATACAGCGGCTCACATGCCCGGTTCGTAGACGACGACGCGGTTGCGCCCCTCGCGCTTGGCCCGGTAAAGGGCGAGGTCGGCGCGGTGAATCGCCTTTTCCAAGGTGTCGTAGGCACTGTCCAGAGCGGCGATGCCGATGCTGCTGGTCAGGTGGAAGCGGCCTTCGGGACCCGGAATCGCCATGCGGGACAGGTGGCGGCGCACCCGCTCCGCGACCACGCGGGACTCCTCCGCGGTGGCGCCGGGCAGGACGACCACGAACTCCTCGCCGCCCAGCCGGCCGAGGATGTCGTACTCACGCAGGATGGCCTGACAGCCGCCGGCCACCATGCGCAGGGCGTCGTCTCCGGTGGCGTGGCCGTAGCTGTCGTTGATGCGCTTGAAATGGTCGACGTCCAGCACGAACACCGACAGCGGTTCGTTGAAGCGGTGGGCGCGGGCGAGCTGCGAACGCGCCAGCTCCATGAAGGACCGCCGGTTGTAGATGCCCGTCAGCGGATCGCGGGAGGCCATGTCCCGCAGCGCCTCCTCCATGTTCCGGCGGTCGGTGTAATCGTAGATCCAGGCCAGATTCACCTGTACGCCCTGGATCACCGCCTGATTGACGGTGAACAGCGTCCAGAAGGACGATCCGTCGGCCCGGCGGAACTGCACCTCCATGTTGGTCACCGACCCGAAGGAGCGCAGGCGATCGATCACCCGCTCCCTCTGGTGGCGGTCGAGATAATAGTCGCGGGCCTGCCGGCCGATCAGGTCCTCGCGGGTCAAACCGATCAGTTCGGCGAAGCGGGTGTTGACGAAGATGATCTTGCCGTCGTCGCGGCGCGACACCGACACGCCGATCGGGCTCTGCTCCAGGATGGCCTGCAGCCGCTCCTCGCTGGGCAGCCCCTCGGTCAGGTCGTGGATCACGCCGACAATGCCGCCGAGGTTTCCGGCGCTGTCGCAGAAGACCGCCTTGGTCAGGCTGGACAGGCGGGTGGTGCCGCCGACGAAGGGAACCGCCTCCTCGTAGCTGCGCTGCCCCCAGGTGACGGTCAGTTCGCGGTCCTGGTCGGCGTGCGCCCCGGCGATGCGCGGATCCATCACCGCGAAGGCGGTCTTGCTGACGATGCTGCGGCGCTCCAGCCCGGTGTAGCGTTCGAAGGCGTCGTTGCAATCGGTGTATTCGCCCGCCGCGTTCTTCACGAAGACGGGAACCGGCAGCGTCTCGAACAGCACTTCCTTCATCAGGAGTTGATCGCGCAGGGCGGCCTGGGCCTGCCGGTGGTGGGTGACGTCCGTGAAGACGCGCAGCGACTGCCGCTCGCCCAGCGGGCTGGTCAGGGGGCCGACCGACTCGGACACCCAGACGGTTCGGCCATCCAGGCACCGCAGCGGCCTTTCCCCCGACGCGTCCGGAAAAGCCGGAAGAATGGCCTCCTCCGGTTCGAGCGCCGCGAGGTCGCAGCCGGTCAGGCCACCGGGCGCATAGCGCAACAGAGCGTGCAGAGCCGGATTGGCATACAGGATGGTCCCCGTGTCCGTGGTGACGCAGACCCCCGACGGCAGCGTGTCGAACGCACGCCACAGCGTTGCCCGGGCTTCCTCCGCATCCCCAGAAGGACTCATTGAACCGACCGAATCCAGCATGGCCCCCACAGCGTCATGGAAGATTCTTGCGCCACGATAGGGCAAACCAGGAGTACGTTAGCCGATGCGCCTTTTTGCCCCTGTGTGCCATCTTGTCGCGCTATGGTGGTGATCGCCTATTTTGAGCGCAAAATCCATCAATTTTCGAATGTTTCCAATGCAACTTTCACACGCCCCTCCGCCGCCCCGTCCGCCGGAAGTCCCACCCTCAGCCACTCCGGCCGATGGTCGAACCGGCGGACCAGAATCCCGGCCCGGCCCAGCGCGTTGTAAAGCCCGGCCGCCCGCGGATCGTCTATAAGACGAAAGAGCGGCGTCCCTCCGGCGACGCGCAAGCCGGCATCCACCAACCGCTCGTCGAAGCGGGCCGCGGCGTCGGCGAGACGGCGACGGGTGGTGGCGATCCATTCCGCATCGGTCAGCGCCGCGGTGGCGACGGCCAACGCCGGCCCCGACACCGCCCAGGGTCCTACGGCGGCGCGCGCGTCCCGGAGCAGCGCCGGTTCGCCAAGGAGAAAGCCGAGCCGGACCCCGGCCAACCCGAAGAATTTCCCGAAGGAGCGCAGGATGACCAGCCCGGGCCGTCCGGCCACCGACGCCACGCTGCACTCCGGGGCGACCTCGGCGAAGGCCTCGTCCACCACCAGCCAGCCGCCCCGCGCCGCCTGCCGCTCCGCCAGCGCCAGCAGCCTTTCGGGCGGGACGATGCGGCCGTCCGGGTTGTTCGGGTTCACGATCACCACCACGTCGGCGCCGTCGCAGGCGTCCAGCGTTTCCACCTCCGTCACGCGATGGCCGGCCTTGACCCAACCCGCGGCGTGCTCGGCGTAGGTCGGCCCGAGCACGACGACGGCTCCCGGACGGCGCAGGCGCGGCAGAATCTGGATCAGCGCCTGGGAGCCGCCCGCCGCCAGGACGCGGTCCGGCGACGGCGCGCCGTAAAAGGCGGCGGCGGCCTCGCGCAGCGCCGTTTCGGCGGCCCGCCCCGGCAGGCGCGCCCAGGCCTCGGCCGGGATGGGCGGCAGCGGGTAAGGCCAGGGGTTGATGCCGGTGGACAGGTCCAGCCAGGGCTCGGGCGCGCCGGGAAAGGCCGCTCGTGCGGCGTCGAGGTCGCCGCCATGAATGATTTCCGTCCGGACGATCCTCTCCTGGACGATCCTCTTGGACCCCGCCGCCGATTCCGCCATCATCCCGCCCCTTCCCTTCCCCAGAGGATTCCATCCCGTGGAGCTTCATCCGTCCGTGCTCGCCGCCGCTCTCCTCATCGAGGCCGCCGCCGGCTACCCGGACGCACTCTACGCCCAAATCCGCCACCCGGTGGTGTGGATCGGGGCGCTTATCGCCCAGCTCGACCGCGCGCTCAACCGCGGTCGCGATTCCTTCGCCGTCCGCAAGGCGGCAGGGGTGCTGGGCCTGGTCGTCCTGCTGCTGGTGGTGGGCGGTGCGGCATCGGCGGTGGCCGGGCTGTGCCGGCATCTGCCGCTCGGCGGCCTGCTGGAGGCGGCGCTGGCCTCCACGCTGCTGGCGCAGCGCAGCCTGCACGACCATGTCGCCGCGGTCGCCGCCGCCTTCCGCGACGGCGGGCTGGAGGCGGCGCGCGACGCGGTGTCGCGCATCGTCGGCCGCAACCCGGCGAGCCTGGACGAGCATGGGGTGAGCCGCGCCGCCATCGAAAGCCTGTCGGAGAATTTTTCGGACGGGGTCGTCGCCCCGGCCTTCTGGCTGCTCGTCGGCGGGCTGCCGGGGATCGCGCTCTACAAGGCGATCAACACCGCGGACAGCATGATCGGTCACCGCACCCCCCGGCACGAGGCGTTCGGTTGGGCGGCGGCGCGGCTGGACGATCTGGTCAACCTGCCCGGTTCCCGCCTGTCGGCGCTGCTGATCTGGGTCGCCGCCCGCTTCACCGAGGGGGCCGACGCCGCCGAGTCCTGGCGGTCGGTGCGGCGCGATGCCCACCGCCACCGCTCGCCCAACGCCGGCTGGCCGGAAGCGGCCATGGCCGGGGCGCTCGACCTCCGGCTCGGCGGGCCGCGGGTCTATGGCGATGCGCGGATCGAGGACGCCTGGATGGGGCCGGGCCGCACCGCCGCGACCGCGCAGGACATCACCCGCGCCCTTCACCTCTACCGGCGGGCCTGCATCGCCCTGGTGGCCGGCGCGCTGCTGCTGGCGCTGACGCTCTGACCGCGCCTAAGGAAAAGGGGCTCCGAAGAGCCCCTTTCCTGTTCAGACGAACCGTCCTCAAGCAACCTGGCCTCAGGCAACCCGGAAGTTCTTGAACTGCCAGGGATCGTTGTGATCGATGTCCTCGGGGAACAGCCGCTCGCGGTCCTGCAGCGGAGTCCAGTCGCCATAGGCGCCGACCAGCTCGCCGAGATAGGGCTTGGCAATCTCCAGGATGCGTTGGAAGTCGATCTCGTCCGGCTCGACGATGCCGCGGTTGGGGTTCTCCAGCGCCCAGACGATGCCGGCGAGGACCGCCACCGTGACCTGGAGCGAGGTCGCGTTGTTGTAGGGCACCAGGGCGCGCGCCTCGTCGATGCCCAGGCGGGAACCGAACCAGTAGATGCCCTTCTTGTGGCCCATCAGCAGCACGCCCAGCTCGTCGGTGCCGCTGACGATCTCGTGCATCATCAGGCGCTGGCTCGGCTGCATGTACCAGTTCTTGCCGGCCAGCTCGTGCACCGACTTCACCGCGTCGTCGCACGGGTGATAGGCGTAATGCACGGTCGGGCGGTAGGTGACGTGGTTGCCGTCGCGCTGGGTGTAGTAGTCGGCGATGGAGATCGCCTCGCTGTGGGTGATGAGGAAGCCGTGGAACGGCCCCTCCAGCGGGGTCCAGGTGCGCACGCGCGTCGAAGCGCCCGGACGCATCAGGTAGATGGCGGCGTCGCAGCCGAACTCGTGGCGGCGGCCGTCGGCCGGGAAATGCTTCTCGTGGCTGCCCCAGCCGAGTTCGGTGGGCTGGCAACCCTCGCCGACGAAGCCGTCGATCGACCAGGTGTTGACGAACTCGCCCACCTTCTTCGGCTCGTTGGACACCTGGGTGTCGCGCTCGGCGATGTGGATCACCTTGACGCCCAGCTTGGCGGCCAGGGCCCCCCAGCCGGCGCGGTCCTTCGGGACCTCCGTCGATTCGCCGGTGTCGGCGGCGACGTTGAGCAGCGCCTGCTTCACGAAATGCGAGACGAGGCCGGGGTTGGCGCCGTGGGTCAGGACGGCGGTCGGTCCGCCCTCATAGGTGGCGCGGTGCGACAGCGCGGTCTCGCGCAGGGCGTAGTTGGAGCGCAGCGACGGCGACAGGGACGGATCGGTGTAACCGCCGGCCCACGGCTCGACGCAGGTGTCGATGTAGAGCGCGCCGACCTTGTGGCAGAACTCGAACAGGGCGACGGACGACACGTCCACCGACAGGTTGACCAGGAAATCGCCCTTGCCCAGCATGGGCTCCAGCACCTGGGCGTAGTTCTCCCTCGTCAGCGGCAGGTTGATGAATTTGACGCCAAGCTCATCCGCCTCGGCATGACCGCGCTCCTCGGCGGTGACGATGGTGATCTGGTCCTTCGTGATTCCGATGTGGCGCAAAATCAGGGGCAACACTCCCTGGCCAATCGATCCGAAGCCGACAATGACCATGCGGCCGGTGAAGGTGATGTGCTTGGTGTCCAGGGTCATCTAAGACGGTCCCCCGTGGTTGGCGTGACAGAAATACAGCCCGACACCCCCGCGCCTCTTGCAAAGGCGGAGGGTGTCGGACCAACGATGGTTTACGGTGATTTTTTAGGGATATCCACAGCTTTCCCGCGATGCGGGACTTATGCCACGCAGCTCTTCAGGACGTAGCCGGGCGTTTCCAGCAGCGGCGCGTCCGAAACCTCGACCACGCGGGCCTGGTCGAACCCGTTGAAGGCGGTGCGCAGGCAGGAGCCGTAGGCCCCCAGCTGGCCCAGCTCGATCCAGTCGCCGGCGCGGATGTCCGCCGGCAGGTGGAACGGGCCGTTCATGCGGTCCGCGCTGTCGCAGGTCGGGCCGTAGAAGGCGAAGGCCTTCACCGGCTCGTCGCCCATCGGCGCGAACGGACGGATCATGCGGGCCGGGAAGCGGAAGCCGGGAACCCCGGCGTCCGACAGGGCGCCGTAGACGCCGTCGTTGATGAACAGCTCGTTGCCGCGGCGCTTCACCACCTGCACGACCAGCGACACGCCCGGCGCGACCAGCGCGCGGCCCGGCTCGCACCAGACGCGGCAGTGGGCCGGCAGGTCGAGCTTCGCCACGCCGCGGGCGATGGCCTCCATGAAGTCGCCGAGCGGCGGCGGGGTGACGCCCGGGTAGGAGACGGGGAAGCCGCCGCCGACATCCAGAACGTCGATCACCACGCCCGACTCCGCGATGATGCGGCCGGCCAGCTCCAGCGCCCGCTCGTAAGCGGACGGGTCGAGCATCTGCGAGCCGACATGGAAGGACACGCCGACCTTCGGGGCGACCATGCGCACGGCCTGGAGCAGTTCGACCGCCTCCGTCGCCGGGGCGCCGAACTTGCCGGACAGGTCGTAGACCGCGTTCCCCTTCGGCAGGGCCAGCCGCACGACGAGGCCGAGGTCCTGGGCGTCGCCCGTCTCCTCCAGAATCTTCTGAAGCTCCTCCATGCTGTCGAGCACGAAGTCGCGCACGCCGTACTGCTGGTAGGCGGTGCGGATCGCCTCGCGCCCCTTCACCGGGTGCATGTAGTGCAGCACCGCGTCCGGGAACATCTGGCGGATCAGGCGGATTTCGCCGGGCGAAGCCACGTCGAAGTGGCGCACGCCGCCGGCCCACAGGGCGCGCAGCACCGCCGGCTCCGGGTTGCACTTCACGGCGTACAGCACGTCGCCCGACACCGCGGCGTCGAAGGCGGCCACGAAGCTGGACGCGGTGTCGGCCAGGACGCCCGGACGGATGCAGTGCATCGGCTCCTCGGGCCGGGCCAGCGCCACCGCCTGATGGACGGAGGTGCGGCGGTCCGACACCGGCGAAGCGCCGAAGGACGGGGCGGAAACGGAAACGCCGCGGCGCAGCGGGGCGACGGCGGAACGGGAACGGATGAAGCCCATGGCGCACTCCTTACCCTGGGCCACCCGGCGCGGGGCGGTCCAGCGAACAGACGGGAATCCATCACGGCCATCAAAGCCGCGGATCGGAATTCGGGTTGTGGTGAAAGGCGACGGAGAAAAGCCGGGTCAAACGCTCACGAGCGGGCTAACAGCTCCGCAGGTTCAAAGCGTCGATGTCCGGCTATGGGCTACCGTCTGAGAGCCCTGCCGTGGAGAGCCAACATGCCTACCTCCCTCTCGGGACCGGCCCACTGATGACCGGTTCTGCCAAAAAGGACGCGGTACGTCGTTGCATAACCACAGAGGGCCATTGGCACGTGCGAGTGCGTCGTCCCCGATGAATTACGCTTTTTCCCCAGCGATTTAAGTGATTTTTTGATGACAGGTCGGGATTGGCCCGGGATTGGCCCGGGATCGCAACGATGGCGGCGGTCAGCGCGGCGCCGCGTCCGCCGTCTCGGCGAAAGCCGGACGGTCGGAGCCGAGCACATGGTCCATCAGCCAGAAGCGCAGGAATCCCCGCACCGCGACGCCGGTGTCGAGCCGGCCGCTCTCCACCTGCTGGCGGATGCGGGCGAACTGACCCTCCAGCAGCCGGTGATGGTTGCGGTGGGCCACGAAGCGGCCGGGCGCCACCCGGCGCAGCACACCCTCCTCCATGGCGAAATGGGCGTGCACATGGTCGTGCAGCAGCCCCAGGAGGTCCAGCGATTCGGTGGTCGGAGCGCCGTGGCGGCTCATCGCGTCCAGCTCGTTCATGAGGTCGGCGAGCTGGCGGTGCTGCGCGTCGAGCGGCCCCACCCCGACCTCGAAGGCGCTGCTCCAGGCGATCAGGGTCCGTCCCTCCGGGGCCAAGGACGCGTTGCGCACCAGCGCGGTGTAATCGCCATCGTGCCGGATCTCGTGCCCACACAGCGCGGCGTCCAGCGTGCCCGCCACCGTGCACAGGAAATCGGTGGTGACGTCGCAGTCGCGCACATAGTCGATGAGGCGGCCGAACTGCTGGTCCAGCATCGCGTGATGGCCGGCGTGCTCCTCCCACGCGGCGAATCCGGCGGCGCGGATGATGACCTCCTCATGGTCGAAATGCATGCGCATCTCGTCCGCGAAGCGGTTGAAGCGGGGAACCATGGAGTTGCGGGTGGCGCCGGCCGCGCAGGCGCTGCGGATGGTCACGACATGCTCCATCAGCGACCTGTGGGCCGCGTCGATGAAGCCGTTGCCCGTGCACGGGACGGAGTGGCCATCCGTGGTCATGGAGCCTCCGAAGCGGGGGACGAGCGGCCAACGACTGGGCGCCGATACCGAAGGCCTTGTAACAGCGTCGCTTTTCGCCCGCAACCGGCTGCGGCGAAAGGTAACGGCGGCCGGGTCATCGGGGGCGCGTCATGGAACGGCACCGGTTTCCGGCTCGTACTTCGGGAAACGGTCGGCGATCACGTCACCGGTGAAGGAGGCCACCCAGCCGTCCGGGCGCGTGAAGAAGCGGATGGCGGTGAATTCCGGGTCCGGCCCCATGTCGAACCAGTGCTTCGTCCGCGCCGGGATGCTCAGCAGGTCGCCGGCCCCGCACACGATGCGGAACACCTTCTCGTCCATGTGCAGGTAGAAGGCGCCGCCACCCCGCACGAAGAAACGGGCCTCGTCCTCGTCATGGGTGTGTTCGGCGAGGAAGGCGGCACGGCGGTCCGCCGCGTCCGGAAGTCCGCGCGGCATCCGAACCACGTCGGCGGACTGAAAGCCGCGCGCCTCCTTCAGGGCCGCCACCGGTGCGGCGTAGACCTCCAGAACCGTCCGGGTGTCGGCGGCGTCGGGAATGGGTTGGGGCGCCGGCCAGCGCTCGAACAGCACCCCGGCCAGCGCCAGATGCGCGGTGACCAGCGCCGGGTCAGCGGAGGAGAGTTCGGTAACGGTGGGATCGGTGTCGCTGTAGACGGACAAACGGGCCATGGCCGCCTCGCTGTGCAGATGCACCCAGCATGGGACGAAGCGGCGCGCGGCGCAACCGAAACGGTTGAAACCATACCTCGGTATGCGCGCATTGAATGAATCAGCGGCGGACCGCCAAGCCCAGCGAAACAACCAGTCCGACCACCAGCAGGAGCCCGACGAATCCGCCGACTCCGGCCCAGCCGAAGGCATACCAAAACACGCCGCCCAGCGTCCCGGCGATGGTCGAACCCATGTAGTAGCAGAACAGGTAGATCGCCGAGGCCTGTCCGCGGTTGACCGGCGCCCGCTGCCCGATCCAGCCGGAGGCGATGGTGTGGACCCCGAAGAAGGCGAAGGTGAACAGGGCGATTCCCGGCGTCATGGTCCACAGGCTGTCCGGAGTCATCAACGCCAGACCGGCCGCCATCATCATCGCCGCCGCCGCCAGCACCCTGCCCCGCCCCAGCCGCACCGCCAGCCCGCCGGACAGCGGCGAACTGACGACTCCGCAGAGGTAGACCGTGAAAACGGCACCGACCGCCGCCGGGCGCAGGTCGAAGGGCGGCGCCAGCAGGCGGAAGCCGATGTAGTTGAAGACGGTGACGAAGGCCCCCATGGACAGGAACCCCATGGCGAACAGGGCGAGCAGCCCGCGGTCCATCAGGTGCCCGCGCCACGCCTCGGCCAGTTTCCGCACGCCCGCCGGCCGCCGCTGGAAATGGCGCGAGGCGGGAAGCGCGACCCACACCGCCACGGCGGCGGCGATCCCGAGCGTGCCGATCACCCCCATCGCCATGCGCCAGGACGCGACGTCGGCGACCAGCGCCGTCAGCGCCCGCCCCGACATGCCACCCAGCGCCGTTCCGCCGATGTACAGGCCCATGGTGACTCCGGCGGAGCGTGGGTCCACCTCCTCCGACACGTAGGCCATGGCGACCGCGGGAAGACCGCTGAGGGCCATCCCTTCCAGCGCCCGCACCAGCAGCAGCGAGGCCCAGTCCGGCGCCATCGCCCCGCTGATGCCCAGCGTGCCGGAGGCGAGCAGGGAAAGCGCCATGATCGCCTTGCGCCCGAACCGGTCGGACACCGCCCCGGCGACCAGCAGCGCGAAGGCCAGAACGCCCGTGGACACCGACAGGGCAAGGCTGGACTGCGCCGGGGTGACGCCGAACTCCCGCGTGAACTCCGGCATCAGCGGCTGCACGCAGTAGAGCGCCGCGAAGGTGGAGAAACCGGCGACGAAGAGAATGCGGCTCGCCCGCTTGTAGGCCGGCGTGCCGGCGACGAGATACTCCGCCGCCACGCCCTTCTGTTCAGCCGCTCCTTGCCCCGCCGGTTCGATCCGAACCCTGCCGAAATCGCCGTCCGCCACGTCGGTCCGTCCTCATGATGCGCCGCAACATGCACGCAAGAGGGGAATGTGCGCCCGCGACGGCGTCCTGTCCAACGGATCGGACGCAGTGCAGCAATATGATTCCGTTATGACAACCGGCCGCTTATGACAACAGGGTGCCCGGCGGATTCAGGGGATCAGCGCGCCGAGGTCGAACTCCTTGGCGAAGGCCAGCATGGCGCCGCAGGCGCTGGCCGACGACACGCGCAGCACGCCGTTGCCGACGACCGTCGGGAACTTGCTTTTCTGAAGCGCCTGCTGGGCGCGCTCCAGATCGGCCACCGTCAGCACCATGCCGGCCAGGAAGGGGCGCGGAACCGCCAGCGCCGGGTCGCCGGTCCAGCTCCAATGCAGCGCGGCGGGATCGGCCACCACGATGGGGGCGCTGCCGGTCGGCACGACGCGCGCCGGTCCCCGCGCCTCCACCGCCGTGCCGAACAGCCGGGCGTAGGAGGCGGCGGTGGCGTCGGGATCGTCGGCGGCAACGACCAGGGCGGCGAGGCCGGTCACCGTGTTGTCGTGCTGGATCAGCTCGGGACGCCAGACCACCTCGGGGGTGTGGTGCTGGCACAGGAAGACCCGCCCGCCCCATTCCGGCACACCGTCGATCGGGGTGGTGGTGAAGCGCGCCTGCTGCGCGCCGCCCGGCAACTCGACGGGGCGGCCGAACTCCACCGGCTCGCCCGCCGGATAGCCGGCCTCGACCAGAAGCCGCTGCGCCGCCCGCGCGTCGTCGGTCTTCAACGCCGCCGCGGCAATGCCCTCGCGGGTCTTCAGCACGTCGCTGAAGAAGGCGGTGAAGGGGTGCGGCTGCTCGATGGCGAGCAGTTCCAGATAGTCGCCCGCCCCGAACATGATGGTGTGGTTGGCCGACTTCAGCTCGCCATGCCGGCCCTTCGGCGAGATGGTGAAGCCCATGCGGCGATAGGCGTCCTGCGCCTTCTCCAGATCGCGGACGACGATGACGAGGTGGTCGATGCCGTTGATTCCGTGTGCGCCCATGACCCTTGCCCTTCCGCTTTGCCGGTTTTTCGCGTCCGGCCAGCCATAGTGCAAGGGGGCGGCGCGACGCAAGTGTCAGGGAGCAAGGGTCAGGGCGCCAGCGGTCGCTCGCGCCATGCGGCAACGACGTCCGGCATGGGCGGCGATTCCCCATGCTCGCCGTGGATCGCCAGAATCTCCGCTGGGGCGACCACGGCGCCGCGCGCCACGAAGGCGCCCTGCACCACGGCCAGCGCCGCCGTGCCCGCGGCGGTCTCCACCCGGTGCTCGATGAAGAAATACTTGTCGTCCCAGCACAGCACGCGGGTCGCCAGCTCGAAGCGCTGGAAGGGCGCCAGCGGGCGGCGGAAGCGAACGTTGGCGGCGCCGATCACCGGTTGCCAGCGGTGGCGCAGGATCGACCGCCCCATGCCGGAGCGCAGCATCAGATCGACCCGCCCCAGGTCCATGACGCTGAAATAGCGGGCGTTGGTCATGTGCAGGTTGAGGTCGAGATCGGTCGGCCAGACCCGGAAGCGCAGCCGCGCCGGTTCCAGGAATCCCACCGCCCGCCCCGCCAGGGCGGCCAGGATGACGGCGATCAGGCGGAACAGCAGATTCATAACCCCACCCCCTCCGGCTTGGCCGGGCGGATGGGACCGCATCGGCTCAGGCGCTCTTGGACGCCAATCCGCGCTCGTCCAGCGCGGCCTGCACCTGGGCCTCGATCTCCCGCAGTTCGCCCACGGTCGCTTCGAGGTCCTGGCGCTGCTGCTCCAGATCCTTCAGCCGCGCGTCGATGCGCTTCTGCAGGACCTTCAACTGCTCCACCCCGCCATCGACGGTGTAGAGGTCCAGATACTCGCGGATCTCCGCCAGCGAGAAGCCCAGCCGCTTGCCGCGCAGGATCAGCTTCAGCCGGGCGCGGTCGCGCTTGGTGTAGACCCGGTTGTTGCCCAGGCGGTTGGGCGACAGCAGCCCCTTCACTTCGTAGAAGCGCAGGGCGCGCGGCGTGATGCCCAGTTCCTCCGCCAACTGATTGACCGTGTAGAGCTGTTCCATGGTGGGGGGCACGCCTTCCGTCACGTCGCGCCGCGGCGGCGTGTGGGAAGCGAAGGCCGCTCGCTCCACGCCGCCGGACGGCGTCTCCGTTCCTACCACACACGCCGCGATGTGACAAAGCCGCGCGCCTTTCGCCCGTCACTCCTCCGGATTCTGCAGGCTTTCGGCGATCAGTTCCTTCTTCGACAGCTTGCCGACCGCCGTCTTGGGCAACTCGGTGCGGAACTCGATCAGCTTCGGCATCTCGATGCGCGAAATCTTGTCGCGCAGGAAGTCCTTCAACCGCTCCGCGGTCAGGCCGGCGCCGGGCCGGAGCTGGACGAAGGCCTTCGGGCTCTGGCCGCGGTAGTCGTCGGGGACGCCGATGACGCAGACGGCCACCACGTCGGGGTGCTGGTAGATGGCCTCCTCGATCACGCGCGGATAGACGTTGTAGCCGCCGCAGAGGATCAGGTCCTTCAGCCGGTCGAGCAGGAAGACGTAGCCGTCCTCGTCCATCACCCCGACGTCGCCGGTGAACAGCCAGCCGCCGACGATGGTGCGCCGGCTTTCCTCATCCTGGTTCCAGTAACCGGCCATGACGTTGGGACCGGACAGCGCGACCTGCCCCTTCTCACCGGGCGGCAACACGCGGTCGGGATCGTCCAGCGCGCGGATCTGCACCATGATCCCCGGCAGAGGCAGGCCGATGGAGCCCTCCTTGTTGACCCCGGTCAGCGGGTTGCAGGCGCAGACCGGCGACGCCTCGCTGAGGCCGTAGCCCTCGACCAGCACGCAGCCGGTCGCCTCCTCGAACTGGCGCTTCAACTCCATCGGCAACGGCGCCCCGCCGGAGATGCAGTAGCGGATCGACCGCATCGAATAGCGCGCCACGTCGGGATGGCTCAGCAACGCCTTGTACATGGTCGGCACGCCGGGCAGCAGCGTGGGCTTGCGCCGCGCGATGGTCTTCAGCACCTGCAGCGTGTCGAAGCGCGGCAGCATGACCAGCTCCGCCCCCGCCGCCAGCCCCATGTTCAGGATCACCGTCATGGCGAAGACGTGGAAGAAGGGCAGGACGGCGAGCATCCGCTCCTCCCCCAGCGCCATGCCGGGGAACCAGGCCTGCACCTGCCGCGCGTTGGCGACGAGGTTGGCGTGGGTCAGCATCGCCCCCTTGGGCACGCCGGTGGTCCCGCCGGTGTATTGCAGCACCGCCACGTCGCGCCGCGGGTCCAGCCGCACCGGCGGCATCGCCCCGTCGTTGGCCAGCAGCGCGTCGAAATCCACGTGCCGCCCGTCCTGCGGGATGCTGGCCAGCTCGCTACGCTTCAGGACGCGGAACAGCACGCTCTTCACCGGGGACAGGATGGAGGCCATCCGGCAGACGACCACCGTCTTCAGCCGCGTGCGGTCCAGCATCGCCTCGATGCGCGGGTGGATCTGCTTCAGATCGAGCGTGACCATGATCTCGGTCCCGGAATCCTCGATCTGGTGCTCCAGCTCCCGCTCGACGTAGAGCGGGTTGTAGTTCACCACCGTGCCGCCGGCCTTCAGGATCGCGAAATAGGCGATCACGTAGGTCGGCGTGTTCGGCAGGCACAGCCCCACCCGCACACCCGGCTTCACCCCCAGCGCCGCGAAGCCCTTGGCCGCCCGGTTCACCAGCCCCAGCACCTCCGCGTAGCGGTAGCGGCGGCCGAGGAAGTCCAGGCACGGACGGTCGGCGTAACGGCGGGCGGCCTCCTCGAACAGCTCGGCCAGCGGCGTCACGGCGATCGGCTGGTCCCAGGCGATGCCCTCGGGGTAACGGGCCAGCCAGGGATGGGCCGGCGTGTCGTCGCCGATGCTGCCCCGGCGCGCAAGATTCTCGGTCATCTCCGATCCTCCCGGCTGCGCGGCGGTCAGGACAAGCGACGGCGGTAGGCGGTGCGGGGGGTTCGGAGTCCGGGCGCGGCGGCGGTCTGCATGGTTTCACTCCCCTCGATTGATTTGATGGTTTCCGGATCGTTGAGGCGCCGGAAACCTTTTGGTTATGACGTTGACGTAAACGTAAACTCCGCCTACTGTCAAGATCCGACGAACACGAATCCAGGGGAGAGAGACGGATCCATGGTTGAGGACATCCTGCGCGAACTCCAGTCCCGCTCCACCAGCTTCCGCAGCCTGAAGGCCGACGTCCGCTTCGCGCTGGAGGACGGCGAGGCGGTGCGGGTCAACGCCCGCGAGACGCCCGTCGCCATCGCGCGGGAGGGGGCCGGGGACGACGATCCCGACTGCACCATCCGCATCTCCGCCGAAAATCTGAAGAAGCTGATGGACGGGAGGCTGAACCCGATGCTGGCCTTCACCATGGGCAAGCTGAAGGTGGACGGCTCGATGGGCGTCGCCATGAAGCTGGCGCAGCTTCTCGACGACTGAGCGAAGGCAACGGACGGCGGCACCATAAGCCGCCGCCGCACAACGACCACAAAGGGCGAACACAGGGAGGGAACGATTCATGACGCACGCCCTGCGCGCGGCGCTGGCGACCGCCGGCCTGCTGCTGTCCACGGCCGCAGCCCACGCCGCCGAGCCGCGCACGCTGACCTACCGGATTTTGATGGGCGACGATCCGGTGGGGTCGGAAACCGTCCGGCTGGAGCCGCAGGGCGACGTGACCAAGGTCGCGGTCACCGCCTCGACGCGCGTGAAGGTGCTGTTCATCAACTTCCGCTACGACCACAAGCGGGAGGAGGTCTGGAAAGGCCGGACGCTCGAATCGATGAGCGCCCAGACCGACGACGACGGCACGCCCCACGCCATCCGCATGATGCGGACCGGCGGCGGCTATTCCGTCACGGTGGACGGCAAGGTTGACCAAGCCGGCGCCGACGCCCTGCCCCTCACGCTGTGGACACCGGAGGTGCTGAAGCGCCCCACCCTGCTCTCGGTCATCGACGGCAAGCCCTACCGCGTGCGCACCGACCTCGTCGGCACCGAGACGCTGACGGTCGGCGGGCAGGCGGTGCCGGCGCAGCATCACCGTATTTCCGGCGACGTGGAGCGCGATTTGTGGTTCGACGCGCAGGGCACGCTGCTGAAGACCCGCTTCAAGCGCAGCGGCTACGATGTTACCTACATTCTGGACTGAGACGTGTTCTGCGTGAGGGTGTGATGCCGCTGTTCGTGTTCCCCGACGACCCGTCCTGGAACGAGGAAGCCGACGCCGTGGAGTTCGCGGTGGAGGTCGGGGAGTATCACGGGCGGGTGTTCGTCCCGCGCCGCGCCCTGCAAACCCTCGCCGGCCATCTGCCGAAGCCGGACGAGGCGCTTCAGTATGTCTGCCTGAACCGCCCGGTCTTCGACAAGGCGGTGGAGGCCCGCATCATGGACCGCAAGCTCGACCCGGATGCGAACGTGCATCTGACGGCGCGGGATGTGAGAAGGGTGGCACCGTAGACCGTAAGTGGTCGCGTCGAGCCCCCACCCAAACCCTCCCCCGCTTCGCAGGGGAGGGCTTTTTCTCCTCCCCTTGCGGAGCGGGGGGAGGCCGGGAGGGGGGCTCGACACGACCACCCCTACCCTCAAATGCTGTAATTGTCCGCGATCCCCGACCGCAGCTGCTCAACCTGCTCGCGGAAGCCGCCGCTCTCGCGGCCCGGCTCGTTGCGGACGTCCTGGACGATGCGCGCCGGGCTGCCGCCCAGCACGATGATGCGGTCGGCGAGATGAACCGCCTCTTCCAGGTCGTGGGTGACGAACAGCACGGTCTTGCCGGTCTCGCGGTGGATGCGCAGCAACTCGTCCTGAAGCCCGTGCCGGGTGATGGCGTCGAGCGCGCCGAACGGCTCGTCCATCAGCAGGATGTCGGGATCGACGGCCAGGGCGCGGGCGATGCCGACGCGTTGGCGCTGGCCGCCTGACAGCTCGTAGGGCCAGCGCCGGCCGTAATCGTCCAGCCGGACGAGACGCAGCGCCGCGGCCACCCGCTCCTCCCGCTCGGTGGTGGAGATCGGCAGACCCTCCAGCCCGAAGCGGACGTTCTTGGCGACCCGCCGCCAAGGCAGCAGACGGGCGTCCTGGAAGACGAGGCTGACCGGACGGTGGCCCGGCTTCTTCGTCTCGTGGATGGTCACGGCACCGGCGCGCGCCGTGTGCAGCCCGGCGACGACGCGCAGCAGCGTGGACTTGCCGACGCCGGACGGTCCGACGATGGCGACGAAGCTGCCGCGCTCGATGGACAGGTCGACGTCCACCAGGACCGGCGGAGCCTCGGCGCCATAGCCGATGGCGACGCCCTTCAAGTCGATCACAGCGGAGCCATTCACTTTTGCCATGCGAGCACCCGCTGCTGAACCTGCATGAACAGGAAGTCGCACACGCCGTAGAGCGCCGCGATGGTGACCATGTAGAGCACGACGATGTGCGTGGCGAGCAGGCCGGAGGCGTCGGACATGCGCGCGCCCAGGCCGGAGATGCCGAACAGCTCCGCCGCCACCACGGTCATCCAGCCCTGCCCCAGCCCGGCGCGCACGCCGGACAGGATGCCCGGCAGCGCGCCGGGCAGGACGATCTTGAACAGGCGCGGGATCAGCCCGCCCTGCCCGAAGGCGTGGCCGAGTTCGATCAGGTCCTTGTCCACCCCGCGCACCGCGCTGTAGGTGGCGTAGTAGTTGATCCAGAAGACCGTCAGCGCGATCAGGAAGGTCGCCGCCGACTTGCTGACGCCGAACCAGATGATCGCGAAAGGAATCCAGGCGATGGACGGGATGGGACGCAGCATGCGCACCACCCAGGCCTGGAAGGCGTCCCAGACGCCCCAGGTCGCCGCCGCCGTGCCGAAGGTGATGCCCAGGACGGTGCCGAGCGCCAGCCCCGACAGATAGTGCGACAGGCTGGCGAAGACCATCGCCTGCCAGGTGCCGGACCGGAACTCCGCCAGGAAGGCGCCGGGCACCGCGCTGGGCGAAGGCAGCAGCCCGGCGGGCACGACGCCGCTGCGCGCCAGCGCTTCCCAGGCGAGCAGGAAAGCGCCGACGCCGAGCGCCGACAGGGCGATGGAGCTGTGAAGCTTCAGCGGTTGACGCATCGCGCTTACTTCGCGGCGGCCGCGTCGTAGAAGCGGAAGTCGAAGGCCTCCGCCACCGGGATGGTGCCCTCGGCCGAGCCGATCTCCTTGGCGTAGGTCATCATCTGCTCGACCGCCGGGACGACGCCGTGCGGGTCGGCGACGAACTTGGAGCCCGGCGAGCGGAAGGCGGCCTCCAGCGTGGCCGGCTCCATCAGGCCCTTGCCTAGATACTCGTTGGCGACCGTGGCGGAGCGGGCCGGGTCCTTGGCGATCAGGTCGACGGCGCGGATGTGCGCCTTGAGCAGGCGGGTCAGCGCCTCGCCATGTTCCTTGGCGACCGGGCCGCGGACCGCGATGACGGTGCCGGGCTGGTTGGGGAACATCTCCGCGCCGGTGGCGAGCAGGCCGACGTTCGGGTCGACCTTCTGGGTCACGGTCACCGTCGGCTCACGGATCGTCGCGGCGTCGAGCGCGCCGGCGAGCAGAGCCTGCTGGGTCTTCTCGATGCCCATGGAGATGATCTCCACGTTGGCCGGATCGGCCTTCACCACCTTGAACAGCCAGTGGCGCAGCACCGTGTCCGGGACCGAGCCCGGCGGCTGCGTGCCGATCTTCACCTTGCGGCCGCTGTCGGCGACGAACTTCGCGATCGAGTCAGCGGTGGCCTTGCCGCCCAGCGCCTTGGCGAACTCGCCGCGGCTGGCGACGACCATCTCCTCGACCGCCGAGTTGGCGATCACCGACACGTCCGCGCCCTTCGAGCGGGCGACCAGGACCGGGGCGACGCCGGCGTAGAGCAGGTCGATCTTGCCGGCGGCCATCGCCTGGATCGCATGCGGGCCGGATTCGAACTTGGTCAGCTTCAGGTCGATGCCCGCCTCGCGCGCCCAGCCCTCCCCTTCCAGGATGAACAGCGGCGCGGCGGCAAGGATGGGGATGTAGCCGACCTCCAGCTTCACCGGATCGGCGGCGCGGGCCGCGCCGGGCGTCAGGGCGGTCAGGGACGCGGCGGTCAGGGATGCGACGGCGGCCACAGCCAGCATCGCGGAGCGTCGGGTCAGGGCGGTCATGGTTCCATCCTCGCAGGAAATTGCCCGCCTATTTAGCACATCTCCTATCGGAAGGAAGAGCGAATTGCACATTATTGAATGATGAAATGCCCGATTTCACATAATGCGTCTCGCAATGTGAAATCCAATCCACCATAGGAAAAGCCCCTTCGCGGCGACGCGAAGGGGCTTTTTCCCGAACGGACGAGGGAAGCCGTTACACCCGGTCGCGCTTCAGGGCGTTCCGGCCGAACGCGCCGTCCACATAGTCGAGCAGTTCACCGAGCGCCTCCACCGGGGTGACCGCACCGGTGTCGATGGTCAGCTCCGCCGCCTCCGGAGCTTCGTAGGGGGCGGACACGCCGGTGAACTCCGGGATCTCCCCGGCGCGCGCCCGGCGGTACAGGCCCTTGGGATCGCGCGATTCGCAGGTGGCGAGATCGGCGGCCACATAGACCTCGTGGAAGCGCTCGCCGCCGATGGCCCGCGCCCGCGCCCGGTCGGCCTGGAGCGGCGAGATCAGCGAGGCGATGACCAGAACGCCGGCGTCCGCGAACAGCTTGGCCGTCTCGGCGACGCGCCGGATGTTCTCCGCCCGGTCCTCCGCCGAGAAGCCGAGCCCGGCGTTCAGCCCATTGCGCACATTGTCGCCGTCCAGCACGAAGACCTGCCAGCCGCGGTCGAACAGGGCACGCTCCAGCGCCATGGCCAGCGTGGACTTGCCGGCCCCGGACAGGCCGGTCAGCCAGAGGACGCCGCCCTTGTGGCCGTTGGCGGCGTTGCGCTCGTCCGCCGTGACGGCGTGCGACACCTCGGTCGTGTTGGCCGAGGCCGCGGGGCCCTCATCCACCTCGACGACGATGCAGCCGCCGACCACGTCGTGACCATCGATCAGCACGCCGCGCCCGGTCCGCGACAGCGCCGACGCGAGGTCGACGGCGATCGGCGAGCGGGAGCGCAGGACGACCTCGGCCACCTCGTTGCGGTGGACCGCCTTGGCCGGGGTGCTCGACAGGTCCTCGATGTCGATGACGGCGGTGATGCTCTCCACCGTCACGCGGTGCTCGCCCGTCGTGATCTTCAGCGTGTAGGTCTTGCCGACCGCCAGCGGCTCCGAGGTCAGCCAGAAGGCGCGGACGCCCAGCCGGTGGGTGACGTGCGGCGCCCCTTCCTCATGGTGCGCAACGTGGCCGCGCTCGGCGAAGATGCGCTTGTCCAGCGTGATGCCGATGCTCTGCCCGGCCTGGGCGGCGACGATGGGCTGGCTGTGGTTCCACCCCTCGATGCTGACCACCGTGGCGGTGGCGCCGGTCGGCGAGAAGCGCAGCGTGTCGCCGACGCGCAAGCGCCCGCTCTCGATGCGGCCCGCCAGGATGCGGCGGTCGTCGGGCTTGTAGACGTCCTGCAGCGGGAAGCGCAGCGGCAGTTCGGTCGGCGCCTGCTGCGGACGGAAGGCGTCCAGCGCCTCCACCACGGTCGGCCCCTCGTACCAGGGCGCCTTGTCGGAGCGGCTGACGATGTTGTCACCGTGGCGCGCCGCGATCGGAATCACCGTGGAGGTGTGCAGGCCGAGTTCCGCCAGATAGGCGCGGATCTCCTGCGAGACCGCCTCGAACCGGTACTGGTCGAAGTCGACGCGGTCCATCTTGTTGACGGCGACGGCCACTTGGCGCACGCCCAGCAGATGCAGCAGGAAGGCGTGGCGGCGCGACTGCTCCAGCGCGCCCTCGGCAGCGTCGATCACCAGCAGGGCGGCGTCGGCCTGCGAGGCGCCGGTCACCATGTTCTTCAGGAACTCGGTGTGGCCCGGCGCGTCGATGATGACGTAGGGGCGTTGCTCCGTCTTGAAGTGGATCTGCGTGGTGTCGATGGTGATTCCCTGGTCGCGTTCGGCCTGGAGCGCGTCCATCACGAAGGCCCATTCGAAGGGCATGCCGCGCTTGCGGCTCATCTCGTGGACCTGCTCCACCTTGCCGTCGGGCAGGCTGCCGGTGTCGTTCAGCAGGCGCCCGATCAGCGTCGACTTGCCGTGGTCGACATGGCCGACGATGACGATGCGGAGCTGGCCGTTCAATTCGTTCCGGATGTCCATGGTCCCAATCCCCGCTTCTTACATGTAGCCCGAGCTGCGCAGGCGCTCGAAGCTGTCCTCGGCCTCGTTGTCCATGGCGCGGCCGGCGCGCTCCGGAATGCGGGTCACGACCAGTTCGGCGATGATCTCGTCGATGGTGCCGGCGGTGCTGTCCACCGGGAAGGTGATGTTCTTCTCGCCCAGCGAGCGGTAGCGCTTGCCGTCCTTGGCGAAGTACAGCGGGACGATGGGAATCCCCTCGCGCTTGGAGTAGCGCCAGATGTCCAGCTCGGTCCAATGCAGCAAGGGGTGAATGCGGACGTGGGTGCCTTCGTCGAACCGGGTCTTGTAATGGTCCCAGAACTCCGCCGGTTGGTCCTTCACGTCCCAGTCGCCTTCCAGCGAGCGGGGCGAGAAGACGCGCTCCTTGGCGCGGGTCGCCTGCTCGTCGCGGCGGATGCCGACCATGATCCCCTGGTACTTGCCGGTGCGCAGGAGGTTCTTCAGCCCCTCCGTCTTGCGGGCGGCGGCGCGGGTCAGCGGCGGCAGGGTCTGGTCCATGTCCGCTTCCGGCGGGCACGCCTCCACCCGCAGGTCGAGGTCCCACTCCCCGGCGATGCGGTCGCGGAAGTCGTAGACCTCCTGCAGCTCCATCGCGGTGTCGAGCTGAACGACCGGGAACGGCACGCGCCCAAAGAACGCCTTGCGGCAGAGCCAGAGCAGGACGTTGCTGTCCTTTCCGATCGACCACAGCAGAGCCAGCTTGTCGATGCGGTTGTAGGCCTCGCGGAGGATGTAGATGCTCTGGCTCTCAAGGTAATCGAGATCGGCGGTCATTGTGCGGTTCCGGTCTTCTTGAAGGTGTGAATGCCGCATTCGGTCTTGGCGGTTCCGGCCCAGCGGCCCGACCGCGGGTCCGCACCGGGAGCGACGCGCTCGGTGCAGGTGAAGCAGCCGATGGACAGGAAGCCGTCGGCTTCAAGCGGGTGGCGCGGCAGGTTGCGCCGGGTGAATTCCTGCTCGATCCGCTCGCGGTCCCAGTGGGCCAGCGGGTTGATCTTGATGCGGCCCGTGCCCTCTTCCTCCTCGAACAGGGGAAGGGCGGAGCGCGTGGTGGCCTGGAAGCGCTTGCGCCCGGTCACCCAGGCGTCGAAGCCTTCCAGCGCGCGGTCGAGCGGCACGGTCTTGCGCAGATGGCAACAGGCGTCGGGCGAGCGGGTGAACAGCAGGCCGTCGGGGTCCGCCGCCGCCAGATCCGCGTCGGTCGGGCCGATGGTGCGCACCCCGGTCAGGCCCAGGGCGGCGATCAGCTTGTCGCGGTAGCGCAGGGTCTCACCGAACAACTTTCCCGTGTCGACGAAGACCACCGGGAAGGACGGATCGGCCTCCGCCGCCAAGGCGAGCAGCACCGCCGATTCCGTTCCGAAGGATGAAACGACAGCAACGCGACCGTTGAATTCATCGCGCAGAAGCGCGTTCAGAAGCACCGCCCCGTCCAACCGCCCATAGCGTTCGGTCAGGTCGGCCACGCGGTCGAATTTCACAGCACGAGCGAGTCCATCGAGCATGGCCTGTTTGCCTATCCACGAAGTGGAGTATTTGTTCTGAATTGCACATTAACACCAGTTTCACGTCGTTGCAATGCATATACATTGTCTACATGTATTATAGGTTTAAGCGAGTTTGTGAAATCTGTTGATTACACCCCGCCATCGCGCTTAAATGCGCCCATGATGTCTTTTCACGATGGCTTCGGTGTGCATTCCAGGGGGCGGCGATGATCCCGATCGCCCTTGACCCGGCGCATGCGCGGATTGCCCTGGTTGGCCAGGGACCGCTGGCGAAGCGCCGCCTTACGCAGCTGCGGGAAGGCGGCGCGGCACCGGCGGTCTATTCACCGGAACCGGATGCGGAATTGCTCGCCCTCGCGGGAGCGGCCCTGCGCCGCGCCCTGCCCTCGCCCGCCGACTTGGAGGGCGTGCAGGTGCTGTTCGTCGTCGGCATCGACGACCCAACCGCGGAGTCGCTGGCCCGTCAGGCACGCGACCGCAGCATCCTGGTCAATGTCGAGGATGTGATTCCGCTCTGTGATTTCCACGCGCCGTCTGTGATACGTCGCGGCGACCTTCTCATGACCGTCTCCACCGGGGGCAAAAGCCCGGCGCTGGCCCAGGTGCTCCGCGAACGGCTGGAGACGCTGTTCCCCGCCGTCTGGGCGGACCGGCTGGCGGAACTCGCCGCGCTCCGCGACCGCCTGCGCGCCACGGGCGCCAAGGGACCCGAGGTGCTGCGCGCCTGCCGGGATCTGATCGCCGCCAAAGGATGGCTGCCATGATCGCATCGTCTCTTCTGTCCCGTCTGCCCGCCTTTGAGCCGGGCAGCGTCTGGCTGGCCGGAGCCGGCCCCGGCGATCCGGGCCTGCTGACCCTGCTGGCCGCCAAGGCGCTGGGCGAGGCCGACGCCATCGTCCACGACGCGCTGGTCGGCGGCGGCATTTTGGAGGCCGCCAACCCCGACGCGCTGCTGGTGGACATGGGCAAGCGCGCCGGCCACCCCTCCCCCAAGCAGGAGGCGATCAACGCGCGGCTGGTGGATCTGGCGCGGGAAGGCCGGCGGGTGCTGCGGCTGAAGGGCGGCGACCCCTTCGTCTTCGGACGCGGCGGCGAGGAATGCCTGGCGCTGGCCGAGGCCGAGATTCCCTTCCGCGTGGTGCCCGGCGTCACCGCGGGGATTGGCGGGCTGGCCTACGCCGGCATCCCGGTGACCCACCGCGGCTTCGGCACCACCGCGACCTTCGTCACCGGTCACGACAAGGCCGGCGGCCTGCCCGCCGATCTGGACTGGGGCGTGTTGGCGCGGATGCCCGGCGCGCTGGTGTTCTACATGGCGCTGGGCACCATCGGGAACATCGCCGAGCGGCTCGAAGCCGCCGGCAAGCCGCCGATGACCCCGGTCGCCATCGTGTCGAGCGCCAGCACCGAGGCGCAGGACGTCATCGAGACCAATCTTGCCCATTGCGCGCGGGACGTCGTGCGGCTACAGGCCAAGCGCCCCGCGATCGTCGTGGTCGGCGAGGTCGTGCGGCTGCGCGCCCTGATCGGCGCGTGGCAGCAGACCACCGGCCAGAACCCGTTTCCCATCGCCGTGTCGGCGTGAGCGTTCGTTTTAGGAGTTGAAGGCATGGCGTTGAGCGACAAGTCCAGGAACGAGGCGGTGCTGAAGGCCATCACCGCCAACCGCCTGCGCGACGGCGAGGTGATCTTCCTCGCCCCCGGGTCCGGCTGGGTGGAGCGTCTGGACGACGCCGCCCTGTTCGAGGACTCCGCCGCCGAAACCGCCCTGGCCGCCGCCAAGGCGCAGGCGGAGGGTGAGCAGTTCGCCGTGGACGTCTACACCTTCGACCTGCGCGTCGTGGACGGGCAGCGGGTGCCGGTCAAGACGCGCGAGCGCATCCGGGCGCTCGGCCCCACCGTCCGCATCGATCTCGGCAAGCAGGCTGCGGCCTGAACCGGGCGGCCACTTTTTTGACAAGGGCGAGTTCCATGAACCACATCGCGCCCGGCCGCAACGCCGGGGTCTACAGCTACGACGACATCGACCGCCGCTTCGTCGCGGAGCGCGTGGAGCAGTTCCGCGCCCAGGTCGAGCGCCGCCTGTCCGGCGAGCTGACGGAGGACGAGTTCAAGCCCCTGCGGCTGATGAACGGCCTCTACCTCCAGCTCCACGCCTACATGCTGCGCATCGCCGTTCCCTACGGCGTCCTGACCGCGCAACAGCTCCGCAAGCTGGCCGAGATCGGGCGCAAGTACGACAAGGGCTACGGCCACTTCACCACCCGCCAGAACCTTCAGTTCAACTGGATCAAGCTGGAGGACACCCCGGCCATCCTGCACGAGCTGGCCGAGGTGGACATGCACGCGCTGCAGACCAGCGGCAACTGCGTGCGCAACGTCACCACCGACCAGTTCGTGGGTGCCGCGCGGGACGAGGTGGTGGACGGGCGCGTCTACGCCGAGATCCTGCGGCAGTGGACGACCCTGCACCCCGAATTCACCTTCCTGCCGCGCAAGTTCAAGATCGCCATCATGGGGTCGGACGCCGACCGCGCGGCCATCCGCGTCCATGACGTCGGCGTCTTCGCCAAGCGCAACGAGCGGGGCGAGGTCGGCTTCACCTTCTACGTCGGCGGCGGCCTCGGCCGCTCGCCCTTCATCGGCAAGCTGGTCCGCGACTGGGTGCCGGAGGAGGACTTCGTCGCCTATCTCGAAGCCATCCTGCGCGTCTACAACCAGTACGGCCGGCGCGACAACATCTACAAGGCGCGCATCAAGATCCTCGTCCACGAGCTGGGCCAGGAGAAGTTCACCCAGGAGGTGGAGGAGGAGTTCGCCCGCCTGCGCGGTCCGAAATACCGCCTCGCCCCGGAGGTCGTCGACGAGATCCGCCGCCGCTTTGGTGGCCCGGCCTACGAAACGCTGACCGACGAGCCGGAGTCCTTCCAGGCCGCCAAGGCCGCGAACCCGGACTTCGCCCGCTGGGTGGCGGTCAACGTGCTGGCCCACAAGGTTCCCGGCTACGCCGCCGCCACCATCTCTCTGAAGCCCGCCGGCGGCATCCCCGGCGACGCCACGTCGGAGCAGATGGAGCTGATCGCCGATCTGGCCGACGCGCACAGCTTCGGCGAACTGCGCGTCAGCCACGCCCAGAACCTCGTGCTGGCCCATGTCCGGCAGGATGAACTTTTCACCCTGTGGACGGCGCTGGAGGCCAACGGGCTGGGCACGCCGAACGCCGGGCTGATCGGCGACATCATCGCCTGCCCCGGCCTCGACTACTGCGCGCTGGCCAACGCCCGCTCGATCCCGCTGGCACAGGCCATCTCGGCCCGCTTCGCCGACCCGGCGCGCCAGCAGACCATCGGCGAGCTGGGCATCAAGATCAGCGGCTGCATCAACGCCTGCGGCCACCACCATGTCGGCGCCATCGGCATCCTCGGCGTGGATAAGAAGGGCGAGGAATTCTACCAGATCACCGTCGGCGGCGACCCGACCCTGACCACGGCCATCGGCGACATCCTCGGCCCGGCGGTGACCGCCGACGAGACGGTGGACGCCATCGAGGCCATCGTCGATGTCTATCTGTCCAACCGGCACGACGGGGAGCGCTTCATCGACACGCTGAAGCGTGTCGGCCACGGCCCGTTCAAGGAGAGAGTCTATGCCGCTCATTAAGGACGGCCGCATCGTCGAGGACGACTGGGTCGCGGTCGCCGACGGCGAGCCGGTCCCCGCCGACCGCCCCGCCATCGTCACCTTCGAGCGCTGGCAGGCGGAGCGCGCGAGCTTCGACGGACGCAACGCGGCGCTCGGCGTCCGGGTCAAGAGCGGAACACTGGCCCCGGCCATCGCGCCGGACCTGGACCGCTTCGCCCTGGTGGCGATCGAGTTCCCCAAGTTCCGCGACGGCCGCGGCTTCTCCACGGCGCGCGAGCTGCGGGAGCGCTTCGGTTATCAGGGTGAGATCCGGGCGGTCGGGCACGTCATTCCCGACCAGTACCGCTTTCTCCTGCGCACCGGCTTCACCTCCGCCGAGGCGCCGGAAAACACCAACCCGGAGAGCTGGGCGCACGCCCTGACGGAGATCACCGTCGCCTTCCAGCCGTCGCTGGACGACCCGCAGCCGCTGTCGCTCCTGCGCCGCCGCCTCGGGTCCTGACACGCATCTCGCCGCGCCCGCCTTCCGAAGAGGGGAGCGGGCGCGGCGCGGTTCACAGTCCGCCGAACAGCCAGTAGAGCCCGGCCGCCGCCGCCGCCGCGATCGCCGCCAGCACACCGCCGACGGTGCGCCGCAACCGGGCCTCGCGCCGCTCGACCTCCTGGCGCTTCTTCAGCAGATACTGCTGCTCGGGCCCGAGAAACGCCCCCGAGTCGCCATCCAAGGACAGGGCGCGCTTCGCCACGCTCCGGCCGCGCGCCGCGGGAGCCGTCCGGACCGGCGGTCGCGCCGTCCGCCCCTCCAGAACCATCGATTCGCCCGCCAGCGGACGCCCCGTGCCCGGACGACCCCGGCCCGCCTTCCTGGATGCCTTGCGTCTTTTGCTCGCCATGCTCCTCACCTCACCGTCGCCCGGCGAAGCATAGCGGCCCCGCCCTGCTTATCCACCCCTTGATCACGGCGGGCCAGCAAGGTCACACCGCCTTTTCCACCCCGCGCCGAATCATTGGGCAATTGAGGGGAATTCGCGCAAATCGCGTTTCAGTTCCCGAAAAAAGCAAGCGCGAGACTGGAAAAAATCCCGACGACACCGCCCACAGGCACCAGCAAAATCCGTACTATGCGGCATCGCGCCGATGCAGCCAGGATTCTCGCATGTCCCATGACGTTCCGCTTATTTCAATGATCGCCATCGCATTCGGGTTGGCCTTCATCTTCGGATACCTCGCCGACCGCATTCGCTTGCCTCCCCTCGTCGGTTATCTGCTCGCCGGTGTCATCATCGGTCCCTTCACGCCGGGCTTCGTTGCCGATGGTGCCCTGGCAGCGCAGTTGGCCGAAATCGGCGTCATTCTGCTGATGTTCGGTGTCGGTCTTCATTTCTCGCCCTCGGACCTGTTGGCAGTCCGGAAGATCGCCGTTCCCGGCGCGGTCGGCCAGATTGGCCTCGCCACCGCGCTGGGCGTCGGGCTGGCCTGGCTGTGGGGCTGGAGTCTCGGCGCCGGTCTTGTGCTGGGCCTCAGCCTGTCGGTGGCGAGCACGGTCGTGCTGCTGAAGGCGCTGGAAGAGCGCGACATGCTGAACACCGCCGAAGGCCGCGTGGCGGTCGGCTGGCTGATCGTCGAGGATCTCGCGATGGTTCTGGCGCTCGTGCTGCTGCCGGCCCTGGCGGAGGTCCTGGGCGGCCACGCGCCGGGCGCCGCTGGGGGCGCCGCTGGGGGTCATGGCGGCGGGTCCGACGGGCCGATCTGGCTCACCCTGGCCCTGACGCTGGGCAAGGTGGCGGCCTTCTCCGTTCTGGCGATCGTGCTCGGCCCGCGCGTCGTCCCGGTGATCCTGACCAACGTGGCGCGCACCGGCTCGCGCGAGCTGTTCACCCTGTCGGTCCTGGCCATCGCGCTCGGCGTCGCCTACGGCTCGGCGGTGCTGTTCGGCGTGTCCTTTGCGCTGGGCGCCTTCTTCGCCGGCGTGGTGCTGAACGAGTCGCGCTTCAGCCACAAGGCGGCCACCGATTCGATGCCGCTGCAGGACGCTTTCGCCGTTCTGTTCTTCGTGTCGGTCGGCATGCTGTTCGACCCGTCGATCCTCCTGCGCGACCCGCTGGCGGTGATCGCCGTGGTGGCCCTGATCGTGATCGGCAAGTCGCTGATCGCCTTCGGCATCGTGATCCTGCTGCGTTTCCCGGTGGGCATGGGTCTGGCGGTGTCGGCCAGCCTCGCGCAGATCGGCGAGTTCTCCTTCATCCTCGTCGGGCTGGGCCTGTCGCTCGGCCTGCTGCCGGAGGAAGGGCGCGACCTCGTGCTGGCCGGGGCGCTGCTGTCGATCACGCTGAACCCGGCGGTCTTCGCGGCGGTCGCGGCGCTGCGCAAGCATCTCCAGGCCAAGCGCGCCCCCGGAGTGCCGCCTTATGGCTGGGAGCAGTTCGAGCAGCTCCAGAGCAGCCTCGCCGACGCCCGCCATCAGGCGGAGGAGCGCGAGAAGGAGCACGACCTGCAGATCCAGGCGCTGGCCAAGACCTTCCCCGTGCTGTCCCTGCTGGACGCCCACGAGCAGGAGCGGCTGATGATGCTGTTCCGGCCCAAGTCGGCGGTGCCGGGCGAGCGGATCATCCGCAAGGGCGACCGCGCCAACGCCATGTACTTCATCGCCTCCGGCGCCGTGGAGGTGCTCATGGACGGCCATACCATCCGCCTGGGCGCCGGCACGATGTTCGGCGAAATGGCTCTGCTGAGCGGCCAGCGACGCAACGCCGACGTCGCCGCGGTCGACTACTGCCAGTTCCAGGTGCTGGAGCGGCGCGACTTCAACCAGTTCACCGCCCGCCACCCGGCGCTGCGCACCGCCCTGATCGACATGGCCGCGCAACGGCGCAAGATGAACCAGCAGGACGCCGCCACCGACGGGGCCGTGGCCGCGTCGGAGAGCGCCGCCTGAACGGACGCGCGTTGCAACGGAATCGCCGCCGGCCCTTTCCGCAAAGGCCCGGCGGCTTCCGCGAACCGGTCGTTGGAGAAAAGCAAAAGAAAAGGCCTTGGAGCCGATCAGCTCCAAGGCCTTTTCATCTTCCAGAACATTGGTCGGAGCGACAGGATTTGAACCTGCGACCCCCAGACCCCCAGTCTGATGCGCTACCAGGCTGCGCTACGCTCCGTTCGACGGACCGCCCTTCGTTCTGGAAGGGAGCGGGACTATAGCCGGGACCTTGGTCCAACGCAAGCGCTACAGTTCACTTTTTTTCACACCTCTCGAATTTCTTTTTCCTCTCCCAAAGCGAGCAGAAGGCGCGCTTCCTTCAACTCGTCAAGCGCCTGGGCGATGGCCTGCCGGATGGTGTCCGACAGGCCATCGAGCGCAACGACCGGAGCGCCCTCCTCCCCGCCGAGCGAGGGCATGGCCGCTTCAATAGGAACGGCCTCGAAGGTGTCGGGGACATCCGGTTCGTCCGGCGTCTCCTCCATCCTCCGGGCCTCCGGATCGTCGTCCACCTTCCCGTCCTTCAGGAGGCGCTGGACACCCTTGATCGTGTAGCCCTCGCCATACAGCAGGTTCTGAATCTGCCGCAGAAGGTCCACGTCTTCCGGGCGGTAGTAGCGCCGCCCCCCACCGCGCTTGAGCGGGCGGAGCTGCGGGAACTTGCCCTCCCAGAAACGCAGCACATGCTGCGGCACGTCCAGGTCGGACGACACCTCGCTGATCGTGCGGAACGCCGTGGCGGACTTCGTGGGGCCGCGCGCCTTCATGTCCGGAAAACCCTTGTTGTCGACCGCTCCGTGAGGCGGATCAGGAAACCGCCTTCACGCGCTGCGCTTCGGCTTCCTCCGCCTCGACGACCTCGTTGATGCGGTTCTTCAGGACATGGCTCGCCCGGAAAACCAGGACGCGCCTGGGCAGGATCGGAACCTCTTCGCCGGTCTTCGGGTTGCGGCCGACCCGCTGCCCCTTCTGCCGGATCTGGAAACTGCCGAAGGATGAGATCTTGACCATCTCGCCGCGGGCCAGGGCGTCGGAGATCTCCTCCAGAACGCTCTCGACCAGATCGGCGGATTCGTTGCGCGACAGGCCGACCTCTTGGTAGACCGCTTCGCTGAGCTGCGCGCGGGTAACGGTGTTCTGTGACATGGTTCGCTTCCCCCCCGAAACCATAGGGGAAAAACCGTAATCCGGGGAAAGAACCCGGTCAATTCAAAAGCTTGGATCGCGTCGTCGTGAGCGGTACCGCAAACGCGGCCCGTTGGGGAGGCAAAGCGGCTTTGCCGCTTACCAGCGCACCATCGCGGCGCCCCAGGTCAGGCCGCCGCCGATGGCCTCCATGAGGATCAGGTCGCCGCGCTTCACGCGGCCGTCATGCACCGCCTCGCACAGCGCCAGCGGGATCGAGGCGGCGGAGGTGTTGCCGTGGCGGTCCACCGTCAGCACGACCTTGTCGGACGGCAGCTTCAGCTTGCGGGCGATGCCGTCGATGATCCGCTGGTTGGCCTGGTGCGGCACCAGCCAGTCCACCGCCGACGGCTCCAGACCGTTGGCGGCCAGGGCCTCCTCGACGACCGAGGACAGCTTGCTGACGGCGTGGCGGAACACGTCCTGGCCGTTCATCCGCACATGCCCGGCCGTGCCGGTGGTCGACGGCCCGCCGTCGACGTAGAGCAGCCCGTACTGGGCGCCGTCCGAATGGAGGTGGGTCGACAGCACGCCGCGGTCCGCCGACGTTCCGGCGGCGTCGTAGCCGTCCATCACCACGGCCCCGGCGCCGTCGCCGAACAGGACGCAGGTGGTGCGGTCCTTCCAGTCGAGCAGCCGGGAGAAGGTCTCCGCGCCGATGACCAGGGCGCGGTTGGCCTGCCCAATGCGGATGAAGTTGTCGGCGATCGACATCGCGTAGACGAAGCCGGCGCACACCGCCTGGATGTCCAGCGCGAAGCCCTTGGTCCCCAGCGCCGCCTGCACCTTCGTCGCGGTGGCCGGGAAGGTGTTGTCCGGAGTCGTCGTCGCCAGCACGATGCAGTCGATGCTGGCGGCGTCCACCCCGGCATGCTCCAGCGCGCGGGTCGCCGCGGCGATGGCGAGGTCGGAGGTCAGTTCCCCGTCGGCGGCGATGTGGCGCGACTTGATGCCGGTGCGCTGGACGATCCACTCGTCCGAGGTGTCCACACGGGCTTCGAGATCGCGATTCGTGACGACGTTGGCCGGGAGATAGGAACCGCAGCCGAGAACTCGGGAACGCTTGACCATGATGTTAGACCGCCGCCGCCTTCGTGTCGGGAAGAGGCTTGGCGTCGCCGAGACGCTGCATCTCTTCCTTGATTCGGTCGTTGAAACCGTTTGCCGCCAGATTGTAGGCCACACCGATGGCGTTGGCGAACCCGATGGCGTCGGTGCCCCCGTGGCTCTTCACGCAGACGCCGCGCAGCCCCAGGAACATGGCGCCGTTGTAGCGGCGCGGATCGGTGCGCTGCTTCAACCGCTTGAAGGCCCCGCGGGCCAGCAGATAGCCGAGACGCGCCGTCCAGGAGGACTGGAACGTCCGGCGCAGGAACTCCGTGAAGAGCTTCGCCGTGCCTTCGGCGGTCTTCAGGGCGACGTTGCCGGTGAAGCCGTCGGTCACGATCACGTCCACCGTGCCGGTGGCGATGTCGTT
Organism: Azospirillum sp. UENF 211521; assembly: GCF_058780535.1. Classification (NCBI taxonomy): domain Bacteria; kingdom Pseudomonadati; phylum Pseudomonadota; class Alphaproteobacteria; order Rhodospirillales; family Azospirillaceae; genus Azospirillum; species Azospirillum sp. UENF 211521. The sequence continues at coordinate 2,420,826 of NZ_JBSNCF010000001.1, forward strand.
GCCCTCGACGAATCCATGGAAGCGCCCGGGGAGCGGCATCTCGCGCAGACGGGTCGCGGCGGCGCGCACCACCTCGTTCCCCTTCACCTCTTCCGAACCGATGTTCAGCACGCCGATCGTCGGCTCGGACAGGCTCAGCGCGGTGCGCGCGAAGACCGCGCCCATCACGGCGAACTGCACGAGGTTCTCGGGCTGGCATTCGGTGTTGGCGCCGAGGTCGAGCATGACGCTCTCCCCCCGCAGGGTCGGGAAGAAGGAGGCGATGGCCGGGCGGTCGATCCCGGGAATCGTCTTCAGCACGAACTTGGCCATGGCCATGAGCGCGCCGGTGTTGCCGGCGGATACGACGCAGGCGGCTTGCCCGCCCGCCACCGAATCGATGGCGAGGCGCATGCTCGACTGACGCCCGGCGCGCAACGCGACCGACGGCTTGGCGTCGCCGGCCACGGCGTCCGGGGTGTGACGCACCTCGGCCACCGCTCTCAGGGCGGGTCGCTGCGCAAGCAGCGGCTCGATGCGGGCGGTGTCCCCGAACAGCAGGTAATGCACCTGCGGGTGACGCTCGCGGGCGATATCCGCCCCGGCAATCACCATGTCGGGTCCTTTGTCACCGCCCATGGCATCAAGGGCAATGGTCAGGCGCTGGCTCACCGCGGACAGGCTCCCTGGCTAGGACGTAGGGCGGCCAACCAAACCGCCATCAGGCCGCCGGAGCGCTCTGAACCACTTCGCGCTGGTCGTAGTGACCGCAGGAACCGCAGACATGGTGCGGACGCTTCAGCTCGCCACAGTTCGAGCACTCGGCGTAGGACGAGGTCGGGAGAGCGTGGTGCGAGCGACGCATGTTGCGGCGCGACTTGGAGGTCTTCTTCTTCGGAACAGCCATGGCCGTAAACTCTCTTCATTGTAAAAGGCGGCCCGAAGAGGGGCCGCCTGACGCGAGCGGCATTCAATACGGCAATTGCCCCCGAAGGGCAAGCCCGTTCCGCCCTCAATTCTGTCGTTTCAGACGTTCCAGCACGGCGAACGGGTTCGGCTTCTCCGGATCGGCGGCGGCATCATCATCGGCGGGGGCCGGGGCCTCCTCCTCCTCTTCGCCTTCGTTGTATCCGTCGAACGCCACGCCTTCTGCATGAGGATAGGGGTCGAGCGCCAGGGACAAATGCTGGGCGGTCAGTTCGCCGATGTCGATGCGCCCGTTGGTCATGGCCTCCGGGATGTCCTCCTCGGCGATGTTCGGGTCGATCTCGATCTCGTCGTCCTCGCTGGGAACCAGCGACTCCGGAGCGAACAGAGCGCCGAAGCGGTCGGAAACCTGGGCCGGCACCGGCTCCAGCGTGATGACGCAGGTCTGCACCACGTCGGCCTCCAGCTCTCCCTCGACGCGCACCATCTGGTCGCCGCGCACGGAACGCAGGCGGACCCGGGCGGTCAGCCGCCGGATTTCCTCCAACTCGAACCGCTCGGCCAACGCCTTGCGCTCGGCTTCCGTCGCCTCGATCGTTTCGACCAGGTCGCCGTCGCGATGGACGGCCTCGGCGCGGACGATGCGCGAGAACTCCGGCGCGGGGCCGGCGGAAGGCTGGGTCGTGTTGCGCATGTCAGGCAATTCCTTGTCACAGCGCCCATTCTTCAGCGGGCGCCTTCGTCTCACTGTCAGATGAATTCGGACGCCGGGAAAGGCAAGCCCATTCGGCGCCCCCCTATAGAAGAAGAGACTCGACGGACTCGGTCAATCCGCCCCGGCGCCGGGCGGCGGACCGAAGCGCACCTCCCCGGCCATGAGCGACTCCAGCGGCTGCGCCTCCAGCCCGGCGGCCTCGCGCCGGACATAGGCGGCCATGACGGCCAGCCGGTGCGGCGGCACATCCGATGCGGTGCCATAGACGTTGTTGTCGAGGGCGACCTCCAACGCCGCGGCGTTGTCACCGGCGTCCGAGGCGGCGAGCGCGCGGTCGTAGACCTCGATCCGGCCGGCGATGCCGCGGGCCATGGTCTTGATGCGCCGCCCGACTCCGCTGTCGCCCACCCCCTGCTCCATCAGCGACTTCTCGAAATGGTCGATCATCGCCTCGAAGAGCAAGCGCGAGCGGTCCGCGGCGGCGGCCCCCTGCCCCTTCAGGCGGCGCATCACCAAGAAGACATGAAGCACCACCATGTCGAAGCGGCCATCCAGCGTGTCGGGAACGCCAAGGTCACGGTAAAAGCCCGGCAGGCGGGCCTGCGCCGCGATCGTGAGATAGAAATCGGCGACGGCGCGGGCTTCACGCCGACGCCGGAACAGGCGGTCAAGCACGGTTTCTCTCTCGCTCGGAGTTTCGTTGACAGGACAAACCGCGTGATGCGATTGTCCCGCCATTGCGGGCGGAATCCGGCCTGCCGCTCGAGTCCGGCGGTCCGCCCGCGCCATCATAGCCTGAGCACCATGACGAGATCGATTCCTTCGGCGCTGTGCGCCTTCGCCTTTCTGGGTCTCGCCGTCTCCGCGTGCTCGCCCACCGTGGCGACCCGTGGCAACATGGCGGACCCCGACCGCATCGCCGAGATCAAGGCCGGCCAGTCGCGGCGGGAGGATGTGGCGGACATCCTCGGCACGCCGACTTCCGTGGGAACCTTCGACCAGAATGTCTGGTACTACATCGGCCAGAAGACGGAAAAGCTCGCCTTCTTCGAGCCGAGCGTGATGGAGCGCCGCGTCGTCGTGGTCCATTTCGACGACGCCGGCGTGGTGAAGGAGATGAAGCAGCTCGACGCGGCCGACGGCCAGCGGGTCGACATCGTCGACCGCAGCACGCCCACCGCGGGACGCGAGCTTAGCCTGCTGGAGCAGATGCTCGGCAACGTCGGTCGTTTCTCCGCCAAGGATTCGCGGAACCGCGGTCCCGGCCGCTGACGCCGAACGGTCTTCCGAGACAAAAAAAGCCCCGCTTCCGCGGGGCTTTTCTTTTTGTGCCGATCGGGTATCAGCCAATCTGGGCGAGGATCGCCAGCAACAGGATCGCCACGATGTTGGTGATCTTGATCATCGGGTTGACCGCCGGGCCGGCGGTGTCCTTGTACGGGTCGCCGACGGTGTCGCCGGTCACCGCCGCCTTGTGCGCGTCGGAACCCTTGCCGCCGTGGTTGCCCTCCTCGATGTACTTCTTGGCGTTGTCCCAGGCACCGCCGCCCGAGGTCATCGAGATGGCGACGAAGATCCCGGTCACGATGGTGCCCAGCAGCATGGCGCCCAGCGCGGCGAAGGCCTGCGCCTGGCCGGCGATGGCGGCGATCACGATGTACAGCACCACCGGCGCCAGCACCGGCAGGAGCGACGGGATGATCATCTCCTTGATGGCGGCGCGGGTCAGCATGTCGACGGCGCGGCCATAGTCGGGCTTGGCGGTGCCTTCCATGATGCCGCTGATCTCGCGGAACTGGCGGCGGACTTCCACCACCACCGAACCGGCGGCGCGTCCGACCGCGGTCATGCCCATCGCCCCGAACAGGTAAGGCAGCAGGCCGCCGATCAGCAGCCCGACGACCACATAGGGATCGTCCAGGCGGAACTCGACGGTCACGTTCGGGAAATAATGCTTCAGGTCCTGCACATAGGCGGCGAACAGAACCAGCGCGGCGAGACCGGCGGAGCCGATGGCGTAGCCCTTGGTCACTGCCTTGGTGGTGTTGCCGACGGCATCCAGCGCGTCGGTCGTCACGCGGATGTCCTTGGGCATGTCGGCCATTTCCGCGATGCCGCCGGCGTTGTCGGTCACCGGTCCGTAGGCGTCGAGCGCCACCACCATGCCGGCCAGAGCGAGCATCGTGGTCGCGGCGATGCCGATCCCGAAGATGCCGGCCTGCCCGTAGGCGATGATGATGCCGACGCAGATGACCAGCACGGGAAGCGCCGTCGCCTCCATCGAGACCGCCAGCCCCTGGATCACGTTGGTGCCGTGCCCCGTCTCCGACGAGCGGGCGACGCTGCGCACCGGGCGGAAAGCGGTGGAGGTGTAATATTCGGTGATCCACACCAGGAGGCCGGTCACGCCCAGCCCGACCAGCGACGATATGAACAGGTTGCCGCCCGTGACGTAGCCGCCGCTGTTCAAGGGAATCGGCCGGGTGAAGCCGAACATGATCGCGGTCACGATCAGGATCAGCACCAGCGAGATGCCCGCGGTGGCCGCCAGCCCCTTGTAGAGGGCGGCCATGATGTTGTTGTTGCTGCCCAGCTTCACGAAGAAGGTGCCGGCGACGGAGGCGGCGATGCAGACCGCACCGATGACCAGCGGGTAGACGAGCAGCAGGCGGATCACCTCGCCCGAAAAGAAAATCGCCGCCAGCAGCATGGTGGCGACGATGGTGACGGCGTAGGTTTCGAAGAGGTCGGCGGCCATCCCGGCGCAGTCGCCGACGTTGTCGCCCACATTGTCCGCGATCACCGCGGGGTTGCGGGGGTCGTCCTCCGGAATGCCGGCCTCGACCTTGCCCACCAGATCGGCGCCGACGTCGGCCCCCTTGGTGAAGATGCCGCCGCCGAGCCGCGCGAAGATCGAGATCAGCGAGGCGCCGAAGCTGAGGGCGACCAGGGCCTCCAGCACGGCGCGGACCTGGATCGGGTCGGTCACGCGGTAGATCATCGTCAGGATGCCGTAATAGACCCCCACCCCCAGCAGGCCCAGACCGACCACCAGCATGCCGGTGATCGCGCCCGCCTTGAAGGCGATGTCCAGCGCCGGAGCCAGGCCCTGGGTCGCCGCCTGGGCGGTGCGCACGTTGGCCCGCACCGACACGTTCATCCCGATGTAGCCGGCGGCCCCCGACAGGACCGATCCGATCAGGAAGCCGATGGCCACATGAAGGCCGAGGAAGGCGCCGAGGATGACGAGAAGCACCACGCCGGCGATGGCGATGGTGGTGTACTGGCGATTCAGATAGGCTCGGGCGCCCTCCTGCACGGCCGCAGCGATTTCCTGCATGCGGTCGGAACCGGCGGAGGCCGCCATGACTTGCTTGCCCGCGTGGTACCCATACGCCAGGGCCAACAGGCCACTGGCGATGATGATGACGAACGCTGCTGCCATCGGTTCCCCCAAATTCTTATGGTTTCGGGCCCGATTACCGCCTTGTCGTGAAAACGACCCGTACAAACGAAGGTGGATGACGGGCGAGTTGTTCACGAAAAGGATGCCGAAGAGAAGGGCACAATGCAACAGCCGCCACGCCCGAATAGGCGCGGCGATTTGGCCGAGGCGCTCCTGACTTTCGGGTAGGCTTTTTTCAGAACGGTTACAAATTGCGCTGTGTAACCACCTGAACAAGAACATTTTGCACCACCCCCTCCCCCACGACTTTCGCGGCGGCGGCGGCGAGTTTTTCTTTTACGGCAATGATGTTGACCAAGTTGCCGGTCATCACCGACCGGTCGTCCACCGCCGCATAAAGGGCCGACAGGCAGCGGTCGTAGACGAGCGGCTGGCGGGCCTGGACGAAAGGAACCTTGTCGAGAACGACCTCCAGCGTGACGACCACGGTCACGAACTGCTCGACCTTCTGCGTGCCGATGGCCGGAACGACCAGGGGGGCCATGCGGACGAAGCCGGTCGGCGGCTTGGGCGGCGGTTCCTCCTTCTTGGGAGCCGATTCGCCATGCTCGACGAAATACTTGTTGTAGATCATCCAGCCGCCGAAGCCCGCGCCGCCCAGCAGCAGCAGGCCCAAAACCAGCAATATGACGGCCTTGATCACGCCAACCCTTTCCCGGAAACGGAACGGGTCGAGCCTAGTGCCGCCCTGCTTTCGATTGCGTTAAGCGGAGTCGCGGGGCCGCCCCGCCGTCAGAAATGGTCCCAGCCGCGAGTCGGCAGGTCGAGTCTTCGCCCCTGTGCGTCGGTCACCGTGACCTCGCCCGCCGGCCCGTCCAGCAGATGACCGATCGCGGTCACCGGCACACCGGTCTCCGCCGACAGGGCGGCGAGCGCCGGGGCGGCATCCTCCGGGGCGGTGAAGAGCAGTTCGTAATCGTCGCCGCCGGTCAGCGCCATGGCGAAGCGCACCGGATCGTCGCCGATCACCGACCGCGCGGCGCCCGACAGGGGCACGCGATCCGAGTCCAGAGCCGCGGCGCAGCCCGATTCCTCGCAGAGATGGCCGAGATCCGCGACCAGACCGTCGGAGACGTCGAGACAACCGGTCGCCAGCCCGACCAGACGCGGCCCCAGCGTGGTCCGCGGATCGGGCCGCCGCAGGCGCGCCAGCAGAACGGCGCGCGCCGAGTCGTCGGCCACCTCCAGCGTTCCGTAGGCGATCCGCAGGCCGAGCGCCGCGTCGCCGATGCTGCCGGTGACGTAGACTCGATCGCCGGGGCGTCCGCCCCAGCGCGGCACGGCCCCGCCCTTCGGCACCAGACCGAAGGCGGTCACCGACAGGGTGATGGGTCCTGAGGTCGAGACCGAGTCGCCGCCCGCGAGCGCGATGCCGAACCGGGCCTGATCCTCGCCCAGCCCGGCTGCGAAGCCGGCCAGCCAGTCCTCGCCCACCGTCTTCGGCAGGGCGGTGACCAGCGTGTAGGCGTAGGGGGCCGCCCCCATGGCGGCGAGGTCCGACAGGTTGGTGCGCAGCAGCTTCGCGGCGATGTCGGCGGGTGCGTCGTCGGGAAAGAAATGGACGCCGGCAACCATGGCGTCCGTGGTGACGACCAGTTCCTGGTCCGCCGGCACGCCGAACACGGCGGCGTCGTCGGCGAGCCCGCGGGCGCCCGGAAAACCGGACGCCAGCGGCCTGAAATAGCGGTCGATCCGCCCGAACTCGCCGAGCGGCCTACCGGCTTCGGACGAGCTAGCGGTCTTTGGGCTGGTCACGGCTGGGGTCCGGCTGGGCCAGCTCGTCCGGCCGCAGCGCACGGGCCACGTGGTCGAGCACGCCGTTCACCATGCCCGGCTCGCGCGCCGCGAAGAAGGCGTGCGCCACATCCACATACTCGCTGATGAGGATGCGCGGGTGCGTGTCGTTGTGGACGAACAGCTCGTAGGCGCCGGCCCGCAGGATGGCGCGCATCAGGAGTTCCAGGCGGTCGAGCGCGTAGCGCGGCTCCAGAGCCGAGGCCAGCATGCCGTCCACTTCCGTCCGGCGGTGCGCGGCGCCGCGGACGATGTCGGCGAACAGCTGCGGGTCGGCGGAGACGAACTTCGCCCCGTCAATCTCCTCGCCCAGCCGGTGATTGATGAATTCACCGATCACGGATTCCACGGCGATGCCGGTCGGTTCGATCTGGTTCAGGTCGATCTGGTACAGGGCCTGAACGGCGGCAAGGCGCGCGGCCTTGCGCCGGGCCTTGGCCGATCCGCCACCCGTCCGGTTCCGGGAGCCGCGCTTCTGTTTCGCGCGGCCAGCCGCGTCGTCGTTGCTCATGTTGCTCAGTCTGTCAGGAATTGCACCGCGGGGTCACCGCGGATAGAGGCGGAATTGGCGCTTGAGTTCGATCATGTCAAGGCAGGCGCGCGCCGCGAAACCGCCCTTGTTCTTGGCCGTCACGGAGGCCCGGGCCCAAGCCTGCTCGCGGTTTTCCACGGTCAGCACGCCGTTGCCGATGGCCAGGGCGTAGCGCAGCGCGAGGTCCTGGAGACCGCGGGCGCTCTCGTTGCAGACGATGTCGTAATGGGTGGTTTCGCCGCGGATCACGCAGCCCAGCCCGACATAGCCGTCAAAACGCTTGCGCGCCGTGAAGAAATCCATGGAGCGCAGGGCGTACAGGATCGCCGCCGGAATCTCCAGGCACCCCGGGACCGAGACGCGCTGGTAGGTGGCGCCCTCCTTCTCGATCTCGGCGATGGCGCCTTTCACCAGCTCGTCGGCGATGTCCTCGTAGAAGCGGGCTTCCACGATCATCAGATGGGGCTTTTCGGTCATCTCAGGGTCGCTCGGCTGGCCGTTACTGGTCTTGCAGGGGAATCGGGCGGTGGCCGAGCACGGTCAGGCCGTACCCCTCCAGCCCGATGATGGACTTCTTGCGGTTCGACAGCAGAACCATGTCGCGCACGCCCAGGTCCAGCAGGATCTGCGCGCCGACGCCATAATCCCGCAGCGCGGGGGTCGGGTTGTCATGGCCTTCCAGCCGCGCCAGCACCGATTCCGTCAGGCTGTTCGCCATCGGCTCGCGCAGCAGGACGATGACGCCGCGGCCTTCCCGCGCGATCATCTCCATGGAGGCCTGAAGCTCGCCGTCGCGCGCGGCGCTCTTGTCGCCCAGCACGTCGTCAAGCACCGACAGGGCGTGCATGCGCACCAGCACCGGCTCGTCGCCGGAGATGTCGCCGCGCACCAGCGCGATGTGCTCCGCGTAAGCCACCTTGTTGACATAGACGTACATCTGGAAACGCCCGCCGAAGCGGCTGTCCAGGGTCGCCGCCAGTTTCTGCTCGACGATCGTTTCGGTGCGGCGGCGGTAGGCGATCAGGTCGGCGATGGTGCCCACCTTCAGCCCGTGGAACTGGGCGAACTTCACCAGATCCGGCAGGCGGGCCATGGTGCCGTCGTCGTTCATGATCTCGCAGATCACGCCCGCCGCGGTCATGCCGGCCATGCGGGCGATGTCCACCGAGGCTTCCGTGTGGCCGGCGCGGACCAGCACGCCGCCGTCGCGGGCGAGCAGCGGGAAGACGTGGCCCGGCGTCACGATGGCATCCGGCCCGGCCGTCGGGTCGATGGCGACCTGGATCGTGCGGGCGCGGTCGGCGGCGGAGATCCCGGTCGTCACGCCCTCGCGCGCCTCGATGGAGACGGTGAAGGCGGTCTGGTGGCGGGTGCCGTTCTGCTGCGCCATCAGCGGCAGGCGCAGCCGCTCGATGTGGTGCTGGTCCATGGCGAGGCAGATCAGGCCGCGCCCGTACTTGGCCATGAAGTTCACGGCCTCGGGGGTCGCGCACTGAGCCGGGATGACCAGATCGCCTTCGTTCTCGCGGTCCTCGTCATCGACGAGGATGAACATCTTGCCCTGGCGCGCTTCCTCGATGATCTCCTCGGGGCGCGACAGATACTCGTGAAACTCGGACGTCATTCCTGCCCTGCCAGCCGCGCCACATACCGCGCGAGCATATCGATTTCCAGGTTCACCCGGTCCCCGGCCTTCAGCGCGCCGAAGGTGGTCGCATCCTGGGTGTGCGGGATGATGTTCACGCCGAAGCGCGCACCATCGACCTCGTTCACCGTCAGCGACACGCCGTCCAGCGCCACCGACCCCTTGGAAGCGATGTATTTCGCCAGGGAGGCCGGCGCCTCGAAGGTGAAGCGCTTCGACTCGCCGTCGGCGCGGATGTCCACCACGGTGGCGACGCCGTCGACATGGCCGGACACGATGTGCCCGCCCAGCTCGTCGCCAACCTTGAGCGCCCGCTCCAGATTGACGCGCGTGCCTTCGGCCCAGCCGCCCAGCGTCGTCTTCGACAGGGTCTCGGCGGAGGCCTGGACGGCAAACCAGCCCGGGCCCTTCTCGACCACGGTCAGGCAGACGCCGTTGTTGGCGATGGACGCGCCGATGGGAACCGTCTCCATAGCGAAGACGGTCTCGACGGTGAACCGGGTGTCGCCCTGCCGTTCCACGGCCCGAACGCGCCCAACATCGGTGATGATTCCGGTGAACATGGGCCGGCAATTTAGCAGGTTTTCAATCGTGTGAAAGATTCATCCGCACGGCGTGCCACGCAACGGACTGTTGCGCCCGGCACGGTGCCGGACGTCCTGAAAAACGGCGCCGCTCACCCGCGGCGGACGTAGCTTTCCACGAGATCGTCTCCGGCCGGACGCAGGTCGGTGCGGCGGAATCGCGCCATGCGCTCCAGCCCGTCCACCCCGAAGGCGTGAACCGCCGGCAGCCCGTCGCCGCCCATGACCGAGGCGGCGCGGAACCATTCCAGCCGGTCCACCAGATTGGCGCGCAGCAGCGAGGCCGCCAGTGTGGCGCCGCCCTCCACCAGCACGCGGGTCAGCCCGCGGCGGGCCAGGGCCGTGCTCGCCGCGGCCAGATCCGGCAGGCCGGCGGAGTCGGCGGGCACGCGGATCACCTCGAGTCCGCAATCCTGGAAGACGGCCAGGCGGCTCGGGTCCGCATCCTCGCGCGTGACCACCCAGGTCGGCACCGAGCGCGCGCCCACGGCCAGCTTCCCGGTCAGCGGCAGGCGCAGGCGGCTGTCCACCACGATGCGCACGGGCGACCGGTGGCTCAGACCCGGCAGGCGGCAGGTGAGTTCCGGATCGTCGGCCAGGGCGGTGCGGATGCCGACCATGATGGCGTCGTGGGTGGCGCGCAGCCGGTGTCCCCAGGCCCGCGCCGTCGGCCCGGTGATCCACTGCGACTGGCCGCTGTGGGTGGCGATGCGTCCGTCCAGCGTCGTCGCCGCCTTGAGCGTGTAGAGTGGCCGTTCGTCCTGGATGCGCCGGAAGAAGCCTTCGTTGAGCGTCCAGGCCTCGTCCTCACAGACGTCGGTGTCCACCGCGATCCCCGCGGCGCGCAGCCGTTCCAGCCCGCCGCCGGCGACCCGCGGATCGGGATCGCCGCAGGCCACGACCACCCGCGCCACCCCGGCCTCGACCAGCGCCAGAGCGCAGGGCGGCGTCTTCCCGTAGTGGTTGCAGGGCTCCAGAGTCACATAGGCGGTTGCGCCGCGCGCAGCCCCACCGGCCCGCGACAGCGCTTCCGTCTCGGCGTGGGGCCGCCCGCCCGGCTGGGTCCAGCCGCGCCCGACCACCACGCCGTCGCGCACGATGACGCAGCCCACCGCCGGGTTCGGCCATGTGTTGCCGAGACCGCGCGCCGCCAGGACCAGCGCGGCCCGCATGTGGCGGAGGTCATCGGGGTGGATGGCTTGCTTCGCCATGGGCACCGCCCGCCCCCTCACCCGTTCTGGGCTTCGGGGGCGAGCTGCTCGACGAACTCGTTGAAGTCCGACGCCTCGCGGAAGTCCTTGTAGACCGAGGCGTAGCGGATGTAGGCGACCTGATCGAGCGTCTGGAGCGCCACCATGATCATCTCGCCGATCTGCTTCGACGGGATCTCGCTCTCGCCGGAGGATTCGAGCTGGCGCACCAGGCTGTTCACCACCCGGTCGATGCGGTCGGCGTCGATCGGGCGCTTGCGCAGGGCGATGCGCATGGAGCGCAGGAGCTTTTCGCGGTCGAAAGGCTCCCGCTGGCCGGTGCTCTTCACCACCGTCAGCTCACGGAGCTGAACGCGCTCGAAGGTGGTGAAGCGCGCGCTGCAACTGGGGCAGAACCGCCGCCTGCGGATCGCCGAGTTGTCCTCGGTCGGTCGCGAGTCCTTGACCTGGGTGTCCTCGTGTCCGCAGAACGGGCAGCGCATGTCCGGCCTTTCCCCTTAGTCGGTCGTGATGATTACAGCGTCGGGTAGATGGGGAAGCGGCGGCACAGCTCGCGCACCTCCTCCCGCACCTTGGCCTCGACCGCCGCGTTGTCGCCGGAGTTGCTGGCGGCCAGACCGTCCAGCGTCTCGACGATCAGGCGGCCGACCTGCTCGAACTCGGCCACGCCGAAGCCGCGGGTGGTGGCCGCCGGGCTGCCCAGACGGACGCCGGAGGTGACCATCGGCTTCTGCGGGTCGAACGGCACGCCGTTTTTGTTGCAGGTCATGCCGGCGTGCTCCAGGCTCGCCTCGGCGGCCTTGCCGGTCAGGTTCTTCGGACGCAGGTCGACCAGCACGATGTGGCTGTCGGTGCCGCCGGACACGATGTCCAGGCCGCCCTCGATCAGCACCTTCGACAGGGCGCGGGCGTTGTCCAGGACGCTCTTGGCGTAGGTCTTGAACTCCGGACGCAGCGCCTCGGCGAAGGCCACCGCCTTGGCGGCGATGACGTGCATCAGCGGGCCGCCCTGCAGGCCGGGGAAGACCGCCGAGTTGATCTTCTTGGCGATCTCCTCGCTGTTGGTCAGCACCATGCCGCCGCGCGGGCCGCGCAGCGTCTTGTGGGTGGTGGTGGTGACCACGTCGGCGTAGGGGAACGGGTTCGGGTAGACGCCGCCGGCGATCAGGCCGGCGTAGTGGGCGATGTCCACCATGAAGTAGGCGCCGACCTCGTCCGCGATGGCGCGGAAGCGCTGGTAGTCGAGGACGCGCGGGTAGGCGGAGCCGCCGGCGATGATGAGCTTCGGCTTGTGCTCGCGGGCCAGACGCTCGACCTCGTCGAAGTCGATCAGGTGGTCGTCACGGCGCACGCCGTACTGCACGGCCTTGAACCACTTGCCCGACAGGTTCGGGGCGGCGCCATGGGTCAGGTGGCCGCCGGCCGCCAGGGACATGCCGAGGATGGTGTCGCCCGGCTGGAGCAGGGCGAGGTTGACCGCCTGGTTGGCCTGCGACCCCGAGTTCGGCTGGACGTTGGCGAAGCCGCAGCCGAACAGCTTGCAGGCGCGCTCGATCGCCAGCGTCTCGGCCACGTCCACATACTCGCAACCGCCGTAGTAGCGCCGGCCCGGATAGCCCTCGGCGTACTTGTTGGTCATGACCGAGCCCTGGGCCTCCAGCACCGCCTGGGAGACGATGTTCTCGGACGCGATCAGCTCGATCTGCTCCTGCTGGCGGACCAGCTCGTCGCGCACCGCGCGGGCCAGTTCGGGATCGGTCTCGGCGAGCGAGGCGGCGAAGAAGCGGCCGATCTCGGCGCGGGGGTCGGCGTTGGTCACGGTCATGGCAGGGCAGGTCCTTGGTTCAGAAAGCAGTCACGGGCCGGGTGAAGGGCCGTCTCATCCCATCTTGGCGATTCGCCGGCTGTGCCGCTCACCGCCTTCGAAATCGGTCTTCAGGAAGGCGTCCACGCAGTCCTTCGCGATCTCCGCGCCGATGATGCGGGCGCCCAGCGCGACCACGTTCGCGTCGTTGTGCTGACGCGCGAGGCGGGCGGTGGTCACGTCGTGCACCAGGGCGGCACGGATGCCCGGATGGCGGTTCGCCGCGATGCTGATACCGATGCCGCTGCCGCAGATCAACACACCGAGCGCCGCGCGCTTGTCGTTGATGGCACCCGCCAGCGCCGTGGCGAAATCCGGGTAATCCACCGATTCCGGACCGTTGCAGCCGAGGTCCAGCACCTCGTAGCCGTTGCCGGCCAGCCAGGAGGCGATCTGGGCCTTCATCTCGTACCCCGCGTGATCGGACGCGATCGCGATGGTGGTCATGAAAGAAAAACTCCGTGCACGAATACGAATGGCGCCGGCCCGGAGGGAACACCCTGCGGGGACGGCGGCATGGCGGCAAGCTACCAGATGTCGCCCCGAACCGCCAGAAGGACACAACGCACAGGGGCTTTGCGCCGGGCACAGAACCGCAGAAGGCGGCATGGCGGGGGCTGAAGCGGAAAAATGGACGGAGCTCGCGATACATGCCGAGAACAAATGTTTCTCTATTTCCCGTGCCCGTTGACGTTAACGGCCAGTAAGCATGTTGAGCGATTCGGTGTCGCACCACGAATCGGTCAGTTGCGGGGCCCGATTCCCATGGTCTTGCCTAATTTCCCCTCACTAGACGATGCCTAAACGCGGGGCAGTGCAGCCCCCGTCCGGCCATTTCCTGGGACATCTGATTTGCCACGCCTTGTAACTTCATGCAGATCGCAAATAACTTAATTCGCTGCTTTCGAAATTATATTGACACCCAAATCACGCTGTGCAACTTGGTTGCTAGGGACAAAATGAAAAATCAGGACTAATGGCAATGAGTGACCAGCTTCGCGCCGATGTGCCCGATAACGAGCTTCTGCGGATGACCGCGGACATCGTCTCCGCATATGTCAGCAAGAACGTTCTGCCGGCGCAGCAGATTCCCGAGGTGATCAACACGGTCTACTCGTCGCTGACCGGGCTGAACACGCAGCCCCGAGAAATTCCGACGGAGCCTCTGAAGCCCGCCGTGCCGATCCGCAAGTCGGTGACGCCCGAATACATCGTCTGCCTGGAAGACGGCAAAAAGCTGAAGATGCTGAAGCGCCATCTGCGCTCCACCTACAACATGTCGCCGGACGAATACCGGGCGCGCTGGAGCCTGCCGCCGGATTACCCGATGGTCGCGCCGAACTACGCGGCGCAGCGCTCGGAGTTCGCCAAGCGGATCGGCCTCGGCCGCAGCTCCGGCCGCCAGACCCGCCGCAAGGCCGGCTGAGCGCCAGCACCGTCCTGAACGAACAGGGCCGGCCTCCCCGATGGGAGGCCGGCCCTGTGTCGTTTCGCCCTTATGCCTTTCCCAGGCCCGGACCGTCCGGACCGTTGCGCGGGGGACGTTGCCGAACCCGCCCGCGCCTCTCATCACCCACAGTTGCGGCCGGACAGGCGACAGTTGAATCGCTCGACATTGCGGGTCAGTTCCTGCCCGGTGCTGGTGTTTTCCTCGTTCAGGCAGCGCAGATAGTCCATGGTCTTGTCCACGTACTCCTTCACCTCGAACTGGCAGGCGGCCATCTTGTCCGCGCTGACGAAGGTGGTGGTGTCGCTCATGCAGAGCGGAACGCCGGGCTTCGTGCAGATGATGGTGGTTTCCGCCCGCGCCGGGCTTAGCGCCGCCACGGCCAGCACCAGCAGCGCGGCCGCCGGCGCCAGGGTCTTTCTCAACAGCACGGGCATTCTCCGCAAGACCGTCACGCAACGCATTGCGATCGTCTCCCTCCGCATTCGGTCAGGGCCGCCGCGCCCGGAAAGCGCTGCCCGGGACGCACGGCGGTCCGTTCGTTCGTGGAACGGTTTCTACAGGCGTTACATCCGATGCACCAGTGCCCACGGCGCGGCATAGGTCTAGAGTCGGAGTCGAGCAGTTCACCCCCGGACCGGTTCCGCAGGTCCGGCACCGGGATGTCAGTGCTCACCATCAGCAGAAGCCAAGACTAGCCGCGCCCCCCGCCCCGCCGGGAGGGCGCGCTTCTTGGCGTCCGCCTGTCCGGATCTGCGTCAGCGTTTGGCCGCGTCGCGCTTCATGACGAACTGGAGCTTGCTGATCGCGGTCCGTTTCAGCAGTTCCAGGCTGCCGGTGGCCGGCCCGACGACCGACACCTCCGTCGCGGTGACCGGATCGATGGCCATCACCTTCAGGTAGCTGCCGACCCGCTGGAACTCGAACAGCACCTCGCCGGGGCCGTTTCCCGCGCCGTTTCCAGCCGTCTGGCCTTTTCCAGGCGCCCGATTGCCCACCATTGCTTTCTCTCCATCGCCGGCCTTCGCCGGTCCCGATACCACCTTAGCACAGCGCAACCGTCCCGGAACCCCATCTGCCACGTCCTGTTGTTGGCGGACGACGCACTCAGCAAGGGAGTACCGGCACCATGGCTGCCAAGACCATGCAGGATCTGCTGATCGAAGAACTTCGCGACATCTACCACGCCGAAAAGCAGCTCACCAAGGCCCTGCCGAAGCTGGCCAAGGCGGCGCATTCCGAGAAGCTCCGCGCGGCCTTCGAGTCCCATCTGGAGGAGACCCGGGGCCAGATCGAACGGCTGGAGCAGGTCTTCGACGAGCTGGACACCCGCACCCGCGGCAAGCATTGCGACGCGATGGAAGGGCTGATCAGCGAGGCCCGCGAGATCATGGAGATGGGCCTCGCCCCGGAGGTTCAGGACGCCGCCCTGATCGCCGCCGCCCAGAAGGTGGAGCATTACGAGATCGCCAGCTACGGCACCGTCCACGCCTACGCCACCGCCTGCGGCCTCACCAAGGTGGCGGATCTGCTGGAGCAGACCCTGAACGAAGAGAAGGAAACCGACAAGAAGCTGAATGTTCTGGCCATCAACGACGTCAACAAGAAGGCGATCCAGGCCAGCGGGCAGAAGGCGGCCTGAAAACGGCGCGCCGGGTCATAAGCCGAATCTCTTGTTACAGCAGGGGCCATTGAAGGCGGGCGGGTGAGCCCCTACTATCGGGGTCACCCAATCGATTTCTCCGGTGCCCGTTTATGCGCAGGGTCGCGTCCTTCCTCGGTTGCCTTCTCATCGTCGCCACGGTCGCCGGTTCGGCCATGGTGGCTCAGGCGGCGGAGGGGCCGGCGGCCCTGCCACCCTCCGTCCGCATCAAGCCGGTGATGGTCCCCATCGTCAGCCGCGGGCAGGTCGAGCGTTACACCCAGATCGAGGTCATGCTGGAGGTGGCGAACGCCACCCGGCTGGGCGAGGTCCAGGTCGCCATCCCGCGGCTGCACGACGCCGCCCTGCGCGCCGTCTATCTGGGCATCGAAGAGGGGTGGATCGTCCGCGGCAACATCGCCAACATGCCCGCCCTGCGTCGCAAGATCGACGAGGAGAGCGTCAAGCTGTTCGGCAAGGACGTGGTCAGCCGCATCCTCATCACCCCGCTCGCCCGGCAATCCTCCTTCCCCTGACCCCCCTCCCCCGTTCCGGCGGTTGCCTCCCCGGCCGCTTCGCGGCAGCATGGCCGCCTGACCGCTAGGGAAACGCGAGAATGGCCTTGGTTTATGTGGCGCGCAGCGCCGCGCTGACGAAATGGGCGTCCGACGTCGGACAGGGGAAGCACATCTTCAAGCTGGGCGTGGCCGCCGACACGGACGCCGCCAAGGCCGCCATCGACGCCGGCTGGGCGGGCGAGAGCGACTGGCGCCCGGTTCACAGCCAGGAGGTGGCGGAGTTTGACGAGGAAGCGGTGATCGAGCGCCTGATGCGCAAGGAAAAGGTCATCGACCCGACCTATTACCCGAAGCTGAAGGGCGCCTCCGGCGTCTTCCGGATCACCCTGACCAACGTGCAGAACAGCCTTCTCGTCGCCAAGGCGATGTCCGCCGACGAGCCGCTGACCGACGTCAAGGTGAAGCCGAAGGACATCGCGGAGTACATGATCCGCAACGCCCTCCCCTCCCCGTCATGAGCAGCCCGCCGCCGCTCTACACCATTGGTTACGAAGGCGCCTCCTTCGACTCCGTCCTGCGTGCATTGAAGGCGCGGGGAGTCGGGGTTCTGCTCGATGTGCGCGAGTTGCCCCTGTCCCGCCGCGCCGGCTTCTCGAAAAGGCCGCTGTCCGCCGGTCTGGAGGAGGCCGGAATCGGCTACGTCCATCTGAAGGGGCTGGGCACGCCCAAGGAGGGCCGCGTCGCCGCCCACCAGGGCGATCTGGACCGCTTCTGGGCGATCGTCGACGCGAAGATGCAGACTCCGGAAGCCGAGCACGACCTGAACCGCGCCGCCGCCCTGGCACGGGAACGCCCGGCCTGCCTTCTCTGCTTCGAGGCGTCGCCGCACCTCTGCCACCGGCTCCGCGTCGGCGAGAGTCTTCACAGCCGCTTCGGCTTCACGGTGGAGCATCTGAACCCCACCGACCTTTCCTTCTAGGGGCTGACATGCATTCCCGCTGGTACCGCTTCGCCGACCTGTCCGCCGGCACCTTCCACGACATGCTCCACCTCCGCCAGAGCGTGCTGGTGGTGGAGCAGGCATCGCCCTTCGCCGACCTCGACGGCCGCGATCCGGTGGCGCAGCATCTGGCGCTGTATGACGGCGACGTGCCGACACCGGTCGGCTACGCCCGCATCTTCGGCCCCGATCCGGAAACCGGCGCCACCTCCTTCGGGCGGTTGGCGGTCGCGCCGGCGTGGCGCGGCAAGGCGCTGGGCCGCCGGCTGGTCGCCGAGTGCCTGGAGCGGCTGGCCCGGGAATGGCCGGAGCACGACGTGCAGATCAGTGCACAGCTTTATCTGGAAAGCTTCTACGGCGGCTTCGGCTTGCGACGTGTCAGCGCCATCTACGACGATGTCGGCATCGACCACATCGACATGCGGCTGAGCCGATAGGGCGGAGAATCCTGTCTACTTCTTCGCTTCGGCCAGGATGTCGCCGGCTTCCTTGCGGATGACGTTCAGGTTCTTCAACAGGATCGCCAGCGCCTGATCGTAGTTGAAGGCCTCCTCCGACTCGTCCGGGATGTCGGTGTCGTCGGCCGCGACGGAGACCTTGGCCTTCTTCTTCACGGTGGCGAAATACTCGCTGCCGGTCTTCTCAAATCCCTTGATGGCCTTTTGCAGGGCGTCGACGTCGTTGGCGCGTGTGGCGGCGTCCAGCGCCTTTGTCGCCTTTTCCAGCCCGCTCGACGCCCGGAAGGCGAGCAGGAAGCCCTCGGCCGGCTTCTTCTTGCCGGTCAGCGCCTCGAACATCTTCTTGGCGGAGGTCCAGTCGGCGAAGAAGGTGGTGGCGGGCATCTCCTTGGCGCTGCCCGCCTTCTCCAGCTTCTTCAGGGCGGACTGGCTTTCCAACTGGGCCATCTGTTCGACGTTCATGGCGCCGCCCAGCATGTCGGCCGCCACCTCGACGGCGCCCTCGTTCTTCGCCTTCTGCGCCTTGACGATGACCGCGCTGAGCTTCGCCCGGAAGATCTTGGTCGCCTGGAGCAGATCGGCCAGCGCCGCGCGCAGCGCCTTGGCGTCCCCGGCCTTGTAGGCCTTGTCCCAGGCCGCGGCGGCCTTCTCGACGTCGCCGGACTTCTTCACCACCGCCAGGGCGTCGCCCGAGTTCGGAATCTTCTTCGCCTCGGCCTCGCACTTCGCCTTGTGTTTCTTGAATTCGGGAGCGGCGGCGAACGGCATGGTCAGGTCTCCGGCTTGATGTCTTCCCCGCTCGACCGCAGCGAACGGTTGCAGAAGACTAAGCGCTGCCCCACCAGCGTCAACGCGGACCCGGTTCAAAATGGAAGAAGCGGCCGGTTGGGCGAGGTTACCCGACGACCATGGCCTGGAGCGTCTCCAGCCGGTCGGCCTCCGCCGCCGGCTTGTCCCAGCGGATGCGGTGGACGCGCGGGAAGCGCATCGCCAGGCCGCTCTTGTGGCGGTTCGACGGGTGCACGCTGTCGAAGGCGACCTCCAGCACCAGCCCCGGCTCGACCTCGCGCACCGGGCCGTAGCGGCGGGTGGTGCGGTTGCGGACCCAGCGGTCGAGTTCGACCAGCTCCGCGTCGGTGAAGCCGAAATAGGCCTTGCCGACCGGCACCAGCTCCTCGCCGCGCCAGACGCCGAAGGTGAAGTCCGAATAATAGCTGGACCGCTTGCCGTGCCCGCGCTGGGCGTACATCAGCACGGTGTCGAGGGTCAACGCCCCGCGCTTCCACTTGAACCAGGGTCCCTTGGGACGCCCGGCGACGTAGACGCTGTCCTTGCGCTTCAGCATCAGCCCTTCGATGCTGTTCTCCCGGCTGCCCTCGCGCAAGCCCTTCAGCGCCTCCCAGCCCTCGAACGGCACCAGCGGCGACAGGTCCATCCGCCGGGGGCGCACCGCGTCGTGCCAGCGCTCCAGCCGGGCGCGCCGCTCGGTGAAGGGCAGACTCCGCAGATCCTCCTCGCCGTCGAACAGGATGTCGTAGAGCCGCACCCAGGCGGGAAACTCCTTGAGCATCGCGGCGGTCACCGTCTTGCGGTTCAGCCGCTGCTGAAGGTCGTTGAACGGCGCGATCGCGCCCTCGTCGCGGGCGACCAGCAACTCGCCGTCCAGCACGGCGTCGAAGGTCATGTGGTCGGCGATGTCGGGAAAGGCGCCGGACACGTCGTCGCCGGTGCGGCTGTAGATTCGCCGCTCGCCGCCGCGGGCCGCCAACTGCACGCGGATGCCGTCCCATTTCCATTCCGCGGCGTAGTCGGCCGGATCGAGCCCGGCCATGTCCTCCTCCTCCAGCGGATGGGAGAGCATCAGCGGGCGGAAGCCGGCCCCCTTCCCCGCCGCCGGACGGTCGGACTTCCCCTCCAGCCAGGCGAACAGGTCGGCGTAGGGCGGGGTCAGCCCATGCCAGCACTCCTCAAGATCGCCGAGATCGACCTTGCCCCACTCTGCCAGCGCCGTCTTGGCCAGCCGCGCCGACACCCCCACCCGCAGGCTGCCGGTGATGAGCTTGAGCAGCGCGAAGCGGCCCGAGGAATCCAGCGTGTCGAGCCAGCCCTCGACCAGCCCCATCACCTGCCCGCGCTTGGCCGCGCGCAGCGTCTCCACGACCTCGGTCAGGGAGGGCGGCAGGCTGTTCGCCCGCTCCGGACGCTCCGGCCAGATCAGCGCCACCGTCTCGGCAAGATCGCCGACATAATCGTAGGACAGGGCAAACAGCTCCGGATCGACGCGGGTGGCGACCAGCTGCCGGATGGCCGCCGGCTTGGCCTCGTGGAAGACCAGCGATTCCGTCAGCGCCGCCAGCGCCCAGCCGCGGTCCGGGTCCGGCGTGGTGGCGAAGAAGTCGGCCAGCAGGCGGATCTTCCCATTGCGCGCCGGCATGAAGACCAGCCCGTCGATCAGCGCGGAGAAGTTCCTCACGCCCCCTCCTCCTCGAAGCCGACCAGGGCCAGGGCGCGGGCGCGGATGCCGCGCTGGGTAGCGTGGTGGACCAGCGCTTCCTCCCGGCCATGGGTCACCCAAACCTCGGGGGCCGCGACCTCGTCGAGCGTCTGGACCAGCTCGTCCCAATCGGCGTGGTCGGAGATGACCAGCGGCAGCTCGACGCCGCGCTGGCGGGCGCGCTGGCGAACGCGCATCCAGCCGGAGGCCATCGCCACCACCGGGTCGGTCAGCCGGCGCGCCCAGCGGTCGGCCACCGCGCCGGGCGGGGCCAGCACCAGGGCGCCCTTCAGCTCCTCCTTGGCCGCGACGGTGGCCGGGCGAAGTTCACCCAATGGCACGCCGAAGCCCTCATAGAGTTTGCAGATCGGCTCCAGGGCGCCGTGCAGGTAGATCGGCCGGTCGTAGCCGGCGGCGCGCAGCAGGGAGATCACCCGCTGGCATTTGCCCAGCGCGTAGGCCCCGACGACATGGCTGCGCTCGGGAAAGAGCGACAGCGAGTGCAGCAGCTTGTCGATCTCCCCCAAATCCGGCGGGTGGCGGAAGACCGGCAGGCCGAAAGTCGCCTCGGTGATGAAGACGTCGCAGGGCACCGGCTCGAACGGCGCGCAGGTTCGGTCGAAGCGCCGCTTGTAGTCGCCGGACACCACCACCCGCGTGCCCTCATGCTCCAGCACCACCTGCGCGCTGCCCAGCACATGGCCGGCGGGGACCAACCGCACCGTCACGTCGCCGATGCGGATCGCCTCGCCGTAGTCGAGCGTCTGCGTCGCGGCCCCCGCCCCCTCGCCCAGCCGTTGCCGCATGATGGCGAGCGTCCCGGCGGTGGCGAGCACATGGGCGTGGCCGGGCCGGGCGTGGTCGGAATGGCCGTGGGTGACGACCGCGCGCTCCACCGGGCGCAGCGGGTCGACGTAGAAGCCGCCGGGCTCGACGTAGAGCCCCTCGGGGCAGACCTTCATCCAGCGTTCGGCGGGGGGCGGGCGGGGCTTTGTGCAGGCATGTGCTGCAATATAGGCCGCCCTCGCGAAAGGACAAAATTCCGATTCCCCCCGGTTGCGCCGAGGCGGAGCGCAGCGCAGGATGCGGAAGAACCAGGGAGACTCCGACCATGCACCACCGCCTGTCCCCAACGCCCGAGGTCGCAGCCGCCCTGGCCGAGGGGCGGCCCGTGGTGGCGCTGGAATCCACCGTCATCTCGCACGGCATGCCCTATCCGAAGAATCTGGAGACGGCGACGGCGCTGGAGGACGCGGTGCGGGCGGAGGGGGCGGTGCCCGCCACCGTCGCCGTCCTCGACGGGCGCATCCGCGTCGGGCTGGACGCCGAGTCCCTGGAACGGCTCGCCAAGGGCGGCACCGGCGTCCTGAAGCTGAGCCGCCGCGACCTGCCCGTCGCGCTGGCGACCGGGGTGCCGGGCGCCACCACGGTGGCCGCCACGATGATCGCCGCAAGGCTGGCCGGGATCGCCGTCTTCGCCACCGGCGGCCTGGGCGGGGTGCATCGCGGCGCCGAAACCAGTTTCGACGTGTCGGCGGACCTCGACGAGTTGGCCCGCACCAGCGTCTGCGTCGTCTGCGCGGGTGCGAAGTCGATTCTCGACCTGCCGAAGACGCTGGAGGTGCTGGAGACTCGCGGCGTCCCCGTCCTGGGGCTGGGCACCGACGAATTTCCGGCCTTCTACAGCCGCAACTCTGGTCTGCCCGTCTCTCATCGCTGTGACAACGTGCATGAGGTCGCGGCGATCCTGAGGGCTAAATGGGAGCTTGGGCTGGAGGGTGGCGTGGTCCTCGCCAACCCCATCCCGGAGGCCGACGCGCTGGATGGCGACGCCATGGAGCGGGCCATCGCGCAGGCGCTAAAGGATGCGGAACATCATGGAATCACGGGAAAATCCGTCACGCCTTTCCTCCTTGCGGCGCTGGAGCGGATCACCGGCGGGCGCAGCCTGACCGCCAACATGGCGCTGATCCGAAACAACGCGGCCACCGCGGCGCGGCTGGCGGCGGCCTACGCGTCGCCGGCCTCCTGATTGGTCATAGGTCGTTACGCATAAGAGGTAAGCCATCCGTGACGTCCGGATTTAAGTCCCCGTTAACCGAAGCCGGGTGAATCTGCGCTCGTTCTTCACGGAGGTCTCTATGCGTGCGCCCAGCCCGTCGAACCTGGTTTCCCGGATGATCGCCATGGCCGCCCAGCCCGACGAGGGCATCGGCGAAGCCGACAACCGCCCGGCTGCGCGGGTCAAGAAGATCGTCTGGGCCTCCCAGGCGGCGAAACTGCGGGGGTCCCTCTCCTCGCGCCTGGTCCATGAAATCGAATGCGCGGTATCCGCCGACCTCGACAGCATGGAACTGCCGGAGGTGTTCTTCACCTCCGTCGAGTTCGCCGGCCGCGTCATCACCTGCGACCTGGACGCCTCGGGCACCGCCTCGATCTTCGGCCTGATCGAGATCAGCGATTATGACGAGCTGGTGGAAGAAGCCGGCGACGACGCGCTGTTCGGCGTCGATTGGGACGGCGTCTACGTGACCCCGGCGCGCACCCGCCACTGAGGCTTTCCACCCGGCTTGAAATGACAAAGCCGCGGGATCCGGACGCACGCCGGGTCCCGCGGCTTTTTGCGTTGGCGTCCTCAGCCCAGCGAGCGGGCGAGGATGATGTCGAGATTCTTCAGCATCTCCGGGTCGCGCTTGTCCGGCGCGGTCATGATCGCGTGGTCGAGCGCGGTGTGGCAGCCCTGGGCGCACAGCCCGTCGCGCACCTGGAGCTTCGGAGCAAGCGTCCTGACCAGCGACCGCGCCTTGCCGGCGTTGGCGACCACCACGCGGATGACGGCGTCGACGGTGACGTGGTCATGGTCCGGATGCCAGCAGTCGAAGTCGGTGACCATGGCGACGGTCGCGTAGCACATCTCCGCCTCGCGGGCGAGTTTGGCCTCCGGCATGTTGGTCATGCCGATGACGTCGCAGCCCCAGCTCCGGTACAGCTCGGACTCGGCCTTGGTCGAGAACTGAGGGCCCTCCATGACCATGTAGGTGCCGCGACGCTGGTGCGGGACCTTCAACTCGACCAACGCCTCCTCGATCAGGTCGCCCATCCGCCCGCAGACCGGATGGCCCAGCGCCACATGCGCCACCAGACCGGTGCCGAAGAAGCTCTTGTTGCGGGCAAAGGTGCGGTCGATGAACTGGTCGATCACCACGAAGGTGCCGGGCGGCAGATGCTCCTTGAGCGAGCCGACGGCGGAGACCGACAGGATCTCGGTCACGCCCAGCGCCTTCAGCGCGTAGATGTTGGCGCGGAAGTTCAGCTCCGACGGCGGGATTCGGTGGCCTCGGCCGTGGCGCGGCAGGAAGACCAGCGTCTGGCCGTTCAGCTCGCCCGTCAGCAGCTCGTCCGACGGGTCGCCGAAGGGCGTCTCCACCTTCACCCAGCGCTGATTCTCCAGCCCGTCGATGTCGTAGACGCCGCTGCCGCCGATCACGCCGAGCACCGGCGCGGACCCGGTTTCCGCCATAGTCACATGCCTCCGTCAATGGAGGGCGCAGTATTCCGCCCCGGCCCGGCAAAGGCAACGGTCACGGCAGGGATGGTCACAGGGTGCGCAGCAGAACCACGACCAGCGTCAGATAGACGGCGGCCTTCGCCGCGGTGCTGAGGCGCGCCACGCTCCACAGCGCCACGCCGGGGCGGCGGAACAGGGCGACCAGCGCCATCCCCGCGCCGAACCCGCCCAAATGGGCCGCCCAGGCCACGTCGCCCAGGCTGGAGTCCGGGGACGGCGGCATCAGCGTCATCGCCACGTTGATCGCCAGGAAGCTGCCCACCACGAAGGAGGCCGGAACGCGCGGCCCGGGCGTCACGCCGAGCGTGGCCTGCGGATGCAGCAGCAGGAAGGCGCCCATCACCCCGCAGATTCCCCCGCTCGCCCCGACCAGCGGCGCCATGGGATCGACGGCCAACGCCCCCTCGACCACGGCCCCCGACGCGGCGCACAGCAGGAAGAACAGCAGGTAGCGCAGGCTGCCCATCGCCAGCTCGACCGCGCCGCCGAAGGCCCAGAGCGCCAGCATGTTGCTGACCAGATGCACGATGTCGCTGTGGATCAGGACATGGCCGAACAGACCGCGCCACACCGCCCAGCTCGGCAGCGGCCCCGCCGTCTCCACCGTTCCGAAGAAATAGGCGGGAACGAAGGCGAGGGATTCCGGCGGCACGCCCAGCACGAAGGCCAGCGTGCAGGCCATGACGATGCCCTGGTTGACGTAGGGAATCCTTCTGGCAGCGCGCACCGCTCCCCCTTCGCCGATGACCGGAGCCTTGGCGGCGCGGCCTTCATCCTTGTTCGATATGGGGGCTCTTGCGCCGATGACCAGCGCCCGAACGCCGCGCATGGACCGCAGAAAGGCGGGCGACGCCTAGTAGTTCCACTCCCACTTGACGCCGACGCGGGTGTCGGAATCGGCGCCGACGTCGGCCTGGGCCTTGATGTTCTTGGTGATGTCGACCTCGACCGTGGCGCGGCTCTGGTTCGCGCCGATGCCCTGCTCCACCCCGACATAGACGCGGTCGCTGACGTAGCGCCCGGCTTCCACCGCCCCGCCCTTGCCGTCGGCACCGCCGGTGAACTCCAGCCGGTCGACGCCGAGACCGCGACGCAGATTGCCGAGCAGGCCGGGCCCGCCACCGCCGAAGCCGGCCAGGGTCGCCGCGGACTGCGCGAGCTGGACCGCCTCCACCGCGTTCAGGTTGCCGACCGACTTCCCGAACAGCACGGCAGACAGCACCTCGTCCTGCGGCAGCCCTTGCGGGGAGGTCAGTTCCAGCTTCGGCTGCCCGGCAGTGCCGGTGACGAGGACCTGGGCGGTCACGTCGTTGGCCGTAGCCTCCGCCAGGAAATCCAGCCGCGGGTCGATGGTGGGTCCCCCGTCGAACTCGATGATGCCGCGCTTGAAGACGAAGGTCTTGGCGAGAAGGTCCAATTCGCCTTTCAGCATGTTCAGCCGCCCACCGACCAGCGGCTGGCTGGAGGTGCCGGTGACGGTGAGCTGGCCGGCGAACTCCGCCTCCAACCCGCGGCCCCGGACGAAGATCTGGTTCTGCGCGTTGATCGTCAGGTCGAGGATCATCGCGAAGGCCGGTTCCGGCGCCGCCGGCCCGTTTCCAGCCGGCCCGTTCTTCAGGCTGACCGGCTGCGCCTTGCGGCCCTTGCCGACCTCGACGACCTTCAGGTCAACCACATTGGGCGGGGTCTGGTTGGGGATCTGGATTTCCGCCCGCTCGATCCGCACAGGACCGGCGAGACGCGGATTCAGGAAGCTGCCGGTCAGCGTCAGATTGGTGCCGAGGGTGACCACCGCCAGATCGTTCTGCACCAGCCGGGCCCGGTCGGCCTGGATGGCGAGGTCGAGCTGCTGCTGCGGGTCCGCGGCGGCGGGACGGATCACGCCGCGGGCGCTGATCTCGCCGCCGTTGGTGGTCCGCCCGCGGAAGCTCTGGATGGTGAAGACGTCGCCGTCGCCGACGATGCGGGCGTCGATGTTGCTGATGATGGCGCCGCTCGCCCGGTTCTCGTAGCGTCCGTTGGCCAGGGTCACCGTGCCGCCCAGCCGGGGGGCCGCCACCGTGCCGTCGACGCTGACGTCCAGCCGCAGCGTGCCGCGCGCCCGGTCGCCGCTGGCCGCCAGCAGGTCGTTGGCGAGCGAGGCATCGATGGCGCCGCGCAGCGCCGCCTCCAGCCGGCCGCGCTCCGGCACCGAGAAGGCCAGCGTGTCCGGGTCCATCGCCAGCGGTGCGGCGGCGGTCAGGGTCACCCGGCCCGCGTTGTTGCTGGTGGCGACGTCGCCATCCACCGACAGGCGGGCCTCCCGCCAGCGCGCGTTGACCGTGGCGTTCAGGCCCGGCACGCCGGCCTGGGTGGTCTGCTGCGCCTTCAGGTTGGCGATGCGCAGCGTGGCGTCGGCCTGCGGACGGCGGACGGTGCCGCCGAGCGTCGCCTGGGCGTTCAGCGTGCCGTCCAGCCGCAGAGTCGGGTTGGCCAGCCGGGCCAGCGCCATCGGCACGCGGTCGAGCCGCAGCTCGCCCGACAGCCGCTCTCCGTTCAGGCCGAGATCGGCGGCGAGCTGGGCGTTGCCGCTGACCAGCCGCAGGCCGGAGACCTCGTAGCGCCGCTCGCCCAGGGCGATGGCGGCGGGCTGGGTCAGCCGGAAGGATTCGCCGCTGTAGCGGCCCTGGAGCCGGTCCAGCCGGATGCGGTTCAGCGCGCCGTTCTGGGTGAATTCGCCGGCCAGATCGAGCCCCAGCGGGTCGCGCCCGGCGCCGGCGGCTTCCGCCCGGAAGGCCGCCTTGGCGAGCGAGCCGTCAACGCTGGCGGTCACGCGGGCCAAGTCGTTGCCGGCGGCGGCCCCGTCCTGAAGCTCCACACGCGCCTTGCCGCTGGCGTTGCCCAGCGCGTCGACGACGTCGGCGTTGGCGGTCAGGCGGCGCGCGGCGAACAGCGGACCGCCCTCCCCCTCGACGCGGAGGTTGGTGGCGTTGGCGGTCAGGTTGGCCGCCTGCTTGCCGTTCGGCGCGTCGAGCGCGACGGTGAAGCCCGCCGCCCCGGTGAGCGGCACGCCGGCCAGCTCCGACAGGGCCTGAAGCTGCGGCAGGTTGCCGTCGAGCTTGCCGGTCGCGGTCATGGCGTCGAGCGCAACGCGCACCGCACCGGTGATCCGGTTCGGCCCGTTCGCCACGGCGAGGTCGCTGATGCGCAGCGCCTGCCCCTCCAGCGCGTAGGCGGCGTCCGCGGTCAAGCCGGCGCCAGCCAGTTCGGTGCGGGCCGACACGCGCCCCTGCGGGGCGCCCGGCAAATTCTGGGCGGTGGCGTTCAGCCGCGTGTCGCCGAAGCGGCGCCCCTGCACGGCGAGGTTCCGCGCGTGCAGCGCCGCCTCGGCCACCAGCTTGTCCAACGGGCCTTTCGCCGTCGCGTCGAGCGTCAGGCCGCCGGCCATCTCAGTCCCGGCAGCGGTGCCCACCGGGGCGAGGTCGGCGATCTCCAAGCGGGTCTTCGCGTCCACGGCCCCATCCACCAAGGCCGCGGCACCGGTCAGTCGCCCGTTGCGGCCATCCACCGTCAGGTCGGTGAGGCGCATGGCGCCCCCCGGCTCCATCACCGCCTGGGCGCCCAGGCTGACGTCGCGGCCGAGCACGCCGTCGGCCGGCGTTCCGGTCTGCAGGCCGCGCAGCGCGCCGCTGAGACCGGCCGTCAGCGTGCCGTCCTCCTGCCAGCGCACCGGCCCGGCCAGGGCCAGCGAGCCGGCCAGCGGCTGCCCGGCGAGGGCGGAGAGGCGCGACAGGTCGTCGGCGTTCAGCGACACCGTCACGTCGGCGGTCTGGCCCCAACCGGTCACGCTGCCCTGCGCTCCAACGCTGGCCGCCGCGGTGGTCAGGGTCACCCCGTCGATCCCCACCGCGCCGGTGTCGGCGTTGATCCGCGCCCGCCCGTCCAGCCGCACCTCCGGCCCGGCGACCGAGGCCAGGGCGGGATCGTCGGCGGCGAGGTCGCGGATCAGCCCTTCCACCACCACGGTCAGCGCGTCCAGCGTGCCCTGGGCGGTGCCCGACACGGTGCCTTCCCGCCAGGCGATGCCGGGGGCGAAGCCGTGCAGGGTGGAGTCCGGCCCGGCCTGCACCTCGTAGCGCAGGTCGAGGCTGCGGCGGTCGGCGCCGACGCGCCCCGAGAGATTGGCCGTGGCGGCGGCGGTCTCGACGGCCACCGGCTGCAGGGTCAGGGCGCCGTCCGGAGCGACCACCACCGTGCCCTTGAGCGCCGGCTGCGGGCCGGCCAGCGGCGCGATGTCGGGGCCGAGCAGTGACGCCACGTCGCCGGTCGCCGCGAGTGTCACGGCGTGCCCCTCCGGCACCGCCTTGATCGTCGCGTCGGCGGCCAGCCGGGCGGCGTTCTCCGCCGCCGCGGTGAAGGTGCCCTTCCAATCGTCCAGCGAGCCCTGCCCGTCCAGCGACGCGCTGACCGGCGGAGCGCCGGGGATGTTCAGCGCGGTGGCGATCAGCCCGCCCGCCGGCTCCGACGCCTTCAGATTCAGGTCGAGCCGCTTGTCGTCGGGGTTGAAGGCGACGTCGAGCGCCACCGTGCCCGGCTGGTCTCCGAGACGGTCCACGTTCAGATGCACCTCCAGCGACGACCCGCCGGACGCGAGGTCGAGCGACCCGTCGATCTTCAGCCGCGCCTCCTGCCCGATCAGCGGCTCGGCCAGGACCAGCTCGGCAATCGCCAGCTTGTCCACGGCGACGCCCACCGGCAGGCTGGGCAGCAGGGAGGTCGGCCCCTGGTCGGGTGGCGGCTCCGGCCCTTCGGCGGGCAGCGGCGCGCGCTCGACGACGACGCGCTGCGCCTCGATGGCGTCGGCCTTGGCCCGCCCGGTCAGCAGCGCGGTCGGGGCGAGGTTGACGCGCAGGTCCTCCAGCCGCAGCCACACGCCCTCGCGGTCGGCGACGGTGACGTCGGAGATCGTGAAGTTGACGGGCACCGCGCCACCGATGGTGCCGATCTTGACCTGAAGGTCCGGACCGTTGACCGCCTTCTCGATGGTCTGGGCGATCCAGCGCCGGACGGCGTTGGCCGGACCCCAGCCGCCCCCGTCGGTGTCGGCCGCGCGGGCGGCCTCCGTCAGGACCGCCCCGCTGAGGACGGTGATGGCCAGAAGAAGGACGATCAGACGACGCAAAACCGACACCACGCACCCCGTTGCGGCATTCCCCGAATGGTATAACGGGAAAGAGCATGGGCGATCCCGATCCAAGTGGCAAAAATGCGACCCGACCCGGCATCACCGGTTGAAAGGACGAATCAGAAGGCCTGACCCAGACTGAGATAGAGCTGCCACTTCGCATCGCCGGAGTCGGCGTTCAGCGGGAAGGCGACGTCGGCGCGCAACGGCCCGAAATCAGTGTAGTAGCGGGCGCCGATGCCCGCGCCGACCTTCAGCGGCTCCTTGAAGTCCGGGAAGGCGCTGTCGAAGACGGTGCCGGCATCGACGAAGGGCACGATGCCGACGGTCTCCGTCACCTTGACGCGCAGTTCCAGCCCGGCCTCGAACAGCGAGCGTCCGCCGGTCGGGTCGCCGTAGATGTCGCGCGGTCCGGCCTTCTGGAAGCCGTAGCCGCGCACCGACCCGCCGCCGCCCGCATAGAAGCGGTGGTCCGGCGGAACCTGGTCCAGGGAGGCTCCCACCGTGCTGCCGACTCCGATGCGCGCCGCCGCGACGTAGCGCCCGTCGTCGGACAGGTCGCGGTAGGCCGACGCGTTGATCTGGAAGCTGGTGAAGATCGAGTCCGTATCCCCGGCGTAGGGGAACCAGGGGGTGGCAAGCAGCGAGGCGCGGTAGCCCCTGGACGGGTTCAGCAGGTTGTCCGAGCCGTCCCAGGCGACGCCCAGCGGCACGCCGATGAATCCGGTCTGATACTCCCGCAGGTTGGAGCGCACCCGCCCGCGTTCTCCCGACACGCCGTAGGAGACCTTGAGCTGGTCGGTCACCTGCCGCTCCAGCGAGGCCGAGCCGATGGTGGCGACGCGGTCGTAGGCCGGCGGCTGCTCCGACGCGACCTGGAAGTCCAGGATCAGCGACTGGCGCGGCGCCAGGAAATCGGGCTTGCGGAAATTGGCCGACAGGCGGATGTCCGGCAGGTCCAGGCTGCCGCGCGGTCCCTGCGCGGCGCCGTTGTCGCCGCCGATTCGCCCGACCTCGACGCCCAGCCGCAGCCGCTCCGCCCCGCCGAACAGGTTGCGGTGGCCCCAATAGGCCGAGCCGCCCACGCCATCCTCCGACGAGTAGAAGGCGCTGGCCCCGATGAAGCGGTGCAGCTTCTCGGCCAGGGTCACGTCCACCGGCGTGACGCCGCCCGGCCCCGGCTCCTCGGCCAGCCGCACCCGCACCGTGTCGAACACGTCGAGTTGGGCGATCTGCTGGCGCGCCCGGTCGACCTTGGCCGGGCTGTAGATGTCGCCCTGTTTCCAGGGCAGGCGCCCGCGGATCAGCGTCTCGTCGACGCTGGCCAGCCCGTCGATCTTGGTGTCGCCGAACATCACCAGCGGGCCGGGATCGACCGAATAGGTGACGTCCATGCTGTGGTCATCGTGATCCACCACCACCCGCCGCTCGGCGACGGTGGCGAAGGGGTGGCCGCGGTCGGTCATCCGGCGCAGCAGAGCGGACTGGGCGTCGACCACCTGCGGCGCCCGCGCCCGCTCCCCCACCGGCAGGCCGATGTCGGCCGGCGTCACGTCGCCGCCCGGCAGCGGCGCGCCGTCGGTGGAGGCGATGGTGATGGTCTTGAAGCGGTAGGCCGTGCCCGGCGTCACCGCCACGGTCACCTTGGCCGGCGTCTGGGCCGCGTCCACCCGGATGTCGAGCACCGCGTCGTAGAAGCCGGCGGAACGCAGCGCCGTCTGCAGGCGCTCCCGGTCGCTGTCGGCACGCCGTTCCAGCCCCAGCACCGACGGTGGCGGATCGCCCTTCAGGCTGACCAGCGAGGAGCTGTCGCGCAGCAGGTCGCGCAGCTCGTCGTCCTCCATCCCGGTGAACTCCACCTCATAGGGGATTTGCGGGCCGGGGGCGTTGGGCGTGGGATCGTCCGGCGCGGAGCCGTCCGGCGCCGCGGGCGGCGGAGCGGCCTCCTGAACCGGGTCCGGCGCCGGGTCCTGCGCGCGCGACGGGTCGCCCGGCACGGCGACGAGCGCGCTGGACAGGAGGAGGATGGCGAGGCGGGAAGCGGAAACGCGGCGGGTCATCAACCGACCATGTAAGATTCCTTGTTCCAGACGCCAATGATTCGGTCGCTGTGACGCAAGGAAATTCCGCATAGGCGCTTTGGGCGAGTTTCCCTCACCTCGCCGCTTGCGTTATGAAGCCGGATCATTATATTGCGTCGCAACAGTTTCCCCGGCAGAGCCCCCCGATCGATCTCGGAGGGTTTTTTTGTTGTGCGCGGTCAACGAGCCGCGGTGTCGGGGCGGCATTGCGCAACGGAAGCCCCAAGCGGATTTAAGAGTCCCCGACACATGAATCTTCGTAACGTCGCCATCATCGCGCACGTCGACCACGGCAAGACGACCCTGGTCGATCAGCTCCTCAAGCAGGCCGGTTCGTTCCGCGAGAACCAGCAGGTCGCCGAACGCGCCATGGACTCCAACGACCTGGAGCGCGAGCGCGGCATCACCATCCTGGCCAAGTGCACGTCGGTCCTGTGGAACGACCTGCGCATCAACATCGTGGACACCCCCGGCCACGCCGATTTCGGCGGCGAAGTCGAGCGCATCCTCTCCATGGTGGACGGCGTGGTCCTGCTCTGCGACGCCGCCGAAGGGCCGCTGCCGCAGACCAAGTTCGTGCTGGGCAAGGCGCTGAAGCTGGGCCTGCGCCCGATCGTTGTCATCAACAAGGTGGACCGTCCCGACGGCCGTCCGCACGAGGTGCACGACGAGGTGTTCGACCTCTTCGCCTCGCTCGACGCCTCGAACGAGCAGCTCGACTTCCCGACCCTGTTCGCCTCGGGCCGCAACGGCTGGGCGACCACGGACCTGGAGAACGGCGCCCGCGAGACGCTGACCCCGCTGTTCGAGCTGATCCGCGACCATGTCCCGTCGCCCAAGGTGGAAGAGGACCTGCCCTTCGCCATGCTGGCGACCACGCTGGAGGCGAACCCCTACCTGGGCCGCATCCTGACCGGGCGCATCCAGACCGGCAGCGTCAAGGTCAACATGGCCATCAAGTCGCTGAGCCGCGACGGCAAGCTGATCGAGAACGCCCGCATCAGCAAGGTGCTGGCCTTCCGCGGCCTGGAGCGCGTTCCGGTGGACGAGGCGCACGCCGGCGACATCGTCGCCTTGGCCGGCCTGACCACCACCACCGTGGCCGACACCATCTGCGCGCCGGAAGTCGCCGAGCCGCTGAACGCCCAGCCGATCGACCCGCCGACCCTGGCGATGACCTTCTCGGTCAACGACAGCCCGCTGGCCGGCCGCGAGGGCGACAAGGTCACCAGCCGCATGATCCGCGACCGCCTGTTCCGCGAGGCCGAAGGCAACGTGGCGCTGCGCATCTCCGACACCGAGGGCGGCGACGCCTTCGAGGTGGCGGGCCGCGGCGAACTGCAGCTCGGCATCCTGATCGAGACGATGCGCCGCGAGGGCTACGAGCTGGCCATCAGCCGCCCGCGCGTGCTGTTCAAGACCGACCCGCTGAACGGCCAGCGCCTGGAGCCGATCGAGGAAGTCGTCGTCGACGTGGACGAGGAGTTCTCCGGCACCGTCGTGCAGAAGATGGCGGAGCGCAAGGCGGACCTCATCGAGATGCGACCGTCGGGCGGCAACAAGACCCGCATCGTCTTCCACGCCCCGTCGCGCGGCCTGATCGGTTACCAGGGCGAGTTCCTGACCGACACCCGCGGCACCGGCATCATGAACCGGCTGTTCCACGGCTACGCCCCCTACAAGGGCACGATCGCCGGCCGGCGCACCGGCGTGCTGATCTCCAACGCCGACGGCACCGCGGTGGCCTACGCGCTGTGGAACCTGGAGGATCGCGGCCCGATGCTGATCGATCCGGGCGTTCCGGTCTATCAGGGCATGATCATCGGTGAGCACACCCGCGGCAACGACCTCGAGGTCAACGTCATCAAGGGCAAGCAGCTCACCAACATCCGCACCACCAGCAAGGACGAGGCGGTCCGCCTGACCCCGCCGATCCAGATGACGCTGGAGCGCGCCCTGTCCTACATCGGCGACGACGAGCTGGTGGAGGTGACGCCGAAGTCCATCCGCCTGCGCAAGCGCTACCTCGACCCGAACGAGCGCAAGCGTCACGCCCGCGCGGCGGAAGCCAGCTGAGGCGCAAGCCTTACGGCAGCTCTGCATTGAGATCGCGGGAGGGCTTCGGCCCTCCCGCTTTTTTTATGGCCCGTTTTCTTTTCAGCACCATTGTTCGCGGTTACCCTCCCGGAAACACCTCCGGAGGGACCAATGTCAGGGCGCGAACACCGGTACGACACGACGGTCACCTGGACGGGCAACCAGGGAAGCGGAACCGCTGGCTACAAAGCCTACAGCCGTGACCTCGAGATCATGGCCCCCGGCAAGCCGCCGATCCCCGGCTCGTCCGACCCGGCCTTCCGCGGCGATCCCGCGCGCTACAATCCCGAGGACATGCTCGTGGCCTCGCTCTCGGCCTGCCACATGCTGTGGTACCTGCACCTGTGCGCGGTGAACGGCGTCACGGTGACCGCCTACAGCGACCCGGCGAGCGGCACCATGGCGGAGGACGCCTCCGGCGGCGGCCGCTTCACCGAGGTGGTCCTGCGCCCGCAGGTCACGCTGGCCGCCGGCAGCGATTCCGCGAAGGCCGTGGCCCTGCACCATGAGGCCCACGAGAAGTGCTTCATCGCCAACTCGGTCACCTTCCCGGTGCGGGTCGAGGCGCGGATCACCGGCGAGGGCTAAAGAAAAACCCCCTCCCGGTTGGGAGGGGGCGATTCCTAGTCCCGCAAGCTCTTCTTCTTGATATCGGGCTTCTCGCCCAATTCGTCGAACTTCTCCTGGACCGGCTTGTCGGGGTCGCCCGAGGCCTGCCCGGTTTCCTCGATGAGCTTGTCCTCGATCCGCTGGGCGGCGTCGGACGGGGCATCGTCCTTGCGATACCCCCGCTCCTCCGTGCCCATCACTTGTCGCCTTTGAGGATGTCCTTCACCTTGCCGACGACCTTGTCCAGCTTGCCTTCGGCCTTGTCGGCGCGGCCCTCGTCCTTCAGATCCTGATTGCCGGTCAGGTCGCCGGCCTGCTTCTTGACTTCGCCCTTCAGCTCCTTGCCGGCACCCGTGATGCGATCGGTGTTCATGGTGCCCTCTCCTTTGATCGGTGAATGTTTCAGGGAGCATAAACAGGGCAGTCTGCGAAACGTCACGCCTCCGCTTGGCCGCAAAGGGAGAGGGAGCCGTCGCGTTCGGTTTCGCCGGGCCTCACTTTTGGCCCAACCCTGCCCCGATCTTTCGGATAAGGCTGTCCCGCTCCTCCGGGCTGTAGCGCTCCGCGAAGCCCGACCCCCACACCGGCCCCGGCCACGCCGGGTCCTCCTTGGAGCGGGCAATGACATGGATATGAAGCTGCGGAACCAGATTGCCCAGAGCCCCGACGTTGATCTTGTCCGGGCTGAACAGGGTTTCCAGCGTGCGCGACGCCCAGGCGATCTCGTCCACCAGCCGGTGCTGGTCCTCACGGGGCAGTTGGTGGATCTCCGTCAGATCATGCCGGGCGGGGACCAGGATCAGCCATGGCCACACCCGGTTGTCCATCAGGAGGACGCGGCACAGCGGCCATTCGGCGATCGGGGCGGTATCGGCCTGCAAACGGTCGTGCAGATGGAACATCGTCATGGGGTCCCGTGTCTTTCCTGTGCTGTCTTCCCTTCGGCCCGTAAGGTCTTCCTTGCGGCGTCCGCGGAAGAAAACGCCCACGTGGCGCGTTCGTCCAGAGGGGCCTTCGTCCAATGGGGATTGCCGCCGCTGCAGGTCTGGGCACCGGCGCGTCGGAGTGGGACTGGTTGCGGGACTGGGAAAAATGTATAAACTGCCGCACGATCTTTATTCGGTCCGGTGATGTTCCGGTCGGAGGCGTTCGGTCCTCCGGCTTATACGGATCGCGCGGCGGATTGAGGCGTGTCCTGCAACCAGGGTGGTGGGTACGGGTGTTCGGTCCGAAGGCGGTGTCGGGGCGGCGAGTCCCCCTGCGTGCCGGCCCGGTGGAACCCCTTCGCTGAATTGAAAGATGCCCGGCCGGGGCGGACCAAGCCAGGACGGCCGGCAGACGTTTGGGACAAAGAAAGACGGTCATGCGCAAGTCGGCGATCGCGGCTCTTCTTCTCGTGATCCTGGGCAACATCGGAGTCTGGGCGCTGTGGAACCGCCCCGTCGCCGAACGGTCCTGGGGCGGCGCCATCAGCGGCGTCGGTTACACGCCCTTCCACCCGGACAAGAGCCCGTCCAAGGGCGACAAGGCCTCGGCGGAGGACATCGAGAAGGACATGAAGGCCCTGGAGGGGTCGGTCAAGGGCGTGCGCATCTACTCCACCACCGACGGGTCGGAGCAGACGGCGCCCATCGCCCGCAAGTACGGGATTCCGATCACCGCGGGCGCCTGGATCGCCGGCAAGCCGGAGATCGACGAGCCGGAGATCAACGGCCTGATCAAGCTGGCGCGCGACAACAACAACGTCCGCCGCGTCCTGGTCGGCAACGAGGCGATCCTGCGCGCCGACATCACCGTTCCGCAGGCCATCGAATACATCAAGCGGGTGAAGAAGAAGGTCAACGTCCCGGTCTCCACCGCGGAGCCGTGGCACGTCTGGCTGGAGCATCCGGAACTGGCCGACGCGGTGGACTTCCTGGCCGTCCATCTGCTGCCCTACTGGGAAGGCGTGCCCGCCGACCAGTCGGTCGATTACGCCATGTTCCGCTACAACGAGCTGAAGACCAAGTTTCCGAACAAGCACATCCTGATCTCGGAAATCGGCTGGCCGGCCGACGGCCCGTGGCGCCGCGGCGCCGAGGCGAGCCAGGTCAACCAGGCCAAGTTCATCCGCACCTTCCTGAACGTCGCGGCGCAGAACAAGCTCGACTACTTCATCATGGAAGCCTTCGACCAGCCCTGGAAGCGGGAGATCGAAGGCACCGCCGGCACCAGCTGGGGCCTGTGGGACGCGTGGCGCAAGCCGAAGTTCCCGATGATCGGCGAGGTGACGGAGCTGCGGAACTGGCCGCTGCTCTGCGGCATCTCCATCGCGGTGGGCTTCCTGCCGCTCGTCTTCTTCCTGTGGCGCCGCGGCGGCGACCTGAAGTTCGGCGGGCAGGTCTTCTACGGCGCGATGATCCAGGGCGTGTCGTCGGTTCTGGTCTTCACCTTCACGGCGGCCAGCGTCGCCGGCCTCGCCACCACCACGGAAATCGCCTGGGGCATCCTGGTCTTCTGCCAGCTCGTCCTGCTCGCGGTCATGCTGATCGACGGGCTGGAGCTGACCGAGGTCGTCTGGCAGGACCGCTTCAAGCGCAAGTTCCAGCCCTGCTCGGCCGCGCCCCTGCCCAACGCGCCGAAGGTCTCCATCCATGTGCCCTGCTACAACGAGCCGCCGCACATGGTCATGGAGACTCTGGACGCGCTGGCCCGGCTGGACTACCCGAACTACGAGGTCCTGCTGCTCGACAACAACACCAAGGACCCGGCGGTGTGGCGCCCGGTCGAGGAGTACTGTCGCAAGCTGGGGCCGAAGTTCCGCTTCTTCCACCTGGACAACTGGCCGGGCTTCAAGGCCGGCGCGCTGAACTTCGGCCTCGCCCAGACGGCGCCGGACGCCCAGCACATCGCCGTCATCGACAGCGACTATCAGGTCCATCCAGACTGGCTGAAGGCGACCATCCCGCACTTCGACCGGCCCGAGGTCGGCTTCGTGCAGTCGCCGCAGGATTACCGGGACTGGAGCCACGACTTGTTCCAGCGGATGATCAACTGGGAATACGCCGGCTTCTTCCACATCGGCATGATCCAGCGCAACGAGCGCAACGCGATCATCCAGCACGGCACCATGACCATCATCCGCAAGTCGGCGCTGGAGGAGGTCGGCCGCTGGGGCGAGTGGTGCATCACCGAGGACGCCGACCTCGGCCTGCGCCTCTTCGAGCACAAGTACGAAGCCGTCTACATGCCGGAGAGCTACGGCAAGGGCCTTGTCCCCGACAGCTTCTCCGCCTACAAAACGCAGCGCTTCCGCTGGGCCTACGGCGCCGTGCAGATCCTCAAGCATCACTGGCGCGACCTGCTGCCGGGCGGCCCGCGCCTGACCGCTGGGCAGAAGTACCATTTCATCACCGGCTGGCTGCCCTGGTTCGCCGACGCCGCCCACATGATCTTCGGCATCGCCGGCATCATCTGGTCGATCGGCCTGCTCGCCTTCCCGAAATATTTCGAGTTTCCGCCCAGCGTCTTCATGATCCCGACGCTCAGCGTCTTCGCCTTCAAGGTCGGCGCCTCGCTCTGGCTGTACGAGGCGCGGGTGAAGTGCGGATTCTGGGACAAGGTGGGGGCGGCCATCGCCGGCATGGCGCTGACCCACACGGTCGGCCGTGCCATGTGGCTGGGCATGCTCACCTCTGGACGTCCCTTTGTCCGCACGCCGAAGTGCGAGAACCAGCCGGCGCTGATGCAGGCCTTCCTGATGGCGCGGGAGGAGATCGCGCTGCTGCTGGGCCTGTGGGGCGCCGCTCTGGCCATCGTGCTGGTGTTCGGCCACGAGAACCGCGACGCCTTCATGTGGTCGGGCCTGCTGGTCGTGCAGTCCCTGCCCTACCTGTCGGCCTTCATCACGGCGCTGATCAATGCGTTCCCGAACATCGGGTTGGGCAAGCAGCGTCCGCAGCCGACCGAAACCGCCGGGGCCGGAGCGGACTGACCGCTCCCACCCGTCGCACGGCGAAACGAAGAGAGCCCCGCCAGTCGATGGCGGGGCTCTCTTCGTTTTGTCGATGCGGCTGATCGCCCGACTGGCCGATCGCCCGTCCGGCCCGCCCCACGCTTGCTCAGTCCTGGGAACCGCTGTCCGCCATCTGGCCGACCGCAATTTGCGCCGACGCGGGATGGGTAGCGTTCACCTGGATCATCAGGCGCTCGACAATCTGCAGCGCCAAACGATGCAGATTGGGGTCCTCGACCTTCGGATCGCGATTCTGGTGGGCGGCGGCGGCGTCCTCAAGCGCGGCATGCGCTTCCTCGAGCCGTAAAACCCCGCGCTCCACCAGTGCGAGCATAAGTGATTCACAAATCGAGAGGGCAGCCAGTCCCGCCGCATCCCGCTCCGCCGCCATGCCGCCCCCCGCACTGATCTGTTACCACCGCCGGCCGTTCAAAACCCCATACGGCCAATGCCACCAACAGTTTTGTATATGATCCCTCACCTGTCCGGTCGAGAAAATCTAAGCCCCATTAACCTATGTTATAGATGGTTTTATCGTTTGGCTTAATCGTTCGAGGCCGCCCGGAATTGGGCTGGCAGTGGCACTCGCTTCGGGGCCATAACAATTGGACGATCAAAGGCTGGAACAGAAATGACCCGCGCCCAGGCCAACATACCTTCATCTCCACTGGGGCGCAAGATAACGAGTTACATGAGCTTGACAGATGAGGAGAAGAACTTCCTCAACGAATTGGAGCGCAATGTTACCAGGCACGGCTCTCGATCCGATCTTCTTCAGCAAGGGGAACGCTACGGTTGCGTGCGGGTGATGCGCAAAGGTTGGGCAATCCGTCACAAGGCGCTGCCCGATGGGCGGCGGCAGGTGGTCAATTTTGTCCTGCCAGGGGACATCATCGGCTTTTACTGCAACCTCTTCGAGACGGCCGACCATGGCGTCACCACTCTGACTCCCGCTGAAGTGGCAAACTTCCAGCCGGAACGCATCATTGAACTGTTCAAGCTCTTCCCGCGTCTGGCCGCCGCCCTTGCCTGGTCTGGCGCCAAGGAAGAGGCGATCATCGCCGAACGGCTGCTCAGCGTCGGCCGCCGCACCGCGCTGGAACGCACCGCCCATTTGATCGTGGAGTTGCTGCGGCGGCTGAGCATCGTCGGGCTGGTCGAGGAAGGGCGCTTCACCCTGCCGGTCACCCAGGAGATCCTGGCCGACGCGCTGGGGCTCAGCATCGTTCACATCAACCGGACGCTCCGCCGGCTGCGGGACATCGGGCTGATCGACCTGGCGGGCCAGCAGATCACTGTCCACGACGTGAAGCAGCTCGCCTCCGTCGGCCAATTCGACGAGTTGTACCTCCACCTGATCCAGGCGCCCAAACAGCTGGAGCACGCGCTGGACGCCAAGTCCGACCGCAAGCGCGCGGGGGACTGACCCGATCGTCGCACCCCGAAGATATCCTCTTCCGATTAACCTATGACAATGCAGTGGTGCGCTGTTCGATATAGAATCTAAATTGCCTGCTCAGATAATTGAGTGAACCGATCACCGAGCGGACAGCGGCCACCCCGACCCGGTTTTCCCGAACAGGCCGGACGAGGGGTATCGGGCAGCCGGCATCGCCGTCCTGTGTTTCACTGGTCCCCCGCTGTTCATTTGGATACCGCATGACCGACGCCCCCCTCGCCGGCCGATCCACAAGCTCCGGCACACTGACGGTCGCCCTCATGGAGGACGACATGGTGCTGTGCCTGTGCATGGAAACCCTGTTCGAGGACTGGGGCATGCAGCTGGTCAGCGCCCCGACCCCCGCCGCTCTCCTGGACGCGCTGAACGGCGGGGCTCCCCCCGA
Source organism: Azospirillum sp. UENF 211521 (assembly GCF_058780535.1). NCBI lineage: Bacteria > Pseudomonadati > Pseudomonadota > Alphaproteobacteria > Rhodospirillales > Azospirillaceae > Azospirillum > Azospirillum sp. UENF 211521. Next base: position 2,460,459 of record NZ_JBSNCF010000001.1, read on the forward strand.
CATCCTGGTCGCCGACTATCATCTGGGGCGGCACGGCAAGGCTCCGGAGTCGGTGCGGACGGTGCTGGCGGACCTCGGCCCCGCCCTCCCCGTCATCATCACCACCGGGGACGAGTCCGCGGCCACCCAGGCGGAAATCCGCGATGCCGGCTGGTATTTCCTTCCCAAGCCCTATGATCCCGAATCGCTCCGCGCCCTGATCCTCACCGTTCTGGAGCGCGCCGACTGAGTAGCCGGTTCCGGACGAAGCCCCGTCAGGCGCCGGACCGGACATCCTCCACCAGAGCTTCCAACCGATGCAGGTCGTGGACGACCAGCGCGTCGGCCCGGCGCTCCACCAGCCCATCGCGGGCGAGGTCGTTCAGCACGCGGGCAACCGTCTCGCGGGCGGTGCTGACCCGGCTGGCGATGTCGGCATGGACGGGGATCGGCGCGATCACCGCCGTCCGCCCGTCCACCTGCGCCCGCTTGGCGAGCCGCAGCAATTCGGCGTGGACGCGGTTGTTGGCGCCCAGCGTCGACAGCTCCATCACCCGGTCGGTGGCGATGCGGACGACCCGGCACAGCCGCCGCATCACCGCCATGGCGAGGTCCGGATGGCCGGACACCAAGTCCTGAAAGGGCCGGGGCGCCAGGAAGGCGATCAGCGTCCCTTCCTCCACCGCCACCGCGGAGGCCGAGCGGGGAAGCCCGTCGATGGCCGCCATCTCGCCCAGGAATCCGCCGGCCTCGATGTCGTCGAAGCTGATCTCGCGGCCCGCCGGCGAATGGCTCAGCACCCGCACGCGCCCGTCGACCACCAACGCCACATCCCGCGTGTCTCCCTGATGGTCGATGATCTGCTCGTTCGCATGGAAGCGGCGCCAACGGCACAGGCGCGCCACGGCGGCGCGCTCCTCCGCGGACAGCGGGCTCAGCAGCGTGATTCCATCCAGCCGGGACGGTCCAGCGTCGGCGGGCACGGCGTCTCCTTGATCGTTGGCGCGGTCGTCAGTTGCTGCCAGGCGGCAGCCTGTGGTCATGGACGGGCAGAATAGCCGGGGCTGCGCAAAGGTGGAACCTCCTCCCTCCGACGGGTATCGCTAACGTCCCGTTAACCCTGAAGGCGGCAGAACGGATGGGACGCGCCCACCGGAATTGAGAGAGCCATGTCGTTCCAACTGCCCTCCGGCCCCGTTCCCCGCAGCCTGATCCCCAACGCCGGCCGCGTGGATTCGCAGCGCCTGCTGTCGGTCGTCGCCATTCCTTTCGCCGCGGCCATCGCCATGGCGACCGCCGTGGCGGCCATGGGCGGCGTGACCGACCCCATCGCCGAGGCAGGCGGGCCGATGTACTTCGTCTTGAACTTCGTGAAGTTCTGCTATCTGGCCGTCTCGATGGCCCATCTCTCCGGCGCCCTGGCGGAGCGCGCCAACGGCGGCCTGCCCGCCGGCCTGTGGCTGGACGAGATGGACCGCGAGGAGCCGGAGCCCCGCGAATCCTTCTGGCACGCCTTCCCCAACCATCTCGACGGGGCGGCCATCGCCGGCTGCGTCACGATGCTGTGCTTCCTGCTGACCTGAGCGTGCGCCGTCCGGACAGCGCGCCATCCTCGACACGGATGCGGTGCAGGGTCAGAGGCACGTTCAGCAGCGTCGCCAGCACCGCGATCCACCACGCCCCGAAGACCAGGGGCAGAACGGCCAATTCCCCCGCCACCACCAAGTAGTTGGGGTGGCGGACCCAGCGGAACGGCCCGCGCCGCACCAGCGGCGCGCCGGGCAGGGTGATGATGCGGGTGGTCCAGAACCGCCCCAGCGTGGCGATCACCCAGACCCGCCCGGCCTGCAGCAGAACGAACAGGGCGAGCAGCCAGCCGTTGATCGGCGCGTCCGCCGGCACGACGGCGAACAGCAGCGCCAGCCAGCCGGCGTGCAGCCCGACGAACAGCGGGTAATGGGCGGCCCCGACCTCCTGCGCGCCTTCGGCCAGCAGCCGGCGCGTGTTGCGTTGGGCGACCACGAGTTCGCCCAGGCGCTGGGCCGCGACGAGCAGCAAAACGACGTGGGGCCAGCCCAGCGGCAGCGTCTCCATTCCCAAAGCTCCTAGAGGTCGATCTGGGCCAGCGCCGCGGTGAAGCCGGGGCCGAGCGCGCTCATCAGATGGGGGCCGCGGGCACCGGAGGCGATGCGCCGCTCCAGCACGAACATCACGCTGGCCGCCGACATGTTGCCGCAGCGGCGCAGCACCGCCCAGGCGTCGTCCAGCCCGGCGGACACCGGGGCGCAAACCTCCTCCAGGGCGTGCAGCACTTTGGCGCCGCCGGGATGGACGATCAGCCCGGCGAGGTCAGCGCGGGCCAGCCGCCGCCGCTCCAGAAATCCGTCGAGCACTGGCTCGAGCCGGCTGCGGATCAGCGCCGGGATGCTCTGGCTGAAGATCACGCCGAGGCCGTCATCCTCGACCCGCCAGCCCATCACGTCCTGCGTTCCCGGCCAGGTGTGCTCCGCCCCATCGACGAGGCGCGGCCCTTCCCCTTCCGCATCGGCGCGCAGCACCGCCGCGGCGGCACCGTCCGCGAACAGGGCGCTGGCGACCACGTTGGTCGGTGTCGCCTCGGCCGAGCGGAAGGCCAGCGTGCAGAGTTCCACCACCAGGAACAGCACCGTCCGCCCCACCATCGCCTGGGCGATCTGCCCGGCGCGGGTCAGCCCCAGCACGCCGCCGGCGCAACCCAACCCGAACAGCGGCAGCCGCACCGTGTCGGGTCGGAAGCCCATGCGCTCCAGCAGCAACGCCTCCAGGCTGGGCGTTGCGATGCCGGTGGTCGAGGCGCAGACGATGGCGTCCACGTCCTGCGGCTTCAGGCCGGCATGGGCCAGCGCCCGCCCCGCCGCCTCTTCCAGCAAGGCCAGGGCACCCTCCCGGAAAGCGGCGGTGCGCTCCGGCCAGCCGCGCGGCTCCATGTACCAGTCGATGGGCATGACAGCGTGGCGGGTTTCGATGCCGGTGTTGGCGAAGACCGGCACCAGCCGTTCGAAGTCGCGCATCCGCGGCCCGAAGACGGCGCGCGCGACGCCGAGCGCCTCGTCCTGGCCGAGACGATGGGGCGGCAGAGCCGTGGCGAGCGAAAGGATGCGGGGGGTATGGGTCATTCTCAGCGATGTGATGCGCGCGTGGGTGGCGGACCAGCCCCCCGGAGGGAGTTCCTTCGCATTCTCCCCGGCAACTCTTTCCCGCCGTCCGATACGTCGTTGTGGATTGAGCAGGAGCCATGTCCTGTATCACTATAGCGGGCGTCGGATTTTCGGGGGTGGGGCGGTGGATCGGAACGAGCAGGACAGCCAGAGCGCGGCGGACGAGAGCACGTCCCACCGGCCCGCCGGCATCGGGCTGACGGGGCGGCTGCGCGCCTATTTCCTGGCGGGCGTTCTGGTGACGGCGCCGATCGCGGTCACGGTCTATCTCGGCTGGTGGCTGCTGGCCTTTATCGACGGGCATGTGCGCCCGCTGATCCCCTCCGCCTACAACCCGGAGAACTACCTGCCCTTCTCGATCCCCGGCATCGGGGTGCTGACGCTGATCATCGTGCTGACCCTGATCGGCGCCTTCGCCGCCGGCTATGTCGGGCGCTTGGTCGTGCGCATCGGCGAGGGCGTGGTGGAGCGCATGCCGGTCGTCCGCTCCGTCTACGGGGCGGTGAAGCAGATCGTCGAGACGGTGCTCGCCAAGAAGTCCAAGGCCTTCCGCGAGGTGGTGCTGGTGGAGTTCCCGCGCCACGGCATGTGGTCGCTGGGCTTCATCACCGGCGGCGCCCATCCGGAGATCCAGAAGATCTCCGAAGAGGAGATGGTCCACGTCTTCATCCCCTGCGCCCCGCCGACCGCCGGCTATCTGGCGATCCTGCCGCGGCGCGAGGTCACCGTTCTCGACATGACGGTGGAAGACGGGCTGAAACTGGTGATGTCCGGCGGCATCGTCACCCCGCCCGACCGCAAGCCCCCGCCGCAGCTTCACAAGCTGGATCGGGAGCGCAAAAGCGCCTGACCGGTGCGTGTCCCTCAGTAGCTCACCCGGATGCCTTCGCGGTATTGGCGGCCGGCTTTCGCGTTTTCAAAGGGATCGCGCCCGCTCTTGACCTGCGCTTCCAACGCCGCCTTGACCTCTTCGCTGATTTGAATCCTCTGGCCCATGGCCGGAGCGTCCGTCCTTCCCTGCGGTGCGGGCAAGGAGATCGACGGAAAGACCGATTCATCGGCGGAGAATTCACGGTCCTGCGCAACCGTATGGGTGGAGGGCTGCCCCGTCCGCTCGGCAATCAGAGACGCCGCGTCCCGCTCTCCGAGGGAGCGAAGGGCCCTGTCGATGGACGACAGATCCACGCCGGCGTCCTTCAACTTGTAGGCCGCATCACCTTCCTTGCGTGTGTACGCCATCCGCGAATCGACGGGCTGCGTCAGGCTGAAGCTCTGGAATGGGTCCAGGACTATACGTTGACCATTGGATTGCGCTCGCAGCAGAACTGGGTTGGTGCTCTGCGCCATCAGCGAGGCTGAAATCTCGCCATACGATTCCGGCCCGCCCTGCCCACGCTGATCCAACAAGGACAGCTTTGCCATAAGCTCTTCCCGCTTCGCACTGGTGGCGCTCAAAGCCTTCCTGAAATCGTCCGGCGTGGTGCCGTCGTTGGAGAAAAGGGCGGCGTTCTCATTGTGAGCCATGCGGAACGTCGCCGAGTAGGCCGTGCGCCGGGAACTCCTTGAGCCGCTGCTTCAGCGCGTTGTGGACGTCCTCGCCGGTCAGCTTGCCGCTGTCGACCAGCGACGACAGCTGCGTCCGTGTTTCGGCGGACAGCGCATTGAACGCCATCAAGGATTCATCACGCAAGGAGGAGGCCAGAGGGCTCAACGACACAGTGTCGGTAAGTCCGGCAGCGCCCGTTGCCACCCCTGCCCCGGTTCCATGCGTCGACGAAACAGCGGGGGGCGGAACCGGAGACGTTGCGCGCTGGGTCGATCCGCTGACGGGAGAGGAGACATCGGAAATGATCATGGTCGCGTTCCTCGACTGCGGAGAACCAAATCACTGCGCCATCCCACACAGCCACGGCCCGAAGCCAATCGGTTCCAGGTTGACCATGCATTTCCAAGCCACCACACAAGGCAGTGGCGAACGAAGATTGGCAGTCAGCGCATTTCTCAATTGCAGAAAACGGAGAATGACGACCAAATCGTAGATCGAGGCAACGATAAAATCAATACAAATATTCAGCTACATTAGATGATTAGATTTCCAATCATTATCGATCTAACTATTTTTAATAACCGCAAAAAGCATAACACAAAAATAATAGAGCATTACTCACACAGAAAGACACACGATCACCATTTCTGTTTAGAAACATGAGCCGCAAATACAGTCGATCAATATGAAATAGTAAAAAAACTTCGTAACGCCAAAAAATTGGCTAATTCTGATTGAATATGTACTCCTTTAAGGATCGCTCACCCCGACCGCAACGTCTTGGCCGCCGCGTCCCGTTCGAACAGGTACAGCAACGTTCGCAGCGCCTGACCGCGCTCGCCGGCCAGATCGGGATCGCGATCCACGATCAGCTTCGCGTCGTCGCGGGCCGCCGCCAGCAGGTCGCCGTGCACCGCCAGATCGGCCATGCGGAACTCCGGCAGGCCTGACTGGCGGGTGCCCAGCACCTCGCCGGCGCCGCGCAGCCGCAAATCCTCCTCGGCGATGACGAAGCCGTCCTCGGTGTCGCGCATCGTCTTCAGCCGGGCGCGCGCCGTCTCGGTCAGTTGCGGGTCGAACATCAGCAGGCAGGAGGACGGCTTTTCGCCGCGCCCCACCCGGCCGCGGAGCTGGTGAAGCTGGGCGAGGCCGAAGCGCTCGGCGTGCTCGATCACCATGACGGTGGCCTCGGGCACGTTCACGCCGACCTCGATGACCGTGGTGGCAACCAGGACGTCCAGGTTTCCGGCCTGGAAGGCGGCCATCACCGCGTCCTTGTCCGGCCCGCGCATCTTGCCGTGGACCAGCCCCACCCGGTCGCCGAAGGTGGCGCGCAGGAAGGCGTGGCGCTCCGTCGCGGCGGCGAGGTCGGTCTGTTCCGATTCGTCGACCAGCGGGCAGACCCAATAGACCCGCGCGCCCTCCTGCACCTTGCGGTGGATGCCGTGCACCACCTCCTCCAGCCGATCGAGCGCGATGGTCACGGTCTGGATCGGTTTGCGCCCCGCCGGCTTCTCGGTCAGGCGCGACACGTCCATGTCGCCGTAGGCGGTCAGGGTCAGCGTGCGCGGGATCGGCGTCGCCGTCATCACCAGCACGTCCACCGCCCGCCCCTTGGCGGAAAGCTGGAGCCGCTGGTGGACGCCAAAGCGGTGCTGCTCGTCGATCACCGCCAGGGCGAGCTCCTTGAAGGCGACGTCCTCCTGGAACAGCGCGTGGGTGCCGACCAGCAGCGGCAGTTCGCCCGAGGCCAGCCGGTCCAGCACCGCCTGCCGCGCCTTGCCCTTGTCGCGCCCGGTCAGCAGGGCGAGGTCCACCCCCGCCGCCTTGCACAGCGGGGCGAGGCTTTCGGCGTGCTGGCGGGCCAGGATCTCGGTCGGCGCCATCAGGGCGGCCTGATGACCGGCCTCCACCGCGTTCAGCATCGCCATCAGCGCGACCACCGTCTTGCCGCTGCCGACGTCGCCCTGGAGCAGGCGCAGCATCCGCCGCTCCGCCGCCATGTCCTCGTAGATCTCCGCAAGCGATGTGGCCTGGGAGTTGGTCAGCGAGAAGGGCAGCGCTGCGGCCACCTTGGCGCGCAGCCGCCCGTCGCCCTGGATGACGCGGCCCGACAGGCGGCGTTGCTGGATGCGGACCAGCGTCAGGGCGAGTTGGTTCGACAGCAGCTCGTCATAGGCCAGCCTGCGGCGGATCGGGTTGGTCGGGGCGAGGTCCGCCTCGTCCTCCGGCGTGTGGGCGCGGCGGATCGAACTCGTGCCACGTCGGCCAGCCGTTGCGGGAACGCCACGCGGCGTCCTGCCATTCCGGCAGCTCCGGCACGTCGGTCAGCATGGCGCGCACGGCCTTGCGCAGCGTCTTGGCCGGAAGCCCGGCGGTCATCGGATAGACCGGCTCCACCGCCTCGATCTCGTCCTTCGATTCCAGCGGCACCACGGCGTCGGGGTGGGTGATCTGCGGCGTGTCGTGGAACCACTCCACCTTGCCGGACACCACCACCGTCTTGCCGACCGGCATCTGCCGTTCCAGCCAATCGCCCTTCACATGGAAGTAGATCAGCTCCAGCACGCCCGTCTCGTCGGTGCAGCGGACCTTGTAGGGGTGGCGGGAATTGTGCGGAGCGGCGTGCGAATCGATGCGCACCGTCATGGTGGCGATCCGCCCGTTCGGCGCCTCGGCGATCTTCGGGGCGTAGCGACGGTCGATGACGCCGCAAGGCAGGTGCCACAGCAGGTCCACGACCTGCGGACCGGCCAGCTTTTCGACGAGCTTGCCCAGCCGGGGACCGAGGCCGGGTAGCGCCGTCACCGGGCGGAACAGGGGGAAGAGAACGACGGGACGCACGGGAATGGAGTCTCGGCAGCGGGGACACGGGGGCCTGTGGCACCCATTCAAGCCCGCCGAGGGGGCTCCGCGTCAAGCGCGGCGGTTTGCCGAGGATGGCTGGGAGGGGAAAAGAAGACGGCGGTGTGCAAGGGGTTTGGGGGGAAGCCTGGGCGGGGGACGCCGATCCAAGGCAAAAACCCGATGCACACCGCCGCAAGAAACGATCCGAGGGTATGCGGGAACATTCCGGATCGTGTGTGGCCGGCGGCGGGAACCGCCGGTGGATGACTCGCCAGTAATCAAACGTCGTCAATGACTGTAGTTCTAGCGCCCTCCGCCTGACCCCAGCGTTGCGGGATCATGAAATCGGTTTCATGAAACGCCCGCCTTCCATCACCGCGCCGCGGCCAGCAGAGCATCGATGCCCACATGCTCCTCCAGCCGTACGGCGATGCGGTCGAGCGCCTGTTCGACCGTCGCGGCGTAGGATTGGCCGGACGTCTCGCCGCCCAGCCCCGCCAGGAAGGCGGCGCGGAAGCCGTCCGCTCCGAACAGGCCATGCAGGTAGCAGCCCATCACCCGCCGGTCGGCGGACACGGCCCCGTCCGTCCGCCCGTTTGCCAGGGTCAGCATCGGGCGGGAGCGGTCCGCCCCCTCCGTGCGGCCCATGTGCATCTCGTAGCCGGCGACCGCGGCCCCGGTGGCGGTCTCCACCCCGCTCGCCTCCTCCAGCACCTTCGGCCCCTTCAGCACGGTGTCGACCTCCAGCAGGCCCAGCCCCTCGGCCTCGCCTGGCGGTCCCTCGATGCCGTCCGGGTCGGCGATTCGCCGGCCGAGCATCTGGTAGCCGCCGCAAATGCCCAGCACCCGACCGCCGCGCCGGCGATGAGCGGCGAGATCGACGTCCCAACCCTGGGCGCGCAGCACCGCCAGATCGGCGATGGTCGCCTTGCTGCCCGGCAGGATGACCAGATCGGCATCACCCGGCAGCGGCTGGCCGCGCGGCACCATGGACAAGGCGACGTCCTGCTCCTGGGCCAGCGGGTCGAAATCGTCGAAGTTGGCGATGCGCGACAGCATCGGCACGGCGACGCGCAGCCGCCCCCCGGCGCGGGTCTTCCAGGTGTCCAGCGCCACCGCGTCCTCCGCCGGCAGCAGGGCGGCGTCGGCCAGCCAGGGCACCACGCCGAAGCTTGGCCAGCCCGTGCGCTCGGCGATGACCGACAGGCCGCCGTCGAACAGCCGCAAGTCGCCGCGGAACTTGTTGATGAGGAAGCCGGCGACCAGCGCCCGCTCCTCCGGCGGGATCAGGGCGTGGGTGCCGACGAGGCTGGCGATCACCCCGCCGCGGTCGATGTCACCGACCAGCACCACCGGCACGCCCGCCGCGGTGGCGAATCCCATGTTGGCGATGTCGCCGGCCCGCAGATTGACCTCGGCCGGGCTGCCCGCCCCCTCGACCACCACCACGTCGGCCTCGGCCTTCAGCCGCTCGAAGCTGTCGAGCACGGTGGGGAGGAGCTGCCCCTTGCGCGACTGGTAGTCGCCGGCCCGCGCCGTGCCCGCCACGACGCCGCGCACCACCACCTGGGAGCCGACGTCCGACTGCGGCTTCAGCAGCACCGGGTTCATGTGGACCGACGGCGCCACCCCGCAGGCCCGCGCCTGGAGCGCCTGGGCGCGCCCGATCTCGCCGCCGTCGGCGGTGACGGCGGCGTTGTTGGACATGTTCTGCGGCTTGAAGGGCCGCACGGTCAGGCCGCGGCGCACCAGCGCCCGGCACAGCCCGGCCACCAGCAGCGACTTGCCGACGTCGGACCCGGTGCCCTGAAGCATGATCGCGCGCGGGGGCGTCTTCGCTGCGGCCATGGCTCAGAACTCGATGCCCGGCTGGGCCTTGATGCCCGCCTGGAAGGGGTGCTTGACCAGCGTCATCTCGGTCACGAGATCGGCGGCCTCGATCAGCTCCGGCTTGGCGGTGCGGCCGGTGACCAGCACATGCAACCCCTCGCGCCGCCCGGTCAGCACCGGCAGCACCTCCTCGACCGGCAGGTAGCCCATGCGCAGGACGATGTTCAGCTCGTCGAGCACGACGAGGCTGTATTGGGGGTCGGCCATGAGTTCCTGCGCCTTGGCCCAGGCGGCCTTGGCGGCGGCGATGTCGCGCTCGCGGTCCTGGGTCTCCCAGGTGAAGCCCTCACCCATCGTGAAAAAGTCCACGAGGTCGTCGAATCGCTCCAACGCCACCGTCTCGCCGGTGGACCAGGCGCCCTTGACGAACTGCACCACCCCAACCCGCATGCCATGCCCGGCGGCGCGCAGGATCAGGCCGAAGGCGGCGGTGGACTTGCCCTTGCCGTTGCCGGTGTTGACCATCAGCAGGCCCTTCTCCTGGGTCTTGCTGGCCACCACCCGGTCGTGCAGCGCCTTGCGCCGCTTCATCTTTTCGGCGTGGCGCGCGTTCTGATCGTCAAGCTTCTGGTCGGCATCTTCGGTCATGGCGTCTCTCCCTTCAGCAGCAGCGGCAGCCCGGCGGCAACGAAGGCCACCCGATGGGCCACGGCGGCGATGTCCTGATGCAGCCGCCCCGCATGGTCGCGGAAGCGGCGGGCCAGCGCGTTGTCCGGCACGATGCCCAGCCCCACCTCGTTGGAAACCAATACCACCCGCCCCTCGACTGCGGCCAAAGCGGCCAACAGCTCGGCGGAGCGGGCGGGCACGTTGGCCTCGGCCATCATCAGGTTGGACAGCCACAGCGTCAGGCAATCGACCAGCACACCCGTTCCGACACCGGCGTGGCGGCGCAGCGCGCCGGGCAGGTCGAGCGGCTCTTCCACCGTCGTCCAGCCGGGGCCGCGGTCGTCCTGGTGACGGGCGACCCGGTCGGCCATCTCGGCGTCCCAGATCTGGGCGGTGGCAATGTAGACCCGCGGGCCGGGCGACGCGGTCACCAGTCCCTCGGCGTAGCGGCTCTTGCCGGAGCGGGCGCCGCCCAGGACCAGGGTGATGTCGGTGCTCATGACGGTCGGGCCACCTTGACGCCTGTGGGGGGCTTTGCGGAACCGGATGGTTAGCGCAGTTGGAGCCCCGGCGCAAACCGCCATGCCGGTTGTCCTCCGCCACCTCCGTCCCGTACCATCCGCCGCCGTCCTTCCCAAATCACCCCGGAGCCGCCGACCGTGACCGACACCAACCGGCCCCGCCCGGCCCTGGCCCGCGCCGCCGCGTTCCTCCGCCGCCTGACCGGAAAGCTGGTCCGCCGCGGCGCGCCCGTTCCCCCGCCCCCGCCGAAACCGGGGTCCCTGGCGGAACCGATGGACTCCGGGGTCTTCACCGGCGACTCCGGCTCGCTCGCCTACCGGCTGTTCGTGCCGAAGGGAGCCGCGACGGCACCGCGTCCGCTGCTGGTCATGCTGCACGGCTGCACCCAGTCGCCGGAGGACTTCGCCGTCGGGACCCGCATGAACCGGCTGGCCGCAGAGGCCGGCTGCCTCGTCCTCTATCCGGCGCAGACTCCCGCGGCGAACGACAAGAAGTGCTGGAACTGGTTCAACCCCGACCACCAGCGCCGCGAGCGCGGCGAACCGGCGCTGATCGCCGGAGCGACCCGGCAGGTCGTGGCGGAACAAGGGGCCGACCCGCAGCGCGTCTACGTCGCCGGAATTTCGGCGGGCGGCTCCGCCGCGATGGTCCTGGCGACCACCTATCCCGACCTGTTCGCCGCGGTGGGTGTCCATTCCGGCTTGCCCTACGGCTCGGCGACCGGCGTTCCGTCCGCCCTGTTGGCGATGAAGGCCGGCTCCTCGCCCGGCCAGCGCCCGGCGGCCGGGGCGCCGGTGGTTCCGGCCATCGTCTTCCATGGCGACGCGGACAAGGTCGTGCACCCGCGCAACGCCGATCATGTGATGGCCCAGGCCACCGCCAACGCGGAGGGGCTGACCGCGACGACCGCGGACGGACAGGTCCCCGGCGGGCGCGGCTTTACCCGCACCATCCACAAGGACCCCGACGGAGCGACGTTGTTCGAGCAGTGGACCGTCCACGGCAGCGGCCACGCCTGGTCCGGCGGCAGCCCGGACGGCAGCTACACCGACCCGCAGGGGCCGGACGCCGCGCGGGAGACGCTGCGCTTCCTCCTGTCCCACCGGCACGCGGACCCCGCAACAAGCGCGTGAGTCCGCGGTTACCACTTTTGCACAGCCGAATTCGCAGTGCCCGTGCCATAAGCTCTGTCAGCACCCACCAGCCCATCGATCCGGCCATGCGCGTCCCCGCTCTCCGCCCCGCTGCCCTCGGCGCCCTCGGCGCCCTCGCGCTGTGCCTGTCGGCGCCGCCGACGGTCCAGGCCGCCAACGTCTCCGCCGGGCAGGCCGAGGCGAAGGAGGCCGCGAAATCGCTGGGCAACTGCACGCCCGCCAAGGTGGAGGTGATGAGCTACGTCACCGGCCGCTCCGGTCAGACGGTGTTCAAGGTGGGCTGCACCGAGGACAAGGACACCTTCGTGCTGGTGCAGTGCCGGTCGCGAATCTGCACGCTGCTGCGTTGATTCACGGCTTTTTAATGAGGTTCGCCTGGAATCGGACTCGAACACGGGACGGGGTGCAAGGGGTGATGAGGCTCGCTCAGTCAATCGCGCTGCTGGCGCTGGCGGCCCTTCCGCTCGGCGCCTGCAGCGGCCCGATGATGGTCGCCAGCGCCGGCGCCGATCTCGTCTCCATCACCAGCACCAAGAAGACGCTCGGCGACCATCTGGTGTCCGCGGCGACCGGGCGCGACTGCTCCTCGGTGTCCTTCTCCGAGTCCGGGGTTTATTGTCCGGAGAAGGTCTACGTCGACCGCTCCCGCCTCTATTGCTATAAGACGCTGGCCGACGTGGATTGCCACCACATCCCCGACCCGCACCGCAACGGCCACACCGCCCTGGCGAGCCCGCCGCCGGACATCCGGCCGGAACCGCGCCAGCCGGGCTGGATCGAGCGGATGATGACCGCGGCGGAGCAGTAAGCCCGGCGGAGCCCCCCCCCCGCGTCGGTCCTCAGCGCATCTTCTTCGCCACGAAGGCCTTGGCGAGGGTCATCATCGCCTTTTCATGGGTGACGCCGCCCTGCCCGCCCTTGCCGGCGGGAACCACCATGGTGGCCGACTTGACCGGAGCGGGCGCGCCGGCGCGGCCACGCGGCGCCGGTGCGTCCTCTCCGGGATCGCGGCCAAGACGGCTCAGCACGTCGGCCAGCGCCTCCTTGCTCAGCGCCGAATCCGCGGAACCACGCGACCGGCCCGGCTGCGCGGGCGCGGACCGGCTGGGCGCCGACGGGCGGACGCCGCGCTCGATCGCCGCGGCGGCGATGGCCTTCAGAAAAGGCTGCGAAATGCCCAGCAGAAGCTGCGGGTCCTCGGCCGCCCAGGCCATCAGAAGCTTCTGCGCGGTCGCCCGGCTCCCCTTGGCCGCCACCAGCGCGTCGCGCACCTTGCCGTCCACATAGGAATTCGCCATTGCCACACGCCTCCGACCGCCGCGGACGCTCATCCGCGGAACCCCGCGACTCTCCGGCGGCAAGGGTTAACAAAGGGTTGCAAAGGCGGTTGCCCGAACGCGGCGGGATGCCCCATGGGCAGGGCGGTTGCGCGGCGGGGCGGGAATGGGGGATAGTGGTCCCATGCTGATCGAAACCTACGCCGACCTGATCTGCCCCTGGTGCTACATCGGCAAGCGGCGGCTTGCCCGCGCGCTGGCCGACCGGCCGCGCGTCCAGGTGGAGTTGCGCTGGCAGCCCTTCCAGCTCAACCCGGACATGGCGCCGGGCGGCATGGAGCGCAGCGCCTATCTGGCGGCCAAGTTCGGCGGCACCGAGCGGGCGCGGCAGATCCATCTGGTTGTCGAGGAAACGGCGGAACGCGACGGCCTGCCCTTGCGGCTGGACCGAATCCGGCGCACGCCCAACAGCTTCGACGGGCACCGGCTGATCCGCATCGCTGCCCGCCACGGGCTGGGCGACCGCATGGCCGACGCGCTGTTCCACGCCTATTTCGTGGACGGGCTGGACATCGGCGACCGCGACACGCTGGCCGCGACCGCCGCCGGCCTGGGCTTCGATTTCGACGAGATCAAGACTTCTGCTGACCGGCGATGCCGAGACCTCGGCGGTCTTCAACGCCGACGCCACGGCGCGGCAACTCGGCCTGCAGGCGGTGCCCTGCTACATCTTCAACCGGCGCTACGCGCTGTCCGGCGCGCAGGAGCCCGCCAGCTTCCTCCCGCTTCTCGACCTCGGCGTCGAGGAGCAGGAAGGCGTGACGGCGGCGGCCGACTGATGATCCGGGTCACCCCGCGCATCAGCCTGGACGAGAGCGAGCTTCAGGAAAGCTTCATCCGCGCCTCCGGCCCCGGCGGCCAGCACGTCAACAAAACCGACAGCGCGGTCCAGTTGCGCTTCGACGTGGCGGCTTCGCCGAACATCCCGGACGACGTGAAGGCCCGGCTGGTCCGGCTGGCCGGCTCGCGCATGACCGCGGCGGGCGTGCTGATCATCGTCGGCGACACCTACCGCAGCCAGCTGCGCAACCGCGAGGATGTGCGCGAGCGGCTGATCGACCTGATCCGCGACGCGACGGTGGTGCCCAAGAGCCGACGCCCGACCAAGCCGACCCTCGGCTCCAAGAAGCGTCGCCTGGAGGCCAAGGGTCAGCGGTCGGACATCAAGCGTCTGCGCTCCGGCAAGCCGGAGGATTGAGTCCGCTCAGTGAGCGGTCTTCTGCCGGTTCAGCGAGACCATGTTCCCGCCATACTGGAATTCCGGCAGGTTGGCGAACTGATCCTTGGTGAGCTGGGTCGCCACGAGGGCGTCCTGCTGCTGGTTGTAGCGGACGTTGTCGATGTCCAGCGCCACGTTCCGCCCGCCGATGCCCATGATTCCGCCGGTGGAGACCACGAGCTGGCTCGGCCGGTTGCTGCGGTTGAACAGGACATCCTCGACCTGCCCCACCTTCTGCCCGTCATAGGCGACGACGGACTTGCCCAGCATGGCCTGCGGCTCGATCCGCGAGGCGGTCTGGAGCGACTGTTCGGACATCGGACGGGATGCCTGTTCGCTTCCCCCACCGAACCAGCTCGACGTCTCGGCGCATCCCCCCAAGGCCAGAAGCGCGACCGCCGACAGGACCGGAACAGCAACCTTACGCATAGCCCCCTCCTTCTGACGAGATAACCACGCGGGTTTAAACAGGCCGTCGACCGCAATCGTCACGGTGTCTTGCGGCGATCGCACCCGACGCACCGGAACGCGCCGCGTCCGGCCGCGTTCTGCACTCTCTCAACTCTCCGCCGAGGCACCACCAATCATGGCCGAAGACACCGCCCGCCGGTTGCAGGCCCGCCCCATTCCGGTGCCGAAGGCCGCCCCGCCCGCCTCCACCCAGACGACGCTTCTGGTCATCGCGCTGGTGGTGGCGACGCTGTATCTGGGAAGCGACATCCTGGTCCCCATCGCGCTGGCGGTGCTGCTGACCTTCGTCCTGGCGCCCATCGTCAGCCGGCTGGAGCGGCTGCGTCTGGGCCGGGTGCCGTCGGTGCTGGCGGTGGTGGTTCTGGTCTTCGCAGGCATCGCCGGCTTCGGCATGGTGGTCGGCGGGCAGATCGCCGACCTCGCCAACAACCTGCCCAGCTATCAGAAGAATGTGCATGACAAGCTGGACTCGCTGCGCTCCCGCGCCGCGTCGGCGGGCAGCGGCGGGGTGGTGCAGCAGGCGACCGAAGCCTTCCGCGACCTGAAGCAGGGTCTGGAGCAGGTGACCGGCGAGACCGCGCCCGCCGCGCAGTCCAACGCCCTGCCCGCCCCCGGCGCCGCGCGGGAACCGGTGCCGGTGCGGATCGAGCAGGACGGCTCCGACGCGCTGACCATCATCAGCGACGTGCTGGGGCCGGCGATGGCCCCGGTCGCCACGGCGGGCATGGTGCTGGTCTTCACCATCTTCATGCTGCTGCAGCGCGAGGACCTGCGCGACCGGCTGATCCGGCTGGCCGGGTCCGGCGACCTCAGCCGCACGACGGAGGCGATGAACGACGCGGGCGAACGGGTCAGCCGCTATCTGCTGATGCAGTGCGTGGTCAATGTCACCTATGGCCTGCCCATCGGGGTCGGGCTGTGGCTGATCGGCGTGCCGAACCCGCTGCTCTGGGGCCTGCTGTCGACGGTGCTGCGCTTCATCCCCTTCCTGGGGCCGGCCATCGCCGCGGCCTTCCCGATCCTGCTGTCCTTCGCGGTCGATGGGGGATGGACCCTGCCGCTGCTCTGCATCGCCCTGTTCGTGGCGGTGGAGCTGTTCTCCAACAACGTGGTGGAACCCTGGCTCTACGGCTCGGCCACCGGCCTGTCGTCGCTGGCGATCATCGTGGCGGCGGTGTTCTGGACCACACTGTGGGGACCGGTCGGGCTGCTGCTGGCGACGCCGCTGACCGTCTGCCTCGTCGTGCTGGGGCGGCACGTTCCGCAGCTTCACTTCCTGGAGGTGATGCTGGGCGACCGCCCGGTGCTGCCCGAAGAGGCCAAGCTGTACCAGCGCCTGCTCGCCCGCGATCCCATCGAAGCCATGGAGATCGCCGAGGAGAAGATGAGCAAGGGCGGATTGGTGGAGGCCGGGCACGGGCTGCTCATCCCCACCCTGTCGCTGGCCGAGCAGGACCGCCAGCGCAACCGCCTGAACCCGGAAGGACGGCAGGCGGTGGCCGAGGGCATGGTGGCGCTGCTGGACGAGATGATGGAAGCCTCCCCGCCCGCCGCGGAAGACACGCCGCTGGTCCTGTGCATCGGCGCCCGCAACGACCTGGACGAGGCGGCGGCGGCTCTGCTCGGCCATATGCTGCGCCCGCGCGGTCTGCGCGCCGATGTGCTCCCCTGCGAGAAGGTCTCGGTCCGCTCCATCGCCGCGCTGGCCCCGACCGGCGTCTCGGCGGTGGCGCTGTCCTACCTGAACCCGTCGGCCCTGTCGCACGCCCGCCGGCTGGTGCGCCGCCTGCGGCTGCATTTCGGCCCCGACGTGCCGATCCTGCTCTGCCTGTGGAGCGCCCACCCCGAAGCCGACGCGCCGGAGCAAGCCACCACCCAGACCTCGGCCGACCGCGTCGCCACCAGCCTGACCGGCGCCGTCACCCAGTTGGAGGAATTGGGCGTGCTCGCCGCCGTCGAGGCGGAGAAAGCTCCCCAGGCTTAACCGGGCAGGACGGTGCAGACGCGTTTCAGCGCGTCGGCCGCGCGTTCCACGTCCTCGTCGCGCACCAGCACGTAGTCGGTTTCGTAGGTGGACATGGCGAAGATCGGCACGCGGGCCTGGGCCAGCGGCACGGCGATGCGCGCCAGCACCCCGAACAAGGAGAAGTCCAGCGGCCCCTCCACCTTGAAGGCGCGCCAGCCGCACTCCGCCGTCACGCCCTCCGGTACGCGGGACTCGCGGCAGAGGATGGACAGTTCCTCCCCCGTGCGGGTGGCGCTGACCAGCGGATCGGTCCAGTCGAGCCACGTCGGCATCCCGTCCCCCGGCGCCAGCCGCGCCACCGCCAGCCGGTCCGGCAGAACCGACAGGGCGAGCGGCTTGGTCTCCGGCAGCAGGGCGGCGTCCAGCGTGGCGCGGTCCACCTCGAAGGGCTTGAGGATGCGCTTCGCCCTGGCCGCCAGCGACGGGATGCGCGAGCGCATGGCGCGGCCTAGCATGTCCGCCGCGACCGGGCGAAGCTCCGGATCGTCCGCCGCCAGATCGACCATGGCCTGAAGCGCGGCGCTCTGCACGATCCGGCTGGCCCGGTTCTCGAACCAGCCCTCCAGAAGCGCGACCACCCGTTCCCGCTGCTCCACGCTCAGGCTCAGGCGCGGCAGGATCGCCGCCAGATGCCAGCGCACCTCGGCCTGCTCGATCGCCGCCGCCTCGGTCAGCAGACGTTCGGCGAAGGCGTCCAGCGGGCGGGCGTCGCCGCGCGACACCCGGTCCAAGGCGTCGGCGGCGCGCATCCGCACCCCGGCGTCGCCGTCGAACAGGCAGGCCACCAGTTCCGGCAGGCGGGCGGGGTCGGCGGCCACCGCCTCCGCCACCGTCGGAATGTTGCCGAAGGCCCGCCGGTCGCCGCCGAGCGCCAGGGCCTTCGCCAAGCCCCTGTCCTTGGGGCCCCCATCCTTTTTCATCGCCTCAGCGCCGCCCGAAGGGACGCGAGGGGATGTTCCGCCCGAACTTCGACCCGGCCTTCAGCGCGCTGGGGCGCGGCGGCGGCGGGGGTGGCGGCGGTGGAGGCGCCTCGCCCTTCGGCACGGCGCCGCCACCGGCCATCTGGGCGAGATCGCTCATCAGCCGGTTGACGCCGCGCACCCGCTGGGCCTCGTCGGCCCATTCGCGGGTGTAGACCAGCTTGTGGTCGGGCCGCAGCTTCATCAGGCTGATCTGCTGGCTGATGTAGGTCAGCAGCTTGGCCGGCTCGGCGTAGCTGTTGTTGCGGAAGGTCAGAACGGCGCCCTTCGGCCCGGCGTCCACCCGCTCCACCCCCGCCTGACGGCAGAGCTGCTTGATGGTCACCACGTCGAGCAGGTTCTCCACCTCGCCCGGCAGCTTGCCGAAGCGGTCGATCAGCTCCGCCGCGAAGCCGTCGATCTCCGCCCGGTCCACCAGATCGGCGATGCGGCGGTAGAGCGACAGGCGCACCGTCAGGTCGGGGACATACTCCTCCGGGATCAGCACCGGGGTGCCCAGGTTGATCTGCGGGGTCCAGGGCTGGTCCTCCGCCCCGCTCGGCACCTGCCCGTCCATGTTGGCGCGGGCGTTGGCGACGGCCTCCTCCAGCATGTGCTGGTACAGCTCGACGCCGACCTCCTTGACGTGGCCCGACTGCTCCTCGCCCAGCAGGTTGCCGGCGCCGCGGATGTCCATGTCGTGGCTGGCCAGCTGGAAGCCGGCGCCCAGGCTGTCCAGCGTCTCGATGACGTGCAGCCGCTGCTGCGCCGTGCCGGTCAGCGGCTTGTTCGGCGCGTAGGTGAGGTAGGCGTAGCCACGCACCTTCGACCGGCCGACGCGCCCGCGTATCTGGTAGAGCTGCGCCAGGCCGAACATGTCCGCGCGGTGCACGATCAGCGTGTTGGCGTTGGGGATGTCGATGCCGCTCTCGATGATGTTGGTGGCGAGCAGCACCTCGAACTTGCCCTCGTCGAAGGCGGTCATCACCTCTTCCAGCTCGCTGGCCGGCATCTGGCCGTGGGCGGTGACGATCTTGACCTCGGGCACCAGCTCGCGCACCCGCTCGGCGACCTTGGGCAGGTCCTCCACGCGCGGGCAGACGTAGAAGGTCTGGCCGCCCCGGTAATGCTCGCGCAGGATGGCCTCGCGCACCACCACCGGGTCGTAGGGCAGCACGAAGGTGCGCACCGCCAGACGGTCCACCGGCGGGGTGGCGATCAGCGACAGCTCGCGCACGCCGGACAGCGCCATCTGGAGCGTGCGCGGGATCGGCGTGGCGGTCAGCGTCAGGACATGCACGTCGGCGCGCAGCTCCTTCAGCCGCTCCTTCTGCTTCACGCCGAAATGCTGCTCCTCGTCGACGATGACCATGCCGAGCTGCTTGAACTGCACGCCCTTGCCGAGCAGCGCGTGGGTGCCGATGACGATGTCGGCGGTGCCCTCCGTCAGCTCCTGCTTGACCTTGGTCTGCTCCTTGGGCGTCACCATGCGGGAGAGCTGGACGATGCGCAGCGGCAGCCCCGCAAACCGCGTCGTGAAGGTCTTGAAATGCTGGCGCGCCAGCAGCGTGGTCGGCACCACCACGGCGACCTGCTGGCCGCTCATGGCGACGAGGAAGGCGGCGCGCAACGCCACCTCCGTCTTGCCGAAGCCGACGTCGCCGCAGACCAGCCTGTCCATCGGACGGCCCGAGCCGAGATCGGTGAAGACCTCCTCGATGGCCTTCAGCTGGTCGTCGGTCTCCGGGTAGGGGAAGCGGGCGGCGAACTCCTGATAGACGCCCTCCGGCGTGTAGACCGGGTCGGCTTTCTTCAGCATGCGCTCGGCGGCGATCTTCAGCAGCGCCTCGGCCATGTCCTTCAGGCGCTTCTTGACGCGGGCCTTGCGGCCCTGCCAGCCGGCCCCGCCCAGCTTGTCGAGCTGCGCGTGCGCGTCCTCCGACCCGTAGCGGGTCAGCACCTCGATGTTCTCGACGGGGACGTAGAGCTTGTCGCCGCCCTCGTAGATCAGCCGCAGGCAGTCGTGGGGGGCGCCGGACACCTCCAGCGTCTCCAGCCCGTCGTAGCGCCCGATGCCGTGGTCCATGTGCACCACGAGGTCGCCCGAGGCCAGCGCCGTGTATTCGGCGATGAAGTTGGCGGCCTTGCGCTTCTTCTTCGCCGCCGGGCGGACGAGGCGATCGCCGAGGATGTCCTGCTCGGTGATGACGGCCATGTCGGCGGAGGTGAAGCCGTGCTCCATCCCCAGCACGATCATGCCGATGATGTTGCGGTCGAAGCGGCGGACGTCCTCGATGCTCTCCGCCGGCTCCAGCCCCGGAATGCCGTGGTCGCCCAGCACCGTCATCAGGCGGTCGCGGGAGCCCGCGGAATAGCCGGCCACCAGCACGCGCCGCCCGTCGGCCCGCAGGGCGCGGATGTGGTCCTTCACCGCCTCGAAGACGTTGACGTCGGGCCGCGCCCGCTCCTCGGCGAAGTCGTGGCCGCGCCGCCCGCCGGCGTCCAGCGTGCCCTTGATGCCCGGCGGCGTGCCGAAAGGCTGGAGCTGCGCCACGGCGTGGGCGGCGAACAGGTCGTCCCAGGCCTGGGCGTCGAGGAACATCATGCCGACCGGCACCGGCTTGTAGACCGGCGAGCCCGTCCGCTTCTCGATGACGATCATGCTCTCGCGGGAGGCGTGGAAGTCCACCACCTGGGCGATGCGCGAATCGCGCGCCTCGGTCGCCTGATGGTCCAGCGACAGGATGGCCTTGGGCATGTAGGCCAGCAGCGATTCCATCGTCTCGTGGAACAGCGGCAGCCAGTGCTCCATGCCGCCGTACTTGCGCCCGGCGCTGATCGCCTCGTAGAGCGGGTCGTCGTCGGTGACGGCGCCGAACAGCTCCCGGTAGCCGGAGCGGAAGCGGGCGATGCCGGCCTCGTCCAGGAAGACCTCCGACATCGGCTTCAGGTCGACGCCGTCGCGCTTGTCGGTGGTGCGCTGCGACATGGGATCGAAGCTGCGCACCGCCTCCAGCTCGTCGCCGAACAGGTCCAGGCGCAGCGGCTCGTCGGTGCCCGGCGGGAACAGGTCGACGATGCCGCCGCGCACGGCGAACTCGCCCGGCTCGCGCACCGTCTGGGCGCGGGTGTAGCCGTTGCCGGCCAGATAGCGCTGCAGCTTCTCCAGATCGATCCGGTCGCGCAGCTTCGCCGAGAACACCGCGTCGCGGAAGGCGGCGCGGGGCGGCACCTTCTGCACCATGGCGTTGACCGTGGTCAGCACGACCAGCGGCGCCGCATCCGCCTTGCGCGCCAGCAGGCGGGTCAGCGTGTCGATGCGCTTCGCCACGATGCCGCCGTTGGGCGACACGCGGTCGTAGGGCAGGCAGTCCCAGGCCGGGAAGACCTGCACCTCCAGCGACGGCGCGAAGAAGGCCAGCGCCTCCGCCAGCTGGGCGGCGCGGGTGTCGTCGAGCGCGACGTGGAGGAGTCCGGCGCTCCCCGCCCGCTTGGCGAGGTCGGCGAGGACGCGGGCGTCATGGCCGGCGGGGGCGCCGCCGACCAGAAGGCGGCCGGAGCGTCCCGGCTGCAACTGTTCGAAGCTGGGCAAGGATCGGGCCTCAGGACCCCTGACGGGGCGTGTAGCGGAACTTGGTCAACAGCTGCATGACGTCGGTGTCGTGCTCGGCGGGCAGCGGCTCGCGCCCGGCGTACCAGTTGTAGAGGTCGGGGTCGCTGAGTTCGAGCAGCGCCTCGTAGCGGTCGAGCTGCGCGTGGTCGAAGTCCGGGACATGGGCGTCGGCGAAGCTGCCGATCAGCAGGTCCATCTCGCGCATGCCGCGGTGCCACGACCGGAAGCGCAGCCGCTTGCGCCGGTTTTCCAAGGATTCGCCGCTCTCGGACAGGGTGTTCTCGTCGCTCATGCCATCCACGCCAAAAAGCCCCGGCCCCGGAAGATAGGGGGCGGAGCGGTCCACATCCACCCCCGCATCCTGCACGGCGGCACGCCCCCGCGCAAACCGAAATGCCGGACGGTCCCCCGGAGCGAGCGTGATTCAGCGCGACAGCCACGCCTCCAGCCCGTCGCGCAGGTCGGCCCCCGGCGCCAGCCGGGCGAAGCGCTCCGTCTCCACCGCCAGCCCTTCGCCGATGGTCATGTTCAGGCCGCGGGTCACCGCCCCCAGGATGCCGGAAACCGCGGCCGGGGAATGCCGGACGATCCGCCCGGCCAGTTCGAAGGCCACCGGCAGCAGCGCGTCGTGGGGCACAACCTGATTGACCAGCCCCACCGCCAGCGCCGTCGCCGGCGGGAAGGCGTCGCCGGTCAGCAGCCATTCCAGCGCCCGCTTGCGCCCGGCGTTCCGGGGAAGCCGCTGCGTCCCGCCGAAGGTCGGCATCATGCCGAGCTTGATCTCCGCCTTGGAGAAGCTCGCCTTCTCGCTGGCGACGGCGAGGTGCGCCGCCTCCAGGATCTCGCAGCCGCCGCCGTAGCAGATGCCATTGACCGCGGCGATGACGGGCTTGGGGAAGGACTCAATCCGCGCGCACAGCGTCTGACCGGGCCGGAAGGCGCGCACCGCGGCTTCCGGTCCCCGTCGGACGGCCGGAGTGAACTCCGCGATGTCCGCCCCGGCGGAGAAGGCGCGCTCCCCGGCGCCGGTGACGATGATGGCCCGCACCGCCGGGTCGGCCTCCAGCGCGTCCAGCGTGTCGAGCATGGCGCCGGCCAGAGCCGTGCTGATGGCGTTCAGCTTGGCCGGGCGGTTCAGGGTGAGGGTGGCAATTCCTCCGGCGATGACGCACAGGATGGGAGTGGCGGGGTCGGCGTGTTTGGTCGTCAGGGGCATGACGCGGTCCTTTTATCCTGCGTTTGCGATGCCCCACTGTCGAGCCCGAGCCACTCCCCTGACAAACGAGTACGCCGCGCGTTCAGGTGAGCAACGCTCATCTGAAACGGAGCCTCCGCCGCAGGCCAAAGCGTCACCTTGACAGAATCGCGACAGTTGGTACACTGAACAGTCCCAGCCACTTTCGGTGGAGGTCGCCATGACCGACGGATCGATCGGACGCCCGGAACCCCTGGTCCGTTCGGCCGGCGTGGTGGATCGCACCGGCAGCGCGACCGACCGCCGGAAACGGCGGCAGAATCGGCAGGACCTGCAACAGCAGGAGCGCGAGCAGCAGGAACGCCGCGACCAGGACGAGGCCAACCACAAGCGGCGGCGCCTCTACGACCTGCTGTTCGACGAGATCGATGAACTGGACACGCTGAACGCCGGGCAGCGGGCGCGCATCAAGCAAAATCTGCGCGCGCAACTCGCCAACCGCCGCCCGCCGCCGCACCTCGCCCCCAACCTCGCCCAGCCGCCGCCGGCGGATCAGGACATCGAACGCATCGCGGCGGCGCTCCTTGAGAAAGCCCTCGCGGCCCAGTCGGTCGACCATGACCACATCGTCGACATGGCGGCGCCGACTCACCCGGCGCTTCCGCCCGGACAGACGGCGGAGAATGTGGCGCTCGCCAACCAGCTCCGCGATTGCCTGGAACAGCGGACGACGACATCGCGGCGCGTCGCCGTGTATCTGCGCCTGCTCCTGACGCTCGAAGGCGCCTTCCGTCCGCATCTGGTGGTGGACGCCTGACCCCAAGCCCACCGCGGGTGCGATGCGCGAATTCGGAGAAAGCCCCCCTCCGATGCGCCACCCAGGATGGTTGGACCATGCGGCACAATGGACCTGTTGTTTCTCCGGCGGAGTCCGGGCGCGTTCCCGCGCCGTTCCCGCCGCGGAAAACCCGCTCCCGCAGGGAGGTTCCCCCGTGCCCGACACCCATCTCGCCACGCACGCCCAGCCGTCCGGCGACGCCCTTCGCCAAGCGCTCTCCACCCGTTTCCAGAAGATCCGCGCCCGCACCGCCGAACTCGCCGCCCCTCTGTCGCCCGAGGACCTGATGGTCCAGTCGGTGGCCGACGGCGCCCCGGCCAAATGGCACCTCGCCCACACGACGTGGCTGTTCGAAACCACCGTCCTGGTGCCCTGCAATCCCGGTTATCGCCCCTTCGACCCGGCCTTCCTCACCCTGTTCGCCGCGCGCGACGACCGCTTCGGCAGCCACCAGCTTCCCTCCCCCACCCTGCGCCTGCTCTCCCGGCCCAACGCGGCGGAGGTGATGCGCTACCGCGACCATGTGAACGCCGCGGTGCTGCACCTTCTGAACCAAGCCGACGAAGCGGAGTTGCCGGAGATCGCCGACCGGGTGATCGTCGGCATCACGCACGAGCGGCGCCACCAGGAACGGCTGCTGACCCACATCAAGCACGCCTTCTGGAGCAACCCGCTGCGCCCTGCCTACGACCAGCCGCCGCAGAGCGTACCGGCCCCGCCACAGCCCGAACGCTGGATCGAGCATGAGGGCGGCCTCGTCGAGATCGGGAGGACGGAGGCCGGAGCCGGGTTCGACCATGAGGGGCCACGCCACCGCGTCCATCTGGAGCCCTTCCGCCTCGCCGCCCTGCCGGTGTCCTGCGGCGCCTTCCGCGACTTCATCGAGGACGGCGGCTACGCCAAGCGCTCGCTCTGGCTTGCCGATGGCTGGGAGGCGGTGCAGACCGAGGGTTGGCAGGCTCCGCTCTATTGGGAATGGCGCGACGGCGCGTGGCAGATCTTCACCCTCTACGGCATGCGCGCGCTCGATCCCGCCGAGCCGGTCTGCCATGTCAGCTGGTTCGAGGCGGACGCCTTCGCCCGCTGGGCCGGCAAGCGCCTGCCCGAGGAGGCCGAGTGGGAGGCCGTGGCATCGCGCTGCGACAGCATGGGCAACCTGCTGGGCACCGGCCACCGTCACCCGCGCCCCAGCACCTGCCACGGCGACGGCCCCTGGCAATTGTTCGGCGACGTGTGGGAATGGACGCGCAGCCCCTTCGCTCCCTACCCCGGCTACCGCCTGCCGGACGGGGTGGACGAGGCCGTCCATGGCCGTTTCATGATCAACCGCATGGTGTTGCGGGGCGGCAGCTGCGTCACCCCCTTTGACCACGCCAACCCGACGACCCGGCATTACCTGCGGCCGGAATCCCGCCTCTCCTTCACCGGCCTGCGGCTGTCAGAGGATGCCTGATGAATAGCACAGCCGAGACATTGGAATCGTTTTAAACGGTGGCGCTGCAGCGCAGCAAGCTCTATAACCATAATTAAATTATGGCCTATGGAGCCTTCGATGTCTCTCGACCTGCCTCAGGTGTTCCGCCACCACGTCTTTTGTTGCGCCCAGCAGCGCCCGCCCGGCCACCCGCGCGGGAGCTGCGCGGCGAAGAACGCCCACCCGCTGTGGGAGCAACTCGGCCAGCGCATCCAGGCCAAGGGGCTGCTGGACGTCGGCATGGCCTGGACCGGTTGTCTCGGCTTCTGCTCCGCCGGGCCGCTGATGGTGGTCTATCCGGAGGGGCTGTGGTACCGCCCGGAAACGCCCGCCGACATCGACGAGATCGTCGACTCGCACCTCGTCAACAACACGCCGGTCGAACGGCTGGTGATGGTGCTGTCCCGCTGAACACAGGCGCTGAACGCAAAAGCCCCTCCGCGGCGCGGCCAGCGGAGGGGCGTTCTTCTTGCGGACCGTCAGTGTGCGGAACGACGATGCTACTTGCGGAACAGGAACTCGCGGCCGACCTTCACGCGCTTCTCGCCGTCATATTCGATGATGTCGGCGGTGGCGTAGGTCTCGGTCCAGCGCTCGGGCAGATAGCTGCCGGTGCCGATGATGTCGACGGGGGCGTTGGCCTCCGCCATCAGGCGGCACTTCGCCGGGCCGAAGCCGGAGCTGGCGACGATCTTCACCGCCGGGAAACCGGCTTCGTCCAGCTTCTCGCGCATGAAATGGATCGCCGCCGCCGACACGCCGGTGCCGATCAGGTAGCGGAGCTGCGTCTCGTCGCGGTAGCCGCGGATGGAATGCGGCGCGTGCCGCTCCAGCACCGCGTAGGAGCCCGGCGGGTCCAGCCCCTCCAGGAAGCGCCCGCCCGGCGTGTCGAGCCGCACCGCCAGCTTGCCCTGCGCGGCGAGGCCGGGGAAGCGGCGGCAGACCTCCAGCGCGTCGGTCACTTCGCGCCCGAAGTAATCGACCAGGACGGTCAGCGGCAATTCGGGGAAGGTCTCGTGGAACATCTCCGCCGCCCGCACGGTCGATCCGGCGTAGCCGATCAGCGCGTGCGGCATCGTGCCCATACCCTTCTTCTGGCCGAAGAAATGGGCGGTGGCGTCGGTCGCGTTGCCGATGAAGCCCTTGGCGCCAACCTTGCGCTTCGCCCGGTCCGACCCGACCGAGGCGGCGTAGGCCATCATCTCCTCCATCTCCGTGCCGGCGCAGTGGCGCGCCTCCATGGCGAGGAAGGCGGTCTTCGGCAGGTCGGCACACATGGTGAAGGCGTTGTAGGCGCCGACGCAGGCGGGGCCGAGCTTCTGCAGGATGATCGTCTCGGTGTCGACCAGATGGTAGAAGGAGCCGGTGATGTAGAGGATCGGCTCGCCCGCACCGACCCACTTTCCTTCCGGATAGTTCAGGACGATGTCGAGCTCGAACCCGCGCTCCCGCGCCACCGCCTCCAGCCATTCGATGGCGAGTCGCGGCGCGCAGACCACCGGGCGGCGCATGAAGATGGCGTAGGTGACCTTCTTGTCACCGAATTTCCCAACCGCCTCCTTGGTCCGCTTGAAATAGGTATCGGTCCATTCGGTGATGGCCGACGCGGGCGGATGACTGGCGGGCGCGTGACTGGCCGGCGGCTGGTTCCTGGTCTCGTCCATGGCGATGTCCTTGTCTTCCCGCTCTTGCCCTTCGCGACGGTCACGTCCGGAGGCCGCCCCCACCGCGGGAACGGCGATCCGATAGAGAAACCAGCATTATACGCCCCGGCCCTCCGGTGGAAGAGGCTTCATCCGCGACAGCCCACCGCCGCAAGCAACAGTGATTTACCAAAAATACGCTACGAAATCCGACGCATTTCAAACACAAAGAAGATGAGAAGAGATATGCAGTTCCTGACTGTAATGCGCTCTCGCCAAAAAGTATAAAATACCTGCATTTGACGATTTCCTTTTACCCATCCACCATGCACCCAAGAACAGGCGCCGCTCCCCTTCGGTGCCCGAAAAAGCGACGAGGTCGGCATGAGCCGGACAATCCGCCAGAACGCGCCGAACATTAAGGCGGCTCCCTCGACGCTCGATCGTCTCGGCCGCCGGGTGGTGGTCGGGCTTCTCTGCACCATGGCCGGGCTGGCCGCCGCCGGCACCGGCGGCGCCTTCCTGCTGAAGCCCGGTACGGCGCAGGCCGGGCGCGTGGTGGGGGACACGCTGCGCACCGCCGCCAACTACGCACGGCTGCCGGCGATGATCTTCACGCTGAGCGACGGCGACCGCCTGCGCGAACTGCGGGTCCGTGTGGTGCTCGACATGGAGCCGACGGCCCCGGTCAAGACGGTTGAGAGCTACGGGCCGCGCATCGCCAGCGCCATGACCAACGTGATGCTGGAAACCGACCCCGGCGAACTGCGCGGGCGCAACGGCGCCTTCTACATCAAGGATGCGGTGATGCGCACCGCCGCGAAGGAACTCGGCGCGATGAAGATCCGGCAGGTGCTGGTCCAGGAACTCGTCATGCGCTGACGGAAATCCAGCCCGCCGCCCCGCTCCATCGCCTCGCCCAAGGCTCGACAGGCGTTCCGGAATGGGGAACACTCCTGTCCCGTTCGGATCGTGGGCCGCTATGGCTCTTGGGATTGCAAGGAGACGGCCGTGGCCGAGTTCGATTTCGACCTGTTCACCATCGGTGCCGGCTCCGGCGGCGTCGCGGCCAGCCGGCGGGCCGCGGCCATGGGGGCCAAGGTCGCCATCTGCGAAGGCAGCCGGGTCGGCGGCACCTGCGTCATCCGCGGCTGCGTGCCGAAGAAGCTGCTGGTCTACGCCGCCCAGTTCCGCGACGCCTTCGAGGATTCCGGCGCCTATGGCTGGTCCACCACCATGCCGGCCTTCGACTGGGCAACGCTGATCGGACGCAAGGACGCCGAGATCGACCGGCTGAACGGCATCTACATCAAGATGCTGGAGAACTCCGGGGTCACCCTGCACACCGGCTTCGGGCGGCTGGTCGACCGCCACACGGTGGAGGTGGCGAACAAGCGCTACACCGCGAAGAACATCCTGGTCGCCACCGGCGGCTGGCCGGCGTTGCCCAAGATTCCGGGGATCGAACACGCCGTCACCTCCAACGAAGCGTTGCAGCTCGGCACCCTGCCCCACTCCGTCATCATCCTGGGCGGCGGTTACATCGCCGTCGAGTTCGCCGGGATCTTCCGGGGCCTGGGCGCCGAGGTCACGATCATGATCCGCGGCGAGGAGCTGCTGAACGGCTTCGACGACGACATCCGCGTCGCGCTGGCCCAGGAGATGCGCAAGCGCGGCATCACCATCCTCACCCGCACCCAGCCGGTAAAGGTCGAGGAAGGCCCCGGCGGCTTCACCGTCACCGACCAGCTGGGGCGGGAGCATTCCGCCGGCCTCGTCATGGCGGCAACCGGGCGCCGTCCGAACACGCGCGACCTCGGGCTGGAGGCCGCCGGCGTGGCGCTGGACGAGGCCGGGGCGATCCGGGTGGACGAGTATTCGCGCACCAGCGTGGACAACATCTTTGCCGTCGGCGACGTCACCGACCGCATGGCCCTGACCCCCGTCGCCATCGCCGAGGGGCGGGCCTTCGTCGAGACGCTGTTCAACGACAACCCGACCAGCATCAGCTACGCCAACATCCCGACCGCCGTCTTCTCCATCCCGCCGCTCGGCACCGTCGGCCTGACCGAGGCGGAGGCGCGGGCGAAATTCGCGACGGTGGACATCTACAAGGCCGGCTTCCGCCCGATGAAGCACACCATGTCGGGCCGCGACGAGCGCGTCCTGATGAAGCTGGTCGTGGACGGGGAGAGCCAGCGCGTGCTCGGCTGCCACATGATGGGCATGGACGCGCCGGAGATCGTCCAGGGGCTGGGCATCGCCCTGAACTGCGGCGCCACAAAGAGAGATTTCGACCGCACCATCGCCCTGCATCCCTCTACTGCGGAGGAGTTCGTCCTGATGCGCGAGAAGGTGTCCTGACGATCGGACATAAAACCAAAGGTCAGGCGCCTGTTTTCCTGGAACGCTTCTAAGAAGCCTGTGTTGAGGGCACACGACGATGGCGGCGGCACTCACGGCGGCGGTCAAGCACCCCCGCCGAAGCCGCCGCCTCCGATCCTTCATCAAGGCTCCCGGAGGGCTCCTACGCATGTTCATGCACAACAAGAACCTGATGTACACCGTCCGCGTCGCTGAACCGGACCCGAAGCTGGCCAGCCTGATGCTGGAACAGTTCGGCGGACCCCAGGGTGAGTTGGCGGCGGCCTTGCGCTACTTCACGCAGGGCCTGTCCGACGAGGACCCGGGCCGCAAGGACATGCTGATCGACATCGCGACCGAGGAACTGAGCCATCTGGAGATCATCGGCAGCATCGTCGCCATGCTGACCAAGGGCGTGAAGGGCAAGCTGGCCGAAGGCGCCGAGGAGGTCACCGACCTCTACGCCGACATCGCCAAGGGCAACGGCAGCCACACGCTGGCCCTGCTCTACGGCGGCGGCCCGGCCCTGACCAACTCCGCGGGGCAGCTCTGGACCGGCGGCTACATCGACAGCATCGGCGAGCCGACCGCCGACCTGCGCTCCAACATCGCCGCGGAATCGCGGGCCAAGATCATCTATGAGCGCCTCATCAACATCACCCCGGACCCGGGCGTGAAGGACGCGCTGACCTTCCTGATGACCCGCGAGGTGGCGCACCAGAAGATGTTCGAGAAGGCGCTCTATTCCATCGAGAACAACTTCCCGCCGGGCAAGCTGCCGGGCAACCCCGAATACACCGACAAGTACTACAACATGAGCCAGGGCGACGGAGACATGCGCGGCCCGTGGAACCAGGGCGAGCAGTGGGAGTTCGTGAACATCACTCCCGACCAGGCCCCGGTCAGCGGCGGCGACGGCAACCCCTCGGTCCGGCTGGCGGCGGAAGAGATGAAGGCCGTCAACGAGGCCGCCAAGCGCACCATGTCGCGAACCGACGTGAACCCGGTGACGGGCGCCGACCTCGGCGCCGGCCCCGGCTCCGGCAAGATGACCCCGGTGAAGTAAGGTCCATATTCCCCTCCCCCGCCCAGCGGGGGAGGGTCAGGGTGGGGGCAAGTGTTACGTTCCTGCCTTCACCACCGCCTCGTCCGGCCTTGGCCGGGTCATCAGCCACAGCAGGACCAGCAGCCCCGGCACCGCCCCGCCGGTCGACAGCAGGAAGAAGCTGCTCCAGTCCATCCGCTCGGCCAGCCAGCCGGACGAGGCGCCGAACAGGTCGCCTCCCAGCTTGTAGAAGCTGCTGAGCAGCGCGTATTGCGTGGCCGTGTAGGCGGTGTTGCACAGGCTCGACAGATAGGCGACGAAGGCCGCCGTCGCGATGCCGCCGCAGACATTCTCCAGCGCCACCGTCACCGCCAGCGCCGACACGTCGTGCCCGACCTGCGCCAGCATGACATAGCCGAGGTTGGACAGCATCTGCATCAGCCCGCCGACCAGAAGCCCGCGCAGCACGCCGATGCGCCCGACCAGCACGCCGCCGATCAGCCCGCCGATGATCGTCGCCCACAGGCCGAACAGCTTGGTGACGTTGGCGATCTCCGTCTTCTCGAAGCCGAGATCGACGTAGAAGGGCGCCGACATCACCCCCGCCAGCACGTCCCCCAGCTTGTAGCAGGCGATGAACAGCAGGACCGCCGCCCAGGCCGGGCGGGCCATGAACTCCACGAAGGGCGCCACGACGGCGCCGTAAATCCAGGCCAGCAGGTCCGCCTTCCAGCCCGTCAGGTGCGGGCGGGCGGCCAGCCAATCGGCCACATGCTGCTCCCGCGCCTTGGACTCCGCGGTGTCCGCGACCTTCGGCTCGCGGTTCAGCAGGATCGTCACCATGCCGACCGCGACCAGCCCGGCCATGACGTAATAGGCGATGTGCCAGCCGAAGAACTCCGCGAGGTACAAGGCCCCAGCCCCCGCCGCCAGCATGCCGAAGCGGTAGCCGAGCACGAGGATGGCCGCACCGGCGGCCTGCTGGTGCTCCTCCAGAACCTCGACGCGGTAGGCGTCGACCACGATGTCCTGGCTGGCCGAGAAGAAGGCCACCACCACGGCCAGCATGGCGGTCCACCACAGGTCGGTGACCGGGTTGGTGCTGCCCAGCCCGATCAGGGCCGCCATCAGCCCGGCCTGGGCCACCAGGGCCCAGCCGCGCCGCCGCCCGAACAGCCGCGTCATCACCGGCAGGCGCAGCCGGTCGATCAGCGGCGCCCAGACGAACTTCAGCGCGTAGGGCATGGTGACCAGCGCGAACAGGCCGATGGCCGTCTTGCTGACGCCGCCCTCGCGCAGCCAGATCGACAGGGTGGACCCGGTCAGCGCCAGCGGCAGCCCTTCGGAAAAGCCGAGGAACAGAATGGCCAGAACGCGCCGGTCAAGATAGACGGAGGCCGCCTGACCCCAGGAGGATGGTTTCACCCGTTGACCCTTCCGCACACCTGCGTAACCGTCTGTATAGGCTCCCGCCGGACGCCCCGGCCAGCACGCTTTTTCGGGCGCGGCGCCGCATCATCCATTGCGGAAGTTGCGGTCGAAACTATGGAAAAATTTCCCGGCGACCGCTATACAGAGTACCCCTCTGGCCGTCATCCGGCCGTCGAGAGGAACCCTTAGCACAAGGAAAGAGCGGGCGTCATGGTTGAGCGTTGGTCCCCCGACAGCTGGAGGTCGAAGCCGGCGAAGCAGCTTCCGACCTATCCGGACCCGTCCAAGGTCGAAGCGGTCGAGCAGCGCCTGTCCTCCTATCCCCCGTTGGTCTTTGCGGGCGAGGCGCGCCGGCTGAAGGACAGCCTCGCCGCCGCCGCCGCCGGCAACGCCTTCCTGCTGCAGGGCGGCGACTGCGCGGAGAGCTTCGCGGAGTTCCACCCGAACAACATCCGCGACACCTTCCGCGTCCTGCTGCAGATGGCCGTCGTGCTGACCTTCGGCGCCGCCATCCCGGTGGTCAAGGTGGGCCGCATGGCCGGGCAGTTCGCCAAGCCGCGCTCCGCCGACACCGAAGTGCTGGAGGGGATCGAGCTTCCGTCCTACCGCGGCGACATCATCAACGGCTTCGACTTCACGCCGGACGCCCGCGTTCCCGACCCGGAGCGCATGATGCAGGCCTACACCCAGGCCGCCGCCACGCTGAACCTGCTGCGCGCCTTCTCCCAGGGCGGCTACGCCGACCTGCACAAGGTGCACCAGTGGACGCTGGGCTTCGTCGAGCGCTCCCCCGCCGGTGAGCAGTTCCGCGAGATCGCCAACCGGCTGGACGAGACGCTGGGCTTCATGGCGGCCTGCGGCATCACCGCCCAGACCACCCCGCAGATCCGCGAGACCGAGTTCTTCACCAGCCACGAGGCGCTGCTGCTGCCGTTCGAGCAGGCGATGACCCGCGTCGACAGCACCACCGGCGACTGGTACGACGTGTCGGCCCACATGCTGTGGATCGGAGACCGCACCCGCCAGCTGGACGGCGCGCATGTCGAGTTCCTGCGCGGCGTGAAGAACCCGATCGGCCTGAAGTGTGGCCCGACGACCGATCCGGACGAGCTGATCCGCCTGATCGACCTGCTGAACCCGACCAACGAGCCGGGCCGCCTGACCCTGATCGTCCGCATGGGCGCCGACAAGGTGGCGGAGAAATTCCCGCCCCTGCTGCGCAAGGTGCAGCGCGAGGGCCGCGTCGTCGTCTGGTCCAGCGACCCGATGCACGGCAACACCGTCAAGTCCTCCAGCGGCTACAAGACCCGCCCGGTGGAGAAGGTGCTGTCGGAGGCGCGCGACTTCTTCGCGGTGCACGAGGCCGAGGGCACCCACGCCGGCGGCGTCCATTTCGAGCTGACCGGCCAGGACGTGACGGAGTGCACGGGCGGCGCCCAGGCGATCACCGACCACAAGCTGGCGCTGCGCTACCACACCGCCTGCGACCCGCGGCTGAACGCCAGCCAGGCGCTGGAGCTGGCCTTCCTGCTGGCCGAGGAGCTGAAGCGCGCCCGTCTGAAGCGCGACGCCGACCGCCGGGCGGCGGCGGAGTAAGGCGTTCTCCTAGGGGCGTTTCGCCCCCTCCCCGACCCTCCCCCGCTTCGCGGGAGAGGGGGCAGTCTTCCCTCTCCCGCGAAGCGGGGGAGGGAGGGGGGGGCAAGCGGAGCCAGCGGCCCTCTTACCGCACCACCATCCGCTCCAGCAGCACCTCGCGCACCCGGATGGCCTGCGCCTCGCGCTTCATCACGCTCGCCACGGTGCTCTTGATCAGGTTGGCGCCCTCGGCCCCGTTCAACTGGCCGGGCTCGATCTGGCGCAGCCGGTCGGCCATCTGATCGGCGATGCGGGGGACGTAGGGCGTCGCCGGGTTTGGATCCGCGGTGGGTTCGATCTCCAGCAGCACGCGGATGTCCACTTGGCGCGCGTCGCCACCGCCCAGGGTGAAGGTCATCGTCGGAAGGGAGGCGTAGGTCTTCTGCGCCTTGCGGTCGCCACCGGCGCTGCGAGCGCCGGATTTGGCGGCGACCACCGTCCAGGTGCCCAGGGCGGCGAGCAGCACCAGGAACACCGCGATGAGGACGGGCATCAACGACACCGGGTCCCCATCGGAGCGCCGCAGCAGGAAGCGCACCGGGCCGCCTTTCCCCCATCATTCCCCTGGATGGGGCATGGGCATATTTAACGATGATTTATCCTAGATAAAAAAACGGGGCCGGTCAAAGCGACTTGCGCGACCGGCCCCGCTTTTTCACTTGAAATCAGCGCCCGATTTTCAGCCGCCGATGCCGCCCATGCACAAATACTTGATTTCCAAGTAATCCTCGATGCCGTACTTGGAACCCTCGCGGCCGATGCCGCTTTCCTTCATGCCGCCGAAGGGGGCGACCTCGGTGGAGATGATGCCCTCGTTGATGCCGACGATGCCGTATTCCAGCGCCTCCGCCACCCGCCAGACGCGCCCGATGTCGCGGCTGTAGAAGTAGGCGGCCAGCCCGAACTCGGTGGCGTTGGCCATGCGCACGGCCTCCTCCTCCGTCTCGAAGCGGAACAGCGGGGCGACCGGGCCGAAGGTCTCCTCGCGCGCCACCTTCATCGCCGGGGTCACGTCGGCGAGGATGGTCGGCTCGAAGAAGCTGCCGCCCAGCGCGTGCCGCTTGCCGCCCAGCACCACGCGGGCGCCCTTCTCCGTGGCGTCGCGGATGTGCTCCTCGACCTTCTCCACCGCCGCCATGTCGATCAGCGGCCCCTGCTGCGCCCCGTCCGTGGTCAGGCCGGGGCCGACCTTCAGCGCCTTCACCGCCTCGGCCAGCTTGGCCGCGAAGGCATCGTAGACCCCGGACTGCACCAGAAGCCGGTTCGCGCAGACGCAGGTCTGGCCGGTGTTGCGGTACTTGGACGCGATGGCGCCCTTCACCGCCTCGTCGAGGTCGGCGTCGTTGAAGACCAGGAAGGGCGCGTTGCCGCCCAGCTCCAGCGAGATCTTCTTCACCGTGCCGGCGCATTGGGCCATCAGCTCCTTGCCGATCTCGGTGGAGCCGGTGAAGGTCAACTTGCGCACCGTCGGGTTGCCGGTCATCTCGCCGCCGATGGCGCGGGCGGAGCCGGTGACGACGCTGAGGATGCCCGCCGGAATGCCCGCCCGCTCCGCCAGAACCGCCATGGCGAGCGCGGTCAGCGGGGTGGCGGTCGCCGGCTTGATAACCATCGGGCAGCCGGCGGCCAGCGCCGGACCGGCCTTGCGGGTGATCATCGCCGCCGGGAAGTTCCACGGCGTGATGGCGGCGGTGACGCCGATCGGCTCCTTGGTCACGACGATGCGGCGGCCCGGCAGATGCTGCGGGATGGTGTCGCCGTAGACGCGCTTGCCCTCCTCGGCGAACCATTCGATGAAGGACGCGGCGTAGGCCACCTCGCCCCGCGCCTCGGCGAGCGGCTTGCCCTGCTCCGCCGTCATGATGCGGGCCAGATCCTCCTGGTTCGCCATCATCAGGTCGAACCACGTCCGCAGGGTCTTCGCGCGCTCCTTGGCGGTCAGCGCCCGCCAGGCCGGCCAGGCGCGCTCGGCGGCGTCGATGGCCCGGCGCGTCTCGTCCGCGCCCATCATCGGCACGCTGCCCAGAACGCTGCCGTCGGCGGGGTTGGTCACCTCCACGGTCTTGCCGCTGTCGGCGTCGATCCACCGGCCATCGACGAAGCCCTGGAATCGCAGCAGCTCGGCGTCCTTCAACCCAAGACGGCGGGCGGTGTCCACGGAATCATACGGCATGGTGCCTTCCTTCCCTTGGTTCTTGCGCGCAACAGCGCGGTCGCCAGAGAGTATAGGACACCACACCCCCTCTGCGATCCTTCGCGTGGCGGGGCAGGCGTGCGGACCGGGGATGGAACGCCGGCGGCTACGCCGGAAGGACCGGGACGTTGTCGATCAGGCGGGCCTTGCCCATCCAGGCGGCGGCCAGCAGGCGCGCCGGACGCTCCACACGGGTCACCGGCGCCAGCGTGTCGGCGTCGCGCAGCTCGACATAGTCGATGGAGCCGAATCCGGCGGCGGTGATGCGCGCCCGCACCGCCTCCAGCACCGAGGCGGCCTCCGCGCCACCGGCCAACGCCGCGGCGGCCTCAAGGAGCGCACGGTTCAGCTCCGGTGCGCGGGCGCGCTCGTCGGCGGACAGGTAGGCGTTGCGCGAGGACATGGCGAGCCCGTCGGCCTCGCGCACCGTCGGCAGCCCCTCCACCCGCACCGGGATGTCGAGATCGCGGGCGAAGCGGCGGATGACCATGAGCTGTTGGTAGTCCTTCTCGCCGAACACCGCCACGTCGGGCTGGGCCTGCAGGAACAGCTTCGTCACCACCAGGGCGACGCCGCCGAACATCTGCGGCCGGAAGGTGCCGCACAGCCCCTCCGCCGGGCCGCCGACCGAGATGGCCGTGGCGAAGCCCTCCGGATACATGGCGCGCACCGTGGGGGCGTAGAGCAGATGGCAGCCCGCCGAGGCGAGCTTGCCCGAATCCCCGGCCTCGTCCCGCGGGTAGCGGTCGAAGTCCTCGTGCGGGGCGAACTGGGTGGGGTTGACGAAGACGCTGGCGACCACCTGGTCGGCCAGTTCCCGCGCGCGGCGCACCAGGGCGAGATGGCCGTCGTGCAGCGCGCCCATGGTCGGCACCAGGGCCACCGTCTTGCCGTCGCGGTGCCAGGCGGACACCTGGGCGCGGAGATCGTCGACGCTGCGGACGACCGGCAGGGGCTGTTCCGACTCCGGCAGGCGGGCGGCGGCGAGGGAGGTCATGGCGGGTGCTCCACAGGCGTCATAAACGGCGCTGGGATAAACCGCCGGATCGGCGCTGTCCAGTCATGGAATTAACCGGGCGAGCCCGAATTTGAAATTTTTCCATCCTGCGGGCGGGTCGGACCGCGCGGTCTCCCGCCCGCGGACTGGGTCAACGCATCAGCGTGACGACGACCAGATAGGTCAGGTTCACCCAGGCGCCGAGCGTGGCCAGGAGGACCAGGGTGGCCGGAGACAGCACCACCGAACCGAGGATCACGACAAGCGCCACGACCAGCAGGCCGAGGGCGAGAAGGGTCACGCGCGTATCTTCCATGTCACTGCTTCCAGATGATTGAGCAAATCGGATGTTGGAAGCGATAGACGAAAACCCCACGCGCTGTAGCTGATCTGAATCAACTGCGGCGGCGTTCGTCTCAAAAAGACACGCGCGGCTGCGCCGGGATTTTTGTGCAGTGAAACTCCGAGCACCGAATCGCGCCATTGGCGCGACGGTTCATTGCTGGAGCGTTTTCTGATGATGTTTTTGAGAGGAGGCGGCGTTTGGGATGGTGGGCGCAGTAGGGATTGAACCTACGACCCCACCCGTGTGAAGGGTGTGCTCTCCCGCTGAGCTATGCGCCCATCCCAAAGAAACAACCGCTGACGCACCACGGAGACGACAACGCGGAGCCCGACGGACCCCGATCTTGACCGGCCCATATGGTTGAGGGGATGGTACCATCCGCAAAGCCCAGGAACCACCGGACTTTGGGATGGTGGGCGCAGTAGGGATTGAACCTACGACCCCACCCGTGTGAAGGGTGTGCTCTCCCGCTGAGCTATGCGCCCATCCCAGTAAAACCGCGTCGGCATCAGGCTCGTTTCGCTGTCGCGTCGTTGCCACCGCTGCGGTGAGGCGGGTTTCTAAAGGCCCCGCCCCCTCCTGTCAAGCACCTGTTTCACACCAATATCAAAGAAGCCCTTCCGCCCGGAGCCCCCGATGAGCCAATGGACATGACGCACCGGACCGCGCTTCCCGTCAAGCTTCCCGCCAAGCGTCCCTCGGCCGCCCTCGTCGCCGGTCTCGTCGCCGGATTGGGCGCGGCGGTCACCGGGTTGCTCCCCCTGCCCGCCCTGGCGCAGCGCTGGCAGTTGGATTACCGCGTCCATGTCGGCGGCGTGGCCGTGCTCGACGCGCGGGCCGAACTGACCCTGACCGAGGGCCGCTACAGCGTTCAGGTCAACGCCGCGACGGACGGCTTTCTGGGGCGCCTGTTTCCCTGGGAAACGCAATCCTTGAGCGTCGGCACGGTGCGGTCCGACGGCGTCTCGCCGATCCGCCACACCCAATCCGGCGTCCTGCGCGGCTCCCCGCGGACGGTCACCCTCGATTACGGCCCGGATGGAAGCGTCCGCTCCCAGGTCTCCCCGCCGCCGGCGGAGGAGGACCGCGACCCTGTCCCCGAGAACCTCACGCGGCAGACCCGCGACCCGCTGAGTGGCGTCCTTGAGATGCTGATGGCGGGGCTGCACGGTGAGGGATGCCAGCGCACGGTGCCCATTTATGACGGGCGGAGGCGCTACGACATGATCTTCACGGACCGGGGAATGACCATGATCGGGGCGTCGCGCCATTCGGTGTTCACCGGCGCGGCACGGCAATGCCGGGTGTCGCACAATCCGATCGCCGGCTACGAGCGCACGCCACGCCAAGCCTTCTGGCAGCGCGGCGGAGGGCGGGAGGAACGCCCGCCCGTCGATTTGTGGATCGCTCCGGTGGAAGGGGCCGGCCCGCCCCTGCCCGTCCGGCTGGAGACCGACAGCGGATTCGGCGGGGTGGTCATCCACCTCACCGCCGCCCACAAGACCGACCAGACGGCGGAGCGCCCTGCCCCGCCTTAACGGATCAGGCGCGCCCGACGCCGCCGCTGCCGACGGTAGGGTGGTAGAGCAGGTCGGCCATCGGCCGCTCGGCCAGCGCCTGCTCGCACAGGCGGTTGAACTCGGCCATCTTGCGCTGGAGGTCGCTGTGGTGCGCCATCATCCGGTCGAAGTCGGCGGTGGCCGAGTCGATCTGGCTGTTGGCCGGGGTGCGGGCGGCGTTGTGGCCTTCGATGGACAGAGCGTCGGCGGAGAGGGTGTTGCCGGTCTGGGTCTTACCGGGGAAGGCAAGGATCTGGGCCATCGGGTGTCTCCTTCGCTCACCACCATTCGATGCACCCATCCAACTACATTTACCTTTCGTTAGCCACCGTTAATCCCTCGTTAACCATGACAAGAAGGAGACCTACGGCAAAGCCTTCGCTGCCCCCGCGAAGCCGGCCATCCCCTTCAGCGGCCCAGGCGCCGCAGGGCGTCCGGCAGGTCGGCGATGCGGTCGAGCAGCAGGTCGGCGCCCAGCTCCTGCACGGGCATGCGGGGATAACCGTAGGTCATCGCCACCACCGGCACCCCGGCGGCACGGGCGGCGGTCACGTCGTTGCGGTTGTCGCCCACCATCGCGGCGCGGCCCCCGCCCAGCGCCTCGACCACCCAGGACAGGTGGCGCCCGTCGGGCTTCTTCACCGGCAGCGTGTCGCCGCCGGCCAGCGCGCCGAACAGGGGCGACAAGCCCAGCGCGTCCAGCAGCTTCCGGGTGATCCGCTCCGGCTTGTTGGTGCACAGCCCCAGCTTCACGCCGCCCTCGGCCAGCGCCGCCAGGGTTTCCGGGACGCCGGGATAGAGCACCGGAGACTCGTCGTCCTGGAAGTAGTCGTCGAGGTAATCGGCCAGGGCCATCCGCAGCGTCTCCTCGGCCAGGGCGTCGCCCGTCGCCGCGAAGGCCTGCCGGACGAGCGCGGCCGAGCCGTCGCCCACCATGCCGCGCACCTGGGCCTCGCTGAGGGCCGGGCGGTCGAAGCGGGACAGGGTGCGGTTGAGGACTCGGGTCATGTCCCGCGCGCTGTCGATCAGCGTGCCGTCCAGGTCGAAGACGACCGCGGAAAAGGGAATGGCGACGGGCGCGGCAGCGGGCATGGCAGCGGGCATGGCGGATATCCCAGGGTGTTCGAAGACGGGCGAATACCTCCTTCGATAGCACGCCCCTCCCCCGGCGGCGACCCCCAGTTCCCGCGCCCCACCCCCGGCATAGGCCCTTCGGCGCCGACGGCGCGGGATGCGTACACCCTCGGGCCGCGATTTGTGTATGTCAGATTGACACAAAAGTTGACTTGGGGTCCCGGCGCCGGATGTGGCACTCAATGCTTGAGGACTGACTGTTTGCCCGGATTTTGATGCGCTCGCTTTTCCACCCGTCCGCCATAACCCGTTTCCAATACTGCAGGGATATCCGATGACTCCGCAACGCCCGCTCGCCTGCGTCATTCTCGCCGCCGGCAAAGGCACCCGCATGAAGTCGGACCTGCCGAAGGTCCTGCACCGCGTGGCCGGCCAGCCGATGGTCGGCCACGTCCTGTCCGCGGTGCGGGCGCTCGACCCCGACCATGTCGTCGTCGTGGTCGGCCCCGGCATGGACAATGTGGCCGACGCCGTCGCCCCCTACCCCACCGCCGTGCAGCACGAGCAGCGCGGCACCGCCGACGCCGTGCGCGCCGCCTTCGGCCTGCTGGAAGGCTTCGACGGCGACGTCGTGGTGCTCTACGGCGACACCCCGCTGGTCACGCCGGACACGCTGCGCGCCATGGTCGCCGCGCGGCGCCAGCCGAGCGACCCGGCGGTGGTCGTGCTGGGCATGCGCCCCGACGATCCCGGCGCCTACGGCCGCCTGATCCTGAACGCCCGCGGCGGGCTGGAGAAGATCGTCGAGTATCTCGACGCCTCGGAGGAGGAGCGGCAGGTCACCCTCTGCAACGCCGGCCTGATGGCCTTCGACGGCGCGCGGATGTTCGACCTGATCAGCCGCATCGGCAACAGCAATGCCAAGAGCGAATACTACCTCACCGACGTGGTCCAGATCGCCCGCAGCAACGGCATGGCCTGCGCGGTGGTAGAGGCCGCCCCGGCGGAGGTCGTCGGCGTCAATTCCCGCGCCGAACTGTCGGAGGTGGAGAAGCTGATCCAGCGCCGCCTGCGCAAGGCCGCCATGGACAACGGCGCCACCCTGACCGATCCGGACAGCGTCACCTTCTGCGTGGACACCCGCCTCGGCCGCGACGTGATCGTCGGCCCGCATGTGGTGTTCGGCCCCGGTGTGGTCGTCGCCGACCGGGTCGAGATCAAGGCCTTCAGCCATCTGGAGCAGGTGCGCGTGGACAGCGGCGCCCAGGTCGGCCCCTACGCCCGCCTGCGCCCGGGGGCGGAGATCGGCCCCGACGCCCACATCGGCAACTTCGTCGAGATCAAGAACGCGAAGATCGAGGCCGGCGCCAAGGTCAACCACCTGACCTACATCGGCGACGCGCGGGTGGGGGCGAAGGCCAACATCGGCGCCGGGACCATCACCTGCAATTACGACGGCTACGCCAAGAGCCACACCGACATCGGCGCCGGGGCCTTCATCGGCTCCAACACCGCGCTGGTGGCCCCGGTCACGGTGGGCGACGGCGCGATCGTCGGGGCGGGCAGCGTGGTCACCACCGACGTGGAGGGCGACGCGCTGGTCGTGGCGCGTGGGCGCCAGCAGGCTTACACCGGCTGGGCCAAGCGTTTCCGCGAACGGAAGCAAAACGAGAAAGCGAAAAAGGCGTAAGATTGCCCCGGTTGACCGTTCACCCGGCCCCGGCCATCATTCAGGAGTTGCAGGTTCATGTGTGGCATCATCGGCATCATCGGCACGCATGACGCGGCCCCCCGTCTCGTCGAGGGTCTCCGCCGCCTCGAATACCGCGGTTACGACAGCGCCGGCGTCGCCACGCTGGTCAAGGGCGGCATCGAGCGCCGCCGCGCCGAGGGCAAGCTGCTCAACCTCGACGCCAAGCTGCGCGAGGCGCCGCTGCCGGGCGTGATCGGCATCGGCCACACCCGCTGGGCCACCCACGGCGGCCCGACCGAGAACAACGCCCATCCGCACGCCACCCACCGTGTGGCCGTGGTGCACAACGGCATCATCGAGAATTACCAGGAGCTGAAGGCGGAGCTGATCGAGCACGGCTACGTCTTCGAAAGCGCCACCGACACCGAGGTGATCGCTCACCTCGTCACCTATTATATGGAGAAGGAGGGGCTGGGCCCGGTCGAGGCCGCCGCCGCCTCCTTCAAGCGCTTCACCGGCGCCTTCTCGCTGGTGCTGCTGTTCTCCGGCCAGGAGGACATGCTGATCGGCGCCCGCCACGGCACGCCGCTGGCCGTCGGCTACGGCGAGGGGGAGATGTATTTCGCCTCCGACGCCTTCGCCCTGGCGCCGCTGACCAACCGCATCTGCTATCTGGAGGACGGCGACTGGGTCGAGCTGACCCGCACCGCCGCCGTGATCCACGACGCCAACGACGCGGTGGTGGAGCGTCCGGTCAAGACCACCGCCCTGTCCGGCGCGCTGATCGGCAAGGACGGCTACCGGCACTACATGCTCAAGGAGATCTACGAGCAGCCGCAGGTCATCGGCGACACGCTGAACGCCTATATCAACCCGGAAACCGGCCGCGTCACCCTGCCGGAGACCAGCTTCGACATCGCCAAGGCGACGAAGCTGACCATCGTCGCCTGCGGCACCGCCTATTACGCCGGCGTGGTGGCGAAATACTGGTTCGAGACGCTGGCCCGTCTGCCGGTCGAGGTCGACATCGCCTCGGAGTTCCGCTACCGCGAGGCGCCGATGCCCGAGGGCGGCGTGGCGCTGTTCATCAGCCAGTCGGGCGAGACGCTGGATACGCTGGAGGCGCTGCGCTACTGCAAGCGCCAGGGCCAGAAGATCCTGTCCATCGTCAACGTGCCGGAAAGCACCATCGCGCGCGAGTCCGACGCGGTGCTCTACACCATGGCCGGCCCGGAGATCGGCGTCGCCTCGACCAAGGCCTTCACGACCCAGCTGACCACGCTGGCCTGTCTGGCGGTCACGGTCGGCCACGACCGCGGCGTCATCCCGGCCGAGCGGATGCAGCAGATCGCCCAGGCCCTGCGCGAGGTGCCGGCCCGCGCCGCCGACGTGCTGGCCCACGACGAACGCCTGCACGAGCTGGCGCAGGAGGTCGCGGAGGCCCGCGACGTTCTGTATCTGGGCCGTGGAGCGATGTACCCGCTGGCTCTGGAAGGTGCGCTGAAACTCAAGGAAATCAGCTACATCCACGCCGAAGGTTACGCGGCGGGTGAACTGAAGCACGGTCCCATCGCGTTGATAGACGAGAGCGTGCCGGTCATCGTCCTGGTGCCGTCGGACAACCTGTTCGAAAAGACCGTGTCCAACGTCCAGGAAGTCTGCGCGCGGTCCGGCAAGGTGCTGCTGATCGCCGACAAGAAGGGGATCGACAAGCTGTCCGACAAGGTCCGCTGGTCGCTGGAGCTTCCGGCCTGCGACCCGCTGGTCGCCCCGCTGCTCTACGCCATCCCGGTCCAGCTGCTGGCCTATCACGTCGCCGTGCTGAAGGGCACCGACGTCGACCAGCCGCGCAACCTCGCCAAGTCGGTCACCGTCGAGTAAGGCGGTCCCGTCGACCACGGTTCAGCGACAGAAAAAGCCCCCGTCCAAGCGGCGGGGGCTTTTTTTCGTCTCCTCACGGAAGGCCGGTCAGGAGGCCCACTGCCGCTTCGGGCCGACGTCGACATGGACGAAATTGCTGTCCGGGTAATAGCCCACCCCGCCGCCGCGCAGGCTGAGCGCCGCGCGTTGCAGGGTGCGCAGCGGCAGGCCGGGCACCCGCAGGTCGATGGCCTTGCCCTGCATGTGGAAGCTGTTCTGGGCGACGCCGCTGCCGTCCTGCTCGCGCAGCCAGGCGTTGGATTCTGGGGAACGGTAGCCGGAGATGATGTGCACCGGCGTCTTGCCCCCGACCTTGCGAGTCAGCGCGTGCAGCAAGTCGAGAAGCTTGGGGTCGATGGGATGCACCGCACCGGTGCGGTGATCGCGGAGCAGATGGTTGATCTCCCGCAGGCCGTCGCGCTGGTAGCGGCCCTTGGACCAGTATTCAGCCCGCACCCGCTCGCCGGTGTGGAGGTTGAGCAGGACCAATTGCCGCGGCGGGGCGCGCAAAGCCGCCTCCGACACCTCCGGTGCCATCACCATCCCGGCGGCGGCCGTCGCCAGACCGATGCGCAACAGTTCCCTCCGGCCGAGCTTGGCTGCTGGGGTCGGTTGGAATTTGGCCTCGGTCATCATGCCTCCATGGGGTCCCGAACGGAGCGGCGCATGGACCGCCCCCTTTTTGTCCGATGCCTTTTGGCGGCAGAGCCCCCGCTTCTGTCAAGAAACCAATGGTTAACGTCTTTAAAACGCCCAGATTTCCTGGACTTATGGGATGGCCGTGCGCGGGTTGGAACGGTGGCGCGTCGCGTTACAAGAGTGAAACACGATGGCCCGTCCTCCGATTCGCCTCCCCGATTCGCTTCCGGATCGCCGGTGCCGGAGCCATGCCCCCGACGGCTCACGGAACCGGTCGTGACAAGGGCAGGGTAAAAAACGGCAACCATAAGAGGTACTGCCGTGACCTTTACCGTTTAGTCTTCGGTAAGGAATCTACCCCCATAGTTTGGATAGCGAAAACAACCCCCGTTCGATTGCTGCCCGTGCCCCCCGTCGCCACAGCCCCCGCGCCGGCACCCTCCTATCTTCGGCCCGACCAGTTGGCCGAAGTGCTGGACCGGCACGCCCGCTGGATCAAGGGCCAGCCGGGCGGCGCGCGCGCCAACCTGGCGCTGGCCGATCTGGAGGGCGCGGATCTGTCGCAGCGCGACCTGCGCGGCGCCCGGCTGGTCGGGGCGAAGCTGGCGCGCAGCCGGCTCAGCGGCACCAACCTCGCCGGTGCCGACCTCTTCGGCGTGGACCTGCGCGACGCCGACATCACCCGCGCCAACCTGATGCAGACGGATTTGCGCGGCGCGCGGCTGCGCTCCGCCGACTTTTCCAACGCCAATCTGCGCGACGCCGACCTGCGCGCCGGCACGCTGGAACCGGGTGGCTGCGCCCGCCGCGGCACCGGTCCGGATGTCCAGGACGCCGAAGCCACCCGGCAGACCCACCGGACCGCCCTGGCCCGTCTTCAGGGCGGCGCCACGGCGGAGGGCGGCATTCCGACCGACCTGACCGGCGCCGTGCTGGCCGGGGCCAACCTGACCGAAGCCGATCTGTGCGGAGCGGTGCTGCAGAACGCCGACCTCTCCGGCGCGGTGCTGACCGACGCCAACCTGTCCGGGGCGCGGCTGAACGGGGCCAACCTGACCGGCGCCCTGCTGGACGGCTGCACCTTCGACAACGCCGATCTGGTCGGCACGCGGATGGTCGATTGCGATCTTTCGCAGGCCAAGCTTGGCGCCGCCTGCCTGACCCGCCCGATCGACAG
This sequence comes from Azospirillum sp. UENF 211521, assembly GCF_058780535.1. NCBI lineage: Bacteria > Pseudomonadati > Pseudomonadota > Alphaproteobacteria > Rhodospirillales > Azospirillaceae > Azospirillum > Azospirillum sp. UENF 211521. The sequence goes on from NZ_JBSNCF010000001.1 coordinate 2,505,052, forward strand.
CATGGGGTCGGAAATCCAGCGGGCGATTTTCGACCATGAGCGCTGGATCGACAGCGTCGGCCAGCGCGGCGAACGCGCCGACCTGGATGGCACGGACCTCAGCCGCGCCGATCTGCGCGGCGTCAATCTCAGCGCGGCCTCGTTGCGCGGCGCCAACCTGTCCGACGCGGCGCTGACCGGCGCCCGGCTGATGATGGCCGACCTGTCCGGCGCCAATCTGGAGCACGCGAACCTCATGGGCGCCGACCTGTCCGGCGCCAACCTCAGCTTCGCCCGGCTGACCGGGGCCGACCTGACGCGGGTCAACCTCGGGCCGGCGGAGATCAAGGACCCCAGCGGACGGCCCACCGGCCGCTCCTGGGCCGCCAACCTGATGGGCGCCGACCTGCGGCAGGCGATGCTCACCGATTCCCGCATGGTCCAGGCCAACCTGACCGACGCCGACCTGGAGAACGCCGACCTGGACGGGGCGGATCTGGCCGGCGCGAAGCTGCAGCGCGCCCATCTCAAGGGCAAGGCGCCGCGGCGGCGCTGACCCGCTTCCCTTCGCTCCACCACCGTCATCATCCCGCAAAGGATCGCGGGGCATAGTGCGGCACCTCGATCCGCCGGACGGTCCGCCATGCCCGCCACCCCTCCCCACCCCCCGCTCCTTCTCCTTCAGCGGCGTGGCGCCTTGCGCCTGATCGCCGCCGTCATTCCGGCCGTCATCCTGGCCCTGTTCGCCCGCCCCGCGCGGGCCGAGGACCCGCGCCTGTCCGACGTCTGGCGGTGCGGCGGCGGCGATTGCCCCGGCTACGAGTACCACCCCCGCGTCGGCGACCCGGAGCATGGCGCGCCGGCCGGCACCGCCTTCCAGGACCTGCCGGCCGACTGGTTTTGCCCGCGCTGCGGCGCCGGCAAGCCGGATTTCCGCCGGATGGGCGACTGACCCGCACATAGCTCTTGCCATACCGAGCATAATCAGAAAATATTGCGGCTATGGACGATACAGACCGCAAAATCATCGCGCACATCCAACGGGATGGACGCGCTTCCTACGCCGACATCGGGACGGCGGCCGGACTGTCGGTGTCCGCCGTGAACGAGCGGCTGAAGAAGCTGCAGGCCAACGGCGTGATCCAGGGCTGGGGGGCGCGGCTGTCGCCCAAGGCCGCCGGGTTGGACGTGCTGGCCTTCGTCGACGTGCTGCTCGACCGTCCCGAGCATGACGCGCCCTTCCGAGACGCCATGCGCGCCACGGCGGCGGTTCAGGAGTGCCACCACGTCACCGGGGACTGGTCCTATCTGCTCAAGGTGCGCGTGGCCGACACGGAGGCGCTGGAACGCTTCCTCTCCGACCGGCTGAAGGCGCTCCCCGGCGTCGTGCGCTCCCACACCGTGATCGCGCTCTCCTCGGTCAAGGAGACGCCGGTCCTTCCCATCGAATCAGATTGACGCCTTTGTTGGAGCATTCGCCATGGACGCGCTGCCCGCCCTGCTGAAGGGCCTGATCATCGGATTCAGCATCGCCGCCCCGGTCGGGCCGATCGGGCTTCTGTGCATCCGGCGCACCCTGGCCGACGGGCCGGCGCACGGCTTCGTCAGCGGGCTGGGCGCCGCCAGCGCGGACGCGGTCTATGGCGCCATCGCCGGCTTCGGGGTGGCCCTGGTCACCGACGCGCTGCTCGGCGCGCAGGTCGCGCTGAAGCTGGTCGGCGGGCTGATGCTGCTGTGGCTGGGCTGGAGCACCCTGCGCGCCCGTCCGGCGGAGCGCGCCGCGGACGCCCGCGGCGGCGGCGGTCTGGCCGGGGCCTACGCCTCCACCTTCGCGCTGACGCTCGCCAATCCGGCGACGATCCTCAGCTTCGCCGCGGTGTTCGGCGGGCTGGGGGTGTCGGCGGGGGATGGAAGCAGCACCGGTGTCGCCGCCCTGCTCGTCGCGGGCGTCTTCCTCGGTTCGGCGATGTGGTGGTTGGGGCTCAGCGCCTCGGTCGGGGCGTTCCGGCGCCGGGTCACGCCCGCCGCCATGCTATGGGTCAACCGCGTTTCGGGCGCGGTGCTGGGAGCGTTCGGGATCGCGGCCCTCGCCTCTCTGCTGTGAGGCGAAATGCGCCGGTCACCCGAGGCAATTCAGAACAGAATGGTCACAGGGCCACCCAGCGCGACCGCGGCGACGATCAGGATGGCCACCGCCGTCAGCTTCTCCGCCGCCGACCAGCGCTGCCAATCCTTCTTGAAACTCTTGAATTCCTGGGCCATGGCAACCTCCGCCATCCCTGACTGTCCGTGTTGAGAGCGACATTGGACGCTTCCAGTTGATGTTTGGTTAACGTCACCCGGAAACTCTTTCATCCATCGCAATGCCACAGGTAATCGGAAGAAAAACTGATGCAAGTCAAATAGAGGGCAAAAGCGGGTACAATTTTCGGCATCCCCCATGCGGAGGCCCCCGGGCGCGTTCCGCGTCCTCCGGATGGAAGGGTTTCCACCGACGGTCCGATGCCCCAAATCCCTTTGGACACCCATCGACGCGTCGGCGCCGGACAAGCCTGACCGAGCCCACAAGACACGAGGTGCTGGCGGTGAGCGGACTGAAGATCGGACTGGCCCTGGGCAGCGGGGCGGCGCGCGGCTGGGCCCACATCGGCGTCCTGCGCGCGCTGGAGGAGATCGGGGTCGAGCCCGACGTGATCTGCGGGACCTCCATCGGTGCCGTGGTCGGCGCGGCCTACCTGACGGACCAGCTGGACGAGCTGCAGGCCTGGGCCCAGAGCATGGGCTGGCTCGGCATGCTCGGCATCATCGACCTCACCTTCCGCCGCGGCGGGCTGCTGGCCGCCGACCGCACCTTCGACCGCTTCCGCAACCACCGGACCGAGGTCACCATCGATCAGCTGCGCAAGCCCTTCGCCGCGGTCGCCACCGACCTCAGCACCGGGCGGGAAATCTGGCTGCGCGACGGGCCGATGCTCAGCGCGGTGCAGGCGTCGGCCGCCATGCCCGGCCTGTTCCCGGCGGTGCGGCGCGACGACCATTGGCTGGTGGACGGCGCGCTGGTCAACCCGGTGCCGGTGTCGCTCTGCCGCGCGCTGGGCGCGGACGTGGTGATCGCGGTCAACCTGAACAGCGAGCTGTCGCCGCTGAGCCGCCCCTCCGGTCGCGGCGCCGCCAAGCTGCGCAAGGCCGCGGAGGCGAAGCCGGCCCAGATGCAGGCGGCCCAGATGCAGCAGGCCCAGGCCCTTCAGGAAGAGGCGATGGCCCCGGCGGGGGACGCGACCTCGCCGGTCTTCTCCACCCTGACCTCGCAGATCGCCTCCTGGATGGGCCGGCGGCCGGCGGCGCGCACACGCTTCCTCGCCGACCAGCTGACGCGCGCCCCGGCCTCCGACGTCCCGCCCAACGTGATGGACGTGATGGCCGGGTCCATCGACATCATGCAGGACCGCATCACCCGCTCCCGCCTCGCCGGCGAGCCGCCTGACGTGCTGATCGCACCGCGGCTCGCCCACATCGGCATCCTGGAGTTCGACCGCGCGGAGGAGGTGGTGGAGATCGGCTACGGCGCCGCCTCGATTCTCAAGCCGGCGCTGGAACTGGCCCTGCGCCGGGCGTAGCCGCGCTCAGACGGGAGCCGCCGGCCACATCCAGGTCAGCTCGTGCTTGTTGTGGTGCAGGTGCAGCACCCGCCCGCCGGGGATCGCGGCGAAGGCGCGGGCCGTCTCGTGGTCGGTTTCGGCCTGGAACTTCAGCGTGCAGATGAAGCGCTTGGCCAGCCCACTCTCCATCCACTGGTTCACCAGCCGCAGCAGGCGCGTGGGGTAGCAGATCACGTCGCAGCACAGCCAATCCACCGGCCCGACATCCTGCGGCTTCAGGCCGAAGGCGCTCTCCTGGCGGAACTCGATGCGCGGCAGGGCGGCGATGGCCGGGTCGAGCGGCGCCTTGTCGACGCTGACCACGCTGGCGCCCAGCTCGTGCAGCACCCAGCTCCAGCCGCCGGGGCAGGCGCCGAGGTCGATGCAGCGGTCGCCGGGCCCCGGCTGCTCGCCGAACAGGGTCAACGCCTCCCACAGCTTCAGATAGGCGCGGTTGGGCGGCACCGTGCGGTTCTCGACGAAGGCGACCTCGCCGTGGCGGTAGGGGCTGGAGCAGCGCGCCGCCGCGACGATGGTGTTCTCATCCAGCAGCGTCCAGGAGCCCAGCGGCGCCGTCGGCAGCGGCGACGGGAAGACCACCGGCTTGGCCGAGACGTGCGGCAGGTTCTCCTGGATCAGGCTGGCCCGCCGGTGATGACGCAGCGTCCAGAGCGCCCAGTTGCGCTGGATCGAACGCAGGGCCCGCGCGCCTTCCTTGATCGACGCGAACTCGATCCGCACCGGGTCGTGCCAGATGTTCTGCGCCCAGGCGGCCGGACGGGCCGGCCCGTCGGCGAAGACCAGCCGGTCCTCCACCGCCGCCACGTCGCCCAGTTCGGCCACGAGGTCCGGAACGAAGCCCTCGGGCGCCAGATAGATGGTCTGCCCCAGGGGCGCGTGCGCCGGGGTCGCGCGGGCGGACGCGGTGTCGGATGAGTCGCTCATGCCGAGGGGCTAGCGCCCCTGGCGCCCGATTGCAAGAGCGCGGTCGAAGAAATCGGCGATCTCCGTGTTGAGACGCTCATGGAAGGCCGCGCGGTCGAAGCCCGGCGGGTCCTGGGCGGGTGGCCCGACCTCCGCGGCGATGGCGGCCGGCACCGGCATCAGGAAGGCGAAGTGTCCGGCGTCGCCCACCACCTCATACTCCGGCGGCGTCGGCAGACGGTCGCGCACCCCCTCGACCTGGGAGGCGGCGATCTGCTCGTCCCGCTCCGCCCGGTAGAGGCGCATGGGGATCGTCACCCCGGCGAGGCCGTCCTTGGAGAAGGGAACGCCGACCGGCGCCGCCAGGACGGCGGCACGGATGCGCGGGTCGCGCGCCTCGACGCGGCCCGGCGTCTCCTCGTTCCCAAGATGGCAGAAGCGCTCGCCGTCCGGCGGGGTCCGGCAATGATCGGCGATGCGCCCCAACTCCGCCACGCCGCCGGCGGCCACCAGAACCGTGTACCCGCCGGCCGAGAAGCCGAAGGCGCCGACGCGATCGCCATCGATGCGCCCGGCCAGATCCGGGTCCGCCAGAACATGGTCGAGCGCGGCGGACAGCTGGGCCGGACGGTTCCGCCACATCCGCTCCGTGCCGGCGTCCCGGTCGCCGTCGAAGGCGTTGCCGCGGTGATGGACCGCCGCGACCACGTAGCCGCGCCGGGCCAGCGCCATGGCGGTGTCGGCGTGCCCGAAGGCGCTTCCCCCGGACCCATGGGACAGCATCACCAGCGGGTGGCGCCCTTCGGTCAGCGGCCCGCCCTCCGCCACCCGGAAAGCGAAGGGGCCACGACGCACCGGCGTTTCCGGTGCGTCCGTCGGGTACCAGACCACCGCGCGGGCGATCCCGCCATCCGCCGGGTCGGTGAAGGCCAGCGCGCGCATGCCCACCTCCGCCGCGGCAGCCCCGGCCCAAAGGACGGCCACCCCAGCCATCAGCATCCACCCCATTCGCCGCACCGCATCCTCCCGCCGCTTGAAGAAAAGCGTCGACGACGGAGGTAGCCGCATCCCCCGTTCGATCGAGCTGTGACATTCCGCCGCAATCCGCTCAAATTTGGCCGTCATGATTCAGATCAATTGACAATCATTCTCAGTCGCAGCACATTGGCTCCAGCACGACCGCACAACACGCACCGCTGCCGGGGGCCCATGTACGTCTGCATCTGCCACGCGCTGAACGACAAGCAGGTCACCAAGGCGCTTGAGAACGGCGCCCGCACCCCGGCCTCCGTCTTCCGGCATTACGAGCGTCAGGTCCAGTGCGGCAAATGCGTGCCGATGATGCGGGACATGGTGCAAAGCCACTGCGCGAACCAGTGCCCGTCCTGCCCCGGCCAAGCCGCCCTGCCGGAACCGGCCAACGCCGAAAGCTTCCCCTACGGCATCGCGGCGGAGTGACGGGCTCCCAAGTCCGCCAAGTCCCTTCACCAAAACGTGGCAGTTGCGCCCGGTCGGACGACAGCAGCGACGGGCGCATGACGACCGTTGAGCCGCTTTTTAATCCAGGGAGATCCGGGTTATTTTGAAACGGAATGGCCTTTTTGCGTCAAGTTCTTCCGCTTGATAGAAATAGGACTCTTCCTTTCGGCTGCGACAAATCGCCATAGACTTATACCCCTGGCCCGCTTGACGGGGCGGGACCGATCGTGCAGAAAGAGCCCAGCCGGATTCAAGAAATCCGAAGCATTCGGAGCGGCACGGAACGCTCCCGATTGGGCAGGACGCACAAAAAATCAAGTCCTCTGGAACTGGAATTGCTTTTCATGCGTCTATGAAAAGCAACCGGATGGATTTCTTATTCTGGCGCCGTGGCCGTGCATTTGTGCAATGCACAGTCTTTTGAAATCGAGCGTCCAGCGCGCGGCGCCACGCTGGAACACTGGCCGGGCATCCGGCCGAAGGGTCCGCTGAGCGATCCGAAGGGAGGAGCACGAGATGAGCCGCCGCAACCGGCACGCCCATGACGCAAAATGCCGTACCCTGCTTCAGGCGACCGCCGACCGGCTGGACCGGCTGCGGTCGCAGGTGGAGCGGTTCGGCCTTGAGGGGTATCAGGGCATGAGCCGGGACGAGTTGGAGCGCACGCTGGACGCCCTGCGCGGCCAGCACAACCGTCTGTCCGCCCGCGTCGAGGCGGCGCGCATCGCCACGGACGACGCCTGGGCCTTCGCCCGGGCGATCGCCGACCAGGCGGCGGCGGAATTGGCCGACGGTCTCGACAGCATGGAAGCCCGTCTAAAGCGCGTGGCGGCCTGACCGCGCCCGCCGCGCTCGACCGGCCGTCCTCTTTGCAACTCATCCGATGACAGTCGGTCCGCAAACGGCTTTTCCGACCATCCGCAAGATGCGCTTGCCACGCGACATGACCAAGCGCTGGATGCATGTCGCGCCCCGGCAGCGTGGGCGTGAGCGCCGGTTCTGGGATTGCGGGCGGAAGCAAGGGCAACAGCCGACGCCCTATCGCGTCGCTCAGCATGGCTCCCGTCGCGCCCCTGGGCCGAACAGCGATCGGATCAGCCCCATGGGAGCCCTTTTGGCGCCAGGACCCAGATACGATGGCAATCTCTGTGATCGCCTTCGCAGGCCCTGCCGCCTTCCGCCCAGCCAAGAAACAGGGACGTTGCTGTTCAACAATAAGAACCATTATGATTGGTTGGTACGATCTAACGTATTTTATCTAATATAATATCTCCTAAGCGAAAGACCAATAGCCTTTTGTCGCGCCGCTTCTGTTGCAGCCTTGAGAATTGGAATTTGTTTTCTGACAGATGCTGAATTCGCCATAATGTCCTCAACTCTTTGCTTTGCTTCGATGGAAAAAGAAAGGGCTTCTTGCGCTTGAATGTCGGCATCGACAGTTTTCTGATTTGCAGCTGATAGATAATTAAGTATGCTTTTTGCCTTTTTATTTATCTCATTTATATCGCTCATGGGCGTTGCCCCCAGTTTCGGAATCTCCCCTTCCGCGTATTTTACGTCGTTCTCAGCAGAAGTTTTTGTTGTCATGGCCTGATGCAACTTGTCATTTGCTTTTTTCCGCGCGTTCGAAGAGTATTGAATATCCTCTTCAATCGCAGCCATGACATACAGTGATTTCTCGTAATCACGAAAGTTCCGTTTCCAGTTGGCCAGCCAGCCATCGGGAAGGGTCGCCTGCGTAAGTCGCTCGCTCGCTCTCGCCGCCGCGGTGTCGCGGGGGTTTGCGTTGGAAACAATGAGTTTCAGGGATGAAAGACGCTTGGTGTAGCAGTCGATAGTATCAGCACAGATTCTCGATAGCGAGTCCCACATCTTTGCGTAGGATATAGCCTCCGCTTGGAACTCGTAAATGCGCCGCTTTGGCTCGCTGTGTGCTGCTGCGCAACGTCTGTATTCAGAGCGAACCAGATAATCAAGGTATGCGTCGGATAACGAAGATGGGGCGTTACTGACCCTCATTGCCCCTCGGGTGTCACACAGATCCACGCGAGCGTCTCGCACTAAAGTGGAGCCGCTGGCTGTTTTTGGGTCACTTTGCTCGCACTGACTTTGCCAAACATCCGGCAAGATACTGCTGATGGACTCCGTTACCTGAAACACCGTTCCTTGGGCAACGCAACCCAAGTTTGAAATCGCTCTATCAATCTCAACGCCCATTCTTTCGATGGCCTTATCGACGCTCTTTTCAATTTCTGGTAGCGCTTGCTGCAAGCCAAGGATCGCTTCCCTTCGCGCCGCCTCTGGAAGGGCATTGATCATGCCAGCGAGGCGATCCAGCGTCGCATTGTCGATGCCGTGCTTGACCTTGATCGATCCATCAGAGAAATCGATGAACGCGGCCGCCGGGAATGCGGTCACCCACACGGACATCGTCACAACCGTCGCCAGAGTTTTTAAGGCGCCTCCCATAGCACCCTCCACGATCGCATGCCACAAGGCACTATGATGGTTGCTGTAGGACGCCACAATTTCCCGTATGGGTTATCTTCTTTTGGCGAAATTGCGAGTTGCCCGCGCCCCACTTCCAGCAAATCCCAACCGACCTCCAAGAAAATTTTCGATAGACACTCCAATAATTGTATATTGCATCGAGAAAGTATCCCGCATCATTGACATTTTATCGCTTACAGAGCGAAGCTCCATAGCACAGCATGATTATTGAGAGCAGATTTGCCATAAATATTTTTTGTAGTTAATGCGTTTCGTGCATTAGCGCGCAATGATTATTGCCCTCATTCATAAATTGTGCTTCTATGAAACAAATAATGTATTTTTAATGGACCAAAACCGTCGATATCCGCGGCCTCATGGAGGGACCGGTAATGAGATGGCAATGCATACCCGCTTTGATAGCTCTGTACTCATTTCCAACTTATTCAAATTGCATGGATATTAAAATCGAAGGATGGCAAAACGATTGGAATCGGCAGTTCTGTGCGGAAGACACGGCAAAGGTCCCCGCGCTTGGGTTTTCAGCCAGTCCTGACCGTCCCCCTTGCGCCAATGGCCAGGAGGTAAACGCAAGGAATGTTCAAAAGAAAATCGAGGATGCAACGGCTCAGGCGGGGAGCGGCGCGGGAACAGCAATTGGCACAGCCATAGGAGGTCCGGTCGGCTCCGTGGTGGGTGCCGCACTTGGCGCCGTGATCGGCAAGAGCATAGAAAGCGTTGCCAAGCATAACTATAGAGTGGATTACTCTAATTGCGCGAGCTTGTGCGTACAATTACCATCCGACGCGACAAACATTGTGGTGCAAGGATGGTCCGGGCCATTGCCGGGAGATCACCGTCGCCATGAGCATTACAATCTTTGTGACATGACGCATCAAGGAACAGGGACATGGGGACCTGGCCGTTGCGACATCGCTCACAATGGAAATTGGTCAGCAATGTCGCCTTATACTAGCAGCGATCACCCCACTCTGGGTAAGGTGTATTGTTCAACGGGCATGAACTGGAAGCAAAGCAACGAACAAGTTTTCGGCCTGCGGGTCACGTACGACCGTAGCCCGTGAAGGCCGGGCTTGCATAGCCGCCGGTTTCGGAACCAAGTGTCTCTCCCTCTTCTCGACCTTCATTGCGCCGTCATTAATCGCGCCATTGTTCGTCGGACACGACCTAATCGGCCTTGAGCAACACCATGGTCCCTTGCCCGGCTGGCGGGCGGGCTGGCGACCCGCCGGGCAGAATGATGCGCACCACCGTGCCCTCCCCAGGCGCGCTGCGCAGGTCCAGCCGCCCGCCATGAGCCTCGACGAAGCGCTTGGCGAGCGGCAACCCCAGCCCGGTGCCGGAATGGGCCTTGGTCATGTAGCTGTTCACCTGACGGAACGGCTCCAGCGCGATCTGGATGTCGTCCGGCGACATGCCGATTCCGGAATCGGCGACGGTCAGGACCACGCAGCCCCCCTCGTCGCGCACCGCATCCGCGCGCACCCGCCCTCCCGCCGGCGTGAACTTGATGGCGTTGGACAGCAGATTGAGAACGGCCTGCCGCAAACGGATGGCGTCGGCCATCACCGTCAGGCCGGGCTCGACCGCCCCACCCTCCACCCGCACGCCCTTCTGGGCGGACAGCGCCTCCATCAACTCCAGGCATTCCTCCAAAAGCACGGCGACGGACACCGGCTCCGGATAGAGTTCCAGCCGCCCCGCCTCGACCTTCGCCATGTCCAGCACGTCGTTGACCAGCGACAGCAGATGCTGGCCGGATGCGTGGATGCTGGTGATGTAATCCTGGTGCTTCGGCGGGCTGGGACCGAACAGCCCCGACAGCAGCGCCTCGCTGAAACCGATGATCGCGTTGAGCGGGGTGCGCAGTTCGTGGCTCATGTTGGCCAGGAAGTCGGATTTGGCCAGATTGGCCGCTTCCGCATGCTCCTTCTCCGCCTCCAGCCGGCGGCGCTGCTCCGCCAGCATGGCCTCGCGGGCGATGCGGGCCTCGCGTTCGGCGTGGCGGCGGCGGCGGACGTGGCGCGTCACCACCAGCGACAGCACCAGCGTCGCCAGACCGGCGCCCGCCGCACCGGCCAGGATGGTGGTGCGCGTCCGGTTCAACTGGCTGCTGATCTGCTCGAACGGAACGGCCACGATGATCGACCAGCCGGTCTGCTGCGATCGGTGGACGAGGACCAGCGCCTCGTGCCCCTCCCGCGTCGTCGCTGAAAACAGCCCCTGGTTCTGTCCCGTCAGCCGAGGCACCATCAGGTCCCGGACCCTTTGGCCGACATGGCGTTCCGGGTCGTGGGACCGTGCGGCGATGACCATGAATGGGTCGACGACCGACACCGTCCAGGCCGTGGGAATGCCGGACCCGCGCAGCACGGCGTCGAGCCCGTCCAGCCCGACCGCCAGCGACAGCACATGGCGGATCGACGTTCCCTCGGGATCATCCGGATCCAGGACCGGCGCGCGGACGATCAGCGCCGGACGCCCCGGCGGCCCGCCCGGTGGGAGAACACCACCAACGACCGTCCTCCGCGTGGCGGCCACCTGCCGGGTCACGTCGTCCAGGCGCGGCTGCGGCAGGGGCGCGCCCAGCGGGTACTGCGTGTGGAACAGGAAGGACATGTCCTCAACCGTCACCAGCCCCATCGCCAGCCAGCCCGGCTGGCTCCGCACGGCATCCTCCGCCTCCGACTTCAGCAGGGCAACGTCGTTCACCGTTCGGCGGCTCAGTGCCGCGAGAAGCTCAAGAGGACGGGCCTTGCTTTCCAGTTCCCGGTCGATGGCGACCATGACGGACCGCGCCTGCGCCGCCAGTTCCGCCGCCAGCACGTCCTGTTGCCGGAGGTCCAGAATCCAGACCACCACCGCCAGGAACAGCAGCAGCGGGGCGATGGCGGCGAGCCCCAGACCAAGCGTCGACGAGGGCAGTCGCAAGGCACTCTCCGACCGTTGACGGAAACGGAATGGCGTCGGGACTGGAACGGGAAGGCGGCGTGCCTCCCACCCCAATGGGTCGCGCGCATCCGCGCTCCTGTCAAGCCCGCCGGTTGTCCGTCCCCCTGCGCTCAGCCCACCGTCGCGAGAATTCGGGCGAGCTCCACCGCCGTCTTGCCCCCCATCTTCTCGAAGACATGGGCGCGGTGCACCTCGACGGTCCGCATGCTGATCCCCAGCTCGTCGGCGATGACCTTGTTCAGCTTGCCGGCCACCACCAGCCCCATCACCTGCCGTTCGCGCTGGGTCAGGGTCGCCAGCCGGGCGGCCACGCCGGCCTGCCCGGCCTGACGCGCCCGCTCCCCGGCGTCGAAGGCCAGAGCGTCGATCACCCGGTCGACGAGGTCGTTGTCGTTGAAGGGCTTCTCCACGAAGTCGCGGGCGCCCTTTTTCAAAGCCGACACGGCGATGGGCACGTCGCCATGGCCGGTGAGGAACAGCACGGGCATCCGGCAGCCCATGGCGGTCAGCCGGTCGAACAGCTCCAGCCCGCTCATCCCCTCCATGCGGATGTCCAGCAGAAGGCAGCCGGCCATGGCGGAATCGTAATCGGCGAGGAACGCCTCCGCCGACGGCCAGGAGGCCACCGGCACGTTGCGCGACTGGAACAGCCAGCCCATGGCGTCGCGAATCGCCTCGTCGTCGTCGACGATGTGCAGCTTCGGCTCACACATCGGCGGCTCTCTCGTCAAGGGCACCGGTCGCCGATGGTTCGGAGAGGACCGGCAGGGAGAAGAGGAACATGGTGCCGCCGTCCGGCGCGGGCTCGAACCACAGGCGTCCCTGGTGGTGCTCGATGATGGACCGGCAGATGTTCAGGCCCATGCCCATGCCCTCGGTTTTGGTGGTGAAGAAGGGAGAAAACAGTTTTTCCGCATTTTCGGGCGAAATGCCACAACCGCGGTCCTGGATGCGCGTCAGGACGGCCCCGTCCTGCGCCTGCACCGTCACGCTCAGCCGGCGCCGGTCACGCCGCGTCGCCGCCATGGCCTCGATGCCATTGCGCATCAGGTTCACCACCACCTGCTGCAGCAGGATGCGGTCGGCCATCACCGACGGCAGGCCGCGCCCCAATTCCAGCACAAGCTTCACCCCCTGCTGGCGGGCGTCGGCCTCCATCAGCGCCACGCAATCCTCCAACACCCGCGCCAGGCAGCAGGGCGCAACGTTCGGCTCGCTCTTGCGCACGAAGTCGTGGATCCGGCGGATGATCTGGCCTGCCCGCCTGGCCTGCCCGGACAGCTTCTCCAGCGCCGTCGCCAGCTCATCCGGCCGGATGCTACCGGCCTGGAGGCGGTTGAGACAGCCGGTGCAATAGCTGGCGATGGCCGACAGCGGCTGGTTCAGCTCATGGGCCAGGGTGGAGGCCATCTCGCCCATGGTGATCAGCCGCGCCGTCTGCTGCAGCCGCTCCTGCTGCTGGCGGGCCAACTCCTCCGCCCGCTTGCGCTCGGTGATGTCGAGGACGGAGCCCATCCAGCCGGTGTGCCGTCCCTTGGCGTCGATCAAAGGCGCCTCGTAGATCAGCGCGTCGAACCGCTCGCCGTTGGCGCGGCGGAAGCGCAGCTCGAAGCCGTTGGCGGGCGCGTTGCCGGCCAGGACGGCGCGGAAGACCTCCTCGGTGTGGACCAGATCCTCGGGCAGCCAGTAGGGCATGACCGGCCCGGCCCCGACCAGTTCCTCCGCCGACCAGCCGACCATGCGGCAAAAGGCCGGATTCACATAGATGATGCGCCCGTCCAGGTCGCGGGCGCGCATGCCCACCGTCAGGCTGTCCTCCATCGCCTTGCGGAAGGCGTGCTCGGCGCGCAGCGCCTCCTCCGCCCGGATGCGCCGGGCGATGTGGCGGCGCACCGCCCACAGGCTCCACAGGGCCGAGACGGTCAGCGCGAAGATCGCGGCGATCAGGATGTTGCGCCCGAGGTTGCCGGAGAGCTGATGCAGCGTGGCGACCAGGGTCAGGCCGTGACCGGGCGGGTCGAAGGGCACCACGTGGCTGCGCCGCGGTTCCGGCATGGCGATGCGCGACTTGGTCCCCAGCACCGCCCCGTAGGGGTCGATGACCTCCAGCTGGTAGCGTTGGGCGAACCACCAGGGCACATGATGGGTCAGCAGGGCGTCGATCGACAGCACCCCGGCGAGCGCGCCGGCGAACTCCTGCCCGTGGAAGATGGGAATGACGATCTCGAAGGCGGTGTCCGCCGCTCCCAGCCGGTAGGGCGCCGAATAGGCCCGGCGGCCCGAGGAGCGGGCGATCAGGAAGGCGTCGGCGCGCGGGCTGGGGCCGAAGGCGTCGTCCAGCGCCGGCCCGTCCTCCACCGGCGGCTCCGAACGCACCGGCCGGCCCTGGGGGTCCAGCCGCACCACCCGCTGGATCGCCGGGTTCACCGTCACGATGTGGCGCGCCATCACCGTATAATTCACCGGTGTGGTGTCCTCGCGCCCCAGCGATTCGGCGAGATACTGCAGCTTCTCCTCATCGGAGGTGAGTTGGAAATGGAGATTCTGCTCCACCCACAGCACGTCCTTGATGAGGGTGAGCGTCTCCTCCTCCCGTTCGCTGCGGTGGAGCACCCAGAGGAAGACACCGAACAGCAGGACGACCAGCGCCATCGCCACGATGGGCATGGCCTGCACCGGGCCGCGCTGGCCGAGGCCGTGGGCGGCGCTGGCCGCGCCGCCGGTCATGGGGGGAGAGGTGTTGGCACGGCAACCAATGCGTCACATTCACAGCTACGGATTTCCACAATAGCGTCGGCGGCGAAATTATCGAACAATGAAAGAATATCAAAGGCCGGACCATCAGTCTGACCAACAACAAGTGGAGGATGACCCCTATGAAGTTCGTTTCGCTGCTGTGCGCCACCGTCGCCGCCGGCTGCCTGATGGCCGCCACCGCCGCCACCGCGCAGGAGCCGATCGTCATCAAGTTCAGCCACGTCGTCGCTCCGGAAACCCCGAAGGGCAAGGGCGCCGAGAAGTTCAAGCAGCTCGCCGAGCAGAGCACCGGCGGCAAGGTGAAGGTCGAGGTCTATCCCAACAGCCAGCTCTACAAGGACAAAGAGGAGCTGGAGGCCCTGCAGCTCGGCGCCGTGCAGATGCTGGCCCCGTCGCTGGCCAAGTTCGGCCCGCTGGGCGCCAAGGAATTCGAGATCTTCGACCTGCCCTACATCTTCCCCTGCAAGGCCGCCCTGGTGAAGGTCACCACCGGCCCGATCGGCAAGCAGCTGTTCCAGAAGCTGGAGAACAAGGGCATCACCGGTCTGGCCTATTGGGACAACGGCTTCAAGATCATGAGCGCCAACAAGCCGCTGCACGCCACGGCGGACTTCAAGGGCCTCAAGATGCGCATCCAGTCGTCGAAGGTGCTGGACGCGCAGATGCGCGCGCTCGGCGCCCTGCCGCAGGTGATGGCCTTCTCCGAGGTCTATCAGGCGCTGCAGACCGGCGTCGTCGACGGCACCGAGAACCCGCCGTCCAACATGTACACCCAGAAGATGCACGAGGTGCAGAGCAACGCCACGCTCTCCGACCACGGCTATCTGGGCTACGCGGTCATCGTGAACAAGAAGTTCTGGGACGGCCTGCCGGCCGACGTCCGCACCCAGCTCGACGGCGCGATGAAGGAAGCGACCGAGTACGCCAACAACATCGCCCAGGAAGAGAACGACAAGGCGCTGGAAGCGATGAAGGCCGCCGGCAAGACCAAGTTCTACGAGCTGACCAAGGACGAGCGCGCGTCGTGGCGCCAGGCCATGCTGCCGGTCCACGAGGACATGGCGTCGCGCGTCGGCAAGGAACTGCTGGCGAGCATCAAGACCGAGACCGACGCCGCCAAGTGCGAGTGATCACGAGAGTCTGATCGGGCGGCACCACCGCCCGGTCCAATCAAGCAAGACCAACGCACAGCCTTCGGCAAGCGCCCGCGCGTACGACGCGGGCGCTTCCTCCTGCGCGCGGAGCCACCATGCCCATGAAAATCCTAGACCATCTGGAAGAGGTTATTATCGCCTTCCTGATGGCCGCGGCGACGACGATCATCTTCGTTGCCGTCGTCCACCGTTACGCCGCCGGCATCCCCGTCATCCAGGATTACATCCTACACTGGAATCTGGCCTGGGCGCAGGAACTGTGCATCTACATGTTCGTCTGGATGGCGAAGTTCGGCGCCGCCTACGGCGTCCGCACCGGCATCCATGTGGGCGTGGACGTGCTCATCAACAAGCTGTCGACGCCCCTGCGCGCGAAATTCATCGTGTTCGGCCTGCTGGCCGGGGCGACCTTCACCGGCGTGGTCGGCACGATGGGCTCCACCTTCGTCTGGCACATG
Organism: Azospirillum sp. UENF 211521; assembly: GCF_058780535.1. Taxonomy (NCBI): domain Bacteria; kingdom Pseudomonadati; phylum Pseudomonadota; class Alphaproteobacteria; order Rhodospirillales; family Azospirillaceae; genus Azospirillum; species Azospirillum sp. UENF 211521. The sequence goes on from NZ_JBSNCF010000001.1 coordinate 2,520,904, forward strand.
TCGGACACCGAGCAGGTGTCGGCCGACCTGGAATGGCCGATGTGGATCATCTATCTGGCGATCCCGCTCGGCTCCTACCTGATGTGCTTCCGCTTCCTTCAGGTGATGGTGAACTTCCTGCGCACCGGCGAACTGCCGCACCACGACCACGGCCATGTCGAGGGTCTGGAGGAGGACACCACCGACCCGCAGCGCGCCGCGCAGGACGTCAACTGGTACGAGATGGACGACAACCTGCACCCGCACGACATCGCCCATCACGAGGGCCGCAAGCCCGGCAACGGCCCTGTCATTGGTAAGGGACCGAAGGAGAACGACCGATGAACGCCGCCATCATCTTCGGCCTTCTGCTGGTTCTGATGCTGACCGGCATGCCGATCTCGATCTCGCTCGGCCTGACGGTTCTGACCTTCCTCTTCACCATGACCCATGTGCCGATCGAGGCCGTGGCGCTGAAGCTGTTCACCGGCATCGAGAAGTTCGAGATCATGGCGATCCCGTTCTTCATCCTGGCCGGCAACTTCCTGACGCACGGCGGCGTGGCCCGGCGCATGATCAACTTCGCCACCGCGATGGTCGGCCACTGGCACGGCGGCCTCGGCCTTGCCGGCGTGATGGGCTGCGCCCTGTTCGCGGCGGTGTCCGGTTCCAGCCCGGCGACCGTGGTGGCCATCGGCTCCATCGTGCTGCCGGCGATGGTCGCCCAGGGCTTCCCGAAGCAGTTCGGCGCCGGCGTCATCACCACCTCGGGCGCGCTGGGCATCCTGATTCCGCCGTCCATCGTGATGGTGATGTACTGCGTCGCCACCAGCGGCACCGCGCACTCCGCCTCGGTCGGCCAGCTCTTCATGGCGGGCGTCATCCCCGGCCTGATGCTGGCCTTCGTGCTGGGCGGCGTCACCTGGTACCGCGCGCGCAAGTTCGGCTATCCGCGCCTGCCCAAGGCCAGCCTGGGCGAGCGCTTCAAGGCCTTCCGCGAGGCGATCTGGGGCCTGTCGCTGATCGTCATCGTCATCGGCGGCATCTATTCCGGCGTCTTCACGCCGACCGAAGCCGCCGCGATGAGCGCCGTCTACGCCTTCATCATCGCGGTCTTCGTCTACAAGGACATGCCGCTGCGCGGCGTACCGAAGGTCCTGCTGTCCTCGGCCAGCATGTCGGCGATGCTGCTCTACATCATCACGAACGCGGTGCTGTTCTCGTTCGTGCTGACGTCGGAGAACATCCCGCAGGCCATCGCCGACTGGATCGTCAGCCAGGGTCTGGGCGTGATCGCCTTCCTTCTGGTGACCAACATCCTTCTGCTGATGGCCGGCAACTTCATGGAGCCGTCGTCCATCGTGCTGATCATGGCGCCGATCCTGTTCCCGGTCGCCATGAAGCTGGGCATCGATCCCGTCCATTTCGGCATCATGATGGTGGTGAACATGGAGGTCGGCATGTGCCACCCCCCGGTGGGCCTGAACCTCTACGTCGCGTCGGGCATCACCAAGATGGGCATCACCGAGCTGACCGTGGCCGTCTGGCCGTGGCTGCTGGCGATGCTGGGCTTCCTGGTGCTGATCACCTACGTGCCGATCATCTCCACCTGGCTGCCGCGCGCGCTGGGGATGATGTAACCCCTCCGCGACGGGCGATGGCCCATAAGGAAAACCCCTCGCCGGAGCGATCCGGCGAGGGGTTTTCCTTTTCCGGGGAAGCCGGGGCGCCGTAGACCTTCTTGGCGTCAGGCCTTCTTGACGAATTCCGACTTCAGGTTCATGGCGCCGATGCCGTCGATCTTGCAGGCGATGTTGTGGCCGTCGGCCCCATCGACCAGACGGATGTTCTTCACCTTGGTGCCGCCCTTGACGACCAGGGACGAGCCCTTGACCTTCAGATCCTTGATGACCGTCACCGCGTCGCCGTCGCTCAGCGCGTTCCCGTTGGCGTCCCGCACCCCCTGGTCCGCCGCGGCCTCCGCACCCGCGCCGCCTTCGGCCTGCGGGTTCCATTCATGGGCGCATTCGGGGCAGATCCACAGCATGCCATCCTGATAGACATGCTCGGAGTTGCATTTCGGGCACTTCAATCCGTCGTCCATATCATCCTCGCCTTTCGGGACCGGCATCCTAGTGCGGCGAGGCGAAAAGCGGAAACGCAACTTGCCCGCGGCGGGCATGCGCGCCCACCGCAGGCCAGTTGCGTGTCATCGCGGGCCGTTTACGCCGCCTTGATCGAAGCCAGGAACCTCTGCACCTCGTCGCGCAGATCGACGAAGCGCGCCTGGAGGGTCTGGGCGACCTCCACCGACTCCCGGGCCGCCGTCGCCACCTCCGACGAGGCGCCGGAGGCGACCGCGATGCTGCGGGTCACCGTGTCGGCCTCGCCGGCCACGGTGCGGACCTTGTCGGCGATCTCGCCGGTCGCGGCCAGCTGCTCCTGGACCGAGGCGGCGATCTCCGCCGAGCGCTGGCTGAGCTGCCCGATGGTTTCGGTGATGGCGCCGATGGCGGACACCGTCTCCTGGGTCACCGACTGGATGGCGCCGATCTGGGTGGCGATCTCCTCCGTCGCCTTGGCGGTCTGGCTGGCCAGGTTCTTCACCTCGCTCGCCACCACGGCGAAGCCCTTGCCGGCTTCCCCGGCCCGCGCCGCCTCGATGGTCGCGTTCAACGCCAGCAGGTTGGTCTGCCCGGCGATCGAGGTGATGAGGCTGGTGATCTCTCCGATCTTGGCGGCGCCGGCGGCCAGCGCCTCCACCGTCTTGCGGCTGGCGTCGGCGCGGTCGATGGCCTGGGCGGACATGGCGACCGACTGCTTCACGCTCTCGGCGATGCTGCGGATCGACTGGGTGAGCTGCTCCGCCGCCGCGCTGGCGGTCTGGACGGTGCGGCTGGTCTCGTCGGCGGCGCCGGCCACCGACGAATTGCACTGGTCGGCGCGCAGCGCGCTCTCCAGCATGCTGCCGGCGCTGCCCTTCATCTGCGAGGCGGCGGTGGAGGCCTCCCCGACCGTCGCCTGGACCGAGCGGTCGAAGGCCGCGGCAAGACGGGTCAGCCGCTCGCCCCGCTGCGCCTCCTCGGCCTGCCGGGCGAGCTTCTCGGCCTCCAGCCGCTGGCGCTGCTGGGCGTTCTGGCGGAGCATGTCGATGGTGCGGGCCATCGCTCCCATCTCGTCGCGGCGGTCCAGCGCCGGCACGGCGACCGCGTAGTCGCCCTGGGCGAGCCGCCCGACCATCGCGGTGATCTGCATCAGTGGACGCGTGATGGCCGAGACGACGAAATAGAGCGCGGCCATGATGGCGAGGAAGGCGACCGCCCCGACGGCGATCTGGGTCACCGCGTCGGCGGTCACCCGCGCCTCCACCCGGTCGGTGCGCAGGCGAAGCACGAACTCGCCGATGGTCTTGCGCTGCCCGGCTTGCCCGCCGACGATGGGTTTCACCACCTCGATGAAGCCCTTGGCGGCCTTGGTGTCGCCGACCTCGGCGACCACCTTGGCCTTGTCGTCGCGGACCTGGGCGCCGAGGAAGTCGGGGTCGGAGGACGGCGCTTTGGCGACCTCGCGCACCTGCTCGGTGTCGAAGTCATAGAGCGGGATCGCCGCGGCGCGAGCCTGCAGCGAGGCCACCATGTCGGCGCGCGCCGCCAGCGTCTCCTTGGCTTGGTTGGCCGAGCTGTGCACGCCCCAGGCGATGGCCAGCACCTGATAGACCAGCAGCACGCCGCCGATCAGCAGCAACGCCCGCAGGCGCAAGCCCAAACCCCCAGCCTGCTGGCCGCCGCCCTGAGTGCCGTCCGCCGAACCGATGACCGTCATGATCCGCCCTTTTTCCTTCTGAACAACCGGTTGCCGAACGGTCGGCGCGCGACGGCGCCCCCGGCGGAGTCAATGGGATGGCGTTACTGGGTCGCCTTGAACCCGGCTTCGAGCTTCGCCAGGACCGCCTCGGCGTCCGGGGTCTTCTTCGACACGACGATGTAGACGTCCAGGCTCTGGACCGGCGTGGCCTTGAGGTCGGGAGGCGTCTTCCCGCCCAGCGCCTGCTGCATCGGCAGCGAGTATTGCAGCAGCGTCGGCGCCCGGCCGGCCTGGAGAAGCTGCAGCGCCTGGTCGGCGGTGCGGGCGTCGACCATCTGCACCTTGTTGGCCGGGTCCTCCATCCAGGCACGCCAGCCGCCGTAGGAATAGCCGTTCAGCGCGATGACCGCCTTGCCGGCCAAGTCCTCCTTCGCCTTCACCGCCGGTGCCTCGCCGATGCCGTAGGCGTTCAGCTCGATCCGGGCGATGGGGGCCGCGCTGATCAGCGTGGTGCCGTCAAACTCCTTGACCGTGCGGATGCCCAGGAAAATGTTGAACTCGCCCTCCGTGATTCCGGAGAAGAGGCGACGGGCCGGGGCCAACTCCGCGGTGTAGGCGATGCCGGCCGCCTTGGCCGCCTTGTCGAAGGCCTCGATCAGACTGCCCTTGGCGGCCCCGCCGTCGGTCTGGGTGTAGGGCGGGAACTCCACATAGCCGAGCTTGATGGCATCCGCCCGCGCCGTGGCGAGCCCGGGAGCGGCCATGCCGGCGACAGCGCCGACCACGGCCCCGATGAAGGTGAGCATCCCGGCCCGCAACGCCCGCCGGGCGTCCCCGGCAATATTCGCGATCATACGGCTTCCCCTTGCAGCGTTGATCCATGCCTCAAACGCGTCATGCACGCTCTATGAGTGCATTTTTTCGAAACATACATCTTTCCGAGACGCGCCACCACAAGGATAGGGCTGCAATATTGAAATCTGATGGCAGTCCTTAAACAATCCAGACCGGTTGCGGAAAGCCGGACGGCGGACATAAGCTGACCACCGCTTTCCACCCGCCGAGGCGTCCTCCCGTGAACTCCGTCTTCCTGCCGACCGCCTGCCCGCACGACTGCCCCAGCACCTGCGCCCTCGAAGTGGAGCGGGTGGCGCCGGACCGCATCGGCAAGGTCCGCGGGGCGGCCGCCAACAGCTACACCGCGGGCGTGATCTGCGCGAAGGTCAGCCGATACGCCGAGCGGGTCCACTCGCCCGACCGGCTGAAGACCCCCTTGCGCCGCACCGGTCCGAAGGGGTCCGGCCAGTGGACGGCGATCGGCTGGGACGAGGCGCTGGACCGCATCGCCGACGCCTTCCTCGACGCCGAGCGGGTCCATGGTCCGGAGGCCGTCTGGCCCTATTTCTACGCCGGCACCATGGGGTTGGTGCAGCGCGGCGGCATCCAGCGGCTGCGCCACGCGAAGGGCTATTCCCGGCAGATCAGCACGGTCTGCGACACGCCGGCCAACATGGGCTGGCTGGCCGGCCACGGCGACATCCGCGGCGCCGATCCGCGCGAGATGGCCGACAGCGACCTGATCGTGAACTGGGGCGGCAATCCGGTGGCGACCCAGGTCAACGTGATGACCCACGTCAGCCGTGCCCGCAAGGGCCGCGGGGCGAAGCTGGTCACCATCGATCCCTACCGCACCGGCACGGCGGAGGTGTCGGACCGTCACCTGATGCTGCGCCCCGGCACCGACGGCGCGCTGGCCTGCGCGGTGATGCATGTGCTGTTCCGCGACGGTCTGGCCGACCGCGCCTATCTCGACCGCTACGCCGCCGGGGCGGACCGGCTCGAAGCGCATCTCGCCACCCGCACCCCCGAATGGGCGGCGGCGATCACCGGCCTGACGGTGGAGGAGATCGTCGACTTCGCCCGAACTCTACGGAACGACCAAGCGCAGCTATCTGCGGCTGGGCTACGGGCTGACGCGCGCCCACAACGGGGCGGCGCAGATGCACGCGGTGTCCTGCCTACCGGTCGTCACCGGTGCCTGGGCGCACAAGGGCGGCGGAGCGCTTTACTGCTCGTCGGGCATCTACAGCATCGACCGCACCCTGTCGGAGGGGCTGGACCGGCTGGACACATCGGTGCGCGGCTTCGACCAGTCGCGCATCGGCGCGGTGCTGACCGGGGAGGACATCGCCAGCGGCCCCCCGGTCACCGCCATGCTGATCCAGAACACCAACCCGGCGGCGATCTGTCCGGACAGCGCCCGCGTGCGCCGCGGCTTCCTGCGCGACGACCTGTTCGTGGCGGTGCACGAGCAGTTCATGACCGACACGGCGCAGTTGGCCGACCTCGTCATCCCCGCCACCACCTTCCTGGAGCATGACGACCTCTACCGCGGCGGCGGGCAGATGCACATCCTGATCGGCCGCAAGGTGATCGAGCCGCAGTTCGAATCGCGCGAGAACCACTGGGTGATCGCCGAACTGGCCCGCCGCGTCGGCGCCGAGCATCCGGGCTTCGGGATGAGCGCGCTGGAGATCATCGACACCATGCTGAAGACCTCCGGCCTGACCGACGCCGCCACCCTGACGGAGCAGCGCTGGATCGACGCCCAACCGGATTTCGAGACCTCGCATTTCCTGAACGGCTTCGCCTTCCCGGACGGGCGCTTCCGCTTCGCGCCGGATTGGGCGGCGCTCGGCCCCTACGGCGCCGGCCAGTTGCCGGACCTGCCGGACCACATGACGCCGGGCCGCCCGGCGGACGCGGAGCATCCCTTCCGCCTCGTCACCGCCCCGGCGCGGCAGTTCCTGAATTCCAGCTTCACCGAGACGGTGACCGCGCAGCGCCGCGAGGGCCGTCCGACCGTCCTGATCCATCCGGAGGACGCGGCGGACCTCGCCCTGGCCGAGGGCGACGCCGTGCGCCTCGGCAATGGGCTGGGCAGCGTCGTCGTCCACGCCAAGCCCTTCGCCGGGGTGCCGCGCGGGGTGGTGATCGTGGAAGGCATCTGGCCGAACAGCGCCTTCCTGGAGGGGATCGGGATCAACACCCTGACCTCGCCCGAGCCGATTCCGCCGGCCGGTGGTGCCGCCTTCCACGACACGGCGGTGTGGCTGCGCGCCGCCTGAGGCGGCTCCCGAATCCATCACCCGACATGATCCGTCCCATCTGAACAAATCGTTTTTCAGCATGGCCGGACTGTCCTAGCCTCCCTCCGCGGATCATCGAATGCGGAGGGCGGCGCGATGCCGGTTCACACCACTCTGACCCAGCGCCTGGGCCTGTCCCACCCCATCGTCCAAGCGCCAATGGCCGGGGGCGCCGACACGGCGGACCTCGTCGCCGCGGTGGGCGAGGCGGGCGGCATCGGCTTCATCGGGGCGGCCTACCTGACTCCGGACCAGATCGCCGAGCGGGGACGGGCGATCCGCGCCCGGACCGCCCGCCCCTTCGGGATCAACCTGTTCGCCCCCCTGCCCGCACCCGACGCGCCGGACGTCGGCCGGATGGACGCCGCGGTCGCCCGCATCGCGCGCTACCACGCCGACCTTGGTCTGCCCGCTCCCGGGACACCAGCCCTGACGGCCGACGGCTTCGCCGCCCAACTGGCCGCGGCGCTGGACTGCGGGGCGTCGGCCGTCAGCTTCACCTTCGGCATCCCGCCCGCCGACGCGCTGGCCGCCATCACGGCGCGCGGCCTGCTGCTGATCGGCACGGCGACCAGCGTCGAGGAGGCCATCGCGCTGGAGCGGGCCGGCATGGACGCGGTGGTCGCCCAGGGGGCCGAAGCCGGCGGGCACCGCGGCAGCTTCGCGACGGGTGCCGAGGCGGTGGATTTCGCCGCCGGACTGGTCGGCACCATGGCGCTCGTCCCGCAGGTGGTGGACGCGGTGACCCTGCCGGTTCTGGCCTCCGGGGGCATCATGGACGGGCGCGGCATCGCGGCAGCCCTGGCCCTGGGCGCCGCCGGGGTGCAGATGGGCACCGCCTTCCTGACCTGCGTGGAGGCCGGCATTCCCGAGGCGCACAAACAGGCGATTCTCGACGCCCGCGAGACGCAGACGCGGGTGACCCGCGCCTTCTCGGGCCGTCCGGCCCGCGGCATCGTCAACCGCGTCATGGAGGACATCGCGGACGGCGACGCCCTGCCCTTCCCCCTGCAGAACGCCCTGACCCGCCCGATGCGCAGCGCCGCCGCCCAGCAGGGCCGGGCGGAGTTCCTCTCGCTGTGGGCCGGTCAGGGGGTGCGGCTGGCGCGGCGGCAGACCGCGGCGGCTCTGATGGCTCGTCTGACAGGCGAAACCGACGCCGCAATCCGGCGCCTGACCGGACGCACCTGACGGGCGGCGCTCAACCCGCCACCGTCGCCTCCGCGCAGACGCGGTTGCGCCCGCCGCGCTTGGCGGTGTAGAGCGCCTCGTCGGCGCGGCGCAGCAGGGCCAGCAGGTCCTCACCGGGGCGGTATTCCGCGGCGCCAACCGACAGGGACACCGATCCGTAATTGGCGTTGCGCGTCCGGTTGATGATCTGCCGCGACCCCACGGAGGCGCGGAGCTGCTCGGCCACCTTGACCGCGTTGGCAAGCGCGGTGTGGGGCAGGATGACGCTGAACTCCTCCCCGCCGTAGCGGGCGACGGTGTCGCGGCCCTTCACCCCCTCGGTTAGGACCTTGGCGACCAGCTTCAGCACATGGTCGCCGACGAGATGGCCGTGGACGTCGTTGAAGCGCTTGAAATGGTCGATGTCCACCATCAGCAGGGTCATCGGCATGCCGGTCTGCAAAGCCTCCTCGACGGCGGAGGCCAGCGCCAGATCGAAGCCGCGCCGGTTGGCGATTCCGGTCAGCCCGTCGGTCATCGCCTCCCGCCGCGCGGAATCCAGCACGACTCGCAATTCAGCGAGTTGCTGGCTGGATTCGAGGAGCTGGCTCTGCAGGCGGGTCTGGCGGTCGACGATGGCGGTCGTCTCCGCCGCGATGGCCGCCACCATCGCGCGCAGCTCGGCCAGGCTCATCGGCTGGTCCAGCTCTCCGCGGAAGCCGGCCAACGTCTGCCCGTAGCGATCGGTCTCCGACCCGACGCTGCCCAACTGGTCGAGGATGCGCCCCAAGGCGACGCGCGCCCGCTCCGACGTCTCTCGGATGGCCTGGGCCTCGGCGTCCAATGTGAAGAAGCGCTTGTACAGCTCGTCGCAATGGCCTTGCGACAGCACGGCACCGTCGCGCTGGGCCAGTTCGATGGCCCGCGCCAGCTCCGGATTCTGCCCGCCGAAATAGGCGTACCAGAGGGTGAAGTTCTCCGGATTCGGCAAAAGCCCATGCGCGGCGATCCGATCCATGGCGCGGCTCGCGAGAATTCGCGCCGTCTCGAAATCCTGATCGCCCGCCATTATGCCCGCCTTTCCACCAACCTTTGAAAAAAAGCTACCGCAGCGGGAAAGAGGCGAGCAAGCGACTTTCCAGTTGAGACATTATATTACAATCGAATGGAAATTTACCTGCGAATCCTTCAGTTGCACTGGCCCACGGATTTCGCGGCGCAGACCGTCGTGCCGTCGATCCAGGTGGCGCCCGACAGATCGGCGTGCCGCAGGTCCGCCCCGCCCAGCCGCGCCCCGGTGAAGTCGGCGTTCTGCAGGATGGCGTTCACCAGCTTCGCGTTGCGCAGGTCGGTTTCCTTGAGGGAGGCCCCGGTCAGATCGGCCCGCGTGAAGTCGGCCTCGATCAGGCGGGCGCCGTCCAGCTTCACCCCCGGCATGGTCGCGCTGAAGAATTTCGCGCGATAGCCGTCGATGTCCGACAGGTCGGCGTCTTTCAGCGTGGCCCGCTGGAACGTGGCGTCGCGCAGCATCGCCCCGGCCAGCTTCGCAGACGACAGATCGCGCCCGTCGAAATAGCAGCGGCGCCAGTTCACCTTCGGCTGCGCCGGGTCGGTGCATTCGGCCAATGCGGCGGAGGGGACCAGGGCAGTGCCCAGGAAGGTGGAAAGTACCGCGAAGGCGGCGAAAATTGTCGTCTTCATGCGCCAACAGATAGTGTCGCGGGTGCCGAATAACAAAGGGTCCGGCGCAACAAAAGGCGGTGGCGGGAGCGACGTACCGTCACGCCCCCTTCGGCGCGCGCAGCCCGACCGAACGCCCGGCCTGCGGCGGCACGGGCAGAGCGGCGTGCTCCGCCGCGGTGCGGGCCAGCCGTTCCGCGGCGTCCGGCGCCAGCGGCACCGACCGGCGCTCCGCCAGATCGACATGGAGCAGGACGAATTCGGCCGTGGCGGCGAGGAAGCCGTCCTCCTCATGGCGCATCTCGTGGAACAGATGCAGCCGCTTGGCGTCCGCCCCCAGGACCAGGGAGGTGAAGGTCAGCCCGTCGCCCTCCGTCACCTCGCGGGCGTAGGTCAGATGCGCCTCCACCGCGAACATCGACCGCCCCTCGCCCTCCGCGTAGGCCTTGCCGATCCCGAAATGGTCGAGCACGGCGTCGGTCGCGTGATCGAAGGCGAGCAGGTAATAGGCCACGTTCATGTGGCCGTTGTAGTCGATCCACTCCGGGCGGACGGTTTCCCGGTGCAGGCAAAGCGGGGCGGGCGAATGGTTCATGCCCTCAAGGATAAGCGATGCTGCCACGCTTTGGGAACCGGCTTGCTCGAAGCGACCACGCACACGCTCAGGTTTTTTAAGCTCTGAACAACCATCCTTCACGAGTGCCGCATGCCCCTCGTTCCATAGGATGGAGATGCGACGAACACGCGCCTCCTCCTTTCAAAACGCAGAGGTGACCATGTTGGCATTGGCTCAAAACGCAAACAGCAAGACTGATTTTGCCAAAGCTCACGAAAAGGTGCCCGACTTGATCGTCGACCTGGAGAATGTGGCGCTGGCAACGCTTCAAAAATACGTCGACACCACGTTCAGCAACAGGCGCCAATATGATTTCACCGGCCGGAACGGCGCCCGTGCATTGAGCGCTTTGGAAAAGGCCGCCTCCAGCGGAGCCCCCACCTGCACGGTCTTGTGGAACATCCACCAGCACCAGACCCGTCCGCTGAAAGCCGCCGGCAAATGCAAACATTTCACCGTTCGGGTGCCGGGCGAACAGACCGATCTGCATTTCTACGTCAACACCGATGGCAGCCGGATCAGCTACATCAGCTTCGACGCCGACACCTATTACCAGATCAAGAAGTTCTAAAAGCAGGTCACAATCCGCATCGGACTCCGTCGCCTCCGCCAGTCGCGGAAGCGACGGTTCCTTATCATCACACGCTGAAGTACTTCGCCCGCGGGTGGTGGAGGACGATGGCGGACGTGCTCTGCTCCGGGTGGAGCTGGTGCTCGTCGGACATCTCCACGCCGATCCGGCCGGCGTCGAGGAGCGTCAGAAGCTGCTCCTGGTCGGCGAGGTTCGGGCAGGCCGGGTAGCCGAAGCTGTAGCGGCTGCCGCGGTAGGCCTGCTGCAGCAGCTTCTCCTTGTCGCGGCTGTCCTCGGCGCCGTAGCCCAGCTCCGCGCGGATGCGGGCGTGTACATACTCCGCCATGGCCTCGGTCATCTCCACCGACAGTCCGTGCAGGTAGAGATAGTCCTGGTAACGGTTCTCGGCGAACCAGTCCCGCGCCACCTCGGCGCAATGCTGGCCCATGGTGACGATCTGCAGGCCCAGCACGTCGCGCTCGCCGTCGTTCACGTCGCGCAGGAAGTCGGCGATGCACTCGCCGTCCTCCTTGGCCTGACGCGGCAGGGTGAAGCGGGCGACCTCGCTGGTCCCGTCCTCGGCGAACAGGATGACGTCGTCGCCGTCGGCCGCCGCCTTCCAGTAGCCGTAGACCGCCTGAGGCCGCAGGATCTCTTCCTTCGCGGCGATCTGGAGGATGCGGTCAAGCACCGGGCGAAGCTCCTTCTTCGCCCACTCCTTGAACTCCTCGAAGGACTTGCCGTCCTTCCGGTAGCCCCACTGGAGCTGGTAGAGCATCCGCTCGTTCAGGTAGGTCACCAGCGTCTTCAACGGCACATGCTCGATGACCTTCGGCCCCCAGAAGGGCGGCGTCGGCACCGGCACGCCTTCGGCCAGACGGGCGCGGCGGGCGCGGGCGGCGTCCTTGTCCACCGGACCGACCGTGGCGCTCGTCGCCTGACCGAGCACGCGGCGGCGGTTGACCGCCCGCCCCGCCCGCTTGGCCTGCTGGATGGCGAGCTGCTGGTCGAAGCTGCCGCCCACCACCTGATCCATCAGGGTCAGCCCGTCGAAGGCGTCGCCCGCATAGGCCACGCGGCCCGAGCCGTAGGAGGCCACGCAGTCCGTCTCCACATAGGCGCGGGTCAGCGCGGCGCCGCCGAGCAGCACCGGAACCTCCAGCCCCTCGCGGGTCATCTCCTCCAGATTCTCGCGCATGACGACGGTGGATTTCACCAGCAGGCCGGACATGCCGACGGCGTCGGCCTTGTGCTCCTTCGCCGCCTGGATGATCGCGCCGACCGGCTGCTTGATGCCCAGGTTGACGACCTTGTAGCCGTTGTTGGTCAGGATGATGTCGACGAGGTTCTTGCCGATGTCGTGGACGTCGCCCTTCACGGTGGCCAGCACCATGGTGCCCTTCTGCTGGCCGTCCAGCTTCTCCATGTGCGGCTCCAGCCACGCCACGGCGGCCTTCATGGTCTCCGCGGACTGGAGCACGAAGGGAAGCTGCATCTTGCCGGCGCCGAACAGCTCGCCCACCACCTTCATGCCGTCGAGCAGGTAGGTGTTGATGATCTCCAGCGGCGGGTGGGTCTTCATCGCCTCGGCGAGATCGTCCTCCAGCCCGGTGCGGTCGCCGTCGACGATGCGCTCCTTCAGCCGCTCCTCGACCGTCTCGGCGCGGGCCTTCTTCTTGGCGTCCGCGGCCTTGCGGCCTTCGAACAGGGCAATGAAGGCCTGGAGCGGGTCATACCCTTCCGCACGGCGGTCGAAGATCAGGTCCTCGGCGGTCTTGACCTCTTTCTCGGGAATCTGGTGCAGCGGCATGATCTTCGACACATGCACGATGGCGCCGGTCATGCCGCGCTTCACCGCGTGGTCGAGGAAGACCGAGTTCAGGACGTGGCGGGCCGCCGCGTTCAGGCCGAAGGAGACGTTGGACAGGCCCAGGATGATCTGGCAGCCGGGCATCTCGCGGCTGATCGCCTCGATGCCCTCCAGTGTCCAGATGGCCAGCTTGCGGTCGTCCTCGTTGCCGGTGGCGATGGTGAAGGTCAACGGGTCGAACAGCAGGTCGTGGGCCGGCAGACCGAACTCGTTGACCGCGAGGTCATAGAGGCGCTTGGCGACGGCGAGCTTGCGCTCCGGCGTCTTCGCCATGCCCTCCTCGTCGATGGTCAGCGCGATCACCGCCGCGCCGAACTTCTTGGCGAGCGCGAGGCGCTTGCGGGCCGGCTCCTCGCCGTCCTCGAAGTTGATGGAGTTGATGATCGCCTTGCCGCCGTAGAGCGCCAGCGCCTTCTCCAGCACGATGTATTCGGTGGAGTCGATGACCAGCGGCGCGGTGACCGAGCCGGCGAAGCGCTGCACGACGGCCTTCATCTCCGCCACTTCGTCGCGGCCGACGAAGGCGGTGCAGACGTCCAGCGTGTGCGAGCCTTCCTTCACCTGCTCGCGCGCCATCTCGACGCAGCCGTCCCAGTCGTTCTTCTCCTGAAGCTCCCGCCACTTCTTGGAGCCGTTGGCGTTGCAGCGCTCGCCGATGGCGAAGAAGGCGTTCTCCTGGCGCAGCGTGACCTGGGAGTAGAGCGAGGCGACCGCGGGCACCCAATGGACCGTGCGGCCCTTCGGGTTCGGGCGGTGCGAGCCGGCCGGGGCCAGCTTGCGCAACATCTGGTTCGCCGCCGCGATGTGCGGAACGTTGGTGCCGCAGCAGCCGCCGACGAGGTTCACCCCGTCCTCGGTCACGAAGCGCTCCAGCCAATGGGCGAAGTCGTCGGCGCGCAGCGGGTAGTGCGTCTTGCCGTCGACCAGCTCCGGCAGGCCGGCGTTCGGCTGCACGGAGACGAGGCCCGGCCAGTTTTGGGTCAGCCACTTCACATGCTCGCTCATCTCCAGCGGGCCGGTGGCGCAGTTCAGGCCCATCAGCGGCACGTCCAGCGCCTGGATCACCGTGGCCGCCGCGGCGATGTCCGTGCCGACCAGCAGCGTGCCCGTGGTCTCCACCGTCACCTGGACGAAGACCGGCGTGTCGCTTCCGGCCTCGGTGCGGGCGCGCTTGATGCCGTTGACGGCGGCCTTGATCTGCAGCGGGTCCTGGCAGGTCTCGACCAGGATGGCGTCGGCGCCGCCGGCGATCAGGCCGGCCGCCTGGACGAAGAAGCTGTCCTCAAGATCCTGGTAGGGGATGTGGCCCAGGCTGGGCAGCTTGGTGCCCGGCCCGACCGAGCCGATGACGAAGCGCGGCTGCCCGTCCGAGAAGGTTTCCGCCGCCTCGCGCGCCAGTTCGACCGCGCGCTGGTTGATCTCAAACGCCTTCTCGGAGATGCCGAATTCGCCCAGCGTCACCGGGGAGGCGCCGAAGGTGTCCGTCTCCACCATGTCCGCGCCGGACTCGAAATAGCCGCGGTGGATTTCCCGCACGATGTCCGGACGCGAGAGCGGCAGGATGTCGGTGCAGTTCTCGTGCCCCCAGTAGTCCTTCTCCACGTCGAGGTCGAGCGCCTGGATGCGGCTGCCGAACCCGCCGTCGCAGAGCAGGACGCGGTCGCGGAGAGTGTCGAGAATGTGCGGCATGGGAAGATCGGGTCCGTTTCGGAAGGAAGGTCGTGCGGAAAGTCAGGGAATCGGCGTCTCAGACGAGATCGTGGCGGTTCACCGGCCACCAGTCTTCGTCAAGAAGCTGGTCAAGTCCGTAAGGGCATTCGGAAGGAAGGGCATGTTCATCAACGCGATCCTGTCCAAGCCCGTCGGTGGCGAAGCCGCGTCCACGGCGGAACGCGGACGGAAGATCGACATGCCCCTTCAGGCTGGGACTGTCGGCCAGCGCATCGACGGCCGCCGCACGCTGTTCGCGTACGGACTTCCGCCAACCGCTGCGCGGGTCGGAAGCCGGAGAGAACTCCAGTTTCAAAAGATGCTCGATGATACGGGCAAGATGGCTGTTGATCGCACGCCGGTCGTTCCTGCCCATGTCCTCGATCTCCTCCGCCACATGATCCCAATCAATGGGCGTGTTGAGGCGTTCGCGGGCGGCCTCGCGGAGAAGGCGGGCCTGTTCCTGGGTCCAGGCGTAGAAGTCGTCGTCGTAGCCGATCCGGCTGTCCATGGCCCTTCCTCCGCGACCGCGATCATCCGCAACACCCTAGCACAGGGGGGCGGTCAGGACACCGCCGGCTGCTTGGCCTTGACGCCCAGCATCCGGCAGATGGCCACCGTCAGGTCGGAGCGGTTCAGCGTGTAGAAGTGGAAGTCCTTGATGCCCTGGGCCTGAAGCGCCTGGCACTGCTCGGCCGCCATGGTCGCGGCGACGAGTTGCCGGGTCTCCGGGTCGGAATCCAGCCCCTCGAAGGTTTCGGCAAAGCGCTGGGGCATCGCCGCCCCGCACTTGCCGGCAAACTCGACCGCGCGGGCGAAGTTGGTGATCGGTAGAATGCCGGGCACGATCGGCACGGTGATTCCGGCGGCGGCGCAGCGGTCGATGAAGCGGAAATAGGCGTCGTTGTCGAAGAAGAACTGGGTGATCGCCCGCGTCGCCCCGGCGTCCACCTTGCGCTTCAGGTTGTCGAGGTCGAACTGCGCGCTCGGCGCCTCCGGATGGGATTCCGGATAGGCGGCGACGGAGATCTCGAAGTCGGCGACCTTCCTCATCCCCGCCACCAGATCGGCGGCGTAGGCGTAGCCGCCGGGATGCGGGACGTAGCGCCCGCCCACCCCGCCCTCGGTCTCCGGCGGATCGCCGCGCAAGGCTACGAGATGGCGGATGCCGGCATCCCAGTAGGTGCGGGCGATGGCGTCGATCTCCTCGCGCGTCGCGCCCACACAGGTGAAGTGGGCGGCGGCGGGGATGCCCGTCTCCTTCTGGATGCGCGTCACCGTGTTGTGCGTGCGCTCGCGCGTCGAGCCGCCGGCCCCGTAGGTCACCGAGACGAAGGACGGGCCGAGCGGGGCAAGACGCTGGATCGCCTGCCACAGGCTCTGTTCCATCTTCTCCGTCTTGGGCGGGAAGAATTCGAAGCTGACCGACGGGGTGCCGGACGTCATGACTGGGCTCCGCTGATGGAGAGGATGGAGGGGTTGGCCGGCGATGCGCCCTTCGCGGCGCGCACCGCCGGCCAGATGGATACGGTAAGCGGTTCGCCCGGCAGATGCACCACGGGGCCGCAGTCCAGACCGCAGTGGCGGCACCAGGCGGCGACCTCCGCGTCGGCGAAGCCCAGGCGGCGGTGCGCGTGCTCCGCCCGCAGGGTCTCCAGGGCGTGGGGAGCAAAGTCGACCACCAGCAGCAGGCCGCCGGGCCGCAGCACCCGCGCCGCCTCGGCCAGAAGGTCGGCCGGGAACTCCGCGAAATGCAGCACCTGATGGACGACCGCCGCGTCGAAGGACCCGGATGGGAAGGGAAGCTGGTACATGTCCGCCTGCCGGACGTGGCAGTGGCGGAGCGCCGTGTCCTCCAGCTTGGTGCGGGCGATGGACAGCATCTCGCGCGACTGGTCCACCCCCACGGCGCGCCGGGCCCACGGGCCCAGCACCTCCAGCATGCGGCCCGTGCCGGTGCCGATGTCCAGCAGGTCGCCGATCCCGTCGGCGGGGATCAGGCGTAGCAGAGCCTCCTCGACCTCGCGCTCCGCGACATGCAGGGAGCGAATCTCGTGCCAGCGGGCGGCGTTCTCGCGGAAATAGCTGGCCGCCGCCTCGGAGCGGGCGCGCTTGATCGCCTCCAGCCGTTCCAGGTCCAGCGTCAGGGTCGGGTCGTCGGACGGGATCGCGTCCACCAGCACCCGCGCCAGCTCTGCCGAGGCGCCGCGCTCCGTCAGCCGGTAGAAGGCGAAGGTTCCCTCGCGGAAGCGGTCGAGAAGGCCGGCGTCGCACAGCAGCTTCAGATGGCGCGACACCCGCGGCTGGCTCTGGCCCAGGATCTGGGTCAGCTCCGTCACCGTCAACTCGCCATGCGCGCACAGCGCCAGCAGCCGGAGCCGCGTGGTCTCCGCCGCCGCCTTCAATGTCGCAAGCAGTTCGTCCATGACCGCCGGCACCGCCCCGAATCACCCCGAAGGATCGGCGGACCACCACGGTCCGCCATGCGGGATACAGATATAAAGATATCTTTATGCAGCGTAAACACGTTTTCACCGGTTTCCCCGTCCAATCGGGGAGCCACGGCCGACGGGACGCCCGGACGTGGCGCGAAGGGCGCGGCAATCCTACCACATCAGGCGGTATCCGTACGGTGACCTCGCGTGGCACGCTGGTCAAAAGGCGGCGCCTGTGTTAGGCACGGATCAAAGGGATCGCGCGGATTTTCCGGGCGATGTCCTGTCCGGCAGCCTCCGTTGCCGCCCGTCGGGGGGACTTTCCCATCGGACGTGGCGCAATGGGAGCGCGGAACGGATGCCCCGCCCAAAGTCGTGTCCCCAGAAAGAGCCGTCGCCGATGAAGCTGGCCAATCTCTCCCGCTCCCTTCTTCGCTCGGCCGCCGTGGCCGTTGTCGCCCTCGGCATGGTGGGCTGCGCGACCGCGCCCGGCAGCAACGAGGCCGACGCCACGGTCAGCGATCCGCTGGAGATCCCCAACCGATTCGTCTTCGCCGTCAACGAGACCGCGGACATCCTGCTGATCCGTCCGGCGGCGGAGGTCTATGTCGGCGTCGTCCCCGACCCGATGCGTCAGGCGGTGCACAACTTCATCCAGAACCTGCTCGGCCCGCTCTACATCGCCAACAACCTGCTGCAGGGCAATTTCGAGGGCGCCCAGATCGCCACCGGCCGGTTCATGACCAACACCATCCTCGGCCTCGGCGGTCTCGCCGATGTGGCGACGGAGGCCGGCATCGGCGACCGTCCGGAGGATTTCGGCCAGACGCTGGGCGTCTGGGGCGTAGGACCGGGCCCCTATGTGGTGCTGCCCTTCCTCGGCCCGTCGAACGTCCGCGACACGCTGGGCTACGGCGTCGACACGCTGGCCGACCCGTTCCGCATCGGCACCAACGCCGCCGGGGCGGACAACGCCATGTACGGGCGGACCGCCGCCGCCGGCCTGGACCGCCGCTCGCAGCTCCTGCGCGAGATCGACGATCTGCGCAAGAACTCGCTGGACTTCTACGCGACGGCCCGCAGCCTCTACGCGCAGCAGCGCCGCGCCGCGATCGCCAACGACATCGCGCCGGCGACGCCGGAATTCCCCGATTTCGACGAACCCGCCAAGAAATAAGGAGGAGGCCTGCCGCGGCGCGACCGTCCGCGCTCGATCCTTTCGCCGATTGAGTGTTGACAAAGCCCCCGCGGCAGCCACTTTTGCCTGCCATGCTGATGACACGTCGCCTGTTTCTTGTGTGCGCGGCCCTGCTCGCGGTGAGCAGCTGGGCCGGCCGTCCCGCCGCCGCACAGTCGGCCGATCCGGGCGCGACCGCGTTCATCCAATCGCTGGGGAACGAGGCCGTCGCCACCTTCTCGAACAAGAGCCTGTCGCGCGAACAGGCGGTGCAGCGCTTCCGCACCCTGCTCTACCAGGGCTTCGACGTGGCCTACATCGGTCGCTGGGTGCTGGGCCGCTACTGGAACTCCGCCACGCCGCAGCAGCACGACGAGTACCAGAAGCTCTTCGAGCGGCTGATCGTCAACACCTACGCCGACCGCTTCGTCGAGTATTCGGGCGAGACCTTCCGGATCACCGGGTCCCGCGTGGAAGGCGAAGCGGACACCATGGTCTCCACCCAGATCGTCCGTCCCAACGGCCCGCCGGTGAATGTGGACTGGCGCGTGCGCAAGCGCGACACCTCCTACAAGATCATCGACGTGGTGGTCGAGGGCGTCAGCATGGGTGTGACGCAGCGCCAGGAATTCGCCTCGGTCATCGGCCAGAACGGCGGACGGGTCGAAGGGCTGCTCCAGGCGCTCCGCCAGAAGGTGGGCAGCGCCGGCTGATCCTTCGCTCCGCACGCCCGGAACGACCGGACCATCTAAAGGGCCGCCTTCGGGCGGCCCTTTTTCATGGCCTCTTTTTCATGGCCCCTTTTTCATGAAGGCCCGAACGGCGATTCCGTGACGAACCCCGTCGGAAGGGGTATGGTCGCGCCCGAAGCCTCTCTTGTGTGTTGCAGCAGCGGGCGCCCCATCCGATGGCCGACCGGACTCCGAATGAGATCGATGAGATCAAGGCGATCATCCTCGCCCACCAGACGTGGCTGACGCGCCGCGGCGGGCGGCGGGCCGACCTCAGCTTCCGCGATCTTTCGAATCTCAACCTGGACCGGGTGAACCTGAACGGGGCGAAGCTGGCCGGGGCCAATCTGGTCGGCGCCCGCCTCGTCCGGGCCGACCTCTCGCAGGCGGACCTGTTCGGCGCCGATATGGAAGGGGCGAACCTGACCGCCTCGACGCTGATCGGGGCGGATCTGCGCGGCGCCAACCTGCACCGGGCCATCCTGACCGACGCCAACCTGCGCGGGGCCGACTTCCGCGCCGGGTCGCTGATGAACGGGACGGACGACAAGCCGCGCAGCGACGGCGTCACCCGCCTGACCGAGGCGAAGATGGAGCGCTCCATCCTGGCCGGCGCGAACTTCACGGGCTGCGACCTCAGCGGCGCCGACCTGAACGACGCCGACCTGACAGGCGCCGACATGACCGCGGCCGTCCTGGTCGGCGCCGATTTCTGGGGCGCCACGCTGGACGGCGTGACCTTCGACGGCACGACGATCGACGAGGCGACGCTCGACCGCAACTACCTGCCCACCTCCCTTCCCCAGAACGCCATCGTCAGGCCGGCCTACAAGCCGATGCCGTCGGGTGCCTTCCTGGAGGCCGTCGCCGAGCATGAGCGGTGGGTGAACAGCCACGGCGCGGAGGGCCGCCATCTCGATCTCGACCTCGTGTCGGTGATCGGGGCCGACCTGACCGGGCGCGTGCTCGCCGCCGCCCGGCTGCGCCGCTGCCGTCTGATGGGGGTGCGGCTGCGCAAGGCCAGCCTGGAGATGGCCGACCTCTCCTACACCGAGATGATCGGGGCCGACCTGACGGAGGCCTGCCTGAACGGCACCAACCTTCGCCGCGCCGGGCTGTCCCGTGCCGTGCTGGCGCGCGCCGACGCCCGCCCCGCCCGTCTGTCCGGCGACCGTCCCTGGCCCGCCAACTTCGACGGCGCGAACCTGACCGGCGCCGACCTGCGCGACGCCCGGATGGAGGACGCGGTGCTGCGTTCCGCCAAGCTGGGCGGGGCGAAGCTCGACGGCACGGGGATCACGGTGGCGGTGGATACCGCGCCGCCGCCGCCCCCAGCACCGGTGGAGCGGCGATCACAGAAACGCTACGCCCAGCCCTGTCTGGTGATCCGGACCGACCGCGGCGCCCATTCCTCCCGCAACTGGTCGATCGGCGGGGTGTGCCTCTACGCGCCGGACAATCTGTTTGAGGAGGGCGAGACGATCGAGGGCCGCCTGTCCATGGCCGGGCGGGAGGACGTCTTCGCCACCGCGCGGATGGTGGTGGTGCACAAGGGCGTCGGGAAGGGGCAGGTGTCCGTGCGCTTCCACCAGTACGGCGACGATCTCAAGCAGCTCCTGAAGACCGCCTTCCTGGAGCATCAGAAGCTGGAAGGGTGACCGGAAGCCCCCCTCTCCCGCGGCGGGAGAGGGGGGTCGCCGGGGCCGCCGTTACGAACGGACGAGCGGCTTGTACTTGATGCGATGCGGATTCACCGCATCCTCGCCCAGACGGCGCTTCTTGTCGGCCTCGTAGGCTTCGAAGTTGCCCTCGAACCACTCCACATGGCTGTCGCCCTCGAAGGCCAGGATGTGGGTGGCGAGGCGGTCGAGGAACCAGCGATCGTGGCTGATGACCACGGCGCAGCCGGCGAAGCTCTCCAGCGCCTCTTCCAGCGCCCGCAGCGTGTCGACGTCCAGGTCGTTGGTCGGTTCGTCGAGCAGCAGCACGTTGGCGCCGGACTTCAGCATCTTGGCGAGGTGGACGCGGTTGCGCTCACCACCGGAGAGCTGGCCGACCTTCTTCTGCTGGTCCGGACCGCGGAAGTTGAAGGACGAGACGTAGGCGCGGCTGGGCATCGACTTCTTGCCGAGGTCGATGATGTCCAGCCCGTCGGAGATCTCCTCCCACACGGTCTTGTTCGGGTTCAGCGAATCACGGCTCTGGTCGACATAGCCCAGCTTCACCGTCTCGCCGACGCGGAAGGTGCCGGCGTCCGGCCCGTCCTGCTCGGTGATCATGCGGAACAGGGTGGTCTTGCCGGCGCCGTTCGGGCCGATCACGCCGACGATGCCGCCCGGCGGCAGGCGGAAGGACAGGCCGTCGATCAGCAGGCGGTCGCCGAAGCCCTTGTTGATGCTCTCGGCCTCGATGACGACGTTGCCCAGGCGCGGCGGCGTCGGAATGACGATGCGGGCCTCGCCCGTCGTCTCCTTGCCGCTCTCGGCGAGCAAGGTCTCGTAGGCGGAGATGCGGGCCTTGCTCTTGGCCTGACGGGCGCGCGGGGACTGCCGGATCCATTCCAGCTCGGTGGCGAGCTGCTTCTGGCGGGCCTCCTCGGCGCGGCCTTCCTGTTCCAGGCGCTTCTGCTTCTGCTCCAGCCAGGAGGAGTAGTTGCCCTCGTAGGGGATGCCTGATCCGCGGTCGAGTTCGAGAATCCAGCCCGTCACGTTGTCGAGGAAGTAGCGGTCGTGGGTGACCAGGACGACGGTGCCCTTGTAGTCCTCCAGGTGCTTCTGCAGCCACGCCACGGACTCGGCGTCCAGATGGTTGGTCGGCTCGTCGAGCAGAAGCAGGTCGGGCTTCTCCAGGAGCAGCTTGCACAGGGCGACGCGGCGCCGCTCACCGCCGGACAGCTTGGTCACGTCGGAATCGCCCGGCGGGCAGCGCAGCGCGTCCATGGCGATTTCGACCGTCCGGTCGATGTCCCAGGCGTCGGCGGCGTCGATCTTCTCCTGAAGCTCGGCCTGCTCGGCCATCAGCGCGTCGAAGTCGGCGTCCGGGTCGCCCATCGCCTCCGACACGGCGTTGAAGCGGTCCAGCAGGCCCTTGGTCTCGGCCAGGGCCTCCAGGACGTTCTCCTGAACCGTCTTCGTCGGGTCGAGCTGCGGCTCCTGCGACAGGTAGCCGACCTTGGCGCCCTGCGCGGCCCAGGCCTCGCCCGAATAGTCCTTGTCCAGGCCGGCCATGATCTTCATCAGGGTCGACTTACCGGCGCCGTTGACGCCGAGGACGCCGATCTTCACGCCGGGCAGGAAGGACAGCCAGATGTTGTCCAGAACCTTCTTGCCGCCGGGGTAGACCTTGGACAGGCCCTTCATCACATAGACATATTGATAGGACGCCATGCGCCGCTCCGACCCTTCTGCACAAAAAGGAAAAATCCAGGACGCCATCCGCGGCGCCACTTCGCTCGCTCAGGGTTTTAGCGCATAAGGACGCGGCATGAAACGGCGAAGGAGGGAAGCCGGGTGGTCGAGATTTATGTGGATGCCGATGCCTGCCCGGTAAAGTCGGAAATTTACCGGGTGGCCGGGCGCAACGGAATCAAGGTGTGGATCGTCAGCAACGGCCCGCTCCGCCTGCCCAACGAATGCCTGTCGGAACTGGTCGTCGTCGGGTCGGAGTTCGACGCCGCCGACAACTGGATCGCCGAGCACGCGACCGAGGTCGACATCGTGGTCACCGCCGACATCCAGCTCGCCGACCGCTGCGTCAAGAAGCGCGCCGTGGTGATCGGCCCGACCGGCCGCCCCTTCACCGAGGACAGCATCGGTTCGGCCATCGCCACCCGCGCGCTGATGCAGGACCTGCGCGACATGGGCGTGGTCAGCGGCGGCAACAAGCCGATGAGCCAGCAGGACAAGTCGAAGTTCCTGCAGACGCTCGATCAGGCGGTGCAGGCGCTGAAGGCCGGGCGGCGGCCGAAATGGCGGTGAACCGTCAACCGGGCAAGGTTCACTGGGGCAAGGTTCACTGGGGCAACGCGCCCGCCTGACCGGCGGCGAAGGCCCGCGCCTGCCCGTGCGTGACGATCCCCCGACGGTCGAGCTGCTTCAGCAGGACCGCGGCCAGTTCCGCCTCGACCAGCGCGGGGGAGAAGGGACCCAGGCGGCGGTCGGCCGCGACGCCGAAGGCGGCGGCCAGACGCTCCAGCGACGCCCCGTCCGGGGGCCCCTCCAAGGCCGGGTCGAGCGCCGCGGCCAGCCGCGCGAGGTCGAGCGTCGGCGGTGCCTCCGGTTCCGGCAGGCCGGCGTCGCGGCAGGCGCGGGCCAACGTGCGGAGCGACGCCTCGACCCCCACGCCGACCACCGCGCAGCCGCGCAGGGCGTCGGCGATCACCGGCCAGGCCGCGGCGAAGGGCCGGGCGCCCGCCACCATCGCCGTGGTCACGCCGTGGAGCGCGGAGCCCTCCGCCGGGATGGGGGCGCCGGGGTCGATGAATAGCTCCAGAGAAAGGCTGCGGAAGACGCGCGGCCCGACCATCCGCACCGTGCCCACCGCGACGACCGGCCCGTCCTCCGGGCGGCCGGTGACGGGCGTGGCGGCGGTGGCGACCCACAGGCTGACCAACGGCAACGCCAGCAGCGGGTCCTCGTCGCCGAGGTGGACGGGACGGGCGTTCGGGCGCAGGAGCAGCCGCTCGCCGGACAGCAGCGGCTGCGCCTCGCCGGCCTTCGCCGGAAAGACCAGGGCGATCCCCGACTGAAGCCCCAGATCCTTGACGCGCACCGGCACCTCGCCGCCCTGGGCGCGGCGCAGCAGGGCGGAGACCATCTGGCCGTTTTCGCGCGCCCGCTCGATGGCGCGGAACAGCTCGGGGCGCGACAGGTGGTCGTAGATGTCGGCCCCCACCGCCAGACCGAGATGGGCGGAGGCCGCGGGGTTCAGCGTCTCGATCCGCCCGAAGTCGTCGAGCACCACCACCGGCTCCTCCAGCGCGGCGATCACGCCGGCCAGCCGCTCGCCGGGACGCGCCTCGCCATGGCGGCCATGGCGCAGCGCCTCCGCCGCCGCCCGCGCGAGGTCGCCGGCCTCGTCCTCCTTCGCATCGGCGGCGAGGGAGGCGGCGTTGCGCCCGCGCCACGCCGACAGGGTCTCGCGCAGCCGGCCCAGATCGCGGAAATGGCGGTTCAGCCGGGCGAAGGCCATCCACAGCGCCAGCACGCCGAGCCCGACGGCCCCCATGTCCAGCAGGGAGCGCTCGGGGTCGGCGACGGCCAGCCGCCCAATCTCAACCCCCAGGAAGGCGAGCGCCATGCCCGCCACCGCAAAGCCCAGCACCGCCGAACGCCACGCCCCGCCCCGCATCGGGCCGCCTCCACACACTGTCAGGAAGTGGCGACTGTAGCGCCCCGGGACGCCGGCGGAAAGGGAGCGGGCGGACGAGCCTCCCGCCCCATGCCGGCTAGTTCGCCGCGAAGCAGTAGAGCAGCCCCGCCCCGCCCGTGCCCTTCAGGGCGTCCTGGCTACAGCCCCCACGCGTCAGGTGCGAGCTGTTCCAGGATTTGGCCGGCGGGTCGTCGCTCAGCCCGATGCGGTCGTGATGGCCGACCATGGCCGCACCCTCGGCCCCGCTGCGGGTCCAGTTGCCGCAGGTGCGGTCCTCCGCGCCGTCGAAGGCCCGGCCGTCCGGCTGGCTGCCGGTCAGGATGTCGTGCGTGTTGGGGGTGTCGCCGCGGCCTTTGACCGTCTCGCCGGTTTCGGTCAGCCCGGTCTCCTTGGTCAGACCGTTGGCGGCGTGCAGATCCTCCACAGTGCGGGCGATCACCTGCCCCTTGGCGTTCTGCCAGGGGCCGGCGCCGATGCGGTCGCGGGCGTTGACCGCGGGCCGCCCGTCCGCCGCCTGGGTGGACAGATAGGCCTTCCAGTCGCGGTTCCCCGCCCCGACGGCCTGCGCCAGTTGCCGGCAGTGGCGGTCAGCACCCTCCAGGCCGCCGAGATCGGCGCCCTTCCCCGATCCCACGCTGGTGATGAAGAAGGTCATGCCTGGGGAACCTCCGGACGTCTGTGCGGATGCCGGTGCCGCGGTCAACAGCACCGCCGCCGATAGCGCAGCGCCGATACCAGCCCCAAAGATGGTGCGGACCATGGGTGCCCTCCCCTGCCTTGTTGTTCAGACGATGGTGGATCGTGGACGCCGGGACAGACGGCTTTATTCCCGCATCCTTTCGGCGCATCGCCGAGCCGCATGGCCGATCCTTCTTTTTCGCCCTTCCGATGCCGCGCGGAATCCTTATGGTCTCTGGCGGCCCCGCCATGCCGGACCGCCGAAGGGATTTAATACGAATTTCGAACCATTTTGGCTTCATAACGATAAAAAGCTTCGCACAACTCAAAATAATAATGAGAGAATGCGCGGACGAACACACGCTCTCGTTATAACGCTTTTAAACATTCAAAGACTTATTTGACCGCCGTTAATCGCTCATTAAGGCAAACCCGGCAGATTTGGTCTTGCGTTCTCCTTCACATTTTTTTGGGTCCGGCGATGGTGATGGTCTACCACCCTTACGCGCTCCAGCATCGGCAGGAACGGCGCTCCGGGCGCAGGCTTGCGCTGGCCTTGATCGTCGCACTCGGCCTCCCCCTGACGGTGGGCGCCGGCTACACCCTGGAGACGGTGCGCGGTTACGCCGTGCAGGCCCGTTTGGCACAGGCGGTGGACGCGGCGGCCCTGGCCGGTGGGCGGGTGATGTTCGACGACCAGCGGGACGGTCACATCCGCAGCTTCTTCGACAACGCCTTTTCCAGGAGCTTCCTGGGCGCCCACACCGCGGTGCTGAAGATCGAGGACGACACGCGCAGCGGTGTGCTGACGGTGCATGGACAAGCGACGGTGAAGGCGCTGTTCACCCGCGTCCTGGGTGGCAGCGATCTGATCGTGGAGGCGCAGTCGGTCGTCCGCCGCAATATTCGTGGCCGCAAGGGGGCTTAACCCCTCAGAACCGCAACCCTCGGCGCCGTCGGATGGACGGCCACCACGGCGCCGTGCCCCTGCCCGAATTTTTTAAGGCATCGGGAAGCTTTGCGCTGATACCATACGGGACCAAGTTCACCCACAAGCCGCCCCGCCCCCGTGTCCAGCATCCTGTCCCTATCATCGGCGTCGAGCGCTCAGTCCCTGTCCGGGATGGGTCGGCTTCGGCAGATGTTGGCCAGCGAAGCCATTGCGGTGCAGCCCATCCGGCGCGTGCCGGGGGAACAGGAGCGCCGGCGCTCCGACGACGTCTCGGCCACCGACGACGCGCTGAAAAGCGCAAACCGCACGGAACTGGGCGGAGCGGACGGCAACCGCGCCGGCCGCGCCGGTTCCTCCTCGAAATTCGCTTTGGACGATGCGGAGGCCGGCGACCGGCCGGTGACCGGCGCGTCTCCACGGCTGAGCGCGATGCCGAACGCCGGTTTCCTCGCGCAGAGCATCCATCAGGACGCCATGGGCAGCGGCCTGCACATCGAACCCTGGTCCGCCGCCATCACCGCCTACCGCAAGGCCGACGCCGCGGCCTATGCGACCGGTGCGTCGGCTGGGGTGTCCGTCTAGACAGCGCACCTTTGACGGTGGTTCAAGACCCCATCGCTCAGGACGAGGAATCCTCGCCGTAGATCTGCTCCTGCTGGTAGGCGGTCAGGCCCACGCGCTGGATCAGGTCGAGTTGGGTCTCCAGCCAGTCGATGTGCTCCTCGGTGTCCTCCAGGATCTCCCGGAAGATCTCGCGGCTCTGATAGTCGCGCACCGCGTCGCAGTCGGCGATGGCCTCCAGCAGGTTGCCGCGGTTGTGGCTCTCGATGCCGAGGTCGGCGGTGAACATCTCCGGCAGGTCTTCGCCGATCTTCAGCTTGTGCAGGTCCTGCAGGTTGGGAAGACCTTCCAGGAACAGGATGCGCTCGATCAGCTTGTCGGCGTGCTTCATCTCGCCGATGGATTCCTCGTAGACCTTGCCCGCCAGCCGATGCAGGCCCCAGTTCTTCAACATGCGGGCGTGCAGGAAATACTGGTTGATGGCCGTCAGCTCGTTCGTCAGAATCGTGTTGAGGTGCCGGATAACCTTCGGATCACCTTTCATCTACCCCTCCGTCTTGATCGGCCGCGCGGCGTGGCGCGCGGCTCCCTGTTCTTTTGCCCGACGACTGAGGCGAAGTGTAAGCCAATAGCGCGGGATAGCAATCAGCTTCCGGTCCGGCCGGCCTCAGGACCGCTCGCTGCGCACCGCCTCGGCCAGCCGGCGCACCCCCTCATCCCCGGCCATCGCCTCGACCGGCAGGCCAAGGCGGCGGCGCCAGTTGGGATGCTGGTCCACAGTGCCCGGCAGGTTCGGCTGCTCCACCTCGCCCAGCGCGTCCTCGATCTGCACCATGGCGATGCGCCCCGGCGAGCGGGACAGGTAGCGGTGCACCGCCTCCATCAGCTCGCGCGAGAAGGGTTGCGAGCCCTCGTTGTTCGGGTAGTTGGCCGGGCGCAGCCCTTCCCGCTCCAGCGCCTGGAGCATCCACCAGCGGTCCACGCCGCGGTCCCAGACGTCCTTGTTGCGCGCCGCCTCGTCGGGATAGAGGTCGAGCCGGGCCCGCCAGTCGAGGTCGCGGTTGGTCCAGAAGCCCTTGAAGGTGGCGAGGTCGTGGGTGGTCACCGTGACCATCGCCCCGGCCGGATACTCCTGCGGCGCCTTGAACCCGCCATCGGCGCTGCGCTCGAAATACAGCACGCGGTAGCTGAGGATGCCGGCCCGCTCCAGCGCCGGGCGGAAGCCCTCCGGCACGGTGCCGAGATCCTCGCCGATGACGATGCAGCGATTGCGCCGGCTTTCCAGCGCGATGATCCGCAGCAGATCCTCGAACGGGTACTCGACATAGGCGCCGTCGCTGCCGTCCGCCGGAATCCAGAACAGGTGCTGCAGGGCCATCACATGGTCGATGCGCAGCGCCCCAGCGTGGCGCATGTTGGCGCGCAGCATGGCGATGAAGCTGCCATAGGCCGATTCGCGCAGGCCCACCGGCGACAGCGGGGCGAGACCCCAGTTCTGCCCCTTCATGTTGAACTGGTCCGGCGGCGCGCCGACGTTGGCGCCCTGCACCAGGATGCCCGATTCGCCCCAGGCCGCCGCCCCGCCGGGATGCGCCGCCACCGCGAGGTCGCGGTAGAAGCCGATCGGCAGCCCGGCCCGCCGCCCGCGCTCCGCCGCCGTGCCGAGCTGGCGGTCGGCCTCCCATTGCAGATACTCGAAGAACTCGATCCGCTCGGCCTGCTCGGCGGCGAAGTCCTGGACCTCCGGGCTGTCCGGATGCTGGAAGGCCGGCGGCCACGTCCGCCACATCCACTGGGACGGGTCGCGGCGGTAGAAATGCTCGTGCAGCGCCTCGAACACGGCGTGGCGGCGCAGCGGCTCGCCCATCTCGCGCCGGAACGCTTCGAACGCCTGTCGCCGCGCGTCGCTCTCGCCCAGCGCCCGGAAGGTGGCGTGCAGCGCCTCCAGGACCGGCATCTTCAGGGCGGAAACGGAGGGATAGTCCACCAGCTCCGTCGCCCGCACGGCGGCCAGCCGCTGGCGGAAGTCCTCCGACGCGATGAGGGCCTGCGCCTGCGGCGTGGCCGCCAGCTCCGGCACCCGCTCGACGTCGATGTAGAGGCTGTTAAGGAAGGTCCGGCTGCTCGGCGAATAGGGGCCGATGTGGTTGGGGTCGGCGGGGAACAGAGCGTGCAGCGGGTTCAGCCCGACCAGCCCGGCGCCGAGCCCCGCCGCCGTCTCGGCGAAGCGCCCGAGGTCGTCGAAGTCGCCGATGCCCCAGTCGTCGCCACTCTTCAGCGCGTAGAGCTGCAACCCGATGCCCCAGGTGCGTCCGCCGGGCACCACGTCCTCCACCGTCAGGCAGCGCTGCGGCGCGACGATCAGCACCGTGCCGCCCTCCAGCGTGCCGCCCACGCCCTGGGGCCGGATCACCACCTGCAAGCGGTGATAGCCGAGCGGCAGCGTCGGCGGCAGGCGGGTGGAGACCGTGCGGCGCTCGTAGGCCACGCCGTCGAGCACCCGCTGGTCGGCCAGCGGCAGGTTGCCGACACGCAGCGACGCGCGGTGGGCGAGCCCGCCCTCCTCGGTCAGCGTCCAGGTCAGCTCGGCGTCCTCCAGACCGGCCGGGACGGCCAGGGCGAGGCTGAGCGGCGCCCCCTCGTCGATCACCAGGACGGGGGGAAGCATGCGCCGCCACGCCCGGTCCTCCACCGCGTGCAGGCTCGCCGCCAGCTCTTCGCCGGTGCCGGCGGGATAGCCCATGGCGGCGGACAGCGCCCGCTTCGTCGCGTCGGAGGTCTCGCGCCGGCTGCCCCAGATGTCATGGTAGAAGGGCTCGATGCCAAGCCGTTCGGCAAGCCGGTCGAGATCGCTCATTCAGGGGTCCCCGCGTTTGTCGGTCGTGGCGTCTTGGTGGCGTCATCGTGGCCGCAACGGCCTGCGCGCGAGCATTGCGCGTCGGGCCGATTCCGTCCAGCCCCGAACATTCGAATTTTCATATTGACCGCAACGCTTTCGCGGGCGGCGACGGGGCAAGGGTGACAACGCGCCGCAACCCTGGATGATCCCGGCTTCGCCGTCAGCGGCGCGCCCTTCGCCGGGTCATCCTTCCACCGCCTCTTTCGAGGCATTCCCACCGGCCGCCGGCACCGCCAAGGCCGCCCGCGCGGCCTCCGCCTTGGCCTGTGTCATCTGCTCCAGACGGGTGCGGTAACCGGACACGGCGGCGGCGACCTCGGCCATCATGGCGTCCAGGGAGCGGACCGTGTCCACGGCCCGCATGAGGTCGCGGGCGAGCGAGCGGGCGCTCTCCAGCTCCTCCGCCGCGACGGCGCCCGATTCGGCGTGGAGCCGCAGCCGCTCGGCCATCATCTTCAAGGACTTGGCGACCGATTCCGTCGGCCCCGGCTCGCTCAGGTCGTCGAGGCGGCGGAGCAGGTCGTCGAGAAAGGCGGGAACGCGGCCCACATGCTCCATCGCCATGCGCTCCGGCGGACGGACGGCTAGGCCGGGGGCGGCGAACTCGATCAGGAAGGCGACCTGCACGCTGATGCGCAGCAGCTTCTGCTCGTTGACGAAGTGGTTGGCCTCGGCCATCAGCTGTCGGGCGTTGATGTGGGCCCAGCGGTTGGTGGCCTTCAGCCGCAGCGTGTTCGGCGCGTCGAGCAGCGGCACCTGGGCGCCCTCGCGCGGCGACTTGCGCCGGTCGGGGCCGGTGTAGTCGGCAGTCACCACGAACTTCTTGCGCGATTCGATCAGGGCGGCCAGCCGGTCCTGCACCTTCTTGGGCGACACCGGCTTCACCAGCAGGTCGTCGGCCCCGGCGTTGGTGACGCGCATGAGCAGCAGCGGCGTCGGCTGCCACGTCGTGGCGACGATGCAGGCGTAGGGGTTGCGGGTGTCCGGCTCGTTGCGCAGGCGGCGGATGAGGCGCAGCGCCTCCGGCTCCTCGCCGTCGATGTCCAGCAGGATCAGGTCCGGCGTGGCCGCGGTCACCGCCTCCGCCGCGTCCTGGGCCGAGCCATGCACCGCCGTCTTCTTCATCCCCAGCCGCGCCAGCACCTCGCGCAGGACGCGCTGGCTGTTGGACTGCGTGTCGATGATGGCCGCATCAACCAGGGAGAAGTCGTAGTCGGGCATGCGTCGGTTCCGCGAAAACCGGAGGTGGAGGACCCACCCCCGGTCCCGACGTTAGCACAGGCGGAAAAAACCACCTATTGACCCGCATCAACGACCGGGCGATTCGACCTGCACGAACACCAGCGCGGTCCGCCCGTCCACCGGCATCGTCCGCCCGGCGAGTTGCATCCGCCCGTCGCCGGCGCCGTCCGCCACGCGGGTGTCGAGCACGCAGCGCCATCCGCGCGCGTCGGGCACCTCCGGCAGGGTGACGTTCACGGTGTCGGTGTGGGCGTTCAGCACGATCAGCAGAACCCCGTCGTCCTGCGGCGCCCCGTCCACCCCGGTGTAGCTTCCGGCATGGCCGTTCAGCAGCAGCATGATGCAGCGCGCGTGGCCGTTGCGCCAATCCTCCGCCGACTTCTCAACCCCCTGCGGGGTGTACCAGACGATGTCCTTCAGCCCGTCCGCGGAAGTGCGGCGGCCGTGCAGGAACACCGGGCGGCGCAGCACCGGGTGCGCCTTGCGCAACGCGATCAGCCGCTTGACGAAGGCGAGCATCGGCCCGCCCTCTCCCTTCAGCCGCGCCCAGTCGAGCCAGGAGGTCTCGTTGTCCTGGCAATAGGCGTTGTTGTTGCCCTTCTGGCTGTGACCGATCTCGTCGCCGGCCAGAATCATCGGCGTGCCCTGCGACAGGAACAGGGTGGCCAGCAGGTTGCGTTTCTGCTTGGCGCGGGCCTCGCGGACCGCCGGGTCGTCGGTGTCGCCCTCCACCCCGTGGTTCCAGGAATGGTTGGCGGAGTGGCCGTCGCGGTTGTCCTCGCCGTTGGCCCAGTTGTGCTTGTCGTTGTAGGAGACGAGGTCGTGCAGGGTGAAGCCGTCGTGCGCCGTGACGAAGTTCACCGACGACCAGGGCCGCCGCCCGCGCTTCTCGAACAGGTCCGACGAGCCGGCGATCCGCCCCGCCAGTTCCGGCAGCATGCCGTCGTCGCCGCGCCAGTAGCGGCGCACGGTGTCGCGGTAGCGGTCGTTCCACTCCGCCCAGCCCGGCGGGAAATTGCCGACCTGATAGCCGCCGGGACCGACGTCCCACGGCTCGGCGATCAGCTTGACGTCGGCCAGCGCCGGGTCCTGCCGCACGGCGTCGAGGAAGCCCGAACCGGGGTCGAACCCATAGGGCTCCCGCGCCAGGACGGTGGCGAGGTCGAAGCGGAAGCCATCGACGTGCATCTCCGTCACCCAGTAGCGCAAGCTGTCCATGACCATCTGGAGCACGCGCGGGTGGCTGAGATTCAGGGTGTTCCCCGTGCCGGTGTCGTTGATGTAGAAGCGCGGGTTGTCGGGCAGCAGCCGGTAGTAGCTGAGGTTGTCGATGCCCTTGAAGGACAGGGTCGGGCCGAGATGGTTGCCCTCGCCCGTGTGGTTGTAGACCACGTCGAGGATGACCTCGATCCCCGCCTCGTGCAGGCGGGCGACCATGGTCTTGAACTCCGACAGCACGCCGGTGGTCATGTAGCGCGGCTCGGGCGCGAAGAAGCCGACGCTGTTGTAGCCCCAGTAGTTGCGCAAGCCCTGCCCGACCAGATGCCGGTCGTCGGCGAAGGACTGCACCGGCAGGAACTCCACCGAGGTGATGCCCAGCGCCTTCAGATAATCGATCACCGCGTGGGTCGACATCCCGGCGAAGGTGCCGCGCAGCGGGGCCGGCACCTCCGGGTGGCGCATGGTGAAGCCGCCGACATGAGTCTCGTAGATGACCGTGTCCGACCAGGGAACCGCCGGGTGCCGGTCGTGCCCCCAGGTGAAGGCGCGGTCCACCACCCGACACTTGGGCATGCCGCGCGCGTTGTCGCGCCGGTCGAAGGACAGATCCTCGCGCGTCGAGCCGACGCGGTAGCCGTAATGGGCGTCCGACCAGCGGAACGGCCCGAACAGCGCCTTGGCATAGGGATCGAGCAGCAGCTTGTTCGGGTTGAAGCGGTGTCCCGCCGCCGGCTCGTAAGGGCCGTGGACGCGGTAGCCGTAGAGCAGGCCGGGCCGGGCCTCCGGCAGATAGCCGTGCCAGACCTCGTCGGTGTGCTCCGGCAGGACGACCCGCTCGACCTCGCGCTGGCCGGTCTGGTCGAACAGGCACAGCTCGACCTTCTCGGCGTGCGCGGAGAACAGGGCGAAGTTGACCCCGAACCCGTCCCAATTCGCTCCGAGGGGATAGGGCTTGCCGGGCCAGACGGCGGTGCGCGTGGCGGTGGAGATGGACATCGGGGCAGACTCTCCACGGACACGAAGGTCGGGCGGAACCGCAAGCGGCTTGCGTCGGGCGCAGCAGGTGACCTAGCCGAAGCGGATAGCCACCTGCTGCAATAAAGGAGCGGCGCGCCGGTCGCGTCAAGTGCGGAACGCCGCCATCCTCTCGTCCCTGCGGTGGAAAGGCCGCCCCCTCACCCCGCCTTGCGCTCCAGCACCAGCGTGCCGAGCGGCGGCAGGGTCAGGCAGATGGAATGCGGGCGCCCATGCCATTCCGTCTCCTCGCTCGCCACGCCGCCGGCGTTGCCGACTCCGCTGCCGCCATACTCCGGCGCATCGGTGTTCAGCACCTCTTCGTAGCGGCCCGGCAGGGTGACGCCGACCCGGTAGCCGTCGCGCGGCAGCGGGGTGAAGTTGCAGACCACGACCACATGGTGCTCCGGGTCCTCCCCGCTCTTGCGCAGGAAGGCGAGGATGGAGTTGTCGCTGTCGTTGGCCTCGATCCATTCGAAGCCCGCCGGGTCGCAATCGGTCTGGTGCAGCGGCTTCAGGCCGCGGTACATGCCGTTGAGGTCGCGCACCAGCGCGTGAAGCCCCTGGTGCAGCGGCTCCTCCAGCAGATGCCAGTCCAGGCTGCGCGCCTCGCTCCACTCGCGCCACTGGCCGAACTCGCCGCCCATGAACAGCAGCTTCTTGCCGGGATGGGCGAACATGAAGCCGTAATAGGCGCGCAGGTTGGCGAACTTCTGCCAGTCGTCGCCCGGCATCTTGTTGATGAGCGAGCCCTTGCCGTGCACCACCTCGTCGTGGCTGAGCGGCAGGACGAAGTTTTCCGAGAACTGGTAGATCAGGCCGAAGGTGAGCTGGTGGTGGTGGTAGCGGCGGTGGATGGGGTCCTTCGCCATGTACTCCAGCGTGTCGTGCATCCAGCCCATGTTCCACTTGTAGCCGAAGCCCAAGCCCCCGAGATAGACGGGCCGTGACACCGCCGGCCAAGCCGTGGATTCCTCGGCCACCGTCATGATTCCCTGGTTCTGGCCGTAGGTCAGCTCGTTCATCCGCTTGAGGAAGGCGATGGATTCCAGGTTCTCGCGCCCGCCGAAGCGGTTGGGAACCCACTCGCCGGCCTTGCGGCTGTAGTCGAGGTAGAGCATGGAGGCCACGGCATCGACCCGCAGCCCGTCCAGCCGGTAATGCTCCAGCCAGAACAGCGCGTTGCCGAGCAGGAAGTTCTGCACCTCCGTCCGGCCGAAATTGTAGATCAGCGTGTTCCAGTCCTGGTGGTAGCCCTGGCGCGGATCGGCGTGCTCGTAGAGGTGCGTGCCGTCGAACCAGCCCAGCCCGTGCGGGTCGGTCGGGAAATGGCCGGGGACCCAGTCGAGCAGCAGCCCGATCCCCGCCGCGTGGCAGGCGTCCACGAAGAACTTGAAGTCCTCCGGCGTGCCGTGACGGCTGGTCGGCGCGTACAGGCCGATCGGCTGGTAGCCCCAGGAGCCGTCGAAGGGGTGCTCGGTGATCGGCAGCAGCTCGATGTGGGTGAAGCCGAGGTCCTTCACATAGGGCACCAGCCGGTCGGCCAGTTCCCGGTAAGTGAGGAAGCGGTCGCCCTCCTCCGGCACCCGCGCCCAGGAGCCGAGATGGACCTCGTAGATGGAGATCGGCGCGGTCAGGTCGGCGCTGGCGGAGCGGGTCCGCTGCCACTCAGCGTCCTGCCAGTCGTAGGACGGCAGGCCATGCACGACGGACGCGGTCTGCGGGCGGAACTCGGCCTGGAAGGCGTAGGGGTCCGACTTCAGCGGCAGCAGGTCGCCGCCCGCCCCCTTGATCTCGAACTTGTAGCGCTGGCCGACGGTGGCGTGGGGCACGAAGATTTCCCACACGCCGGCCTCCACGCGCTTGCGCATCGGCAGGCGCCGACCGTCCCAGTCGCAGAAGTCGCCGACGACGCTGACCCGCCGGGCGTTGGGTGCCCAGACGGCGAAGGCCACGCCGGCCACGCCGTCGATCTCCCGCGGGTGGGCGCCCAGCCGCTCGAAGCTTTTGAGGTGGGTTCCCTCGGCCAACAGATGGATGTCCAGTTCGCCCAGGACGTTCGAGAAGCGGTAGGCGTCCTCGAACTCCACCGTCGCCAGCGGGAACTGGACGCGCAGGCGGTAGCGGAAGCGCTCCTTGCGGTCGGGCAGGACGGCGAGGAAGAAGCCCTCGCCATGGACCTTGTCGGCTTCGCCCACCGGATCGCCCGAGGCGCTGTCGACCACCCAGAGCTTTTCCGCGCCGGGGATGAAGGCGCGGACCTCGACGGGCCGGTCCTTGCCGGACTGGTGCATGCCCAGGATCGCGAAGGGATCACCGTGGTCGGCGTGGACGATGGCCTCGATGCCGCCGCTCAACGGCGACACGGCCTTCGGCGACGCTTCCTGCGCCTTGGCACGGTTTCCCGTTCGGATGTCGTTCGGCATCGGCTGACTTTCCCCTTACCCTTGCTCGTTCTTGGGGTGTGAACATAGCGCCGGGGCGTTTGTCACACCACGCCCGCGGCGTCCTATGTCCCGCATCGGGTTTCGCCTCAGGACTCGCCGTCCAGAAGCCCCAGCACGCCCTTCACCGGAATGCCGATCCAGTTCGGCCGGTTGGCGGCCTCGTAGGCGATCTCGTACAGCGCCTTCTCCATCAGGAACAGCGCCAGCAGGCGGCGGTCGGCGGCGGTTCCGTCCGGCACGTCCGGGCAGGCGCCCATGGCGGTGCGGTAGGCCTCCAGGAAGCTTTGCATGCTGCGCCGCTCCCAATCGAGCGCCGCCTCCATCACCGCACCGGCCTCCTCCAGAACGCCCGTCTCGTCGATCCGGAACAGCGCCGCCCAGGTGGCGTAGTTGAAGGAGCGCAGCATCCCCGCCACGTCGCGCAGCGGACTGTGCTTGGCCCGGCGCTCCTCCAGGGATTTCGCCGGCTCGCCCTCGAAGTCGATGATGTACCAGTCGTTCTGGGCGCGCAGCACCTGCCCCAGGTGATAGTCGCCGTGGATGCGCGTCTTGTCGCCCTGCGGCGGGGTGTCGGCGAGTTCGGCCAGCCGGCTCATCACGTCGGCGCGGCGGGCCAGCAGCGATTCCGCCTGCTCGCGCACGGCGGGGGCCAGACGGTCCAGCGCGCCGGGCAGAGCGGCGAAGGCGGCCTCGGCCTGCCGTCGGGCGGCCTCGCCCCAGCCCTTCAGGTCGTCGGCGGTCACCGGTTCGGGATCGAAGGCCGGATCGCCGGTCCGCTTCGCCAGCGCGCAATGGAGTT
This sequence comes from Azospirillum sp. UENF 211521, assembly GCF_058780535.1. NCBI lineage: Bacteria > Pseudomonadati > Pseudomonadota > Alphaproteobacteria > Rhodospirillales > Azospirillaceae > Azospirillum > Azospirillum sp. UENF 211521. Next base: position 2,556,979 of record NZ_JBSNCF010000001.1, read on the forward strand.
CCGCCGTGCGCTGGCCGAGCGTCGCCATCATGGCGGCGTGCATGCCGAAGGGCTCGCCCTCGGTCGGCTCCTCCGGATCGTGGGCAAGGCCGAGACGGATGTCGTCCAGGTCGCGCACCAGCGAATCGACGGTGCTGCTCCAGCCGTCGCCCTGGTTGCGCACATAGCCCTGGAGCACGAACAGCGCGGTCGGCGTGCCGTCCTCCGCCACATGCTCGACGGAGCCGAGCAGCGACGGCGTGTTCTGGAAGCCCGCCACCTCGGTCAGGAAGCGCCCGACCTCGATCTCCGGATGGGCACCGGGGGTCAGGCGGCGGAAGGCCTTCAGCACGGCCTGGCTGCCGACCAGGATCGAGCTGTTGCTCTGCTCCACGCCCAGGCGGCGGATTTCGGTGTCGTCGTCCACCGTCAGGTCGGCCATGCAGGCCGTTGGCGAGAAGCGCAGGTGCCCGTGCGACGCCGGGATCTCCCGCCCCTCGCGCAAAGCGGTCAGCAGGCTGCGCGTGAAGGCGTCGGCCTGCATGGCGTCGTAGATGGCGCCGGTCCGCGGACCGCGCCGGGCCTTGGCCAGCGTGAAGGGCAGCAGCGGCCAGCCGGTGTTGCCGGCGTTCTCCTCCCAGCTCATGGCGAGCGGCAGGAAGTAGGATTGCGTGCCGCCACCGGACAGCTCGACGTCGGTGTGGAGCAGCATGAAGCCGTCGCCCGGCCCGTCCAGCCGCGCCGACACCGGAACGTGCGCGCGCTCGATCCGACGGTCCTTGGCGGCGAACCAGCGCTGCTGCGGCAGGTAGGCCTGCAGGATGTCGCGCGCCAGTTCCGCCTCGGCGCGACCGCTGATCAGGCTTTTCCAGCCGTCGCGCACCACCACGGTCAGCAGGTCGGGCACCGGCTCCGGCATCGTCTCGTGCCAGGACGGCAGCGCCGCCTCGGCGGCGAGCGCGAACCAGTAGAAGCCGTAGGCCGGGATGGTCAGCAGGTACGGCAGATCGCCGACCGGCGGGAAGACCGTCCGGCCCAGCATCTCCACCGGCACCCGGCCGCGGAACTGCTTGAGGTCCAGCTCAACCGCCTGGGCGGAGCGGGACAGGTTGGCCACGCAGAGGATGACCTCGTCGCCCTCCTCCGTCGAATGGCAGCGCAGATAGGCGAGGACCTTGCGGTTGCCCGGATAGAGGAGCTGGAAGCTGCCGCGCCCGAAGGCCTTGTGCTGCTGGCGCACGGCGATCAGCCGCTTCATCCAGTTCAGCAGAGACGACGGGCTGCGCTGCTGCGCCTCGACGTTGATGGCCTGGAAGCCGTAGATCGGGTCCTGGATCGCCGGCAGGTACAGCCGCGCCGGGTCGGCGCGGGAGAAGCCGCCGTTGCGGTCGGGCGACCACTGCATCGGTGTCCGCACGCCGTCGCGGTCGCCGAGATAGATGTTGTCGCCCATGCCGATCTCGTCGCCGTAATAGAGCACCGGCGTGCCCGGCATGGACAGCAGCAGGCTCTTCAGCAGCTCGATCTTGCGGCGGTCGTTCTGCAGCAGCGGGGCGAGGCGGCGACGGATGCCCAGGTTGATCCGCATGCGCCGGTCGGCGGCGTAGAAGTCCCAGAGATAGTCCCGCTCGCGGTCGGTGACCATCTCCAGCGTCAGCTCGTCATGGTTGCGCAGGAAGATGGCCCACTGGCATTCGTCCGGGATGTCCGGGGTCTGGCGCATGATGTCGGCGATGGGGTGCCGGTCCTCCATGGCGACGGCCATGTAGATTCGCGGCATCAGCGGGAAGTGGAAGGCCATGTGGCATTCGTCCCCGCCCTTCTCCAGGTCGCCGAAATAGGGCAGCACGTCCTCCGGCCACTGGTTCGCCTCGGCCAGCAGCATGCGGTCGCCGTAGCCCTTGTCGATCTCCGTGCGGATTGCCTTCAGGACGTCGTGGGTTTCCGGCAGGTTCTCGTTGTTGGTGCCCTCGCGCTCCTTCAGGTAGGGAACGGCGTCGAGCCGCAGCCCGTCCACCCCCATGTCCAGCCAGAAGCGCATGACGTTCAGCACCTCCTGAAGGACCTTCGGGTTGTCGAAGTTCAGGTCGGGCTGGTGCGAGTAGAAGCGGTGCCAGAAGTAGGCCTGCGCCTCGGAATCCCAGGTCCAGTTGGACTTTTCCGTGTCGCAGAAGATGATGCGGGTGCCCTGGTACTTCTGGTCGGTGTCGGACCAGACGTAGAAATTGCGGTGGTTCGATCCCGGCTTGGCCTGACGGGCGCGCTGGAACCACGGATGCTGATCGGAGGTGTGGTTGATGACCAGCTCGGTGATCACGCGCAGGCCGCGGTCGTGGCACTCGCGCAGGAACCGCTTGAAGTCCTGGAGATTGCCGTAGGACGGGTTGACCGCCTTGTAGTCGGCGATGTCGTAGCCGTCGTCGCGCAGCGGCGAAGGGTAGAAGGGCAGCAGCCACAGCGTGGTGACGCCAAGCTCCTGGATGTAGTCGAGCTTCTGCGTCAGGCCGGCGATGTCGCCGATGCCGTCGTTGTCGGCGTCGAAGAACGCCTTGACATGAAGCTGATAGATGACCGCGTCCTTGTACCAGAGCGTGTCGTTCCGATCGATCCGGCCATTGTCCGAGTTCTTCATCCGCCGCCGTCGCTCCGCTGGTCTGGTGGAGCGGGGCCGCCGGACGGGCGGGGAATCCCGCGCCCATCCGGCAGCCGCGCCACATCATAAACCAGCTAGACTTGGGTCCGTTCCACGGCAAAGGCAACGTTGGACGCGAAACCTGTGATGGCGGACCCGCGTCGCGGACGGTGCCGGCGTCAGGCGTCGGCCAGCGCCGCGACGGAGAGCGGCTGGGTTTCCGTGCTGCTCCGGACGTCCACCGAGACGCCGCCGTTGACGTAGCCCGTCACCGTCTGGCGCAGCGCGTAGACCGTCTTGCCCAGCTCGGCGCTCATCGCCGCATCGTAGGTCGAACCGGGCACCTGCTGGGTGTAGTAGAAGACCGCCGGCGTGCTGTAGGAGGTCGGCGGGATCTCGGCCATCAGGATGGTCATGGTCGAGCTGTAGCGGCAATCGGCCGGGATCTCGACCGCCTGGCTCACCGACAGATCGTAGTAATTGGTGACCGAGGTCTCCTTCGTGCCCGTGTAGGTGTAGGACATGGAGAAGGTGCAGCCGACCTCGACCTCGCCGGTCAGACCGATCCCGTAGGTGAAGCGCACCTCCTGGACATAGCCGATCGTGTAGGAATCGGTGACCGACAAAGTCAGCGACTGCGATTTCCCACTGGTGACCGACACCGTGTCGGTGATCGTCGCCGCCCCCTCGTTGGTGCCGGAGATGGAACTGGAGATCGTGCTCGACGGGTTGGTCGGGACCGGCGAGGTGATCGTGAAGGGCTCAACCTCCGAATGGACCGGAGTCAGCAGATCCCATTTCCACGAGCCTTCCTTGTCGACGAAGGAGTAGCTGCGCAGGTCGGGAATGCCGTCCATGCTCAGCCAGCCGGCGACGGACATGGTTTCCCCGTCGCCCTGGCCGCCGTCGTAGAGCGCCACCTGCTGGGCGGTCAGCCCGCCGAAATAGATCGACGCCGCCCGGTCGCAAATGAACCATCCGGCCAACGACAGAACCGTCCCCATCGGCCATTCGCACAGGAAGAAGGTGTTGCGGTTGTCGGCGTAGTTCAGCCCGTCGAACAGCTGGAAGACACCGGTGTTCAGATCCACGGTGCGCCAGATGTAGGCGGACAGGCAGTCGTTGGCGCCGAGCTTCTCGACATCGACCGTCTGGGTCTGGCCGTTGCCGATCAGATCGACGCAACGCCCGCAGCCGTTGAAGCTGTAGGGCTGGCCGGCGGGTGGAGTGGTCTTGTGCTCCAGCAGGGTCAGGACGACCCCCTCCGGCAGGTTGAAGGCAACCCAGGTGGTCCGGTCGTTCAGGTTGGTCCCGGCAAAGGAACTCTGGACGCCTTCGATCGCGCCCGAGGTGGTGATGGTCAGGCTGTCGCTGCTCCAGTTCTGATCGGCGTACAGCTTCACGGTTCCCGACGGAAGGCTGGACGGATAGGGCGCGGAGGTGGTCGGCGGCAGCAGGTAAGGTGCAGTCATGGCGTTCCCTCGCGGTTGGCAGAATGCCCCAACCTCCGCATGGCCTTGACGCGAACGTCCGCCAAAACGGCGCAATTCATCAAGTCCCGAATTGCATTCATTGATATTTATTTTGGAATGGCCGGGGCGCTCATCAAAAATACCGGTGATAATTTGAAAAAATAAAACTATTTTATTTGAATGCATTTGCATTCATTCGTTTGTCTTCAAATATTCATGCGAACGTGTTTTCCAGTCCGCCGTCCGGGCAGGCCATCCGCGATGGAGTGGGCGCATCTTCGGCGTCCACCAAGGCTGGGTGAGAAGGGCCACGGCGGCCGGATTGCGGGCCGGTTGTGAAAGCGACGGCCGTTCGACAGAGATCCGATGGCGATCAGGCGGCGGTCAGGCAGACGTCCGCTTCCGCTTCGCGCCCTGGGTCAGGCTGCGGTAGACACCCTGATCCTCTTCGATGAAATGGGCGATCAGCCGGTGCTCGACCCAGTTGGTCAGTTCGTTTGGCGTGCAGAAGACCACCCCGTAGGGGCCCTCGAACCGCAGGGCCAGCAACTCGTCCGTGATCTGCCGGTGCAGCCGCTTGTGCGTCTCGACGGCGCCGCTCCTGGCGTCGGTCCAGAACCGCTCCTCGGCGGAGAAATGCTCCTCCGTGTACTTCACCAGGGCAGCGAAGGCACTCTGGATGATCTTGTAGCCCTGCCCCGCCGCCACCGCGATGTGCAGCAGGCCGGCCAGTTCCAAAAGGGTCCGGTGCTGCTCGTCGATGGACTCGTTTCCGACCGTGTATTCGGACTTCCACGGAAAGCGGGCGGATGGCTGCATGGGGGCCTGCCGGCGAACGGCCGTGCTGAAGGTGTCGGGAGCGCTGCACGATAGCATCCGCGACCAGCCGCCGGGGTCGGACAACTTGCCGCAAATCGAATCCCCGCCGGGCGGGATGTATACAATTTGCGGCAAATTTCATCGATCGCCGAAATCAGCCCTTCACCGGCCGCGTCATGTAGGTCATGCCGCCGCCGTAGGAGGCCAGCTTGGCCGCCAACCCGGCCCCACCGTCCTGCGGCAGGAACCCCTGCGCGTCCCAGAAGGCCCGCGCGCCGGGCGTCGAGGTCAGGGCCAGCCAGCGGAAGCCCTGCCGCGCCGCCAGGGCGTCCATGCGCTCCAGGGCGGCGGCTCCCAACCCCAGGCCGCGCGCCGCCGGCAGCAGGGCGACGTCGTGCAGATAGAGGCAATCCGGCGCTTCCGGCAGCGCGCCGAGCGGCGAATCGAGCGGCGGCGGCACGCCCAGCCGGCCCGGATGCAGGACGATGTAGCCGATGCCGATCCCATCCGCGTCCGCCATGGCGCAGCCGTCCGGGTAAAGGGCCAGCCGCTCGGCAAAAACGGCACGGTCCTCCGGGTAATCGGGATGCACGACCTCGGCGATGGCCATCACACGGTCCAGGTCCGCCGTCTCCATAGCGCGCCAGCCCGCCTTCATCCGCATTCTCCCATCCTCCCCGCCCTTTCCAGCCTTCCAGCCCACCATCCGGGCGCGCTATGGTGACCGTTCGCCCACCAGCCGACCGGAGGACCACCCATGACCGACACCGCCGCGGCGAGCCTGCTGCCCAAGGTGCGGACCATCGCCCATGAAGCGGGTCAGGTGATCCTGCGCTTCTACAACGACGGCATCGACGCCGCCACAAAGGTCGACGGCAGCCCGGTCACCCAGGCTGATCTCGCCGCCGAGCACGTCATCACCCCGGCCCTGCACCACATCGCCCCCGGCATTCCGGTGGTGGCGGAGGAGGCCGTGGCCGCCGGGAACCGGCCGGACATCTCCGGCGGGCGCTTCTGGCTGGTCGATCCGCTCGACGGCACCAAGGAATTCATCAACCGCAACGGCGAGTTCACCGTCAACATCGCCTTGATCGACGGCGGGCGTCCGATCCTGGGGGTCGTCTACGCGCCGGCCACCGGCGACCTCTACGCCGCCTGCGGGGCGGGCACCGCCGTCCATTGGGTGGAGGGGCGCCACGACTACCCGATCCAGGTCCGCAAGCCGCCGCCCGACGGCCTGACCGTGGTCGCCAGCCGCTCCCACGGCAGCGGCAGCGAGTTGGAGGGCTTCCTCGCCGGCTACACGGTGAAGGACCGGGTGACCTGCGGCAGCTCGCTGAAATTCTGCACGGTGGCCGCGGGCAAGGCGGACCTCTACCCCCGCTTCGGCCCGACCAGCGAGTGGGACACCGCCGCCGGCCACGCCATCCTCGCCGCCGCCGGCGGCCGGGTGGAGCAACCGGACGGTTCGCCCTTCCTCTACGGCAAGGCCGACATCCTGAACCCCCATTTCGTTGCGTATGGATGGTGACCACGCTGTGCGACGCGGCCGTCGCGGTTCTGACCACCGCGGCGCCGCTGGAGAAGGTGCGCCTGACGCGGGACTATGCCGCGGCGTGGCGCGACGGACGCATCACGGAGTTCGGCGCGCTGGCCCCGCCGGAGCGCCCCTCCCGCCCGGAGCGCCCGCCCCTGATGCTGCCCCGCGACATGCCCAAGCGCGGGCGCGGCGGCAGCGCGCAGAACCGCCTCGCCCTGCTCCACGCGCTGGCCCACATCGAACTGAACGCCATCGACCTCGCCTGGGACATCGTGTGCCGTTTCGTCGGCGAGGGGATGCCCAGGGGCTTCACCGACGACTGGGTGCAGGTCGCCGACGACGAGGCCCGGCATTTCCAGATGCTGGAGGAGCGGCTGAACCAGCTTGGCTCCGGCTATGGCGAGTTGCCGGCCCATGACGGGCTGTGGCAGGCCGCGACCACCACCGCCCATGACCTCGCCGCCCGGCTGGCCGTGGTGCCGATGGTGCTGGAGGCGCGCGGGCTCGACGTCACCCCGGAGACCGTCCGCCGCCTGCGCGAGTTCGGCGACGCGGAGAGCGCCGCCCTGCTCCAGGTCATCCATGACGAGGAGATCACCCACGTCGCCGCCGGACGCCGCTGGTTCGGCCATCTCTGCGCCAAGCGCGGCGTGGACCCGGTGGAGACGTGGCAGGATCTGGTAAAGCGCTACTTCCGCGGTGGCCTGAAAAAGCCCTTCAACGTGACCAGCCGCCAAGCCGCCGACTTCGGCCCGGAATTCTACGAGCCGATCGCGGAGTGACGCCCACATCCTTCGTTCCCCTCTCCCGGGACGGGAGAGGGGAACACTTTTTACCCCCGCAGCACCTTCGGATTGGCGATGCCCAGCCGGGCCTGGACGATCTCCTCCAGGCACTCCATCAGCACGTCCTGGCCGTCGTGGTCGAAGTCGCCAGCGGCGATCTCGATGCACAGCCGGTGCTGCAGGGCCTCCACCCGCTGGCGCAGGTCGGTGCCGGACAGGCTGTCGTCGGCGTCCTCGCCGTAGAGCAGGGCCAGCGCCGCCAGCATGGCGTGACCGGCCTCGTCCGCGCCGGCCAGTTCCCGCTGCACGATGCCGAGCGCGTTGGCGATCATCAGCGCCGTGTAGCGCTGGGCCGGCGGGATGTGGGGAAGCAGGTCGGTGCGGAACGTTTCCGCGATGATGCTCAGCAACTGCTGGGCGTCGGGGCTGGTGCGCATCAGGCGACCCTCTCTTCGTCGGCATCGCCGGACGGTTCGGCATCCACCGCCGCCGGGGCGGAGGCCGTCAGCCCCAGCCCATGGATGTGGCGCAACAGGTCCCACTCGATCTCCGGCAGCATCCGCCCGGTCAAAGCCAGCTCCAACGACGGCTCCTCGCCGGAGGTGTGGCGGCGCCCCTGAAGGACCGCGATGGCCGCCCAGCGCATGTAGGCGGCGGTTTCCCAATAGGCGACCGCCCGCGGGTCCACCCGGCGGCCCGACGTCTCCTCGTAGCCGGCGTAGAAGTCCTCCCGCCCGGCCAGCCCACCGGCCTCGCGGTCGTGGCGCCCGAAGCGCCAGGAGCGGGCGCAGAACCAGCCGAGATCCTCCATGGGATCGCTGAATCCCGCGAACTCCCAATCCAGGATGGCGGTCAGGCCGCCGTCCTTCACCAGATAGTTCCCGGTGCGGTAGTCGCGGTGGCACAGCACCAGTTCGCCCGGCGGCGGCGCGTGGATCTCCAGCCAGCGCAGGCCCCAGGCCAGCACGGCGTCCCGCAGCGCCAGATCGCCCAGCCAGTCGCGGTAGGCGTGGACGCAGTCGAGCGCCGGCGACGCGGCCGGCACCGGCAGGTCCTCCAGCCCCGGCGTGTCCGGCCCGGCCTTATGCAGGCGGCCCAACTGCCGGCCAAGCTCGCGGGCGAGTCCGCGCTGCGGCTGGTCGGCCTTCACCACCTTGTGCCCGGCCCCGATGCCCTCGGCGCGGCGCATGATGTAGAAGTCGGCGCCGAGGACCGCCGGGTCGCCGCAGGCGGCGATGGGCTCCGGCGCCGCCACCCCGGCGCTGAAGGCGGCGCGCAGCACGGCGAACTCCTGCGCCTTGGAGATGCTCGCCTTCATGCCGGACGCCGCCGCGCCTCCGCCCGGTTGGGCGCGCAGCACGCAGGCGTGCCGCCCGGCCTGCGGCCCGCCGTCGATGTCCAGAGTCACCGCGAGGTTGAGCGAGATGGCTCCCCCGCCGAGCGTGCCTTCGTCGGCCACCGCCACGCGCGTCGCGCCGGTCGCCCCGGCCAGCCAGGATTCCAGCCGCGGCCGGCTTTCCCCGTCGATCAATGCGCCCATCCCGTCACCCCCAGGCCCAGAAGCCGTCGCCCTCGTCCATGTAGAATCGCGCCAGGACCATCTTGTGGACCTCCGACGCCCCGTCCACCAGCCGGGCCTGCCGGGCGTAGCGGTACATCCACTCCAGCGCCGTGTCCTTCGAATAGCCCCTGGCCCCGCAGAGCTGGATGGCCGTGTCCACCGCCTTGTGCAGCGTGTCGGCGACATGGACCTTGGCCATCGACACCTCCTTGCGGGCGAAATCGCCGCGGTCGAGCTGCCACGCCGCCTTCATGACCAGCAGCCGCCCGATCTCGATCTGCATGGCGACGTCGCCCATCATCCACTGCACGCCCTCGTGCCCGGCGAGCGTTGTGCCGAAACTCTCGCGCTCGCGGACATAGGCGGCGGCGATCTCCATGGCCCGCTTCGACAGGCCGGTCCAGCGCATGCAATGGGTCAGCCGCGCCGGGCCGAGGCGGATCTGCGTCGCCTTCAGCCCATCACCGACGGTCATCAGGACGTTCTCGTCGGAAACCTCCAGCCCGTCGAAGCGCAGCTCGCAATGGCCGCCATGCTCCTCCGGCCCCATGATCGGGATGCGGCGGACGATCTCCCAGCCGGGCTGGTCCTTGTCGAACAGGAAGGCGGTCAGCCCCTTGCGCGCGTCGTCGGAGGTGCGGGCGATCAGGATGAAATGCTGCGCCTCCCCCGCCCCGGTGATGAACCATTTGCGGCCGGAGATCACCCAGCGGTCGCCCTTGCGCTCCGCCCGCGTCTTCATCATCGAGGGGTCGGAACCGCCGCCGGGATGCGGCTCGGTCATCACGAAGGCGGAGCGGACCGCGCCGTCGATGATGGGCTGGAGCCAGCGCTCCTTCTGCGCCTCGGTCGCCACCTTGTTGAGAAGCTGCATGTTGCCGTCGTCGGGAGCGGCGCAGTTGAAGCAGACCGGCCCGAAGATGGAGCGGTTCATCTCCTCGTAGGCCGCGGCCATGCCGACGATGCCCAGCCCCTGCCCACCGCGCGCCGTCGGCATTTGCGGCGCCCACAGCCCGGCGGCCTTCACCTCCCCGCGCAGGCGCTCCAGCAGGGCGGGCGCGATGTTCTCGTGCGCGTCGTAGGAGGCCGGGTCCGCTTCCAGCGGCAGGATGCGCTCCTCCACGAAGGCGCGCACGCGGCGGCGGAACTCCTCGATCGGCGGGGGCAGGCTGAAATCCATCGGTTCGGGTCCTCTCTTCGTTCTTTCTTCTTTGCTTACAAGGTGCTGACCAGATGCCCACCGTCCACCGGCACCACCGCGCCGGTCATGTAGGCCGACGCGTCGGAGCAGAGCAGCAGCAACGGCCCGTCCAGGTCGGCCAGCCGCCCCAGCCGCCGCTGCGGCACCCGCCGGATCAGCGCCTGCCCGGCGTCGGTCGCCAGGAAATCGCGGTTCAGGTCGGTTTCCATGTAGCCGGGGGCCAGCGCGTTGACGCGGATGCCGTAACGCGCCCATTCCAGGGCCAGCGCCTGAGTCAGTTGGACCAGTCCGGCCTTAGACGCGGCGTAGGCTGCGACATGGCCGGCCACCCGCAACCCGAGGATGGAGGCGATGTTGACGATCGACCCGCCCCGCCCCTGCTCCCGCATCACGCGCGCCGCCGCCTGCGCGGTGAGGAAGGCGCCCTTCAGGTTGGTGTCGATGACACGGTCCCACTCCTCCTCCGCATAATCCAGCGCGGGCTTGGCGACGGTGGTCCCGGCGTTGTTGACGAGGATGTCGAGCCCGCCGAGCGCGCTCGCGGCCATCCGCACGCCGTCGCGGACGGAGGCGGCGTCGGTGACGTCGAGCGGCACGGCGACGGCCTGCCCACCCGCCGCTTCGATCTCGGCGACGGCGGCGTCCAGGCTCTCGCGCCGCCGCGCGGCCAGAGCAACGCGGGCGCCGGCCGCAGCCAGCACGCCCGCGAAGTGACGGCCCAGGCCGGCGGAGGCCCCGGTGACCAGGGCGGTGCGGTTGGTGAGGGAGAGGATCATGGGGGTCCTGGGTTTGTGACGGTGGGGTTCATGCGTCGGGCCCCCTCCCTAACCCTCCCCCGCCTTCGGCGAGGGAGGGAACTCCGCTGCTTCGCAGCCAAATCCCCTCCCCTGCGAAGCGGGGGAGGGTTAGGGAGGGGGCAAAAGCTCCCCTCACAACCCCCTCGCCTGCTCGCGCAGCACGAACTTCTGGATCTTCCCGGTCGAGGTCTTCGGCAGGGCCCCGAACACCACCGTCCGCGGCGCCTTGAAATGGGCGAGATGGTCACGGCACCAGCCGATCACCTCGGCCTCGCTCACCCTTCCTTCCGATCCCGGCTTCAGCGTGACGAAGGCGCAGGGAGTCTCGCCCCATGTCGGGTCGGGACGGGCGACGACGGCGGCCTCCATGACGTGGGGGTGCTTGTACAGGACCTCCTCGACCTCCAGCGAGGCGATGTTCTCGCCGCCGGAGATGATGATGTCCTTGGCGCGGTCCTTGATCTCGACGTAGCGGTCGGGGTGCAGCACGGCGAGGTCCCCGGTGTGCAGCCAGCCGTCGCGCAGCGCCTCGTCGGTCGCCGCCGGGTTCTTCAGGTAGCCCTTCATCACCGTGTTGCCGCGCAGCGCCAACTCGCCCAGCGTCTCGCCGTCGGCGGGCACCGCGCGACCGCTGTTGGGGTCGAGCACGGTCTGCTCGGACATGGTGACGTTGGGCACGCCCTGGCGGGCCATCTTCACCGCCCGTTCCTCCAGCGGCAGCTCCGCCCAGCCCTCCTGCCACGCGCAGCCGGTCGAGGGGCCGTAGCATTCCGTCATGCCGTAGAGGTGGGTCAGGCGGAAGCCCATCCGCTCCATCCCCGCGATCACTGCGCTGGGCGGCGCCGCGCCGCCGGTCGCCACCTGCACCGGGCCGTGGTCGAAGCCGCGCTTCACCTCGTCCGGCGCGTGGATCAGCATGGTCAGCACGACCGGCGCGCCGCAGAGATGGGTGACCTTCTCCTCGGCGATCAGGCGGAAGATCGCCGCCGGGTCGACGGCGCGCAGGCAGACATGGGTCGCCCCGACCGCCGTCACCGCCCAGGGGTAGGTCCAGCCGTTGCAGTGGAACATCGGCAGCGTCCACAGATAGACGCTGTCGGGCCGCAGCCCGAAGGTGATGACGTTGCCGAGCGCGTTCAGATGGGCGCCGCGGTGATGGTACAGAACGCCCTTGGGGTTGCCGGTGGTGCCGGAGGTGTAGTTGAGCGCAATGGACTCCCACTCGTCCTCCGGCGTGCGCCAGGGCGCCTCGGGGTCGCCGGTCCTGAGGAAATCCTCATATTCCAGATCGCCCACCGGGTCGGCGTCCTGCGCCGCCGGATCGTCGATCCACACCACCCGCGGCGGGGCCGCCATGCGCTCCAGCGCGGCGCGGGCCACCGCGGACAGGCCGCGGTCGACCAGGAACAGGCGGCTTTCCGCGTGCTCCAGGATGAAGGCGACGGCGGGCGCGTCGAGCCGCGTGTTGATGGCGTTCAGCACCGCCCCGGCGCCGGGAATGCCGAAATGCCCCTCCAGCATCGCCGGGGTGTTGAAGGCCAGGACCGACACCACTTCCCCTGGCCGGACGCCGGCCCGGCTCACCGCGGAGGCCAGCGCGCGGGCGCGGCGCTCGACCTCCGACCAGTTCCGCCGCAGGGGGCCGTAGACCACCGCGGTCTTGTCCGGATAGACCATCGCGGAGCGGCGCAGGAAGTCCAGCGGCGTCAGCGGCACATGGTTGGCCGCGCGCCTGGACAGCTCTGCGGACGGGGTGGTGGAGTCCACGCTCGTCTCCTTCCCTGTTCTGCGGTCCCTGTTTTCAAGCCGGGTTCTTTGGCCGGCGCCTCATACCGGACGCCTTGCTGACGATGGTAGTCACGAACCATTGGACAGAACAAGATTCACCTTTGGTCGGTCTTTCCCCCTATGCCCGCAAGAACGAGGCAGAGACGGGCGAGCGCGTTACCGCCTCTGGCGCCGCGGTTGCGGGCCGTCCGCCCGCTACACTGTCCGGCATCGAGCCGTATGGGGGCGACCATGACGACGGTGCGGATCGCGTTCGACAAGGAACTGGTGCTGTCCGGGCATTTCCTGCTGAAGCATCTGGAAAAGCCGGAACTGCAACGCCTCGCCGCCAGCGCCCGGCTGGCCTATTTCCGGCCCGGCGCGGTCATTTTCCAGAAGGGCGACCCCGGCGACAGCATGATGGCGGTCATCCGCGGGCGGGTGAAGATCTGCTCCCACTCCACCGACGGCAAGGAGCTGGTGCTGAACATCATCAACAAGGGCGGCCTGTTCGGCGAGATCGCCCTGCTCGACGGCGAGCCGCGGACCGCCGACGCCGTGGCGCTGGAGGAGACCGACCTGCTGGTGCTCGACCGTTCCAAGTTCGTGCCGCTGCTCAACGAGCGCCCGGCGGTGGCGCTCCAGCTCATCACCGTGCTGTGCAAGCGCCTGCGCCAGACCAGCGAGCATCTGGAGGACACGCTGTTTCTGGAGGCGTCGTCGCGCTTCGCCCGCGCGCTGATGCGGCTGGCCGACGTGTTCGGCAAGCCGACGCCGGGCGGGCTGAAGCTGGACATCAAGCTGTCGCAGCAGCAGCTCGGCTGTCTGGTGGGCGTGTCGCGCGAGAGCATCAACAAGCTGCTCGGCGAATGGCAGCGCAACGGCGTGATCGCCGTGGAATCCGGGCGGATCACCCTGCTCGACCGCGACGCGCTGGAGGAGATCGCCGAGGCGAATGGGTGAGGCGTCGCGTCGAGCCCCCACCCCGGCCCTCCCCCGCTGCGCGGGAGAGGGTGCCTTCTGCGAAGCGTCATCCCCTCCCCTGCGTTAGCGGGGGAGGGTTAGGGAGGGGGCCCGACCCAACCACTCCCCCTCAATTTAACTCCCGCAACACCCGCACCCCGTTGTTCAGGTACCGCACGTCGGGATCGTAGAACAGCCGCGCCGTATCGGTGATGTCAGCCAGGCCGCCCCGCCAGGACCCGCCGCGCAGCACGCGCTCGCGGCAGTTGGCGGACGTCCAGGCGCTGCCGTCCGTCGGCGCGCCCGCATAGTCGGCGTGCCAGCAGTCGGCGACCCACTCCGCCACGCCGCCGTTCATGTCGTGGAGGCCGAAGGGGTTCGGCTTGTAGCTGCCGACCGAGGCGGGGGTCAGCCGCTCCTGCGCGCCGCCGCAGTCCTTGCAATTGGCGAGCGTCCCCGTCTGCCCGTCCCACCAGTAGCGGCCCGTCGTGCCGCCGCGCGCCGCGTACTCCCATTCGGCTTCGGACGGCAGACGGTAGCGTTGGCCGGTCTTCTGGCTCAGCCACTTCGCGTAGGCCTGGGCTTCCAGCCAGGAGATGTTGTGGATCGGGGTGCTGTCGGTGGGCTTGGTCATGCGCGGCATGCCGCCGGTGCAGCCGCCGCCCTCGACGCAGGCGCGCCACTCGGCCACCGTCACCTCGTAGGCGCCGAGCGCGAAGGGCTTGGCGATGGTTACCTTGTGCACCGGACGTTCGGAGCGGTCGCCCTGGTCACTGCCCATGCTGAAGCTGCCGGGCGCGATGCGCACCATCACCGGGCAGTCCGGGCAGTCCTGGAAGCTGGCCGACTTGCTGTGGTTGCGCACCGCGCTGTTCCCGTTGCCGGCCGGGGGTGCTGCCGCCACCTGCTCCGGCGCGGGCGCCGGCTGCGGCGGGGCCGGTGGGGGCGGTGCCGCCGCCTCGACGGCTGGAGCCTGGGCCGGGCGCGAAACCGAAGGAGGCGCTGGTTTTGTCGAAGGCGGCGGGGCCGCTGACGCGACCTCCGGCGGCTTGGCGGCGGGGGTGAGCGCACCCAGCTTCTCGCGCGCCGGCTTGGCGTAGGCGCCGCTGCCGAACAGGCGCAGGAATGCCTCGAAGTCGGCGGGCTCGCGGCTGCCCTTGACCATCTGCCACAGCGATTCCTCAAGCGCCGGAGCGGCCGGGGCGGCACCCGGCGGGGCGATCTCCAGCGTCACACTGCCGGTGGCCTTGCCGCCCTTGCCGTCCTCCACCTGATAGGTGAAGGCGCCGGCGGCGCCCGCCCGCTCCTGCTCCGGGTCGAAGGTCAGCCGGGTCAGTCCCTCGGCCGGCAGGCGGTCGCCGGGGCGGATCAGGGTGGCGCCGTCGCGCACCTTGCCGCGGTCGGGCACGGCGGTGACGGTGATGGTCAGCGGGTCGCCGTCGGGGTCCACCGGCGCCTCGATGGCCAGGGGATTCGGCAGGGCGCGGACGGTGCGCGCGCCGGCGACGACCGGCGGGCGGTTGCTTGGCTTGATGGTGATCGCGACACCGCCCCGCACCACGCCGCCCCGCCCGTCCATGATCGCGAAGTCGAAGCGCCCGGCGTCGCCCACCACCGTCGCGTCCGGCTTGAAGCTGGTGGCGGCGAGCTGCTCCACGGTCAGGTAGTCGCCGATCAGCACGATGCGGTCGCCGATGCGCACGCTGCCGCCGCGCGGCAGGCCGGAAATCTGGGCGAAGAGCTGGTCGTCGTCGGGATCGGTCGGGCGCCCGATGCGCAGCGGCTCGGCGTCGGCGCGGTCGGACAGCTCCAGCGGGCGGATCTCGCCGAGCACCGGCGGGCGGTTCGGCGGGCGCGGGTTGAAGTAGAAGGGCGCCGCCCCCAGCGAACCAAAAATGTAGGGCTCCTGCCGCCCGTTGGTCGCCTGCCGCACGGTGTCGCGCACGTTGCGGAAGAACAGGCTCAGCTCCAGCCCCGGCGTTTGGAGGTGCTGGAGCAATGCGTCGGTGTAGGGGCTGTGGTCGCCCTGCCCGTCCTCGGCCAACTGGTCGGCGCGGGTGGCCATGGCGACCAGCGTGTCGCTGGGCGTGTCGTCGACGCGGGCGAAGCCGTAATTGACCTGGATGCGGTTCTGCCCGGCCTGCTTCAGCCGGTCGACGAAAGGGTTGTTGCGGCAGGAATCGAGCATCAGGATGCCCAGCTTGCGCGCCTGCGACAGCTCGCCCATCATCAGGTTCAGCGGCATCGCCTCGTAGACGAGGTCGCGCTCGCGCTCCAGCTTGGCGTCGGCCGGAACGATGTAGTTGTTGCCGCCCACCTGGATGCCGTGCCCGGCGTAGAAGATCACCGCCACGTCGGCCTGCGAGGCGCGGATGCCGAAGTCCCGCAGCGCCCGCTCGAAGCCGCGGTTGTCCATGTCGAACTTCTCATCCACGTCAAACTGCAGCTTGCGCAGGGCCTCGGCGATGGCCTTGGCGTCGTTCACCGGGTTCTGGAGCTCGGGGGCGAATTCGTACTTGCCGATGCCGACGACCAGCGCGATGCGCTTCTCCGGGGACTGGGAGGCCTGGGGCGGCGGCGATTGCGGAGGAGAGGATTGGGCGAACGCCCTTGGTGCCCAGCCGAGAAGCCCCAGCAACAGCAGGACGAAGGCGAGCGACCACAGGTCCCTGCCCAAACGTTGCTGCGTCAAGGGTCCGTCAAACATCGGCCGGCTCCATGGTGGGAAGGCGGTTGCGCACCCCATACCCGGCACCCTTCGGCATAAAATTGCCGTTCTCCCCAGCTTAATATTTCGATTCCTGCGCACCAAGCGTTCATTCAGCCTAATCCCGAATACGGAGAAGGGCGGTCACTCCCCGGCCTCCGCCGCGGGCCGCACCTCCTCCCCCTCGCGGTCGAGGACCAGCCAGGCGCGGACCGCCTTGCGCTTGCCCTTCAGCGCCATCTCACCGACCGGCAGCCCGGCCACCGTGCCCTGCACCGCCGTCCAGGTCGGTTCCCCGATGACGATCCGGCAATGGGGGGAGGAGCGCATGTCGACCGTCTTGCCCAGCGCCTCCAGCCGGGCCGCCGTGTTGGCGGTGTCGCCGAGCAGCGAATATTCCATGTGCCGCAGCCCGCCCAGGCTGCCCGCCACCAGCGGACCGGTGTGGATGCCGACGCGGATGCCGATGGCCGGCAACCCCTCCGCCTGCCAGCGCTTGTTCAGCTCCCGAAGCTCCCGCCCCATCTGGATGGCACAGCGCACGGCGCGCTCGGCGTCGGCGTCAATCTCCGCCTGGGTGGTGCGGGCGACGGGGGCGCCGAAGACCGCCAGGATGGCGTCGCCGATGAAGCGCAGCACGATCCCGTCATGCGCCGCCACCACCCGCACCATGGCGTCGAGATAGCCCTCCAGCCAGAGGATCAGCGGTTCCGGCTCCAGCGCCTCGCAGACGGTGGTGAAGCCTTCGATGTCGGAGAAGAAGACGGTGGCGGTCAGCTCCTGCGGGCGGGGCCTCCCGCCGGCCAGGAAGGTCGCGCGCTCCCGCCAGATCTCGTCGGCGACGGGCTGGGAGACGTGGTTGGCGAACAGCTGCATCAGGCTGCGGCGGTCGGTGCGCTCCTTCAGCGACAGATGCGCGGTCATCACCGCGATGCCGCCCAGCCACGCGGCGGACGGCGCCATCATCGCCACCAGCGGTCCGCCCTGGGCGAACAGCGCCAGCGCCGCCGCCCACAGGCCAAGCAGCCCGAGCAGGCTGGCCGGCACCAGCAGCCACACCGGCCAGCCGGCCGCCGCCAGCGCCACCCCCGCGGCGCTCAACGCCAGCACCAGCGCGACCATCCAGCCGTCGGACAGGTCGCGGCTGGTCCGCCCGTCGAGGATCTGGGCCAGCGCGTGGGCCTGGATCTCCACCCCCGGCGTGGACAGGCCGGCGACCGACAGCGGCGTGCGGTGCTGGTCGACCCCGACCAGGACGGTGCCGACCACGGCGATCCGCCCGGCCAGCCAGCCGCGCGGCAGCAGCCCCACCATGTCCGCCGGATAGGCCGGGAAGGGCTGCGCGTCCGGCGACGGGCGGGCGTGCCAGTCGATGCGGAAGGGCTCCACCGGGACCTCCCCCCCGGCCGCCCCTCCGGCGACCTGGGCCAGCCGCGCCGGGAAGCTGGGCAGCCCGTCCGGCCCGCGCGGCACATGCCAGCGCACCGTGCCGTCCAGCCGGTCCTTGGCGAGGTTGGCGTGACCGTGCGGGATGCCGTCGAGAAAGCGCCCGAGGTAGCGGCGCTGCTCCTCGGTCAGCGGCGTGTCGCCGAGCGCGGTGATGGCGACCACCGGCACCGTGGCGCGTTGGATGCGCTGGCGCAGCCGCTCGTCGAGCGCCGGCAGGGTCGGCTGGTCGAACAGGATGTCCAGCCCGATCGCCCGCACCCCCGCCGCCTCCAGCGTCCCCACCAGATCGGCGAGGAAGCCGCGGTCCACCGGCGACCGGCAGGCCAGCGTGGCGAACAGGTCCTCCCCCAGCGTGACCAGCACGATGCCGGGATGCTGCGGGGCGGGCGGCGTGAAGTAGGCGATGGCGAGGTCGCGGAAGCTCTCGTCGGCGGAGCGCAGGGGCGGCACCAGCCGGGTCAGCCCCAGCGCCGCCGCCGACACGCCGGCCACCGCGGCCAAGCCCACCAACCCCTTGGCCAGTCCTTTGACGAGCCACGGGGCTTTCGCCCCGCTTGGCCTGCCCCCCGATGTCCCCAACGGCGGCGCCCTCACTCCACGCGCAGGATCACCTGCGCCATCACCAGTTCGGTCTGCTTCAGCGAGGCGAGCGTCCGCTCCAGCCGGGCCGCCGCCTCGTCGGTCAGCGGCCGGAAGGCGTCCTGCCGCCCCGGCAGATCGGCGCCGAGATCGCGCCCGGCGGCGAAGCAGCGCACCTCCTGGTCGGCGGACAGGCTCCCCGACCGCTCCGCCGCGCGCAGCGGCACCGGCATGCGGTCGCCGGCCAGCGTCAAGGTGCGGTGCCCCTCCACCAGCGAGCTGGCCGACGGTCCCGGCGGGTAGATCGGCGTCAGCTGGCCACGCGTGTTGCGCAGGTAGCAGTAGAGATGCGCGTCCCGGTTCGTCTGGAGCACCAGCGTCACCGCCTCCCCGGACCGATAGGTCGGGTAGAGGCCGCGATCGGTGGCGAGATAGAGATTCAGCGGCGCCACGCTGTCCCGCACCGGGTCGAGCAGGGCCGCCGCCTGTGCCGCGCAGCCGGCGCCGGCCAGCCGGACGGCCAGCTCCGCGCCCTGCCCCGCCGCGATCCCCTCGGCGGCGATCACCCGCAGGGTCAGGCTGTGGCGCACCCGCCCATCCGGCCCGGCGACGGAGACGGCGGTGCCGTCCGCCATCGGCAGCTCACGCGGCCAGGGCACCGCGGTCCCCTTGTCCCAGCGCAGCGTGGCGGCCTCGCGCCCCTCCGCGCGCAGGGTGGCCGGGATCAGCGCCGGGTCCGCGGGTTTGCGCAGCAAAACCGTGCCGCCGGACTTCACGCATTGGGTGCCGGGGCGACCGGGGTCGAGGGTGAAAACCTGCTCCTCCCCCTTCTGCATCGGGGTACCGACCGCGCGGGCCGCACCCAGGTCGGTCTGAAAGAATCGCTCGCCGCCGACGAGGCTGCCGACGCCGGTCCAGCCTGCGGCGTCGGGCATGCGGTCGAGCGGCCCGTCGAATGGCCCCTTCACCCGCAGCATGCGACCGTTGGCGAACAGGAACATGGCGTTGGCGCCGTCCGGCACGGTGACCGCCGCGCCGTCGGGGACCAGTTGCCCCTGCGCATAGCCAGGGGCGGTGGAGGCGACGACCACCGCCGGCTCCGCCGCCGCGCGGCCGGGCGTGACGCCGACCGCTCCGACGGCGGACAGCGTCAGGGCCGCCGCCACGAGTCCGCTCAGGGTCCTGTGCGCCATGCTGGCCTCCACCGGCGGGGATCGCGGAATCATTGGCGTTTCCCGGACGCCTGTCCAGGCGGCGAAGGGGGAAGGACGGGGTTGCGGACCCGGCCCAAAGAAGGGCGGACGCCGTGAACGGACGGGCATGGTCGGACCTCCGAAATGATGCGCGCCGGCCAAAATGCCGGCCCGTCGAGGCTAGACGGCGGAAGACGGCGGCCGCTGTGAGGTGCGGCACAAAGTTGCGCAGGAGTTGGCCCCCTTCCAACGTACTGAGTGTGGCGGGCTCCACAGCGCGGCCCGGTCCAGCCCTCTAGAGTGCCGGGCAGGACCGGCGCCCCGTTGGTCCGCCCCAGCGCCCGAGGAGACCGACCATGACCGACCGCCGCACCAAAGCCGACGCCGCCGAGGGCTTCGCCGCCGGGTTCGATGACCGCTTCGCCCGTCATGGAATCCTGGAGGTCGCCTATCTGCGGTCGGTGGAGGTCGACGGCCTGCCCGCCTACGCCGTGTATGCCGCGAACGGCACCTGCCTGTGGCTCGACACCGACCGCGCGTCGGCGGGGGCGACGCTTCAGGAGCATGGGATGGAACTGGTCAGCGTGCATTGAGGAGTCGGGGGCAAGGTGTTGCCCCCACCCTCCCCACTCCGTGGGTCCCCTCCCTCCCCCGCTTCGCAGGGGAGGGATTTTCTGTGCGTTCAACACCAATTCCCTCCCTCGCCGAAGGCGGGGGAGGGTCAGGGAGGGGGCAACACGTCCCCAATCATCAGCCCTTCGGGCTCAACAGGCACGACGTCCGGTTCCGCGTCACGATGGCGAGGCTGTTCTCCGGCTCGCCGGCCCGGCGGAAGCGCAGCGCGTTCAACTGGCTGGCGACGCTGAGCGACAGGACGTTCAGATCGCTCTCGTCGATGATCTTTTCGCCGTCCTGCCAGCACTGGATGCGCACACGGCCCTTGGGGACCCCGACGTCGAGGCCGCCGGGCTGCACGCCCGCGTCGCTGCTCTTCTTGCGGACCACCGTCGCGTCGGCGGCGCCCCCGACGAGGGGGAGCGCCGCGACCGCCACCAGGAGAAGGAGTTTCCGGACCATGGCGCGTCCTCCCTTCCCTCTCGATCACTGGATGGGCCGGAACTCGACGCGCCGGTTGCGGCTGTCGGTCGGGTCGGGGGTCAGCGGCTGGCTCTTGCCGAGGCCGGCGATGGCGATGCGCTGCGGCTCGATGTGATGGACGCGCACCAGATACTCGCCCACCGACACCGCCCGGCGCTCGGAGAGGGCGAGGTTATACTGCTCGCTTCCCACGGCGTCGGTGTGCCCTTCGATGACGAGGCGGAGCTGAGGGTCCTGCGACATCAGCCCACCGACCGCGTCGACGTAGGAATAGAACTCCTTCGGGACATCGGCGGAGTTGAAGGCGAAGTTGATGCGGAAGCCGAAACCGTTGGTCGGGCGGGTCTCCGCCGGGGTCTCCGGCGCGGAGAGGGTGGCCGGCTGCACGCCGTTGGAGCGGCGCGGCGCGGCCGGCGGCGGGGCGACCGGCGGGGCCGCGGCCTCCTGCACGGGCGCGCGCTTGGGCTTCGGCTGGGGCGCCGGTTCCGGCTGCGCCACCGGCGCGGTGGGCGGGCTGTAGCTCTGTTGCGGGGTCGCCTGCTGCTGAGCGGGCGCGCCGTAGTTCACACTGTCGGTCGGACGCGGGCGGTTGGCGCTGTTCATGCCGCCGCCGATGATCTCGATGCTGCGGGTGCGGATCTTCGGCTGCTCGGTGCCATCGGTCGGTGCCGGGCCGGGCTTCACCGCCTCGCGCAGCTCGTCCACGGTCGGCGGGCGCTCGAACATCATGACCCGGTTGCCGCCGGAGCCCTCGACGGTCTGCGCCCGCGCCGGGACCGCCATGCAGGCCAGGGCGATCATCGGCAGGGCCAGAGCGGGAAGCGCCACGCCGTTCAGCCGTCGGGCGATGGTCTTGGAGGTCGGTCGCGGCATCGGTGGTCTCCCATGAGTCGGCGCCATGATCTGGCGTGGTGTTCGGCTGCCCCCTTCTTTACCCCCGCCCCCGCCCCCGCGCTGTGAGCCGGCCCACAATCCCTATCCCAAACCCCTAACGTTGAGCCGACACGGCGGGCAGAACCTGCACGGCCATTTGCCGGCTGCGCACGTTGGTCCCCTGGATGCTGCCGTAGGCACCCACCACATCGGCCAGCGTGGCGCCGGGAATGGGCTGAAGATCCTCGGTCTTGTAGCGGTCGGCGATGCGCGTCCCGAGTTCGTCGGGGGAGACGACGCAGGCGATGGTCTCGGAGGCGCCGGGGCGGTCCATGCGCAGGTTGAAGGGCTTCTGCGCGCCCGGCGGGACCTCCACCTGCTGGTTGGCCTGGACGAAGCTGTCGGGCTGGAAGCGGTTGGGGAAGATGCGGGCCACCGATCCGGCGGCGTCCTGGTAGTAGCAGTAGACGAAGCCGTTGGCCGTCGGCTGCACCTTGACCACCAGGGCCTCCCCGGCGCGGTAGCGCGGCTGCGGCCCGCGGTCGGAGCTGAGGACCAGATCGGGCGGCGCTCCGGCCGGCGCCGGGGTGGCGCGCGGCAACCCCTCCCCGCCCGCGTTCGACACCGATTGCAGGCGCGGCGCCCCCGGCCCTTTTTGCCCGCTGGGCTGGGCGAGCATCCGCTGGTAGAGGTCGAAGTCGATGCGCCCCGTGGCGATCAGGTCGTTGTCCGCCTGATAGCGGGAAATCGCGTCGCGGGTGCGCTCGTCGAGCTGGCCGCTGTCCGGTCCGTCGTAATAGCCCTCGGACAGCAGCACGCGCTGGACATAGGCGACGCGCTGCGACGGCGCCATCCCGTCGAACCAGTCGCGCGCCTGCCCGGCGAAGGCCGGGTTGGTCTGGTCGATGCCCAGGCATTGCCAGTAGGGGGTGCGGGTCATCTTGCCCAGCACCTCGATCGTGCTGAGCTCGATCAGCGTGCGCACCGCCTGATGCAGCCCCTCGGACTTGTTGAGCGAGACGTTGAAGGACAGGCCGGCCTTGCCGATCACCGCCCCGGCGTCCGCCCCCTTGCCCGACGAGATGACGGCGAGCGAATTGCTGGCCGACAGGCCGGGGATGATCTGGCGGGTCGCCAACTCCCCGATGTTCAGGTCCACCGAGATCACCGACATCACCTGATCGGCGGAGATGCCCAGGTCGACGGTCGGCAGCGAGATGCCGGCGCTGGCCGCCTCGCTCACCACATTGTCGTCGAGCTGGGTGATGGCGCCGCGCACGTAGTAGGACGGCGCGCGGAAGTTGGGCTGCACCCCGATCATCCAGTAAAGCGCGTTCACGTCGTCCAGCGTCGGCTCGAAATCAACGAAGCGGAAGGCGTTCGACCGCTCCGACATGCGCGACACGGCGGTGATCAGCATTTCCTTGGTGCCGCCGGCCACCCGCCCCGTGGCGTCGGGGATGCCGTTGGAGGTGATGAAGATGTCGCGCTTGCCATGGTTCCACATCAGCGTGTCCATGCAGCGCAGCGCCTCGCTGAAGTTGGACACGGTGCGCACGGGCGGGGTCTTCGGCTTCTGGACCAGGGTCGCCTGCTCGCCCGAGGTGACGCAGGCTCCCAGCAGCAGGAGCGATGCGGCGGCCGCCACCCTCGCGAAACCGGTGCGCCGGACACTTCCAACGGCCTCAAATCCCATGGCCTCACTCCCTGGACGTTCAGCGGGCCGACACGCGCGGGCCGTCGCCGCCCGGACGCACGGTGATGGTGATCTTCTTGGACAGGATCGGCGGGTCGTGCGGGATGTGCTCGGCATCGCCCATCAGGAGCTGGAGCGTGTGCCGGCCCGGCGGCAGTTCCAGATAGGTTTCCGTCTGGCCCTTGCCGAAGTGGATGTAGTTGCGGTTGTTGGGGATCGGCTCGTCCATCGGCGGCAAGTCGGCGTCGACCAGCAGGTGATGGTGGCCGGTCTTCTCCCGCCGCACCCCCGCCGGAGCGACGCCGAAGTTGCGCAGCCCGAACCACACCTTGAAGCGGCCCTTCACCACTTCGCCGTCATTCGGCCAGCCGATGTAGAGATAGGCGTCCTTCGGCGCCGCCGTCCGCCCGGACTTCGCCGCGTCGGGGGTGGAGGGCGTGCTTTCGTGCTCGTGCCCCGGGCTGGCCGGCTGCGGCGTGTTGGTGGTGTCCGACAGCGGCTTGTCGAGCGGGTCGGCCTCCGGCGACGACTGCGCGGCCAGCGGCCCGGCGGCGAGCAGGACGGCCAGAAGAACCGGGACGGCGGCGCTGCGCATCATGACGTCCTCCCTGTCGCGCTTCTTATTGCGGAACGATGATGGTGATCTTCTGCGACATGATCGGCGGGTCGTGCGGCACATGGTCGGCGTCGCCCAGGATCATCTGGAGCGTGTGCCGGCCCGGCGGCAGCTCCAGCCGGACCTCCGTCTGGCCGCCGCCGAAATGCAGCGACTGCTTGGTGTTCGGGATCGGTTCGTCGTAGGTGGCGAGATCGCTGTCCACCAGCAGGTGGTGGTGCCCGGTGTCCTCCTTGCGGATGCCCGCCGGGGCGATGCCCATGTTCTGCAGGCCCATGCGGACCCACAGCTTGCCGCCCGGAACGGTCGCCCCGTTGGACGGCCACATGATGTAGGCGCGCGCACCCTCCGGCGCCTTCTCCCGTCCATTCGCGCTCTGAGCATTCGCACCTTGGGCCAACGCCGCACCCGGCAACAGGAGCAGCGCGGCCGCCACGATCATGGCGGCATGAGGCATGGACACCTCGCTCTTCTGGCTCTTCTCTTTGGGAGTTTCAATCTTATGCTTGGTGGGCGGACAATGTTCGCGGTCTTTCGGTTCTCATCCTTTCTCTCCCCTCCCTCCGAATATTAAGGAGCGGAAGCGCGCCCTGGTCACCCCACTTTGCGCGAAGGGAAAGGCGCCGCCGCCTATTCCTATTTTGGGCTTGACGGTTCCGCCCGCGGTGCGAAGGTCACGGGGCCAGGAGGTTGCCGGTCCCGCATGCCCGATTCATCCCGCCTCGCCCCGCTTCCCGCCGGTCCCGGCGCCGCCCCGCCGCGCCTCGGCCTGCGCCATCTGCTGGCCCCGGCGCTGCTGACCCTCGGGGCGGCCGGTCTGGCGGGGCAGCGGTCCTGGCTGTCCGGCCACATCACTCCCTTCGCGGGCTCCATGGTCGCGGACACGCTGGCCTCGCTGCTCGCCGCGGTGGCGTGGCTGGGCGCGGCGTGGCTGGGGTCGCGGATCATCGACCTCGTGGTGGCGCGCAACGCCCGCGCCACGCCGATGCCGCGCCTGCTGACCGACCTGCTGCGCGCGCTGCTCTACGGGCTGGCGGTGCTCGGCATCCTGGCCTTCGTGCTGGGGCAGCCGGTGACCGGGCTGGTCGCCACCTCCGGCGTGGTCATCGCGGTGCTGGGCTTTGCGCTGCGCAACATGATCGCCGACATCTTCTCCGGCATCGCGCTGAACGTCGAGCATCCCTACCGTATCGGCGACTGGGTGGAGCTGACCCCCGGCGTCACCGGGCGGGTGGACGAGATCAACTGGCGGGCCACCCGGCTGGTCACGCTGGACGGCACGGCGCTGGTGGTGCCGAACGGGCTGGCCGCGGGCAACCGCATCACCAACTACAGCCAGCCCGGCAGCGGCTTCCGCGCCGGGGTGCCGGTGACCCTCGACGCCGAGGTGCCGGTGGCCCGCGCCAAGCGGATCATCCTGTCGGCCATCGTCTGCTGCGACGCCGTCCCCACCGAGCCGCGGCCCGACGTGGTGGTGGAGAGCATCACCTTGAACGGCGTCGCCTATCAGGCGCGCTTCTGGGTGGCCGACTATTCCCGGCTGGCGGCGACCCGCGACGCCGTGGCGACCACCATCCTGGAGCATCTGGCCCGGGCCGGGCTGGAGCCGGCCAGCCCCAAACAGGAGATGCGCCGCCGCCGCGCCGCGCCACCCGCCTGTTCGGCGAACGGTCTGGGGCGGGAGCTGCTGTCCCACGTCGACCTGTTCGCCGCCTTCCGCCCAGAGGAGATCGCGGAGCTGGCGTCGGGCATGCACCTGCGCCACGTCGCCGCCGGGGAGGCGGTGGTCCGCCAGGACGAGACCGGAACCTCCCTCTTCCTGGTGGCCGAGGGGGCGCTGGATGTGCGTGGGGCCTTCGGCGGTCGGACGCTTCTGCTCGACCACATGGGGCCGGGCGACGTGTTCGGCGAGATGTCGCTGCTGACCGGCCAGCCGCGCAGCGCGTCGGTGATCGCCAACACCGACGCCGTCGTCTACGAGCTGGACAAGCAAACGCTCGACCCCGTCCTGCGCCGCCGTCCGGAGCTGGCCGCCCGGCTGGCCGACCTGATGGGCCTGCGCCAGCGCCGCAACGACGCCCACCGCCGCGCCAGCGCTCCCGCCGCCGTCACCCAGACGACGACCGAGCACGATCTGCTCGCCCGCCTGAAGACGTTCTTCAGCTTGTGAGTCAGGTGTTCAGCGGGGAAAAGGGCATCCCCGCCTGCTCCAGCGCCTTCTCGATCACCTCCGCCGAGGTCTGGTCGAACAGCTGCAGCAGCAGGTCGTCGATCTCGCGGTCCTGGCTGTTGCCGCAGGCGTCGAACAGGGTGGCGATGGCCTCCGTCTGGAAACGCTCGCGCCCCTCGTCGCCGCCCCGGTAGTCCAGCGCCTTCGCCACCGCGATGGCGACGCGGAAGGGCTTCAGCAGGGTGAAGGACAGGCCGGCCTTGGCGAAAAGGCCCTTCAGCGCGTGCGGCCCGCCGTCCCAGGCGAGCTGACGGGCGTTCTCCGGCGGCAGGTTGGCGCGCACCGCCATCCCGGCGTCGAACAGCGCGATTTCCCCGGCGCACAGCGCGCGGAAGAGCAGC
Organism: Azospirillum sp. UENF 211521; assembly: GCF_058780535.1. Classification (NCBI taxonomy): domain Bacteria; kingdom Pseudomonadati; phylum Pseudomonadota; class Alphaproteobacteria; order Rhodospirillales; family Azospirillaceae; genus Azospirillum; species Azospirillum sp. UENF 211521. The sequence continues at coordinate 2,583,277 of NZ_JBSNCF010000001.1, forward strand.
GGCGCCGACAGCCGTCCGCGGATCAGCAGGTGACGGGCAAGCAGCTCCACGTCCGCCTCGCGCGGGGTCAGCGGCTTCAGCAGGAGCAGGGTCACCGCCTCCCGCGCCCGCTCCACCAGGACGCCGATCAGGCGCGGGTTCAGCCGGTGGGTGCGGATCAGCCGGTTTCGGATCTCCTCCGACACGAAAAGGATCAGCTTCTCCACCACCGCCGCCGACAGGTCGGGGCGCGCCGCCACGGCCTCGTTCACCGTGGCGACGCCGCCCCAGCGGTCGAGCACGCTGTGCAGGGACGGTTCCGCGATGACGGCGCCGCGGTTGCGCAGAAGCTCGGTGATGACGATGACGTTGCCGTTGCGCACCAGCGCGTCGGACACCGCGGGCGAGACGGAGCGGCGCCCGGCGATGGCCAGCTCCTTCGCCGGGCGCCGTTCGCGCAGGATGTCCAAGAGCAAGCCTTCGCTGAGCTTTTCCGCGTGGCGCAGGATGGGGAAGGCCACCCGGTCGACGTCGCGGGCCAGCTTCTCCGCCAGTTGCTCGGTCAACAGGGAGGAGTTGTGGATCTGCCACGCCACCGCCTCGCGCACGGCGGTCACCGCGTCGGCGGCGAAGCGCTGCAGGATGTCCATGGCCAGCGCCCGTTCCGCCTCGGCGAGGTCCCCCGCCTCCAGGTCGCGCACCAGATGGGTCATGGTGTCGATGCGCGCCTGGGCGTCGGGGGCGGCCAGCAGGCGCTCGACATCCTTCTGGCTCAGGGACCGCTGTGACATGCGCTGGGTCTTCCGGAACGGACGCTCGGGATCAGTACTCCGGCGTATCGTAGCGGATCAGATCGCTCCATGCCCGCTCCAAACGGCGCAACGTGCGGTACGTCGTCTCCAGATCGGCGGCTTCCTCGTCGGTGCGGATCAGCGCCTCGCCCCGGACGGCCTCAAGCCCGCGCAGCGCCTCGCACAGCTTCAGGCCGCGCTCCGACAGGCGGAGCCGCGCCGTGCGGCGGTCGCGCTGCGAGGCGGAGCGGTCGACATAGCCCGCCTCCACCAGGTGCTTCAGGTTGTAGGAGGCGTTGGAGCCGAGATAGTAGCCGCGCTCCAGCAGGTCGCGCACCGACAGCTCCTCGCCGCCGATGTTGATCAGCATCAGGGCTTGGCCGGGGCTGAGGTCGTCGATGCCGATCCGCGCCAGCTCCATCCGCAGCACGTCCAGGAAACGACGGGTCATGCTCTCGATGATCCGGCCAAGGTCGGTGTAGACGGCGGGCAGCGACGCGCCCGCCGGGGCGGCGCCCTCCGGCGTGGCTCTCTCCGGCAGGGCTGGGGTCGGCTGCTGCTTGGCGGCGGCGCTCATCACGATACTCCCGCTTTGGAAAAAACCTTCATGGTATGGCGTGTGTCCAATTCCGAACGGTGGACGGTTCTCCCGTCCTTGTGTCCGCAGAATGATAAGATTTTAGTTTAATTTGTGGAAACAATGTTGAGACATGGCGGCCCTGCGCGCCGGAACCGCCCCAGCCACCTCCTGTTGCACCCCTGTCCCTGCAACCCCGAGGAGCCCGGCCATGCCCAAGCCCACACGCCGTTCCGACACGCCGCGCACCAATCCGTCAGCGCGTCGCCGGAGGGCCCGTTGATGCGCAGCGGCTTGGCCCTCACCGCCGGTCTGCTGGCCGGCCTGTGGCTGGACACCCGTCGGCGCACCAACCGGGCGGAGCGTGTGCACCCGCCGTCCGGGCATTTCATGAGCGTTGGCGACACCCGCCTGCATTACCTCGACCATGGTCCTGCAGACGGTGGGAGTCCCGCAGACGGTGGGGCGACGCCCATGGTGTTCCTGCACGGCAACGGAACCACCGCCGACGACTGGGCGCTGAGTCTTCTCGACAAGGCGGCACGCAACCGGCGCTGCGTCTGTTTCGACCGGCCCGGCCACGGCTACAGCGAGGCGACCCCGCGACGCGACGCCGGCCCCGCCGCCCAGGCCGCGCTGCTGCGCGCCGCCACCCGCAAGCTGGGGCTGGAGCGCCCCATCATCGTCGGCCATTCGCTGGCCGGAGCGGTCGCATTGGCCTGGGCGCTGGATTTTCCGGAGGAGATCGGCGGCTTGGTGATCCTGTCCGCCTTCACCCATCCGACCCCGCGGCTCGACTTCCTCCCCATGATGGGACCGGCCATTCCAGCGGCCGGGCCGCTGCTCAGCCACACCGTCCTGCCGCCGCTGGACCGGCTGATCCTGCCGGCGCTGATGCGCCGCATCTTCGAGCCGAACCCCGTGCCGCCCAGCTACGACGAACTGCCTCCCGACTTTCTGCTGCGCCCGACGCAGCTGGAGGCCGCGGCCGCCCAGCTCGCCGCGCTGATTCCCGGCGTGGCGGCGATGGCCCCGCGCTATTCCGAAATCCGCTGCCCGATGGCGGTCGTCGCGGGACGGGAGGACCGCATCGTCGATCCCCACGCCCACGCGGTGCAGCTGCACAACGCGGTGGCCGGGTCGACGCTGCATCTGCTGGCGGAAACCGGCCACATGCCGCACCACGCCCGTCCGGACGCGGTGATGGCCGCCATCGAGCGGGTGGAGCGGGCGATAAAGACCGTGCCGGCTCACGCGGCATCCTGAGTCGGTTCTCCTGATTCGGCGACCGGGGATTGCGACTCGAAAAAAGCGACTCGTGGCGACTCGGGTGAGGGATGGTTAACAGTTTGGTTACGATCCAAGCGCTAACCTTCGGCCATATCGCACACTTTCAGCGCCTCAAGGATTACGCCGATGTCCATGGCCGCCGACGTTGACACCATCGAACGCACGTCCATCGTCGCCTACACCCTCCTCAACGAGCTGCACGACGTGCTCGCTCTGCCCAAGGCGCCGGACGACGTGACGCTCGGCATCCTGATGGGGCTGTCCATGTTCATGGACGACAAGGTCGGTCCGATGCGCGCCAAGCGCCTGATGTCGGAGGCGCCGACCATCGTCCTGAAGACCGACGCCCACGTCACGTCGGACCAGATGCAGCGGATCATGCCGGTTCTGCGCGCCTTCGGCGACCATCTGAAGGACATGCGCGCCAAGGCCGCCGCCCGCCCGGTCGACGACACCGTCGCCTGACCCGCTGAACGCAACACCGTCTTCCCGAAAGGCCCGGCCGGCAACGGCTGGGCCTTTTGCCGTTCCGGCGCTTGGCTTGACCCGCTCGACATTTCATTGGATGCTGAAACCCTTCGTCCACCGGACGGTCGTTCCCGATGGTCCGGACGCAACGCAGGGGCGGCTTCGGCCATGGAACTGCCATCGGGGGATTGGGTCTGGGCCTTGGCCATCGCCGCCCTACTGACGGGCGCAACGGTCAGCGTCATCGTGCTCGCCGCCGTCGGCTCGATCCGTCGCAGCGTCAACGAGGGCGGCGCCCGCCAATCGCAGCAAATCCGCAAGCTTGCGGAGACCGTCGCCACCCTGAACGCCCAGCAGCAGACCGCCGAGGGCCGCGTCCAAGCCCTGACCGAGGCGAACCGCAAGCTGACGGAGGAGGTCGCGGCGCTGAACGAGCGGCTGCGCGACGCGGACTCCGCCCCCCGCATCACCGGCACCGCAAGGCTTCTCCACTGACCATGCCCGACTTGTCCTCCTGCCCCATCGACGGCGACGCCGAGCGCGCTCGCTGGACCGCCAGCGCCGACGCCTGGGACCGCTGGGCCGACCCGATGGCCGAGTTGGCCGACAAGCTGAACCAGCCCCTGCTCGACGCCGCCGGCGTGACGGCGGGCGACCGGGTGCTGGACCTCGCCTCCGGCGCCGGCGAACCGGCGCTGAGCGCCGCCCTCCGGACAGGTCCGAACGGGCTGGTGGTGGGCAGCGACCTCGTGCCCGGCATGATGGCCGGCGCCCGGCGCCGCGCCGCGGGGATCGCGGACGGGCCGCGCCCGGCCTTCGCCGCCGCCGACATGACCGCCCTGCCCTTCGCCGCGGCGAGCTTCGACCGGGCGACCTGCCGCTTCGGCATCATGTTCGTCCCCGACGTGGCGGCGGCCCTGGCCGAACTGCGCCGCGTGCTGCGCCCCGGCGGGCGGGCGGCCTTCATGGTCTGGGGGCCGCGCGCCGGCAACGCCCTGTTCGACACGGTGGGCGACGCCGTCGCCGCCCAGTTGGGCGAGGACCGCAGCCTGGACCCGCTGTTTCGCTTCGCCGCCCCCGGCCTTCTGGCGGAGGCCTTGCGCGCCGCCGGCTTCGCCACGGTGGGCGAGACCGACATCACTCCAGTCCGCAAGGCCGCCCAGGGCCAGCCCTTCTGGCGCGCCACGCTGGAGATGAGCTTCGGTCACCGCCTGCACACCCTCACCGCCGGACAGCGCGCCGAACTGGACGCCGAGGTGACCCGCCGCTTCGACGCGCAGGCCCAGGGCGGCACGATCCCCCTGCCCATCCACGTCCGCATCGTCACCGGCGCCTAATTCCCTCCCCTGCGTTAGCGGGAGAGGGTCAGGGTGGGGGCAAGCCCTCGCACCCCGACCACGCGCCCAAGTGCCGCAGCCGCCCCACCGAGCCCTATCCTCGGTTGACCGCGCACACGCATTCCTTTGGATGTTGCGTGCCGGCGGGCCCTACCCGTCCGGCATCCGAGAGGAGGTGATGCGCTTGAAAAGGTACCTGAAGTGGCTCCGACGCTTCTGGTTCCGGATGAAGTTCGAGTTCGAAGCGGGCTTCAACCAGGGCCACGATCGCTAAGGAACCAATGGGCGGGGTCGGGAAACCGGCTCCGCCTCCAGGAGACCGAAGGCGCATCACCTCCTTGCCTCCCAAAATACCACAGCCTCGAAAGCCGTCAACGGGACGCAAAAGCGCGGCCGTTCTTGCTCCGTTCGATTCGCGACACTATTCTTTCCGGTCTCAGCGAATCACCCGGTCCTTCATGCCCGACCTTCCCTCCCCCCTCCTCCCCGCCAATGTCCAGGGCTGGTTCCGGTCGCGGGGCTGGGCGCCGCACCCGCATCAGCTTGCCATGGTCGAGGCCGCCGCCGCCGGGGACAGCGCCCTGCTGATCGCCCCGACCGGCGGCGGCAAGACGCTGGCCGGCTTCCTGCCTTCGCTGATCGATCTGGCGGAGCGCCCGCGCGAGGGGCTGCACACGCTCTACATCTCCCCGCTGAAGGCGCTCGCGGTGGACATCCAGCGCAATCTGGAGGAACCCGTCGCCGAGATGCGGCTGCCCATCCGCACCGAAACCCGCACCGGCGACACGCCCGAATCCAAGCGGCGGCGGCAGCGGGCCAACCCGCCGCACATCCTGATGACCACGCCGGAAAGTCTGGCGCTGATGATCGCCTACGCCGACGCGGCGACGATCTTCCGGCACCTGCGCTGCGTCATCGTCGACGAGCTGCACGCTCTGGCCGGGACCAAGCGCGGCGACCTGCTGGCCCTCGGGCTGGCGCGGCTGGCGAAGCTGGCACCGCAGGCCCGACGGGTCGGGCTGTCGGCCACGGTGGCGGAGCCGGCCCAGCTGCTCGCCTGGCTGTCCAAGACCGGGCAGGCGGACGGCGGCGACGTGCGGCTGGTCTCCGGCCGGGCCGGCGCCTCCGCCGAGGTGGAGATCCTGACGACGCGCGAGCGGCTCCCCTGGTCCGGCCGCATGGCCATGCACGCGCTGAAAGAGGTCTACCAGCGCATCCGCGCCCACCGCACGACGCTGGTCTTCGTCAACACCCGCGCCCAGGCGGAGCTGGTCTTCCAGGAGCTCTGGCGCCGCAACGACGACAGCCTGCCCATCGCGCTCCATCACGGCTCGCTGGCGGCGGAGCAGCGGCGCAAGGTCGAGGCCGCCATGGCGGCGGGCAAGCTGCGGGCGGTGGTGGCGACCTCCTCGCTCGACCTCGGCATCGACTGGGCGGCGGTCGATCTGGTGGTGCAGATCGGCGCGCCGAAGGGGGCGAGCAGGCTGGTCCAGCGCATCGGCCGCGCCAACCACCGGCTGGACGAGCCGAGCCGCGCCCTGCTCGTCCCCGCCAACCGGTTCGAGGTGCTGGAATGCCGCGCCGCCCTGGACGCCGTGGCGGCCATGAGCCTGGACGGCGAGCGGCCCCGCCCCGGCGGGCTGGACGTGCTGGCCCAGCACATGCTCGGCATGGCCTGCGCGGAGCCCTTCCGGCCCGACGACCTGTACGACGAGGTGGTCCGCGCCGCCCCCTACGCCGGGCTGCCGCGGGACGAGTTCGACGACGTGCTGGACTTCGTGGCGACCGGTGGCTACGCGCTCGGCAATTACGAGCGCTTCCACCGCCTGAAACTGCGCGAGGACGGGCGCATGGCGGTGGCCGGGCCGGCGGTGGCGCGGCAATACCGCATGAACGTCGGCACCATCACGCAGGAGGCCATGCTGCGCGTGCGCCTGAGCCGCGGCCCGGTGCTGGGCGAGGTGGAGGAGCATTTCATCCAGGGACTCACCCCCGGCGACACCTTCGTCTTCGCCGGCCAGTTGCTGAAGTTCCTCGGCATCCGCGAGATGGAGGCACAGGTCGCGAAGGGCGGCACCGGGGAGCCGAAGGTCCCGGCCTACGCCGGCGGTCGGCTGCCGCTGACCACGGCGCTGGCCGACCGGGTGCGCGCCATGCTGGCCGACCCGGCGCAGTGGCCCGGCCTGCCGGAGGACGTGCAGGAATGGCTGCGGCTCCAGCGCTGGCGCTCCGTCCTGCCGACGCGCGACGGACTGCTGGTGGAGAGCTTCCCCAAGGCGGGCAAGCGCTTCCTCGTCGTCTACGCCTTCGAGGGGCGGAACGCGCACCAGACCCTGGGGATGCTGCTGACCCGGCGGATGGAGCGGATGGGCTGCGGACCGCTCGGCTTCGTCGCCACCGACTATGTGCTGGCGGTGTGGTCGCTGCGCACACCGAAGGACATGGACGGGCTGTTCGACCAGGACATGCTGGGCGACGATCTGGAAGCCTGGATGGACGAGTCCTCGATGCTGCGCCGGACCTTCCGCAACGTGGCGCTGATCACCGGGGTCATCGACCGCCGCCATCCCGGGCAGGAGAAGTCGGGGCGGCAGGTCACCTTCTCCTCCGATCTGATCTACGACGTGCTGCGCAAGCACGACCCCGGCCATGTGCTGCTGCGCGCCACCCGCGCCGACGCGGCAGGCGGGCTGACCGACGTGCGGCGCCTGTCGGATTTCCTGATCCGGGTGAAGGGCCGGATCACCCACAAGGACCTCGACCGCATTTCTCCCCTCGCCGTGCCGGTCATCCTGGAGATCGGGCGGGAGCGGGTGGACGGCTCCGCCACCGACGAGCTTCTGGAACAGGCCGCCGCCGATCTGGTGGCCGAGGCGATGCCGGAACTGGCGTCCGACGGTGACAGCCAAGGCCGCTTGACGCTGTGATGACCATGGACACGACGATGACCTTGCGGGGCGCCGCGCTGGCCCCCGATCCCTCAGGCGCGCTGGTCTGGCCGGCGGAGCGGACGCTGGTGGTCGCCGACCTGCATCTGGAGAAGGGCTCCGCCTTCGCGGCGCGCGGGCGGATGCTGCCGCCCTACGACACGCGGGCGACGCTCGGCCGGCTGGCGGAGCTGGTGGAGCGGCTGGCTCCGGAGCGGGTGATCTGCCTCGGCGACAGCTTCCACGACCGCCGCGCGGCGAGCCGCATGGAGGCGGGGGACGTGGCGCGGCTGCGCGACCTGACCGGGCGGGTGGCGGATTGGCTGTGGGTCACCGGCAACCACGACCCGGAGCCGCCGGGGGGGTTCGGCGGGCGCATCCTGGACGAGCTGGCGCTCGGCCCACTGACCTTCCGGCACGAGGCGGTGCCCGGCGCCGTGGGCGAGTTGTCGGGGCATCTGCACCCGGTGGCCGCCGTCGTCGTGCCGGGCCGGCGGGTGCGGGAGCGCTGCTTCGCCTTCGACGGGGTAAAGCTGATCCTGCCGGCCTTCGGCGCCTTCGCGGGCGGGCTGAACGTGCTGGATCCGGCGGTGTCCGGCCTGCTGGCGGCGCGGTTCGAGGTGCATCTGCTGGCCCGCGGCAAGGTCCACCGCTTCCCGCGCAGCCGCCTGTCCCCGGACAAGGCGTAAAAAGAAAAAGCCCGGAGAGTCGGGGAACTCTCCGGGCGAGTGGTCCTGCCGGAACCGGCGGTGAAACGTCCAGCAGGAGGGACCTCAATGAAAAAGCAGAACGTCAGTTCGGCATCATGACCGTGTCGATCACGTGGATGACGCCGTTGGACGCCATGATGTCGGGCTTCACGACCTTCGCGTTGTCCACCATCACGCCGCCCTTCGTCGCGTCGATATCCACGGTGGTGCCCTGCACGGTTTTCGGCGATGCCGTCTTGCCGGCGATATCGGCCGAAGTCACCTTGCCCGACACCACATGATAGGTGAGTACGGAGCGGAGCTTCTCACGGTTCTCCGGTTTCAGAAGATTTTCGACGGTGCCGGCGGGAAGCTTGGCGAAAGCCTCGTCGGTCGGGGCGAAGACGGTGAAGGGGCCAGTGCCCTTCAGCGTGTCCGCGAGGCCGGCGGCCTGGACGGCCTGGACCAGCGTCTTGAACTGGCCCGCCGCCACGGCAGTGTCCACGATGTCCGCCGCCTTTGCGGACATGGCGGCGAGGGACAGCGGCAGGGCGACGGTGGCGGCGGTCAGCAAGCGCGACAGGCGGGACATATGGTTTCCTCCGTTGATGGCGTCTCTTTCCTCCCCCGACCGTGGAACCGGCGCCGTCGGCCGCCGTGCCTCCGGCTCCACGTCGTGGCAGCGAAGGCGGAAATAGCGGTGCGGAAATCGCCGTCAATAGGATTTCCCCAGGAAAAATTTTCGCCGCCGTGGTGATCCGGAACAATCGGCGCCGCGTAGCAAGAGCCACTGACCGTGGTCATTGGCTGCGGCGTTTTGGCATGCCCGTTCTTCTGTCCATGTCCTTAAAGTTGGCCGATGAAGACCGATCAATCCCCCATCCTCGTCTGGTTCCGCAACGATCTTCGCCTTGCCGACAACCCGGCGCTCAGCGCCGCGGCGGAGGATGGGGCGCCGGTCATCCCGGTCTACATCCGGGAGAAGGACGCCCACGATCCCTGGCTTCCCGGCGCCGCCTCCCGCTGGTGGCTGCACGGCAGCCTGGAGCGGCTGGGCAAGGCGCTGGCCACGCTCGGCTCGCCCCTGGTGCTGCGCAGCGGTGACCCCGCCGCGGTGCTGGCGGCGCTGGCCGAAGAAACCGGCGCCGACACGGTGCTGTGCAACCGCCGCGCCGGCCCCACCGCCATCGCCCGCGACCGCCGGGTGGGCGAGCGGCTGACCGCGCGCGGCGTGACGGTGCATCCCCACAACGCCGCCCTGCTCTATGAGCCGGGAACCATCCGCACCAAGTCGGACACGCCCTTCCGGGTCTTCACGCCCTTCTGGAAGGCGCTGCTGTCGATGCCGGAGCCGCCGCGCCCCACCCGCGCGCCGACCAAGCTGACCCCGCCGGCCAAGGCGGTGTCCAGCGAGTCGCTGAAGGACTGGGGGCTGCTGCCCAGCGCACCGGACTGGGCCGGCGGCCTGCGCGAGCGCTGGACACCCGGCGAGGCGGCGGCCCGCGAGCGGCTGGCCGATTTTCTCGACGGCCCGGTCGCCGCCTACCCGGCGGAGCGCGACCGCCCGGACCATGACGGGACCTCTGCGATGTCGCCGCACCTCGCCTTCGGCGAGATCGGGCCACGGCAGATCTGGCACGCCGCGCGCCACGCCGCCGACCAGCGGCATGAGCTGGCCGCGGGCGCCGAAGCCTTCCTGCGGGAACTCGGCTGGCGGGAGTTCAATCACCACCTGCTGCGCGAGGAGCCGGGCATTCCGGACACGCCGCTGGACACGCGCTTCGCCCGCTTCCCCTGGCGGACCGACAAGGCGGGCCTGCGCGCGTGGCAACGCGGGCGCACCGGCTACCCCATCGTGGACGCCGGAATGCGGCAGCTCTGGCAGACCGGCTGGATGCACAACCGCGTGCGGATGATCGTCGGTTCCTTCCTCATCAAGGACCTGCTGATCCCCTGGCAGGAGGGCGAGGCGTGGTTCTGGGACACGCTGGTCGATGCCGACATCGGCAACAACGCCGGCAACTGGCAGTGGGTGGCCGGCTGCGGCGCCGACGCGGCGCCGTTCTTCCGCGTCTTCAACCCGATCCTCCAAGGCGAGAAGTTCGACCCGGAGGGGGCCTATGTCCGGCGCTACGTGCCGGAACTGGAAAAGCTGTCCAACCGCTGGATTCACAAGCCCTGGGAAGCCCCGGACGAGGCGCTGCGGCAGGCGGGGGTGACGCTCGGCAAGGACTACCCGCGGCCGATCGTCGACCATGGCACCGCCCGCGACCGCGCGCTGGCCGCCTTCCAGGAGATCAAAAAATCCAGTGATTGATCGACACAGAGTCGTGAAACCCGACCGTGTGTTTTCATTCCGCCTTCATGGGAGTGCAAAGAAACCGTCACAGGCCCCCGGTAAGGTGCGCCCGCCCAACCCCAAATAAATTTGCGGAAAGAGACGAGGCACACCGATGGACACCCATGACCTGCCCCAGAAGGGCACCAAGTATCTGACCTTCGAGGGCCGCGAGGACATCGGCTCCAACCCGTCCGAAAACCCGACCATGGGCGACGTCATCAACGCGCGCCTCGGCCGCCGCGACATGATGCGCGGCATGCTGAGCGGGGCCGCGGTCAGCGCCCTGATCGGCCCGGCCGCCCTGCTCTCCCCGACCCGCGGGGCCGAGGCCGCCGTGACCGGCGCCCCGCGCCCGGCCAAGGCCAGCTTCTCCTTCCAGGAAGTGGCTCACGGCGTCGACGCCGACCATCACGTGGCATCCGGCTACAACGCCGACATCCTGATCCGCTGGGGCGACCCGGTGGTCCCCGGCGCGCCGGCCTTCGATCCGATGAACCAGTCGGCCGAGGCGCAGTCGAAGCAGTTCGGCTACAACAACGACTTCGTCGGCTACGCCCCGCTGCCGCTCGGCTCGCAGTCGCCGGACCGGGCCCTGCTCTGCGTGAACCACGAATACACCGACGAGGAGGTCATGTTCCCCGGCGTCGGCGTGGAACAGCAGAAGGACAAGTTCGCCCGCATGACCAAGGCGCTGGTGGACATCGAGATGGCCGCCCACGGTGGCACCGTCGTCGAAATCCGCAAGGTCAAGGGCAAGTGGGTGACGGTGGCGGACTCCCGCTACAACCGCCGCATCACCGGCGAGACGCCCTGCGCCATCACCGGCCCGGCCGCCGGCCATGCCCTGATGAAGACCAGCTACGACCCGACCGGCACGAAGGTCCGCGGCATGCTGAACAACTGTTCCGGCGGCATGACGCCCTGGGGCACCTGGCTGTCGGCGGAGGAAAACTTCAACGGCTACTTCTGGGGCAAGGTCGAGGACACCAACCCGAACGCCAAGGTGCTGAAGCGCTACGGCTTCCCCGGCGAATGGTACAACTGGGGCGTCCATCACGACCGCTTCGACATCGCTAAGGAGCCAAACGAGTCCAACCGCTTCGGCTGGATCGTCGAGATCGATCCCTACGACCCGACTTCGACCCCGAAGAAGCGCACGGCGCTCGGCCGCTTCAAGCATGAGGCCTGCCAGGTCGCGCTGGGCAAGGACGGCACCGTGGTCGCCTACACCGGCGACGACGAGCGCTTCGACTATGTCTACAAGTTCGTCGCGGCCAGGAAGTTCGACCCGAAGAACCGCGCCGCCAACATGGACATCCTGGAGACCGGAACGCTCTATGTGGCGAAGTTCAAGGCCGACGCCTCGGTCGAATGGCTGCCGCTGGTCCATGGCCAGGGCCCGCTGACCGCCGAGAAGGGCTTCCCCGACCAGGCCACCGTCCTGATCAACGCCCGCCTCGCCGCCGACGCGCTGGGCGCCACCAAGATGGACCGTCCGGAGGACATCGAGGTCAACGCGGTGACCGGCAAGGTCTACGTCATCCTCACCAACAACTCCCGCCGCAAGCCGGAGCAGGTGGACGCGACCAACCCGCGCGCCGAGAACAACTGGGGCCACATCGTCGAGATCCTGCCGGAGAACGGCAACCACGCCGCGACCAAGGCCGAATGGACGATCCTGGTCCGCGGCGGCAACCCGGCGGACGAGAAGGTCGGGGCGCAGTTCCACGCCGACACCTCGGCCAACGGCTGGTTCTCCTGCCCCGACAACGCGGCGGTGGACCACCGCGGCCGCCTGTGGATCACCACCGACCAGGGCGAGAACTGGAAGAAGGCGTCCGGCACCGCCGACGGCGTCTGGGCCGTGGAGACCGACGGCGACCTGCGCGGCCTGTCCAAGATGTTCTACCGCGTGCCGGTGGGCGCGGAGATGTGCGGCCCCTGCTTCACCACCGACGACAAGACCCTGTTCGTCGCCGTGCAGCACCCGGCCACCGATGGTGTGGACCAATGGGAAGGCTTCAAGGGCAAGCTCTCCTCCTTCGAGGACCCGGCGACCCGCTGGCCCGACTTCAAGCCCAACATGCCGCCGCGCCCGTCGGTGGTCGCCATCACCAAGAAGGATGGCGGCGTAATCGGTCTCTGACCGTACGCCTGACCGTCCCATAATCCAGCGACACGCCTTGAAAGGGCGGCCCCCGCGTCCGGGGCCGCCCTTCTTCTTTGTCTGGTGTCGGTGTCCGGCGATGTAATAAGATAACGCCATGACCACCGATCCCCACTCCACCGCCGGCCCGGCCTCCCGCCATGGGCACGACCACGCGCATTGCATCGCCGATGCGCTGACGCGCGCCGACGCCCTGTGCGCGGAGCGCGGCGCCCGGCTGACCGCGCTGCGCCGGCAGGTGCTGGAACTGGTCTGGAACAGCCACAAGCCGCGCGGCGCCTACGCCATCCTGGAAGACCTCAGCCAGCGCGAGGGCAAGGCCACCGCCCCGCTGACCGTCTACCGCGCGCTGGAGTTCCTGGTGGAGCACGGGCTGGTCCACCGCATCGAATCGCTGAACGCCTACATCGGCTGCGCGGCGCCGGGGGCCGTCCATTCCGGGCAGTTCCTGGTGTGCGAGACCTGCGGCAACGCCGTGGAGATCGACGACCCGCGCATCCGCGCCGCCATCGGCACCATCGCCGCCGAGCATGGTTTCCAGGTCAGCCGCCCCACCGTCGAGGTGCGCGGCACATGCACCGACTGCCAGGAGAAGACCCCGTGACCGCCGCACCCACCCCCGCCGCCCAACCGGCGCCCCGCCTGCCCGTCTCGGTGCTGACCGGCTTCCTCGGCAGCGGCAAGACCACGCTGCTGCAACGGCTCCTGCACCATCCCGGCATGGCCCGCACCGCCGTGGTCATCAACGAGTTCGGCGAGGTCGGGCTGGACCACCTCTTGGTCGCCAAGGCGTCGGAGAACATGGTGCTGATGGACAGCGGCTGCCTGTGCTGCACCATCCGCGGCGACCTCGTCGACACGCTGCGCGACCTGTTTCTGAAGCGCGTGCGCGGCGACATCCCGGAGTTCGACCGGGTGGTCGTGGAGACCACCGGCCTCGCCGACCCGGCCCCGATCATCCACACGCTGATGAGCGACCCGCTGCTGGCCGCCCGCTTCCGCCTGGACGGCGTCATCAGCACGGTGGACGCGGTGCACGGCGCCAACCAGCTCGACCGCCAGCCGGAGAGCGTGAAGCAGGCCGCCGTCGCCGACCGCATCGTTCTGACCAAGACCGACCTCGCCACGCCCCACACGACGCTCGCCCTGTGCCAGCGCCTGTCGGCGATCAACCCGGCGGCCCCGCAGATCCCCGCGGCCTTCGGCGAGGTCGATCCGGCTCTGCTGTTCGACGCCGGTCTCTACAACCCGGAAACCAAGAGCCCCGACGTGGCGCGCTGGCTCCGCGAGGAGGCGTACCGCGACGAGCAGGCCCATCACCATGATCACGGGCATGACCACCATCGTCATGATCACGGCCATGGGCATGACCATGAGCATGGCGACGCCTGCGGTCCCGACTGCGGGCACGATCACCATCACCACGACACCAACCGGCACGACGACCACATCCGCGCCTTCTGCATGGTGGTGGACGAGCCGATCCCGTGGAACAGCTTCGTCGACTTCATGGAGGCCCTGATCGCCACCGGCGGGGAAAACCTGCTGCGCATCAAGGGGCTGCTGAACGTGAAGGAAAGCCCGCTGCCGGTCGTCGTCCACGGCGTGCAGCACATGTTCCATCCGCCGGTCCAGCTCCAGGAATGGCCCGGCGAGGATCACCGCTCCAAGATCGTCTTCATCACCCGCGACATCGGCGAGGCGGTGATCCAGCCGATGTTCGACCAATTTGTTTGGGGAGCGGAGGGGACGGCCTGAGTGGCTTTGCCCCCTCCCTAACCCTCCCCCTCTTCGAGGTGGAGGGGACGGTCGTGGCTTCGCAGAAGGCACCCTCTCCCGCAAAGCTCTCGCGCAAACCAAAGGTTTGCGCTGACGCGGCAGGCGGACCTTTGGTCCGCCGAGAGCGGGGGAGGGTCGGGGTGGGGGCAACCGCCCGCCTCACTTCACCTTGTAGAGCTGGAAGTACCGCCCCTCCTGCACCAGCGTCAGATGCTCCGGCACCGGATTGGCGCGGCCCGGCTCGCTGAACAGCACATAGACGTAACCGAAGCGCCGGGGCCAGTCGGCCCAGTAATGGTTGTCGCGCAAGCCCGGCTGGCGCACCGCATCGGCGACGTAACCGATGCGCGGCATGTAGGTGAAATCACCATCCAGATCCGCGTAGTCCGGTTTCAGCAGCAGCACCTGCTTGCCCGGATGGGTGAAGGCGATCGGCACGAGGCTGGAGCGCTCCATCAGCGCGAGCACCGGCGCGTGGTGCAGGCCGAAGGACAGGGCGCGGTCGTCGGTGAACTGGGTGGCGCGGAAGATCGACTTGTGCAGCGTCTCGTCGGCGTAGGTGGCGAGCACCGTGCTTCCCGGCTCGATCCGCTGCAGGGACTGGCGCACCTCCTCCAGCAGCGGGTCCACCCTGGCGAGCCCCACCCCGGCGTCGGCACTGCGCAACAGCGACAGTGCAACGACCACGGAGAGGAAGGCCGCTCGCATGGCCGAGGTCGCCAGTTCCCACCGGATGAAGCCCAGCGCGACGAAGGCGATGCCGATGGGCAGGCGGCTGTCGGCGAACCAGGAGCCGAACAGGACCAGCGGCATCGCCGCGTAGACCAGCAGCCCCAGCGCGATGGTGATGGCGCCGACCGGATGGACGCGCAACGCCCCGCTCCACAGGCCCCAGGCGATCCCCAGCCCGACCGCGATGCCCGTCACATAGCCGACCGTGTCGGCGTAGCCACCGAACAGGAAGTCGAAGCCCATCAGCTTCGCCGTGCCGACCCACAGCACCGCGTCGGCGAAGCCCGACGACGGGCTCATCAGCAGAAGCGGCGGCACGATCAGGAAGGGCAGACCGAAGGCCAGCGCGTCCGGCAGCGCCCGCCGCGGCTCACGCCAGCCGCCGCTCCGCCACAGCCGCCAGCCCTCGAAGGACAACAGCGTCAGGCCGTAAAGCCCGAGCGCGAACAGGTGCGAGAGGAACAGCAGCAGCACGATGCCGAGCGAGGCCAGCCCGCGCTGCCAGGGGGCGCGCTCCCGCATCACGATCCAGCCGGCGATTCCCCACAGCGCCAACCCCAGCCCGAACAGGTAGTTGAACAGGCCCATGTAGGTGGACAGCGTGTAAAGGAACAGCCCGGCGGCCAGCGGCCCCAGTTCCACCCGGCCCCAGACGGCGCGGTACAGCGCAATGGAGCCGGTCACCAGCACCAGATAGCTGGCGGTGACGAACAGCCGGCTCGCCGTGTGCACGCCGATCAGCTTCGCCAGCGGCGGCACGACGATGTCCATCACCAGATTGGGGATGATCGCCCAGCGCACCATGTAGAATTGCGCCAGCGCCGGGTCCTGGTCGAGATGGGCCAGGGCGTACATGCGGGTGACGTGGTTGACGTAGTCGCCCAGCGCCGGAATCTCGAACATCCAGACGGGAACCGAGGCCGCCACCAGGATCAGCAGGGCGGCCGGCCAGACATACGCAGACTCGGCGCGCGACGCCGCCCGCCCGTCGACGGTGTAATCCCTGAACATGCGGCCCCCCTCAGACGCTTTTCGGGAAGGACTGGGGCGGAGCGCCAGAGGCGTCCACAGGGGCCGCGGCCGTGGGGGATGCCTGCAGGTCCTGCGGATAGCGGTTCTGGAGGCCGGCCCGGTAATGGGTCCAGAAGCCGCGCAGCCCCTTCACGTCGGCGCGCCGGTGCAGCAGGTAGTAGAGCGTGTATTTGACCATCATGCGGGCGATGGACTTGCGCTCGTAGGTGGCGTGGATGTAGCCCATGTTGCGGAAGAAATAGGGGGCGCGGTTCTCCGGCATCTCCTCGATGGTGCCGAGAAAGCCGCCGGCCAGCGGGCGCTGGGTGCGGCGGTTGCGCGGGTGGACGTGCAGGGCGCGCACCGCCGTCCCGTCGCGCAGCCCGGCCCGGCGGGCGCGCAGCGTGAACTCCCACTCGTCGCCCCAGATGAACATCTCGCGCTTGATGTTGCCGATCCGCTCGAACACGCGGCGGCGCAGCAGGGTCCCGTTGAACAGCGCGATGGTGCCGGGCACGATGCCGTCCTGCGCCGCGGCGGCGAAGGCGTCGGCCTTGGTGAAGCCCTGCATGGTGAAGGCCAGATCGCCCCGGTCCTCCGCCGCGACCACGGTCGGCCCGACGAGGTCGAGGTCGTGCCGCTCGCCCTGGCGCAGCAGCTCGGCCAGCGCGCCGGGCGCCGGGATGCCGTCGTCGTCGGTGCTCCAGATCCAGCGGGCGCCCAGTTCCAGCGCCGTGGCGAAGGCGGTGTGGTAGGCGCCGGCGGAGCCGATGTTGGCCTGCCGGACCACCAGAAGCTCCGGCATCACCGCCCTCTGTTCGGCCAGCCACTCGGCGGTGCCGTCACTGGAGCCGTTGTCCACCACGACGATGCGGTCGGGCCGCGGCTCCTGCCCGTGGATCGCCGCCAGACAGGTCTTCAGCAGGGCCAGACGGTTGTGGGTGACCACCACCGCGACGACCGGCGTCTCCCAGGGCGTTTCCCGAGGCCGTTCCTGGGCTCCGGTGTCCAGCGTCCGGGGCGTCTGGGCTTCTGACATGCGGTTTCCGTCCTTCGTCTGTGCTTCGGGCGTCTGAGCTTCGGGCATCGGTGCCTTGGGGCTGCCTTAAACAGGCCACCCCAAGTTTTTTGCTTTGCGAAGAGAGGGCAATGCCCCGGACGGAGAGGGGCGGCACCATTCGCATAGCCCATAAGGAGAAAAATCAGCTCAGACGCATCCAGCCGGTGCTCCACAACCACAAAACGGCGAATCCCATCGACAAAAGGGTCATCGGGATGCCGCAACGGGCGTGCTCCACAAAGCCGAGCCGGACGCCGGAGGCCGCCGCCCGCTCCACCACGATGATGTTGGCGAGGCTGCCGGGGATCAGCAGGTTGCCGGCCAGCGTGGACAGGATCGCCAACCCGTAGAGCGCCCCCTCCGGCGGCGATGGCCAAGCGGCGAGCAGCAGGATCACCGCCGGCACGTTGCCGATGCTGTTGCTGGCGGCCAGGGCGAGCGGGGTCATCACCGCCAGCCGGTCGGGCAGCCAGCCGGCGGCCTCCAGCCCCGACACGAACTCCGCCGGCAGGCCGGTCAGCTTCAGCGCGTGGTTGATGGCGAACAGGGCGGCGAAGAGGACCAGCAGATGCCAGTCCACCATGCCCAGCATGCCGCGCGATGCCAGCCGCCGACTGATCAACATCGCCCCGGCGACCAGCAGCACGCCGATCTCGTGGGGCAGGTCGGTGGTGAACAGGCCGAGAAGCACCAGGGTCGCCACCACCGCCTTGCCGAGCTGCGCCCGGTCGAGCGTCACCGGCTCCGCCCCGCCCTCCCCGGTCATCCGGTCATCGGGCTCGCCGAAGCGGCCCCGCCAGGCGAGCCACACCACGACATAGACCACCACGAGGCCGACCAGCGCCGGTACCCCGCAGACCGCCAGGAAGCGCCAGAAATCCAGATGGCCCATCTGGCCGATCAGGATGTTCTGCGGGTTGCCGATCACCGTCGCCGCCGAGCCGGCGTTCGCCGCTCCGGCCAGACCGATCAGGTAGGGCCGCGGGTCCAGCCGGCGCGCCAGCAGTCCGACGCAGAGCATCGGCGTCATGGCAAAGACCACCACGTCGTTGGCGAGGATCGCCGACAGGCCTCCGCCCACCGCCACCGTCACCGCCAGCAGCCGGGCCGGAGAACGCGCCGCCTGCGCGACCCGCAGGGCGCACCAGTCGTAGAAGCCGCTGGCCGCGTATTGGGCGGACAGCACCATCAGCCCGAACAGGATGAACAGGGTCGGGAAGTCGATGGCCTCGGTCACCTGCCCCGATTCCAGCGCCCCGATGGCGAGCAGAAGGATGGCCGCGACCAGGGCGATGCCGGTGCGGTCGATGCGCAGTCCGGGGAAGCGCCCCAGCGCCATGCCGACATAGGTGAGGACGAACAGCGCGACGACCGTCAGCGTCATGGGCGGGACGGCCAGGAAGGGAATGGGCATGGATGGGGGTTCGCTGCGGGGGGAGGAAGCCCCTCTATAACGGCCCGGCATAGGGTCCGGCCAGAGGCGCCAAGCCGAGGTCAGGCCAGCGTGACCGTCATCCCTTCCCGTGCGGCGAAGCAGTCCGGGAACACCGCCTGGGCCGCCGCCTCGATGGCGGTCATGGCGGCGTCGTCATGGTCGGGGTCGTGGTGGAACAGCACCAGCCTCTTCACGCCGGCCGCCTGGGCCAGCCGGACGCCCTCGGTCCAGGTGGAATGGCCCCAGCCGATGCGGTTCTGCCATTCTTCGTCGGTGTAGGTGCTGTCGTAGAGCACGAGGTCGGCGCCGTCGATCAGGTCCAGGATGTTGCGGTCGGGGTGGCCCGGAACATGCTCGGTGTCGGTCACATAGGCGAAGGCTTTGCCCATATGCTCGATGCGGTAGCCGGTGGCGCCGTCCGGATGGTTCAGGCGCGCCGTGCGGACCTGCACCCCCTCACCCAGCGCGAACCGGTCGCCGGCCGTGATCTCGTCGAACACGATGTTGCTTCCCATGGTGCGCATGGGCACCGGAAACAGGGGGCGCTCCATCTGCCGGGCCATGGCCGCCTCGATGCCGGGGGTGCCGTTCAGGTGGCCGGAGACGATGCGCAGGTGGAAGCCCTTGGTGTAGGCCGGGGCGAAGAAGGGAAAGCCGCAGATGTGGTCCAGATGGGTGTGGCTCATCAGCAGGGTCGCCGTGGCGGCGCCCTCCTTCAGCAGGCGTTTTCCGAGCATGCGGATGCCAGTGCCGGCGTCGATGACGATGCGCTGGTCGCCCGCCTGGACCTCAACGCAACTCGTGTTGCCGCCGAAGCCCATATGGGACGGCAGGGGGCAGGAAACCGTGCCCCGAACCCCCCAGAAGGTCACCGAAAAGCCCATACCGACCTCAAGACGCCAATCTCCGGGCCACCGCGCCGCCGTGGAATCCCCTGGGGAATCCCCTGGGGAAACCCCTGGGGAAACCGCAGGCGGGGACCGTTAAAACGGCATTTTAGCATGGTTTTCGGTTTACGCGGTGATGACCGTCACAGCCCCGCCGGTTCCAAAGAGGGAGGCCGTCCCCTTCCGGATTGGCAGGGGCTCAACTGGTCCACAGGATGCTTTCGATGAAACGTTCGCAGGACCGCCGGTGGACGCAGCCGGTGCAGCCGGCATCGGTGCAGGGAAGTCCGGCCTTCAGGACGGTCAGCCCATCCACCAGCCGATCCTTCGTGGCCTGATCGATGACGTCCGCCACACACACGTCGCGGATCGCCTCCGCCACGAGGTCGTCTTCCTGTTCCGGTACGATCACGATCTGCCTGAGAGCCTGCATGCGAAACACCTTTCCGTGGCTCAACTGCACCACGGCGGTGTTTCGCTAACATTTCAAGCGCGACCCGCAAAAGATTCGAATTGCTGCAATCCGAAACGCCTATTCGCAATGACTGGCGGAGTTCTGGACGATCACTCCGAACCAGCCGAGTCCCTTGTAGGTTTCATAGCCCGGCGTCACGGCGAAACCAACCACACGCCCCTGGTCGTCGGAATAGCTGCCTTGCCCTTGGCCGCCGGTACGCAGGGGAAAACTCTCCGTCAGGACGCCCCGGCGGTCGGACGCGGCGATCACGCGGTGACGGCTGTCCACCAGAAGGCAGCGGGTCCGGGCGCGCTCCTCGTCGGTCAGGCGGACGGAGTCGACCACGCCCTGGGACTGGGGCTGCCAGTCGAAGAAGACGCCCAGCACGCCGATGATCGGGCCGTTCTCCTCCCCGCCGGCCCGGATGGCCGTGGCGTAGGTGGCGACGGTGGCGCGGTCCAGCAGGTCGTTGGCGCCGATGTCGGCCACCGCGAAATCGGTGCCGCTGCGGGTCGACATGGCCTCGCGGAACCAGGACTCGGACGCGACCGACGCGCCCACCGGGCGGCGATAGCGGTCGGGCCGTCCGTTCGCCAGGACGACGCCCCGGGCGTCGACGACCCAGAGGTCGAGATAGACCGTGTAGGCGCCGAGGATGACGGCCAGCCGCTGCGCGGCTTCGCGGCGGTTGGACTCCGAGGGATCGGCAGCGCAATCCACCACGGCGCGGTCCGTGGCCCACCAGCGAACGTCGCAGGACCGCTCGTACAAATTGCGGTCGATGATGTCGATCATGTTGAGCGCCAGATCGGCGAGCCGGCCGCCCCGCAACTGCGAGACCAAACGGTTGCCGAGCGTGTTCAGCTCGTCCGTCTGCACGGCCAGCTGGGTGCGCAGCTCGTCACCGATGCCGGTGATCCGCTCCGAAATGGCCTTCACCTCCTGGGCCACCACGGCGAAGCCGCGCCCGGCCTCCCCCGCGCGCATCGCCTCGATCAGGGCGTTGAGCGCCAGGATCTTGGTCGTGTTCGTGACGGCTTGGATCTCATCCATCTTGCGCGTGGCGAGATCGGACACGGCGCGCGACAAAGCCACGATTCGCTCGGGCATAAACATCACCTCCCAGGATCATCAGCGATGACGCCCGTGGATGACCGAACGACCGATTCTTTCCGGCTCAGCCGACCATCCGCAACCCACCCCGGCGGCATTCAATGGATGCAATCACAAAACTGCAACATTCAATGGCACGCGAACCGGGGGGCGGGACGGAGGCGGCGGTTCAGACCTTGTAGGCCAGGCGCAGCCCGCCCCAGTGCCGCCCGCGCACGGTGATCGGAGCGGACACGTCCTTCATCAGGGTGTACTGGCCGCCGCCCATGTCGCGACGGTAGGTCTGGAGCAGGAACGGCTTCGTGCTGCGCCCCGCGGCGAGGCCGACCCGGTCGTTGAAGATACGCCGATTGCGGCAATTGGCCGCGTTCCAGGTCGGGTCGTTCCCCTGGGGCTGGCTGAACCTCCGGTTGTGAGTCGGCAGGTAGCCGTTCGAATCGACCGCCACGCAGAAGACGATGCGCTCGTTCTGCCCCAGCAGCGAATCGAGGACCTTCGGCAGCATGCGGTCGCAAAACTCGGTGAAGCGGGTCATGTGCTGCTGCGGGTTGGAGCCGGGGATGGGCTGGTAGTTGCTGTCGAACAGATCGCCCTCGCGCACCTCGCCGCGCGACAGCGCGTCCTCGAAGTCCGCGGAGATGCGCGACGCGGCGTCGCTGACCATGCGGATGAAGGGGGTGTCCACCGTCTCCACGTCCAGCTCGGCGGTGATGCCGATCAGCCGCTCGCTCATGCCGACCAGCGTGTTCACGCGGTCGCGCGCCTGGGCCAGATTGTCGCTGGACAGTTGCACGCCGACCGCGAGGTCGTCGATCTCGTGCTGAAGCTCCTCGCAGTTGGCGCCAATCTCCGAGGAGGCCGCATCGATCTTGTCCGTCTCGCCGTTCAGCTCCGCCATGGCGCGCCCGACGGTTTCGATGACGGCGCCGATGGCGGTGGTGCCCTCGCTCACCGCGCGGGCCTTGCCGGCGCTGGACGCGCTTTCGGCCATCAGGCGCTGCGCCTGGTCGTTCAGGTACTTCAGCGTGGCGTCGATCTCCGTCGTCGCCTCGCTGGTCTTCTTGGACAGGGCCTTGACCTCGTTCGCCACCACGGCGAAGCCGCGCCCGGCCTCCCCGGCGCGCGCCGCCTCGATGGTCGCGTTGAGCGCCAGCAGGTTGGTCTGCTTGGCGATGACGAAGATCTCCTTGGCGACCCGGCCGACCCGGTCCAGCGCCTCCTGAAGGCCGGCGATCTGCCCTTCGATGCTTCCCACGGCGGCGACGAGGGTGTGGATGTCGTTCATCGACCGCTGGACCCGGTCGTGGGATGATTCGACCTCCTGCCGGGCCTGCTCGGTCACGGAACGCGCCACGCTGGCGGCGGCGGAGATGCGCTGCGTGCTCTCCGACATCTTGTTCCCGGTGCCGCGCAACTGCGCGAAAACGTTGGCCTGATGGCCGAGGCGGCCGTTGACCTCCTCCACATGGCCCGCGATGTCCGCGATCTCGATGCCGAGATTGCCCGCTTCGGTGGCAATGTCCGCGATCAAATGAGAGCGGCTGCCGAACGCACTGTCCATCTTTCCGCCATCCGTTTCACAAGAATGCGCAGAGCGCTAAAATCCAATGCAATTATTACCGAACTCTTACAAATGCGCAACGGAGGAAGGGT
Organism: Azospirillum sp. UENF 211521; assembly: GCF_058780535.1. Taxonomy (NCBI): domain Bacteria; kingdom Pseudomonadati; phylum Pseudomonadota; class Alphaproteobacteria; order Rhodospirillales; family Azospirillaceae; genus Azospirillum; species Azospirillum sp. UENF 211521. The sequence goes on from NZ_JBSNCF010000001.1 coordinate 2,605,970, forward strand.
CATTCTAAAAGGCAATGTGATCATTTATTGCGCATCGGTAACCCACGCGCAACCGGTGGCGGAAAAACGTCCGCCGGCGACGCCGCGGCGCCCCAATCAGCGGCACCTTACTCAGCGACGCCCGGGCCACCGGGGCTCTGGCCATCAGCGCTTTGCCCACCAACGCTCTGGCCGTCCGCGATGCGATGGTCCAGCCGGTCGTCCTGAAGGCCGGCGGGCTCCTGGTGGATCATGACCTCGGCGCCGGGGAAGGCGTCCTTCAGGCGGTCCTCGACCCGGTCGGTGATGTCGTGCGCCCTGGCGACCGACAGCGCGGGGTCGAGTTCCAGATGCAGCTCAATGAAGGCGCCGACGCCGGAGCTGCGGGTGCGCAGGTCGTGCATCCCCGCGACGTCCTGCTGCGCCTCCACCAGCGCGACGATGCGCTCCCGCTCCTCCGCCGGCAGCTCCCGGTCCATCAGAACGTTCAGCGCCTCGCGGGCGACCTTGCGGGCGCCGTAGAGCAGGAAGGCGGCGATGCCCAGCCCGAACAGCGGGTCGAAGGCGCTGATGCCGGTCCAGCCGGTCAGCAGGATTGCCAGGATGACCGCCGCGTTCATCAGCAGGTCGCCGGAATAATGCAGCCGGTCCGCCCCCACCGCGACCGAGCCGGTGGCGGTCACCACATGGCGCTGGAAGGTGATCAGGCCGGCGGTCAGCAGGATGGACAGCAGCATCACGGCGATGCCCACCGCCCCCTCGCCCACCGGCTGCGGGGTGACGAGGCGGCGCACCGCCTCGATGGTCAGGAACAGGGCCGAGCCGCCGATGAAGGCGGCCTGGGCCAGGGCGGCCAGCGCCTCCGCCTTGCCGTGGCCGAAGCGGTGCGCCTCGTCCGGCGGGCGCAACGCCGTCCGCACCCCGAGCAGCGTCACCACCGAGGCCATCATGTCCGTGCTGGAGTCGATCAGCGACGACAGGATGCTGACCGAGTCGGTCGCCAGATAGGCCGCCAGCTTCGCCAGGATCAGCGTCAGGGAGACCGACACGCTGGCGTAGGTGGCGTACCGGCGCAGCCGGTGCGAACGCGCTTCGCTCATGAGCGTCTTCTTATGTGGTGACGGTACCGGTCCTTTACGGGAAGAGACGCTCCGTCGTCCAGCGCGCCGGCTCCGGCGCCGCCGGATCACCCTCGCGCAGGTACACGAGCCGCTCGTGCAGGCGGAAGGGGCGATCCTGCCAGAACTCGATTCGCCGCGGCAGGATGCGGAATCCGGTCCAGTGCGGCGGGCGGGGAACCGCGCCCAGACCGAACTTGGCGGCGAACTGGGCGACCCGCTTCTCCAGCTCCCAGCGGCCCTCCAGCGGGCGCGACTGCTGCGACGCCCAGGCGCCGATGCGGCTCTCGCGCGGGCGGCTCTCGAAATAGGCGTCGGCCTCGGCGTCGGACACCTGCTCCACCGCGCCCTCGACGCGGACCTGCCGCTTCAGCGTCTTCCAATGGAAGCACAGGGCGGCGTTGGCGTTGGCCAGAAGCTGCTCGCCCTTGCGGCTTTCCGTGTTGGTGTAAAAGACGAATCCGCGCGGATCGATGCCCTTCAGAAGCACCATGCGCACCGACGGCGCCCCCTGCGCGTCGGCGGTGGCCAGCGCCATGGCGTTGGGATCGTTGATCTCGCTGCGGGTGGCCTCGTCCATCCAGTCCTGGAACAGGGCGTACGGGTCCCGGTCGTTGGATTCGCTCATTGTCCCCTCGTCACGCGGCCGTAGGCCCATAGTTTCAACGTCAGGTTTCGGCGCCGTTTCCGGCGTCTTGCCAGTTCACAAATATGCCCAATTCACAGATAGGATAGCCTCGCATATATGAGTGTCCACCGGTGCGCCAGAAGCAAGGCACGCCGGCTCCCAACCTTTCGAGGCAGCATCGATGTTCGTGAAGAAGCTCGTCCCGGCGGCGATGGCGATCGCCCTGCTTGCGGGTTGCGTCAGCACCTCCAAGGAAGCCACCAAGAACGCGGAGACCGTCGGCGGCCGGATCTCGTCGACCTACGGCAACGCGTCGGGCAAGGTCGCCTCCTCGGGCACCGGCCCGCTGCTGGGCGCCTTCATCGGTTCGGCCGCCATCGAGCCGTCGGACGCCGCCGCCGCCGAGACCGCGGCCAAGCGCGCCTACGCCGCCCCGGTCGGCGACAAGATCGGCTGGACCAACCCGGCGACCGGCCACTACGGCTCGCTGACCACGACGCGCGAGGGCTACAACAACGCCGGTCAGTATTGCCGGGAGTTCCACCAAACGGTAACCACGAAGAGCCAGACCGAATTGGCCTACGGAACCGCTTGCAAACAGGCCGACGGTACGTGGAAGATCGTCGCCAATTCGTAACGCCTCATCCCCGGGCTTCGGGGTGGAATAACTCTGTCCGTGGACCGCATGCGTGACCCTTACCAAATCCTCGGCCTCACCCGCTCCGCGAGCGCCGACGACATCAAGAAGGCGTACCGCAAGCTCGCCAAGGAGTTCCATCCCGACCTGAAGCCCGGCAACGCCGCGAACGAGGAGCGCTTCAAGGAAATCTCGGCGGCCTACACGCTGCTCTCGGATTCCGACAAGCGCGCCCGCTTCGACCGCGGCGAGATCGACGCCTCCGGCCAGGAACGGCACCACGGCTTCGGCGGCCGCTCCCGCGCCAACGCCGGACGCAGCCGCGCCTACAGCGGGGCCGGCGGCAGCGCCGGCGACGATTCCTTCTTCGGCGGCGAGGACTGGTTCTCCGACCTATTCAGCGGCGGGCGCAAGCGCGGCGGCGCGGCGGGCGGCGGCGCGGGCGGCGGCGCTTCCCGGTCGCGCGGCAGCGACATCAATTACTCGGTCTCCGTGCCCTTCGTCGAGGCGGCGCAGGGCACCAAGCGGCGCATCAGCCTGTCCAACGGCAAGAGCATCGACGTCACCGTTCCGCCGGGGACGGAGGATCAGGCCAAGCTGCGGCTGAAGGGCCAGGGGCTCCCCGGCGCCGGCGGCTTCGGGGCCGGCGACGCCATCGTCGAGGTCCATGTCGAGGCGCACCCCTTCTTCACCCGCCAGGGCTCCGACATCCACGTCGAGGTGCCGATCACCCTGAACGAGGCGGTTCTCGGCGCCACCATCCGCGTGCCGACCGTCAGTGGACCGGTCGCTCTGAAGATCCAGCCGGGGGCCAACACCGGCTCCACCCTGCGGCTGCGCGGCAAGGGCGTGATGAACCAGGCGACCAAGCAGGCCGGCGACCAGTATGTGAAGCTGAAGGTCGTCCTCCCCGACCCGCCCGACGCCGAGCTGGTCAAGTTCATGGAGGAGTGGTCGAGGACGCGCAGCTACGACGTGCGCAAGAAGGCCGGGCTGGAGTGACACCGGCCCGTTAACCCTCTCGTCACTTGTATGTCAAAGAATAGTCCTGGACCGAATGCGGTTGATGCCGGGCGGTGGCGCCTTCATCAATGACAGCGATGTGCCGGAAACGGTTTTCGCTGCCTTTGTAGGACGCCATGCCGCCGATCCCGAAAAAGTATCTGATCGCCCTCGCCGCCGTTGCTGCGCTTCTGCTTGGCTGGTTCGCCATTGCGGCCTGGGCCGACTACGCGCGCGACGGCGCCGAGGAGATCGCGACCTACAGCGACTTGGTGGCGGCGGCCGAACGGGGAGACATCGCCTCGGTCACCTTCCGCGGTGACGGGGCGCACGCCGTCACGCCGGACGGCCAGCGGCTCCGCGCCGTCGTTCCGGTCACCGACGATCTTCTGAAGGAACTGCGCGGGCGCAAGATCGCCATCGCCTTCGAGGAGGACGCCGGCGGGCTGGTTTCCGGCACCGTCTCCGTCCTGGAGAAGCTGGCGCCCTTCCTGGTGATCGGCCTGCTGATCGGCGCGCTTCTGCTCAGCGGCGGGCAGTTTCTCGGCGGCAGCCGGGCCACCCGCGTCCGCCCGAGCGACACCGGCACCGTCTTCGCCGACGTCGCCGGGGTGGACGAGGCGAAGGACGAGCTTCGCGAGACCGTCGAGTTCCTGCGCGACCCGCGCCGCTTCGCCATGGCCGGCGCCCGCGTGCCCAAGGGCATCCTGCTGGTCGGCCCGCCGGGCACCGGCAAGACGATGCTGGCCAAGGCCGCTGCCGGCGAGGCCGGGGTGCCCTTCTTCACCGTCTCCGGCTCCGACTTCGTGGAGATGTTCGTCGGGCTGGGTGCCGCGCGGGTGCGCAGCGTCTTCAAGACGGCGCGGGCCGCCGCCCCCTGCCTGCTGTTCATCGACGAGGTCGACGCCCTGGCCGGCAAGCGCGGCGAATCCAACTCCCATTCGGAGCGGGAGCAGACGCTGAACCAGCTCCTGGTCGAGATGGACGGCATCGTCAACGGCGGCGCGGGCGGCGGCGAGGTGGTGGTGATCGCCGCGACCAACCGCGCCGAGATGCTGGACCCCGCCGTGACCCGGCCGGGCCGTTTCGACCGCCACATCCACGTCGCGCTGCCCGACGTGGCCGGCCGCGAGGCCATCCTGGACGTCCACGCGGGCCGGCTGCGCCTCGCCCCCGACGTCTGCGTCCGCACGGTGGCGCGGGGCACGCCCGGCTTCTCCGGCGCCGAACTGGCCAACCTGACCAACGAGGCCGCGCTGTCCGCCGCGCGCAACGGGCGGGTCATCGTCGGCATGGCCGATTTCGAGGCGGCGAAGGACCGCGTCCTGATGGGCAACGAGCGGCGCAGCCTCGCATTGTCCAATCACGAGCGGCGCCTGACCGCTTATCACGAGGCCGGTCACGCGCTGGTCTCCATCCGCTGCCCGGAGGCCGACCCCATCCACAAGGCCACCATCATCCCGCGCGGCCGCGCGCTGGGCATGGTGGTGCGGCTGCCGGAGGGCGACCGCGTGTCGGTGTCGCGCGCCAAGCTGCTCGCCGACATCGCCGTCGCCATGGCGGGGCGCGCGGCGGAGGATCTGGTCTTCGGGCCGGACGCCGTCACCACCGGGGCCGAGGCCGACTTCCGCGCCGCCACCGACCTCGCCCGCCGCATGGTCACCGCCTGGGGGATGAGCGACGCCATCGGCTATGTCGCCCACGCCGGCAACGACCCCGCCGTCGTGCGCTCGGAACGCACCGCCTGGCGCATCGACGAGGAGGTCCGCCGCATCACCGACGAGGGGATGGAGCGCGCCCGCCGCATCCTGGCCGCCGACCGCGTCGCTCTGGAGCGGATCACCGCCGCCCTGCTGGAACGCGAGACGCTGAGCGGCGACGAGATCGGCGCGCTGGCGGCCGAGGAGCGGGAAACCGAAGCGGCCTAATGGTAAAAATCTTCTTTCACATTCAACGACAAAGATTGCTGCATACGCGCATACATTGGTAAAATGCCGTAGAATTTCCGCACAATCGTGCGATCAGCATCGGGGCTGAGGATGGCAAAAGCGGTTGCCCGCCGAACGATACTGGCTTTGGCGCTCGCCGGACTGACGGCGGGCGGCCTGCCCTCGTCCGGCCTCGCTGCAACAGCCGACTCCCCGGCCGGCCCGGTCGCCGTACCGGTGACCATCAAGGTCGGCGCCTACGAGTTCCCCCCTATGTCACCGAATCCGGCGGCGGCGTCACACAGGCCCTGCTCGACCTGCTGAACGCAGAGCAGACCGACTTCCGATTCGAGCTGGTCCGCACCTCTCCCCAGCGGCGCTACGAGGACATGGAGCGGGGCCGCTTCGACCTGATCGCCTTCGAAAGCCTCGCCTGGGGATGGAAGGGGCGCCCGGTGGACGCCTCGCGGGTGTATCTGCGCGACGCGGAGGTGTTCGTCGCCAAGGCCGGCCCGGGCATGGACCAGAGCTATTTCGACCGGCTCGACGACAAGACGATCCTCGGGCGGCTCGGCTATCATTACGCCTTCGCCGGCATGACCGCCGACCCGGAGATCCTGGAAAAGCGCTTCAACACCCGGCTGACCGTCACGCATGAGGGCAACGTGCGCAGCGTCGCCGCCGGGCGGGCCGCGCTGGCCATCGTCACCCGCTCCTTCCTGGCGCAATTCCTCAAGGCCAACCCCGACATGGCGCCGCAACTCCTGGTGTCCGACCGCACCGACCAGATCTACGAGCACACCATCCTGGTCCGCCGCGATGGCCCGGTCGGCGTCGCCTGGGTCAACGACACCCTTGATCGGCTGGAGCGCAGCGGCGCCCTTCCGGCGCTGTGGGCCCGCCAGGGAATCACCCAATGACCGAACTGCGCGCCCTCGCCGTCGGCCGGCGTGACCGCTCGCTGCTGACCCGCATCGGCAGCATCATCCTGGTCACCGCCGCCGCCGTGGGGGTGGTCGCCGTGGCCGTGTCGGCCAACATCGTGGAGCACCAGCAGTTCTCGGCGCTGACCAAGCGGGCGCAGCTGGTCGCCGCCATGCAGACCGACGCGCTGGCCAACCCGATCTGGGAGATCGACGACCGCGCCGTCCGCAACATCATCGATTCGCTGCGCGAGCGCGACCCGGCCATTCTCGCCGTCTCCGTCTTCGAGCCGGGGCACAGCGAACCGATGGCGGTGTCCGGCAACCCCAGGACCTCCGCCGACTCCACCACCATCGAGAAGGTCATCGACCTGCGCGGGCGCGACGGGGTGACCCGGCAGGTGGGCACGCTGCGGCTGCTCTATTCGACGGAGGAGGTCCACCGCAACACGCTGGAGGCCCTGCTGCCGGTGGTCGGGCTGCTGCTGCTGTCCCTGGTCACCGCCATCGCCATCATCAGCGTCATGCTGAACCGCGTCGTGCTCGGGCCGCTGCGGCGGCTGACCCAGGCGACCCAGGCGGTCTCCCGCGGCGATTACGGCGCCCGCCTCGCCACCGAGCGGGAGGACGAGATCGGCGTCCTGACCAAAACCTTCAACCGCATGGCCGAAACGGTCCAGGACTACACCCAGACCCTGGAATCCCGCGTCCAGGAGCGGACGGAGGCTCTGGCCGACATCAACCGCCGCATCATGGACAGCATCAACTACGCCCAGCTGATCCAGTCCTCGATCCTGCCGAAACCCGAGGTTCTGGACAGCGGGCTGGCCCAGCATTTCGTGCTGTGGCGGCCGCGCGACGTGGTCAGCGGCGATTTCTACTATTACCGCGAGGTCGAGGACGGCTTCCTGATCGGCGTCGCCGACTGCACGGGTCACGGCGTGCCCGGCGCCTTCATGACCATGACGGCCAGCGCGGTGCTGAACAACGTGGTCGACGGCATGGGCGCCGCCGATCCCGCGGCGCTGCTCGCCACGGTGGACGAGAAGGTGCGGGCGGCCCTGCATCAGGACGGCGATGCGGCGAGCTGGGAGGGCGGCTTCGACAACGGGCTGGACCTGGCGCTGTGCTACGTCCAGCCGGCGCGGCGGCGGCTCGTCTATGCCGGCGCCCGCCTGCCGCTGGCCATCGCCGGCCCGGACGGGCTGACCGAGATCCGCGCCGACCGCCGCAGCCTGGGCTACCGCGCGTCCGGCCCGACCCCGCCCTTCACGAATCACAGCCTGGACCTGCAGCCCGACCAGACTTTCTACATCTGCACCGACGGCCTGACCGACCAGTGCGGCGGGGAACGGGGGCGGAGCTTCGGCAAGCGCCGGCTGCACGGCGTGGTCGAGGAATGCCGCGCGCTGCCGCTCGACCGGCAGAAGGAGCTTATCGAATCCAGCCTGTCCGGCTTCCAGGGCGACCGCCCGCAGCGCGACGACATCACCATGGTCGGCTTCCGCGTCCGGCTGGCCGACGATCCGGCGGTCCCGACGCGGAACACACTGTGGGAAATCGCGTAACTAAGCGTGAGAGGGTTGCGTGATAGTGCAGCAGGGGGGCCGTCGTGGGGCGAAGTCGCTCGACCTACCATTCGAATTCATATAGTTTCCGCGCCGGCCCTATGAACAATAAGCACCGGTAACGGGGGAGCAGAGGGGATGGCGGCCGTTACGATCGTTGTCGTCGAGGACGAGGCGTCTCTGCGACGTGACATGATCGAGTATCTGCGCAGTTGCGGCTTCGATGCGGTCGGGGCGAAGAATGGGCGCGAACTGGACGAACAGATCGCCTCGCGCCCGGTCTCCTTGGTTGTTCTGGACGTCAATCTTCCGGGTGAGGACGGTTTCAAGATCGCCACGCGGCTGCGCGAGAATCCCGCCATCGGAATCATCATGGTGACCGCCCGCGGCTCCACCGTCGACCGGGTGGTCGGGCTGGAGTTGGGCGCCGACGCCTATCTGGTGAAGCCCGTGGAAATGCGTGAGCTGGAGGCTCAGGCCAAGGCCCTGCTCCGCCGTCTGGAGACCAGCAACGCCGCCATCGCCACGCCGGCCCCGCAACCTTCCGGCCAGCCCTCCGCGGACGAGGCCAGCTGGGTCCTGGACGCCACGGCCTGGGCGCTGACCAGCCCGGCGGGCGTGCGGGTCAGCCTGACGAGCATGGAGATGAAGCTGGTCTCGCTGCTGGCCGGGCAGGCCCGCCAGCCGGCGACTCGTGACCAGATTTCCGTGGCGCTCTACAACCGCCGTTGGAATCCCGACGACCGTTCGATCGACACGGTGGTCGGACGGCTGCGCCACAAGGTGGAGAACGCCATCGGCGAGACCGCCCCGGTCAAATCGGTCCACGGCGTCGGCTACGTGTTCTCCGCCCCCGTCCGGATGGTCTGACACCGTTCAGGCGACGGGTTCAGGCGGTGGGTTCAGGCGGCCGTCTCGTCCGGGGGCGTGTTCTTCGGGAAGGTCAGGACGAAGCGCGTCCCCTGCCCCGGCGCGCTGTCCGCCACGATCGTGCCCTTCAGCGCCCCGACCGCCAGATTATGCACGATGTGCAGGCCGAGCCCGCTGCCTCCTTCGCCGCGCCGGGTGGTGAAGAAGGGGTCGAAGATCCGGGGCAGATGGTCGGGCGGAATGCCGCGGCCGTTGTCGGCATAGACCAGCCGGACGGTGCCGGGCTCCGGCTCGTCCACGGTGATCGACAGGACGCCGCCCTGCCCCTCCGCTCCCTGCGCGTCGACGAAGGCGTGGGTGACGGAATTCATCACGAGGTTGGTCAGGATCTGCGACAGCGCGCCCGGGTAGCTGTCGACCACCAGCCCGTCCGGGCAGGACACGCCGATGGTGTGCCGGCCCTGGCGGAGCTTGGGCTCCAGGCTGACCAAAGTCTCCTGGATGTAGCGGTTGAGGTTGACGGCCCGCCGTTCGGCGCTGGCGCGGTCGACCGCCACCTGCTTGAAGCTGGCGATCAGCTTGGCCGCCCGCTCGCAATTGGTCAGGATCAGCGCCGCGGTGTCCGTGGCGGTGGCCAGATAGCGGGAAAAGTCCGCCTTGCTCAGCTCGCCCGACTGGGCGCGCCGGCGCAGCCCGGCGGTGGCGTCGGACAGGTGCGACGCGCAGGACACGGCGATGCCCACCGGCGTGTTGATCTCGTGCGCCACCCCGGCCACCAGGGCGCCCAGGGAGGCCAGCTTCTCGGCGCGGACCATCGCCTCCTGCGCCTCGCGCAGGTCGGCCAGCGCGGTCTCCGCCTCCTGCCGCCGGCGCTCCAGCTCCTGGTTGGCCGAGCCGAGCTGCGCCTGCAGCCGGTCGCTGACCCGGACCAGCCGGCGCTGCTCGCGCGTGCTGCGCTGGAACGCCTCCACCAGCGCCTCGAAGTCGGCGCGCAGCTCGGGCGCGGCGGTGCCCAGCCTCTCCCCCAGAAGGCGGGCCTGCTCGATGGCCTGCTCCTCAGCGGCGAAGAGGTTGAAGGTCATGACGCCCCGTCTGCGGGAATCTGTTTCAGCGTGAAGGCGACATGCTCCAGGTCCTCGGCGAAGTCCTCGCCCAGCTCCTGCATCGAATCGTCGTTTTCCTCGTAACACCAGGTGACGGAAATGCTGCGCCCGTTGCCGGCCGCCGTCTCCAGCATCTGGAAGATGTTCATCAGGGCCTTCGCGCTGGAGCTGTTGAAATACAGCAGCTCCATGTCGAAGCGGATGGGGTGGCCGCCCTCCTCGGCAAGGAAGCTGCGGAGCGCTGCGAAGATCGGGCCGAAGAAGGTCGCGACGTCGTCGGGATAGGACTCGCCGCTGAGGCGGAGCACGCCCTGGGCGAAGTCGAAATCGACCTCGGGCGTCCGGCCGGTTGCGGGTAATTTCAGGGATTCCATGGTCGTCCGGGTATCCACAGCCGCTCTCAGATCCGAGCCTTGAGACAAAAGAAGCTTTTGCCGTCGTCCAGTTCGAGGAAGTCGTACTCGATGGGTTCGCTGGCGCGCCGCGCAATCTCGATCAGCCCGATGTTCGCACCCCGCGCCCCCTCTTCCGGGTTTTCGCGCAGCTGCTCCCGGTAATAGGTCTTGAGCGCGTCCTTGTCCAAGCCCTTGAGATGCTCCAACCGGTCGCGCAGGCGCGGCACGTCGGCGTTGTACACGGTGTTGCCGCAGACGATGAAGACCTTCCCGCCTTCCATGCCGATGGTGACCATCCCGGCGCTGAGTTCGACCGGCTTCTCGCGCGCGCCGGTCACCTTCTCGGCCGAATAGCGGATGATGTTCTGCATCTGCTCGACGAAGACGGCGAAGACCCGGCGGACCGTCGGGCCGTCGGTTTCCTCCAGCGTCATCTTTTCCCGCAAGGCCTCGCCCAGGGAATAGAGTATCCCCTCGGACAGATAGCCACTGAACGAGAAAATGATGCCCTTCTCGTCAAGGTCCCGTTTGATCCCGGCATATTGCTGAGCGAGCATAATGGAGTCCACGGTTCTTCCGTTGGAGTGCGAAAAGGCCGTCCGCCGCGTCAGAAGGGTCCGGACCGGTTTCCGGACATCGCGTCGGCCTTGTTATGAGCACGTTACATTTCCGTCCGCCGCGCTGGAAGGATTATCAGGGGTGGACGGCGGCGGAGCGGCCTTGCGCGATCAGCCTTTCACGGGAAGACGGACGCGGAAGAGGCTGCCCTGCCCGACCGTGCTCTCGGCGCTGATCGAGCCGCCGTGCAGCAGGATGATCTGCCGGACCGTGTGCAGTCCGATCCCCGTCCCCGGCACGCCCGCCGAGCCGGTTCCCCGGTAATGCCGCTCGAACAGCAGGGGCAGTTCGTGCTGCGGAATGCCGCGGCCCTGGTCGGCGACCTCGACCACCGCCATGCACCCTTCGCTCTGGCCGCGCACGGTGATGCGGCAGTCGCCGTCCGAGTACTTGAAGGCGTTGTTCAGCAGGTTGCTGAACAGCATGCCCAGCAGATGCCCGTCGGCCATCACCATCGGCGGCAGCCGGTCGAGGTCCAGATGGAAGTCGCAGCCGGTGTAGGCGGTGCGGAAGGGTTCCGTCACCGAGCGCAGCAGCGCCCGCAGGTCGACCTCGCCCCGCTGCACCCGCAGCGTCCCGGCCTGCAGCCGCTCGTCGGTCAGGTGCGTATCGATCAACCCGGTCAGGCGCTGGACGCTGCTGCGGATGACGCGCAGCCGTTCCAGCGAGTCCGGGGTCTCCCGCTCCGCCCGCAGCGTCAGCATCTGGGCGGCGCTGTCGATGATGGCCAGCGGCGTGCGGAACTCGTGGCTGACCATGGTGACGAACTGGCGCTGCTGCTCGCGGGCGACCAGCTCCGCCTCCAGCGCCCGCTCCACCCGCTCCTTGGCGGCGACCAGGGCGGCTTGGTTGGCGGCCAGCTCGGCCGTCCGCTCGCCGACACGCCGCTCCAGCGACTGGTTCAGCGCCACCAGATCCTCGTACAGGCACACATTGTCGAAGCCGATGATGACGCGGGCGCAGAACAGCTCCAGCAGCCGATGATCGTCCTCGCGGTAGGGCTCGCTGCGCTCCAGCGCGAAGACCGTCGTCCCATGCTCCCGCGTGCGGAAGGCGAGGATGCAGCGCGACGATCCGAAATCGCTCTGCTGCGTCTCGAAGGCGGCGATCACCTGGGCGGTCAGGTCGGGTTCCAGCGTGTCCGACGCGGGCCGCCCGACGAAGCGCGAGAAGCGGCCGGAGCCGGCGACCACGGTGGCCCGCGTCTTGCCGTCTCCGCGGTCCACCAGGCGGCAGGCCAGGACGGCGCCGCCGCTGTGGTCCACGACCTTGCTGAGCTGGTCCACCAACTCTTCCACCAGCGTGCGCATGGAGCGGGTTTCGAACAGCGGGGCGGAGGCGGCGAGGATGCGCTCCAGCCCCTGGCGGTGCCGCTCGATGGTCACGATGTCGCGCCACGCCCGCAGGCCGCTGACCAGCGTGGTGAACAGGCGCTGGGCGGTGAGTTCGCTTTTGGCCTTGTAATCGTTGATGTCGTAGGCGACGACCACGTCCCGCTCCGGCGCCTGTCCGGGCTGGCCGGTGCGCAGGATGATGCGCATGCGGTGGTTGTTGAGGTCCTCGCGGATGAAGCGGACCAGACGCAGGCCGGCGTCGTCCGTCTCCATCACCACGTCGAGCAGCGCCACCGGGATGTCCGGGCGGGTCAGCAGAAGCGACCGCGCGGCGGCGGCGGACAAGGCGCTGACCACCTCGAACGGGCGGCCTTCGAACTCGAAATCGCGCAGCAGAACCTCGGTCATGGTGTGGACCTGGGGATCGTCGTCGACCACCAGGACGGGCCATGGGTCCGCTGGCCGGGCGTTGGCCGTGGAGTCGTCGGCGAAGCCGTCGTCGGGTCCGAACAACGGCTCGTCGTCCAGACCTTCGTCCATACCCTGGCCCATGCTCTCCTCCACGCACGACCTACCCAAATGGTTCCGCATCGACGGACAAGGAAGGCACCAAAGCGGTACGAGACCTAAGCCCACCCGTCCAGGGCTGTAGCAAATTGTCACAAAACGCCATGCAAAAGAGGCAGCTGGCACGAATTTGGGCCGATTCTGCCCTTTGATGAATACCCAAGTATTACTGTAATCTTTTATACTCTCCGAAATTGAGGGAGTTGACCCGCGTATGGACATGGATCTCAAGGGCGGGGACCTCAAAAATGGGATTTCCGATGGCAGGGACCTGGACGGCATGACCCCAGATTGCACGGGCAGGAACGGTGCCCCCCTGGATGGCCCTGATCGGGATGGCCCTGATCGGGATGGCCCCGACCGGGACGGCGTGCCGGGCGGCCGGTACGCGGCCTTCCGCCGGTTCCTGTCGCGCTTCGACCATCGTCCCGGCGCGGCGCGAGCCGCGGAGCGATCGGCCGGGTTACCGGTGCGCGCCATGCTTCTCGGTCTGCTGTCCAGCCGGCGGCAGGCGCACACGCGCCGCCTGTGGGCGCGCTGGCTGGAGCCGGTGATGCTGCGCGACCCCGCCCTGCTGTCGATCGCCGACCCGCTGCCCGGCTGCATCCGCGTTCTCGACACCGCGGGCTGGTGGCCGGCCTTGTCGCGACGCATGGACGACCTTCCGGCCACCGTGCAGAACCGCCTGGACAACCGGCTGGCCGACGGCGCCCTGGACCGGGTGCTTGCCTCGCCGGAGATGGTGGATTGGGCGGAAGTTCTGCGCGACCGCTCGCTGACCGTCCTCGACGCGCTGCGCACCGACCCAACCGCGCTCGCCCTGTTCCTGGAGGAGGCCAACACCCACCGCATGCGCGCCGCCAGCGCCCTGGCGATCCCCGGCGGCGTCGTGACGCTCCGGCCGCTGGACGGCGCGGACGTGGAGACGCTGGCCGCCGCGCTGCGCCTGTCCGACGGATGGCGGACGCTGGGCGGGCGGGCGCCGGACATGGAGATCGACGAGTTGCTGGCCTGCGTGCGCGGCGCGATGGCCAACGACAGCGTCCCGCCGGAGGCGATGGCCCTGTTCGCGGTGGCCGGTCTCTACGCGCGCCGCGATCCGTTGCTCGGCGCGGCGCTGCGGGCGCTGCTGCCGCTGCCGCTGGTCGATTCCGCCGCCGCATGGCTGACGGCGCACAGCGAGGAAGCGGATGGCGGTGTTTCGGACACACCGATGCGCGGCGGCAGCCCGGCGCACGCGCCCGACCGCGGGCTGCGGGACCTGTTCGAAGCCGCGCGGCGTTCCGGGCAATCCCTGTCCGCGCCGCCCGCCTCTCCCCTGGCCGGGGTGATGAACATCACCGGCACACCGGGCGGGCGCTGACGGTTCGGATGGTGACGCGATGAACATGGACACCTTCGCCCTCGCCGTGCTGGTCCTGTGCGTCGGCGCGCTCGGCTTGGCCGTGGTCTACGAGGCCTCGCGCCTGACCGCCACCGGCAGCCGCAAGGCGCTGCTGCGGCGCAAGCTGGAGGCCCAGGCCGCCGACCTCGCCGACCTCGGCCGCCGCATCGAGGTGGCCCAGGCCGAAACCGCCTCGCGGCAGGAAGCCCTCGACCGGCTGACCGCCGAGCGGGGTCGTCTGACCGGCCTGATCGCGTCGGTCAAGGCGTCCAAGATCGCCCTGGTGCATGAGGTCGGCGACGCGCAGAGCGGCGCCCAGCGCTATGAGAGCGAGTTGCGCACCGTCCCGGACTTCGCCCGGCTCGATCCCCGGCGCATGCTGTTCGCGCGGGCCATCTGGGATCGCCGGAACATCGCCCGCGTCTGGGCCGACACGCCGGATGCGGCCGCGGCGATGCTCCAGCGCGCCTTCAGCGCGCGCAATGGGGTGCTCTCCTCGCAGCCGGAAACAATCCCGTTGATCCCGGCCGCAAGCGGGGCCAACGACAGCGCACGGCCGGGCTCACCATGACCGCGATCATCCTCTACGCCTCGCTGCTGCTGCTGGCGGTCAGCGTCCTGGTGAACCGCATGGGCGAACGCCGCGTCCGCGCGGCGCGCGGCGAGATCGCCACCGCCGAAAAGGACATCCGGACCATGGAGCAGCGCGTCCAGGAGGCCCGGAAGACGCTGGAGACGACGCGCGGTACGCTGGGTGGCCTGGAGGAGGCGCTGGCCGAGGCCAAGCGGCAGACCGAGATTCTGGAGCGGCAGCTCGACGCGGCCCAGCAGGCGCCGATGGAGCTTTTCCACGTCTTCGACCGGCTGGAGGCCCGCCCCGGAACCATCTGGGAGGTGTCGGTCCGCCGCGCCCCGGACGCGCTCTACACGAGCGGCGCCATGGCCGCCTCCTGGCGCGACGGACGGGCCTATCTGGTCGTCGCAGCCAACCAGAAGGAGGCGCTGGACCGCGTCGCCCAGCGCTTCCCCCGCGTGAACGGCTACGAGATCGGGCCGGTCCTGACCTGTCGCCTGTTCCTGCCCAGGGACGCGACGGAGCGCAAGCGGGCCTGACGCGTCCTGTGAGGCCCGCCACAGCGCGGGGATGCCGCCGCCGCTAGGGTGGGATGAACGCCCCTTCCGCCCCGGTGACGCCATGACCCGCCGCATCGCAACGCCCCCTCAGTCGCCCTCCCCGCCGCAGCCGGCCAGCCGCGAGCGCCCCGCGCCCGGCTTCACGGTCCTGCCCTTGGACGACCGCCGCTGCCCCCGCCGCGAGGTCGCCATGCTGTGCGAAACCGACAGCGGCCACCGCTGGGACGGGGCTTGACCGGGCCACCCGCATCCCTATATCCCGGTCGCCCTCCCGTGAGGACGACCTCACCACGGCACACCCGTTTCGGGTGTGGGAGTTCGGCGGGGACGACCCTGCCTCCAATCCATCGGAGGTGTTCCATGCCTTGGGTCATCCTGTTCTTCGCCGGCCTCTTCGAAATCGGCTGGGCCGTCGGCCTGAAGCAGACGGAGGGCTTCACCCGCCCGCTCGCCACCGCGCTGACCATCGCGTCGATGGTCGCCAGCCTCGCCCTGCTGGGGATGGCGCTGAAGTCGCTGCCGCTCGGCACCGCCTACGCCGTGTGGACCGGCATCGGAACGGTGGGCACCATCATCCTCGGTATCTTTATCTACGGGGAGTCCGCCGACATCCTGCGGCTCGGCTGCATCGCGCTGATCGTCGCGGGCATCCTCGGGCTGAAGCTCATCACCCCCTGACGCTCCGCTGGCGCCGCCATCAGGCGCGTTCCTTCCGCAGGGCCGCGCGCGCCGCGTAGCCGATCCCCCCGGCCAGGGCCAAGCCGGCGAGGATGGCGATGCCGCGCGCCGCGGTTCCCGTGGTGCTGAGCGACAAGCGCTCCTCCTGCCCGGTGAAGCGTCCGTGCGTGCGATGCAGGCCGGGCACCGGCTCGAACAGGTTGTCGGGCCGGCCGGGTGCCTCCGCCTCCTCCGTTTCCTGCCCCTCGAAGGCGGTGAAGGCCGCCCGGTAATCGGCGTAGGCGGGCAGCGCCTGGGTCCCGATGATCGCTTCCGCCGTGGTGAATCCCAGCCAGTGCTCCCGCTTCGGGTCCGCCGCGGCCTGGACGATGGCGTGGCCGATGTCGTCCGGGTCGAAGATGGCGCCGACCGGCTTGGCCCGGTGTGGCATGTGGCTGCGCGCCCAGTCGAACTGCGGCGTGTTGACGGCGGGCAGATGGACCATGGTCACCCGCAGGCGGCTGCCGTCGTGGATGAGTTCCGAGCGCAGGCTGTCGACAAAGCCGCGGATGGCGCTCTTGGCCCCGCAATAGGCGGCCTGGAGCGGAATGGAGCGGTAGGCCAGCGCCGACCCGACCTGCAGGATGAGGCCGCGGTCGCGCGGCAGCATGCGGCGCAGCGCCGCCATCGTGCCGTGGACGGAGCCGAGATAGGTCACCTCGGTCACCCGCCGGACCTCTTCGGGCGTCAGGTCGCGGATGCGCCCGAACACCGTCACCATGGCGTTGTTGACCCAGACGTCGATGGGACCGAGCTCCCGCTCGGCCTTGGCGGCGGCGGCCTCCACGGCCTCGGCGTCGGCCACGTCGGCGGGCAGCACCAACGCCGTACCGCCGAGCCGCTCGATCTCCGCCGCCACGTCCTCCAGCGCGTCGCGGGAGCGGGCGATCAACCCGACCGCCGCCCCCCATTCCCGCGCGAAGGCAAGCGCCGTCGCCCGCCCGACCCCGGCGGACGCTCCTGTGACGACGACGATGGGCCGGTTGCGGTCGGCGATGGGGTTGCTGGACATGGCGGCGGGGCTCCATGGGCTGGGACAGGCATCGACGCTGTCCAAACCCGTGCGGGGCCCGCCGGTTCCGCCACCATAACTCCGCCGCCGGCGCCCTTACGGCGCCTCGACGATCTCGAAATCGTGGGTGATCGCGGCGGTGGCGCCCAGCATGATGGAGGCGGAGCAGTATTTCTCGGCCGACAGGGCGATGGCGCGCTCCACCTTCGCCGGGTCCAGGCGGCGCCCGGTCACCACGAAATGGACATGGATCTTCGTGAAGACCTTGGGGTCGGTCTCGGCGCGCTCGGCCTCGATCTCGGCCACGCAGTCGGTGATGGCCTGACGGCCCTTCTCCAGGATCATCACCACGTCGAAGCCGGTGCAGCCGCCCATGCCGATCAGCAGCATCTCCATGGGACGGATGCCCAGGTTGCGGCCGCCCGCCTCCGGTGCGCCGTCCATGACCACGGCGTGGCCGCTGCCGGACTCGCCGACGAACATCCGACCATCAACCCACTTCACCCGCGCCTTCATGGCGGTCTCCCGATTATTGTTCGTCTTCCAATGGATGGCACGGCTTGCAGCCGGTCGGCCAGGGCTCGCCCAGATCCTCCACGAAGCAGGTCCAGGACGGGCTTTCAAGCCGGATGCAGGCGCCGCCGGCGAAATTCAGGACCAGGGCGCCGTCGGCCGCCTCGACGGAAAGCAATTCCAGGATCTGCGCGCGGTCCTTCACGTCGAGGCCGCGCAGCTTCACGGCCTTCACCCCCTCGATGCGCACGCCGCAATTGACGCGCTCGAAGGGGTTCAGGTGGTCGTCGTCGGCGGTCGGGCCGGGTCGGCGCCGGTCCGCCGTCTCCCACTTGAAGCGGTTGGCCACCAGCACGAAGCGCGCCTCTTCGGGCAGGAAGCACATGTCGCCGATCGGCAGGATGGCGTCCTGCAGGCAGGCGGAGACGACTTTCAGATCCTCGGCATCCTGGGCGCGCAGGCGGATCGGCGTGGCGGACATGGGCATCCTCGTGGGCTTCCCTTCGCTGTGGACGGCTGGACGGGCGCAGGACGCCGTCAGTCGTCCTCCGCCCGGATGCGTTCGATGTCCGCGCCGCAGGCCGCCAGCTTGTCCTCCAGCCGCTCGTAGCCGCGGTCGAGGTGATAGACGCGGTTGACCGTCGTCTCCCCTTCCGCCGCAAGACCGGCCAGGACCAGCGACACCGACGCGCGGAGATCCGTCGCCATAACGGGCGCGCCGGTCAAACGCTCCACACCCCGGACGAGGGCGGAGGAACCGTGCACCGTGATGCGGGCTCCCATGCGGGTCAGCTCGGGCGCGTGCATGAACCGATTCTCAAATATGGTCTCGGTGATCATGCCGGCACCCCTGGCCGTGCACATCAGGGCCATCATCTGGGCCTGAAGGTCGGTGGGGAAGCCGGGATAGGGCTCGGTCATCACGTCCACGCCGACCAGCTCGCCGTTGGCGCGGGACACGCGGATTCCGTTGTCGATCTCGGTGAACTCCACGCCCGCCGGGACCAGGGCGGTCACCGCCGCCTTGATCAGGTCCAGGCGGGTGTTCAGGATGTCCAGCGTGCCGCCGGTCATCGCCGCCGCCATGGCGTAGGTGCCGGTCTCGATGCGGTCCGGCACCACCATGTGGCGGGCGCCGTTCAGCCGGTCGACGCCGACGATGGTCAGCCGGTCGGTGCCGATGCCGGTGATCTTCGCGCCCATCTTGACGAGGCATTCGGCGAGGTCGCTGACCTCCGGCTCGCGGGCGGCGTTGACCAGCACCGTGGTGCCGCGGGCCAGCGTGGCGGCCATCAGCAGGTTCTCGGTGGCGCCCACCGACACCTTGGGGAAGACATACTCCGCACCGCGCAGGCCGCCCTGCGGCGACTTGGCGACGATGTAGCCGCCCTCGATGCGGATGTCCGCCCCCATGGCCTCCAGGCCCTTGATGTGCAGGTCCACCGGGCGCGCGCCGATGGCGCAGCCGCCGGGCAGCGACACCTTGGCCTCGCCGCAGCGGGCGAGCAACGGGCCGAGCACCAGGACGCTCGCCCGCATCTTGCGGACGAGGTCGTAGGGGGCCGTGGTGTTGGTGATGTCGCGCGCGGTGAACTCCACCACGCGGCCGGCGCAATCCCCGCCCGCCCCGGCCATGTGGATCGCGACGCCGTGCTGGAGCAGCAGGTTGCACAGCGTGTTGATGTCCGCGAGGATCGGCAGGTTGGTGAGCGTCAGCGTCCCGTCGGTGAGGAGCGCCGCGGTCATCAGGGGCAGCGCCGCGTTCTTGGCGCCGCCGACCGTGATCGACCCGTGAAGGGGCTTGCCGCCGCGGATGCGGATCTTGTCCATGAAGCTGTCTTGTCCGGTCAGATGCTGTCGAAAAGGCCGAAGCCCGGCGGATTAGGCCATCTTGCGGGTCCGAGGGTCCACGACACGCCCATCGTCGGCGGACGTCTCGGGAGTTGTACGGGGATTGAATCTGTCAGGCGTTGTAGCGGAGCATGCGGGCGCGCTCAAGGGAAGGAATTGAGGCTTTTTCTCATGGAAGCCCTTCTCCCGCCGCAATTGAAAGGACGGACCGCGTGACACAGGACAGCGCCCGGGACAACACCCAGGACAGCATGATGGCCGGGCTGACCCTCTCCCTCTCCGGACGGCTCGACCCGGACGAGGTGAAGCAGATCCACGGCGAACTGCGCGCCTTCAACGAGCGCTTCACCGCCCCCTACGACCTGCGGGACCTCCAGGTGACCGTCCGCGACGCGGACGGCGCGCTGATGGCCGGGCTGACCGGTTACACGAACTGGGAGTGGCTGTACGTGGACTATCTGTGGGTCCATGACGACCGGCGCGGCGGCGGCCTCGGCGCCCGGCTGCTGGCCGCCGCGGAGGCGGAGGCGGTGAAACGCGGCTGCCGCTGGTCGCGCCTCTACACCTATGATTTCCAGGCGCCGGGCTTCTACCGCAAGCAGGGCTACGCGGTGTGGGCGGAGATGGAGGGCTATCCGCCGGGGCACACGCAGATTTGGCTCAGGAAGGCTCTGCGGCCGGACGGGGAATAGCCTGCACGGCGGACTCGTTGCGCTTCAGGAAGACGATCACCGCGCAGACCACGGCCATCCCGGCGAGCTGGGGCAATTCGAAGGTTTCGCCCAGCAGCAGGAAGGCCGTCACCCCGGCGAAGACGGGATCGAGCATGCCGATCACCGTCGCCGGGAACGGCTCGATGGTCTTCAGCCCTTCCAGATAGAGCCAGTAGGGCGCCACCGTGCCGAACACGCCGATGAACAGCACGAAGCCCACGGTCTCCCAGGTCACCTCGACCGCCGCGTAGTCGATGGATGGCGTGGCGAGCAGCCAGAACAGCGCCGACACGAAGAAAGGCCAGAAGGTCATCGACCAGCTGTCGAGCCCCCGCCGGTGGCCGTGGGCGCAGCGGACATTGTAGGCGGCGAAACACACGGCGCAGAGCATGCCCACCGCCGCCCCCAGCGCGTTGCCCGACCACAGGGCCGGGTCGTAGGCGCCGACCAGCAGGAAACAGCCGGCGGCGTTGCCGGCCAGGATCAGCGCCACCGCCCGGTTCATCCGGTGGGTGCCGAGCAGCAGCCCGGCGGCCACGATCAGCATGGGCGCGGTGTATTCCAGCATCAGCGCCAGCGCCACGTTGGTCAGGGCGATGGCGTAGAAGAAGGTCAGGTTGACCAGCGTCAGCCAGACCGCCAGCTCCCCCAGGAACGGCAGGTCCGCCCGCCGCACCCGGATCGGCCGGCCGAGCGCCAGCATGATCGCGGCCAGCACGGCGGCGGACACCATGGCGCGCACCGCGATCATCACCAACGGCGGCATGGAAGCGACGAACATCATCTTGGCCGCTGTCCCGGCCACGCCGAACAGCAGGGCGGAAGCAATGATGCAGCCATAGCCCCACAGGCGCGCCCGCGCCGACTCAACCCTCATCGCCCCGCCCTGCCCCGTTCCGGATCGGCGGCAACGATACCGTGCGCGTGAAACCGGACCGATGCGGCAAATGCGTCATCGGCCCTGCAACGGTCAGACCGGCTGGCCGTCCTTCTCCCGCCCGCGCGCCTGCTCCTTGCGCTTGCGCAGGTTCTCGCGCAGCCGGGCGGCGAGCCGGTCCTGCTTGTCGTCCTTTTTCGGCAAAACGGCGGGAGTTCTTGGTCTGGTCTTCCATGGTCATGCGGCGCTCGCGGCAAGCGGGGCCGGGGCGGCGGCGCTGCCCCAGCGGCGGTTCCAGTCCTGAAACATCAGCACGTTCCAGAGCCGGTGCTGGTTGTTGCGGATTCCGGCCAGATGCTCCGCCCAACAGGCGCGGATCGGCGCGGGGTCGAAGAAGCCTTCCCGGCGCAGCCGCCCCTCATCCAGCAAATCCTCCGCCCAGTCGCGCAGCGGGCCGCGCAGCCAGCCGTCCAGCGGGATGGCGAAGCCGGCCTTGGGCCGCTCCACCAGGGCCGGCGGGACATGGCGGTAGAGCACTTGGCGCAGTAGCCACTTGCCCTTGCCGTCGCGCAGCTTCTGCGCTTGCGGCACGCGCCAGGCGAACTCCACCACCCGATGGTCGAGCAGCGGCACGCGGGCCTCCAGCGACACGCCCATGCTGGCGCGGTCCACCTTGGCCAGGATGTCGTCCGGCAGGTAGGTGACGCTGTCGAGATGCTGCATGCGCTCGACGAAATCCGGGATGCCGGCGGCCAGCCCGTCGTCCCAGGCCGGGCCATGCGGCTCCCGCCCGCCGCGGACCAGCGCGTCGGGGTCCTGCCACTGGCTGACCAGCCGGCGGTAGATGGCGTCCGGTCCGGCGGCGTCCAGCACCCCGGCCAGCTTGTGCAGCTTGTCGCCGGTCTGGCGCGGCCGCCGCCCCTCGGGGATCAGCCCGGCCAGCGCGTCCCAGCCCGCGGGCCGGACGGCGCGGATCAGCCCGGCGGCGCCCCGGCGCAGCCCGGCGGGCAGCGGCGCCATCCGCCGCCACAGGGCGGGCGCCGTGAGGTAGCGGTTGTAGCCGGCGAACAGCTCGTCCCCGCCGTCGCCGGACAGCGCCACGGTGACGGAGCGCCGCGTCATCTCCGACACCAGCAGCGTCGGGATCTGCGAGCTGTCGGCGAAGGGTTCGTCGTACCAGTCGGCCAGCTTGGGAATGACTTCCAGCGCGTGGCTGGCCTCCACCCGAAGCTCGGTGTGCTCGGTGCCGAGATGGGCGGCGACCGCACGGGCGTGCACCGCCTCGTCGTAGCCGTCCTCCCCGAACCCGATGGTGAAGGTGCGCACCGGCCGCGCGCTCTGCGCCTGCATCAGCGCGACGACGGTGGAGCTGTCGATCCCGCCGGACAGGAAAGCGCCCAGCGGCACGTCGGCCATCATCTGCCGCCCGACCGCGTCCTTGAGCAGGGACTCCAGTGCGTCCGTCGCCTCGGCGTCGGACAGCGACAGCCGGTCGGCGATGCCGGCCCGCGCCGCGTCGCCGGCGTCCCAATAGACGGTGCGCTCGGGTTCGCGCCCCGGACGGACGGTCAGGATGCTGCCCGGCTCCAGCTTGTGGACGCCCTGGTAGATGCTGTGCGGCGCCGGGACGTAGCTGAAACGGAGATAGGCAGACAGCGCGTCGCGGTCGATCGCCGCCGTGAAGGAGGGATGGGCGCGCAGTGCCTTGGGCTGGGAGCCGAACAGCAGCGTCCCGCCCATCCGCGCCCAGTAGAGCGGCTTCACGCCCAGATGGTCACGGACAAGGTAGAGCGCGCGCTCGCGGCGGTCCCACAGGGCGAAGGCGAAGATGCCGACCAGACGCCGCACGGTGCGCTCGACGCCCCAGGCGGCGCAGCCCTCCAGCAGGACTTCGGTGTCGGAATGGCCGCGGAACCGGTGGCCGGCGGCTTCGAGTTCCGCCCGCAGGTCCTGGAAATTGTAGATCTCGCCGTTGTAGGCGATGACCCAGCGCCCGTCGGCCGATTCCATCGGCTGGCGGCCCAGCGGCGACAGCTCCACGATGGCGAGCCGCCGGTGGCCAAGCGCGATCCCGGCCTCCCCGTCGGCCCACACGCCGTCCCCGTCGGGGCCGCGGTGGGCGATGGTGTCGGCCATGCGCCGTGCTGTGGCCTCAAGCCCGGAGGCGGAGCCCGGGCCGGCCAGAAAGCCGCAGATGCCGCACACGGCGCGCGCCCTCGCTTAGTGGTCGGAGCGGTGCAGGATGCTGTCGCGCAGGCCCGTCTCGTAGGCCATGCCCTCGGCGGTCACCACGCCGTAACCGGCGTCGCGGCGCAGCATGCCCTTGCGTTCGAGGATGGTCCAGACGGCCTCGTTGGTCAGGCCGGTGGCGTCACGCGAGGCGACGACGGCGCTGCCCAGATGGAAGTGGTTGCCATGGGCGTGCGGCAGGTTGGTGACCTGGAAAGCACCCTCCTCGCCCTCGACCGGCTTCTGCTCCAGACGGGCAAGCTCCTGAAGAAGGGTCAGCGTCTTAAGCTGCAGCGGGTTGAGGTTTGCGGGATTCTTTTTCGGCGGCATGGATGTCCGGCTCGGCAACGTGATTAAGGTTGCGGCAGTAGATCGGGTGCGCCCGGCGGCTGTCAAGCGGCGGGCGCTGTTTGCGGGCTGGCATCCGACCATCGGCTCGGGCATAAGACGGGCTGGAGGCGCGCGCATTCGTTTCATCCCTGGGTCTGGCCGGCGCGCGCCCGTCAAGGGTGGTGGATATGACGATCGTGGTCACCGGCGCGGCCGGTTTCATCGGCTCGCACGTCGCGGCGGCCTTGCTGGATCGCGGCGAGACGGTGTTGGGGATCGACAACCTCAACGACTACTATTCCGTGGCGTTGAAGGAAGCCCGTCTGGCCCGCCTCGCCACCCGTCCCGGCTTCCGCTTCGTCAAGGCCGACGTGTCCGACCGCAGCGCCATCGAGGCGCTGGACCCCGATTTCGCCGACGCCACCGGCGTGGTGCATCTGGCCGCCCAGGCCGGTGTCCGCTACTCGCTGGAGAACCCGTACGCCTATGTGGACGCCAACGTCACCGGGCAGGTGGCGCTGCTGGAGGCGGCGCGGCGCATGCCGAAGCTGAAGCATTTCGTCTACGCCTCGACCTCCTCGGTCTACGGCGCCAACAAGAAGATGCCCTTCTCGGTCGAAGACCGCGTCGACTCCCCCATGTCCATCTACGCCGCGACCAAGAAGGCGGCGGAGATGATGACCTACGCCTACTGCCACCTCTACAAGTTCCCGGCGACCGGCCTGCGCTTCTTCACCGTCTACGGCCCCTGGGGGCGTCCGGACATGGCCGCCTACCTGTTCGCCGACGCGATCATGGCGGGCCGCCCAATCCGCGTCTTCAACGAAGGGCGGATGAAGCGGGATTTCACCTTCGTCGAGGACATCGCGGCGGGCGTGCTGGCGGCGCTGGACCACCCGGCGCGGCCGGACGGCAACGGCGCGCCGCACGCCGTCTACAACCTCGGCAACAACCGGACCGAGGACCTGATGCGCTTCATCGGCATCATCGAGGAGTCGCTGGGCCGCGAGGCCGTGAAGGTCATGGAGCCGCTGCAGATGGGCGACGTGCCGGAAACCACCGCCGACATCGAGGTCAGCCGCCGCGACCTGGGCTATGAGCCGAAGACGCCGATCGACGTCGGCCTGCCCCGCTTCATCGCGTGGTACAAGGATTATCACGGCATTGCCTGAGGCCCGTCCCGTGAACCCCCGCGCCGCAACGGCCCGCCGGAAGCTGATCTATCTGGTGACGGAGGACTGGTATTTCTGGTCCCACCGCCTGCCCATGGCCCGCGCCGCCCGCGAGGCCGGGTTCGAGGTCGCCGTCGCCACCCGCGTCGCCCAGCACGGCCCGCGCATCGAGGCGGAGGGCTTCCGCGTGCTGCCGCTGTCCTGGCAGCGGCGCAGCATCAACCCGGCGGGCGCCCTGTCCGCCGTGGCGGAGATCGCCGCGCTGTACCGGCGGGAGGCACCGGATCTGGTCCACCATGTCGCCATGAAGCCGGTTCTTCTCGGCGGGCTGGCCGCCGGGCTGGCCGGGGTGCCGGCGGTGGTGAACGCGCTGACCGGGCTGGGCTCCGCCTTCATCGGCACCGGCGGACTCAAGTCCCGCGTTGCCGGCGCGGTGGCGCGGCCGCTGCTGCGGACGCTGCTGAAGCGCCCGAACAGCCTGACCATCCTGCAGAACGACGATGACCGCCGGACGCTGGTGGCCGCCGGCCTGCTGCCCGACGAGCGGGCCTGGATCATCCGCGGTTCCGGCATCGACACCACCCATTATCAGGTTCTTCCCGAGCCGCCCGAACCGCCGGTGACGGTGGGCTGCGTCGCCCGCCTGCTCGCCGACAAGGGCGTCGGCCCGCTGGTCGAGGCGCAGCAGATGCTGCGGACCAGGGGGCTGGACGTCCGGCTCCTTCTGGCCGGCACGCCCGATCCGGAGAACCCGACCTCCGTGACCCAGGCCGAGCTGGACCGCTGGGCCGCCCTTCCCGGCGTCGAGTTGCCCGGCCACAGCGCCGACGTGCGGCAGGTCTGGGCACGCTGCCACATCGCCGTGCTGGCCTCCCGCCGCGAAGGGCTGCCCAAAAGCCTGCTGGAGGCCGCGGCCTGTGGGCGGGCCATCGTCGCCACCGACGTGCCGGGCTGCCGCGAGGTGGCCCACGCCGGCGAGAACGCCCTGCTGGTCCCGCCCGACAACGCCGCCGCCCTGGCCGACGCCCTGGAAACCCTGGTGCGCGACGCCGCCCTGCGCCAACGCTTCGGCGCCGCCAGCCGGAGGCTCGTCGAGTCCGACATGGCGTCCGACCGGGTGGGCGCGAAGACGGTCGAACTGTACCATCGCCTGCTGAAGTCCAGCCAATCGGGCATGGCCCCGGTCGCGGAGGCATCATGACCAGCCCCCTGGCCCCGTTTCTCGCCCTCTGCGGCAGCTTCGCCCTGTCCTGGCTGCTCACCGGGCGGGTGCTCGCCTATCTGCGGCGCAAGGCGATCCTCGACCACCCGAACGACCGGTCCAGCCACTCCATCCCGACGCCGCGCGGCGGCGGCTGGGGCGTGATGCTCACCCTCCTCCCCGCCTGGACGCTCATCGCCATGACGGCGGACCATCCGCTGCGGGCGCTGCCGATCCTGGCCGGAACGGTCGCGCTGATGGCGGTGTCCTGGATGGACGACCGGCGCGGGCTGGGTCCGGCGCCGCGGTTCCTCGCCCAGATCGCCGCGGTGGTCGCCGGGCTGGCCGCGCTTCCCGGTGGGACGCTTCCCGGCGGCCCTCTTCCCGGAGAGGGGCTGGTGTTCCAGGGCCTGCTGCCCTTCTGGGCGGACCGGCTGGTGGCCGCGGTCGGCTGGCTGTGGTTCGTCAACCTGTTCAACTTCATGGACGGCATCGACGGGCTGGCCGGCGGCGAGGCGGCGTCCATCGGCGCCGGGCTGGCGCTGGTCGCCACGCTCGCCGCGCTCGACCCGGCGCTGGCCCTCTATGGACTGGCCGCGGCCGGGGCGGCGCTGGGCTTCCTGGTGTGGAACTGGCACCCCGCCAAGCTCTTCATGGGCGATGTCGGCAGCGTGCCGTTGGGCTTCACGCTGGGCTGGCTGTTGCTGGCCCTGGCAGCCTCGGGGCTGTGGGTGGCGGCTCTGCTCATCCCCGCCTATTTCCTGGCCGACGCCACCGTCACCCTGCTGCGCCGTCTGGCCGAGGGCAAGAAGGTCTGGCAGGCCCACCGCGAGCATTTCTATCAGAAGGCCACCCAGCGCGGGCGCAGCCACGCCCAGGTGGTCCGGCTGGTTCTGACGTTGAACGTCGCGCTGCTGCTGCTGGCCGTGGCGTCGCTGGCGCTCGGCTGGGTGGTGCTCCCGGCGGGCGCCGCGGCGGTCGTTCTGCTGCTGGCGCTGCTGGCGCGGCCTGTGCGGGCGGCGGCGTGATGCGAGTCCTGGTCACCGGGGCCACCGGTTTCGTCGCACGGACGGTCATTCCCCTGCTGGTGGCGCGCGGGCACAGCGTGCGCGCCGTGGTTCGCCGCCCTGACGTTGCGGTTCCGCAAGCGGCGGAGACCGTCACCATCGGCGACATCGGCCCGGCCACCGCCTGGGGCAACGCGCTCCAGGGCATGGACGGGGTGGTCCATCTGGCCGCCCGCGTCCACGTCATGCGCGACCGCGAGTCCGACCCGCTGGCCGCCTTCCGCCGCGTCAACACCGCCGGAACCCGCGTGCTGGCCGAGGCCGCCGCCGCGGCCGGCGTCAAGCGCATGGTCTATCTCAGCAGCGTCAAGGCGCTGGCCGACGAGAGCCGTCCGGACGAGCTGAGCGAGGAGACCGAGCCCGACCCGCATTCCCCCTACGGCATCTCCAAGCTGGAGGCGGAGCGCGCCCTGGCCGAGATCTCCACCCGCACCGGGCTGGAGGTCGCGGTGATCCGCCCGCCGCTGGTCTACGGCCCCGGCGTCGGCGGCAACTTCCTGCGGCTGATGCAGGCGGTGGACCGCGGCATTCCCCTGCCGCTGGGATCCCTGGAGAACCGGCGCAGCCTGATCTTCGTCGGCAACCTCGCCGACGCCATCCAGGAGTGCCTGACCCACCCGCAGGCGGCCGGCGGGCGCTTCCTGGTCCATGACGGGCGTCCGATGTCCACGGCGGAGCTGGTGCGGGCCATCGCGGAAGCGTTGGACAAGCCCGCGCGCCTTCTGCCCGTGCCGCCGTCCCTGCTGGCGCTCGCCGCGCGGCTGGCCCGGCGCGAGGCCATGCTCGACCGCATCGCCGGCTCGCTGGTGATCGACGACGGGGCCATCCGCCGCGCCCTGAACTGGCGCCCGCCCTGCTACCCTGCGTACGGCTTGCGCCTGACCGCCGAATGGTTCAAAGCTGTGCGCGGCTGAACGGCCATCATGGCCGCGGGTTGCCCGAAAGGGAACGGCCCCGGCAAAGCGATATTCCAAGGTAAAGCGCATGCGCATCCCGTCCCCGCGGGCGTCCCTCGTCTACCTGCACGACCTGACGATGACGGCCGTTTCCCTGGTTGTGGCGCTGTATCTGCGCGTGGGCCAGCAGGCGTTCGACGAATACAGAGACCCGCTGCTGACGGGCCTTCCCATCCTGGTGCTGATCGCGGCGGTGGTCTTCCGCCTGTCCGGCCTGTACCGCGGCATCTGGCGCTACGCCTCCGTTCCCGATCTGGCGCAGCTTCTGCGCGCGGTCACGATGGTCGTGCTGTGCTTCGTCGCCGTCATGTTCCTGCTGACCCGGCTGGAGTCCCTGCCGCGCTCCCTGCCGGTGATCCTGTGGTTCGTGCAGCTCGTCCTGCTGGGCGGGCCGCGCTTCGCCTACCGGCTTCTCAAGGACCGCCGCCTCGGCCTTCACGATCCGGCGTCGGGGGGCGTCCCGCGCATCCCGGTGCTCCTGCTCGGCGTCAGCGACGCGGCCGAGCTGTTCATCCGCTCACTCGATCAGAACGCCGGGGCCGCCTACCGCGCGGTCGGCCTGCTGGACGACAAGAACCGGCGCATCGGCCACGCCATCCGCGGCGTGCCCGTGCTGGGCGGCCCCGACGACCTGCCCCGCGTGGTCGAGGAGCTGGCGCAGCGCGGCGACCGCCCACAGCGCCTGATCATCGCCAAGGGACAGGCCGACGTGCCCGGCACCGTCCTGCGCGACCTGCTGGAGCAGGCGGAATCGCTCGGCCTGTCCATGGCCCGCCTGCCCAGCCTGACCGAGTTCAAGTCGGCGCTGGGCGAAGGCAAGATCGAGGTGCGGCCGATCGCGCTGGAGGACCTGCTGGGCCGGCCCCAGGCGGTTCTCAACCGCGGCGCCATCGCCAGTCTGGTGACCGGGCGGCGCGTCGTCGTCACCGGCGCGGGCGGCACCATCGGCAGCGAGTTGGTCCGCCAGATCGCCGCCCTCGAACCCGAAACGCTGACCCTGGTCGATGCCGGGGAGTTCAACCTCTACAGCATCGAGATGGAGGTGCGGGAGCGCTTCCCCGCCCTGACGCTCCAGGCGGTCATCGCCGACGTGCGCGACCGCGACCGCATCTTCCGCCTGTTCCAGGCGCAGCGCCCGCACATGGTCTTCCACGCCGCCGCGCTGAAGCATGTGCCGCTGGTCGAGGCCAACCCGGCGGAAGGCGCGCTGACCAACGTCATCGGCACCCGCAACGTCGCCGACGCGGCGCGGGCCAACGGCTGCCAGGCGATGGTGCTGGTGTCCACCGACAAGGCGATCCGCCCGACCAGCGTGATGGGCGCCACCAAGCGCTTCGCCGAGTGCTACTGCCAGGCGCTCGACATGCTGCCGCCGCGCGACGGCGGCGAGACGGCGACCCGCTACATGACCGTCCGCTTCGGCAACGTGCTGGGCTCCAGCGGGTCGGTGGTGCCGCTGTTCACCCGCCAGCTCGCCAAGGGCGGCCCCCTGACCGTCACCCACCCCGACATGCGCCGCTACTTCATGACGGTGCGCGAGGCGGTGGAGCTGGTGCTCCAGGCCTCGGCCCACGGCGTCGCCCGCGCGGAGGAGCGCGGCAAGGTGCTGGTGCTCGACATGGGCGAGCCGGTGAAGATCGTTGACCTCGCCCGGCAGATGATCCGGCTGGCCGGCTACCGGCCCGGCGAGGACATCAAGATCGAGTTCACCGGCCTGCGCCCCGGCGAGAAGCTGTTCGAGGAGATCCTGACCTCGGCGGAGGCGCCGTCGCGCACCGAGGCCGACGGCGTGTTCCTCGCCTCGCCGCGGGTCATCGACTACGCCCTCATCAACCGCGCCCTGGGCGAGCTGGAGACGGCGGCGCGCGCCGGCGACGCGGAGCGGGTGATGACGATCCTCTCCAACATCGTCCCCGACTTCCGCGCCGAGGCCGTCCTGCCGCCGCCGAGCGCCTTCGGCGGCACTCCGAGCGAGGCCGGGGCCGGCTGACGGAGGACGCGCGGGCATGATCCCGGGCGTGTCCATGGGCGGGGATTTCCCCGCCCATTTTTCTTTGGCGAAAAGGCTCTTCCCCGCTTGCATCGCGGCAAAGCCTGTGGCATAACCCGCGCCACTTCGACGGTTGGCCGCAAGTTCTTCCCGGCCAGCATCACCGTCCCGGCGCTGCCGTAGCTCAGTGGTAGAGCACTCCCTTGGTAAGGGAGAGGTCGAGAGTTCAATCCTCTCTGGCAGCACCATCCTCCCTCTTTCTGATTTCTTCGAGAATGCTGAAGCGCAGCCGTTGCCCGGCTTGCGTGGCTTTTTGCGTTCTGCCCCCACCCTAACCCTCCCCCGCTGCGCAGGGGAGGGAATGGATGCCGCTTCGCATAAGGCCCCCTATCCCGCGCAGCGGGGAAGGGTCGGGGTGGGGGCAAAGGATCGCCAAGCTCAGGCACCCTTCCCCACACCCCAAAAGAAAACGCCGCCCCGGATCGCTCCGGAGCGGCGTTTCCCTTGGAACCCGGACGGGCGCCGTCGTTAGTCGACGACGGTCACGCCACGGCGGTTCTGCGCCCAGGAGGCCTCGTTCGAGCCGAGGACCGCCGGCTTCTCCTTGCCGTAGGAGATGACCTTGACGCGCGAGGCGTTGATGCCGCCGGCGACGAGGTAGTTCTTCACCGAGTTGGCGCGGCGCTCACCCAGGGCGAGGTTGTACTCGCGGGTGCCGCGCTCGTCAGCGTGGCCTTCGACGGTCACGGTGACGTTCGGGTACTGCTTCAGCCAGGACGCCTGACGATCCAGGGTGGCGCGAGCCTCCGGAGCCAGGTCGTAACGGTCGAGACCGAAGAACACGCGGTCGCCGACGTTGACGACCAGGTCTTCCTGGGTGCCGCCCTGAATCTGCTTGGTCTGGGCAGTGCCGGTGCCAGCGCCGTTGCCGGCATCCTTCGGAGCGGTTTCGCAAGCGGCGACCAGAGCGACGGCGGCGATCAGGCTCAGATACTTGATACGCATGTTAAATGACCCCCTAAGCGACACGAGATGTTTTGACCGGATTGTGGTGGAAGAACGCCGCCGACTTCCGCCAGACCCCGACGGAAGTACCGACTTCCGGCCTTCGTCTTGAGCGTCGTTCTTGCGCGCGCAAAATAGGGCTACTCCACTAGGGAATCAAGGGCGACCATGCGGGATCGGAGCCGTCGAGCGGAGTGATCACACGGCGTTCGTTTGCGCCCGTCACGTCGATGGTGTAGAGCTTCGCGCTTCGCCCGCGGCCGTCGCCGGCCGGAACGTCGCGGAAGAAGCTCAGCACGCGGCCGTTCGGCGCCCAGGTCGGGCCTTCCACGTGGAACGACTCGGTCAGGATGCGCTCGCCGGTGCCGTCCGGACGGATCACGCCGAGCGCGAAGTTGCTGCCCCGCTGGCGGGTGAAGGCGATCAGGTCACCGCGCGGCGACCACACCGGCGTGCCGTAACGGCCCTCGCCGAAGGTCAGGCGCTTCGGCCCCGAGCCGTCCGCGTTCATGATGTAGAGCTGCTGGCTGCCGCCGCGGTCCGACTCGAAGACGATGCGCTGGCCGTCCGGCGAGTAGCTGGGACCGGTGTCGATGCCCGGCGAATCGGTGAGCTGGGTCTGGCGGCGGGTCCGCAGGTCGAGCGCGTAGATGTCGGTGTTGCCGTTCTGCGCCATGCTCATGATGACCTTGTTGCCGTCCGGCGAGAAGCGCGGGGCGAAGGTCATGCCGACGAAGTCGCCGAGGACTTCCTGGCGGCCGCTGTCGATGTTGAACAAGTACACGCGCGGCTTCTTGTTGAAGTACGACATGTACGTGATTTCCTGGGTCGCCGGCGAGAAACGCGGCGTCAGGACGAGATTCTTGCCGTCGGTGAGGAACTGATGGTTCTCACCGTCCTGGTCCATGATGGCGAGCTGCTTCTTGCGCGCGTTGGCCGGGCCGGATTCGGCCACATAGACGATGCGCGTGTCGAAATAGCCCTCTTCGCCGGTCAGCCGCTTGTAGATGGCGTCGGCGACGATGTGGGCGATGCGGCGCCAGCTGTCGGCGGTCGCGGTGTAGCTCAGCCCCTGCATGTACTGGCCGGCGGCCACGTCCCACAGGCGGAAGTCCACCTTCATGCGGCCGTCGCCCATGGCGGTGGTGTTGCCGGCGACCAGCGCCTGGGCGCCGACGGCGCGCCAGTCCTGATACCGCGGCTCGCCGGAGCGGAGCTGGTCGGGGGTCTGCAGGAAGCCCTTGGGGTCGAGCGGGCGGAACAGGCCCGACCGCTCCAGATCGGCGGCGACCACCTTGGAGATGTCCGAGCCGACCTGCGCCTCGCGCCCGCCGGCACCGGCGAAGCTGGTGATGGCGATCGGCAGCGGCTCGACCACGCCCTTGGTGATGTCGATTCGCACCTCGGCGCGGGCCGGGGCGGGCGCCGCGACGCCGAGGGCGAGCAGCAGGGCGCCGGCGCAGCCGGCGGCCTTCAGCAGGAGCCTCGTCTTCTTCGTCATCGTCAGAACATGTCCCTCGGGTCGAAATTGAACACGAAGTAACGCCACTCTTCATACCGGGCGGGCGTGAAGTCGCCGGAAAACTCGCTGATCGGCAGGGGGCTGGCCCGTTTCACCGCGCGCAGCGCGGCGTCGGCCGATGCCCGGAAGGCCGCGTCCGACATGTAGCGGGAGCGGTACCTCTCGTTGATCGTCGCGTTGAGGACCGAACCGTCGCGGCCCAGCTCAACGATGATCTCCACCTGCATGTTCCCGGCGTCCTTGCGGCCCGGGTCGAAGTTCCAGTTCTTGCTCACAGCCCCGCGGATGCCGTCGATGGCGCGGCCCGACGGCTTGAACGGCTTGTCGGGTCCGTTCACCGCCTTGGCCGCCCCTGAGGGCGCCGCCGATGCGGCGGCGTGCTGGGTCGGCTTGGCGTCGGCCTTGCTCTCCGACGCCGCCGGCTTGGCCGGGGCGTTCTTCTGAACGTTCTTCAGAAGGTCGGCCAGCGCGTCGGTCTTCTCCGGCGGCTTCTCCGGTTTCTTCGGCTCGGCCTTCGGAGTCTCCGGCTTGGCCGGCTCGGGCTTCTTCGGCTCGGGCTTGGGCGGTTCCGGTTTGGCCGGTTCCGGCTTCGGCGGCTCGGGCTTCTTCGGCTCCGGCTTCGGGGGCTCGGGCTTGGGAGGCTCAGGCTTCGGCGGTTCCGGTTTGGGCGGCTCCGGCTTCGGAGGCTGCGGCTTCGGTTCCGGCTTGGGCTCGGGCGGCTTGACCACCGGCGCCGGCTCCGGATCGGGCGGCGGCGGGGGTGGCGCCGGCTTGGGCGGCGGCGGCGGTTCGCGCGCCGGGGGCGGCGTCACCTGGGCCACCTTGGGCGGCTCCGGAACCTTCGGCTCGGGCCGGGGCGGCGGCGGGGGCGGCGGCTCGCTGGCCGGTTCCGGCGGCGCGGGGGCCGGCGGGCTCGGCTTGGCCTCGGGGACCGGCGGCTTGGGCGCCGACGGCTTGGGCTCGCCCTTGTCGACGCGCGCGGCCTGGGTCACCTCGCCCATGTCCACGATCTCGATCGGGATGGACTCGGGGATGTCCAGCTTGCGATCGCTGGGCGGCATGCCGAGCACGAACAGCGCGACCAGCGCGACGTGCAGCGTTGCCGAGGCGATCAGGGGTTTGCGCATGGGTCAGCCTTCAACTCGCCGTGGCGTCTCAGCGCTGCGCCGAGCCGCCGACACGCGGCCCGGTGGCGCCCGGCCCGCTGGGCATTTCGGCGACCAGCCCGACCTTCTTGAAGCCGGCGGCGCTCATGGTGCCCATCACCTCCAGCATCTTGCCGTAGGCGATCTTCGCGTCGCCGCGCACCAGGATGCGGGCGTCTGGGTTGTTGTTGGTGACGGCGATCAGCAGCGGCACCATGTTGGCCGTCTCCACCGCCGTCTCCTGCACATAGACCCGGCCGTCGGACTGCACGGTCACGAACAGCGGGTCCTTCTGCGCCTCCAGCGGGGCGGCGTTGGTCTTCGGCAGATCCACCGGCACGCCGACGGTCAGCAGCGGTGCCGCGACCATGAAGACGATCAGCAGCACCAGCATGACGTCGATGAAGGGCGTCATGTTGATGTCGGCCATCGCGCGGTATCCGCGGCGGCGGCCCCGACCGTGGCCGCCCTTTCCTGCGAGCTGGGCTCCCATGTCAGGCGGCTCCCCGCTCCTCGAGGTGGCGCGACAGAATCGCCGAGAACTCGCCCGAGAAGGTCTCCAACCGGTCGGCGTAGCGCCCGAGGTCGGTGGTGAACTTGTTGTACGAGATCACGGCGGGAATGGCGGCCACGAGACCCAGCGCCGTGGCGAACAGCGCCTCGGCGATGCCGGGGGCGACGACGGCGAGGCTGGTGTTGCCCGACGCGGCGATGGAGGTGAAGGAGTTCATGATGCCCCACACCGTGCCGAACAGGCCGATGAAGGGGGCCGTCGAACCGACCGACGCCAGGAAGGTCATGTAGCGCTCGGCGCGCAGCATCTCGCGTCCGATGGTCACCGACATGACGCGCTCGACCCGCTGCTGCAGCGAGCCCTTCATGGAGCCGATGCCGCGGTCGGCGGCGTGGCGCCACTCGCGCATGCCGGCGGCGAAGGTCGCCGACATCGGGTCGGCCGGATTCTGGCCGATGCGGTCGTACAGCGCGTCCAGCGAGCCGCCGGACCAGAAGCTCTCCTCGAAGGCGTCCGCCTGCGCGTTCAGGCGGCGGATGCGCATCAGCTTCTCGATGATGATGGCCCAGCACCACACCGAGGCAACCAGCAGCATCAGCATCACGACCTTGACGATCAGGTCGGCCTGCCAGAACAGGCCCCACATCGTAATGTCGTGAGCCTTCGCCGCGGCCCCGACCACCTGGGCGGAATTCAGATCCATCGCAGTCAGTCTCGCTTCTGCCTTTTGTACAAATCGATGAGCGCCTCGCGGACCGGCGCCGGAAGGCGCGCGGGACGTCCGGCCCGGTTACCGGTCAAATTGATCATCGCCAGTTGAATCTCCGCCCGCGCGAGGTCGCGACCGTCGCGACGGGCAAGTTGTGCAACTGCGAAGGAGGCACCGCCGGTATCGGTGATTCGCGTCACCACTTCAAGCGTATCCTCGAGCTTTGCGGGAGCGACAAA
Source organism: Azospirillum sp. UENF 211521 (assembly GCF_058780535.1). NCBI lineage: Bacteria > Pseudomonadati > Pseudomonadota > Alphaproteobacteria > Rhodospirillales > Azospirillaceae > Azospirillum > Azospirillum sp. UENF 211521. Next base: position 2,640,920 of record NZ_JBSNCF010000001.1, read on the forward strand.
ATCGATCTCCGCCCGTCGTACCGCAAATGACACACCGTCGCTTTCGGCCAGCCCGGCGTTGGTGAATCCGGTCAGCCGCAGCATCTCGGTGCGCGCCCGCTCGAAGAAGCGCAGGTAGTTGGCGTGATAGACCAGCCCCCCGGCGTCCGTGTCCTCGTAGTAGACCCGCAAGCGCAGCCTGTGCTGCGCGTTCTCGTCAAACCAGCCCGAGAGATTTGCCGCCCCAAGGCCGTCAGACATCGCCGTCCTCCGGGTCCGGGTTGGCCTCCGACAGCCGGTCCAGCAGGTCGAACTGGCGGGTCGGCGCCGACGGCGGGTTGAGGCCGAGATAGCGGAAGCCCTGGTCGGTCAGCATGCGCCCGCGCGGCGTGCGCTGCAGGAAGCCCTGCTGGATCAGGTAGGGTTCCACCACCTCCTCCAGCACGTCGCGCTGCTCGCCGAGCGCTGCGCCCAGCGTGTCCACGCCCACCGGGCCGCCGTTGTAGTTGTTGGCGATGATGCCGAGATAGCGCCGGTCCATGCTGTCGAGGCCGAGCCGGTCGACCTCCAGCCGGGTCAGGGCGGCGTCGGCGATGCGCGCGTCCACCTCCGGCACGCCGGCCACCGAGGCGAAGTCGCGCACCCGGCGCAGCAGCCGCCCCGACACGCGCGGCGTCCCGCGCGAGCGGTTGGCGATCTCCCGCGCCCCTTCCGGCGTGATGAGCATGTTGAACACGGCCGCGGCGCGGCGGACGATCAGCTCCAACTCGTCCGGCTCGTAGAACTGCAGCCGCACGGGGATGCCGAACCGCTCGCGCAGAGGGCGCGTGATCAGGCCCGAGCGCGTGGTCGCGCCGACCAGCGTGAAGGGCGGCAGGTCGATCCGGATGGACCGCGCCGACGGGCCTTCGCCAATGATGAGGTCGAGCTGGAAATCCTCCATGGCGGGATAGAGCACCTCTTCCACGGCGGGATTAAGGCGATGAATCTCGTCGATGAAGAGGACGTCGTGCGGCTGCAGGTTGGTCAGCAGAGCGGCGAGGTCGCCGGCCCGCGCGATGACCGGACCGGAGGTCGCGCGGAAGCCCACCCCCAGCTCGCGCGAGACGATCTGGGCCAGCGTCGTCTTGCCCAGGCCCGGCGGGCCGAACAGCAGCACATGGTCCAGCGCCTCGCCGCGGGAACGGGCGGCCTGGATGAAGATCGACAGGTTCTCGCGCGCCTGCCGCTGGCCGATGAACTCGGCGAGCGAGAGCGGACGGATCGAGGCTTCGCCGGAATCGCCGGCGCCCCGCCCCGGCTGCACCAGCCGGTCAGGATCGGAGCCGTTCTGGTCGGCGGTCATTGGCTGAGTTCCTTAAGGCCATGGCGGATCAGCTCCGACACGCCGGCCCCGTCGCCCAGCTTGCGCCCGGCGGCCACGACGGCGCCGAACGCCTCCGACCGCCCGTAGCCGAGGTTGACGAGGGCCGAGACGGCGTCCGCCATGACCATGTTGTCGGGGCCGCCCGCCGCCGGCGCCGCCTTGCCGCCCGCCGCCGGAGCGGCGGAGGCCGAGGCGCCGAGCGTGAGGTTGCCCACCTTGTCCTTCAACTCGTTGACGATGCGCGCGGCCACCTTCGGCCCCACGCCGTCGGCGCGGGTGAGCGCCGTCTTGTCCTGCGCCGCGATGGCGCGGGTGAGCTGATCGGGATCGAGCACGCTGAGAATCGACAAAGCGAGGCGCGAGCCGACCCCTTGGATGGTGGTCAGCAACCGGAACCAGTCGCGCTCGCCGGAATCGGCGAAGCCGTAGAGGGTGATCCGGTCGTCGCGGATGAAGGTCTCGACGACCAGCGCCCGCCGCTCCCCCACCGCCATGCGCGACAGCGTGCGGTTGGAGCAGGCGACCTGATAGCCGACCCCGTTGACGTCCACCACCACCCAGTCGGTCCCGACCGAATCCACGACACCGGTGAGCTTGGCGATCATGGGGAATTCTCCTTGTCCCTCAAACGCTGGAGGGGGTCACGGCGCAACACGGTGGTCGCGGAAAGCGCCGTGCGGATGGTTTCGAGAACGCCTTCCAGATTGTCGTTCACGTCGTTGTTCCAGAAGCGCAGCACACGGAAGCCGGCCTGTTCCAGCATGCGCGTCCGGCGCTCGTCATAGGGCGCCTGATCGGCGTGCTGTCCGCCGTCCAGTTCGATCACCAACCGATGGTCGTGCGCGACGAAATCCACGATGAAGCCGACAATTGGTTCCTGCCGACGGAATTTGGCCCCCATCTGCGCGTTCCGCAAACGTTGCCATATGATCTTTTCCACCTCGGTGGAATCGCGCCGCATTTGCACGGCTCGATTGGTGTGCAAAGGCGCCGGCTTGTCCTTTGCTACCGGCAACAATACTCCCTCTCCCCTCTGGGGAGAGGGTTGGGGTGAGGGGGTTGCGCGTGTGCCGGACGCACCGCGCCGCGCATCCCCCTCACCCGGCCCTTCGGGCCACCCTCTCCCGGGGCGGGAGAGGGATTGGTCGCCCCCCCGCCGCCACATCTGCCAGCTCGCGCGGTGATGCGCGTGGCAGATCGCCACGGCGAGCGCGTCCGCGGCGTCCGGCGTGGTGATGGTGCAGCCGGGAAGCAGCAGGCGCACCATGGCCTGAACCTGCGTCTTGTCGGCCCGGCCCTGCCCCACCACGGCCTTCTTCACCATGTTGTTGGCGTATTCCGCCACCGACAGCCCGGCCAGCGCCGGGACCAGCAGGGCCACCGCCCGCGCCTGCCCCAGCTTCAGCGTGGAGACCGCGTTGTTGTTGACGAAGGTCTCCTCCACCGCCGCCTCGTCGGGGCGGTAGCGCTCCAGCACCTGGGTCAACGCGTCGTGGATCTGGCACAGCCGTTCGGCCAGCGGACGGTCGCCGTCGGAATGGACGGCGCCGTCCGCCACATGGGTCAGCCGGTTGCCGGACACGTCGATGACGCCCCAGCCGGTGTGGCGGAGGCCGGGGTCCAGCCCCAACAGGCGTACGGGCGGCTGTTGCGCCGCCCCGTTCCTTCCGGCCTGCCCAAGCACCCCGGTTCCCTCCGCTCCGCGGCCTGAAATCAGGCCGTCAGCTTCTGCATCAGCTCGTCGGAGATGTCGAAGTTGCCTTCGACGGTCTGGACGTCGTCGTTGTCCTCCAGCACGTCCAGCAGCTTCATCAGGCTGGCGGCGGCGTCCTCGGACGGGGCGACGGTGTTCAGCGGCTTCCAGGTCAGGCGCGCACTCTCCGCACCGCCGAACTTGGCCTCCAGCGCGTCGCGCACGATCGCGAAATTCTCCACCGTGGTGGTGACCTCGTGACCGTTCTCGTCGGACGCCACATCCTCGGCGCCGGCTTCCAGAGCCACCTCGAACACGGCGTCCGCAGCCGCGGCGGCGGCCGGGTAGTAGATCGCGCCGACGCGGCTGAACATGAAGCTGACCGAGTTCGTCTCGCCCAGCGAGCCGCCGTACTTGGTGAAGGCCGAGCGCACTTCCGACGCCGTGCGGTTGCGGTTGTCGGTCAGCGCCTCGACGATCAGCGCGACGCCGCCGGGACCGTAGCCCTCGTACCGCACCTCGTCGTAGTTCGCGTCGTCGCCACCGCCGGGCGTGCCCTGCTTGATCGCGCGGTCGATGCGGTCGCGCGGCATGTTCTGCACGCGGGCCGCGGTGATCGCGGCGCGCAGGCGCGGGTTGGCCGCCGGGTCCGGCAGGCCGCCCTTGGCCGCCACGGTGATCTCGCGGGCGAGCTTGTTGAAGATCTTCGACCGCTTGGCGTCCTGCGCGCCTTTGCGGTGCATGATGTTCTTGAATTGGCTATGACCGGCCATGCGTCGAACGAGCCCCAGATGGATTCAAAGAGACAAAGGTCTTGTGAAACAGCTTGGAAAGCGGTGGGACACATGTACCAGCCTTTGTGCGCCACCGCACGCCTTCGGCGCCGGAGACGACACCTACCCATATAGAAAGTCAATATGGCAGTATTGGGGCGCCCCTTTTGCGCCCCGCAGGGCCGGAACCGGCGGCGCCGCTCAGCCCCGGACCGGCATGGACTGGCTCAGCCGCCCGCCCAGCCGAACCGGCTGGATGCTGGTCGCGAGGCCGGTGCGGTCGTCCGTCTCGACGTAGCAGCCGCAGACGGTGCCCTCGCCTTCCGCCGGGCTCAATCGCTCGGTCGGCAGCTTGCGGATCAGCTTGGCCATGGCGACTTCCTTCTTCATGCCGATGGCGCTGTCGTAGTCGCCGCACATGCCGGCGTCGGTCAGATAGGCGGTGCCGCCCCTCATCACCACATGGTCCGCCGTCGGGACATGGCTGTGCGTGCCGACCACCAGCGAGGCGCGGCCGTCGCAGAAATGGCCCATGATCATCTTCTCGCTGGTCGCCTCGCCATGGACGTCGACCAGGATGGCGTCGGCGCCGTTGGGGCCCAGCCGGTGGGCGCGCAGCACCCGGTCCACCGCCGCGAAGGGGTCGTCCATCGGGTCCATGAACAGGCGCAGCATCACGTTCATGACCAGCACCTTGCGCCCGCCCCGCGCCTGCAGCAGCACGAAGCCGCGCCCCGGCGTCCCTTCCGGGTAGTTCAGCGGGCGGATGATGCGCGGCTGCTGGTCGATCGCCGCGACCAGTTCCTTCTGGTCCCAGGAATGGTTGCCCAGCGTCACCACGTCGACGCCGGCGGCGAAGAACTCCTCGGCGATCTTCACGGTGATGCCGAAGCCGCCGGCGGCGTTCTCGCCGTTGACCACGGTCAGGTCGGGGTCGAGCCGCTCGCGCAATGTCGGCATGTGCGCGATCACCGCGTCGCGTCCCGACCGCCCCACCACATCACCGAGAAACAAAAGCCGCATCGTCCCCAACCTTCACTGCGCAAAGCGGAGCGTCTCGCGCTCCGTCAGAATCCAATCGAGCCGCTCATCGTGCGCCCCATGGGGCACCGCGTCCATCTCCTGAGCGGCGAAGGCCATGCCGACCGCCAGGACCGGGCGGATCGCGCGCAAGGCGTCCAGCGTCCGGTCGTAGTAGCCGGCGCCGTAGCCCAGCCGATGCCCGCTGCGGTCGAAGGCCAGCATCGGCACCAGCAGCACCGCCGGCACGACCTCGGGCCGGTCGGCGCCCGGCTCCTGGATGCCGTAGCGGCCGGCGGCCAACGGCAGCGCCGGGTCCCAGTCGCGGAAGGTCAGCGCCTGCCCGCGCGGCCCGGACACCGGAAGCGCGATGGAGCGCCCGCCCGCCTTGATCCCACCCGATCTAAGATGGAGCAGCAAAGGCCGCGCGTCGAGTTCCGAACCGAGCGGCCAATAGCCGGCGACCGGCCCATCGGGGAGAATCCCCGGCCGGACCAGCGCCTCCAGGAAGCGGTCGCGCAGGGCATCCGCGGCAAAAGCGCGCATCCGGTCGTCGCTGAGGGAATCGCGCCGGGCGCGCGCCTGGGCTCGGGCGGCATCCTTGGCCGCGCGCGGGTCGGTCATCGTCGCCTGGAAAGGTCGGGGAAATTCGGGGGAAAGGCGGAAGGTGCCGCCTTGGCCGTTGGCATTGCTTATCCTCCATGACCTGCAGAGCAGGTGGGCGCCGTGTAACCGGACCAGGGTCCGGACAGGGACAGCTCCCGAGAGTCTAAGATTATCGGCCCTGGGGATTATTGCGACCTGACGAACCAGGCAGCGACCTTCCATTCACTAACTTAAGCGCGCTCGAGCCGCGCGGCAACCTCTTCGATGCGCAAAGCGACATTGTCCACGGCGGCGGCCACCTCGGCCTCATTGACCGTGGACAGCGGGGCGAGGCCGCGGCCGGCCATGACGTCCTGCATCTCGTCGGCCATGACGATGGCGGTCAGCACGAGCATCTGCGCCTCCGACCCGGATTTCCCGCCGCCGGTCACCTGCTTCAGCTTGGCGTCCACGAAGCCGGCCAGCTCGCGCAGGCGGGCCTCCTGGCCGTCCTGGCAGAAGACGCGGTAGGCACGCCCATTCACCTCGATGTCCACCTGGGCCATGGCTTAATTCTCCAGAACCGCTTCGAGACGACCAATGGCCGCCTCCAGACGCTTCGACACGGTTTCCGCGTTCTCCTGGGCGCGCGCCTGTTCGATGCGCGCCTCGCGCAGGGACTCGCTCAGCTCCTGCTCGCGCTTGGCCACCCGTTCCTCGCGGGCGCACGCGGCATGCTCCAGACGATCCACGGCCTTGGAGAGGCGGTCGAGCGAGGCTTTCAGGGAATCCATGGGCGGGGGAACCTTGACGGACGGATGGACGGCGGGCGGGCCGCATGTTCGCACATGCATAAAATGCCGAGCGCTACAGTTGGGCCGGCCACGCCGCCCCGTCAACCGGAATTACGCCGCAGTTCACGGTGGAAATGGCGCCGTCACAATGCGCCGGAAGCCGGACCGCCATCCCCATTCCCGGGTTGACCTGCGCACACGGGTTCTGCATGGTGCGCGCGTCCTGCGGGAAGCCTTGTTTCCCGCCCAATCGGTGTTGCCCGACCCCATTCGGCCCCGCTGCCCGCCTGCCCACGGGAACATTCTTCAGGAACCCTGCCCGATGTCCGCTGCTTCCGCCGCCACCCCGCCCGCCCCCATCACCACCATGGCGAACGCCATCCGCGCGCTGTCCATGGACGCGGTGGAGGCCGCGAAGTCCGGCCACCCCGGCATGCCGATGGGCATGGCCGACGTGGCCACGGTGCTGTTCACGCGCTTCCTGAAGTTCAACCCGAAGCAGCCGGCCTGGGCCGACCGCGACCGCTTCATCCTGTCGGCCGGCCACGGCTCGATGCTGATCTACTCGCTGGGCTACCTGACCGGCTATGAGCGGATGACCATCGACGAGCTGAAGCGCTTCCGCCAGCTCGGCAGCCTGACGCCGGGCCACCCCGAGGTCGACCCCTCCCTCGGCATCGAGATGACCACCGGCCCGCTGGGCCAGGGCGTCTCCACCGCCGTCGGCTTCGCCCTGGCGGAGCGGATCACCAACGCCCGCTTCGGCGACGACCTGATCAACCACTTCACCTACGTCATCGCCTCGGACGGCGACCTGATGGAGGGCGTCAGCCACGAGGCCTGCTCGCTGGCCGGCCATCTCGGGCTGAACCGCCTGATCGTGCTGTGGGACGACAACCACATCTCCATCGACGGCTCGACCGACCTCAGCTTCACCGACGACACGCCGGCCCGCTTCCGCTCCTACGGCTGGAACACGACGGCCGTCGACGGCCACGATCCGGACGCCGTCGCCAAGGCCATCGAGGCCGCCCAGACCTCCGACAAGCCGACGCTGATCGCCTGCCGCACCATCATCGGCAAGGGCGCCCCGAACAAGGCCAACACCCACGGCTGCCACGGCTCGCCGCTGGGCGCCGACGAGGTGGCCGCCACCCGTGAGAATCTCGGCTGGCCGCACGAGGCCTTCGTCGTCCCGCAGGACGTGCTCGACGCCTGGCGCGCCGCCGGCACCCGCGCCGACGCCGCCTACGCCGACTGGGCGCAGCGCGTCGCGGCGCTGGACCCGTCCGCCCGCAAGGCGTTCGAGGCGGCCATGGAGCGCGGCGTCCCCGCCGGCTTGGACGAGCTGATCGCCGCCTTCAAGAAGAAGGTGTCGGAGGACAAGCCGAGCTGGGCGACCCGCGTCGCTTCGGGCAACGTGCTCGACGTCCTGGTTCCGGCGGTGCCGGAGATGATCGGCGGCTCCGCCGACCTGACCCCGTCGAACAACACCAAGGCGAAGAACACCGCCGACGTGAAGGGCCGCGGTGAGTTCAACGGCCGCTACGTCCGCTACGGCGTGCGCGAGCACGGCATGGCCACCGTCATGAACGGCATGGCGCTGCACGGCGGCGTCATCCCCTACGGCGGCACCTTCATGCAGTTCGCCGACTACTGCCGCCCGTCGATCCGCCTGGCCGCGCTGATGAAGCAGCGCTCCATCTTCGTGATGACCCACGACTCGATCGGCCTCGGCGAGGACGGCCCGACCCACCAGCCGGTGGAGCATCTGGCCGCTCTGCGCGCCATCCCCAACCTGCTGACCCTGCGCCCGGCCGATGCCGTGGAGACCGCGGAGTGCTGGCAGATCGCGCTGGAGCGCGTCAACGGCCCGTCCGTCCTGGCGCTGACCCGCCAGAACGTGCCGACCCTGCGCACCGAGCACGCGGCGGAGAACCGTTCCGCCCGCGGCGGCTACGTGATCCAGGAGGCCGAGGGCGAGCGCAAGGTGACGCTGCTCGCCACCGGCTCGGAAGTCTCGCTGGCCGCCGAGGCCCGCAAGGCGCTGCAGGCCGAGGGCATCGGCGCCGCCGTGGTGTCGATCCCGAGCTTCGAGCTGTTCGAGGCGCAGGACGACGCCTACAAGGCTTCCGTGCTCGGCAGCGGCGTCCGCGTCGCGGTCGAGGCGGCCATCCGCCAGGGCTGGGACCGCTGGCTCGGCTATCCGGGCGCCACGGGCACCGCCTTCGTCGGCATGAGCGGCTTCGGCGAGTCGGCCCCCTATCAGGAACTCTACAAGCACTTCGGCATCACCGCCGAGGCCGTGGTCGCCGCGGCGAAGGCGCGCCTGTAAAAGAGCGAGCCTTCGTGGGATCGGGCTCCGGGCCGACGGTCCGGGGCTGACAATTGCCGCCCCGGACCACACATCCGGGGCCGGGAGTGACCGCCCCAAGCCGGATGGTTCGGGGTCGGGGAATGCCAGACTGGAGGAAAAACAATGGCTGTTCGGGTAGCGATCAACGGTTTTGGCCGCATCGGCCGTCTGGTTCTGCGGGCCATCTACGAGAGCGGCCGCAACGACGTGGAGGTCGTGGCGATCAACGACCTGGCCGACCTCAAGGCCAACGCCCACCTGCTGAAGTACGACAGCGTCCACGGCCGTTTCCCCGGCACCATCGAGACCCGCGACGGCGAGCTGATCGTCAACGGCCACTCGATCAAGGTCGTGCAGGAGCGTGACCCGGCCAAGCTGCCGTGGAAGGATCTGGGCATCCAGATCGCCATGGAATGCTCGGGCATCTTCACCAAGCGCGCCGACGCCGCCAAGCACCTGGAAGCGGGTGCCGAGAAGGTGCTGATCTCCGCCCCGGCCACCGACGAGGACATCACGGTGGTCTACGGCGTCAACCACGACCAGCTCAAGGCCGATCACCGCATCGTCTCGAACGCCTCGTGCACGACGAACTGCCTGGCCCCGGTGGCCTTCGTGCTGAACAACCTGATCGGCATCGAGAAGGGCTTCATGACGACGATCCACTCCTACACGGGGGATCAGCGCATCGTCGACACCAACCACAAGGACCTGCACCGCGCCCGCGCCGCGGCGCTGAACATGATCCCGACCTCGACCGGCGCCGCCAAGGCCGTGGGCAAGGTGCTGCCCGAGCTGAAGGGCAAGCTGGACGGCACCGCCATGCGCGTGCCGACGCCCAACGTCTCGGTGGTCGACTTCAAGTTCACCGCCAAGCGCGCCACCACGGTGGAGGAGATCACCAAGGCGATTTCCGAGGCCGCCAACGGCCCGCTCAAGGGCATCCTGGGCGCCTACACCGAGGATCTGGTCTCCACCGACTTCAACCACGACCCGCACAGCTCGATCTTCGCGCTGAACGAGACCAAGGTCATCGACGGCAACTTCGTCCGCATCATGACCTGGTACGACAACGAGTGGGGCTTCTCCAACCGCATGAGCGACACCGCCGTCGCCATGGCCAACGCCAAGTAAGCCTTCCAGGGCTTGCGGCCAAAGAGAAAGGGCGCCCAAACGGGGCGCCCTTTTTCATGATCACGCCGCCGCGAAAGGGCCGCGGTCACCCCGCCTTGACGGCGTTGATCCCCGTGGCCTGCGTCAACTGGTCGGCGACCCAGGCGGCGACGCTCTTGCCTTCGCGCTCGGCGCAGGTGGCGATGGCACGGTGGAGCATCGGGTTGACGCGGATGGCGAGCTTGCCGGAATAGGGCTGCTCGGTGTTGCCCGCCATGTCGCAGGCCATCGCCAGATAATCGTCCACGGCCTCGCGGAAGGCCCGGCGCAGCTCATCGACCGAACGGCCGGTGAAGGTGATGCCGTCGCGCGTGTTGATGACGGCGCCGACGAAGATGCCGGCATCGTCGTCGAAATCGATCTGGGCCTTGTAGCCCTTATAGTCCATCATCGGCGGCGACCCCAGGAATGCGTGGGGTGGAAGGATAGCCCCGCCTCCGCCCCCGTGGTTTGACCTGCCTCAATTCCCGGAATGGGGATAGGGGAACGCCCATCCGGTTCTTCCCGTCATGACCACCCTGCCCCCGCACAGCCGCCCCATCCGTTTCCACAGCCTGCCCCACGCCGAGGCCGCCTGCGCCGTGGCGGCGGATCTCGGCGTTCCGCTGCTGCTGATCAGCACGCCCGGTGCTGCGGCCTCCGCCGGCTCCGGCTGGTTTGCCGCGGTCGTCGGCCGCGCCGCCGCCCGTCACCCCGCGGTTGCGATCACCGCGGTTCTCGACTGCGCCGACCGGCCCGGCGACGCCCTGGCCGCGCTGACCTCCGGCATTGATAGGGTCCTGTTCACGGGGCGGGCGGACGTCGCCGAACGGTTGGCCGACATCGCCGCGCAGCGCGGCGCCCGCCTTTTGACAGCCCTTCCCGCAGCGCTCGACCTGCGCGGTGTTCGCGATCCCCAGCGGGCCTGCCGGGACTGGCTAGGCGGGCAGGTCGATGGCCATGTCACGGAATAGTCCCAAGGCGATACCGCTTTTTCCCCGAATCCGCACGATCAAAAGTGGTGTATGGTGATTTCATCATCACGATGCGGTACCACCCCCATGACCACGACCACACCTCTGCGGCCCCCGGCGGACGCCACACCGCTGAAGGGTGAGGACTCCGCCCTGCTCCATCCGGAGAGGCCGGACGGGCTGCCGCGCGGCTCGCGCTTTCCCGCGCCGCAGGTGGAGAAGATCCGCGGCGCCCGCCTGCTCGTCGTCTGGGCGGGCTTGGCCGCCGGGGCCTGGGCCGTGGCGGTGGGCGCCGGCTACGGCCTCTACGTCATCGCCCAATCCGTGCTGTGACATAAAAGGGCGGACGGAACGCCGCCGCCCGCCGCCCCGTGCCTGCTCCTTCGGCGACGCACGCACCTGCCCGCCCGGGTAAGCCCCTTTGCCGCCGCAGGAGGGCTGCGCTATCCCCCTGCCGACGTTGCAAAGAGTCACGCGCTGGGCTATGAGGGCCGCATTTCCGACAGAAACCCCAAGGGGAAGAGCCCGATGAAGCTCACTCGTCGTGTAAAGGAAATTCTTGCGAACTACGAAAGCGACACCCCGGGCGTCAAGGCCAACCTTGCCCGCATTCTGATGGAAGGCAAGCTGGGCGGCACCGGCAAGCTGGTGATCCTTCCCGTCGACCAGGGCTTCGAGCACGGCCCGGCGCGCAGCTTTGCGCCGAACGAGCCGGGCTACGACCCGCATTACCATTACCAGCTCGCCATCGACGCCGGCTGCAACGCCTACGCCGCCCCGCTCGGCTCGCTGGAGGCCGGCGCCTCGACCTTCGCCGGCTCGATCCCGCTGATCCTCAAGATGAACAGCGCCAACAGCCTGTCGCGCCAGAAAGAGGACGCCGACCAGGCGGTGACCGCCTCGGTGCAGGACGCGCTGCGCCTCGGCTGCTCGGCCATCGGCTTCACGATCTACCCCGGCTCGGACGCCATGTACGACCAGTACGAGGAGATCCGCGAGCTGTCGAAGGAGGCCAAGTCGGTCGGCCTGCCCACCGTCCTGTGGTCCTACCCGCGCGGCGGCACGATCTCCAAGGAGGGCGAGCTGGCCATCGACGTGATCGGCTACGCCGCCCACATGGCCGCGCTGCTCGGCGCCCACATCATCAAGGTGAAGCTGCCGTCGGCCCATCTGGAGCAGGCGGAAGCCAGGAAGGTCTACGAGTCCAAGAACATCCCGATCGCCACCCAGGCCGACCGCGTCCGCCACATCATGCAGTGCGCCTTCAACGGCCGCCGCATCGTGGTCTTCTCGGGCGGCGCCACCAAGGGCGAGGACGCGGTGTTCGAGGACGCCCGCGCGATCCGCGACGGTGGCGGCAACGGCTCGATCATCGGCCGCAACGCCTTCCAGCGCCCGCGCGAAGACGCTTTGAAGCTGCTCGACCGGATCATGAAGATCTATCAGGGCAAAGAGTAAGGATCGCCTCGGGTGACCGAAACCGCCTGTCGGCTCTACCTCGTGACGCCGCCGGTCCTGGAACCGGCGGCGTTCGTGCCGAAACTGACCGAAGCGCTGGACGCGGGCGATGTCGCCTGCGTCCAGTTGCGTTTGAAGGACTGCTCCGACGACGCCGTGCGCCGGGCCTGCGACGCCCTGCGCCCGATCGCCCAGGAGCGCGGGGTGGCCTTCATCCTGAACGACCATCCCCAGCTCGCCCGCGAGACCGGATGCGACGGCGTGCATGTCGGGCAGAAGGACACGCCCTACGCCCAGGCGCGGCGGATCGTCGGCAACGACGCCATCGTCGGCGTGACCTGCCACGACAGCCGCCATCTCGCCATGGAAGCGGGCGAGGCCGGGGCCGATTACGTCGCCTTCGGCGCCTTCTTCCCCACCACCACCAAGGACGCCGAATTCAAAGCGGAGCCGGAGCTGCTCCGGTGGTGGTCGGAGCTGATGGAGGTTCCCTGTGTCGCCATCGGTGGGATCACCCAGGAGAATTGCGGGCCGCTGGTGAGCGCCGGGGCCGATTTCCTGGCCGTGGTCGGCGCGGTGTGGAACCATCCCGATGGGCCGGGCGCCGCCGTGAAGGCGTTCAACGCCGCCATCGCCGCGGCCGAAGGGTAACGAAGGCCGCCGCCGGATCATGGACCTCCTTTCCATCGAGACGCTGTCCGCGCTGTTCGCGGTCGGCCTTGTCGCGGGCTTCGTCGACGCCATCGCCGGGGGCGGCGGGCTTCTGACCCTCCCCGCCCTGCTCTGGGCCGGTCTTTCGCCGGCGCAGGCGCTGGCGACGAACAAGCTGCAATCCAGCTTCGGCTCCTTCTCCGCCGCGGTGAAGTTCACCCGCGGCGGCGAGGTCAAGCCGCGCGACATGGCGGTGATGATCGGCTGCACCTTCGCCGGTTCCGCGGCGGGCGCCGTCATCGTCCAGATGATCGATCCGGGATTCCTGCGCAACGTCATCCCGGTGCTGCTGATCGGCATCGCCGTCTGGCTGCTCGTCTCGCCGAAGGCCGGCGAGATCGACGCGCAGCAGCGCATCGGGGAGCGCGGATTCGCCCTGCTCGCCGGGACGGGGATCGGCTTTTACGACGGCTTCCTCGGGCCGGGCACCGGCACCTTCTTCGCCATCGCCTTCGTCTCGCTGCTCGGCTTCAACCTGCGCAAGGCGACCGCCCACACCAAGGTGCTGAACTTCACCAGCAACATCGCCGCCCTCCTCTTCTTCCTGGCCGGCGGCCAGATCGCCTGGGTGGCCGGGCTGCTGATGGGGGTGGGCCAGATGATCGGCGCGCAGGTCGGCGCCCACATGGTCATCCGCAACGGCGCCGCCATCGTGCGGCCGATGCTGGTCGTCGCCTCCATCGCCATCACGGCGAAGCTGATCTGGACCGACGCCCAGGGCGTGATCGGCGCCGGCATGGCCATGGTGGCCGGCTGGCTGGGCTGAGCGCCCTCACAGCCCTCTTTTCACACCCCCACCCCCTTTTCCGCTCCACGCCTCCGCCCCGCGACGAATCGACCATAGCGGGCATTTCCCCCTCCCCTGTACACCCGCAGGCGCATAATTTGTTGGCTCAACATTTTTTCAGCGGGGCCACTTTACGTTAACGTCAATCTGTGTATCATTGCGTCAAATAACGAAATTGGGGAGAAACGCATGTCCAAAGGGTCACTGAGGGGGAATCTGCTCGCCGCTGCGGCGGCCGTCGCCATCGCGGCGCCGCTGCCGGCCGGCGCGGCCGGCTATCTGCTCAAGGAGCAGAGCGCCTCGGGCCAGGGCACCTCCTTCGCGGGCGCCACCGCCAACGGCATGGGCGACGCCACCGGCCTGTTCTTCAACCCCGCGGCCCTGGGAGCCATCGAGGGGAACCAGGCGGTCGGCGTGCTGAGCGGCGTGTTCCCGACCTCGAAGACCAGCAACGCCCGCGGCACCCGCGCCGCGCGGCTGGGCGGCAGCGCCATCCGGGGCACCTCGGACCCCGGCGACATCGGCATGGACGCGGTGATTCCGTCGGGCTATCTGGCCTACACGGTGTCGCCGGACGTCAAGCTGGGCCTTGCCATCACCGCGCCCTGGGGCCTGTCCACCGACTACCCGGAAAGCTGGACCGGCCGCTACCACGGCATCCATTCCAGCCTGCTGACGATCAACATCTCCCCGACCGTGTCCTACCGGGTGATGCCGGACCTGACCATCGCCGGCGGTCTGCAGTTCCAGTACGCCAAGGCGCGCCTAAGCCAGGCGGTGGACTTCGGCTCCATCCTGGCCGCCACCGGGGTTCCCATCGCGCCGGGCTCGCGCGACGGCGTGGGCGAGGTGAAGGGCGACGACTGGGGCGTCGGCTTCACCGCCGGCATGCTATACGAGCCGGCCAAGGGCACCCGCTTCGGCGTCTCCTACCGCTCCTCCGTCTTCCACGAATTGGACGGCGATTCGAAGTTCGAGGCCGTGCCGGCCGTGCCGGCGCTCCAGGCCAGCTTCGCCGGGTCGCCGGTGCGGGCGAAGGTCGCCACGCCGGACATCATCTCCTTCGGCGCCTACCACGAACTGACCAGTTCCATCGCCGTGATGGCCGACGCGCAGTGGACCAACTGGTCGCGCTTCAAGGAGCTGCGCATCCGCTACCGCAACCCGCTGCGCACCGACACGGTGACCGACGAGAACTGGGACGACTCCTGGTTCTTTGCGCTGGGCGCCGCCTACAAGTGGAACGAGAAGCTGACCCTGCGCTTCGGCGTGGCCTATGACCAGACCCCGGTCAGCGACCAGTACCGCACGCCGCGCATCCCGGACGAGGACCGCTACTGGGTGTCGATCGGCGCCGGCTACCAGTTCACCGACAGCATCCGGACCGACATCGGCTACAGCCACATCTTCGCCAACAAGGCCAAGATCGACCTGCGCGACAACCTGACGGGCAGCGACGCCTTCCGCGGCAACCTGTCCGCCGACTACAAGGCCCATGTGGACGTGATCGCGCTCCAGACCAGGATCACCTTCTGATCCGCACCCCGGTGGAGCGCGCGGGCGCCGCCCGTTCGCTCCACCGTCCCCGCCTCTTGCCCGTCGCCGCGTCCGTGCTAGGCTTTCCCCCAATCAAGAACCCGTCCCGGGAGAGGAATCCGCATGGCCGACACCTTCACCGCCTTCGTCATCGAGGACGCCGACGGCAAGCCCAAGGGGGGCTTCAAGCCGCTGAGCCTGACCGACCTGCCCGACCATGACGTGCTGGTCGAGGTCGCCTATTCCACCCTGAACTACAAGGACGGCCTCGCCGTCTCCGGCAAGGGCCGGATCGCCCGCAAGCTGCCGATGGTCGCCGGAATCGACCTTGCCGGAACGGTGGTGGAGTCGCGCTCCGCCGACTGGAAGGCCGGCGACAAGGTGATCGTCAACGGCTGGGGCCTGTCGGAAACCCAGTGGGGCGGCTACAGCCGGTTCCAGCGCGTGAAGCCGGAATGGCTGACCCGGCTGCCGGACGTCTTCTCGCCGGAGGAGGCGATGGGCATCGGCACCGCCGGCTACACCGCGGCGCTCTGCGTCGACGCGCTGGAGGATTGGGGCACGATCCAGCCCGGCGGCAAGGAGGTTCTGGTCACCGGAGCAGCCGGCGGCGTCGGTTCCGTCGCGGTCGCCCTGCTCGCCAAGGCCGGCTATCCGGTCACCGCCTCCACCGGACGGCCCGAGACCCACGAGTATCTGTCCGGCCTGGGCGCCACCGGCTTCATCGACCGCGCCGCCCTTCAGGAGAAAGGCCCGCCCCTGCAGAAGGAGCGTTGGGCCGGCGGCGTCGATTCGGTGGGCGGCATCACGCTGGTCAACGCCCTGTCGCAGACCGTCTGGGGCGGCGCCATCGCCGCCTGCGGCTTGGCCGGCTCGGCCGACCTGCCCGCCACGGTGCTGCCGCACATCCTGCGCAGCGTCACGCTGATCGGCGTCGATTCGGTCGCGGCCCCGGCGGCACGGCGCGAGCGCGCCTGGGCGCGGCTGGCCCGCGACCTCGACAAGGACCACCTGAAGGCGATGTACACCGTGGAGCCGATGTCGAAGCTGCCGGAGCTGGCCGGCCGGATCCTCGCCGGTCAGGTGCGCGGCCGCGTGGTGATCGACGTCACCGCCTGAGGCCGCCGGCACCGGTGGCGGGTTGGGGTCAGGCCCCCGCCACCGGCAGCCACAGCACCTCGTCGATGCGCTCCGCCCCGCTGCACAGCATGACCAGCCGGTCGAAGCCGAGCGCGATGCCGCTGCACTCCGGCATCCCGTGCTCCAGTGCGGCGAGGAAATCCTCGTCCACCGGGAAGCGGTCGCCGTAGATGCGCTCCTTCAAATCCATGTCGGCCTCGAAGCGGGCGCGCTGGGCGCGGGCGTCGGTCAGCTCGCCGAAGGCGTTGGCGAGCTCCAGGCCGCAGGCGTACAGCTCGAACCGCTCGGCCAGCCGCGGGTCCTCGGGCTTGGGGCGCGACAGGGCGGCCATGCAGACCGGATAGTCGGTCAGCACGCAGGGAACGCCCGCGCCGAGATGCGGCTCGATCCGGTCGAACATGATGCGGAAGACGATGTCCTCCCAGCGGTCGCCATCGTGCGGGGCGATGCCGATGGCCCGCGCCATGGCGGCCAGCGGGGCCGGGTCGGGGTCATGGCTGCCGTCGAAGGTTTCCAGCAGGTCGATCCCCGCATACTCGCGGAAGGCGTCCTGCACGGTCAGCACCCGCCACTCCTTGAAGGGGTCGCAGGTCATGCTGCGGAAGTCGAATCGCGTCCGCCCCGCGGCGACGGCGGCCTCGCGCACCAGATCCTCGCAGTCGCGGATCAGCGTGCGGTAGCCCTCCCCCGCCCGGTACCATTCGAGCATGGAGAATTCCGGCGCGTGGGTGGCCGACCGCTCGCCGTTCCGGAAGACGTGGGCGATCTGGTAGATGCGCGGCAGCCCGGCCACCAGCAGCTTCTTCATGGCGAATTCGGGGCTGGTGTGCAGGTGCAGCCGCAGCCGGTCGTCGGGATGCGGCCCGACCAGCTCCGTCGCGAAGGCCTGGAGATGCGGCTCCATCCCCGGCGAAACCTGCAGCGCCGGGGTGTCCACCTCCAGGAAGGCGTTCTCCTCGAAGAAGCGGCGGACGGCGCCCAGCACGCGGCCGCGCACGGCCAGATGGGGGCGGCGGCGGGCGAAGGTCTCGGGAGCCCAGGACGGCGTGACGGGGGACATGATGGCCTTCACTGACGGGGTAATGGTGCTGCTTAGCAGAGTGGCAACGGCGGCGAAAATGGACAAAGAAGGCACGGAACGCCGATTGAGCCCCGCCCGGCGTTGCCACCGGCCCGGCAAGCTGCTAGGTTCCGCGCCGCCTGTCTCCTGGAAATCACGAGTATGTCATGAAGGTCAACGCCAACACGATGCGTCCCGGCCATGTGCTGGAGCATAACGGGAAGCTCTGGGTCATCACGAAGACCGCCATCGTCCAGCCCGGCAAGGGCGGCGCCTTCATCCAGCTTGAAATGAAGGATGTGCGCACCGGCAACAAGTCGATCGAGCGCTTCCGCACCCAGGAGACGGTCGAGCGCGCCCGCCTGGACGAGCACGAGATGACCTTCCTGTTTGCCGAAGGCGACAGCTACACCTTCATGGACAAGGAAAGCTACGAGCAGACCGCCATTCCCGGCGAGATCATCGGCGACCAGAAGGTGTTCCTGCAGGACGGCATGGAAGTCACCGTGCAGTCCTTCGAAGGCGCGCCGCTCGGCGTCG
This sequence comes from Azospirillum sp. UENF 211521, assembly GCF_058780535.1. Classification (NCBI taxonomy): domain Bacteria; kingdom Pseudomonadati; phylum Pseudomonadota; class Alphaproteobacteria; order Rhodospirillales; family Azospirillaceae; genus Azospirillum; species Azospirillum sp. UENF 211521. The sequence continues at coordinate 2,658,841 of NZ_JBSNCF010000001.1, forward strand.
AGATCCCCGGCAAGGTCACCCTGCAGATTACCGAGGCCGACCCGGTGGTGAAGGGCCAGACGGCCTCCTCCTCCTACAAGCCGGCGAAGCTGGAGAACGGCGTGTCGATCCTGGTCCCGCCGCACATCGAGTCGGGCACCCGCGTCGTCGTCGACACCCAGACCGGCGAGTATGTCGAGCGCGCCAAGGACTGACCGTCCCGGCTGATTTTCTGCGCACCGGCTCTCGCTTAAGGCAGGGGCCGGTGTATTCTTTTTCCGGTTCCGCACGAGATAAAGCACGCCCATGGCCACCCGCTCCGCCCTTATCAACGTGATGGTCCGCGCCGCCGAAAAGGCGGCCCGCGGCCTTGTCCGCGACTTCGGCGAGGTCGAGCACCTCCAGGTGTCGCGCAAGGGCCCGGCGGACTTCGTGTCCGCCGCCGACATGAAGGCGGAAAAGCTGCTGCGCGAAGAGCTGCAGAAGGCCCGCCCGGATTTCGGCTTCCTGATGGAGGAGACGGGCGCCAGCAAGGGCAGCGACCCGACCGCCCGCTGGATCGTCGATCCGCTGGACGGCACCACCAACTTCCTGCACGGCATCCCGCATTGGGCGATCTCCATCGCCGCGGAGAAGAACGGCGAGATCGTCGCCGGCGTCGTGTACGAGCCAGTGCATGACCAGATGTTCTGGGCCGAGAAGGGCCAGGGCGCCTTCCTCAACCACCAGCGCCTGCGCGTGTCGGAGCGCCGCAATCTTGCCGACGCGGTGATCGCCACCGGCATCCCCTTCAAGGGCCGCGGCGACCATGCCGGCTTCCTGGTGGAGGCCGAGGCCCTGATGAAGGAAGTCGCGGGCATCCGCCGCTTCGGCGCCGCCTCGCTCGACCTCGCCTACGTCGCGGCGGGCCGCTACGACGGCTATTGGGAGCGCGGTCTCGCCCCCTGGGACGCCGCGGCCGGCCAGCTTCTGGTCACCGAGGCCGGTGGCTTCGTCGGCGAGATCGGCGGCGGGCGCAACCCGGTGTTCGGCGGCACGATCTTGGCGGCCAACGCCCACTTCCATCTGCCGATCGCCAAGATCCTGCGCGGTGCCACGGAACGCAAGGTGCGCTCAGCCCCCGCCGGCACGGCCGGTGCGGCGGACGCCGGTCAGGGCTGACCTCCGGCCGAGCCATAAGCCCTTCATGACGTTGGGGTAGCAAGGGCCGCGCTTTGGTGGGGAAACGCGCCGCGCGGTCCAAAGGGCGTTGTCCCTACGCCGATCGAAGGGCTATGGTACCAACGCTTTTCCGTGTCATTGGGAACAACGCGCTGGTCACCATGAGGATTGTCGGACGCATGAGCGGTTCTCCAAACGCCCCCGCCGGGCGGCCGGTACCCCTGCGCGTCCTCCCCACCGCCGCGGCCGTGGCGCTGTCGCTGGCCGTGGCCGCCTGCTCCTCGCCCGGCGCCCCGCCGCCCCCGACCAGCGCCGCCCCGCCCCAGACCGCAACCGCCAACGCGGGCGGGCTGACGCTGGAGAACGCCCAGCCGCTGCCAATCCCGCCGCGGCCGGACATCTTCCCGCCGCCGGCCCCGCCGGCCCCGCCGGTCTTCCGGGCACCGACGCTGATGACCGCGCCGGACCTGCCGCAGATTTCGGTCGGACCCAGCCCGGCGGCGCCGGCCATGCCGGAAGGCGCGCCGCCGGTCCCGCCCTCCAACCGGCCGGCGGCTTCCCCGCCGCCCGACCGGACGCAGACCGCGGCCCTGCCGCCGCCGACTCCGAAGGCGCCCACGGCGCCCGCCCTGCCCCGGATGGAGCCGCTGACCGTCCTATTCGACGGCGCGGCCACCACGCTGCCCGATCCGGCCCAGGCGCGGCTCGACGCCATCGCCGAGCGCATGACCGCCAACCCGCAGCTTCGCCTGCAGATCCGCTCCTACGCCAGCGGCACGCCCGATACGGCGCGCGAGGCGCGTCAGCTGTCGCTGGCCCGCGCGCTGGCCGTCCGCGAGCGACTGGGGACCGCCGGCATCGCCAGCACCCGCGTCGACATCCGCGCCATGGGCATGGAGGCGGCCAGCGGCGCGCCGGACCGGCTGGACGTGGAGTTCCTGAACCAGTGAGCCGCTCTCTGTAACCGGTACCGCCTGCCCCTTCCCCTGGACGAGAGTGCCCATGGCCGCCATCGCCCCGTCGTCCCACCCTCTTGAGGAGCCTTCCCCGATGACGCGCCCGGAGCGCTTCCTGACACGGATGATCCTCTTCCTGGTGGTCGTGGGAAGCGTGACGGCCTTGCTGTTCCCGGCCCTGCGCGCCGCCTTCATGAACAACCCGGCGCTGAACGGGCTGATCCTGGGCACGCTGCTCGCCGGCATCCTGTTCATCTTCCGCCAAGTGCTGATGCTGCGGCCCGAAGTGGCGTGGCTGGAGCATTTCCAGTCCGGCAACCCGGCCGTCGCCGCGCCGGAACCGGTGCTGCTCGCCCCGATGGCGCGCATGCTGCGGGAACGGCGCGGCCGGCTGACCCTGTCGGCGCTGTCGATGCGCTCGCTGCTCGACGGCATCGCGTCTCGGCTGGACGAGTCGCGGGAGCTGTCGCGCTACCTGATCGGCCTGCTGATTTTCCTCGGCCTGCTCGGCACCTTCTGGGGCCTGCTGCACACGGTGCAGTCGGTCGGCTCGGTCATCGGCGGGCTGTCGGTGCAGGGCGGCGACGTCGGGGCGATGTTCAACAACCTGCAGCACGGGCTCGAAGCGCCGCTGACCGGCATGGGCACGGCTTTCAGCTCCTCGCTGTTCGGTCTCGCGGGCTCGCTGGTGCTGGGCTTCCTGGAGCTTCAGGCCAGCCAGGCGCACAACCGCTTCTTCCAGGACGTCGAGGACTGGCTGTCCGGCGCCACCCGCCTCTCCAGCGGGGCCGGCGGCAGCCTGGAGACCGGCGACCAGTCGATGCCGGCCTATCTGACGGCGCTTCTGGAGCAAACGGCGGAGAACCTCGACTCGCTCCAGCGCACCGTCGCCACCGCCGAGGAGGGCCGCCGCTCGGCCAACGCCAATCTGATGGCTTTGACCGAACGGCTGAGCACGCTGACCGACCAGATGCGCGCCGAACAACAGCTCCTCCTGCGGCTGGGCGAGAGCCAGCTGGAGATGAAGGGGCTGCTCGACCGGCTGTCCGACGCGGCGATCGGCGGCTTCGACGACGCCTCGCGCCAGCATCTGCGCAACATGGACATCTACCTCGCCCGCCTGGTCGAGGAGTTGTCCACCGGCCGGGTCCAGGGGGTGCAGGAGATCCGCAGCGAGATCAAGCTGCTGGCCCGCACCATCGCCGCCCTGGCCGAGGAATCGGAACAGCGCTGACCTGTCTCCCCTCTTCCGCGGCGGGAGAGGGGTTTCAATCGCCGGAGGGACACCCCGCCATGCCCAGCATCAGCCGCCGCAACGGCCACCGCGAGGCCAGCGCATGGCCCGGATGGGTGGACGCGCTGTCGTCCCTCGTCATGGTGGTCATCTTCCTGCTGATGATCTTCGTCGTCGCCCAGTTCTACATGGCGACCGCCCTGACCGGGCGTGACGAGCAGCTCGGCAGCCTGAACCGCAAGGTGGCGGAGCTGAACGACCTGCTGGCGCTGGAGCGGGACGCCAACGCCGACCTGCGCATCAACGTCGCCCAGCTCTCGGCGGAGCTTCAGGGCTCCGTCGCGGCGCGGGACACCATGACCGACCGCATCGCCACGCTGCAGGGCGACCTCGACCACGCCGCCCGCGCGGCGGAGGAGTTGCAGCGCACGATCCGCGCCGACAAGGAGACCATCGAGCTGAAGCTGGCCGAGGCCGCAAGCCTCCAGGCCGACCTGAAGGCGCTGCGCGAGGCCCGGACCAAGCTGGAGGGCGAGCTGGCCGCCGCCGCCGCCCAGCAGCGCCTGACCGAGGAGCAGCGCCGGGCCCTGCTGACCGAGCTGGGCGGGGAGCGCGACCGCTCCAAGGCGCTGGAAACGCGGCTCGCCAGCGCCGACGAGAAGACGATGCTCGCGCAGAAGGACATCGAGAAGCGCGACATCCGAATCACCGAGTTGATGGCTTCCCTGTCCACCGAGCAGGGCGCGACCGGCAAGGCGAACGAGCAGGTCGACCTGCTGAACCGGCAGATGGCCGCCCTGCGCGAGCAACTCGCCCGCATCGGCGCCGCGCTGGAGATTTCGGAGAAGAAGGCGGAGGAGCAGCAGGTCCAGATCGCCGAACTCGGCTCACGGCTGAACCAGGCACTGGCCGCCAAGGTGCAGGACCTCGCCCGCTACCGCTCGGAATTCTTCGGGCGGGTGCGCGAGGCGCTGGGCAACCGGCCCGACGTGCGCATCGTCGGCGACCGCTTCGTCTTCCAGTCGGAGCTGCTGTTCCCCTCCGGCTCGGCGACTCTGGAGGAAGCCGGCAAGCAGCGTTTGGCGGAGCTGGCGCGCACGCTGATCGACATCGGCCGGACGATTCCGCCGGACATCAATTGGGTGCTGCGGGTGGACGGCCACACCGACTCGCGCCCGGTGCGCATCCAGTTCGCCTCGAACTGGGAGCTGTCGGCGGCGCGCGCGATCTCGGTGGTGAAGTATTTGATCGACCAGGGGATTCCGGCGGACCGTCTGGCCGCCGCCGGCTTCGGCGAGTATCAGCCGCTCGACCCCGGCACCAGCGACGAGGCGCTGGCGCGGAACCGGCGGATCGAGGTGAAGCTGGATCAGCGGTGAGGGTCGCGTTGCCCCCACCCTTCCCACGGCTGTGCCGTGGGCCCCTTCCCTCCCCCGCTGCGCAGGAGAGGGAGCTTAATCCCCTCCCCTGCGGAGCGGGGGAGGGTTAGGGAGGGGGCAAAGCCCTACTCCGCCGCGACCGTCTCCGGCTCCACCGCCGGCGTCCACCGCAGCACCGGCTTGCGCGCCGCGGCGGTCTCGTCCAGGCGGCGGCGCGGGGTCAGGCGCGGAGCACCCTGGAAATAGGCCACGTCGCCGGACTTGGCCCGCTCCGCCAGGGCGCGCAACGCCGTAACGAACTGGTCCAGGCTGGCCTTCGACTCGGTCTCGGTCGGCTCGATCAGCAGGGCGCCGTGCACGACCAGCGGGAAGTACATGGTCATCGGGTGGAAGCCCTCGTCGATCAGCGCCTTGGCGATGTCGAGCGTGGTCACCCCCGTCCCCTTCAGGAAGCGGTCGTCGAACAGGCATTCGTGCATGCACGGCCCGTCGAAGGAGGGCGTCATCACGTCCTGCAGGCGGGCCAGCAGGTAGTTCGCGTTCAGCACCGCGTCGTTGGCCACCTGCCGCAGCCCGTCGGCACCGTGGCTCATCATGTAGGCGAGCGCGCGGACGAACATGCCCATCTGGCCGTGGAACGCCTTCATCCGCCCGAAGGCCGGGCCGTCGCCGGCCTGCTCCACCAGACGGAAGGCGCCGTCCTTGTCCTGCACCACGTAGGGCACCGGGACGAAGGGGGCCAGCGACTCCGCGAAGACCACCGGGCCGGAGCCCGGACCGCCGCCGCCATGCGGCGTGGAGAAGGTCTTGTGCAGGTTGATGTGCATCACGTCGATGCCGAGGTCGGCCGGACGCACCCGCCCGACGATGGCGTTGAAGTTGGCGCCGTCGCAGTAGAAATAGGCGCCCGCCGCGTGCACCGCCTCGGCGATGGTGATGATGTCGCGCTCGAACAGGCCGCAGGTGTTCGGGTTGGTCAGCATCAGACCGGCGACGTCGGGGCCGAGCTTGGCCTTCAACGCCTCCAGATCGACGCGCCCGTCCTCGGTCGCCGGGATCGCCTCGACGGCGTAGCCGCAGGCGGCGGCGGTCGCCGGGTTGGTGCCGTGGGCGCTTTCCGGGACGAGGATCTTGGTGCGGCCCTTATCGCCCTTGGCGTCGTGGGCGGAGCGGATCGCCATGATGCCGCACATCTCGCCGTGCGCGCCCGCCGCCGGGGCCAGCGTCACCGCTGCCATGCCGGTCAGCGTGGCGAGCCAGCGGCCTAGCTCCGCCATCAGTTCCAAGGCACCCTGCACCGTGCTTTCGGGCTGGAGCGGGTGCACGTCGGCGAAGCCCGGCAACCGTGCCATCTTCTCGTTCAGGCGCGGGTTGTGCTTCATTGTGCAGGAGCCGAGCGGGTACAGGCCGCTGTCGATGGCGTAGTTCTTCTGCGACAGGCGGGTGTAGTGGCGGACCACCTGCGGCTCGGCGAGGCCCGGCAGGCCGATCCGGCCGCGCGGCTTCACCGCCCCCAGGCGCGAGCCCACCGTGGGGACCTCCGGCAGGTCCACGCCGCAACGCCCGGCGCTGTCCTGTTCGAAGATCAGCGGCTCCTCGATCTGCAGGCCGCGGTTGCCGGTGACGGTCTCCGGGACGGCGCTGTCGGTGTTCTGGATGCCGGTCGGGCGACCCTGGTTGTTCATGCTCATCACAGAACCTCGGCGAGGGCGGTGGCGAAGGCGTCCATGTCGGACTCGGTGTTGGTCTCGGTGGCGGCCACGATCAGCAGGTCGTCGAGCCCGCCGCCAAACAGGCGGGAGACCGGAACGCCGCCCAGGATGCCGCGTTGCGCCAGCGCCTCCACGACCTCCGCGGCCGGCTTCGGCAGCTTCACCGTGAATTCGTTGAAGAAGCTGCCGTTGACGATCTCGACACCCTTCACCCCAGCCAGCTTGTCGGCCAGTTGAACGGCCTTGGCGTGGTTGATCTCGGCGAGCCGGGTGAAGCCCTCCTCCCCGAGCAGGCTGAGGTGGATGGAGAAGGCCAGCGCGCACAGGCCGGAGTTGGTGCAGATGTTCGAGGTCGCCTTCTCGCGACGGATGTGCTGCTCGCGGGTGGAGAGCGTCAGCACGAAGCCGCGCCGCCCGTCGGCGTCCACCGTCTGGCCGCAGAGGCGGCCAGGCATCTGGCGGACCAGCTTCTCCTTCACCGCGAACAGCCCGACATAGGGGCCGCCGAAATTCAGCGCGTTGCCCAGCGACTGGCCTTCCGCCGCCACGATGTCGGCGCCCATCTCACCCGGCGGGGTCAGCAGGCCGAGCGACACGGCCTCTGTCACCACGACGATCAGCAACGCGCCCTTGGCCTGGCAGGCCCTGCCCAGCTCCGTGTAGTCGCGGACATGGCCGAACACGTCGGGGTTCTGCACGACGACGCAGGAGGTGTCGCCGTCAACCTCGGCCAGCAGGTCCTCGCCGCCCGTCGGGGCCGGCGGCATCACCACCGTCTCGAAACCGATGAAGCGGGCGTCGGTCGTCGTGGTGTCGCGGTAATGCGGGTGCAGGCCGCCGGACAGCACGGCCTTCTTCCGGCGGGTGACGCGGTTGGCCATCATCACGGCTTCCGCGCAGGCGGTGGCGCCGTCGTACATGGAGGCGTTGGCGACGTCCATGCCGGTCAGCAGCGAGACCTGGGTCTGGAACTCGAACAGGACCTGCAGCGTGCCCTGGCTCACCTCCGGCTGGTACGGGGTGTAGGCGGTCAGGAACTCGCCGCGCTGCACCAGATGGTCCACCGTCGCCGGGATGTGGTGGCGGTAGGCGCCGGCGCCGAGGAAGCTCGGCACGCTGCCGGCGGGCAGGTTCTTGCCCGCCATCGCCGACAGGGCGCGATCGACCTCAAGCTCGCCCATGTGGTTGGACAGCCCCTCGATCGGGCCGGAGAGGCGGGCCGCCTCGGGCACGTCGCGGAACAGCTCGTCCACCGACGGCACGCCGATGGCCTCCAGCATGGAGCGCCGGTCGGCCTCGGTCAGGGGCAGGTAACGCATCTCAGGCTTGCCCTTCCACGAAGGCCTTATAGGCGGCTTCGTCCATCAGCCCGTCCAGCTCTGCCGGGTTGCTGAGGCGCAGCTTGAAGAACCAGCCGGTGGTCTCGGCCCCGGCGTTGACCAGCGACGGGTCGTTCTCCAGATCGGCGTTGGCCTCGATCACCTCGCCGGAAACCGGGGCGAAGACGTCGCTGGCGGCCTTCACCGACTCCACGACGGCGGCTTCCTTGCCCTGGGCGAGTTGGCGGCCGACGTCCGGCAGCTCGACGAATACGACGTCGCCGAGCTGGTGCTGGGCGTGGTCGCTGACGCCGACGGTGCCGACATCGCCCTCGACGCGGACCCACTCATGGTCCTTGGTGTACTTGATGGTCATGGTTGTCCCCTGTTCGAAACGGTTTTCTAATTCTCAGCCGCGGTAGTAGCGCTGCGGCACGAAGGGCATGGCGGCGACCTTGGCGGCCAGCGGCTTGCCGCGGACCATGAGCTGGACCGGCGTGCCCACGGCGGCGTGCGCGCGGTCCACATAGCCCATGGCGACCGGGGCGGAGGCGGTGGGGCCAAAGCCACCACTGGTCACCTCCCCGATCTTTTGCCCATCCGCGTCGCAGACGTCGGTGTGCTCGCGGGCCGGCTGGCGGCCGTCCGGCTGCAGGCCGACGCGGCGGCGCGGGGCGCCGTTGGCGAGTTGGTCCTTGATGATGGCGTAGCCGGGGAAGCCGCCCTCCTGCCGGCGGCGCTTGGACAGCGCCCATTCCAGGCCCGCTTCGACCGGAGTCGTCGTCTCGTCGATGTCGTGGCCGTAGAGGCAGAGTCCGGCCTCCAGCCGCAGCGAGTCGCGCGCACCCAGCCCGATGGCCTCGACCTCGTCCTCGGCCAGCAGGGCGCGGGCGATGGCCTCCGCGTCGGACTTGTCGCAGGAAATCTCGTAGCCGTCCTCGCCCGTGTAGCCTGAGCGGGTGATGATGACCGGGATGCCGTTGAAGGTGGCCGGCAGGTAGCTCATGAACTTCATGGTGGCCGCCTCGGGGATGAAGCGCCCGAGCACCGCCGCGGCCTCCGGCCCTTGCAGCGCCATCAGGGCGAGGTCGTCCAGCAGCTCCACCTCGGCCTTGCCCTTCAGCCGCTCGCGCATGTGGGCGACGTCGTGGTCCTTGCGAGCGGCGTTGACGACCAGGAACAAATGGTCGCCGGCGTTGGTGACCATCAGGTCGTCCAGGATGCCGCCCTGCTCGTTCAGAAACAGCGTGTAGCGCATGCGCCCGCGGGCCAGCCCCTTGATGTCGCCGGGAACCAGCGACTCCAGAGCGGCGGCCGGGTCCTCGCCGGTCAGGCGCACCTGCCCCATGTGCGACACGTCGAACAGCCCGGCCTTGGCGCGGGTGTGCTGGTGTTCCTTGAGGATGCCGAGCGGGTACTGCACCGGCATGTCGTAGCCGGCGAAGGGCACCATCTTGCCCTTCAGCTCCAGATGGAGGCTGTGCAGCGGCGTTTTCTTGGGGGACTCAGAAGCCTCGGTCACGCGGGTCCTCCGACATAGGGTCGCACAACCCGCGCCGGGATTGGCGCGAGTCCTGCCCCCTCTGTCCTGGACCTGAGAGATTCACCGGCGAGGTCCAACCCTCGACAACCGGTTTACTCCTTCGGTGAGCCGTTATCCGCTGTGCGCGGACCGGGCTGCTTTCCAGAGTTGCCTTATCCCCCTTGCGGTCCTTTTGCCTGAGAGTTTCCGGGGCGGTTGCTCCTTCGGCGCCACTGCCCGGCATCCGGTTTTCCGGTGGCCGGGCAATGATCTCTCCCGCGAGGGATCGTCGGCTTGTGCCGTTTAACCTACCGGGACCTTTGCGAATGTCAATCGGGGTTCGCTGGCGGGGTTCGCTGGTGTCCCGGCAACGCTCATTTCAGGTCCAGATGGCTGCCGTCGCAGAAGGGCGGCTTCTTCGTCGCCTTGCAGCCGCAGAAGCGCGCCTTCATGGAGGTGGCGGGAGCGAACTTCATCGGCTCCAGCCCAGTGCCGGCGTGCTTGCCATCGCACAGCGGCTGCTTGGCGCTGCGCCCGCACCGGCACCACCAGTAGGTCTTGCCGGCTTCCAGCTCGATGACGATGGGTTCCTTGGTCGCGGCGACCGGTGCGCTGGGCATGATTCTGCTTCCCTTACCCGATCACTGCTTCATCTGCGCCCGGTTGAAGGCCAATTGCTCCGGCGTCAGCTGGAAGCCCAGAAAAATATTCCAGTCCTTGCCGTTGGCGTCCTTGGGCAGCGGAATCTTCGGCGCCAGTTCCTCGCGGCTGCCGGAGCGGAGCTTGCCGGCATCGAAGGTGACGGAGGTGTCGAACTCCGTCTTGGTGGTCGGCGCTTCCTCGCCCGGCTTGGCGACAGCGACGAAATAGCGGTAGTTCGCCGTGTTGCCCTGCATGGCCGGCCCGCGCTCCGCGATCAGGAAGACGTTCACGTTCACCGTGACGCCGTCGCTGGTGTAGTCGCAATTGCCGGAATAGTCGGCCAGCGCCGCGCGGGAGGTCACGTCGGTCAGGTCGCGCCCACCGCCGTTGCGGAACTGGGTGACCTCCGCCAAATCGCGGACGATGGACACCTTCGGGCAGGCCAGGGCCGCGTCCGCCGCGGTGTTCGATCCGCCCCCGAGTCCGGAGCAGCCGGTGAGCGCCAGAAAACCGAGACTCGCGAATGCAAGCGCCCGCGGGCTTTTCCGGGCGGGGGTTCCTATATTACGGTCGCGGCGGCGGTCCATCGGTCTGGCCTAACGGTTGGAAGGGTGTGTTCTGCCACGACTTTAGAGAAGCGGTGGGGCCGGCACAAGGCCACGCCGCCGCTGCGACGAACGAACCCCGACACCCCCTTTTTCGAGACACCGGAACGACGCGCATGACCCAGACGCCCCTGACCATCCTGCTCGCGGCCCCCCGTGGCTTCTGCGCCGGCGTGGACCGCGCGATCCAGATCGTGGAGGTGGCGCTGGAGCGGTTCGGCGCCCCCGTCTATGTCCGGCACGAGATCGTCCACAACCGATTCGTGGTGCAGAGCCTGGAGGCCAAGGGCGCCGTCTTCGTCGACGAGCTGGATCAGGTGCCCGACGGCGTGCCGGTGGTCTTCTCCGCCCACGGCGTGCCGAAGTCGGTCCCGGCGGCGGCGGAGCAGCGCGGCCTGTTCTATCTCGACGCCACCTGCCCGCTGGTCAGCAAGGTGCACCGCGAGGCCGAGCGCCACTTCAACGAGGGGCGCCAGATCGTGCTGATCGGCCACGCCGGCCACCCGGAGGTGATCGGCACCATGGGCCAGTTGCCCCAGGGCGCCGTGGTGCTGGTGGAGACGGTGGAGGATGTGGCGACGGTCCAGGTGGACAACCCGGAGAACCTCGCCTACGCCACCCAGACCACCCTGTCGGTGGACGAGACGGCGAGCATCGTCGCCGCCCTCCAGGCCCGCTTCCCGTCCATCGGCGGGCCGAAGAAGGAGGACATCTGCTACGCCACCACCAACCGCCAGCAGGCGGTGAAGGCCATCGCGCCGAAGGTGGACGCCCTGCTGGTGCTGGGCGCCCCGAACTCCTCGAACTCCAAGCGGCTGGTCGAGGTGGCGAAGATTCACGGCTGCCAGCGCGCCCAGCTGGTCCAGCGCGCAGCGGACATCGACTGGTCGGCGCTGGACGGAGTCGCCACGCTGGGCATCACCGCCGGAGCGTCGGCCCCCGAAGTGCTGGTGGAGGAGGTCATGGAGGCCGCCCGCGCCCGCTATGCCGTGACGGTGGAGGAGCTGCGCACCGCCTTCGAGGACATCACCTTCAAGCTGCCGAAGCCGCTTCTGGACGGCGGCGCCCCTTCCCGTCCGGTCCCGGCAGACGCATAATGCAAAGACCCGCATAATCCAGGGACCGGCCAGCGCGAAGGAGACGTTCATGGGCGCGCCCGCCATCCAGAAGCCGGCCATCCAGAAGATGGACATCGACGAGTTTCTCGCCTGGGCCGACCGGCAGGAGCCGGACACGCGCTACGAGCTGGTCGGCGGGCAGCCGAGGGCGATGAACGCGTGCTCCCAGGCGCACAGCCGGCTGACGGCGGCGATCATCATCGCTATCGGCATGCGCCTCCGCCCACCCTGTCGAAGTCTTGACGGAAACGGCCATCGAACGCGACGACCGCGCCGACCGCTTTTACGAGGCCGACATCGCCGTCACCTGCTCGCCCCACCAGCCCGGCCAGCGCTCGACACCGAATCCGGTGCTGGTGGTCGAGATCCTGTCCGACAGCACGGCCAGCCACGACCGCGGCACCAAGGTGCCCGACTACATGCAGATCCCTTCGGTGCAGGAGGTGCTGCTGCTGGACAGCCGCGCCGTCCGGGCGCAGCTCTGGCGCCGCGACGGACGGCGTTGGATCGTCGAGGATTTCACCGAGGACGCCACGCTGCCGCTGGCCTCCATCGGGGCGGATCTTCCCCTGGCGGCGCTTTACGACGGCATAGCCCTGTGAGCGGCCCAGAGGCGAGCGGCCGCGGCAGCATTGACCGGCGCCCCGAATCCCGGTAAGGCGCTGGCATGGCCGTATACACCGAAGTCACCGACGACGAGCTGAACGCTTTCATCGCCCAGTACGATCTGGGCGCCGTCCTGTCCTGCAAGGGCATTGCGGAGGGGGTGGAGAATTCCAACTTCCTCCTGGTGACGGAGCGCGGCCCCTACATCCTGACGCTCTACGAGAAGCGCACCCGGCGGGAGGACCTCCCCTTCTTCCTGGGCCTGATGGAGCATCTCGCCGACAAGGGCATTGCCTGCCCGCTGCCGGTCCAGGGCATGGATGGGCAGTCCCTGCGCGAGCTGGCCGGGCGTCCGGCGGTGATCGTCACCTTCCTGGCCGGCATGTGGCCGCGCCGCATCACGCCGCACCATTGCGCGGAGCTCGGGACGGCGCTGGCCCGCCTGCATCTGGCCGTCGCCGACTTCCGGATGGAGCGTCCCAACGCCCTCTCGCTGGACGGCTGGAAGGATTTGGCCGGAAAATGCGCGCCGCGCGCCGACGAGGTCGCCCGCGACCTGCGCGCGACGCTGGAGGCGGAACTGGCCGCGCTGGAGGCCAACTGGCCCGCCGGCCTGCCGTCCGGGGTCATCCACGCCGACCTGTTCCCCGACAACGTGTTCTTCCGCGGCGACGGGCTGTCCGGCCTGATCGACTTCTACTTCGCCTGCAACGACTTCCTGGCCTACGACATCGCGATCTGCATGAACGCCTGGTGCTTCGAGGTCGATGGATCGTTCAACGCCACCAAGGCGCGGATGCTGCTGACCAGCTACCAGAAGGTCCGCCCCCTGTCGCCGGCGGAGCTGGCCGCCCTGCCCTGGCTGTGCCGCGGCAGCGCCCTGCGCTTCCTGCTGACGCGCCTCTACGACTGGCTGAACCATCCGCCGGGGGCCTTCGTGCGCCCGAAGGACCCGCTGGAATATCTGCGCAAGCTGCGCTTCCACCAAACCGTCCGCGGGCTCGGCGACTACGCGCTCGACGACGGCGGCAGCTATCAGGTCTGACGCCATGACGGACACCGGAACCGGCACCGACGGTGACAAGAGCGCGCCGAAGGTCGTCGACATCTTTACCGACGGCGCCTGCAGCGGCAACCCCGGCCCCGGTGGCTGGGGCGCCATCCTGCGCTACAACGGGGTGGAGAAGGAGCTGTACGGCGGCGAGCCGGCCACCACCAACAACCGCATGGAGCTGATGGCCGCCATCCAGGCGCTCGAAGCGCTGAAGCGGCCCATGGAGGTGCGGCTCTACACCGACAGCGAGTATGTGAAGAACGGCATCACCCAGTGGATTCACGGCTGGAAGGCCCGTGGCTGGAAGACCGCCGACAAGAAGCCGGTGAAGAACGAGGATTTGTGGCGGCGCCTGGACGAGGCGAAGCGGCAGCACCGCATCGAGTTCCACTGGGTGCGCGGCCACGCCGGCCATCCGGAGAACGAGCGGGCCGACGCGCTGGCCCGCCAGGGCGTCGCCGACGTCCGGCAGGCCGCGCGGGGCTGAGCCGTCTGGCGAACGGTGACCATCCTCAAGGGTTTGTGGACGGCGGACCCGCCGTCCCGCTAGGCTCCCTCCGATAACGAACGACGAAAGATCGTTGGGAGGAGACCGAGATGTATCCGCATTTGCGGAACGAAGCCCGCTGGGTGCTGCCCGAGGTGCTGGCCCATCAGGCCGCCGAACGCGGCGCCAAGACCTTCGTCACGATGATCGCCGGCAAAGAGAACAACGGCGATTCGCTGACCTACGCCGAGGCCCAGGAGCAGGCGGGCCGCGTGGCCGGCTTCTTCGCCGGGTTGGGCGTGAAGCCGGGCGACACGGTGGCGGTGATGCTGCCGAACGGGCTGGACTTCGTGCGCGTGTGGCTGGGGCTGGGGCGGCTGGGTGCCGTGATGGTCGCGCTGAACACCGAACTGAAGGGCGGCTTCCTGGAGCACCAGTTGGAGAATGCGGGGGCCACCCTGGCGGTGGTCGATGCCGCTCTGGCCGAACGCATCACCGACATCGCGCCACGCCTGACCGCGCTGCGCGGGCTGGTGGTGCCCGGCGCCGCCCAAGGATCGCCGCACACGGCGCTGGAAGGCTGGCGCGACGCCGCCCCCTATGACGGCCCCCTGCCCCGCGCCGGCGACGACGCCTGCATCATGTACACGTCGGGCACCACCGGCCTGTCGAAGGGCGTGCTGATGCCGCACGGCCACGGCTTCCTGTTCGGCTTGGGCTCCATCGACAATTTCGCGCTGACCGACGAGGACCGCTTCTACATCTGCCTGCCGCTGTTCCACGCCAACGGGCTCTACATGCAGCTCTACGCCGCGATGATCTCCGGCGGGTCGGCGGTGCTGCGCGAGCGGTTCAGCGCGTCGTCCTGGCTGGACGACATCCGGCGGCACGGCTGCACGGTGACCAACTCGCTGGGCGCCGTCACCGCCTTCGTGGTGGCCCAGCCGCCGCGCCCCGACGACCGCAACCACCCCTTGCGCCTCGTCGGCGCCGCCCCCAACCCGGCGGACACCGAACGGGTGCTGCGCGAGCGGTTCGGCGTCCGCGACGTCATCAGCCTCTACGGCATGACCGAGGTGAACATCCCGCTCTACGCCGAGATGGGCAAGCCGCGCCCCGGCACCTGCGGCAAGGTCTACGACCGCTATTTCGAGGTGGAGATCCGTGATCCGCAGACCGACATCCCGGTCCCGCGCGGTCAGGTCGGCGAGGTCATGGTGCGCCCGAAGGCCGCCTTCGGCTTCCTGTCCGGCTATCACCGGATGCCCGACAAGACGGTGGAGGCGTGGCGGAATCTGTGGTTCCACACTGGCGACGCCGCGGTGATGGACGCGGAGGGCTACGTCACCTTCGTCGACCGCATCAAGGACTGCATCCGCCGCCGCGGCGAGAACGTCTCGTCCTACGAGGTGGAGACGGTGCTGTCGCGGCTGGAGGGGGTGGCGGAGGTCGCCGCCTACGCCGTGCCGGCGGGCATTCCGGGCGCCGAGGACGAGATCATGGTCGCGCTGGTCGCCGCACCGGGCGCCGCCCTGACGCCGGAGTCCGTGGCGGCCTACGCCGAGCGCGAACTGCCGCGCTACGCCCAGCCCCGCTACATCGACATCGTGGACGCCTTCCCCAAGACGCCGACCGCCAAAGTACAGAAGGCGAAGCTGCGGGAACGCGGCGTGGCCGACACCACCTGGGACCGCACGAAGGCGGGGTGAGGCCTCAAATCCCCTCTCCCCTCTGGGGAGAGGGTCAGGGTGAGGGGGTTGCGCGTGGCGGACCGTCCGGCACAAGCGCAACCCCCTCACCGGCCCTTCGGGCCACCCTCTCCCCAGAGAGGAGAGGGTTTGTAATGGCGCCCTGGGTTGCTCTGCCCCCTTACAGGGCGCCCAGCACCGCTTCGGCCGAGGACACCTCGAACTGGCCCGGCTTCTCCACGGCGAGGTGGGTGACCTTGCCGTCCTTGGCGACCAGGGCGAAGCGCTGGCCGCGCAGGCCGAGGCCGTAGCCCGTGCCGTCCATCGTCAGGCCCAGCGCTTGGGTCAGAGCGGCGTTGCCGTCCGGCAGCATGGTGACCTTGCCGCCAACTCCGCTCTTCTCGCCCCAGGCGCGCATCACGAAGGGATCGTTGACGGCGAGGCAGACGATGTCGTCCACCCCCTTGGCCTTCAGGTCTTCGGCCTTCTGGACGAAGCCCGGCAGGTGCTTGGCGGAGCAGGTCGGGGTGAAGGCGCCCGGCACGGAGAACAGCACAACCGTCTTGCCCTTGAACAGCGCGTCGGTGGTGATGTCCTGCATCCCGTTGTCGGTCAGATGCTTCAGCGTGACGGACGGGATGGCGTCGCCCACTTGAATGGTCATGTCTCCTGAACTCCCAATTTTTTGTGTTTCAGCTTTTGATCCTGCCGGACGCCCGGTCGAGCGCGTCGAGGACGGCCCCTTCGGTCAGCAGTTCCGGAAGCGCGATGCCCTCCGGAGCCCCCGGACCATAGACGATGTTGAAGGGAATGCCATAGCGGCCGTGTCGGGCAAGGTAGCGGGCGATGGCCTCGTCCGGTCGGGTCCAGTCCGCGCGCATGGCGGTCACCACCCCGGCGTCCTCCAGCCGCTGCGCGACGGCGCCGCGGTTCAGCACCAGCTTCTTGTTCGCCTGACAGGTGATGCACCAGTCGGCGGTGACGTCCACGAAGACGGTGCGCCCGGCGGTCACCTGCTCGCGGATCGCCGCCTCGTCGAAGACGGCCCAGCGCGCTGCTGCGCTTTCGGCGACCGGAGCCGCCCCGGCGGAGGGGCCGAAGACAGCGGGAACGGCGAAGGCCACCAGAGCCAGCAGACCGGCCAGCGCCGCCCCGGCCCAGCGCGCCGTCTCCGCCAGCCGGCGGCCCAGCCACAGCGCAGCGACCAGACCGCCCATCAGCACGGCGACGGCCAGCGCCGGCACCTCGCCGACCTGGACGACCAGCACCGACAGCAGCCACAGCGCGGTCAGGGCCAGCGCCCCGCCCAGCACCCGGCGCAGCGCCACCATCCAGCGCCCCGGGCGCGGCAGCAGGCGCGCGGCGCGCGGGAAGGCGGCGATCAGCAGGTAGGGCAGCGCCAGCCCGACGCCGAGCGCGGCGAAGATGGCGAACACCTCCAGCGCCCCGCGCGACAGCGCGAAGCCCACCGCCGTCCCCAGGAACGGCGCGGAGCAGGGCGTGGCGAGCAGCGTGGCGAAGGCACCCGTCGCGAACTGCCCACCCAGCCCCTGCCCCTCCGGCCCGCCCATCCGGTCGGCGATGGCGCGCGGCAGCGGAACCTCGAACAGGCCCCACAGGTTGGCGGCGAACAAGGTCACCAGAACGACCATGAAGACGAGGAACAGCGGCTGCTGGAACTGGATGCCCCAGCCCACGGCGCCGCCCGCCGCCTTCACCGCGACCAGCGCTCCGGCAAGGATCAGGAAGGAGGTCAGGATGCCCGCCGCCGAGGCCAGGAAGCCGGCGCGCACCGCCGCGGGTGCCCGTCCGCCGTGCTGGACGATGGACAGCAGCTTCAGCGACAGCACCGGCAGCACGCAGGGCATCAGGTTCAGGATCAGCCCACCCAGCAGGGCGACTCCCAGCATGGCCAGCAGACCCGCCGGAGCCGGCCCGGCACCTCCGCCCAGCCCCGCCGCGGCGGTCGCCGGAGCCTCCACCGACCGGTTGCCGTCCACCACCGTCAGCGTCATCACCCGTCCGGCGAGGTCCAGGCCGGGCGTCGGGTCGGTCGCGTCCATCCGCAGGATCGCGCGCCGGTCGCCATCGAGGAACTGGCTCTTGGGCGCGGAGAAGGTCACCGGCGGGTCGGTCTCCACGAACACGTCGGGGGCGACCATCGGCTCGCGGGCGGTGACCTCGACCTCCAGCACGGCGCCCTGGCCGCGCACCGCCGTGACGGTCAGGCCCGACGCCCGCCCGTCGCCGGGCACCAGGGACTGGGCGCGGGCGATGTCGTTGGCCGACGGCCCCGGCGTCGCCGGACCCTCGGGGATGGACAGGGACAGCGCCACCATCTCCGGCACGCAGATGGTCGAGCAGACCAGCAACTCCGCCTTCAACGCGAGATCGAGCGGCTTGCCGGGCTCCGCCGGTGTGGCGGCGATGGGGAACAGCACCTCCGCGTCGTAGCCCGCCGTCTCGAAGCCAAGCACGGTGAAGCGGTGCGGGGCCGGGTAGATCAGCTCCGTCGCCGTGAGGTTCCGCGACTCCGACCAGTCCAGACGCGGCGCGAATCCGGCGTCGCCCGGGGTGCGCCAGTAGGTCTTCCAGCCCGGCTCCAGCCGGACCTCCAGCCCCAGGGGGATTTTGGCGAGGTCGCCCACCCCCTGGACCGATGCGACAAGCCGCGCCTCCACCGGGCCGGACTTGACCCAGGAGCCGGTCTCCGCCCTCCCCATTCCGGGTGCGGCCAAGGCCAGGATGGCGAGCAGGAACGGAACAAACCTTTTCATCGCACCGACTGTTCTCATATCAAGACGCAGCGGGCCGCCCATCGGCCGCGGCTGTATATGGATGACAAAGCTTGGCCCGTGCTGTCACACTCGGGCGAAGACGGCTTCGGGCGGCCGCCAAACGGTCCGCCCGTCCCCCGACACTAAGGATAGCGCCCATGCCGCACCTGACCAAGTCCTCGGACTATCTGACCGGCCAGTTGCTGATCGCCATGCCGGGCATGACGGACCCGCGTTTTCAGCGGACCGTGATCTACATGTGTGCCCACAACGAAGACGGCGCCATGGGCCTCGTCGTCAATCGCCTGTTCGGGTCGGTCACCTTCGAGGATTTGCTGGAGCAGCTCGAGATCGAGATCCAGGAGCCGATCGCCAACATGCCCGTCCATTATGGCGGTCCCGTGGAGTCCGGGCGCGGATTCGTCCTGCATTCGACCGATTACGTGCGGGACGGCACGCTGGTGGTGGACGACGAGGTGGCGCTGACCGCGACCATCGACATCCTGCGCGCGATTTCCGAGGACCGCGGGCCGCGCCGCAACATCCTGCTGCTCGGCTATGCCGGCTGGGGTCCGGGACAATTGGACGCGGAAATCCAGGCGAACGGCTGGCTGAACGTGCCCTGCGACGAGACCCTGCTGTTCGATCCCGAACTGGACACCAAGTGGGAGCGCTCGATCGCCAAGCTCGGCGTCAGCCTGTCCATGCTGTCGGCGGAGGCCGGGCACGCCTGACGGCTTCCGCTCTGCACCAAGGGGCACAAACCCGCCGCGCAACAAGCGGCGGGACCTCACGTCAAAGCGCGGTTACGGGGCCTTGCTGGCGATCGCCAGGGCGAGGCCGCGGGCCTGCATGAGCTCGCTGCACCGCTCGACCAGCTCGTCACCGGCGTAGACCGCCCAGCCGCTCTGGAAACCCGACGCCTCATAGCGCAGATCGACGCGGCGCCCGTCCAGTTCGACGGCGTAGGTGAGGGAATCCTCTTTCGTCCAAGTGGCGTTCGGATAGGTGGGGTTCGACGACATATCCGCCTCATGCGATGCGAAGGACATGCCGTCAGCCTGCGCCCGCTCCCTTAACCATGGGTTAAGCCGCCCGGGACAAACCCTTGGGATTCCGGAGTCGGGCACCCCGACCGGAGGGGTTATCCCTGCCACTCCTCGCGCAGGATGGCGTAGAGAACATGATCCCGCCACACCCCGTCGATGCGCAGATAGCCGCGCGCGTAGCCTTCGTGGGTGAAGCCGACCTTTTCCAGCAGGCCGCGGCTTGGCGCGTTGGTCGGCAGGCAGGCCGCCTCGACCCGGTGCAGCCCCAATTGCCCGAAGGCGAAATCCAGCACCAGCCGGGTCGCGCCGGACATGTAGCCGTTGCGCGCGTAGGGCTGCCCGACCCAGTAGCCGAGCGTCGCCATCTGGGCCACGCCACGCCGCAGGTTGGTCAGCCCCAGCCCGCCGACCAGCCGGTCGGTCGCGCGGTCGTAGACGAGGAAGCTGTAGCCCTGGTCGTCGCGCCACTCCTGGGCCTGCCGCCGCAGCCGCCGCCCGAAGGCGGCGCGGGTCAGCGCGTCCGCCGGCCAGGTCGGCTCCCAGGGGGTCAGGAAAGCGCGGGAGTCCGCCCGCAGGTCGGCCCATTCCCGCCAATCCCGCGGCAGCGGCGGGCGGATGTAGCAGACCGGCCCGTCGAGCCGGACCGCCGGCGGGCTGATGAGACCACCGCCGAGCAGGCGGATCATGCTGCCCCTCCCACCCTGGCGCGTCCCTTACCGGAACCGCGCGGCGATGCGGTCATACTCCTCAAGCCGTCCGATCGGGCCGAGTGCCGCCACGGTGGGGCGGCTTTCGCGCAGGCGCCGGGCGACGCGGACGATGGACTCGCGGTCGACCGCCCCGATCTTCTCGACGATCTCCTCCACCGGCACGGGACGCCCATAGACCAGAAGCTGCTGACCGAGCTGCTCGCAGCGCGACATGGAGCTTTCCAGGGCCATCAGCGTCCCGGCGCGGAGCTGGGCGGCGGCGCGGGCCACCTCCTCCTCGGTCACGTCCTCGGTCACCCGCATCAACTCGTCGCAGACGACGGGGACCAGCTCCGCCACCTCGTCCTCGCCGGTGCCGGCGTAGACGCCGAACAGCCCGCCGTCGCGGTAGGCGCCGGAGAAGGTGTAGATGGAATAGACCAGCCCGCGCTTCTCCCGCACCTCCTGGAAGAGGCGCGAGGACATGCCGCCGCCGAGCAGCGTCGACATCACCGAATGGGCATAATAGTCCGGGTCGTGCACCCCCACCCCGTCGAAGCCCAGCACGAGGTGCATCTGCTCCAGGTCCCGCGCCTCGCGGAAGTCGCCCCCGGCGTAGCGCGCGTCCTCGGATTCCGGCGCCGGGCGGGAGGACAGCCCGTCGAAGGCCGACAGTGCCATGTCGACCAGCCGGTCGTGCTCCAGCCGCCCGGCGGCGGCCAGGACGATGCCCGGCGCGCCGTAATGGCCGTCGATGTAATCGACCAGCGCCGGCCGCGACAGGGCGCCGACGATTTCCGACGACCCCAGGACGGGACGCCCCAGCGCCTGCCCCGGATAGGCGGTCGACTGGAAATGGTCGAAGATGATGTCGTCGGGGGTGTCGGCGGACTGGCCGATCTCCTGAAGCACCACCGTGCGCTCCCGCACCAGCTCCTCGCTGTCGAGGACGGAGTTCTGGAGCATGTCGGCGATGAGGTCGAGCGCCAGCGCCGTGTCCTCGTGCAGGACCTTGGCGTAATAGGCCGTCTGCTCGCGCGTCGTGTAGGCGTTGAGCTGGCCGCCGACATTCTCGATCTCCTCGGAGATGCGGAAGGCGGAGCGCCGCTCGGTGCCCTTGAACAGCATGTGCTCGACGAGGTGCGCCACGCCGTTGACGTTCGCAGACTCGTTGCGCGTGCCGACCCCGACCCAGCAGCCGAGCGAGACCGACTGCACGCCGGGCATCGTGTCGGTGGCGACGCGCAGCCCGTTCGGCAGCGTGGTCACGCGGATGCTCATGCGGCCTCCTTGGCGGCGCGGGCGCGGGCGACGACGAACTCCTGGACCGCCGCCACGTCGTTGGGCAGCTCCGACAGCCGCTCCTCCCGCTCGTAGAGGTCGGACAGGCGCGGCGGCAGGACCGGGCGCCGGCCGGTGGCCGTCTCCACGGCGTCGGGGAACTTGGCGGGATGCGCGGTCGCCATCACGACCACCGGCACCGACGGATCGACCGGCGCCACCATGGCGGAATGGATGCCGACGGCGGTGTGCGGATCGACCTGATAGCCGCCGGTCTTTTTCCAGACGCCCTTGATGATGTCCATGGTCAGCGCATCATCCGCGCGATTGGCCGTGAAGATGCCGTGCGCCTCGGCCAGTTGCTCGTCGGTGACGGCGAATTTGCCCTCCGCACGGAACCGCTCCATGGCGGCCTGCACGGCGGCGCCGTCGCGGCCCAGCAGGTCGAACAGCAGCCGCTCGAAGTTGGAGGAGATCTGGATGTCCATGCTGGGACTCAATGTGGGCACGACCGGAGCCGCCGACATGGTGCCGCTGGCAAAAAAGCGGGCCAGGATGTCGTTGGTGTTGGAGCCCACGACCAGCCGCTCCACCGGCAGGCCCATCGCCCGCGCGCCGTAGGCGGCGTAGACGTTGCCGAAATTGCCGGTGGGCACGGTGAAGGCCACCTTGCGGTCGGGCGCGCCCAGCGCCACCGCGGCGGCGAAGTAATAGACGATCTGGGCCATGATGCGCGCCCAGTTGATCGAGTTCACCGCCGACAGGCCCATCTTGTCGCGGAAGGCCATGTCGTTGAACAGCGCCTTCACCAGATCCTGGCAGTCGTCGAAGGTGCCGTGCAGCGCGATGTTGTGCACGTTGTCCGACAGGACGCTGGTCATCTGGCGGCGCTGCACCTCCGACGTGCGGCCCTTCGGGTGCAGGATGAAGATGTCCACGTTCTGGCGATCGCGGCACGCCTCGATGGCGGCGGAACCGGTGTCTCCCGAGGTGGCGCCGACGATGGTCACCCGCTCGCCGCGCTTGGCCAGCACATGGTCGAACAGGCGGCCGAGCAGTTGCAGCGCCACATCCTTGAAGGCCAGCGTGGGGCCGTGGAACAGCTCCATCACCCAGATGCGCTGGTCGAGCTGCACCAGCGGCACCACCGCGGCGTGGTCGAAGCTGGCGTAGGCGTCCTTCACGATGGCGCGGAAGTCGTCCTCGGCGATGGCGCCGCCCAGGAAGGGCAGCATGACGCGCACGGCGATCTCGCTGTAGGGAAGGCCGCGCATCGCGCGGATCTCGTCGGCCGAGAACTGCGGCCAGCTTTCCGGGACATAGAGGCCGCCGTCACGCGCGAGACCGGCCAGAAGGACTTCCTCGAAACCCAGGACCGGGGCCTGGCCCCGCGTGCTGACGTACTTCAACGCACACTCTCCGACGCCTGAAGGAGGCCGACGCTGTGGCGGGCCGGCGAACTCTTGTGGAACGGGCATAGTTAGCGCCCTCCCACACGCGGCGCAAGCGGCGGGTTCCGGGTGCGTTGCATTCCACCGTCCCTCTCCCACCCCGGGAGAGGGACGGTGGAATGCTGCCCGCCGATCAGGCGCCGGTGTGGACGTCCAGCGGGTCGTGATGCAGCGCCGACGGATCGTGCGCAGCGTCGACCGGCGGAAGCGCCACCGTCTGGGCGGCGAGCGCGGCGTCCACCAGGGCGGCGGTGCTGTGGTCCGCCGCCTGCGGCTGGGCCACCGTGTGGGACAGGACGTTGATGTCGCCCTCCCCCAGCGCCTGGGCCTTCGCCGGAGCCCAGGCGGCCTTGGCCGGGCTGACGCCGTCGAACAGGCCTTCCTTGATGGCGTTGTACTTGGTCTGGTCGACCGTCTGCCAATCGTCCTTCAGGATGCCGCCGGTGTCGCCCGAGTTCGGGTTCCACGACCAGTAGGTCCAGCTCGCCCCTTCTTTGCCGGCGCCGAGGTCGTTGGTGCCGTTGCCGTCCAGGTCGCCGTTCATGTAGTCGATCAGCTTAGCCATGTAGGCCTTGTCCTGGTCGGTCTCCAGCTTGCCGCCAAACTCGCCGACCAGCACGGGCGCCTTGTCTTCCTTCAGCAGCCAGCCCCAATTGTCGGTGTACTGGCCCGGCAGGTTGTTCGGGTAGTCGCTGGCCTTGAACCACTCCATCTCATGGATGGACGGGCCGTAGGAGTGGACCGAGTAGACCAGCTTGCCCGGATTGTCGAACTCGATCGGGCGGTCCTTGGCGCCGCGCAGGTTGCCGCCCCACCACTCCCACTGGTTCTCGTGGATTTCGACGCCCTCGACCAGCAGCAGCCAATCCTTGTTCACGGACTGGATCTCGTTGCCGATGCGCTCCGCGGCCCAGGCCCAGTCGGTGGCCTTGTCGCCGCCACCCCAGGTCGCCTGCCCGTGCGGCTCGTTGTGCAGGTCGGCGCCGACGACGGTGTCGTTGCCCTTGTAGCGCTCGGCCAGCATCTTCCAGTTTTCGATCATCTTCGACTCCGGGTACTTGTCGTCGTACCACAGGCCGTTCTCGTTGGCCGACGCACCGTCGCTGGAGCGGTGGTGATCGAGGATGACCTTCATGCCGATGCGCCCGGCGTAGTCGATCACCTTGTCCATGACCTCAAGCGGGGACTTGTTCGCGAGGTCGGGATTCTTGGAGGTGTCGATGCCCGTCGCCCGGTCGGCGTCCAGAGCCGCGTCGCTCCACGGCAGGCGGATGGTGTTGAAGCCCATCTCCTTCATCTGCTCCATCATCCCCCAGTACCCGCGCATGTCCATGCCGTTGGGGTTGAAGACGAAGCCCTCGCCGCCGAACCAGTTGACGCCCGTCAGCTTGACGTTCTGACCCGACGAATCGACGATCTGGTTGCCGTCCGTGTGCAGGAAGCCCTTGGCGATGCCCATTGTGCTCAGCCCTCGTTGCCATTCGCGTTGGGCCGGAAGCTGGCGGTTTATGGTTAACGAAATATTGCCGGGAATGTCGCTCAATTCCGGCAATCCAAGGCATGTGTGACCATGTCCGGAAGAGCGGATTTTGAAGACATTTGAGACAAGGAAGACACGTCGAGTGCTTGCGCTGTCTTGAGGCTGTTTTTCGGATTGATTGCTTGATGGCGCGAAGCGGCGCACGGGAACGAAGGAGGGTTACGGGTCAGCCTTTTGCGTTCGGTGGATTTTGCGGATTCTTCCGCATCAGCGAACATGTTTCGGCGCCCCCTTGCCCCCACCCCGGCCCTCCCCCGCTTCGCGGGAGAGGGAAAATAAGTCCCCTTCCCTGCGTCAGCGGGGGAGGGTTAGGGAGGGGGCAAAGGCTCCGCTCAAGCACCCAGATACCGGCTCTCCAGATGCCGCCGGAACACCGCCGCATCCAACGGCCGCCCGGTGGCCGCCGTCAGCAGTTCATCGCCGGACGCGTAGAGACAGCCCTTGCCGTGCACATTCGCTCCCAGCCACGCCACCAACGGCACGAGGTCGCCGCGCGCCAGCGCCGGGCGGATGTCCGGATCGGCCTTCGCCGCGGCCTCGAACAGCTGGGCGGCGGTCATGGCGCCCAGCGTGTAGCTGGGGAAGTAGCCCCAGGCGCCGGACGGCCAGTGGATGTCCTGAAGGCAGCCCAACCGGTCGTCCGGCGGCGCCACCCCGACCAGGTTCTTCATGCCGTCGTTCCAGGCGCCCGGCAGGTCGGCCAAGGCCAAGTCCCCGGCGATCAGCGCCTTCTCCAGCCGGTAGCGCAGGATGATGTGCGCCGGATAGGTCACCTCGTCGGCGTCCACCCGGATGAAGCCGCGCTCCACTCGGCTGTAGAGGCGGCGCAGGTTGTCCGGCTCCCAGGCCGGGCCGGAACCGCCGAACGCCTCCTGCGCGACCGGGGCCAGCCAGCACAGGAACTCCGGCGAGCGGCAGGCCTGCATCTCGACGATCAGCGACTGGCTCTCATGCACCGCCATGCCGCGGGCGAGCCCCACCGGCTGGCTCAGCCAATCACGCGGGCGGCCCTGCTCGTAGAGGGCGTGCCCCGTCTCGTGCATCACCCCCATCAGGGCCTTGGTGAAGTCGTCCTCGTCGTAGCGGGTGGTGATGCGCACGTCGCCGGTGGCGCCGCCGCAGAAGGGATGCAACGACACGTCCAGCCGCCCGCGGGTGAAGTCGAAGCCCGCCGCCCGCATCAGCCGCTCGCCCAGCGCCTTCTGGTTGGCGACGGCGAAGGGCCCCACGGGCCGCAGCGGCGCCGGCTCGGCGGCCTGCCGGTCGAGGACGCGCCCGATCAGCTCCGGCAGGAAGCCGGCCAGACCGGCGAACAGGGCGTCGATCCGCTCGGAGCGGGCGCCGGGATCGTGCTCGTCCAGCATGGCGTCGTAGGGCGACAGGCCCATGGTCGCCGCCTTGGCCTCGCCGCACTCCCGCACGCGGCGCAGCACCTCCGACAGGCTGGGCAGCAGCTTGGCGAAATCGCTTTCCGCCCGCGCGCTGCGCCACGTCATCTCGCAGGCCGAGATCGCCTTGCTGGTCGCCTCGATCAGATCGCCGGGGACGGCGGTGGCGTGGCGG
This sequence comes from Azospirillum sp. UENF 211521, assembly GCF_058780535.1. Lineage (NCBI taxonomy): Bacteria > Pseudomonadati > Pseudomonadota > Alphaproteobacteria > Rhodospirillales > Azospirillaceae > Azospirillum > Azospirillum sp. UENF 211521. Next base: position 2,684,653 of record NZ_JBSNCF010000001.1, read on the forward strand.
TGGGTGCGCCGCATCTCCCGCAGGTTGGCCGCCTGCCAATCGTTCAGCCCTCCCGCCGCCTCGGCCTCCGCCAGCCAGTCGGCCACGCGGGGGTCGGTTTGCAGCTCGTGGGCGAGCACGGTCAGGGTGGCGGTCTGCTCCGCCCGCCCGTCGCTGGAGCCGTCGGGCATCATGGTCTGGCTGTCCCAGCTCAGGATGCCCAGGGCGTCGCCGATGGCGGCGATGCGGGCGAAACGGCGTTCCAACTCCCGATAGGCGGCTGTCATGGACGCAACTCCTAGGATGCCGGACCGGTTCTCCGGCGTTGGGACAGCACATAGACGACGACCAGCGTCGCGGCGAGGCTATACCAGGTGAACGCGTATTGCCTATGGTTGTTGGGAAGCTCGACGAGCGGCTGAATCCCGTTCAGCATCCCGGTCTGGGGCGCGTTGCCCCGTGCCGGGTCGGGGGTCATCTCGACCGCCAACGGGGCGACTGTCTCCAGCCCGGCGGAGGCCGCCATGGCCGGCGGGTCCAGCCGCATCCAGGACTCCGCCCCCGGCCGGTTGCCCGGCTGGAGCCAGCCGGCGGGCTGCGGCAGGCGGACCAGACCGGTGACGGTCACCGGCCCCTCCACCCGGCTCTCCAGACGGCTGGCGGGGGCGCGCTTGTCCATGGGCAGGAAGCCGCGGTTGACCAGCACCACGCCGCCGCCGTCCTCCGCCGGGCGCTGCAGCGGGGTCAGCAGCTCGTAGCCCGCCTGTCCCCGCCGGGGCCGGGCCACCAGCAGCAGTTCCTTGTCGTTCAGGAAGCGCCCGGTCACGGTCACCGGGCGGAACTCCAACGCCTCCGGATCGGCGATCGTGGGGGGCAGCGGGATGGGGGCGGCGTGCAGCCGCTGCTCCACCCGGCGGACCAGATCCTCCTTCCACGCCAGCCGCTGCATCTGCCACGTGCCCAGCCCCAGCATGACCAGCACGGCGGGCACGGTGATCAGCGTCGCCCACAGCGAAGGGCGGAAGCGGCGGGGTTCGGCGGCGGCGGTCATGGTCACTCGTCCGGGTCCTCCAACTCGTTGCGCCGGTGGCGGTACTGCAGCGCCACCACATAGGCCTTGGCCGGGCGCAGCATGCCGAGCGCCAGCCCGAGCACGACGATGCTCCAGACGACGGCGTGCAGCCACAGCGGCCAGTCCACCGACATCGACACCCACAGCGCCACCGGCACGACCAGGAAACCCAGGATGAAGATCAGGAAGACCGCCGGCCCGTCGCCGCTGTCCTGCCGGGCGAGGTTCAGGTTGCACACCGAACAGCGCTCGTTGACCGTCAGATAGCCGTCGAACAGCTTGCCCCGTCCACAGCGCGGGCAAGCGCAGCGCAGGCCGGCGGTCAGGGGCGATGGGCTGGAGTAGTACGTGCTCAAATGATCCGCCTCCTTCCAGGAACGGGAAGCCCCTCTCCCCCGGTGGAGGAGAAGGGCTTCGCAAGGCGACAGGGGGATGGATCAGTGGCCGCTGGCGGCGCCCAACGACCCCCACCAGTAGATCGACACGAACAGGAACAGCCAGACCACATCCACGAAGTGCCAGTACCAGGCCGCCGCCTCGAAGCCGAAATGGCTCTGCGGGGTGAAGTGGCCCTTCATGGTGCGGAACCAGCAGACCGCCAGGAAGATGGTCCCGATGATGACGTGGAAGCCGTGGAAGCCGGTCGCCATGTAGAAGGTCGACGGGTAGATGCCCTGCTTGAAGCCGAAGGCGGCGTGGGCGTATTCCCAGCCCTGGAAGAAGGTGAACATCACCCCCAGCAGGACGGTCAGCCCCAGAGCGCGCGACGCCTCCTTGTTGCGGCCCTCGAGGATGGCGTGGTGCGCCCAGGTGACGGTAACGCCCGACAGCAGCAGGATCAGCGTCATCATCAGCGGCAGGTGAAAGGTCTCCAGCACCGTGATGTTCGGCGGCGGCCAGACGCCTTGCGGGTTCTCGGCGAACACCTTGGGGTAGAGCGCCGCGTCGTAGAAGGCCCAGAAGAAGGCGGCGAAGAACATCACCTCCGAGGCGATGAACAGCGCCATGCCGTAGCGCAGGCCGATCTTCACCACCGGGGTGTGCGCCTTCTCGCGCACCGCCTCCTTGATGACGTCGCGCCACCAGCCGAACATCACGCCCAGGATGGACACGAAGCCGAGGGCGGCCAGCAGCCAGCCGCCGCCGTGCATGTAGATGACCATGCCCGTCGCGAACAGACCGGCGGCGAAGGCGCCCAGAAGAGGCCAGGGGCTCGGCTTCACCAGATGGTAGGGATGCGGGATGCCGGCGCCCTCGCCCGCGCCGTGCGCGGAGGCTGGGGGATGCGGCATTTGCGCGTGCGTGATGTCGGCCATCGTCTCTTTCCAACCCCGGTTTGTTTCGCCCGATTTCTTCGTTCAGCCCTAATTTGCTGTTCAGACTGTCTTTTTTCAGTTCGCCGCGGTCCCGGTGCCTTTCGCACCCGCGGCCTGCGTCGCGTGCTGCGCCAGCACCTGGGTCTCGTCCTTGGCGCGGAAGAAGGTGTAGGACAGGGTGATGGTGGTCACGTCCTCCATCGCCGGATCGTCGGCCAGGGCCGGATCGACGAAGAAGGCCACCGGCATGTCCACCGATTGACCGGGCTCCAGCACCTGCTCGGTGAAGCAGAAGCACTCGATCTTGTTGAAGTACTTGCCGACCTTGTCCGGCGTGACGTTGTAGAGCGCGGTGCCCACGGTGGGCCGGTCGACCCGGTTGGCGGCCTGATAGGCGGCCAGCCCCATCTCGCCCAGCTTCACCGTCAGTTCCTTCTGCTCCGGCTTGAAGCGCCAGGGCAGCGACTGGTTCACGTCGGCGTTGAAGCGGACTTTGATGACGCGGTCGACCTGCCGCGCCGGCGCGGCGTCGGCCCGCTGGGTGGTCCCGCCGAAGCCGGTCACCTGACAGAACAGCGCGTAGAGCGGCACCGAGGCGTAGGCCAGCCCGACCATCCCGAAGACGAGGCCGAACAGCCCGGCCATGAACAGACGGTTCTTCCGCCGGAGCCCCTTGTCGTTTTCAGGCCGGTCGCTCATGGCGCCGTTTCCTCCCCTGCCGTTTGTCCGCTCAACGTCCCGTGGTCAGTGCCCGCCCATCCGCACCAGCGTGATGACGTAGAACATCACCACCAGACCGATCAGCGCGGCCAGGACTGCGTAGTTGCGCCCGCGCAGCCGCTTGCGGCGTTCCTCGTAGGATTCATCCATGATCGTCATGCCCCGCCTCCGGTCGTCAGGATTCCGGTCACCAGATGCTCGCCCATCAGCAGGGCGAACAGCAGGAACAGGTAGAGGATCGAGAAGCCGAACATCTGCTTGGCCGGCTTGTCGTCGGTGGCGCGCAGCACGCGGACCGCGCACAGCACGAAGAAGGCGCCCAGCAGGCTCGACCCGATCAGATAGGCGAGACCGCCGGTGCCCAGGAAGTACGGCGCCACGGCGACCGGCAGCAGGACCAGCGTGTAGGCCAGCATCTGCCGCTTGGTGGCGTCCGGACCGGCGACCACCGGCATCATCGGCACCCCGGCGCGCGTGTAGTCGCCGTTGCGGAACAGCGCCAGCGCCCAGAAATGCGGCGGCGTCCACAGGAAGATCAGCAGGAACAGCAGGATGGAGGGCAGTTCGACCCCGCCCGTCACCGCCGCCCAGCCGATCATCGGCGGGAAGGCGCCGGCCGCCCCGCCGATCACGATGTTCTGCGGCGTCCGCCGCTTCAGCCACATGGTGTAGATGAAGACGTAGAAGCCGATGGTCATCGCCAGCAGCGCCGACGCTGCCCAGTTGACCGCCAGCCCCATCACCACGACCGACGCCGCGGCCAGGATCACCCCGAAGGCCAGCGCGTTCTCCGGCTCCACCCGCCCGGACGGGATCGGGCGGCGGATGGTGCGCGACATCACCGCGTCGATGTCGCGGTCGTACCACATGTTGATGGCGCCCGAAGCACCGGCCCCGACAGCGATGCACAGCACCGCCACCGCCGCCAGCACGGGATGGATGTGGCCGGGCGCCAGCACGATGCCGGCGAGCCCGGTGAACACCACGAGCGACATCACCCGCGGCTTGAGCAGTTCGATATAGTCACCCGGCGTCGATCCGGAGACCGGACCTGTCGAGACCCGTTCAATGCTCAGGTCCGTCATACTTCACTATCCTCTGGCTTTTCGGCTCTCTGGCCGGAGGGAGCTTCCCGGCTCCCCCGGCGTCATGGTCACGAACGAACGTTCACTTCACCTGCGGCAGCGTCTCGAAGGCGTGGAACGGCGGGGGCGAACTCACGGTCCACTCCAGCGTGCCGGCCTGCGGGCCCCAGTAGGCGGCCTCGACCTTTTCGCCGCTGCGCAGGGTCTTGTACGCGATCCACACGAACAGAAGCGTGGACGCAAAGGAGAGATAGGCGCCGAAGGACGAGATCATGTTCCAGCCGGCGTAGGCGTCCGGGTAATCCGGAATGCGGCGCGGCATGCCGGCCAGACCCAGGAAATGCTGCGGGAAGAAGACCAGGTTCACGCCGATGAAGGTCGTCCAGAAGTGGACCTTGCCCCAGAACTCCGGATACTGCCGCCCCGACATCTTGCCGATCCAGTAGTACCAGCCGGCGAAGATCGAGAAGACCGCGCCCAGCGACAGCACATAGTGGAAGTGCGCGACGACGTAGTAGGTGTCGTGAAGCACGATGTCCATGCCGCCGTTGGCCAGCACCACGCCGGTCACGCCGCCGACCGTGAACAGGAAGATGAAGCCGAGCGCCCACAGCATCGGCACCTTGAACTCGATCGACCCGCCCCACATGGTGGCGATCCAGGAGAAGATCTTCACGCCCGTCGGCACCGCGATGATCATCGTGGCGGCGGTGAAGTAAGCCTTGGTGTCGACGTCCAGGCCGACCGTGTACATGTGGTGCGCCCACACCACGAAGCCGACCACGCCGATGGCGACCATCGCGTAGGCCATGCCCAGATAGCCGAAGACCGGCTTGTGCGAGAAGGTCGAGACGATGTGGCTGATGATGCCGAAGGCCGGCAGGATCATGATGTAGACTTCGGGGTGGCCGAAGAACCAGAACAGGTGCTGGAACAGGATCGGGTCGCCGCCGCCCTCCGGGTTGAAGAAGCTGGTGCCGAAGTTGCGGTCGGTCAGCAGCATGGTGATGGCGCCGCCCAGCACCGGCACGGCCAGCAGCAGCAGGAAGGCGGTCACCAGCATCGCCCAGACGAACAGCGGCATCTTGTGCAGCGTCATGCCCGGCGCGCGCATGTTGAAGATGGTGGTGATGAAGTTCACCGCACCCAGGATCGACGAGGCGCCGGCGAGGTGAAGGGCGAAGATCGCCATGTCCACCGACGGCCCGCTGTGGCCCAGCGGCGAGGACAGCGGCGGGTAGATCGTCCAGCCGGTGCCGGCCCCCTGCCCCACGAAGGCGGAGCCCAGCAGCAGCAGGAAGGCCGGGACGATCAGCCAGAAGCTGATGTTGTTCAGCCGCGGGAAGGCCATGTCGGGCGCGCCGATCATCAGCGGCACGAACCAGTTGCCGAAGCCGCCGATCAGCGCCGGCATCACCACGAAGAACACCATGATCAGGCCGTGCGCGGTGATCAGCACGTTCCAGACCTGCCCGTCGCTGACGAACTGCAGGCCCGGCGACTGAAGCTCCAGCCGCATGATGACCGAGAACAAGCCGCCGATCAGCCCGGCGATCACCGAGAAGATCAGGTAGAGCGTCCCAATGTCCTTGTGGTTCGTGGAGAAGAACCAACGCTCGACGAAGCCCGGCATGTGGTGGTCATGGTCATGCCCGTGGCCGTGTCCCTGCGCTTCCCCCGGATTGGCGTTTGCCATGTCTCTAACCCTCGCGTCGGCGGAATGATTTTTCTTTGAGGTGCCGCTGCATCCAAAGCATGAGGCTTACTGGACGGCCCCGGCGGACGGCATCTGGGCCACGTCGCGCTTGGTGTCGGGGGTTCCGTAAGCGGTCTTGGCCTTCTCGACCCACTGGTTGAAGGCCTCCTTCGAGACGGCCTCGACCGCGATCGGCATGAAGGCGTGGTTCACGCCGCAGATCTCGGAACACTGGCCGTAATAGACGCCTTCCTTCTCGATCCGCACCCAGGTCTCGTTGGCCCGGCCCGGCACGGCGTCCTTCTTCACGCCGAAGCTCGGCACCGCCCAGGAATGGATGACGTCGCCCGCGGTGACCAGCACGCGCACGGTCGTGCCGACCGGCAGGATCACGCGGTTGTCGACCTCCAGCAGGCGCTTCTGGCCGGGCTTCAGCTCCGACTCCTGGATCATGTAGCTGGAAAAAGCGATGTTGCCGTGGTCGGGATACTCGTAGTCCCAGTACCACTGCCGCCCGGTGACCTTGATGGTCATCTCCGACTCCGGCACCCGCTCCGCCTGGTAGAGCAGCTTGAAGGACGGAACCGCGATGACGATCAGGATGATGACCGGAATGACCGTCCAGGCGATCTCCAGCACCGTGTGGTGCGAGGTGGTCGACGGCACGGTGTTCTTCTTGGCGTTGAAGCGCAGCGCCACCCAGCCCAGCAGCCCCGCCACGAAAATGACGATGGCGACGATGATCACCGTCAGCAGGTCGTGGAAGGAATCCATGGCGTGCTTGACCGGGGTGGCCGCCTCCTGAAGCCCCAGTTGCCAGGGGTGGGGTTCGGCGGCGGAACCGGTCGCGGCAAATCCACACAAAGATGTCAGCGCCGCCAGAACGGCAGCGTTCAGGGTCTGCGTCTTCATCCCCACCCTCTTCGTTGCCCGCCGCCCGCGGTCGCGGACGGCGGTCGTCCCTTCCCGCCGGACCCGCCTTCGCCCCTGTTTCCCTGGTGCGCTCCGCCTCTGTCAGACGGTTGCGCGGCCGGGCGTTGCGGCGGTGCCGGTCTATGCAGGGAGCGTGCCGTTTGAGGGCGACACGGTCCCCGCAGCGCGAGCTTAACCCTCCATTGCGCTTGGGTACAAGTCAGGCGTCCCTACACGAAGGACATAGGCGCAATGCCGGTTTCAAGCCCACATCAGAACAGAAGTTGAGTTTCCGTATCGGCTTCGCACTGCGACAAGCTGTCGCAGTTTGATGGTACAGCGAATTGTCTCGGAAAATCAAGTTTTTAGGCTTGCACGTCCCTGGTGCGGGACGCAAGCGACCTTGCGCGGACGGCGCCATCCGGCCACCGTTTGCGCTGCGGTACCCCACCACCGTGTTAGAACGGAAAAGCTCCGCGGCCGTCAGTGCCCGCTGGTGATCACTTTGCGGATTCGGCGCACGCCGGACCAGACGAAGGCGATGACGATGGGAATCATCAGCCCGACCAGCAGGTCGGGATCGACCTTCATCCCGAGTCCCTTCACGCCCTTGGCGGCGTAGCCGACGATGCCGACGAGGTAGTAGCTGATCGCCACCACCGACAGCCCTTCCACCGTCTCCTGCAGGCGGAGCTGGAGCTGCGCCCGCTTGTCCATGGACAGGAGAAGCTCGGCGTTCTGCCCCTCCACGGCGATCTCCACGCGGGTGCGCAGCAGGTCGCTGGCGCGGGCCACGCGCTGGGACAGCGCCTGCAGGCGCGATTCCACCGCCTCGCAGGTGCGGATCGCCGGGGCAAGGCGGCGGTCCATGAACTCGCCCACCGTGGGCAGCCCCTCGATGCGGATCTCGCGCAGCTCGACGATGCGCTTTTCCACAAGGTTGTAGTAGGCCCGCGCCGCGCCGAAGCGGTAGGCGGTCTCCGCCGCGATCTGCTCGGTCTGGGCGGCCAGCAGGGTCAGCCGGTCGAGCAGCTCGCGCTCGTCGTCCAGGCCGCGCAGGGTGGCGATGCGGGTGGTCAGGTCGGCCAGATCGGCCTCGATCGGGCCGATGCGCGGCAGCACGCCCCGCGCCACCGGCAGCGCCAGCAGCGCCATCACCCGGTAGGTCTCGATCTCCAGCAGGCGCTGCACGACGCGGCCCGCCTGGTTGGCGGTCATCGCGTGGTCGGCGATCAAAATGCGCGAGAAGCCGTCGCCATGAATGCGGAAGTCGGTCCAGGCCGTCGCCGCCCGCCCGGAGATGCGCGTCCCGATGTAGCTCGGCGAGCCGAACATCGCCGCCAGCATGTTGGCCGAGGGCTCCGGCGATTCGGCGTCGAGCACGGCGACATGAACGCCGACCATCAGCTCGCCCGGCAGCCCGGCCAGCCATTCCTTGGGCACCGCGTTCAGCGCCGGTTCCAGGAAAGGGTCGACCAGCACGTTCGCCGGGGACACGGCGTTGGGACGGAAGACGGTCCAGGTGGAGAATTCGGTGTGGCGCTCCCACTTCAGGCGGAAGCTGCCGAAGGAGCCGCTGTAATGGGTGGCACCGGCGGGCGGGCGCGGCACGCCGGCCCAGTCGCACAGCTTCTCCAGATGCAGCCGGTCGGCCTCCGACGCGCCCTCCCCCGACAGCATCGCCAGCATGGTGGCGCGCACCGGGGTGGACAGGACCTCCGGCGGGCGGGTGTGCACCTCGTTGGTCAGGGTCACGCGCAGGGCGTGGTTCTTCAGGGGGTGGGCCAGGGAGCGCGCGTCTCCGTTGCCGGTGCGGCCCATCGCCAGCGCGTCGTCGGTCATCGCGGCCATTCCCCTTCCAAGCCCCTTCCGCCCATGGACGACGAGCCTTGCCGGATGGTCCGCCCGTCGCCACACTATAAGTCTGATCTTAGACCACATCGCGCGTGCGGGTGCGAGAGCGCCGGTGCCGCATCGTTGTCCTACGATAGACCGATACCCCGGAGTTCCCATGAGCGCGCTTGCCGTCACCGACGATCTGTTCTTCAACCGCGCCGGCCTGGACCGTTCCCGTGTCGAGGGGGTGGTGGCCGACGCGCTGCGGGGGGCGGACGATGGCGAACTGTATCTGGAATATTCGCAGAGCGAATCGCTGGGCTGGGACGACGGCAAGCTGAAGGCGGCCAGCTTCGACACCACCCAGGGCTTCGGCCTGCGCGCCATCGCCGACGAGGCGACCGGCTTCGCCCACGCCTCCAGCCTGTCCGAGGACGCCATCCGCCGCGCCGCCGCGACGGTGCGCGCCGTCCAGGCCGGGCACGCCGGCACGTTCGCCGAGCCGCCCGCCGGCACCAACCGCGCGCTCTACATCCCGGACAACCCCCTGCCCCTGGTCCCCTTCGAGGCCAAGGTGAAGCTGCTGGCGGAGATCGACGCCTACGCCCGCGCCAAGGACCCGCGGGTGCGGCAGGTCTCCTGCTCGATCAGCGGCGAATGGCAGGCGGTGCAGATCATCCGCGCCGACGGCGTGCGCGTCGCCGACCTACGCCCGCTGGTCCGGCTGAACGTCTCCGTCGTGGTGGCCGAGGGCGACCGCATGGAGACGGGCGGCTACGGCGGCGGCGGACGCGTCACCTACGAGCACTACATGCAGCCGGAGACGTGGCGGGCCTTCGTGGACGAGGCGCTGCGCTCCGCGCTCGTCAACCTGTCCTCGGTCCCGGCCCCGGCGGGCGAGATGACCGTCGTTCTCGGCAACGGCTGGCCGGGCATCCTGCTGCACGAGGCCATCGGCCACGGGCTGGAGGGCGACTTCAACCGCAAGAAGACCTCGGCCTTCGCCGGGCTGATGGGCCAGCGCATCGCCGCGCCCGGCGTGACCATCGTGGACGACGGCACCATCGAGAACAGCCGCGGCTCGATCACCGTGGACGACGAGGGCACCCCCGGCCAGTGCACGACGCTGATCGAGGACGGCATCCTGGTCGGCTACATGCAGGACCGCATGAACGCCCGGCTGATGGGGATGCGCCCGACCGGCAACGGACGGCGCCAGAGCTTCGCATGCCACCCCATGCCGCGCATGACCAACACCGTGATGCGCCCCGGCGCCTATGAGCCGGAGGAGATCATCAAGTCGGTGAAGAAGGGCCTCTACGCCAAGAACTTCGGCGGCGGGCAGGTGGACATCACCAGCGGCAAGTTCGTCTTCTCCGCCAACGAGGCCTACCTGATCGAGGACGGCAAGCTCGGACCGGCGGTGAAGGGCGCGACGCTGATCGGCAACGGCCCGGACAGCCTGACCCGCGTGTCGATGATCGGCAACGACACCAAGCTCGACCCCGGCGTCGGCACCTGCGGCAAGGACGGCCAGGGCGTTCCCGTGGGCGTCGGCCAGCCGACCCTGCGCCTGGACGGCCTGACCGTGGGCGGCACGGCGGCCTGACCGCCGCCACAGCTTTCCCTTTTTGCATCGGAGGTTCCGCCCGTGTCGTCCCTTGCGCTGGTTTCCACCTTCTGCCCCGACCGCGTCGGCCTCGTCTCCGCGGTCACCGGCCATCTGTTCGGGCTGGGGGCCAACCTGCGCGACGCGACCTTCGCGGTGATGGGGTCCGGGGCGGAGTTCTCGGCGGTTTGCGAACTGCCGGACGGCGTCCCCGTCGCGGAGGTGCAGGAGGGGCTGGCGAGCCTGCCCGAGTTGGCCGGCGCGCAGATCAAGGTCACCCCCTTCGACTTCGACCCCAACCCCGGCCCGCTCGCCCGCATCACCCACCGCGTGGAGGTGTCGGGCGGTGACCAGCCCGGCCTGATCGCCCGTTTGTCGGAAATCTTCACCCAGTTCGAGGCGAACATCGTCCGGCTCGACGCCCAGACCCTGCCGGAGCGGGAGGGCGGGCGCTACGTCATCCGCTTCGCCGTCTCGATCCCACCGGAGCGCGCCGGCACCTGCCTGTCCGCCGTCGCCAACACCGCCGAGACGATGGGCCTGATTTGCACCACCGAGGCGCTGTAACGCTTCTCGTGCATTAGCCCGCTTGCCCCCTCTCCCCTCCGGGGAGAGGGTTGGGGTGAGGGGGTTGAGCTTTTGCCGACCCCTCCGCCACGCGCATCCCCCTCACCCACCCGCTTCGCGGGCACCCTCTCCCCAGAGGGGAGAGGGATAAAGGTTGCATTCATACGCATGAAAATGCCATTGGTCGGGAAATCCTCCCGACAAGCTCTACCATGGCGTGAACCGCGCTCTCCTCGTCCTGGCGCTAACCATCGTTTCCCTGCCCGCGCGGGCGGAGGGGCTTGAGGCGACCCTGTCCGACTGGGGAACCGTCGGGCTGCTTCAGACACCGACGGCGCGCGGCATGCCGGACGGCACCGTCACCGCCGGCCTGACCGCCCTAGGCGGTCTGCACCGCCATCTCTTCGCCGGGGCGCAGCTTCTTCCCAGCCTGGACATCGCCCTGCGCGACAGCGCCTACCCGAGCTGGCACGGCCTCAGCGAACCGGGCGTGGACGCGAAGCTGCGCCTGCTGCGCGAAGGGCCGTGGTGGCCGGCGCTGGCGGTCGGCGGGCGGGACGTCACCGGTACCGGACTGGACCTGCCGGGCAAGGGCCGCTTCGCGGGAGAGTATCTGGTCGCCTCGCGGCGCTGGTGGGATGTCGATCTCAGCCTGGGCATCGGCTGGGGCGGGCTCGGCGACTATGGGCACGTCCGCAACCCGCTGCGCGCTCTCGGCGGACGCTTCAAGCGCGACCGCGATCCCGCCAACGCCTCGTCCCGCGGGCCGGAGGCGTGGTTCACCGGGGAGCGCGCGGCTCTGTTCGGCGGCGTCGAGTGGCACACGCCGCTGGAAGGGCTCAGCGTCAAGCTGGAGTACAGCGCCGACAGCTTCCGCGCCCAACAGCAGGACGACCCGGATTTCCGGCCCGGTATCCCAATGAACGCGGGTTTGGCCTATCGGCCCTGGCGCTGGCTGGAGGTCGGAGCCGGCGTCGAGCAGGGATCGCGGGCCATGCTGCGCCTCGCCGCCCGCTTCGACCCGCGGGAGGACACCGACACCCCCCCGCGCCCCCCGCCGCCCATGGTCGGTGCCCGCCCCGCCGCGCCGGAGGCCTCCCTGCCCGCCACGGACATCGCAGCCCTGGCCCGGCTGCACCGGCTGCCCGCCCGTGCCGCGCGGATCGACAAGCACAACGCCACGCTGTGGCTGGACCCGGCGGGCGGCGGAACCGCCCCGCTGGCGCGGGAGGTGGGACGCGCCGCCCGCCTGCTGGCCGATGGCGCCCCGCCGGAGATCGAATGGCTGACCGTCGCCACCGGCAGCGCCGGGCTGGACGGCACCGCCCTCACCCTGTCGCGCCGCGCCGTCGAGCAGGCGGCCGCCAAGCGCGGCAGCCCCGAGGAGATCTGGCGCACCGCCCGCGTCGAGCGCTCGGCCGGCCCCCCGCCGGACTGGCCGGCGCGGCTCGCCCTGACCATCATCCCAACGGTGGAAGCCAGTCTGTTCGAGCAGAGCGCGCCGTTGGTGCAGCGGACCTACGGCGACTCCGTGCTGACGATGGAACCGCTGCGCGGGCTGGTGCTCAGCGGCGGGCTGCGGGTCAACGTCAGCCACAACCTCCATCTTCTCGACACCAACGCCCTTCCGGCGGCGGAGCCGGTGCGCAGCGACCTGCCGCTCTACGCCGACCGCGGCGCCGCGGTCGAGCGGCTGTACGCGGCATGGCTGGCCGTGCCTTCCGAGCGCTGGAGCACGCGCTTGTCCCTCGGCCATTTCGAGGAGATGTTCGGCGGCGTGGGGGGCGAGGCGCTGTACCGCCCCCTGACGGCGCGCTGGGCGCTCGGGCTAGACCTCAACCGCGTCTGGAAGCGCCCGCCCGATGACGCCCTGCGCCTTGCCCCGGAAAGCGGACGCAACACCGGCCACGCCAGCTTTTATTGGGAAGCGCCAGGGGCTGCTACGACGGGCGTGCTGCGGCTGGGCCGCTATCTCGGCGGGGATTGGGGCGGCACGCTCGAACTGATGCGCGCCTTCGACGGCGGCGTCCGCCTCTCCGCCCAAGTCACCTGGACCGAGGGTCCGGAGGGCGCGCAGAGCCGGTACGGCGGGCGGCTGGAACAGGGAATCGCGCTGACAGTGCCGTTCAGCCCCGGCGGCTCCTGGCCGCCGGACGGGCGGCTGGCGGCCGCGGTGCGCACCCTTGGACGCGACGCGGGGCAACGGCTGCGCCAGCCATTGCCCCTGTACGATGCGTCGGTGTCGGCGGGTTACGGCCGCCTGACCGGGTCATGGCCGCGGCTGATGGACTGAGCTGCGGCAAGCTGAGATCCGTATGGTCCGGAGATCAGCGCATTTCGGAGATCGTCCCGGTCTTGGCGTCGAGGAGCACGGTGCTCCAGGTGCCGTTGGCCGACTGGGCCTCCGCCACGTAGTTCTCGCCCTGCTTGCGGAAGTCACGGACCGAGGTGAAGCCGGCGGCGCTGAAATAGTTCAGCAGCGAGGTCTGCATCAGCTCCTTGCGGTTCTGGCCGCGTTCGGCGCGCTGGGCGGTGTTCGGGTCGACGTTCATGATAACCTGGCGGTTGCCCTGCATGGTGTTGGGCATGGTGCCGGTGGCCGAACCGGTGGTCCCCATGGCGCCGCTGTTGGGCATGCCGTTGTTCATGGTGCCGGTCGAACCGTAGGTGCCGGGCGCCCCATAGCTGCCGGTGCTGCCGTAGGTGCCCGCGGTGCCGGCGCCGACGGTGGATTCGGCGCTGCCGCTGGTCACGCGGTCGGGCATGCGGCCGTCCGGCATCCGATTCTGGGTCTGGCGGTTCTGGGTCTGATCGCTCCACGGCTCCGCCCGCTCGTTGGGCAGACTTTCCACCTGCGGGCTGGTGGTCGGCAGGCCCGACGGGCTGGAGCGCTCGTACGGCACCTGCGGCGCGTTGTTCTGGTAGGTCTGGGCCATCGCGGCGGGGGCGGCGGCCAGGGTCGCGGCGAGAACGGCGAGGGACAGTTTGGCGTTCATGGCATCCTCTTCTCTCGATAGGGCGTCTCGCACCGGCAAGGCGGTGCTGCGCCTTTTCGCCCGCCCGGCCGGAACCAAGCAGGCTGGCGACCCCGACAACAGCGCTCATCGGCGGTTGTTGCGGTCAAGCCAGCGTTATCGGGATGCGCCTCCCCCTTTTGGAACCGACCCTACCCAAAAAAAGCTCTTTGCGGCGGCCGGGTCCGGGAACCTTTCCAAGCTGAGCCGTGTTCTGCACAATACTGACACGCTCTTCACAGAGTACGACGTTCAACAGACTGCGCGCCGGACGAGCCTTGACGCGCTTCGGACCGAGCGAGGGAGGTTAGGATGCTCTATTGGGCACTTGTTTTCTTCGTGATCGCGCTGATCGCCGGCGCACTCGGCTTCGGTGGGATTGCCTCGGCCTCTTCGGGCATTGCGCAAATCCTGTTCTTCCTTTTCCTGATCCTGTTCGCGGCGAGTTTGATTCTGGGCCTGGTCAGGCGCCGCTAGACCCAGCACCCGCCCGGACGGTTCCGGGCGGGCGTTTCCCGCAGCGCGCCCTTGCCCGGCCTTTCACGTCTCGGAAGACCGGGCTCGCGAGTACCCCGAAAGCCTCTCGATGTTAGCCTCGCACCTGACCGGCAACGCCCCATCCGGAGCGTTGCCGGTTTCTCTGTGCGCTCGCAGAGGATAACGCAGAAGCGGTTTTGAGACGCGAGACCGGGCGTGCGGACGGATCAGTCCTCGTCGGTCGGGCTGTGCCCTTCCATGAGCTGGCGCAGGGCCCGCCGTCCGCGCGACAGGCGCGACTTCACGGTGCCGATGGAAATGCCGAGGATATCGGCGGCCTCGCCGTAGGAAATGCCTTCCAGCCCGATCAGCAGGACCACCTCGCGCTGCTCGGTCGGCAGCAGGCCGAGCGCGCGCTTCAGGTCGCGCAGCTCCAGCCGGACGAACTGCCCGCCATGGGCGGCGCCGATCGCCGCCTGCCCTTCCCCGTCGATGTCGACGACGGCCTGCCGGCGGCGGATGCCATTGATGTGCAGGTTGCGCAGAATGGTGAAGAGCCAGGCGCGCAGGTTGCTGCCGGGCCGCCAGAGATGCAGGCGCGACAAGGCGCGCTCCAGACACTCTTGGACGAGGTCGTCGGCCAGCGTGGCGTCACGCACCATGGCGCGGGCAAAACGGCGCAGGCGCGGGATCTCCGCCTCGATCTGAGCGATGATCGCCGGATCGGGGGGCGCCAGCGGTGCCGGAGCCGCGTCCGCCGCCCCTTCCACCGCCTCGTCGACGGCCGGATCGTCGGCTTCGATGCCATCCTCGGCTTCGACCGCAACGTTCAACTCGTCCTCGTCCGCACGGCGGCTTCCCATCACCGGCTTGAGGGCGACGGGGTCAAGCGGCGCGGGGCTGCTTGCCGGACGGCGCAAGGAACTCGCGACGTGGTTCGCCATCGGTGGAACGCTGCCTCCCTGTGTACCGAAAGATGTCCCGATCATTCCGGGCGCGTGTCGAAACGCCCGAACCATCGCTCCGGCCCCCGCGTTGCGCCGAATGCGCGCGGGGCATAACCGGATTCTCCAACGACAATCGTCGGTCCATCAGTACGTAATGGCGCACCACAGAGGCTGCCAGTTGGGAAAAAGGCTAAGCCCCTTAACAATTTGGCGAGATTACCCCTAAATGCCGTGGATTGCCCGATTGCTCCCGTAGCGTTCGATCGGAGATGAGGTATCGTCTCCGGACATACGGGAGGCTTCATGACTTTGCTCAAAAGGAAAAGGCCGGCTGGCTTTCACCAACCGACCTCAAATCTCCTTTGCGGGATAGCCATGTCTATGGCCAACGATGAATTCGCTCATTCATCCTTCCGCAGGTCCGCTGCCAGCGGTTCTTCTTCTCTGTATAGGCGGCGTTTCCGTCCCTTTGCGGAAGTCTTATCTCGTTGTGTTCCGCTTCCTATCTTGGCCGGAACCATATCGCATTACGTCTTTAGCGGACAGCCGGACGTTGGCTCTAGGGCAGCGATCTTCCCGCATACGCCGAAAGACCGGTCCGCTTCACCAATCGGGGAAAGGCGCGCCAAGGCGGTGAAAAGCGCGGTGGCGCTGGCCGCCGGCGGGCTGATCGCGTCCTTTCTGACGGCGTCGCCGGCCATGGCCCAGGACGCACCGGACCGGACGGCGATCCAGACGGCGGCGGCCCAACCACCCGCCTTTCAAAGCTCGGGCGAACGCACGATCCGCGCGCTGGAGGCGCTCGCCGGCAAGGGCAGCGCCCGCGCCCAATACGAGCTGGCCATGCGCTACGAGGTCGGCAAAGGCGTGAACCGCGACGAGCGGATGGCTCTCTCCCTCTACTGTCGGGCGGCCCGCCAGGACTACGCCGAGGCCGCCTACCGCGCCGGGCGGATGCATCTGGCCGGGCGCGGCCCGGTATCGAAGGACGAGGACCTGGGCCGCTCCTGGCTGCGTCGCGCCGCCCTGCTGGGCAACGAGGACGCCGCGCAGATGGTCAAGCTCGCCAGCACCGGCAAGGGCGCAGCGGGCAAGGCCCCCGACCGCTGCGAGCCGCCGAGCGTGCGCTGGGGCGTGATTCGCATGCCGCCCAAGGAAATCCGCGCCATGGTCACCAAGATGGCCCCCACCTATGGGCTCGACCCCGATCTGGTGCTGGCGGTGATCGCCGTGGAGTCCGGCTACCGCGTGGATGTGGTGTCGGAAAAGAACGCCATGGGGCTGATGCAGCTCATCCCCGAGACGGCGGAACGCTTCGGCGTCACCAAGCCCTTCGACCCCGAGCAGAACCTGCGCGGCGGCATGAAGTATCTGCGCTGGCTGCTGGCCTATTTCGACGGCAACGTCACGCTGGCGCTGGCCGGCTACAACGCCGGCGAAGGGGCGGTGGTCCAGTACAAGGGCGTTCCACCATACCGCGAGACGCAGGACTATGTGGTGAAGGTCCACAGCGTCTACCCGCGCCGCGTCCACCCCCACGATTCCAGCGTGGCGCGCTCGGCCGGCCTGCCCGCCGCCAAGCAGGAGGAGGTCGCCGAGCTGAGCGTCTCCCGCTCAGGCGGCGCCTCGAAACGCTGACGCCCCTGGATTGCGCGCTCAATTCGGCGGACCCGACCGGCGATTTCCCGTAGGATCGGGCATCGCCGACAGCGGGGACCACCGATGAGCAGCGCGGACGGGACGAACTCCGACAAGCATTACTGGCACCAGTACGTCGACACCTACCGTCAGGCCTTCCAGACGCTGGGTCCGGTGCGGATCATCCTGGAATACGGGGTGTTCCACGGCGATTCGATCCGCTGGCTGCGCTCCCAGTTCCCGGACGCCTTCATCATCGGCGCCGACATCCTGGAGCCGCAGCCGGACTGGCCGCAGGATGAGCGCATCCAGTATGTGCGGTTCGACCAGAACGACCCCGACCACATCGGGCGCAGCCTGCGGGCCAACAACATCCAGTTCGACCTCATCATCGAGGACGGCAGCCACATCCCCCAGCATCAGGCTTGGTGCCTGACCCAGTCCCTGCCCCATCTGCGCAGCGGCGGCCTGTACATCCTGGAGGACATCCACACCTCCCACCCGGAGCACAGCCTGTACCGGGCCTACTGCGCCGACTACCCACGTCCGCCGGCCACCAGCCTGCAGGTGCTGCTCGCCCTCCAGCACATCCGGGCGACGGGGATGCCGCTGAGCGACGCCATGGCGGACGATCTGGCCTCCCAGGATTTCTTCACGGCGGCGGAGGTGAAGGCGCTGCACGCGGACATCGCCGGGATCGAGCTGTACCGGCGCACCCGGCTGCCGTTGCGCTGCTACAAATGCGGCGGCAGCGATTACGACTACGCGGCGCTGCGCTGCCGCTGCGGCGTTCCGCTCTACGAGACGGCGGACTCCATGTCCTTCCTGATCCGCAAGACCTGACGGGGGCGCCGAAACGGCGCTGAAACGACGACGGCCCGCCGAAGGGCGGGCCGTGGATCGTTGATGCCGGAAAGGATGGCGTCCCCTAGGGGATTCGAACCCCTGTTACCGCCGTGAGAGGGCGGTGTCCTAGGCCTCTAGACGAAGGGGACCTTCATCGGGCGATGCT
Organism: Azospirillum sp. UENF 211521; assembly: GCF_058780535.1. NCBI lineage: Bacteria > Pseudomonadati > Pseudomonadota > Alphaproteobacteria > Rhodospirillales > Azospirillaceae > Azospirillum > Azospirillum sp. UENF 211521. The sequence continues at coordinate 2,702,533 of NZ_JBSNCF010000001.1, forward strand.
CGGTTGCCAGCCGAACGAAAGTGGCGTCCCCTAGGGGATTCGAACCCCTGTTACCGCCGTGAGAGGGCGGTGTCCTAGGCCTCTAGACGAAGGGGACAGTCTTTCGTCGTCTGACGACGTGGCGTCGTCGGCGTGGCGGGTTTTTAGCGAACCCACCCGGCCCGATCAAGCCTTTTCTGACAGATCTTTGGCGATTTTCAGAAAAGAATTCACGACGGCCTGCGGCGTGTCGAAGGCGGTGACCAGGCGCAGCAGATCGCCCTCCCAGCGATAGAAACGGTAGCCCGCCGCCTCCAGCCCGTCGGCCAGCGCGGCGGGCAGGCGCACGAAGACCTCGTTGGCCTCCACCGGATGGGCCAGTTCCGCCCCCGGCAGGGCGGCGAGGCCCTGCGACAGCCGGTCGGCCATGGCGTTGGCGTGGCGGGCCAGCCGCAGCCACAGGTCGTCGGCCAGCCAGGCGTCGAGCTGCGCCGACAGGAAGCGGCCCTTGGACACCAGATGCCCGGCCCGCTTGCGCAGGAAGCCGAAATCCTCGGCCAGCGCCGGGTTGAAGAACACCACGGCCTCCGCGGCGAGGCAGCCTCCCTTGGTGCCGCCGAGCGACAGCACGTCCACCCCGGCCTTCCAGGTCAACTCCGCCGGGGCGCAGCCCAGCCGGGCCACCGCGTTGGCGAAGCGGGCGCCGTCCATGTGCACCGCCATGCCGTGGGCGTGGGCGACATCGGTCAGGGCCGCCACCTCCTGCGGGCGGTAGACCGTGCCGGCCTCCGTCGCCTGGGTCAGGCTGAGGGCGGCCGGTTGCACCCGGTGCACCACGCCGATGCCGGCCCCGGCCAGCGCCGTGGTCAGGGCGGCGGGAGTCAGCTTCCCGCCCTCCCCCGCCAGCGGCACCAGCTTGGCCCCGCCGGTGGCCATCTCCGGCGCGCCGCACTCGTCAACGTGGATGTGGCTCTCCTGGTGGCAGTAGACCGCACCGTAGGGCGGGACCAGGGCCGACAGGGCAAGCGCGTTGGCCGCCGTCCCGGTGGCGACCGGGAACACCGTCACCTCCGCCTCGAACAGGGCGGACAGGCGGCGGGTGACGCTGGCGGTCAGCGGGTCCTGCCCATAGGGGTCGGCGGACCCGATCGCGGCCGCGGCCAGCGCGTTCACCACCTCCGGCGCGGCGCCGGCCACATTGTCGCTGCGGAAGTCGTAGAGGAAGGCATCGGTCATGGCGCGGCGGCTCCGGCGGTGACGGTCACGGCGATGGCGCCGGTGCGCGGGTCCATCACATAAAGGCGGTCCGCGGCGTCCGGTATGGTGACACGGAAGACGACGCGGTTGCCCACGGCAACCGGCTCGCCCAGACGCGCGCCGGCCGGCAGGCCCAGCGTGACCTCCTCCGTCCGGCCGGCGGCGACGGTTGCCCGCTCGGCGTCCATGGCGGCCCGGCGCTCCGGATCGTTGATGCGCTTGTAGAGTTCGACGCCGAGGAACGCGAAGCCGGCGATGATCATCACGCCCATGATGACGATGAGTGCCTTGAGGAACTGCACGGTTTGGGGTCCACTCTCGCGCGAATGTGAGGAGTTTTGCCGAACGATGCCCGAACGCACCGAATTCGACGATGATGAGGACGAATACACCGGAACGCAGGACGGCGAAACCGGCGAAGGCACGCGGCAGCGCTGGACCGTTCCGGACGACGCCGGCGGCCAGCGGCTCGACAAGGCCCTGGCCACCGGCCTTCCCGGCCTGTCGCGGTCGCGCGTGCAGGCGCTGCTGGAGAAGGGCTGCGTGCAGGTCGGCACCGGGCGGACGGTCACCGACCCGTCCATGAAGGTCAAGCCCGGACAAACTTTCGACGTTTTCATACCCGAAGCTGAACCTGCACAGCCCGAGGCCCAGGACATACCCCTGGACGTGGTCTACGAGGATGAGGACGTGTTGGTGATCGACAAGCCCGCGGGCATGGTGGTCCACCCCGCCGCCGGCAATCCGGACGGCACGCTGGTCAACGCCCTGCTCGCCCATTGCGGCGACAGCCTGTCGGGGATCGGCGGCGTGCGGCGTCCGGGCATCGTCCACCGCCTCGACAAGGACACCAGCGGCCTGATGGTCGTCGCCAAGAACGACCGCGCGCACCACGCGCTGACGGAGCAGTTCTCCGGCCGCACGCTCAGCCGCACCTACCAGGCGCTGGTCTGGGGGGTCCCCTCCCCGCGCGAGGGCCGGATCGAGGGCAACATCGGGCGCAGCAGCACCGACCGCAAGAAGATGGCCGTGGTCACCGGCGGCGGGAAGCACGCGGCGACCCGCTACCGCGTCGTCCGCTCCTTCGGCACGGCGCTGGCGCTGGTCGAATGCACGCTGGAGACCGGGCGCACCCACCAGATCCGCGTCCACATGGCGCACATCGGCCACCCCATCGTGGGCGACCCGCTCTACGGCAAGGGGCGTGCCGGCCGCGCCGGCGGCAAGCACGCCTCTGCCCTGCCGGAACCCGATCGCGAGCGGTTTGTTGGCTTTCCACGGCAGGCGTTGCACGCCGTGGGATTGACCTTCCGCCATCCCGCAACAGGGGAGACGGTGCGCTTCCAGGCGCCTCTACCCACGGATATTAAAGATTTGTCAGATTTCTTAGAATCCCTGTAATCCACTATACCCGCGCGCAGAAGTCGGTTATTCTTCGCGTCAACAGCCACCAGCGCTCACGCTTGCATCCGGGACCATCCCCGGCGGATCGAACGGGCAAGCGGACGGCGAGGCGGCGCAGAACAGTGAACGGCCGTGTGCCCGTGAGAAGGCACGAACAACAGCCGTCGGAGAGGGTCCAACATGGCGACGATATCCAGCGTTCCGGTCATCAGTTCCGAAAGCAACCTCTCGCGCTACCTCCAGGAAATCCGCAAGTTCCCCATGCTCGCGGCGGAGGAGGAGTACATGCTGGCCAAGCGCTGGCAGGAGATCGAGGATTCGGACGCCGCGCACAAGCTGGTGACCAGCCATCTGCGGCTCGTGGCGAAGATCGCCATGGGCTACCGCGGCTACGGCCTGCCGCTGTCGGAGCTGATCTCCGAGGGCAACGTGGGCATGATGCAGGCGGTGAAGCGGTTCGACCCCGACCGCGGCTTCCGGCTGGCGACCTACGCCATGTGGTGGATTCGCGCCGCCATCCAGGAATACATCCTGCACAGCTGGTCGCTGGTGAAGATGGGCACCACGGCGGCCCAGAAGAAGCTGTTCTTCAACCTGCGCCGCCTGAAGGGCCAGATGCAGGCCATCGAGGAGGGCGACATGTCGCCCGAGCAGGTGCGCCACATCGCCACGACGCTCGACGTGCCGGAGCAGGACGTCGTCAACATGAACCGCCGCCTCGGCGCGCCCGACCATTCGCTGAACGCGCCGTTGCGCGCCGACAGCGAGGGCGAGTGGCAGGACTGGCTGGTCGACGAGACGGCGAACCAGGAAATCTCGCTCGCCGAGAACGAGGAGCTGGGCAAGCGGCGCAAGCTGCTGACCGCGGCCATGGAGAATCTGAACGAGCGCGAGCGCGACATCCTGGAGGAGCGCCGCCTGCGCGACAACCCGACCACGCTGGAGGATCTGTCGCAAAAGTACGGCATCAGCCGCGAGCGTGTCCGCCAGATCGAGGTGCGCGCCTTCGAGAAGCTCCAGAAGGCCATCCGCAACGCCGCGGTGGAGCAGAAGCTGGCCGGGTGACGGTCTCATCTTAACCCTCTCCCCTCCGGGGAGAGGGTGTCCGCGAAGCGGGCGGTGAGGGGGTTGCGCTTTTGCCGAACGTCCCGCCACGCGCACCCCCCTCACCCTAACCCTCTCCCCAGAGGGGAGAGGGAATATCGGAAGCGATCGGGTGGTACCCTCACGCCCCCGCGGGTTCGGCCAGTTGGTCGTGCTCGTCCGGCGACAGGCCGCCGGCCTCGTCGAACAGGTCGCCGGCGACCTCCGGCCCCCACTCCTGGACCAGCCCGACCTTCACGTCCTTCAGCGCGCCGACCCGCTTCTCGGCGCGCATCACCTCGAAATTCGCCACCATCGGCGGGATGCCGAAATAGAGCGCCCAGCCGATCGCCGCGGCGCCATACATCACCAGCCAGGACAGCGGGTCCATGAAGATCTTCCCCGCGGCGCCGATGGTGTGGTTGTGCTTCCACAGCTCGATGGCGTAGGGCATGCAGCCGCAGAAGTTCAGCCCGCCGACGGTGATCGGCGCCGACTTCTCGGGGTCGCGGTCGGTGACGTAGGCGACGATGGTCGGGATCATGCCGATGCCGAACAGGATCGAGGTGGGCAGCACCACCAGACCCGCCGGGATGATCAGCAGGATCAGCGTCAGCATGCTGCCCTTGCGCTTCTTCTTCTTCCCGCCGCTCTTGCCGCCGCGCGCCATTAGGGGTCCCCGATCCTTGGTTTGAAGGCCGCCGTCAGAAGGCGAAGAAGAGGATGATGCCGCCGACCAGGAGGGTCGAGAGCAGGCTCGACACGATGGCCGCAACCTGCCGGCCGGAGGATTCGATGATGCTGTTCCGGTCGCCGATGCTCTGCCGCAGCTTGTTGATCTCGGCGTCGGCCTCGCGGTAGGCGATCTGGGCGGCCTCGAACTCCAACTTGTCGCGGCGCAGCGCGTCCGGATCGTCGACGATCTTCAGCAGGTCGCCGAGCCTTCCGTTGTGGGCCGCGGAATCAGCCAGCTTGCGCACGTTGTCCTGGTGCGGCCGGCTGTGGAAGCGGCGGAAGGCCGGATCGAGCAGCGACACCACCCAGGCGGCGAGGTGCGACAGCCCGTCGGTGCCGGTGCGCGCCTGCACGTCGGCCAGGATGGTCAGCATGGCGATCACCCGGCGCATCGGCTCGATGCTGGAACCGAGCTGGGTGTAGAGCATCTCGTCGGTCCGCCGGTGCCGCACCGCCAGGAAGGCGGCGATGTGGCGGTCGATTGGGTCCTTGTGCCGCTCGCTCCCCGCCCCGGTCCAGTCGAGCGCGCGCAGCAGTTCCGACGGGTTGGTCGGCATCTGCTTGGCGACCAGCGGGCTGATGCAGGGCATGGTCGGGTTCATCTCATACAGGACGCGCTCCACCCCCAGCCCGTGGCCCGTGCGGTCCAGCAGGCCGCGGACCTGGTCGAAGTTCTGCACCATCGGCACGAACTCCGGCTTGAAGTCGCTCTGCACGCTCACCCAGAACATGGGCAGCTGGTTGGCCAGCACCTCGGCCGAGGGCTGGGGCGACTCGCCGCGCAGGAAGGCGTCGGCCAGCATGGTGCCGATGCCGTCGGGCATCATCGCCTTGCCGCGGTAGCGGATGGGCGCCGCGGGGTCGAGCGCCATGCAGACGCGCGAGACCAACCGTTCGGCCATGCTGCCGCCCTTGCCGGTGGTCGATGCGGTCTGCACCGCGTTCGCCACCGCCTCCGCCCGCGCGTCGTCGCCCATGGAGCGGCGCAGCCACTTGTCCAGCTCGCCGCCCTCGATGACCGTGGCCGCCGGCGCCACATGGCGGGCGAAGGCGCGGGCCAGCGTGCGGCAATGCCAGTAATCCTGCCCCTGGAACTCCAGCGGCCGCGCGGCGCGGCGCGGCACCTGCGGCTGCTTCGGGCTGAGGCGGCGGCCGGCGACCCACAGGTCGAGGTCCTGGAGCGTCCAGCGCTGCTTGGGATCGTCGACCAGCAGGCCGCGGATCACCTCGCTGATGGCCAGCGGAAGGCGCATCTGGCCGACCAGCGCCGGGTAGGAGCCACGCTCGATCTTCGCCTGGAGGATCGCCTCGTCCTCCGCCGCCCCCACCGGGTTGCGCCCCAGCAGCAGGAGCAGCAGCGTGACGCCCAGCGAATAGAGGTCGTCGGCCATGGTGCCGGTGCCGCGCCCGGCCGGCGAGGCCATGCCGCGCTCCACCGTCTCCAGCAGGACCGTCTGCCCGTAGCCCGGCGGAGTGGACAGGCATTCGCCCAGCATCAGGCTGCTGGAGGCCAGATCGCGGTAGTAGAGGTTGGTCGGGCGGATCGCGCCATGGACCACGCCGCGGCTCGACAGCTCCTTCAGCGCGGCGACCAGCGGGTGGATGATCTGCCGGGTCAGATGGTCTTCGGGGATCGGGTCCGTGGCTTCGGTCAGGCTGCCCATCAGCCGCTTGCCCGCCGGACGCTCGAAGATCATGCAGAGGCGCCGCCCCTGGCTCGCCGGCCAGTCCACCATGCCCCAGTCGAGCAGGCGCATGTGGGCCGGGTTGTCGAGGCTGGCGACGGTGGCGGCGATGTCGGTGCGCGCCAGCGTGGCGCCGTGGGCGATCAGGGCGAAGGCTTCTGAGCGCTTGTCACGCAGCGGCTTGGCCGTAAAGGCGCTGCCGCCGATGGTGTTGAGCGCGGCGAGCGGCGCGCTGGGAAGGATCTCGTACCGCTCGGCCAGCTTGACCGGGTCGGCGTTCGCCATCATCCGATCCGCGGCGGCTGCGGTCATGGCATCGGATGGCATGGCGTTCGAATCCCCGGAGCCTGCGAGCGTGTGCCAGCCTTAGTCGCTCGAAAAGGGCAAACAAATTGTTAACGCGGGGAAAGTGGTCGCGACGGGCCCCTCCCCGGCCCTCCCCCGCTTCGCGGGAGAGGGAGATCGTCCCCTCCCTCACCGAAGGTGGGGGAGGGTTAGGGAGGGGGCCCGAAGCCTACACCTTCACATCAATCCTGGAACGGGTCGTTCATCAGGATGGTGTCGTCGCGCTCCGGGCTGGTGGACAGCAGGGCCACCGGAGCCTGGATCAACTCCTCCACATGACGGACGTACTTCACCGCCTGGGCCGGCAGCTCCGCCCAGGAGCGGGCGCCCTGGGTGCTGTCCTTCCAGCCTTCGAAGGTCTCGTAGATCGGCTCGACGCGGGCCTGGGCGCCGGCGTTGGCCGGGAAGTAATCCAGCTCCTGCCCGTCCAGGCGGTAGCCGACGCAGACCTTGATCTCGTCGAAGCCGTCCAGCACGTCCAGCTTGGTCATGGCGATGCCGTCGATGCCGCCGGTCTTCACCGCCTGGCGGACCATCACGGCGTCGAACCAGCCGCAGCGGCGCTTGCGCCCGGTGACCACGCCGAACTCCTTGCCGCGCTGGCCGATCAGCTCGCCGACGTCGTCGAACAGCTCGGTCGGGAACGGGCCGGAACCGACGCGGGTGGTGTACGCCTTGCAGATGCCCAGCACATAGCCGACGGCGCGCGGGCCCATGCCGCTGCCGGCGGCGGCGTTGCCGGCCACCGTGTTGGAGGAGGTGACGTACGGATAGGTGCCGTGGTCGATGTCGAGCATCTGGCCCTGCGCGCCTTCGAACAGGATGCGCTTGCCGGCGCGGCGCAGCTCGTCCAGCGTCTTCCAGACGACCGAGGCGTAGGGCAGCACCTGCGGGGTGATCTCGCGCAGCGGGTCCAGGATGTCGGCCGGGGTCATCTCCGGCGCGCCCAGGCCGCGGAGCAGCAGGTTGTGGTGGGCCAGCAGGGCGTCCACCTTCTCCTTCAGCACCGCCTCGTCGCCGAGGTCGCACAGGCGGATGGCCCGGCGGGCCACCTTGTCCTCATAGGCCGGGCCGATGCCGCGGCCGGTCGTGCCGATCTTGCCGGCGCCGCGGGCCTCCTCGCGCGCCTTGTCGAGCGCGCTGTGGACCGGAAGGATCAGCGGGACGTTCTCTGCGACCTGGAGCGTGGCGGGGGACACGTCCACGCCCTGGCTCTTGATCGCCGTCACTTCGCGGATGAAGGCCCAGGGGTCGAAGACGACGCCGTTGCCGATGATCGACAGCTTGTTGGAGCGAACCACGCCCGAAGGCAGCAGGCTCAGCTTGTACGTCACGCCGTTGATCACCAGCGTGTGGCCGGCGTTGTGACCGCCCTGGAAGCGCACCACCACGTCGGCCCGGCTGGACAGCCAGTCGACGATCTTGCCCTTGCCCTCGTCGCCCCACTGGGCGCCGACCACCGCCACGTTGGCCATGTGTGTCTCCGCAAAAAAAGAAGGCAGAAAGAAACGTTGCCCATGCAAAGGCGCCCCCGCGGCGCGGGGGTCGCCACTCGTGAAGTCTCAGGTCAGCGGCGTGACCGTGCCGCCGTCCAGCCGATGGCCGCAGTCCAGCCGCCGGGCCTCCGCCGCTGCGTCCGCCACGGGGGCCAGCCCCGCCACGGTGATCCAGCCCTCGGCGCGCAGCTTGCCCGCCGCGGCCCAGGAGGTGCCATGCGGCACATAAACGCGCTTGGCCGGCTCCGGCGCCGGAACGGCGCGCAGGAGCGTGTCCATGTAGAGGGTGAAGCCGGTCCCCGGCTCGCCCTCCTCCTCCACGCCGGGACGCACCCCGGCGCGGTAGCGGCCCCCCGCCCCCAGTTCGCCGCGCACGTCGCGCGCGAACAGGGTGAAGCTGAGGCCGGTCTGGTATTCGAAGCCGCGATGCTCCACCAGATCGACGGTGATCGTCAGATCGGGGCGCGCGGCGCGCAACAGGCGCAGGGCATCGGTCAGGCGGCGCCGGTCCTTCTCCGCCGTTTCCGGCAGCAGCAGCGCCGACAGCACCTCCATGGCGCGTTCCGCCGGGCCGGAGGCGGCCATCAGCGTTTGCAGCAGCGAGGCCGCCGGACCGCCGACCGCGCTCACCGCCGCGGCGTCCTTCTTGTCCAGCGCCTCGCGCAGGCGGGCGGTCTCCTCCTCGCCGAGCCCGAGGCCGCGGCAGACGCGCGCCACCATGGTCGGAACGCAGAGGTCGACGGACAAGTGCCGCACCCCCACCCCTTCCAGGGCGTGGGCGGCGAGCAGGATCACCTCGGCGTCCGCCTCGGCCTCCAGCGGGCCGATCAGCTCGACGCCGACCTGGGTGATCTGCCGCTCCGGACGGAGCTGCGAGCCCTTCACGCGCAGCACCGGCCCGGCGTAGCACAGCCGCACCGGGCGGGCGCCATTCTTCAGCCGGGTGGTGGCGATGCGCACGATCTGCGGGGTGATGTCGGCGCGCACGGCCATCATGCGCTGCGACAGCGGGTCCATCAGCCGGAAGGTCTGCTTCGCCATGGCGGCGCCGGAGCCGGACAGCAGATTGTCCTCGAACTCGACCAGCGGCGGCTCGACGCGCTCATAGCCGTGGGCCGTGAAGTCCGCCAGCAGGCGCGCCACCGCCGCCGCTTCGTGCGCCGCTTCGGGCGGCAGCACGTCGTGCAGGCCGGCGGGCAACAGGGCGGAACTCAGGGAATCAGCGGGCATGGCCTGCGTCGTCTCGTCGAATGGGTGGCAAACCGTCGGCATGGCGAGAGCCCGCAAGTCCGATGGGCATGCGGTGCTCGGGCATACGGAGCGGGTCAATACCCCACCCCGCCTTCCTCATGCAAACGGAAAAGCCCCGCAGCCTGTGCCCGTCTCCCCTGCGCCGGCCACAGGCGCCGGTTCGGGGCGGTTCGAAACATGAATGCATTCCAATCGAATCTTTGTTGAGTTTGATGCGAAATCTCCGGCATCCTGTGTACGAACCGTGCCAGCAGCAGCGGGGCAATGGCACCATGGCACGCCCGTCCGCCAGCTACGAAGTGCAGATCTATCAGCAGGACCACTGGGTCCTCGACGGCCGCTTCGACACCGAGGCGGAGGCGCTGGTCTTCGGCCGCAAGGCGCTGTCCGGCGGCAAGGTCGAGGGCATCCGGGTGGTGCGCGACTGGCGGCGTCCGGACGGCCGCCATGTCGAAACGGAAGTCCATGTGGAGTTCCGTCAGGTCTCACGCACGGTGGCCGCCTCCCTGATCGACGAGGCGCCTGGGCTCTGCCTCACGCTCGACCATTGCTACGGCGTGCAGAGCCGGATGACGATGAACCGCGTCCTGCGCAGTTATGTGGAGCGCGCCGTCGTCACCCCGACCGAGGTGCTGCACAATCACGCGGAGCTGGCGCGGCTTCTCAACACCGACAACCTCGTGCCGACGGCCGTCGGGCGGGTCGCCACCCTGCAGGCGGAGAAGGCCGGGACGGACGGGCGCGGGCGGCGCGACGCGCTGAACCTGCTGATGCATGAACTGACCGACCGGGCGCGGGTCGCCGCCGCGCGCAAGGACCTGCCGGCCATCGCCGCCACCGGCTTCCGCCCCATGTTCGACCGGCTGGATTCCAGCCTGCCGGCGGCGGAGCGCGACTTCCTCGCCCGCGTCGTGCTGTCGCGCGAGCTGGTGCAGATGCGCAACTGGCTGGCCAAGCTGGATTTCCTGGGGGAATTGGCGCGGGAGGACGGGGCGGCGGCCGACCGCCCGCTGGGGCTGCTCGACGGGGTGATCGCCGATGTTCTGGGCGCCCCGTCCGTCGCGCAGGAGCTTCTGGGCGTCCAGGGCAGCCTCGCGGAGGCGCTGTGCAACCTGATCGATCTGTCGCGGGGCCGCCTGTCACCGGCCAAGCGGGCGGAGGGCGACCGCGCCATCCAGTTGAACGAGCTTCTCGCCTTCCACGACCTCGACCAGACGCGGCTGGTCATCCTGGATCTGGTGCGCCGCCAGTTGAAGGGCACGCAGCCGCTCTACCGCTCCGACCCGTCGCTGGAGATGGAGGCCTTCCAGGAGATCCTCAAGCGCACGCTCGGCCCCGACGGGCCGGCCGGGGGCGGGCCGATGGCCGAGGCGCTGGTCCTGCGCTACCTGCGCTTCCTGGAGGGCGGCGGGGCGCCGGGACGCAAGCAGGCCATCGCGGAGGTGGCCGGCCGCATCCCCGACGCACGGGACCGCGTGCGCTTCCTTCTGGCGCTGGCCGACTCCGACCTCGGCCATGGGCACGCCGGGGACATCGCCCGGCTGCTGCACGCGCTGACCGGCAACCCGGCGGGCTATGGCCGCTTCGTCCACCCCCGTCTGCCGCCCCGCGACAATCTGGAAGCCCTGACTCTGCTCTATTGCGAGGCCGCCGAGTTCGGCTCTGCCGGAGGAGCCGCGGACCCGCCTGACCGGCGACCTCGACGCGCTTCTGGTGGCCTACATCACCGAAGAGCGCGTGGTGGAACGGCTGGACGATCCCGGCGATTCCCTGCGGCTGCGGGCGAACCGTCTGCTGCAGGTCTGCGCGCCGGGAATCCTGCGCAGCCGGCGGGCCCTGGAGATGGTCCGGCGCCGCGTCGTCGAGCATCTCCGCCAGCCGCAGTTCGACCGGAAGTACGTGGAGGACCTGCCCGACGCGGCGGCGCAGCAGCGCGCCCTGCGGGAGTTCTACCGGATGTTGGGAGAAGCCGGCTTCGTCTGACCCTCGAACGGGACACAACCCGATGCGGATGGACAGCACCGGGCCCTTTGGATAATCAGCGCATCACATCGGGAAAGACGGGGCGCCGCCATCGGCCTCCGCGGCGACGAAGGGCACAGCCTTGGGCAATGGCGTCGGCAATGGAATTGCGCTGGGACCGGTCTTCCACATCATCGGCATCCTTCTGACCATCCTGGGGCTCGGCATGCTGGTGCCGGCCCTGGCCGACGCCGCGGCGGGCAACCGCGACTGGACGGCCTTCGCCGGTTCCAGCGCGGCGACCCTGGCGGTCAGCGGCGGCATGGTCCTGGCGACGTCGAGCAAGGAGCACGCGCGCTTCACGGTGAAGCAGCATTTCCTGCTGACCACGCTGTCCTGGTGCGTCCTGGCGGCCTTCGGCGCCCTGCCCTTCATGATCTCCGCCGCGCGCCTGTCCTTCACCGACGCCTATTACGAGGCGATGTCGGGTCTCTCCACCACCGGTGGCACGGTCATCGTCGGGCTGGACGACGCCCCGCCGGGGGTCCTGCTGTGGCGGTCGCTGCTGAACTGGTTCGGCGGCGTCGGCATCATCGTCATGGCCATCGCCGTGCTGCCCATCCTGCGGGTCGGCGGCATGCAGCTCTTCCGCACCGAGTCCTCCGACAAGGGCGACAAGCCCTTCGCCACGGTGCAGGACACAGCGGGGGCCATCGCCATGATCTATCTGGCGCTGACCATCCTGTCGGCGGCGGCCTACCATCTGGCCGGCATGACGTGGTTCGACGCGATCAACCACGCCATGGCCTCCATCGCCACCGGCGGCTTCTCGACGAAGGACGCCTCGCTCGGCTGGTTCGATTCCCATGCGGTGCTGTGGGTGGCGACCGTTTCGATGATCTCCGGGGCCTTGCCCCTGACCTGGTACATCCGCCTGCTGCGCGGCCAGCGCAACGCGCCGCTCTCCGGCGACAGCCAAGTGAACGCGCTGCTGGCGATCCTGCTGGTGGCCGGCGTCGCCATGTCCCTGTGGGCCTTCGCCGTGGTCGGCCTGCCCTTCTGGGACGCGCTCAGCCATTCGGCGGTGAACGTCACCTCGATCATCACCGGGACCGGCTTCGTCTCCACCGACTATTCGACCTGGGGCAGCTTCGCCGTCGTCGCCTTTTTCTTCTTCTACTTCATCGGCGGCTGCACCGGATCGACGGCGGGGTCGATCAAAGTCTTCCGCTGGCAGGTGCTGGCGCTGTCGATGCTGAACCAGATGCAGCGGATGCTGAAGCCGAACCGCGTGCTCGTTCCGCTCTATCAGGGCAAGGTGCTGGACGAGGATGTGGTCGGCTCGGTCATCAACCTCGCCTTCGCCTTTATGGCGGCCTTCGGCATCCTGTCGCTGCTGGTCGCCGCGATGGGCGTGGACTACCTGAGCGCGGCCAGCGCCGTCGCTTCCGCGCTCGCCAATGCCGGGCCGGGGCTGGGGCCGGTGGTCGGCCCGTCGGGCACCATGGCCCCCCTGCCCGACGCCGCAAAATGGGTGCTGAGCTTCGCCATGCTGCTGGGCCGGCTGGAGGTCTTCACCGTGCTGGTGCTGATCCTGCCGAGCTTCTGGCGGGACTGAGCGGGCCATGAAAAAGGCCGCGCCGGAGTGGCTCAGCCGCGCAGCCTGTCCAGAATCTGGTGGCTGTGATTCACCCCACCGAAGAAGACGGCGAGAATCCGGACCTCAACCAGCCCTTCATCGACTTCGAAATAGAAGATGAAATTCCGACTGGTCACGGTGCGGATGCCTGATCGGATTTCCGGATGCTCCGTGCCACGATGCGGATGGTCCTCGAACGTCCGCATGTAGGAAAGAGCGTCGTCGATCCGCCCGGCGGCCCGTTCCATCGCGCGCTCCCCATCGTCACCCAGGTCTCGATAAGCCTGAACGAGATGATCCTCGATCAGGTCGAGGTCTCGGGTAACGGAGGCCGCACGGCGGACCTTATAGAGCCGCACGCGCACGCCGCTTGCGCTCCAGCATCGCCTGGGTTTCAGATTCACCGTCATCAAGATCGACGAATGCACCGGCGCGGCGCTGGTCGATCAGGATCCGCAGCGCTTCGATCTCGGCGTTGCTTTTCTCGGTGTCGCGCCGAAGCATGTCGAGACCGCGCTGGAGCACCGCGCTGAGGCTTGGATACTGCCCGGTCTCGACAAGGCTGCGTGCGAAGGCTTCCTGTTCGTCGGTCAGCGAGATCGAGGTCTTCACGGTCATGCGTTGCCCTCCCTCACCAACCAAGTACTACCCAGTAGTACCGACGTCAAGGTTCAGCGCCCGAAGGTCTCCGCCTTGACCGTGGCGAAGGCCCAGTCGAGCCAGGGCAGGACCGCCTCCATGTCCTCGTTCTCCACCGTGGCGCCGCCCCACAGGCGCAGGCCCGGAGGAGCGTCGCGGTAGGAGCCGGCGTCGAAGGCGGCCTCCTCCTTTTCCAGAAGTGCCGCGAGCTTCTTGGCGAAGTCTGCCTGGGCCTCCGGCGTCAGGGCGGTCACCTCGGGGTCGGTGAAGCGCAGGCAGATCGACGTGCAGGAGCGCGTCGCCGGATCGTCCCCCAGGAAGCCGGCCCAGGTCGAGGCCGCCACCCATTCCGAAACGATGCGCAGGTTCTGCTCCGACCGGCGAATGAGCTGGGTCAGGCCACCGACCGACAGCGACCAGCGCAGCCCGTCGATGGCGTCCTCGACGCAGAGCATGGACGGCGTGTTGATGGTGTCGCCGACGAAGATGCCCTCGATCAGCTTGCCGCCACTGGTCAGGCGGAAAATCTTGGGCAGCGGACGGTCGGGCTGGAAGCCCTCCAGCCGCGCCACGGCGCGCGGGCTCAGCACCAACATGCCGTGCGCGGCCTCGCCGCCCAGCACCTTCTGCCAGGACCAGGTGGCGACGTCGATCTTGCTCCAGGGAATGTCCATGGCGAAGGCGGCGGAGGTCGCGTCGCAGATCGACAGCCCCTCACGGTCCGCCGGAATCCAGTCGCCGTCCGGCACCCGCACGCCCGACGTCGTGCCGTTCCAGGTGAACACCACGTCGCGGCGGAAATCGGCCTGCGACAGGTCCGGCAATTCGCCGTAGGGGGCCTGGATGGTCCGCACATCGGACAGGCGGAGCTGCTTGGTGACGTCGGTCACCCACTCCTTGCCGAAGCTCTCCCAAGCCATCATGTCGACGCCGCGCTCACCCAGCAGGTTCCACAGCGCCATTTCCACCGCCCCGGTGTCGGAGCCCGGGACGATGCCGATGCGGTAGTCGCCGGGGATCGCCAGCACGGCGCGGGTGAGGTCGATGACCTCCTTCAGCTTCGCCTTGCCCGGCTTCGAACGGTGGGAGCGGCCGAGCAGCGCGCCATCCAGGGCGTCCAGCGACCAGCCGGGCCGCTTGGCGCAGGGGCCGGAGGAAAACAGCGGGTTCGACGGCCGGCGGGCGGGCTTCATGGACACTCTACTCCCCGGAACATGGGATTGCGGTATGGCCGGGGACGATAGGAGGTGCGCGGAGGCCCGTCAATCAGCCGCTCACGCGCAGCAGCGTCGCCTGGATGTGCCGCGTGCCCGCCGCGTCGCAGATGTAGTAGCAGACCGCCACCCGCCCGTCCGCCAGCACGGTCGCCCAGGGATAGCCGACGTCGGGCGACGGGGCGTCGGCGCGGATGACGATCTCCGGCGCGCTTTCCAGCGTCTCCCGTCGGCAGTCCCAGACCCGGGCGCGCACCCCGTAGGGCTGGTGGCGGTAGCCGTAGACGACGAGCAGCCGCCCGTCGGGCAGCGGGCAGGCGTCGTAGGGATGCCCGATGATCGCGCTCTCGATCCACGGTGCCCAGCTCTCCCCGAGATCGTGGGAGACCGAGGTGGCGAGGTGGTCGCCCAGCCCTGTGGTGCGGTGGAAGGCGACGAGTTGCCCGTCCGCGGTCAGGTGGAGCGCGGTCTCGCAGAAACCGGCCCGACCCGACGGGTCGCGGGCGATGGTGCTGCGCAGCGCCCAGCTTTCCCCCCGGTCGCGGGAGGCGAACAGGTAGCTGGTGTAGGGGCCGCCGGTGTAGGTCGCCATCAGCAGCGTGCCGTCCGGCGCCTCCACCGCCCGGCCACGCACCGCACCGCCCAGCATCGGGCGCAGACCAGGCAGGATCGGCCCCTGGTCAGGCAGTTCCGGCAGGTAGCGGTGGGCCGACCAGTGCCGCCCCCCGTCGTCGCTGAACCGGGTGCTGCCGCCCCAGAACAGAAAGAAGGTGCCCGACGTTTCGGCGTTGCCCAGCAGATGGACGCCCTTCTCGCGCAGGCGCAGCCCGTGGCGCGCCGACATCGGGTACCAGCCGAAGCTGCCCAGGACGATCCGCCCGGAGCGCAGGACCAGCAGGCTGGGGTCCTGGTCGCCCGCCTCCGGGTCGGCGGGCAGCGGCTGCGGCGCGCCCTCCGGCTCGAAATCCGGGGTGAAGCGTTGGATCACGAGGTGGGAGCGCGAGTCCACATGGTCGACGCTGGTGAAGTCGCCGCCGCCCTCCGCCGGCTCCCCGTGAAGCCAGCGGTGGTCGCGGGCACGCCGGAAGGCCACCAGCACCCGCCCGTCGTCCAGAGTCGCCGCGGAGGGAAAGGACGCGTAGAAGCTGCGGTCGCTGTAGACGATGCGATGGGAAAGACTGTCGAGCATGCCCCTGGAATCCACCTTGCGCCCGCGGCATTGGGGGCGCCGGGCCACTGTCCGGTCGCCGGAATGAAGGATTCCTTTACGGTGCGCGTGATCCCTTGCTAGTCACACACTTTCCGCAGCCCTGCCCGGCGAAGGTCATGACCGAAGTGAGCACCGAAACGGCCGCCCCCGCGAACATTCCCTACGGCCGTCACCGCGACCGCAACGACCTGTCGCGGGTGCTGCCGCTGACCACGCCCTTCTCGCTGCTGATCGACCCGTCGAACGGCTGCAACTTCCGCTGCGTCTTCTGCGCCACCGGGAACCCGGAGCTGCTGAAGGAGGTCGGCCGGCCGCGCGGCGCCATGAAGTTCGACCTGTTCAGCAAGATTGCCGACGACATCGCCGAATTCGACGCGCCGATCAAATCCGTCCACCTCTACAAGGACGGCGAGCCGCTGGTGAACACGCGGATCGAACACATGGTCCATCTTCTGAAATCGCGCGGCCTGGCCCGCCATGTCGAGATGACCAGCAACGGCTCCCTGCTGACGCCGGAGCGGGCGGATGCCCTGCTGGCCGCCGGGCTGGACGCCATGCGCGTCTCCGTCTACGGCGCCAGCGACGCCATGTACAAGCGCATCACCCAGCGCTTCGACCGCTTCCAGACCATCGTGGACAATGTGGCCCACCTTTACCGCCGCAAGACGGAGCTGGGCCGCGACTTCCATCTGCACTGCAAGATCATCAACGTGGAGCTGACCGAGGAGGAACGGCAGAGCTTCATCGACACCTTCACGCCGATCGCCGACAGCCTGTTCGTCCATCCCCTGCACGGCGAGGCGCTGGCCGAGGAAAGCGCCTTCGCCGCCGCCCCGGACACCGCCCGCAAGGTCTGCTCGGAACCCTTCCTCAAGCTGGCCATCAACTTCAACGGCGAGGTGTCGGTCTGCTGCGCCGACTGGAGCATGGGGACCATCGTCGGCAACGTCGCCAAGGAGTCGCTGCGCGACATCTGGAACGGCGAGAGGCTGCGCGACTTCCGGCTGAAGCATCTGGAGGGACGGCGCGACGAGATCGACGCCTGCCGCGGCTGCTCCTACGTCCAGACCCTGCCCGCCGACAACAACCTGGACGGCGTCGCCGCCGACCTCATCGGAAAGTACCGGGCGTAGCGGGCCTCAATAGCCCGCGCCCAGGCTCCGCGCTCAAGGCCAGCGCTTGGCGCGCAGCGGCACCGCGCCGGAGCCTTCCCCTGCGGTCGGTGCGGCATCCTGCGCTTCCGGCTCGCGGGTCTCGGCGTCGAGCGGTTCCGCTTCCAGAAGCCGGTCGGACAGCAGCTCCTTGATCGGCACGCCGAGGATCGCCTCCTGGTCCCGCTCCGCCTGCTCCAGAAGCTGGGCCGTGCGGTCCTGCCAGGGCAGTTCCAGCCCGCCCAGCCCGCGGACGGAGCCGCGCAGGCCGATGCCCAGCGCCTTCATCAGGTCGAACAGCGTGGCCTCGCTGAGGTCGCGGGTGACGACCCAGGCGTTGTGCGTGGTGTGGGCCACCCAATGGGCGTCGCGAAGCTGCTCCAGGATGCCGTCGATCAGCACCGTGCCCACCGGCACGCGCCCGACCAACGTTCGCCGCCGCAGGCCGACGCCCAGCCGCGTGCCCTCCAGCAGCTCGTGCAAAACGGCCAGCGCCAGCCCCAGCCGCTGCGCGGGCAGCAGCCCTTCCGGCCCGCCGCGGGTGATCTTGCCGGCCCGCCATTCGGGCAGCGAGGCGGTGATGACCGCGCCGAACAGCACCGTGGACCAGGCGATGTAGAGCCAGAACAGGAAGATCGGCACGGTCGCCAGCGCGCCGTAGATGGTCTGGTAGGCGGGGAACTCCTTCATGTACATGGCGAAGCCCGCCTTGGACGTCTCCAGCAGCAGCGAGGCGACCGCCCCGCCGCAGGCGGCGTCCATCCAGCCGACGTCCCGGTTCGGGATGATGACGTAGAGCAGCGTGCAGCCGACGAGTTGCAGCATGAAGGGCAGGATCGCCCCGATCCCCACCAGCGGGTCGGCGAAGCCCTCCAGATGGGCGAACTGCAGCACCGCCCACAGGGTGCTGGACAGCGACAGGCTGGCGCCGGCGAACAGCGGGCTCAGCGACACCACCGCCCAGAAGGACAGGATGCGGGTGACGTAGGAGCGCGGCTCCCGCACCCGCCAGACGGTGGCGAAGGAGCCTTCAATGGTCCAGATCAGCAGGACCGCGGACATCGCCAGCCCGACGATGCCGAACACCGGCATCTGCCCGGCGTTCGCCATGAAGGCCGCCAGATATTGCAGGATGGCGTCGCTGTTCTCCGGCACGAGGTTCTTGAACAGCAGCGTCTGGATGCGCGACTGCAGCGCGTTGAAGGCGGGAAAGGCCGAAAAGATCGCGAAGCCGATGGTCATCAGCGGCACCAGCGCCAGCAGCGAGGTGTAGGTCAGCGAGGCCGCGGTCTGGAAGCAGTTGTCGTTGTAGAAGCGCAGGGAGGAATAGGCGATGAAGCCGCCGATTTCCCGAACGCGCACAAAGGGGTTCCACGCCCCTTTCGAAGTGCCTTCGGTTTCAGCCACAGGACGCCTCCCGCCTTGGTTTGACCGGGCCGGTCTTTCGTGTAGGATGCGGCCCACTTTTCAAAGCATACTCTGGATGCACGAGGTACGGATGTCCAACCCGAAGCCGCTCATGGACGGCAAGCGCGGCCTGATCATGGGCGTGGCGAACGATCGGTCGATCGCCTGGGGAATTGCCTCCACGCTGGCGCAGCACGGCGCCGAGCTGGCCTTCACCTATCAGGGTGACGCGCTGCTGAAGCGCGTGAAGCCGCTGGCCGAGCAGGTCAACGCCCCGCTGCTGCTGCCCTGCGACGTCACCGACGAGGCCAGCGTCGACGCGACCTTCGCCGCCATCGAGAAGGAATGGGGCAAGCTGGACTTCCTGGTTCATGCGATCGCTTTTTCCGACAAGAACGAGCTGGACGGCCTCTATCTCGACACGACGCGGGCCAACTTCCTGCGCACGATGGACATCTCCTGCTACTCCTTCACCGCGGTGGCGCAGCGCGCCGTCCCGCTGATGAAGGACGGCGGCAGCCTGCTCACCCTCTCCTACTACGGCGCTGAGCGCGTGATGCCCCACTACAACGTGATGGGTGTCGCCAAGGCCGCGCTGGAGGCGAGCGTGCGTTACCTGGCGGTCGATTTGGGCGGTCGGGACATCCGCGTCAATGCCATCTCCGCCGGCCCGATCAAGACGCTGGCCGCCAGCGGCATCGGTGACTTCCGCTATATCCTGAAGTGGAACGAGCTGAACGCCCCGCTGAAGCGCAACGTCACCATCGGCGAGGTCGGCGGCGCCGGCCTGTTCCTGCTGAGCGATCTCGGCACCGGCGTGACCGGCGAGGTCATGCACGTCGACTCCGGCTACCACACCGTCGGCATGGTCGCGGTGGACGCGGCGGCCGAGGTGTCGCAGCTTCTGGGGTCGCTGGGCGGCGCGGGCAAGCCCGCCTGATCCCAAGGCCCATGGCGACGGCGGGCGCGTCCGGTTCGTTCCGGAACGCCCGCCGGAAACGCCCTTACCCCATTTGAGACATTTTTTACCGAACGTCGTATTACTTACTTTTGCGCGCCGCAGCATACCGCTATTCTTCACACATACGGAAGGTTGCGGAAGGTGACGGTCGGATGCGTGCACGGCGTCAATCGGATTCGGTGTCCCCGATTCTGGAGCAGATTCTCTACGGCGGCTCCAGCGTCTCGATGAATTTGATCACCATCACCCGCGACATTCCCGAAGAAAACCGCCTGTTCCGCGCCCGCGGGTTGAACAAGGCCATTCTCTTCAAGTATCCGAATTTCGACGAGGACGCCGACGATTACGCCAACCCCATCGCCGACGAGGATGAGGACGGCGACGCCGCATCGCGCCCGGTCGAAACCGGCATCTACATTCCGCACAGCGTCGAACACACCGAAGCGGGCGGCCTCGCCATCTATCTGCGCGCCCGCAACAGCAACCTCCTGCTGGCCGAACAGTTCGGCATCGGCGAGGCCAACAGCGAAGCCGCGGCCGCCGACCTGCGCACCCTCACCCTGATCGACAGCGTGCCGTCGCTGGACGCCTTCCTGCTGAAAGCGTGCTTCGAAGGCGAGAAGGTCCCGGTGGACAAGCGTCACTGGGCGATCAGCGACACCGAGGACCAGCAGCTCCGCCGCCTGATCCGGGCGCGCATCGAACCCATCGTGCGCAAGGCCATCGACGGCGGCGGCAGCGGTGCCCAGAGCATCGAACGTTTCCTGGAGGCGATCTGGAATCCCGAGCTTGAGGAGGCCGGCCTGTTCGTCTCGGCCTTCGGCATCGACCGCAGCGAAGCGGACCAGATCTTCAGCGCCTGGAAGGGCACGACCTTCTACGAGTACCAGCTTCGCCGCATCGCGCCGCGGGCGCGGGTCATCCTGAACTGGCTGAAGTCGCGGGAATGCATCCCGGTCGATATCCGCATGCACAAGCCCTATGAAACCCAGCTTCTGATGCACATCGAAAAGGTGGGCAAGCTGCTGGAAACCACGCTGATGGACATCCGGCAGATCCTCGCCGACTACGAGGCGAGCTTCTCCGCCTTCATGGCCGGCCAGCCGGAACCCTTCCGCGACTATCTGCGCAAGATCCGCTCGCATTACTGGCTTCTCGGCTACTGCGTCTCCGCCTTGACCAGCGTGTCCCACCTGGACGCCCGCTGCATGAAGAACAACCCGCAGCGCAAGCTCTACTTCGAAGCCACGCACAAGCTGCTGCGCCAGTTCGAGGTGGCACTCGACCGCCGGCGTGAGCAGAAGGGTGCTTTTTAAGCCCCTCGCGCTTGACGCGCCGGCCGAAACGCCGCAAGAAACGCGCTCCACCGCACGTCGTGCGGACAGATCGTGTCGCATCGGGAGTCCTCGCCATGGCCGGCAACAGCTTCGGAACGCTTTTCCGCTTCACCACCTGGGGCGAGAGCCATGGGCCGGCGATCGGCGTGGTGGTGGACGGCTGCCCGTCGCTGCTCTCCCTGACCGAGGCGGACATCCAGCCCTGGCTCGACAAGCGCCGCCCCGGCCAGTCGCGTTACACCACCCAGCGCCAGGAGCCGGATCAGGTCAGGATTTTGTCCGGCGTGTTCGAAGGGCAGACCACAGGCACGCCGCTCTCGCTGATGATCGAGAACACCGACCAGCGGTCCAAGGACTACAGCGAGATCGCGTCCAAGTTTCGGCCCGGCCACGCCGACTACACCTATTGGAAGAAGTACGGCATCCGCGATTACCGCGGCGGCGGGCGCTCCTCGGCGCGCGAGACGGCCTGCCGCGTGGCGGCGGGTGCCGTGGCGCGCAAGGTGCTGGGCGACGGCGTCACCGTCCGCGGCGCGCTGGTGCAGATGGGTCCGCACACGGTGGACCGCAGCCGCTGGGATTGGGCGGAGGTCGACAACAACCCCTTCTTCTGCCCCGACCCGCAGGCCGCCACCGAATGGGCCGACTATCTGGACGGCATCCGCAAGAGCGGCTCCTCCATCGGCGCGGTGGTGGAGGTCGTGGCCTCCGGCCTGCCCGCCGGGCTCGGCGACCCGCTCTACGACAAGCTGGACGGCGATCTCGCCCGCGCCATGATGACCATCAACGCCGTCAAGGGCGTGGAGATCGGCAACGGCTTCGAGGCCGCCACCCTGACCGGCGAGCAGAACGCCGACGAGATGCGCGCCGGCCCAGACGGCGAGCCGGAGTTCCGGTCCAACCTCGCCGGCGGCATCCTCGGCGGCATCTCCACCGGCCAGGACGTCGTGGTGCGCTTCGCGGTGAAGCCGACCAGCTCCATCCTCACCCCGCGCCAGACGGTCGATCTGCAGGGCAAGGACACCGACATCCTGACCAAGGGCCGCCACGACCCCTGCGTCGGCATCCGCGCCGTCCCGGTCGGCGAGGCGATGATGGCCTGCGTGCTGGCCGACCATCTGCTGCGCCACCGCGCCTACGCGCGGGGCTGACGCCGATGCGGGGACCGGGACGCATCGCGGCTGCATGGCGTGGCGGCGTGATCGCGGGGGTTCTGGTCCTCGCCGCCCTCCCCGCCGCCGCTCAACACGTTCAGGCGCAACCTCCGGCCTTCCGCGAGCATGCGGAAACCTTCAAGGACTGGCGCCTCTACTGCCAAGTGTGGAGCGAGCCGCGCCGTGTCGAATGCGAGCTGCTGTCCCGTCCCGGCAGCGACCGGCGGTCGCGCCTCGTCTGGCTGCGCTCCAGCGAGCGCTGGCTGGAGGGGATGCGTTTCCGGCTGGACGAGCAGACGATGGACCTGTCGAAGATCGTCCGCGTCTGGGTGGATCGGGCGCTGTTCCGACCCGAATACCCGTGCGAACGCTTCGAGTGGGAAACCAACACCTGCGCGGTGATCGATCCGGACACCAACGCCAAGCTGGTCGAGCGGCTGACTCCGGGCAAGGAAGTCTCCGCCGTCGGCTCCGCCCCGGCGGGCGGCAAGGCCGAGGTGCGCTTCTCCCTGAACGGCCTCAAGCCGGCGCTGGAGCGCATGGAGGAAATCCGCCGCGAGGCCGGCATCCGCTGGAAATAGCGGCGGCGCTCAGACCGGATCGCCCTCGCCGTCCGGCTTGGCGTATTTCTTCTTGGCGCGGTCCAGCGAGGCGAGAAGCTGCTGGCCGGTCGCCCCGCCGTCGCCGCTGATCCGCCCGGCCATCACCGCCCGGATGGCGTCCACATGGGCCTTCAGCAGCAGGCGCTCGTTGCCGGTGACAGCCGGGAAGCCGCCCTGCGTCGCCTCGTAGAGCGACTTGGCGATGCGGGTGATCAGCGGGTAGCCGAAGATGCCGCCCTGCCCGCGCATCTCGTGGGCGGAGCGGTTGATCTGCGCCATCACCGCCGGAACCACGGCAGCGTCCACGCCCAGCCGGTCGACGCGGCGGGCCAGTTCGTCCACCTCCGCGGCGATCCAGGTGGCGTAATCGCCGGCCCGGTTCTGGATCTCCGCCTCCGCCGCCGCCAACACCTCGTCGGGCAGGGTCGGCACCGGGTTCTTCGGCGCGATGCCCATCTTGGCGCCCAGCCGGTTGGGCAGGTCGAAATGGACAACCGGAAATCGGTCGATGCCCACCGCCTTGGACGCGCTGTGCACCACCAGGACCTCACCGGGGCCGGTCATGCGGCAGTCCATCGCCACCGGGCGTTGCGTCCGCCGCCGGTCCGGCCCGAAATAGCCCTTGGCGAGGACGAAGCGCCGCGGCCGGGCGATGGCGGCCAGCAGGCGGCTGGCGATGGTGGCGGCGGAGAAGGGCTTGGCGATGAAGTCGGTGGCGCCCAGGTCGCGCGCCTGCTCCACGTAATGGCGGTCGGCGGCGCCGGACAGCATCAGCACGGGCAGGAAACGGTCCGGCGACCGCGGGCTGCAGCGCAGCCAGCGCAGCAGCATCAGCCCGTCCACCTCGGGCATCACCAGATCGGAGAGGATCACGTCCACCGGCGCCGTGCCGGGCGGCAGGGCGGCGCGGCGCTCCTCCAGGAAGCGAATGGCCTCGGCCCCGCCGGGCTCGGCGTGCACCGCGCCGACCCCGATGGTGCGCAGCGTGGCGGTCAGCACGTTGCGGATGAAGGCGCTGTCCTCGACCACCAGAACCGAAAGGAGGCCGAGCCTGGGCGCGCCTCTGGCTCCCGGATCGTTCATCGCTGGAACCACTGCGTTGCAACGGGTCAAGTCTTCGCATGGGCGGCGGCGCTTGGCGAGAGACAACGTACGAAAGGCTGGGTTGCAACCCTCCGGCGAGCCACCGAGCCGCCTGACCGGAGGTGGGGCTTTGCGAAGCGCCGCCACCCGGCTACCCTGTCGGCCAAAACCGCACCGGCCGAAACTGCACCGGCCGAAACGACGCCGACACACCGGAGGAGAGCACCGCAATGCCGCAGCCCGATCATGTCATGGCCCTGCCCGTTCCCGAGACGCCCGACCTCGACCCGGACATGGCTGCCCTCTTCGCCAAGTGCGAGGAAAAGCTGGGCTTCGTCCCCAACGTGCTGCGCGCCTACAGCCTGCGCCCGAAGAAGCTGCGCACCTTCGCCCAGCTCTACAACGAGCTGATGGTCGGCGAGAGCGGCCTGTCCAAGCTGGAGCGGGAAATGATCGCCGTGGTCGTGTCCTCGGCCAACCATTGCTATTACTGCCTCGTCGCCCACGGGCAGGCGGTGCGCAAGCTGTCCGGCGATCCGGAGCTGGGCGAGATGCTCGCCTTCAACTACCGCGCCGCCACGCTGGAACCGCGCCAGCGCGCCATGCTCGATTTCGCGTGGAAGCTGACCAAGGAGCCCTGGACCATGGGCGAGCCGGACCGGCAGGCGCTGCGCGACGCCGGCTTCGGCGAGGAGGACATCTTCGACATCGCCGACACCGCCGCCTTCTACAACATGTCGAACCGCGTCGCCTCGGCGGTGGACATGATGCCGAACCGCGACTACCACAAGCAGGACCGCTGACGCCGCGCAACCACCGGAGCCCCCCGGATGCTGAGGTTCTTTGTCCGCCTGTTCGCCCTCATCGGCTTCCTCGTGGTGGCCGCCGTGGTCACCGGGGTCGTCCTGGCGGTCCGGCACGAGCCCTCCCTGCCCGACACCGTCGTGCTGGAGCTGGACCTCCGCGACCCGCTGGCGGAAGGGAGCGTTGACCGGCTGGGCAGCTTCCTCGGCCATGAGACGACCTTCCAGGAGGTGCTCGACGCGCTGGAGCGGGGGCGCACCGACCCGCGCGTGAAGGGCGTGCTCGCCCGCTTCGGCGGTGACGGCGCCAGCTTCGCCCAGGTGCAGGAGCTGCGGGCGGCGGTGGAGCGGTTCCGCGCGTCGGGCCGCTTCGCCATCGCCTTCGCCGAATCCTACGGCGACACCGGGGCGGGCAACCGCTCCTACCTGCTGGCCAGCGCCTTCGACGAGGTGTGGATGCAGCCGCTCGGCCTGCTCGGCCTGACCGGCCTGTCGGCACAGATCCCCTTCGCCCGCGGCGCGCTGGACAAGCTGGACATCCAGCCGCAGGTCTTCCAGCGCGAGGAGTACAAGAGCCTCGCCGACAGCGTCATGCGGACGGACTTCACGCCGGCCCACCGCGAAATGATGGAGTCGCTGCTCGGCGACCTGACCAACCAGATCGTCGACGGCGTGGCGGTGAGCCGCCGCCTCCCCCCGCCGCCGTCAAGGCGGCCATGGACCGCGCGCCCCTGATCGACCGCGAGGCGGTGGACGCCAAGCTGGTCGACCGGCTCGGCTACGCCGACGAGGCGCGGGAGGAGGCGCTGCGCCGCGCCGGAGCCGCGCCCGACGCCGACACAATGGAGGCGGCGGACTATCTCGGCATCGCCGGCCCGCCCAACCGCAGCGGCCCGACCATCGCGCTGATCCACGCCACCGGCACCATCACCGGCGGCGACAGCGGCAAGCCCGGCCTGGGCGAGGTCACTGCCGGCTCGGAGACGATCGTGTCGGCCATTGAGGACGCGGTGGACGATCCCGACGTCAAGGCCATCCTGTTCCGCATCGACAGCGGCGGCGGCAGCGTGACCGCGTCCGAAACCATCCGCCGCGCCCTGGTCAAGGCCCGCCAGTCGGGCAAGCCGGTGATCGCCACCATGGGCGGAACGGCGGCGTCCGGCGGCTATTGGATCGCGCTGGCCGCCGACCGCATCGTCGCCTCCCCCGCCACGGTGACCGGCTCGATCGGCGTGGTCGCCGGCAAGATGTCGGTCGCCGGCCTGTCGGAGCGGCTGGGCGTGCATTGGGGCGTCCTCGACACCGCGCCCAACGCCGGCCTGTGGTCGCCCTTCCGTCCCTTCGGCCCCGCCGGGGAGGAACGGCTGAACGCCATCATCGACAGCAGCTATTCCACCTTCCTGTCCCGCGTGGCGGAGGCCCGGCACCTCACACCCGAACAGGCGCGGGACGCCGCCAAGGGCCGCGTGTGGACCGGCGCCCAGGCCAAGTCTCTCGGCCTGATCGACGAGCTGGGCGGAGTCGCCACCGCGCTGACGCTCGCCAAGCAGGCGGCGAAGCTGGGGCCGGACGATCCGGTCACCGTGACCGGCTACCCCCGCCCGAAGCCGCTGATCCGGGAAATCCTCGACCTCGCCTCGGGCAAGGGCGATCTGGTGGAGGCCGTGGCGGTGCTGGCGGGTCTGCGCCCGGCGCTGGCCGAACTGGCCCCGCTGGTCCAGGCGGCCCGCAGCGGCGCGGTGGAAGCGCGCATGCCGCCGCTGGGACTCGAACGGTAATACGTTCGGACAAAATTCAGGCCGGCGGGACAGCCGCCGGCCTGCAGGAGAGTGGCTGCGTCGCGTTGTGACGAAGGCGCGTCGTCAATGGCGCATCATCAATGGCGCGTCGCAAACCCCGCCGAACAGAGCATCATCAGCGAACCGGCGCTGGTCCGGTTCTCACTTTCCAAGTAACTCTGAAATCCCGGTGAGCAGACCAACCGCGCAATTTCGTCCTTCGAAAAGACCGGCAGGAAGGGATTGTTCGACAGCTCCTCATAAGCAGCCCTGGCCACTACTCTCAGGTTGAGCGGAATCGCCGCGATATATCGGTCGAGAGCACATTCGTCCTCGCGCTCCATCTGGCGCACTCCTTTCCTACGTTTCTCATGATTAGTGGCTACGGATTAAAGATTGCGCAAAGCGCCAATCGCGTAAAGCGACATAAGCGAACGGGGCAACAGATCCTGCACAGTGTTGTGCCCGTATCACATCATACGTTCAGGGTAAGCTGTGCGCTGGTGGCAAATCCCATCGATTTTTATCTTTCTTGCCCGCCATCAGGCGCGGTCCATGGAAAAAGGAACAGGGTGCGATGGCGCCATGAATTCACGCAATTGATCTCAGGACATTGAAAAGGATCGAATATGGAAAACCACGGCACATTCGAAAGTCTCGCCCCGCCGAGTCAGCAAAGCCGAATTCGACGCTCGGCAAATGCATCGCTGAAAATCCATTGGTCATATGCGAAACGTTCAAAGCGGCGTGCCGCCCGCTGCCCGCCTCATCTTTGCAATGACGACGCGGCGCCCCCCTTCAAGGGGAGGATTGTCCGGATTGACTGGCCTGGGCCCTTCCTATATAGCCGCTAGACCCTTCGCCGTTTCAAAACCGCCGGCGCGCACGGAAAAGGAAAGACGCCGCGCGAGGGAGGGTTTGAATGTCACGGTCAGACGGCAAATAATTTGGTAGGCCGTCCTTTACTCCCGCAGACCTGAAGTGCTCCGTGGAACCAGAAGACAACGATCACTCCATCGCCGATCACCCCGTCGCCGATGCCCCGTCACCGCCCGACGAGGGTGAGGAAACGGTCTCCGTCTATGGTCCCTATCCGGAGGGGCGGGACCGGGTCTGCTGCATCGTCGGCATCGGCGCTTCGGCCGGCGGCCTGGAGGCGCTCCAGCGCTTTTTCGACAACGTGCCGGGAGAAAGCGACCTCGCCTATGTGGTCGTCCAGCATCTGTCGCCAGTCCACAAGAGCCTGATGGTCGATCTGCTGGCCAAGCACACCGCCATGTCGGTGGTGCAGGCCGCCGACGGCATGGCGGTGGAGCGCAACACCGTCTATCTGCTGCCCCCCGCCAAGCATCTGTCGATCGAGGACGGGCGGCTGATCCTGACCGCCAAGGACGCCGCCGGGGGCATGAGCCTGCCCATCGACATCTTCTTCACCGCCCTCGCCAAGGACCAGGGGCCGCGGGCGCTGGGCGTCGTGCTGTCCGGCACCGGGTCGGACGGCACCCGCGGGCTTCTGGCGATCAAGTCCGCGGGCGGCTTCGCCGCGGCGCAGGACCCGGAATCGGCGCAGTTCGACGGCATGCCGCGCAGCGCCATTGCCACCGGGCAGGTGGACGCCGTGAAAACGGCGGACAAGCTGCCGGCCACCCTGATCGAGCACGCCGGCCGGGTGCTGTCGCGCAACCTGCCCGTCCCGGCCAAGCCGCAGGACCGCGAGAACGACCCGCTGGCGCAGATCGTGGCGGCCATCCGCTCGGTCACCGGCGTTGATTTCTCGCATTACAAGCTGGCGACCCTGCTGCGCCGGATCGAGCGGCGGATGCACACCGCCGGCCTCGATTCGATGAGCGACTACGCCGCGCTGCTCCGCCGCAACAGCGCCGAGACGGTCAGCCTCTACAAGGAGATGCTGATCGGCGTCACGCGCTTCTTCCGCGACGAGGGGGCCTTTTCCTCGCTCGCCGACAAGGTGATCCCGACCCTGTTGGCCAAGCGCAGCCCCACCGACATGGTGCGCGTATGGGTCTGCGGCTGCGCCACCGGCGAGGAGGCCTATTCCATCGCCATCCTGTTCGCCGAGGCGCAGGAGCGGATGGGGCGGTCTTTCGACGTCAAGATCTTCGCCACCGACATCGACCAGGACAGCATCGAGATCGCCAGCCTGGGCGAATACCCGCGCTCCATCGCCGAGGACGTGTCGAACGAGCGGCTGACCCGCTACTTCATCGCCCGCGGCGACCATTATCTGGTGTCGCGCGACATCCGCCGGATGGTGGTCTTCGCCGCCCACAACATCATGCGCGATCCGCCCTTCACCAAGATCGACCTGGTGAGCTGCCGGAATCTGCTGATCTACATGGACTCGCCGCTTCAACGGAAGGTGCTGAGCCTGTTCCAGTACGCGCTGCGGCAGAGCGGCTTCCTGTTCCTCGGCACCAGCGAGACGCTGGGCGACCTGTCGGCGGAGTTCCACGTCCTGGACAGCCGGAACAAGCTGTTCCAGAGCCTGCGCACCGGGACGCACCGGCTGTCGCGGCTGCTCGTCCCCACCGTCGCCGCCCCGGTGCACCGCCACGGCGACGAGACCATGTCGCAGGCGCAGGAGGAAGGGGCCGCCATCGACGAGGCGATCTCGACCCTGATGCGGGCCTATGTGCCGCCCAGCCTGCTGGTCAACGAGCAGATGAACATCATGCACGTGTTCGGCGAGGCGTCGGCGATCCTGAAGGTGCCGCCGGGCGAAGCCACGCTGAACGCGCTGAAGCTTCTGCCCTCCTCGGTCTCCATGGTGGTTGGGACCGCGCTGACGCGGGCCTTCCGCTCCGGCGAGGAGTTCGCCCTGTCCAACATCCCGGTGAAGGACCGCGAGGGCTTGCCCGCCGTCAGTTTGCGCGTGAAGCCTTTCGTCGCCCGCAAGACCGGCCGGCGCTTTGCGCTGATCGTGCTCGACCCCAGCGCGCCGGCGCTGGCCCTGCCGGACAGCGACTTCGACTTCGACACCGACACCGCGGAGCGCATCCGTGGGCTGGAGCAGGAGCTGGTCTCCCGCGGCGAGAACCTCCAGGCCACCATCGAGGAACTGGAGACCGCCAACGAGGAACTCCAGGCGACCAACGAGGAGCTTCTCGCCTCCAACGAGGAACTGCAGAGCACCAACGAAGAGTTGCAGTCGGTCAACGAGGAGTTGTATTCCGTCAACGCTGAGTATCAGGCGAAGGTGGAGGAGTTGACGGAGGTTACCAACGACCTGGACAACCTGCTGCGCTCGACCGAGATCGGCACGGTCTTCCTGGACAGCGGCATGGTGATCCGGCGCTTCACCCCGGCGGCGGCCCGCTTCATCAACATCATCCCGCGCGATGTCGGGCGATCGATCGCGCACCTGTCGACCAACATCGACTACCCGGATTTTCTCAAAGACATCGAACGGGTCTTCCACGACCACAATCCGGTGGAACGCCATGTCCCGGTGCGCGGCGACCGCTGGATCCAGACGCGGATCCTGCCCTACCTGACCGAGAAGAACCAGGTGGCCGGGGTGGTCGTCACCTTTGTGGACGTCACCGCCGCCAAGGCCGCGGAGCACCGCCTCCAGACGGTGCTGGACAGCCTGCCCGAGCATGTGGCGGTCATCGATTCCGATGGCGCCATCACCATGGTCAACCACGCCTGGCGCATGTTCGGCGAGAAGAACGGCGCCCCGGCGCTGGACCGTTGCGGGCCGGGAACCAATTATCTTGATGTGTGCAACGCCGAGGAAGGAACCGAAGGCGAAGACATCGCCCGTGCCGTGAACGACGGGCTGCGCCGGATTCTGTCCGGCGACATCGAGCAGTTCACCATCGAATACCCTTGTCATTCCGACAAGGAGGAGCGCTGGTTCATGATGCACGCCTGCCGTCTGGCCGGATTGTCAGGGGGAGCGGTGGTCAGCCACATCGACATCACCAACCGCAAACTGATGGAACTGCGCGCGAGCGGACGGCGGAACGGCCAGAAAAAATCCGGACCATCCACTGCCAAGGACCCGGCGGCCGGGGGCGCGGCGTGAACGGATTCCGCAACGAACGGCTTCGCAAGCGCGCGGAACAGGCCCTCAACTCGGGCGGCTTCGAAGGGGCGGAGGTCTCGGCGACCACGCTCAAGGAGGTCCTGCACGAGCTGTACGTCCATCAGGCCGAGCTGGAGATCCAGAACGAGGAGCTGCGCACCGCCCAGCAGGCGCTGGAGGCCTCGCGCATCCAGTATCTCCAGCTCTTCCAGTCGGTCCCGCTGGCCTGCTTCACCGTCAACGCCGCCGGCATCATCTGCGAGGCCAACGCCGCCGCGGAGCGGCAGTTCGGCCTGCCGCTGCGCCGGCTGAAGGGCCGTCCCCTGACCCTGATGGTGGAGTCGCTGGACCACGGGCGGCTGTTCACGGCGCTCGCCCGGCTGCGCGATTCCGGCCAATGGACACGGCAGGAATACGCCTTCGTCGGCGCCCAGAGCGCCATCGACGGGTTGACCGACGCCCGGGTCGTGGAGCTGGAGGCCGGGCCGGACGGTGTCGACAAGGGCGACGTCCTGCTGACCATCACCGACGTGACGGAACGCAACGCCTGGGTCGGCGAGCTTCAAGACGCCCGCGACGAGGCGGAGCGCACCCGCGCCGCCTATCACCACATTCTTCAGGCGGTGGCCGACGGAATCTGCGGCCTGGACGCGCGCGGCGCCGTCACCTTCGTGAACACGGCGGCCCAGTCGATGACCGGGTTCGGCGCCAGCGAGTTGGTCGGCCGCTCCTTCACCGCGCTGATCGGCGGCGACGCCGAGGAAGAGGGTCGGCGCGCCCTGACGCTGTCGCTGGCCGACGGGCTGGTCCGGCAGGTGACCGACGGACGCCTGCGCCGCCAGGGTTCCGATGATTTCGTGGCGGAGTTGACCGTCTCCCCGATCCTCCAGAACGGGGCGATCACCGGGGCGGTGGTGGCTTTCCGCGACGTGACCGCCCGGCGGGCCGCCGAGCAAGCTTTGGCGGAGAGCGAGCGGCGGCACCGCACGCTCGTCCAGTCCCTGTCCGAAGGGTTGGTCATGCGGTCGGCGGACGGCACGGTGATGGTCGCCAACGCCATGGCGGAGCGGCTGATGACCGGTCCGGCGGGGGTGCTGCTCGACCCCCTGGCCCGCCCCCTCGAAAGCCGCAAGCCGGGCGACCGGGCGGGCCGCGCGGCGCGGCGGCGCTTCATCGGCGCCGACGGCGCCCGCCTGACCGGGCTGCCGCCCGCCGCCAAGGCGGTGGGCAGCGGGAAGCCGGTGGTCGAACAGATCGTCGGCATCGCCGAGGGTGACGAGGCGGCGGCCCCGACCCGCTGGCTGCGCGTCTCCAGCCACCCGGTCCCCGGCGCCGACGGTCGGCCCGAGGCCGTGGTGTCGAGCGTCACCGACATCTCCGCCATCAAGTCGATGGAGCGCGACCTGAACGTGGCGCTGGACGCCAAGGAACGTTTCATGGCCGCGGCCAGCCACGACCTGCGCCAGCCGGCCCAGGCGCTGACCCTGCTGTCGGGCCTGCTGCTGAAGGAGCCGATCCCGGAGGACGCACGGCGCATCGCCACGCAGTTGCGCGATACGGTGGCCTCGCTCGGCGGGCTGCTCGACTGCCTGCTCGACATCTCCAAGCTGGAGGCCGGACTCGTTACTCCCCACAGCGCCCCGGTCGAGGTCGGGTCGATCATGGAGCGGCTGCACAACGAGTTCCGGGCGGTCGCCGCCTCCTCCGGCCTGACGCTGCGCGCGGTGCCGGTGCGATTGAGCGCCTGCACCGACGGCGGCCTGCTCGAGCGCGTGCTGCGCAACCTGCTGACCAACGCCATCCGCTACACCAAGCAGGGCCGGGTGCTGTTCGGCGCGCGGCGGCGGGGCGGCGCCCTGCGGTTCGAGGTGTGGGACACCGGAATCGGCATTCCGGAGAACCAGCTCGACCGCATCTTCCAGGACTTCTACCAGATCGGCAACGCCGCCCGCGACCGGCGGGAAGGGCTGGGCATGGGGCTCAGCATCGCGCGGCGCCTCATCCACATGCTGGGCGGCACCATCGAGGTGACCTCGGCGCCGGGCAAGGGGTCCTGCTTCGCCGTGACCCTGCCGCAGGCGGCCGTTCTCGACCAGCGGCATTGCGGGGATTCGGCGGACGACGACGCCTCGGGAAGCGGCGAGGCGGACGGCGACGCCTCCGTGCTGCTCGTCGAGGACGACGCGGTGATCCGCATGGCCCTGGCGCTGATGCTGGATGGCTGGGGCTACCGCGTGACCGAGGCCGGCTCGGTGGCGGAAGCGCTGGAACTGGTGGACGGCACGCTGGCCCCCGACCTCGTGCTGACCGACTACCGCCTGCCGGATGGCGACACCGGGCTGATGCTGATGGACACGCTGCGCCGCCGTTTCGGTCCCGACCTGCCGGGGGTGCTGCTGACCGGCGACACGTCGTCCGACCGGCTGCGCGAGGCCGCCGGCGCGCAATGCGCCCTGCTGCACAAGCCCATCCAGCCCGACGACCTGCGCCGCACCGTGCGCGCCAGCCTGGAGCACCGAGACGCGGAGGCGGAGGCGACGTAGCGGCGCTTTGCCCCCTCCCCGGCCCTCCCCCGCTTCGCAGGGGAGGGTTAGGGAGGGGGCGCCGCCAACACCCTCAAGGGCGCTCCAGATCGGCCTGGGTGGCGCGCTTCAGGTGGTTCAGCCGCTCGTCGGCCTCGTTGCGGGCGTAGGGACCCTCCACGTCCATGCCGAAGCTGACATAAAAACCGTCGGCCTGGGCGATGTGGGTTCCGACGGGCAGATACTCGTCCGTGGGCTCGTCGTTGCCGACGATCGCGCCGTTCCGGATTTCCACGATGTGCGCCATGACCCGTACCCCCGCCGCCGTTGGTGAACACCAATCGGTGTTCAACGGCGGCGGTCCCGTCCGGGTTCCTTCCGCTTTACCGCCGCCGCACCAGCCGGTCGAGCCGCAGCCGGTGCCGCCGGTCGCTGAGCCGCCGCACCGTTGCCAGAGACGCCGCCAGCACGCCGAGCCCGGTCGCGCCGGAGATCAGGAACATGATCAGGATCTGGTACTTCACCGCCTCCCCCGGATCGACGCCGGAGAGGATCTGGCCGGTCATCATGCCGGGCAGGGCCACCACCCCCATGGCCGCCATGCTGTTGATCGTCGGCATCAGCGCGGTGCGCAGCGCGTGGCGCAGGATGGGCCGCAGCGCCGTCCAGCGGGTCTGGCCCAGCGCGAGCTGCGCCTCGATGGCCGCCCGCTCCCGCGCCGCGGTCGCGGTCAGCGTGTGAAGGGCCAGCCCCACCCCGCTCATCGCGTTGCCCAGCACCATGCCCAGCATGGGAATGGCGTAGCGTGCGTCCCACCAGGGGTCGGGCCGCACCGCGGTGGACAGGCCGAGCAGTAGGACGATCGCCGCTGCGGTTCCCATCGCTCCGGTGCCGATGCCGTAGGACCACCAGCCGGCCAGCCGCCGCTCCTGCCGGGCCATCGTCTCCTGGCCGGCGAACAGCAGCATGACCAGCGCCGCCCCCAGGGTCAGCCAAGGCGATTCCAGGGCGAACAGCCGGGTCAGCACCAGCCCGACCAGCGAGAGCTGGACGACCATCCGCAGCGCCGCCACCAGCAACGGCCGCGCCAACCCCAGATCCAGCGCCAGGGACAGGCCGCCGTTGACCAGCAGGAGCAGCCCGGCCACGGCGAGGTCGGTGTAATGCAGGGACACCAGCATCGCCCTACCCCTCCGTCACCACGCCGTCCGCCACCACGCCGTCCGCGACGTGCAGATGCCGCCGGGCCAGCCGAAGCGCCTGCTCCGGCGCGTGGGTGACGATCAGCACCCCGGCCCCGCGGGCCAGTTCGCCGCGCAGCAGCGCCTCCACCCGCTCCGTCGCCTCGGCGTCCAGCGGGCCGGTCGGCTCGTCGAGCAGAAGCACCTCCGGCTCCTGGACCAACGCGCGGACCAGCGCCAGCCGTTGCCGCTCCCCCGTGGACAGGCGGGCGACCGGCCAGTCCATCACCTTCCCCGGCAGGCCCAGCGCCCCGGCAAGGGCGGCGGCGCGGTCCGGCTGTGCGAAATGTGCGCCCACCCGGTCCTCCCACCAGCCCGACTCGGCGGCGACGTAGGTGACCCGGCGGCGCCAGAGCGGCGCGGGCATGTCCTCCCGGAGATCGCCGTTCAGCCGCACCTCGCCGGTCGACGGGTCGAGGTCGGCCAGGGCGCGCAGGAGCACGGACTTCCCCGACCCCGACTTTCCCTGAACGGCCACGCACTCCCCGGCGTCCAGCCGGAAGGTGGCCGGCTTCAACACGGGGGTGGACAGGTTGCTGACGCTCAGCATCAAGGGTTACCGCGACTATTCCGGACTGTGGAAAGGGAGATTAGCAGCCATTCATGGCGGAGTCCTTGCACGGAGCGTCGCGGGGGCTATGGTACGCCCCACCGCTCATTCCGGCCTGAACCGAGACCATGACCGACGCCTCCAACGACCACGCCGTCTTCACCCACCGCGAAATCATGCGGGTGTTCAGCGGGGTGGCGCTCGCCATGCTGATGGCGGCGATGGACCAGACCATCGTCGCGACGGCCCTGCCGACCATGGCCCATGACCTGGGAAGCCTGGAGAACCTGCCCTGGGTGGTCACCGCCTATCTGCTGGCTTCGACCTCGACCACGCCGATCTACGGCAAGCTGAGCGACCTCTACGGGCGCAAGCGGGTGCTCCAGGTGGCGATCTTCCTGTTCCTGGTCGGGTCGGTGCTGTGCGCGCTGGCGCAGAGCATGGGGCAGCTCATCCTGTTCCGCGGCATCCAGGGGCTGGGCGGCGGCGGCCTGATGGCGCTGGCCTTCACCATCATCGGCGACGTGGTCGCCCCGCGCGAGCGCGGGCGCTACCAGGGCTACATCGGCGGCATCTTCGCCGTGTCCAGCGTGGCCGGGCCGCTGCTGGGCGGCATCTTTACGGAACGGCTGAGCTGGCACTGGATCTTCCTCATCAACCTGCCGCTGGGGGCGGCGGCGCTGCTGATGACCAGCCGGGCGCTCGACCGCCTGCCGGCGGGGCGGGCGAAGCCGACCATCGATTATCTGGGGGCGGCGCTGCTGATGGGCACGGTGACCTCGCTGCTGTTCGTGGTGTCGCGCGCCGGGGTCGCCCTGCCCTGGACCTCCCCGACGATCCTCGGGCTGTGCGTCCTGGGCGTCATGATGTTCGGGGTCTTCCTGTGGCACGAGCGGCGGGTGGAGGAGCCGATCCTGCCCCTGCACCTGTTCCGCGAGCCTGTGGTGGCGGTTGCCAACCCGGTGGTCGCGGTGTCGGCCATGGTGCTGTTCGCCGGCATCGTCTATCTGCCGCTGCGCTCGCAGCTCGTCGCCGGGACCAGCGCCACAACGTCGGGCTTCCTGCTGCTGCCAATGGTGCTGGGCATGGTGCTGGGCGCCGGGGGCGGCGGTCGGCTGATTTCCAAGTCGGGCCGCTACAAGGTCTTCCCGCTGGCCGGGCTGGCGCTGGCGGCGGTGATGTATCTGGCCCTCGGCCTGTCGCCGACGGTGTCGGAAAGCGGGCTGTGGTCCACGCTGATCCTGGTCCCGCTGGGCATCGGGCTGGGGCTGGTCATGCCGGTGATGACGGTCGCCGTGCAGAACGCGGTGGACCGGCGCGACCTGGGTGCTGCCACGGCCTCGGTCGGCTTCTTCCGCTCGCTCGGCGGGTCGATCGGGGTGGCGGTGTTCGGCGCGGTCTTCGCCGCCGACGTCGAGTCCCGGCTGAACGCCGCCGGCCTGCCCGGCATCAGCGGGCGCGAGGTGATGGAGCGCGGCCCGTCCGCCCTGGCCAATCTGACCCCCGCCGCCCGCTCCACCGCCCAGTCGGTGTTCGAGCATGGCTTCTCCACCCTGTTCCTGCTGGCCGCCGGGCTGGCCGTGGTGTCCTTCGTGCTGACCCTGTTCCTGAAGGAGCTTCCCCTGCGCTCCGCCGCCGACGCCGCCAAGGCCGGGGCGGAGGTCGCCTGAGGTCCGGGCAGCCTACGCCTTGTCCTCGCTGGGGAAGTGCCGCCCCTCGCCCAGCTTGTCCTCGATGTAGAGCATGTTGACCAGCACCAGCATCACCACCGCGAAGGGCGTGGCCAGGAACATGCCCATCAGCCCGAACAGCACGCCCCCCGCCGCGATGGCCGCGATGGTGATGACCGGGGGCAGGTCGACCACCTTCTTCTGCATCAGCGGCATGACGACGTTGCCCTCGACCTGCTGGATCGCCAGGTAGAGCAGCGCCACCCAAAGCGCATCCTGCGGTGATTGGGCGAAGGCGATGAGGATCGCCGGAACCGCCGCCAGGAACGGGCCGATCAGCGGCACAAACTCCAGGAGGGCTGCCAACAGGCCCAGCGCCGGGGCGCTCGGGATGCCCAGCAGCAGCAGGCCCGCGGTGGTCAGAATGCCGACGATGGCCATGGCCGAAAGCTGACCGATCAGCCACTTCCACAGCGAGTCCCCCATCACGTCCAGCACCTCCCGCGCCCGTTCGTGGCCGCGCGGCGGCACCAGCAGGATGACGCCGCGCTGGTAGACGCCGGGCGAGGCCGCGAGGTAGATGGCCGTGAACATCACCACCACCAGATCGCCCAGGAAGAACATCACGCTGGAGGCGACCGTCTGCAGCCGGTTCAGCCAGGAGGAGGCGTCCTGCCCCTGCTGCGCGATCTGGTCGCGCAGCGAACCGGGAAGCTGCTGAACCGCGCCGGAAATCTGTTTGGAGAGCTGGTCGAACTGGCTGACCACCGACTGGCCCATCAGCACGCCGCCACCGATCAGCAGCACCGCCAGCAGCAGAAGGACGACGCCGAGCGCCCAGCCCTGCGGCAGCCCGGTGAAGCGCCGCACCAGCCCGGCGACGCGCTGGAACAGGATCGCCAGCAGCACGCCGGCAAAGACCAGGAGCAGCGCGTCGGCCACCTGCCAGGCCAGGAACAGCGTCCCCAGCACCCCGGCGGCGATCAGCATCTTCCAGGTGAACAGCTTCAGTTCGGTCGCGGTGTTCCGCCCGGCGGTTGCCGGCTCCCCCGCCTGCACCGAGGCCTGAAGGGGAACCTGTCTGGTCGCGTCCATCGTCTCTTCCCGCCGTGTTGCCACCGGCATGCCGGTCCGATGGACAAACGCCGCCCGCAGGAAACTGTTGCACCGCCAACCCTCTAGCACCTTCGTGCTAATACACTTATCCGAATGCGCCCGGACGGTTCGCGCCCCATATCATGTCTGACGCCAAGGAGTCATTCTCGCTGATGTCACCTCAAAAGCCCGCCGGAAACGGCGGGCTCTTTTCTTGTGGGGGCGTCCCCTGTCGGCGGTGTCAGCCGGCGTCCGGCGGGAAGACGATGCTGACCTTCAGGCCCGGTTCGTTGTCCTCCAGCCGCAGTGACGCGTCGTGCAGCCGCGCCACCGCCTCCACGAGACTGAGGCCCAGCCCGTTTCCCGGCGAGGCCCGCGCGGCGTCCAGCCGGACGAAGCGCTCCAGCACCTTCTCGCGCATGTCGGCGGGGATACCGGGACCGTTGTCCGCCACGGTGATGCGGGCGGACTGCCCCGGCCCGACGCCTTCCAGCAGCAGAGTGATGCGCCCGCCCTCCGGCGTGTATTTGATGGCGTTGTCCAGCAGGTTCGACACCGCCTGCGCCAACAGCTGCTCGTTCCCACGCACGATCGGCTCGGCCCGGATGTCGGTGACCAGCGTCAGCCCCGTCTCCTCCGCCACCGGTTCGTAGAGGTCGGCGGCCAGCCGCACCACGTCGGCCAGCCGCACCGGCTCCAGTCCCTTGCGGTTGGCGCCGGACTCGGCCTCGGCGATGGACAGCAGCGCGGTGAAGGTGGCGAGCAGCCGGTCGGCCTCAAGGATCGTGTCCTGCAGCACGGCGCGATAGACCTCCGGGTCGTCGGTCTCGCGGATCAGCGCCAGCTCGACGCGGGCGCGGAGGCGCGACAGCGGCGTGCGCAGGTCGTGGGCCACGCTCTCGGTCACCTGCCGCATGCCGGTCATCAGCCGCTCGATCTGGTCGAGCATGGCGTTCAGGTTGCCGGCCAGCCGGTCGATCTCGTCGCCGCCGCCGCCGCGCGGCACCCGGCCCGACAGGTCGCCGGCCATGATGCGGTGGGTGGTGCGGTTGATCGCCTCGATCCGGTGCATGGCGCCGCGCGCCAGCAGCAGCCCGCCGCCCAGCCCCAACACCACCGTCACCAGGAAGACCCAGCGCAGCGACACGACCATGCGGCCGCGGAGCTGGTCCAGCTCGCTCATGTCGCGGCCCACCAGAAGGCGGAACTGGCCGGGCAGGATGAAGCTGACCGCCATCGCGGTGGAGGGCCGGTTGTTCACCCCGCCATAGTCGGAAATCTTGAAATGGGTCCAGCCGCCCGGCCCCGCCGTGGCGTCGGGCCAGCCCGACAGGTTGCCGGCCAGGATGACGCCGCCCGGCGTGGTCAGCAGGTAGATGGAGTTGGTGTGCGAATAGCCGCTGCGCTCGCGCACGGAATTGACCAGCCCGCGCAGGCCGGCGCTGCGGTACTGGTCCTGAAGCCCGGCAACCTCCAGCGCGATGGTGGCGCCGATCTCCTCCTCCAGGAAGCCCGCGGTGGAGCGGTAGACGACGGCCAGGATCACCCCGACCGAAATGACGAAGAGGCCGAGATACAGCAGGGCCAGCCGGAACGGCGTGGTGCGCAGAAGCCGCAGGGTGGGAAGAACCGCCTTCACGCGTCCCGGTCCGCCACCATAGCCGCCGCCATCATCATTGCGGCGCCCGCAGGCTGTAGCCGGCGCCGCGCACCGTGTGGATCAGCGGCGTCGGGAAATCCTTGTCGATCTTCTGGCGCAGGCGGGCGATGTGCACATCGATGACGTTGGTCTGCGGGTCGAAGTGATAGTCCCACACATTCTCCAGCATCATGGTGCGGGTCACCACGCTGCCGGCGTTGCGCATCAGATACTCCAGCAGGGCGAATTCCCGCGGCAGCAGGTCGATGGACTTGCCGGCCCGCCGGACGGTGCGCGACAGCAGGTCCAGTTCCAGGTCGGCGACCGCCAGACGGGTCTGCGGCTGGGCGGCGCTGCGGCGGCGCACCAGCACCTCGATCCGGGCGAGCAGCTCGGAGAAGGCGAAGGGCTTGGTCAGGTAGTCGTCGCCGCCGGCCTTCAGCCCCTTCACCCGGTCGTCGACGCTGCCCAGCGCGGACAGGAACAGCACCGGCGTGTCGTTGCCGGTGGCGCGCAGGATCTCGACCAGCGACAGCCCGTCGCGGCCCGGCAGCATGCGGTCCACGATCATGACGTCGTAATGCTCGGAGCCGGCCAGGAACAGCCCCTCCTTGCCGTCGTTGGCGGCGTCCACGACATGCCCGGCCTCTTTCAGCCCCTTGGCCAAGTAGGAGGCGGCCTGCTGGTCGTCTTCGATGACGAGGACTTTCATGAGCATGAGTTTACCGCATCCTTCCGCGAGTTCAAAGGTGAATGCCCCCGCCCCTCCGGGGAGGGGAAGGGGCCAAACGACACGAAGGGGGAGGACGTCCGCGCGGCGGGGGTTCGCACCACGGACATCCTCCACCCCATCACACCGGAGACGGGAGGATCGCCGGTGTTACCCTGCGTCACGCCTTGACGAGCTTCAGCGGGACGAAACTCTCGTTGCCGCCGCGGTTGACCAGCAGCAGGACCGCCTTGCGGCCATCCTTCTCGGCCTCGTGCAGGCTCTTGGTCACCTCCGCGGGGGAGGTCACGCTGTGGTCGCCGACCTTGACGATCACGTCGCCCGGGCGGACGGGCAGATCACCGGCCTGCGGCGACACCGCGGTGACGACCACGCCCTTGACGCCCTCGCCCAGCCCGAGGCGACTGCGGGCGGCACCATCCAGCGGGGCCAGCTTCAGCCCATTGACAGTCTCCACCGCGCTCTCGGCGGCGGGCCCGGTCCCCTCGGCGGCGGCCATGCGCTGTTCGGCGGGCAGCGGCGCGATGTGGGCGCTGAGCGTCGTCTCCTTGCCCTTGCGGACCACGGTCATGTCCACCGTGTCGCCGGCCTTGGTGTCGGCCACACGGCGGGTCAGGTCGCGCAGCGTGTTCACCGGCTTGCCGCCATAGGCCAGGATCACGTCGCCCTGGCGCACGCCGGCCTTGGCCGCGGGGCTGTCCGGGGTCACCTCGGCGACCAGGGCGCCCTTGGTCTGGGACAGGCCGACCGACTCGGCGATCTCCGGCGAGATCTCCTGGATCTTCACGCCCAGCCAGCCGCGCTCGACATGGCCGTTCTCCTTGAGCTGGGCAACGACCTGCTTGGCGATGTTCGACGGGATGGCGAAGCCGATGCCGACCGAGCCGCCGTTGGGCGAATAGATCGCGGTGTTGATGCCGATCACCCGGCCGTCCAGGGTAAAGGTCGGGCCGCCCGAGTTGCCGCGGTTGATGGCGGCGTCGAGCTGCAGGTAGTCGTCGTAGGGGCCGCTGTGGATGTCGCGCCCGCGGGCCGAGATGATGCCCTTGGTCACCGTGCCGCCCAGCCCGAAGGGGTTGCCGACGGCCATCACCCAGTCGCCGACGCGGGCGGCGTCGCTGTCGCCCCAGTCCAGCGCGGGCAGCGCCTTGTCGGACTTCACCTTCAGCAGGGCGATGTCGGTCTTGGCGTCGCGACCGACCAGCGTGGCGGGAAGTTCCGTGCCGTCCTGGAGCGTGACCTTGATCTCGTCGGCGCCGTCGATGACGTGGTTGTTGGTCACCACATAGCCGGCCGCGTCGATGATGAAGCCGGAGCCGAGCGAGCCGACCTTGCCGCGCGGCTGGCCATCGGAGGGACCCTCGGACTGGTCGTCGCCGCCCGGACCACCGCCCGGACCGCCATTTTGGCCGAACTGGTCCTGGAACTGGCGGAAGAATTCCTCGAAGGGCGACCCCGGCGGGAAGCCGGGCATGCGCGGGTTGCCGCGCTCGGCCTTGGCCTGCTGGGTGGTGGAGACGTTCACCACGGCGGGCGACACCTTGGCGGCCAGATCGGCGAAGCTGCCCGGCATGTTCTGCGTCAGGGCGCTTTCGGCGGCCACGGCGGTGGACTGGTTGGCGATCAGGAACGGACCGGTCAGCACCGTGGTGCCGAGGAGGACGGCGGCGATGGTACGCCGCACCCGGCTCGACCGCGGGGCGCGTCCGGCGTTGGCGGGGGTGGACATCGGTTGCTCTCCGTGACTGGCATGCGTTGTTCGTTGCCCTGAAAGTAGCGGGCGCCGAGTCACGGGGGGCTTGCAGGCGGATTAAATGTTTTTCAGGGAGGGAATATTAAGCCGCGTCTCGATCACAGCGCCGAACCGGCCGTGCGCAGGCGGATGGTCGCGGCCTGCTGGCGGACCCGGTCGAGGTGCGGGTTGATGGCCAGCGCCGCATCGAAGGCGCGCAACGCGCCCGCCGGCTGATCGATGGCGAGGTAGACGAGGCCCAGACCGGCCAGCGCCCCGAAATGGCGCGGCTCCAGCGCCAGCACCCGGCGGATGTCGCGCACCGCGGCGTCGTAATCCCCCAGCATGTATTCGGCGTTGGCCCGCTTGTTCCAGCCCTCGGCGTAGGTCGGATCGGCGGCGACCACCTGGTCGAAGGCGGCCAGCGCCTCGCCGTAGCGGTCGGCGTTCAGGCTCTGCACGCCGTGGTGCATCAGCACGATGAGATCGTCGCTGGGGTGTTCCAGCCAGACGTCCCAGATGCGGTCCTCGACCGCCTCCGCCGCGACCGCGTCGCCGGCGGTCTGCAGGTCCTGGAACAAGCCGCCGAGTTGCGCATCCTCCTGCCCTGCCCAGGCCTGCGAACCGGGGCCGGAAGCGCCGAGGAACAGAAGGGCCAGGAAGGCCACGGGCAAGAAGATTCGCTGGGTCATTCCCAAAAACTGGGATGCGTCACTTACCAGCAACACTGATCCGAAAGTGGTATCGCCGCAAGAAGAATCCCTCATCCGGCCGGGGTGGAGCCGGCAAAGTTCCCGCCGGACAAAGAAAAAGGGCCGGCGAATTGCTTCGCCGGCCCCTTCCCCTGAAAGCAGCAGCCCGTTATCAGGCGGCCTTGCTGCGGCCCGCCACGATCTCGTCGGTGACGTTGCGCGGCACCGGCTCGTAGTGGCTGAACTCCATCGAGTAGGACGCACGGCCCGAGGTCATGCCGCGGAGCTGGCCGATGTAGCCGAACATCTCGTTCAGCGGCACATGGGCCTCCACGGCGATGTTGGTGCCACGCTCAAGCTGGCCCAGCACCGTGCCGCGGCGGCGGTTCACGTCGCCGATGACGTCGCCCAGGTAATCGTCCGGGGTGACGACCTCGACCTTCATGACCGGCTCGAGCAGGATCGGACCGGCCTGCTTGAGGGCCTCACGGAAGCAGGCCTTGGCGGCGATTTCGAACGTCAGGGCGTTCGAGTTGACGTCGTGGTACTTGCCATCCACCAGGCGGGCGCGGAAGTCCACAGTCGGATAGGAGGCGAGCACGCCCTCTTCCTTCTGCATTTCCAGGCCCTTGGCGACCGACGGGACGTATTCGCGCGGCACCGTGCCACCGACCGTCTCGTCCTTGAACACGAAGCCCTCGCCACGCTCCAGCGGCTCGAAGACGATCTTGACTTCGGCGAACTGGCCCGAACCGCCGGTCTGCTTCTTGTGGGTGTAGGTGTACTCGACCGGCTTGGTGATCGTCTCGCGGTAGGCGACCTGGGGCTTGCCCATGTTGCCTTCCACGCCGAACTCCGTGCGCAGACGGTCCAGCGTCACTTCCAGGTGCAGCTCGCCCATGCCGCGCAGGATGGTCTGACCGGTTTCACGGTCGGTCTCCAGACGCAGCGACGGGTCCGCACGAACCATCTTGCCGAGCGCGATGGAGAA
This sequence comes from Azospirillum sp. UENF 211521, assembly GCF_058780535.1. Classification (NCBI taxonomy): domain Bacteria; kingdom Pseudomonadati; phylum Pseudomonadota; class Alphaproteobacteria; order Rhodospirillales; family Azospirillaceae; genus Azospirillum; species Azospirillum sp. UENF 211521. The sequence goes on from NZ_JBSNCF010000001.1 coordinate 2,745,621, forward strand.
CTTCTCCTGCTCGCCCTTGGTCTTCGGCTCGACCGAGACGCTGATGACGGGGTCGGGGAAGCGCATGCGCTCCAGGATCACCGGGTGGGCGGCGTCGCAGAGCGTGTCACCGGTGTCCGTCTCCTGCAGGGAGACGAGCGCGATGATGTCGCCGGCGCGGGCTTCCTCGATCGGGTTGGCCTGGGCGGCGAACATCTCGACCATACGGCCGATCTTCTCGCGCTTGCCGCGGGTCGTGTTCAGGACCGACATGCCCTTGGTCAGAACGCCCGAGTAGACGCGCACGAAGGTCAGCGAGCCGTAGGTGTCGTTCAGCACCTTGAAGGCCAGCGCCGCGAAGGGCGCGTCGTCGGAGCTGAGACGCTCGCCGTTCGGGTTGCCGTCCTCGTCCACCGTCTTGATGGCCTCGACGTCGGTCGGGGCCGGCAGCAGGTCGACGACCGCGTCCAGAACCTGGCAGACGCCCTTGTTCTTGTAGGACGAGCCGCAGAGAACCGGGGTGAAGGTGCTGGTGATGGTGCCCTTGCGCAGGCAGGTGCGCAGCACGTCGGCCGACGGCTCCTCACCCGACTCCAGGTAGGCTTCCATCGCCGCGTCGTCCATCTCGAGCGCGGTGTCGACCAGCTCGGCGCGCAGGGCCGGGATGCTGGCGATGTTGTCCAGGTCTTCCTTGACGGTCAGGTTGAGCTTGCTCGCCAGATCGTCGGTGATGTCCCAGATTTCCCACTTGGCGTCCTTGTCGTCCGAGAACCAGACGTACGCCTTCATCTCGATCAGGTCGACCATGCCGCGGAAGTTGTCTTCCGAGCCCAGCGGAACCTGAATGCAGACCGGGCGGGCGTTCAGGCGGCTCTTGATCATGCCGACGCAACGCTGGAAGTTCGCACCCGAACGATCCATCTTGTTGACGTAGCAGATGCGCGGGACGTTGTAGTTGTCCGCGAGGCGCCAGTTGGTCTCGGACTGCGGCTCCACGCCGGCCACGCCGTCGAACACGACGACCGCGCCGTCGAGCACGCGGAGCGAGCGGTTCACCTCGATGGTGAAGTCCACGTGGCCCGGGGTGTCGATGACGTTGATCTTCTTGCCGCGCCAGAAGGTCGAGACGGCAGCCGACTGAATCGTGATGCCGCGCTTCTGCTCCTGCTCCATGTAGTCGGTCGTCGTCGAGGACTTCAGGTCCTTCGTCTCGTGCACGTCGATGATCGTGTGCTTACGACCGGTGTAGTACAGGATGCGCTCGGTGGTCGTCGTCTTGCCGGCATCGACGTGGGCGATGATGCCGATGTTCCGGATGTCAGAAAGAGGCGTTTGGCGCGGCATGTTGCGAATCCATTACTGTAACGCAGCTATCGAAGCGCAACGACGGTCGTCCGCTCCGGCGGCAGAGGTTGGTCGGGGTTTTACGGATGATCTGTTAAGGCGTGATTAACGTTCTGTAAATCCGGAAGGTCAAGCCTTCCGGATTTTTTCGAAGCACGCGGCCCTGACAGTCTGGTGGGCCACGCCGGCAAACCCCAACCGAGGGAGCCGGGTCGCCCCGTCACGCAGCTTATTTGGCCGCCGTCACCTGAATTTCAACGAGATACTCCGGCGCGGCGAGCTTCGCTTCCACGGTGGCGCGGGCGGGCGGGTTGGCCGTATCGACCCAGGCTTCCCACGCCTTGTTCATCGCGCCGAAGGTGGACATGTCCGTCAGATAGATGGTGGCGGACAGCAGCTTGCTCTTGTCGGAGCCGCCCTCGGCCAGCAGGGCGTCGATCTGGCCCAGGATCTGGCGGGTCTGCGTCTCCACGTCCGGAGTCGGATCGTTGGCCACCTGGCCGGCCAGATAGACCGTGTCCTTGTGGATGACCATCTGGCTCATGCGCGGTCCGGAATGGAAGCGCTGGATCGACATCGGTACGGCTCCGGTTACGGGGTCTTGAACGCGCGTACGTCTATGCGATTCACGTCCAGGGGCCTAGCAAAAAATGAGGCGCCACCGCTCAAAGCTGCCCCGCGCCCGTGCATCACCGCAAAGAAGGCGTATTTCCTTCGACCGCGGCCACGAAAGCGGCGCTCGGCACGGCGATGTTGCGCGGGTTCGGACCGCTGACCGCGGCCACCGCGATGCCGGCCACCGCCCAGCCCTCCCCCGCCCCATCGCCCTGCCCGTCCCCGTTGGACGTCCGGACCAACAGCGCCGCCCCGCTCACCCCGCGCGTCCCATCGCAATCATGGACCAGCAGCGGCCCACGGTCGGTGTCGTTGATGCCGCGCGCCGCGCAGGCGGTGTCGGCGGTGACGAGATGCGCCCGGTCCTGGCTGTAGCCGCCCAGCATCAGCGGCGTGCCGAATTCCGGCGGGACTCGGGCGAGCGGCAGCGGCGGCATCCCCTCCGGCGCGTCGCCGTCGAGCGTCAACACCGCCCAGTCGCCGACCAGCCCGTCGAGCCGCCGCTCCTTGTCATAGGGGCCGCCGGTCTCCAGCGCGGCGACGGCGCGGTGCTGCCGGTACTCCCCGCGCTCGTAGCCGAACAGGACGTGCAGGGAGGAGGCCGGCAGGAAGCGCTGCGCCCGGTTGAGCAGGCAATGGGCGGCGGTGACCACCCGGCGCGGCGCCACCAGCACGCCGGTGCAGCGCGCGCCGAGATTGCTCTGCACCTTGACGAGGCTGTTCCACGGCGCGTGGCCGGCGTCGACCACCACCCGCCGGTCCTTCGCCCCGATCCCCGGCAGCAGCGGGTTCTGCGCCGCCGCCGGGAGGGCGGCCGCGAGAAGCGGCGCGGCGACCACGAGTCCGCGCAGGGCAGCCATCAAGTGTTCTTGATACGTTTTCATGTTCGTCTTACCATGGCGGTCATGGCCACGCTCATCATCACGGAAAAATCCAGTCAGGCAAAGGACCTGCGCGCCGCGCTGGGGGATCGCTACGGGCGCATCCTGCCGGCCGAGGGGCACCTGCTGCGTCTGGCCGAACCGGACGAGGTGAACCCGGATTGGAAGCGCTGGGCGCCCACCCTGCTGAAGCCCGACGGACTCTACCCGACCCGGCCGGACAGCGGCGGTAACAAAACGGCGAAGCTGGCGGCGATCAAGGCGGCGCTGAAGGGGTGCGACCAGGTCATCCTCGCCACCGACTGCGACCGCGAGGGCCAGTTGATCGGGCAGGAGATCCTGGAGCATCTGGGCTTCCGCGGGCGGGTGCAGCGCGCCCTGTTCACCGCCCAGGACCCCAAGACGATCCGCGACGCCTTCGCGAAGCTGAAGCCGAACAACGAGCTTCGCCCGCTCTACGAGGCGGCGGTGGCGCGCCAGCAGGCCGACCAGATCTTCAACCTCTCCCTGACCCGCACGGCGACCAAGACGCTGCTGGCGCCGGGGACGCGCGGGGTGATCGGCATCGGGCGGGTGAAGACGCCGACCCTGTCCATCGTCTGCCTGCGCGAGCTGGAGATCCGCAACTTCAAGCCCGAGGATTATTTCGAGGTCGTGGCGACGGCCACCGCCGCGGGCGGCTCGTTCCTGATGCGCCACGCTCCGCCGCCGAAGGACCGCATCAAGGACCGCGCCCGCGCCGAGGCCATCGCCCGCGCCGCCGACGGCCATGGCGGGCCGCTGTCGGTGACGGTGGAGGATCGGCGGCAGGCCCCGCCGAAGCTCTACGACCTGCCCGCTCTGCAGAAGACCTGCGGCCAGCGCTGGGGCTGGACCGCCGACCGCACGCTGGAGGTCGCGCAGGAGCTTTACGACGGCGAGGGCAAGAAGCTCATCACCTACCCGCGCGCCGAGGCGCGCTATCTGTCGGAGAACCAGATCGCCGACGTCCCGGCGATCACAGGGGCGTTGACCCGGCTGCGCGGCTTCGCCCATCTGGACATTTCCCGCCCGGTGATCCGCCGCGGCAAGTCCGGCCATTTCTGCGACAAGGCGCTGGAGGGCGTGTCGCACCACGCCATCGTGCCCAACGTCAACGTGCTCGACGATCTGGAAAGCCGGCTGAACCGCCTGACCGACGATGAGAAGCGGCTCTACGCGCTGATCTGCCGCTCCTACCTCGCCGCTGTCATGCCTGACTACGAGTACCGGCAGACCACCGTCCTGATGAACGTGCCGGTCGAGGGCAAGCCGGTGGTCTTCCGGGCGGTTGGGCGCATCCCGCTGAAGCTCGGCTGGAAGGCGGCCTTCGGCTCCGCCGAGACGGACGGCAAGCCCGACGAAAAGGAGGAGGAGCAGACCCTGCCTCCGCTGGCCGACGGCGAGCCCGCCCGCCTGTCCGACCCCCGTGTGGAAGCCAAGCGGACCCAGGCGCCGCCGCGCTACAATGAGGGCACGCTGGTCGACGCCATGCAGAACGCCTGGCGCTTTGTCGAGGACCCGGCGCTCCGCGACCGGCTGAAGGAGGCCAAGGGCATCGGCACCCCGGCCACCCGCGCCGAGATCATCAAGGGCCTGCGGCGGCAGAACCTGCTGGGCGCCGACGGCAAGTGGCTGGTGCCCACCCCCGCCGGGCTCCAGCTGTTCGAGACGCTGCGCGGCGCCGCCCCCACGCTGGTCGATCCCGGCACCACCGCCCTGTGGGAAATGCGGCTGGACGAGGTGGTGGTCGGACGCGCCGACTTCCGCAGCGTCATCGACGGCATCGCCGACGAGGCCGGGCGGCTGATCGGCGTTCTGGTCGGCAACCAAGGGCCGGCGGTGGACCTCGGCGTGCGCGGCGGCCCGATCCGCGCCGGACGGGGCGCCGGGCGCCGTCGCTCCACGAGCCCGCGCGCCGCCGGAGCGCCGCCGCGCACCCGCACCCGCAAGGCGGCGGTCGCCGCCGTCGGCGTGGACGGCGAAGCCCCGAAGACGCCCCGTCGCAGCCGCAAGGCGAAGGCCGCGCCGGAGGTTCAGGATTCGATCAGCCCTGTGTCCGCCGTCCCGCCGGCCACCGCCGCACCGTCGAGCGGGGCGCGGCGCAAGGCCCCGACCGACAAGATGGTCGCCTTCGCCCGCAGCCTCGCCGACCGCAAGGGCGTCGAGCTGTCGGACACGGTGCTCCAGGACTTCGATTCCTGCCGCCAGTTCCTGGATCAGCACGCGCGCTGAGCGTCGGCTTGCCCCCTCCCCGACCCTCCCGCGCTTCGCGGGAGAGGGAGATTTGTCCCCTCCCCTGCGACAGCGGGGGAGGGTTAGGGAGGGGGCAAAACAATCCAAGCATCTCCGAATCACCCTCCGACTGTGGCCCAGACCACAGCGGCGGCGGCGGCGTCCGCCTACTCTCTCCTCCACGGACATCGAGCCACACACGGCCCCACACCCCGGAGGAGACCCAGCCCATGCGCCGCCTGACCCTGATCGCCGTCGCCGCCACCACGCTGCTCGCCGCCCCCCACGCCTTCGCCAACGACCTCAAGACCGGCGGCGTGCCGGTCAACCCGATGATGATGCAGCCGGGCTTCGGCAGCCCCTTCGCCGCGGCGCCGTCGCTCTCCAGCACCAACGTCGGCGTTGCCACGAACCTCGCGGCGGGAATCGGCAACAAGGCCAAGCAGAACGTCTTCACCATGCAGCAGGGCACCGGCGGGTCGCTGGTGAACACCAACGTTGGCGTCGCCACCAACGTCGCCGCCGGCATCGGCAACAAGGCCAAGCAGAACGTCACCGGAGTCACCTTCGGCTTCGGCAAGGGCGGCCTGCTCGACACCAACGTCGGGGTGACGACCAACGTCGCCGCCGGCATCGGCAACGCCGCCGGGCAGAACCTGTTTGGTTTCAAGGCCCAGTGATCCACCCATCCGGCGCCGCCGCCCCACGCGGCGGCGCCCCCTATTCGGACTCCTCATTGGAGGACTGCCGCCATGCTCCGCTTCGCCCTGCCGGTCTTCGGTGCGCTCGCCGCCATCCTGACCCTGGCCGGAACCCCGCACACCGCCGCCGCCGAAAACCTCGCCTGCCAGACGGTCAACGGGAAGACGGTGTGCAGCCGCGGTTCGGGCTCGCTGTCGTGCCAGACGGTCAACGACCGGACGACCTGCGTGACCGGGCCGGGCGCGCTGACCTGCGAGACCGTCAATGGCCACACCGCCTGCCGCCGCGGCCCGTCGCAGCCGGACCTCAAGCCGATGCCGATGCCGCCGCTGCCCCCGCAGGCCACCCCGATGCCCGACCACCCCTTCGGCAAGAACTTCCCTTTTGAGGAAGAGGCGTAAAGCGCCCCAGCTGTGGTCCGCCTCACAGCGGCTCCCCGGTCGGCCGCCCTAGGATCAGCGCACACCGCCGAACAGAGGAGCCCCGCCATGATCCGCATCCGCCGCTTCGCGCCGCTGCTGTCCGGCCTCGCCGCCCTGGCGCTGCTGGGCGGGGGCGCCGCCGCCCAGGACGCCGGCGGCTTCTCCGTCAACCCGCAGCTCGGCGCGGCGGTCGGCATGTCGATGGGGATGGGCATGGGGATGCCGCCGCTGCTGCCGCGCCAGCCCGTCTTCGTCAACGCCGCCCGGCGCGGCGCGCCTCCGGGGGCGACGGTGACCAACCCCACCGTCAGCCGGCAGGCCACCCACCAGCAGGCCATTGCCAAGATCCGCGGCGACGCCGGCTTCCTGGGCGGCTTCAACAAGGGACAGGCGCTGGCCGCCAGCCGCCAGCCGCCGCCGGAACCCATCGTGCCGAACTTCACCTTCATCGACGCGCCCTTCATCGTGAACAACTTCGACAGCTCGCTGGCCCTGTCCTTCGGCGACAGCAACGTGACGGAACAGTACGTCATCCAGGGCGGCGACGGGTCCGCTGGGGGCGGTGTCGCTGGTGGCAATGTTTCAGAGCAGGCCGCGGCGCCCGTCTCCTCAGGGCAAACGGCCTCCCCGGTCCAGGCCGCCGCTCCGGTGCAGGCCTCGGCCCCGGCGCCGGTCAAGGCTCCGACCCCGAAGCCCCAGCCGGGCGTGACCACGGGCAACGGCGGCCCGCCGCCCGAGGGCTTCTTCGACCCGGTGATGAGCAACTTCGGCCCGCTGCCGCATCTGCCCGCGGCGCTGGCCAGCGGCGGCATCCAGTTCAACAACGTCGGCACCGCCTTCAACGCCGCCATGGGCCAGGGCAACTTTGCCTCCCAGCAGATCACCAGCATCCAGGGGAAGAAGGGCAAGCGCTGAGGCCTCTCCCAGGCATGAAAAAGCCCCCTTGCCGGCGGCAAGGGGGCTTTCTCCGTTCAAAGCTGCGCGGTTACGCGGCGACCGGCTCGTTGGCGCCCTTGGCCTGCGCGGCGGCGGGCTGGACCACGCCCTGCGGGGCGGGCAGCGGCGCCGGGCGCGGGGTGCCGGCGGGCAGCATGTCGCCGATCGCGAGGCCCACGGCCATCAGGTTGGGCACGGCCATCGCGGTCAGCAGGATCGCCCACAGCTCCAGCGACAGGGTGCCCAGCGGGTTGGCGAACCATGCGGTCACCGCGGAGACCAGCAGCGCACCCGACAGCCAGGCTTCCGGCTTGGCGCAGAAGGCGCCCTGGGTCCGCTTGCCGCCCTTGGCGGTGACGCGGAAGGCGTCGCGCTTGCGGACCACGCCGCGCAGCGCAGCCAGCGCCACCGTGGTGGACAGCGCCATGCCGACGGCGCAGGCCCCGAAGCTCTCCTTCCACGAGTTGCCGGAGGCGTAGCGCGAGGCCAGCAGGCTCGACCCGGCGCGCAGGACCAGGGCGCCCAGCACCGCGGCGGTGGCCTGGACCGGCGGCAGGTGCAGCGGCAGGACCAGCGACGCGAAGGTCCAGGTGACCGCCGCGCCGGCGGCCAGCACGCCCACCGCGTCGGACCACCAGCGCGCCCAGTTGGTCAGGTAGCCGATCTTCTGGCCGACCGTCAGCTCCGTGGCGCCGGGCAGGAACTTCCGCCAGTGGGCGCGCAGGATCTGGGTCGAACCGAAGACCCAGCGGTCGCGCTGCTTGCGGAACTGCATGAAGTTGTCGGGGGCGAGGCCCTGGCCCAGCCGCTCGTCCGTGTAGGCGGCGCGGTAGCCGGCCGACAGGATGCGGATGCCCAGCTCGGTGTCCTCGCAGATGCCCTCTTCCGACCAACCGCCGACCTGTTCCATGGCGGAGCGGCGCAGCATGATCATCGTGCCGTGGCAGACGAAGGCCTGGGAGGTCAGACCCTCCTGCATGCCGACGTCGAAGAAGGGGCGGTACTCGGCGGTCATGGCGGCCTTCAGCGGCGTCTCATGGCCGTCGCGGTGCTCCTGCGGGGCCTGGACGATGCCGACGCGCGGGTCGGCGAAGGTCGGGGCCAGCTTGTTCAGCCAGTCCGGCTCCACCGTGTAGTCGGCGTCGAGCACGGCGACGATCTCGGCGCGCGGGTCGGTGTGGCGCAGCGCGGCGTTCAGCGCGCCGGCCTTGAAGCCGGAAATCTTCTTGTACCAGTGGAACTTGAACTTCGGGCCCAGCTCGGCGCACAGCTCCTCGACCGGGCGGACCAGCGCCTCGTCCTCGGTGTTGTTGATGAGGACGACCACCTCGTAGTCCGGGTAGTCGACGCGGGCCAGCGAGGTCAGCGTGGCGGCCAGCACGTCCGGCTGCTCACGGCAGGCGGCGATGTGCACGGACACCATCGGCTTGTGCTCCGGCACCGCGGGAACCCGCGGCAGCAGGGCCGGGGCGCGACCGGTGAACAGGCGGCGGGCCACCTCGGTCAGGTCGGCGAAGGCCACCGACATCATCAGGGCGCCCAGCAGGAAGGCGGAGCCCCAGGTGGTCGCCGCACCGAAGGTGAAGTATTCCGCGTAGGCGCCGGCGACGGCCGAGCCGACGCCGAAACCAACGATGTTGGCGCCCACCGACGCGGCCAGCGCGTAGGTCATGTTGGTGCGGCGGCGGAAGGCGGCGAAGGCCGACAAGGCGAGGCCGAGGGCCAGCGCCACGGCGGCGCCGGCACGGTCGCCCCAGGGGGCCGGGACGTCGCCGGCCAGCGGCCATTTCGGCGCGCGGTCGGCGTCGAGCACGCCCCAGGTCGGGCCGGGCGAGCCTTCGATGCTGGACTTCCACACGCCGTCGAACGCCTCGACCACGTTGTAGTCGATGCCGAGCATCCCCGCCTCGGCGGCGAAGTTGCGGACGACGAAGGCCTGGGCCTGCGGCGTCGGGTAGGCGTCATGGAAGTTCTCGCCGCCCGACGGCCAGCCCACCTCGCCGACGAACAGCGGCTTGCCCGGATGCGCCTTGCGCACGGTGTCCAGCCGGTCGCGGATCCAGGTCAGAGCGTTCTCCACGGGCACGCCTTCCCAGTAGGGCAGGACGTGGACGCCCATGTAGTCGGACGCCGCGATGGTCTCCTTGGCCTTGACGATCTCCGACCACACGTCGGCGGTGCCGACCTTGATGTGCTTCGGCACGCCGGCGCGGACGCGGCGGATGTAGGAAGCCAGCTCCGCGTCGGTCAGCTCGGCGCGCAGCAGCGTCTCGTTGCCGACCACGACGCGCTCGATGCCGCGCACGGTGCGCGACAGCACGATGGCGCGGGCGACCTCGCGCTCGTTGCGGGCCTTGTCGTCGCTCAGCCAGACGCCCAGCGTGACGTCCAGGCCGTGCTTGGCGGCGATGGCCGGCACGTCGCCCTGGGAGCCCAGCGTGGAGTAGGTGCGAACACCGTCGGCGAAGCCGGCGATGGCGGTCATGTCGCGGTCCAGTTCCACCGCATCGACCACCGGCTGGTGGTTCGGGTCGTAGCTGCGGCCCGACGGGGAGTAGGAGACGGATTCGATGCGACCCGGCACGGCGTCCACAGGAGTGGGCGCGTTGCGCCAGGACCAGAAGGACGCGTGGCCGGCAGTCACGGCGAGCATCGCCGCGGCCAAGGCCGCAGACCGGATCGAACGCTTCGGGTTGCTCATGTGGGGATTTCGCAAGCCTGGGTAGGATGGGTGGCGGGCGCCACCGGACACACAGACGAACGTGCGCTGCAAAAAACTATTCCCGCACCCGCGTCGATTTTTTTCGGCCCGTTTTTTTTGGGAGCCGCCGGGATTACCAAATCGGGAACGGCCGCCGTCCCGCTCCTGTTGGCATCACCAACCGCAACGACCGGAGACGACGAAATGACCGGCAAAAAGGTCGATGTGACCGCGCTGGAGGAAACGATGGACGAGGTGGTCGAAACCCTCGACCTCGCCGAGCAGGCCGCCGGCTATGTCCGGAAGGAAAGCACCGACCCCATGGACCAGGCCCGCGCCGCCGCCGTGCAGAGGCAGGCGGAAGCCATGCTCGACGCCGCCGAACAGGCCGCCTCTGGTGGCGAGCGGCCGCAGCGCAGCAACCCCTCCCCCCTGCCGGGCATGCGCCGCCCGCCCTCGCTCATCAATTGACGCTCTTTCGGCAAGGAGACATTCATGACCGGCAAGCATGAACAGAGCCCAGAACACCGCAAAGCCCACGATCTCGCCGAAGAGGCCATAGAAACGGCGGCCCAGGGCGACACGCGCAAAGCCAAGGGCCTGGCGGACGAAGCCAAATCCATCGACCCGAAGATCGACCGGGAGATGGCGCGCGAATTGGAAGACGACCGCCGCCAAGCCGAAAACTACAAGGGCAAGGCGGGCGAGGCCACCTGACTTCCTATTTCCGGCTTTCCTGGGGCGATGGCCCACCCGCCATCCGCCCCTGCCCCTCCGGGCACAAATCCAGCAGCGCGCACCGCTCACAGGCCGGGTTGCGGTAGAAACAGACCCGCTGCCCGTGCAGCATCATCACCTCGTGATGGTCGTAGATCTGCTGGGCCGTCCACTCTGGAGGAAGCCGGGCCTCCAGAACGGTGTGGGACGGACCGACCGCCACGCTGGGAGGAATCAGCCCGGTGCGCACTGCGACGCGGTGATGGTGGCTGTCCACCGGCAGGGCGGGACGGCGCAGGCTGCTGAAGCTCATCACCGCGGCGCTGGTCTTCGGGCCGACGCCGGGAAGCACCTGCAGCCAGGCCCGCGCCTCCGGCACCGTCATCTCCGCCAGGAAATCCAGGGACAGCCCGCCGCGCAGTTCGGTGATCCGCCGCAGGATCGCCTGGATGCGCGGCGCCTTCTGCTCCGGCCACGTCACCCCGGCGATGACCGTCTGCACCTCCGCCGGATCGGCGTCGCGCACCGCCTCCCAGTCCTCTCCCCAGCGCGCCCGCAAGGCGCGGAAGGCCGCCCCGGATGCGGCGTTGCGCGTGCGGTGCGACAGCAGCGAGGACACCAGTTCGCTCAGCGGGTCGAGTGCGCGGAAATAGGCGATCGGGCAGCCGAAGATCAGACAGAGCCGGCGGTGGATCTCCAGCAGCTTCTCATCGGGCAAAGCCGTGGGCGACAGGGCGAAGGACGCCTGATCGTCGTTGGCCTTGAGGCGGCGCTTCACGGGGCCGTCACACCGCCCGACCGGCCGCCCTCCGGCAGCATCAGCCCCTCGTCCGCGGCCATGGCGCGGGCTCGGGGGTCGGCCTGGACGGCGCGGGCGGTGTTGCGGGCACGCTCCTGGACGCGGCGGAAGGCACGAAGCAGAGCCTGGGCCTCCGCCCGCTCCTGCTCGTCGCGCCGCGACTCCGCAGCTTCCGACGCGGCGATCTTGCCGGCGGTGGACCGCTGCGTCTCGCTGTAGCCGAACAGGCCGGGCTCCCAGCGCTTCAGGTTGGCGTAGGCCAGGGCACGGGCGGAGCCGTCCAGCCCCTGCCCCTCCTCCCAGGCGGCGCGGGCGGCGCGCAGCTCGTCGGCCAACACCCGCTGGGGCGGGCGAGGCGGTGGTGGTGGCGGTTGATGCAGCCGGGTGCGCGCCGCCCTCAGGGCGGCCACGCGGTCCGGATCGTCACGCCAACGGCGGGCGTCCGCGGCGGCGTCGCGCCACGCGCCGATGAGCCGTTCCGGATCGGGTGCGGTGTCCCGCTTCGTCGATGCCATGGCCCTCCCCGTTGCAAGGGAAACGAACGCGATGCTTTCGTCATCAAGCATCTATGCCAAGGCGCCGTGAAGGCCAGACCGGGAAGGGCGGTAATCCCGAGGGTGCGGTCAGTCCGCCGCCCTACCCAGCAGATAGTCGATGTCCCCGCCTTCAAGTGCACTGATGAGACCGCTGCCCTCGATGGTTGCGTCGGACAGGTTTCCTTTGCGCCGTTGCAGGTCGAGGATGCGCTCCTCGACCGTATCCGCGGCGATCAGCTTGTAGACGAAGACCGGCTTGTCCTGCCCGATTCGGTAGGCGCGGTCGGTCGCCTGATCCTCGGCCGCCGGGTTCCACCAGGGATCGTAGTGGATCACCGTGTCCGCCGCCGTCAGGTTCAGGCCGCGCCCGCCCGCCTTCAGGCTGATGAGGAAGACCGGCACCTCGCGGTTCTGGAAGCGGTTGACCGGCTCCGCACGGTCCAGCGTGCGCCCGGTCAGCTCGACATAGCCGATCTTCGCCTCCTCCAACCGCAGCTTGATGAGGTCGAGCATGGAGGTGAACTGCGAGAAGATCAGGATGCGCCTGCCTTCCGGGACCATCTCCATCACCATGTCGGTCAGGGCGTCGAGCTTCGCGGTCTCCTTCACCTTGCCGGCCGCGGGAATCTTCACCAAGCGCGGGTCGCAACAGACCTGACGCAGCTTCAGAAGCGCGTCGATGATGGTGATGGCGTTGCGCGACACGCCGCTGACCGCCAGCGCCGCCCGCACCGTCTCGTTCACCGACAGGCGGATGGTCTCGTAGAGGTCGCGCTGCGCCGGTTCCAGGTCGATGCGCACCACCACCTCGGTCTTCGGCGGCAGTTCCTTGGCCACCGCCTCCTTGGTGCGGCGCAGCAGGAACGGGCGGATGCGCCGCATCAACTGCTTGGCGCGGGTGCCGTCGGCGCGCTTCTCGATGGGCGTGCGGTAGCGGCGCCCGAACTCCTTGCGGTCGCCGAGCAGGCCCGGCATCAGGAAGGCGAACTGGCTCCACAACTCGCCGAGATTGTTCTCCACCGGCGTGCCGGACAGGCAGAGCCGGTTGCGGGCGTTGAGCGCGCAGACGGCGCGCGTCGCCTTGCTGTCCGGGTTCTTGATGGCCTGCGCCTCGTCGAGGATCAGCAGGTGCCAGGTCCGGCGCTTCAGCATCTCGACGTCGCGGCCGACCACGCCGTAGGTGGTCACCACGATGTGGGCGCGGTCGAGGTCGCCCAGCTTCTCGTGCCGGTCCAGCCCGTGCAGCACGACCACCCGCAGGTGCGGCGTGAAGCGCTGCGCCTCGGCCACCCAGTTGGGGACGAGGCTGGTCGGCACGACGACGAGGCTGGGATCGGTCAGCCGGCCCTCCTGCTCCTCCAGGGCGATGTGGGCCAGCGTCTGCGCGGTCTTGCCGAGGCCCATGTCGTCGGCCAGGATGCCGGCGACCCGGTTGGCCCGCAGCCCTTGCATCCAGGCGAGGCCGACGCGCTGGTAGTCGCGCAGCGTCCCCTGGAAGCCCGGCGGCGGGTCCATCTCCGCCGGCATCTCCTGCTCCTGGATGGTGCGCAGGTAGCGGTCGATCTGGCCGGTGTCCTCGGTGCGCCGGGCGATGAGGTCGTCGATGTCCAGCAGGCCGTCGGCCTCGGTCAGCGGCACCTTCAGCGTGTCGTCGAGCCGCCGGCCGCTGTCGAGCATGGATTCCAGGACGCTGAGCAGCCGTTCGACCCGCTCCGCCGGCAGGGCCAGCACGTTGCCGTCGTCCAGCACCAGATGGGCGCGTCCGTCGATGACGCGGGTCGCCTCCATGCCGCCGCGCTCGATCAGCGTCGCCAGGATGGGCAGCAGGGCGCGGCGCTCCCCGTCGATCTCCACGCCGACGTCGAGGTCGAACCAGCCGTCGCCGGAGTCGCGCACGGCGACCGCGACCTCCTCGTTCGCCTCGACCACGCGGGTGCCGAAGTCGGCGCCGATCTCGACGGCCCAGCCGTCCTTGCGCAGGGCCGGCACCTCGGTGGTCAGGAAGGCCGACCAGCGCTCCTCGGCGTCCTTGCCGGTCAGCCAGTGGACGCGGGTGCCGCGGGCGTTCAACTGGCCCTTGGGCGGTTCGATGCGCGCCTGGGCGAAGCCGAAGGCGGCCAGCCTTTCCAGCGCCCCCTGCTCCAGCGCCTTGTCGCGGCGGACGAAGACCGCACCGGCCGGTTCCTCGACGCGGGCAAACTGGCGCTGGTCGTCGGGCTCGATCTCGGAAGGGGAATCTTCCTCGCCATAGTCGAAGGCCAGCCGCAGCACGTCCACCAGACCGCCATCGGGCGACACCACCCGGCCCAGCCGGGCGACGACGCGCGGGTCACGCTCGACGATGGTGGCGGCGGGGTCAGAGCCCATGCGCACGCCGCCGGGCATCCCCGCGGCGAAGGCGGAGGCCGCCGGGAAGTCCGGGCGCTCGGGCGCGGACCGGGCCGCTGCCGGCCGGGCGGCGGCCTTCAGGGGGACCGTTTTCGAGAGGACCGCCTTCGTGGGCGCTGCCTTGGCGGCGGGCGGGGGAACCGCGGCCTTGGGCTTCGGCACCTCGACGACCTGCAATTCGACGGGGCAGACGGTGCCGGCCTTCGGATCGACGCACCAGTAGCCCAACCCCTTGATCAGCGCGGCGCCGGGCGGCAGGCCGGTCGGGCGCAGCTTGCGCGTCGCCGGATCGCGGAAGGCGCGGATGGTCATCCCCGCCCCCTCCGCCAGCATCGTGCCGCCGCGCCAGCGCAGCCGCCCGCAGCCGAGCAGCCGACGCAGGATGCGGTCCACCACGTCGCCGCGGCTCTTGGCGACCGGCGTGCGCACCACCCCGCCGCCGCCGAGCAGCCGGGCGATGGCGCGGTCCACGTCGCCGTCCAGGCTGCGCGGCGCGCGGGCCAGCACGTCGCGCGGGCTGGCCGGGGTGGACACGTCGTCGCCCTCCCCCGCCCCTTCCACCGCGATCACGGCGGAGACGAACATGGCCGCCTCGTCCTTGCCCGGCTCCAGGGTCCAGCGGACGCTGAGCACCGGATCGGGCGGCGGCGGGGGCACCGGTTCCGGAACCGGCGGCGGCGCGGGGGCCGCATCAGGAACCGCCTGGAGCGTCGGCGGTTCACCCGCCGGATGGGCCGCCGGGGGCGCGTCGAACAGGGACATCTGCCGCCCTTCCGGACGGGCGTCGAGCGTCATCAGCGCCGCCGCGGCCATATGGGCGCAGGCGTTGCGCCCGCAGGTGCAGCTCTTGTCGAAGACCACCCGGCTGCGCCCGCGCACCGGGACGACGGTCACCGACAGGCTCCGGCCGAGGTCGGTCACGGCGGCGACGATCCGCGCCTCCGCCTCCAGCAGCGTCACCGCCCCGGTCAGGATGAGCGTGCGGCCGCGCTGCAGCGTCTTCGCATCGAAGACGCGCGCCAGATCCTCCTGCGAAAAGGAGACCGTCGCGCTGGCGGTGGCGGCGGCGCGAGGAAGGGAACCGAACAGCGACATGGGCCGGAAGGGATACCGAAAAGCAGAACGGGTCAGGAACGGGGGCGTCGGTATAAGCCCACACCATGCCCCGTCGCAAGCCCGCTCTCAACCCTCAACCGGCACCACAAGGCAAACATTCCGGTTGCCAAGTCCAGCGAAGTCCAGCCATGGACGACGATCACATCCGGAAAGGAAAAAAGCCGTCACAGCCGTTCCAGGAAACTGTTCAGCGGCAGCATCGGGCCGCAGACCGGCGATTCCTCACGCAACAAGTAAGCGAAATGCTTCAGCATCGGTTCCGCGTTGGTGCGATCGCCGAGCGCGTAGGTGGCGACGCCAAACAGGACGACCAGGGCGAGGACCAGCGGGCTGAGGTTCAGGCGCGACGGGGTGAGCCGGTTGAAGCTTTGCGCGAAGGCCGCCACCGCCAGCCCGCCAAGAACGAGACCGACCACCACCTCCGTCACCGAATGGTAGCGCAGCAGGATGCGCGAGGCCGCCACCCCCACCACCAGACCGAGGGCGCCGAGGACCACCGCGCCGCGCCGCCAGCCGTCCAGCGAGCGCGCCGCCATCACCCCGACCGCCCCGTAGACGGCGGCGGCGAGGGCGGCGTGTCCGCTGGGGCTGGTCAGCCGGTCGTCGAACAGGCGGATGCCGCAGGCGTGCCCAAGGATCTTCAGAAGCGCCACCGAGCCCATCAGCATGGCGAGCACGGCCAGCCAGCGCGCCGCCGAGACCGCCGAATGGCGGCGCCACAGCATCACGATCAGGATGCCCGCCACCGGCAGCACGAAGGATGTGCTGCCGAGAAGCGAGATCGCCTTGTTGACGTGCCAGAGGTTCAGATGTCCCACGGTCCTCGCCGCTCCCTTTCCATTCAGCGCATGCGAACGAGCATTCCGTCCCGGTAGTTCCAGGCCGCCGTGCTCTTTCCGTCGGACGCCGGCAGCGAGACGGTCAGTGTCCGGTCGGCCTGCTCCACCTTCGGCGCGTCGCTGCAGGTCCCGAACGGCAGCGAGACGGAGGCCTTGGCTCCGCCGAGGTCGAGCACGCGGAAGCGCGCGGCGCATTTGCCGTCCACGCTCTCCTGAAGCAGCACCAGCCAGCGCCCTTCCATGTTGTAGGCGTTCACGAAGGACACGGTGCGCCCCTCGCGGTCCTCGTAGACGACGCGGTCGTTGACGGTCACCTGGATGACCTTCGGCCCGAGTTCGACCATCTGGACGACCTCGTTGCCGATGGCCGCGGAGACCAGGACCGCGGCTCCGGACCGGTCGTCCGCCGCCTGTGCCGTCCCGATTGCCGCCGCCCCGATCGTCGCCGTCACGGAAAGCGCCGTCAGCAACCCCACCGGCCCCATAGCGGCGCGGCTCAGAAACGTCATGCCCATAGCTGTTCTCAAATGCCCTTCTGGCTGGTCGCTCTCCACGCAAAGGTAAGCCCAACCGCCGCCATTCTGTAGTCCGTCAAAGGGCTGACATCCCCTTGCCGGAAAAATTTCACGAGCCGGACGATTTTGGTTGCCTTCCGGTCGAGCCCCGATTAAAAACCGCGCCACCGCAGACGACGGCCTCGCCGCCGCCGCGGCAGAGAGAAGCGCCCGTAGCTCAGCTGGATAGAGCACCAGACTACGAATCTGGGGGTCAGGAGTTCGAATCTCTTCGGGCGCGCCACTCTCTCTCACAAAATGTTGCGTCGAACGCGGTTGGATCGCCTGATCCGACGGCGTTTTTTTGTTTTTCGCACCACGCCGAAGCAACCAGCCCAGCCCGCCCTGCCGACCGACACCAGCCGTCCCGAGTTCGGCCGACCGCGGAACAGCTGACCAGACACAGCCGACCACACTCTGTTCGACGCCGCCGGGACGGTCACGCTGACCGGGACACGACACCGCCCTCAACGCGTCGTCACGACAGCATCCCGACAGCGCCCGTCCACGACCGGGCTTCGATCCATGACAGCCTCTCCCGGATCATCGTCCGTCCGGCACCGGAAGCAATCCGCGCCGAGGGATAGGTTCTTGTTGTGAACGGACTCCGGATCGAGGCGCTCCCCCCACCGGTGCAGGAAACGCCCGGTGTCCTGTGGGTCGGCGTGCGCGAGCACGGCCACATTGAACTTGCCCGGTGCGTCCAGAAGGGCAAGCGCGCTTGGCACCACCGCGCAGGTCCCGCCGTCCTCCCGCAACCGCATCAAAAGATCGAGCAGATCGAGCGAATTGCGGTACGTCCCCGCCCCGTCCCCCCAGCCGCTGCGCACCACGGCGTCACGCCGGACGAGAAGACACAGCTCATCCAGCAGGACAACGTGATGGTTGAAAGCGAGCCGGCCAAAATAGCCCGGACTGAGGGCCGACGCGCCGTGGCCGACCCGCCAAGCCAGGACGCGGCGGTCCGGCAGCAGGCCGCAACTGACCAGTTGTCCGGTTCCGTTGACGAGCTTGGGCCCAGCCGCCACCACGTCGGTGTTCACCATGAAACGCACCAGTTCGTCGAGCCAGTCCAGTTGGTCGAAGCGCACGACCGAATGGCAGAACAGGAGAAGCGCGCCCTCCGCCGCGGCGGCGAGGACAGCCCGTCCGGCGGGTGTTCCTCCCCTCGCCACGGTGCCCGGCGGCATCTTTGCCGCCGCAGGCCCGAGCGGATCTTCGCGGCCGTCCTCGCCGATGCGGAGCGCCGTGCCGTCCGGCCGATGCAACAGAATCTCCACCCGCAGCCACCGGCCGAAGAAGGCGATCTGCTCCCGGATCGCGCGGCCAGCGGACGCGTCCACCGCGTCGGTGAGGATGATGCTGACCAGCGGCGGCGATGCCGGCTCCGCCCAGAGGACCCGGTAGCCACCCTGCGACTTGAGCGCTGTCACACGGCAACCGGGATGGCGTTGGTCGAGATGGTCCTGGACCGCCCGGCAGCCCGCCGCCATGGCGTAGGGCTTCGCATCGAGCGACAGCGCCGTGGAGTTTTCGCCGACACGCCAATGGTAGAGCAGCGCCGGAATGTGCACCGCCCGCGGCGGCGCGCCACCGGTCGGCCGCCGCATGACGCGCAACGCCAGATCGTGGTCCTGTGCGCCCTCATAGCCGACGCGGAAGCCGCCAACAGCCAGCACGGCATCGCGCCGGAACACGCCGAGGTGGGAAATCGCGTTCTGATGCAGCATCAGAAGGGGGTCCCACCCCTTCTTGAAGCAGGGGGAAAACCGCTGCCCAGCGCCGGTCAGACGGTCCTCGTCGGAGAAGACGATGTCCGGCCGGCCTTCCCGCCGCACGGTGTCGGCGACCAGCAACAACGCCTCCGGGGCCAGTTCGTCGTCCTGGTCGAGAAGCACAACGTAATCGCCGGTCGCAAGCGCGAGCGCGGAGTTGCTGGCCGCGGAAATGTGTCCACGCTCCGGCCGCACCGCCACGCGGATCCGCGAATCCTCCGCCGCGCGGCGCGCCAGCAGGGCGGTGAGGTCCGGATCGCCGGAGGCGTCGTCCGCGATGCACAACTCCCAATTCGGGTGACTTTGACGCCGCACGCTGTCGATGGCGCGCTCCAGATCGCCCGGAACCGGCTTGTAGACCGGCAGGACGACGGAAAAGCGCACGGCCGAGGCCCCGTCGACCGCCTCGCTCGCCGCGGCCACCCGTCGTTGCAGCCGACGGTCGGCCGCCGCGATCCAGGCGGTCGATGTCGGCCTTTCCGGAACGCCGTCGCCGAGAACCGCGCGCCGCTGCCGCGCGACCTCCGCGGGACCGGGTGCGCCCGTGTGGCCGGCAAGGTCAAGGTTGCGCGCGGCAGCCTCCCGGTCGACCAGGCTGACGCGGTGCGGAATGGACAATGTCCGGAACACCGCCTGTGCGAAAGCCAGCCCGCGTACCGGTTCCACTTGCCCGACCGCGGTGAGAACATCGGCCAGATGACCGGCGCGCCACGCCGTATCGAGCAGCGCCGACCACAGGTCGGTCCGATGCGGCACGTGGAAGCAGGCGGCGGACAGCAACGCCACGGCCCGGCTGCCCTGGCCCAGCGCTTCGCACACGGCGGCCAGGCTGCGGCTGCTCTCCAGGAAATCGGGACGCATTGCCAGCAGGCCCTCGTAGGTGCGTCGTGCTTCCTCCAGAAGCCCGGCGCGGGCCTGCAGGTTGCCCAGATTGTGAAGGTGCTCGGCGCGGGTGGGATCGAGCCCGACGGCGTTTCGCATCAGCAACTCGGCGACCGCCCGCGCCCCCGACCGCTCGGCGCACAACGCGAGGACGGCGGCGGCGGCGGCGGCCATCGGCCGGGGGGTGCCCGGATCGGCGAGCACGGCCAAAGCGGCCCGCGTCGCCTCGTCGCCCCGGCCGTCGTCGCAGGAGCGCCGGGCGGCCTCCATTCTCCGCAACCGTCGGTCCGCCCCCGCCTCCGCCGGTTGGGGCGGGGCAGGATCGGCGGGACGGGGACGGACGCTGCCCACATCGGGTCCCCGTCCGTCACCGTGCTCCAACCAGGGACGCGCAACCCGCGGTGGAAAGGCGAACGCGCCGTCGAGCAGGGCGATGCTCAGGTTCGGGTTGTGGTAGCGGTCCGGCCTCCCGGCCAAGTTCCACTGGGCAACAAGGCGGTTCAATTCCCGCCGGCCCCGCTCGTCCGCCATACCGGCACCCGACGCCCGACGCGACACCGATTCATGGTGGAGGAGCGTCGCCTCCGGCAGGTAGAGCGACGCCAGCCCGCGCGATGCCAGCCGCAAGCACAGGTCGACGTCGTTGAAATTGATGGCGAAGGCCTCCTCGTCGAAGCCGCCGGCGGACAGGAAGCGGGACCGCTCCACCACCATGCAGGCGGCGGTCACCGCGGAAACCTCCTGGCGCAGGCCGGCGAGACCACCATGCCCGTCGGAGCCGGCCGGTACACGCAGATGCAGATGGGTGGCCCCCGAAGCCCCGGTGAGCAGGACGCCCCCGTGCTGGACCGATCCGTCCGGGTACAGCAGCCGTGCGCCGACCGCCCCGACGTCCGGGCGAAGCGCGTGCCGCGCCATCGCCATCAGCCACCCCTCCGCCACGCCCTCGGTGTCGTCGTTGAGGAAGCAGAGCGTCCGGCCGCTGGCGCGCGCTGCCGCGGCGTTCATCATGCGCGCGAAATTGAAGGGCTCCGGCCAGTCCAGGATGACGGTGCGGCCGGCGGGTGCCGCGGCCTCCACCGCCTTTCGGTAGTCGGGCGAGCGGCTGTTGTCGACGATGATCAGCTCGATCGCCGTCTGCGGGTTGAGGCGGAACAGGCTGTCCACGCAGGCGCGCAGCAACGCGCCCTGGTTGTGGGTTGGGATGATGACGGAAACCGTTCCGACGTCGGCCGCCGCCGGCAACGGGATCGGCGCGTCCGGCAAGCGGCGGCGGCGCGACAGCGCCGCGTCGGACAAAGCGTGATGCAGCACATGCGGGATGTGGACCACGCCGCCGCGCGGCGCGGTCGCGGCAAGGCGCTCGACCAGCGCCCGCGCGCCCGCCCCCCCAAGGGTGGCCAGCGCCGCCGTGCGGACCGCGCAGCAGCCGGCCAGCAGGTCCAGCTCCGCGTAGAGATCACGGCTGAAAGCCGGCTTGAAGAAGGGGCGTTCGCGGCGCCCGTCGGCGGCCATCCGGTCCTCGTCGCCGTAGAACAGGACGGCCTCCGGATGAAGCCGCGCCGCCTCCGCGAACAGGTAGGGCGCGTGCGGTCGCAGGCGCGCCTGGGGGTGCAGGAGAATGAGAAGTTCCGCGTCCACCGCGCCCGGACAGGGATCGGAATCGCCGACCGTAAGGACACGCAGTGACGGCAACGCGGGATCGGCCGAACGCCGGGCGAACCAAGCCATTTCCGGCGCGCCGAGCCGGTCGTAGCGCCGCACCCACGCGTCGTAGTCGTCAGGGGCGGGCAGGTCGTCCAGGCCGGCAACCGCTTCATGCGCGGCGAGCGCGGCCCACCCGTCGCCGGCGCGGCCGGCCAGGAAGGCGCGCCCGCAGCGCCGACAGACACCGGTCGTCCAATCCGGCGCGCGTGCGTCCCCGATGCGCCCGATGGCGGCGTGTGGACCGGCCGCGCCGCAGACCGCGCAGTGCGTGTCGAGCGGCGTCAGGCCATCGCACAAGGCCGGGGTCCCGACGCGGCGGGTCATGGCTGCGTTCCGCCGCCGGTCCCCCGCCGCGACGCAGCCTCGTCGCGCCAGCGGCAGGCGAGGTCGCGTGCCCGTGCAACGCGTGGCGTGTCCCCCGGCAGCGTTGCCGCGACCAGGGGCGCCAGACGGCGCGCCATGGCCTCGTGCCCTGATTCGGCCAGCCCCGCGAAGACGCGGAGCGCCAGTTCCACCCGCAAATCCGTCGGCATCACGGCCTCGGGCGGCGCATCCGTCGCCAGGGCTGCGTGCAGCCGGCGCTCCGCTTCTTCCGGCCAGCGGCGGGTCAGCATCTGGGCGGCGTAGACGCGGGCTTCCCAGCCGACGCGCGCCGTATCGCCATCATCGGCACCGATGCGGCGCAACGCCGCGCGGGCTCGGTCGGCGACAAGCGCGGCCGCTTCGAACAGGCGCCCGGCCCGCGCCGGATCGTCCTCCCGCCGCCAAGCCAGGATCCCCTGCCACAGCAGCAGGCCGGGAAGGCAGAAGGGCGCCGTGTCATGGTAGGCGTCCGGCGTGGCATCCGGCGGCGGATCGGCCAGGATCGCGTCCGGGTTGGCCAGATCAATTCCCCAGCCGGCGCACACCGCGTCCGCGACCTCCCTGCCGACGGGCAGCGCCGCGGCGATGGCCCCGGTCTGGGTGGCACGGCGCAGAATCCTCTGGCGCAGGCCGAGCCCCAGCGGGTGGCTGGCCGCGAAATCACCGGCACGGCGCGCCAGATAGGCGTCGTACAGCGCGTGCCCCCGCGGCTGCAGCGGATCGGGCAAGGCGGCGGCGTCCGGACCGGCCACGGCGAACAGCGTCGCTGGCGTCTCCACCACCGAGAAGGCCGTAAAGCCAACCCGGCGAAGCAGGGATTCCAGCCCGGCGCGCGAGAACAGTGTGACGTGGTGCCCGATGCTCAAGGCCGGAACCAACACGGCCAGCGAGGTGTGCCGGCTCACCGCCGCAGCGTTGGGCGTCGACAGCAGGAACGCTCCGCCCGGAGCCAGCCGCGCCCGCAGGGACGCCGCCAGCTCTTGCGGGTCGCAGACGTGCTCGATCACCTCGCTCGCGAAAACAAGGTCGAACGGCTCTTCCCCGGCGGCCGGAACCGGGGGAAGCAGTTTGTGCGAGATCGGGAGGCCGAGCGTCGCGGCTCCGGTCCGGGCCAACGGACCAGGATCGACGCCCTGGACCTCCCACCCGAACATCGTCCGGGCGATGTCCAGCGAGAAGCCGAAGCCGCACCCGACGTCCAGAAAGCGGCGCACCCGCCGTGGCTCCACGCCGCCCAGCTGGCCGGCCATGGACAGCAGTCCCGCCCCCTGTTCAAGGTAGAACGCAACGGCCAGTTCGTCGCAGCCCAGCACCGCCGCGTCCTCGACTGGCGCCAAATCGGATGGCGTCATCTCCGCCGGAGACGGCGCGGATGGCGCCGGCTGTCCGTCGAGAAGCGTCGGGCAGACCAGCGATCCGCAAGCAGCGCAGGCATGCACGGGAAAGCCATCCGGCGGCAGTGCCGGACCAATGGCGGTCACCACACGGTCCATGGAGCCGGCATGCCCGCAGGCGGGGCAGGACGCGGACAGGGTCGCGTGCCCATCCCAGTTCAACTCGAACGCCATTCCGATGTCCCGTGGCCTTATGTCGGTCCGGACGCCGCCGCTGCCGCACCGCGGACGGCGAGACACCGCTCACCGTCCGCAGCCTGATCCTAGCAGCGTCGTCGTCCGGAATCCCTCCTTCCGTCAGGAGGCCGGGGTCCTACAACAGCGCCCAATCGCTCTTCGGTGCGGTCGAGACCATCTGGGCCGACTGCACGTTGGTGCCGTTCATGGTCCACAGCGACAGGGCGCCGGTGCTCTGGGAGCGCCACAGGATATCGGTCTGCCCATCACCGCTGAAGTCGTCGAGCTTGGCGACCCGCCAGTCGGTGGAACCGGGGTCGCCCACCGGCTGCACCTTGAACACGCTGGTGCCGTGCATCTCCCACAGCGACATCTTGCCCGTGGAGGCGGAGCGCCACAGGATGTCGGTCTGGCCGTCGCCGGTGAGGTCGGCGGTCCCCGCGATGACCCAGTCCAACGAGCCGGGGTCGCCGACCACGCTGACCTGGGACACCTGGGTGCCGTTCATCGTCCACAGCGACATGTTGCCCGCCGAGGCCGAGCGCCACAGGATGTCGGCTTGTCCGTCGCCGCTGAAGTCCTGCACCGCCGCGACCTGCCAGTCGGTCGAGCCGGGATCGCCCACCGGCGTCACTGCGGACACCCCGCCCTGCCCGTTCATCGTCCACAGCGACATGATGCCGCTGGAGGCGGAGCGCCACAGGATGTCGGTCTGGCCGTCGCCGCTGAAGTCCTGCGTCGCCGCAATCTGCCAGTCGGTCGAGCCGGGGTCGCCCACCGCGTTGACCGCGGACACCCCGCCCTGTCCATCCATCGTCCACAGCGACATGATGCCGCTGGAGGCCGAACGCCACAGCACATCGGCCTTGGCGTCGCCGCTGAAGTCGGCGAAGCCGGCCGGCTGCCAGTCCGCCGAACCGGTGCTGCCGATGACTTTCTCCGTCACTGCGGAACCGTTCATCGACCACAGCGTCAGGCTGCCCTGGCCGTCCTGCCAGATCAGGTCGGCATTGCCGTTGCCGTCCACGTCCAGCCGAATGGCCGAACTCGGCGTCGCGAAGTCGCCGTCGGCAAAGCGCAGGATCTCCACGCCGCTCAGCAGATCGGAGCCTTCGGTCCCGGACAGGTCGGTCACGATGATCGCGCCGCCGGGCGCGCCCCGGACCGAATAGTTGCTGGAAATGCCGGTGAACACCGCAACATCCGTGCCGGCTCCGCCAACCAGCGTGTCGTTGCCAGACCCGCCAGCCAACGTGTCGTTGCCAGACCCGCCATCCAGCCGGTCGTTGCCGGTGCCGCCCAGCAGGAAATCGTTGCCATCCAATCCGACGATGGTGTCGTTGCCAGCGGTTCCGTTCAGCGTGTCGTTGCCGATCGTTCCCACAAGCCCCCCCACAGCCGGCAGCAACGAGGAGCGGATCAGAACGCCCGACCCCGCCGAGGTTTCCACCAGCGTATCCGATGGGTAGGGCAGGAAGGCCGACATTGCCCCATCCGTGAGGCCGTCACCATTCGTGTCGAACGCGATGGTGAAGCTGTAACCGGAGTAATAGGCGCGGAACTGGGCGTTGCCGGTCGCGCTGAACGCGGCGGAACCGACGAAGGTGGCCCCGAGAGCCGAGAAATCGAGACGGTCGCTCCCAAAGCTGTCGGATATGTAGTCGCCAAACGCGTCGGCGGCGCTGGTGTAAAGGTAGACGTCGTCGCCGGACGAGCCGTAGAGGATGTCGTTGCCCGCACCGCCGATGAGCGTGTCGTTGCCGGCACCTCCATCGAGCGTGTCGTTGCCGGCATTGCCGATCAGCACATCGTCACCCGACGAACCGCTCAGCGAATCGTTCGCGACATCGCCCGTCAGCGTGTCGTTGCCGGGCGTTCCCGTGAGATTCCGGGTCTGCGTGACCAGGATGCCGGAGCCGGCGGCCGTTTCCGCCAAGACCGGCCCTCCGGTCAGGGTGAGCACCCCATCCGACAGGCCGTCGCCGTTCGCATCGACGTAGAGGGAGGTCGTTCCTAGAAACTGGACCGCCCACATCTGCGCATGGCCGGTGTTGGACGCCACGTAGGAGTTCGTGAAGGTGCCGAGGAAGGTGGCGCCGAGAGCCGACAGGTCGATGCGGTCGGTGTGGTTCAGGTCGAAGATGGTATCGCCGGCAAGGTCGGTCACGCTTCCGAAGACGAAGCTGTCCGATCCGTTTCCGCCGAACAGGCTGTCGTTGCCAGCCCCACCAATCAGCGTGTCGTCGCCCAGATCACCGAACAGCGTGTCGTTGCCGGTCCCGCCGATCAGGCTGTCGTTGCCGTTGCCGCCGAGCAGGCTGTCGTTGCCGGCCCCACCGTCGAGCGTATCGTCGCCATCCAGGCCGTAGATCGTGTCGACGGCAACGTTGCCGACGAGGCTGTCGGCTCCCGACGTCCCCGTTTGGCTGCGGTCCAGGGCGATGAGCACGCCGGAACCGGCCGATTCCTCGACCAGGGACGTGATGTTGCCGAACAGCGTCAGGCTCGCGTCGGTCGTGCCGTCCCCGTTCACATCGACGCTGACCGTCGTCGTCCAATTGTAGTTGGACGCGGGCGTGTAACGGATCTGGGCCGTTCCGCCGGCAGTGAAGCTGCCCGTCCCGATGAATTGGGCGTTCAGGGCCGACAGGTCGAGACGGTCCCCGTAGCTGAAATCGCCGATGCGATCGCCCGTGACGTCGCCCGCGCCGCTGTAACGGAAAGTGTCGTTGCCGCTGCCGCCGTTGAGGTAATCGTTGCCGGCCCCGCCGTCGAGCGTATCGTCACCGTTGCCGCCGGACAGGCTGTCCATCCCGGCGCCGCCGATCAGCAGGTCGGCGCCCAGTCCACCGTTGATGTAATCGTTGCCGAGCCCGCCGACCAGCGTGTCGTTCCCGTCTCCACCGTCGATGGAATCGTTGCCGACGTAGCCGGTCAGGCTGTCGTCCCCCGAGGTCCCGTTGATCTGGCGGTTCGGCGTCAGCAGCACGCCGTTTCCGGTCACCTCCTCCGTCAGGGCGTGATCTCCGGAGATGGTCAGCGACGCGTCCGCGACGCCATCGCCGTTGGAGTCGACCAAGACCGTCGTGACGTATCCACCGCCCACGTACCGGATCTCCGCCGAACCCGTGCCGGAAAAATTGCCGGTCCCGATGAAGCGGGCACCCAGTCCCGACAGGTCGAGGCGATCGCCGTGGGTCAGGTCCGCGATTGAATCGCCGGCAATGTCGGTGGCCGCGCTGTAACGGAAGGTGTCGTCGCCGCTGCCGCCGTTGAGGTAATCCTTGCCGGCGCCGCCATCGAGCGTGTCGTTGCCGTTGCCGCCGGACAGGCTGTCCATCCCGGCACCGCCGATCAGCAGATCGGCGCCCAGCCCGCCGTTGAGGTAATCGTTGCCGAGCCCGCCGACCAGCGTGTCGTTCCCGTCTTCACCGTTGAGATAATCGCTGCCGACATCGCCGGTCAGGCTGTCGTCGCCGTTGCCGCCACTCAGTGAGAGGGACTGGGTGATGAAGATTCCCGAACCGGTCGTCTCCTCCACAAGGCCCGGCTGGTTGCTCAGGGAGAGCGTGGCGTCGATCCAACCATCGCCGTTGGCGTCGACGGCAAGGACCGTAAGGTTACCCGCCGTGTAGGTTCGGATCTGCGCCTGCCCGTTCGCCACCGTTGCGCTGTTGCCGACGTAGGTCGCATGCAGGGCCGACAGGTCGAGACGGTCGCCCACCGTGAAATCGGTGATCAAGTCGCCGGCAATGTCCCCGACGCTCGTGTAGAGGAAGGTGTCGTTGCCGAGGCCACCGCTCAGGCTGTCCATCCCGGCGCCGCCGATCAGCAGGTCGGCGCCCAGCCCGCCCTGAAGAACATCGGGTGCCCAGCCGCCCACAAGCGTGTCATCGCCGGCACCACCGTCGAGCGTGTCGGTCGCGTAGCCGCCGAGCAGCCGATCGTTACCGTCCGTACCGGCCAAGCGCTGGCTCCGCGTCAGGAAGATGCCCGAATGCGGCGCTTCCTCCACCAGCGCATGCTGGCCGACGATCATCGCGGTCGCGTCGACCATCCCGTCGCCGTTGCCGTCGACGTACAGATAGGTGTTCCCACCACTGGTGATCGAAGCAACCTGCGCTTCGCCGCCGCCGGAAAAAAACAAGGTATTGCCGATGTAGCGGGCATGAAGCGCCGACAGGTCCAGACGATCGCCAGACGCGAAGTCGAAAATCACGTCGCCGGAGAGATCGCTCGCGTTGGCGTATTGGAAGGTGTCGTTGCCGGCACCGCCGGTCAGGCTGTCCGCGCCCGCGCCGCCGATCAGCAGGTCGGCCCCCAGATCGCCGACCAGCAGGTCCATTCCACCGCCCCCCATCAGCGTGTCGCCGCTGGCACCCGCTTGCAGAGTATCCGACCCTTCGGTTCCCTGAACGACGGCCATCACACCCTCTTCAACATCATCGATTGCGAATGAGTTCCTACATCTGCAATCTTGAGAAGTCAATTTCTCGAAGCGCCTCCGATTGCCTGGACCTGGATAAGAAATCACAACCGGCCGGTTGAGCACGAGCCGATCCTGCGCGGCTTTGGCCGAGGCCGCCACACATTCGGGGAGTTCTCACGTCGATGGGAAGTGTTGCAGCGAGGGGAGACGGGCGTGTCGGGTGGCACCCTGCGCGTCGTCACTTGGCAGGAACTGATGGCTACACGGCCACCGTGTCGGAGCACGGAGTTCGGCATCTGCGTGCCGGACAACGGCAAGGGCTCCGACGAACTGCCGAAATCCTTAAAAGCTTGGTGGGCCTGGCCGGATTCGAACCGACGACAACACCGTTATGAGCGGCGCCAAGGATACCGGACAG
The DNA here is from genome assembly GCF_058780535.1 of Azospirillum sp. UENF 211521. Classification (NCBI taxonomy): domain Bacteria; kingdom Pseudomonadati; phylum Pseudomonadota; class Alphaproteobacteria; order Rhodospirillales; family Azospirillaceae; genus Azospirillum; species Azospirillum sp. UENF 211521. The sequence goes on from NZ_JBSNCF010000001.1 coordinate 2,773,548, forward strand.
CGGCGCAAACGCTAGCGTTTCCTTATGTAGGGATCAAAATGGCTGCAAGCGTTTCCGCGCCGTTGAGTGGGGTTGCGTGCCGCTTGCGTGCCGCCGTCCACCGTCTCAATCCGTTACACATCAGAGGCATTGTGTCAGCGAGGCCCATCCAGGCATCAGCGTCGCACAGCTCAGTTCGCTGTGGCTCAGCTTGTCACATCCCTCACAAGACGAACGGGACGCGCGATCACCTCGGCAAGGCCAGACTGGTCGGCAAGGCGTGCCGACAGAACCGCCATGGCCATGTCCGGCGGCAAGCACTGCGAAAACTTGAGTTCACGGACAAGATCGGACGGTGCGTTGATCGCGCTGTGCAATGGATCGATGGAGGCCAGCGCAGCTTTGATCACTAGCCCGTCACACTCATCGGTCTGGACGGTAAGATCGTCATGCCCCCGGCTGGCGACGCCGGCTGCAGCAAGGGCCGAGACGAGCATCGCGTTGGCGCGCCCTCCACCAAAGGTCCACCACCGCAGGCGTCCGCGTCCATCGGACACGATCGGCAGCGATGTCCCGTCGACGAATGCGTATCCTTCGACGAGCCCCGCCAGACAAGCCTCACCGCGCTTGGAAAGCCTTGCCGGAACGATTCCCGAAACGAGGACCTGCTCCATCGCCCGGCAGAGCGCGCTGCCAAGGCTGCGCGCCCCGCCCGACCAGCGTGATCGCCCGATCTCGCCGGACGGCTCCACCGCCACGAAGCGCCGCGTCCAGTCGAGGTCGATGACGCGCCAGTTCCGGCCGGCGAGCAGCAGCGTCGTGGCGACTCCCTCCCCCTGCTGGAGGCTAGTGGGGTCGATCTGCCCGATCTCGGAGTTGCCGTAGCGCACCGACAGCAGGAGCGGCGTGGTGAAAGCTGCCATCAGGTCCATGAAGTTTCGGCGCCCGATCTCGCTCTCGCCGCGCGGCCCCATGCCGAGGATGCCGCCATCCTCGGCGAGGATTCCCGTGTCCAGCATGTGGGCAATGGCGGCGTCCGCGCGCCGGGTGTCCAGATCCTGGAACACTCGCCCGACCCAATCGCGCCAGCCGCCCGTCTCCAGCCCGCGTTCCTGAAGGATCAAGGCCATCACCTGCTGGGCGAAGAGGTGAACCGGGTCCGGTGGCGGCACCACCGGCTCCACCCAGCCCTCGCCCCACAGCCGCACGATGCCGGCCGCCTGCAAAAACGAGCTCTCCGACGTCGCGAGGAACAGGCAGTTGCGCGAGGAACCGGTGCGGCGTCCAGTCCGCCCCATGCGTTGAAGGAACGACGACACCGTGGACGGCGCGTCGATCTGGATCACCCGGTCCAGGTCGCCGACATCGATCCCGAGTTCGAGGGTGCTGGTCGCGACGATGACGCAGTCCTCGCCGGTCGCGAACGCCTCCTCCGAGCGGCGGCGCTCGTCGATGCCGAGCGAGCTGTGCGAGACGAAGGTCCGCACTCCCATGGTCCGCAACAGGGCGCCCAGACGCTCGACCTTGCCGCGGCTGTCACAGAAGACGAGCCGCTTCTCCCCACGATGCACCCGCGACAGCACCGTCGCCGCGTTCTCCAACGACCCGACATGGTCGAGCATCACGTCGCCTCCGGCCGGAGGGGCGGGCTGTCCGACGACGGTCCCGCCATCGCCGCGGGTCAGCCACGCCAGGAGAGCGTCGGGGTTTCCCACGGTGGCCGACAGCCCGATGCGCTGGATCGGGCGGCCGGCGATTCGCCCTAGCCGTTCGGCCACGGTCAGCAGGTGCCAGCCGCGGTCGTCCCCGGCGAAGGCGTGCAACTCGTCGACTACCAGCGCCCGAAGCCCGGCGAACAGCACGCGATGGTCCACGCGCCGCGAGATCAGCATGGCTTCCAGGGACTCGGGCGTGGTCAGCAGGATGTCGGGCGGGTGGCGGAGCATGCGACGTCGCTCCCCCGCCGCAACGTCGCCGTGCCACAGGCCGACCGTCCGTCCCACCAATTCGGCGTAGTGCCGAAGCCGCGGTTCCAGGTTGTTGAGCAGCGCGCGCAGCGGACAGACGTAGAGAACCGACAGGCCGTCCCAGCGCTCGCTCAGCATCCGCGACAGCACGGGGAAAGCGGCGGCTTCCGTCTTGCCCCCGGCCGTGGGAGCCAGCAGCAGGGCGTGCCGGCCGTCCAGAACGGGGCCGATGGCGGCGAGTTGGGTCGGCCGAAGGGTCGCCCAGCCGAGCGAATTGACGATGTGATGCTGGAGCGCGGGGTGCAGGCGATCGAAGGGGCTCACAGGTCCAGCTCGACCTCATCGACCGAGGACGCCGCCGCACCGGCCCGTTCCGCCGCCGTCATCTCCGCGGGAGCGACGGTCAGCGCGTAGTGCCGCCGCGGGTCGAAGTCGCCGAATTGGTCGATGCGGTCCAGCACGTCGGCGACCAGCTTCTTCAGGAACAGGCGCGGCGCAATGCCGACCCGGCCGCCGAGTTGCCCAGTGACCGCCCGCGCGAGGTCGGCGACGTAGCCGTCATCGGCGATCCGGCGCATCCGCTCTTCGTCCGCCGTGCCATCCGCGTAGATATCGCGCACCTTGGTGCCGAGCCGGGCCAGCAGATCGAGGTCGAAGCCGGGCAGCCGAACCTGCACCGCACGCGGGTTGTCGAAGCGCGCATCGGTGGCGAAGTCTACGTGAAGGCGCTGCGCCAGGGGAGGCAGGCGCTGCACACCCTGCGGCCCGTCGAAGAACGCGGGTGTGCCGGTCGTCACCACGAACAGGCCAGGGAAGCGGCCAGCGTCGATTTCGTCCACCAGCTGGCGGAGCGCGTTCAGCCCCTTCTCCCGGGTATCCGCGCGCATGCGCTGAAGCGTCTCCACCTCATCGATCACGAGCAGCAGGCCGGCGTAGCCAGAATCGCGCAGAATCGTCAGCAACCCGGCCAGGAAGTTGGTGGCGCCGAAATGGTCGATCTCCCCCTTGATGCCGGCCGCCCGCTTCACGGAGGCCGCCACATTGGGCTGCCCGCCGAGCCAGCCGAGCAGGCCGTCGGCCTGCCCCTGATCCTCCTGCACCAGCGCCCGGCGATAGGCGCGCAACACCGCGGAGAAGGCCGGAGCCTGCCGTGTTACCGCGGCCAAGCGCGTCTCGAGAAGCTCGTCGGTTCGCGCCACCAGGGACTCGGCGTCGTTGGGATCGACGCCTCCTTCGGCCAGGACGTCCTCCTCCAGCGTGTAGAACCAGCCATCGACCACATTCCGCAGCGCACCTTCGCTGGCATCCTGGGTGGCCAGACGCTCGGTCAGTCGCCGGTACACAGTCTCCATCCGGTGCAGCGGGGTCTCGGTCTCGGAGACCTGCACCTCGCTGGTGGCGAAACCGCGGCTGCGCGCGCGTTCCTGCAGCCAGCGGCCGAAGAAGGTCTTGCCGCTTCCGTACTCCCCCCGTACCGCCTTGAAGCCGCCGCGGCCGGCAGCCACTACCCCCAGCTCTTCATCAAGGGCAGGAGCGAAGCGCTCAATCCCCACCGCGAGGACGTCGAGGCCGGAGCGGGGCACGGTTCCGCGCCGCAGCGCATCGATGATCTCCGATCGTCTGTGCGGGCTCAGCATTGCGTCCTCATTACCCCTTCAGCTCGAACTGGGTGTCGAGCAGAGCGCGGTTCAGTACCACCGTGCCGGAAGCCTCCTCGACATCCAGCACTTGCACCTGATCGACGTTGAGCACCCTCCGCACCGCCATGACGAGCGAACCCACCCGGACCTGCGCGACGCCGAGCCTCTGGGCGAGCGCGGTGCGGCTCAGTTTGCCGCCTCTCTGGCTCAAGGCCTCCAGAACGCTGCGGACATCCTCGTCCTTCGGGGCACCGCGCCCGGCAAGCTGCTTCTGCGCCGCATAGACCGGCGATGCCAGCACCCGGCCGATCCAGTCCGAGGCCGCCGCTGCGGAGACCGGCGCGATTTCCGGCGCGTCGAACAGCGTAGGTTGTGCACTCGGGCGTTTGCGCACCATTGGCGCAGGACGCGGCGGAGGCTCTGCGGCGACCGGGGGCGGCAGCGCCTCCCACCATTCCGGCTGGACTGGGGGCGCCAGCGCCCATCCCTCCGGGACAATCCCGGACGACAGGACGGCCAGCGGCACCAGCACCTCCTGGGGCGAGGCGCCACCGTGGTAGCCGTTCTTGCGCATGGCGTAGCGGATACCCTCGCTCCACGGCAGAACGGCGATGGACTCGTCCGCCGGGGTCACAACCCGTCCCTTGGCGAAGGCCAGTTCGCCAGGATCAGTACGGCCATCGGCTCGGCGCCAGCGGTCCCCCTCCCCATCCCCGGCATGGCGGGTCCCGGCCTCGATCAGATGGCCGTGGTCGGCCGTGACCACCACCACCCGCCCGGCGTTGCGCGCCTCGTGGAGGATCGGACGCAGGAGATGAAGGTCGTCGAGGCTCCAACGCTGGCGCACCTGCTCGGGACCATCGAGATGGTCGTCGATGGCGTTATGAACGATCCCGATGACCCGCCGCACCGGCGTACCCACAGCCTCGCGGATGGCCGGCGCCAGCGCTCCGCCCTCGCTGAGCTCGCCCTTGTGGAACAGAACCGGCGGGTGTCCCGCCTTGCCGATGGCGCGCAGCGCCGGGTGCTGGGCGAACCCAGTCTTCTCGGTCGTCTGGGGCCCGTGCAGGGGCCGCCCACACAGCAGGCTGGCGCGCGACACCACGGTCACCGTCGGCAGCATCGAGATCGCCGTTGCCGGCCCCACCCGTCCGTCGGGCAGCAATTCGCCCCATCCCGAGGCCAGGAGGTCGGGCAGCAGTTCCCGGTAAACGGCATGGCTCAGGCCGTCCATGACCAGCAGAAGCACCGGGACCGAAGCGGCGAGCGGCGCCAGCACCTCGTCAAGAACCCGTTCCACCGGCACCATCGGCCATTCGGCCGCGGGGGCCGCGTTCCATGTGCGCAGCAGACCGGCAAATCGCTGATTCTGCAGTTCCCGCCGCTCGCGCACCGCCGCGGCCAGCGTGGCGTACGCGGATGACAGGGCGGCCATCTCGTCGCCACCGGCCAGCGTCAGCCGGGCCTGGTCGACGAAGGCCCCCTCGCGGGTATAGGCGGCGACAGCGTCGGTGAAGGACCCACTCTCCGTCTCCGGTGTCGCCAGCCAGCGCACGAGCCGCAGGGCCATGGTCACCCGCTCCGCTCGACCCTTCTGGAACGACGCCTGGTCGTGCGCCATTATCCGGTCAGCGGCGGCCTCGAGGGCTGCAAGCGCGGCGGCTGGCCCAGCGGTACCCAACGCATCGGCCAGAGCCTCGGCGAAGACGGCCAGCCGGGCTTCGAAGCCCGCCAGCAGCACCGCACTCGACGCAGCAAAGGTGGCGGCGTGGATCTGTTCCAGCAGGGTATCGGCCCGCTCCAGCAGTCGGCGCCGTGTCGGCTCGTCCAGGGACCGCAGAGCGCGGGCTGCGGCTGCGGCCCAGCCACGCCCGTGTTCGGCGGCGATGCGGCGCCCGCCAACGAAGGGCTCCAGGCGGACCGCGGCGGCCGTCAGCTCGGTGCCGGTCCAGCCATCGCCGAAGACGACGCCGGCCACCAGTCCCAGCGGGAGAGCGTCGGCCCCGACCCCCGTCTCGACACAGGCCGTGATCAGGCCGCCGACCGGGCCGGCCGCCTCGGACAGCCATGCCGCGACGCCGTTGCGGGCCACCGGCGGTAGGGCCGTGAAGCGCGCCAGCGCGCCGTCGCCGATGCACCAGCGCAGCAGCGTGTCGGCGTCCGGCCGGGCGACGGGCAGGCCCAGCGTCCGATCGAGCAAGTTGGCCCACGCGCTGTCCGCATCGAGCAGGCCGCCGGGAACCGGCGGATAGGGTCCGCGGTGGGCGTGCTCCAGGAGAAGCTCGGCCAGCCAAGGCTTGCCGGCGATGCGGGGATCGATATTGCGGGCCTGGAAGGCCTCGCGCACCATCTCCCACGCCTCCACGGTCAACAGCCGCGCCTTGGCGAGCCGCGCGACGACATCATCGCCAAGGACGTCGGGCGTCAGGTTGGTCAGCAGCACCAGCCCGGCATCGCCATCCTGCCCGGCCAACGCTTGGCGGGCGGCCAACGAGGATTCGCACCACACGAGGTCGAAGGCCCGGCCAGCGCACTCCAGCCGCTCCGGCCAAGCATGGCGGGCGGGCGAGCGGATGCCGAGCGCCCGAACCTGCGCGTCGTGCTTCACGATTGCCTCGACCTGCGCCCGGATCTGCGCCGTTGTCGGTGCCAGGAACGTCACGCGCGCTTGCCCTTCCGGACGATCTTCCAGGAGAGATTGAGTCGGTAGTCCGGGTGATCGGAGACCGTCCGCTTGAGCCCTTCGAGCACGGCGGCGGCCTCGTCAGCGGACAGATTGCGTCGGTCCTCGATCGTGATGACCACGTCGTCGGGCTCGACCGGGGGCTCAACAGGCGGTTCAGCCGGCGGCTGAACCGGAGGCTCAGGAGGGAGTGGTGGCGGAGGCGGCGCCACGTCGGTCAGCAGCCTCAACGCCTTGCCATGCTGCTCGTCGAGCGCCGGCTTCAGCGCGATGACGTGTTCGTCCGCCGACAGAATGTCGCCGACGCGGGCCAGGATCGTACGAGCAGCAGTCTCGCGGTGGTCCGCCAGATGACGCAGAGTCTCGAAGACCTTCCAAGTCGCATCGCGCAGCGCCAGATTGGTCTCCGCGGCCATGGCCATGGCCTTGCAGACCGCAGTGTCCGAGGTCCTCAGCGCCGCCCCCGCGAACGCCTGCACGACGCGGTCCTGCGTGGCCGCCGCGACGGCGGTCAGCATGGCCTGCGCGGAGCGCGCGGTGGTCAGCCGGTCGGCGGCGCTGTCGATCCCGAACGCGGTGAGCTTCTGCTCGAGTTCCCGGACCAAGGCATCGAGCTTCGGGCGCAGATCGGACGTGCGCTCCACCACCTGGGCAACCAGCTTCGCCACATTCGCGGCGTTGCGCAGCTCGGGCGGCGTCAGACCGAACAGAAGACCGACGCGACGCACCGCCTCGCGCCACTCATCCTCGGACGGCAACACCTGCTCGCGAAGCTCCAGATCGTCATCGAGCCCGTCCAAGTTTGGCCTAATCAGCGCCGAGCCCTTGAAGAAGCTGCGGTTGGTCTGGTCTGCATAGGTGAGGATGACGAGATTTTGAACGTCGCGTGGCACGCCCATGCGCTGCGGTTCGTCCATCCAGCCGCGCAGCGCCTTCACCGTCATCGGGCCGCCCTGCTGGGCATGCTTCTGGGCGAAGTGCGTGCGCCAGTGGTGAGCGAGGACGAAGTGCGTCTCCCCCATCTCGCCGAGCTTCAACGGATTGGCGATGGAACGGACGAGCTGGCGTACCGCCTTGTCGGCGATGAACACGCGCCCGTCGGGCTCGGCCGAGGCGCGTTGGATTTCCGGCTGCACCTTGCGCAGCACCGCCGTCTTGACCTCGACATCGAAGGCGGGGTGTGCCGGGTAGAGGTATCCGAAGAGCTGGTCGAGGAGCTTGTCGAAGGCCGCCTTGAAGGTGGCACCGACCGGCAGCGCCGGCTTGAAGCCGTTCAGCGAATGCAGGTGCTGGGACCCGTCGAGCGCGGCGCCGATCGCATCGGCAGGCTCGCTCGCGATGCCGTAGGCGACCTCCAGGCAGGCGCGCATGCGCTGCTGAAGAATGCTGCGCTGATTGGTGAGAAGCGCGCGCGCCTGATCACGGTCCACCGCCGACAGATGCCGGGCGTGATCGGCGAAGCGCTCACCCGTCAGCAGGTAGTTCAGCTTGACCAGCGTGCCGAGGTCGCGCATCGCCTTCTGGCTGAGGAAGGACGGCAGCCAGACGATGGTGTCGGACCGTCCGTCGGTGCGCCCCTTGAACTCCTGCAAGCGCGCGATATCGTCGGCCGGCCAGCGGTTCGGCTCGTCGAAGGGGAAGTCGAAGATGACCGACCACGCCCCGTCCTGGTTCCGCAGCCGCTCGTCGCTCATCTCGCGCACGTTGTCATACACGATGTTGACCTGCCGGCGCGTACCCCGCCAGGTGAGCGCGTATTCCAGGAATAGCCCGTCGCTGTCCGGCGGCAGCCCCAGCATCTCGAACAGCATGGAGCGGACCAGCCGGCGCCGGTTGCCCGGATTGTCTTCGCCGGCGACGTTGGCCAGGATGGGATCGGTGTCGACACCGGTGATCTGGATCGAGATGACGGGGTTCGTGTCCTCGGTGATTTTGATCTCGCCGATCTCGCCGGCCCAGGCACGCAGCTTGGTCAGCACCATGGCGTTCTCGCGGCCTTGGATCGGCGAACGCACGCTGCCATGGTTCAGCGCCGCCAGACGCGGCGCCGTCAGCGCCTTCAGCGCCTCCACCTCCGGCACCAGGGCGGCCAGCAGCAGCGTCTTCATCAGCCGCGCATCGTTGCGGAGCGCCAACGCCTTGGCGGGATCGGCCGCGCCCTCGACGACGTCGTTCCAGATGATCCCATGCTGCCGTTCGAGCAGCGGCAGGAGCTTGGTGCGGTAGAGCTTCTTGGCGTTCTCGAAGTGGAACTTCATCGCGTCCGAGAACGGCTCATCGCCCTCGGCGATCACGTCGAACAGGTCACCAACCGGAATGATCTGGCCCAGCGCCAGCTCATCGCGCCGATCGACCAGAAGCTGAAGCATCAGCTTCAGCGCCGTGCGCTCGCGCTGCAACACCGACGAAACCGCGATCAGCGCCTGCACCAGAGCCGGGCTGAAAGGGTAAACCTGCCGGAACATCGCCTCCTCGCCGGTGGAGCCCAGCAGCGTGTCCAGCACCTCGCGCCGGACCTTCAGGAACTCCTCGAAGGCGTTGCCGAGCGTGACCTCGGCCGTACTAGACAGCGGGCGCAGGATGCGCTTCTGCGCGATGACCGGAAGGTTGCGGTCCTCAAGCGTGATGCGGTGGAAGCGGGCCTCCCAGTGCTTCAGCACATCGGCGAACTGGAGCTGGAGCGCGCCGGCGAGGTTCTGGCCCACCAGCTCGCGCAGGTCGCGCTGGCGCGCGATGAAGCTGACCAGAGGGATCGGCCGGGCATGCAGCGCCTCCACCAGCTTCGACAGCTTCGACCCCTCGCGGGATACGAAGTCGACGTTGGCGGCGTGGGTGGCGAGCCACAGGATCAGCTCGTCCAGGAACAGGATCACCGCGTCGTAGCCCAGCGACTGGGCGTGCCGGCTCATGATCGCCAGCCCCTCGTCCAGCGCCACGAACGCCTGCCCTTTGTTGGCGACAACATGGGCGTAGGAGCCGAAATAGACCCGCACCAGATCACCGATCAGGCGCTGCCGGTCCTCGCCGGTCGGCGGCTCCAGCATCGCGGCCTCGAACCCGGCGGCGTCCCATAGCCCGGAGTCGATCGTGCCCCAGCCGTCGCCGCCCCCGTCCGCCGCCTTGCCCTCGTTCAGCCCGGCGAAGAACGCCTCGTCCCCCATACGCTCCCGCTGCCGCTGGGCATCGTCGAACAGCGACTCCGACAGGTAGAAGCCGGGCAGCGGCGCGTCCGGATGCAGGCGCCGCACATGCTCGGCATATTGGCCGAGGATGGCCGACTCCAGATCGTGGGCCCCGATCATGTGGTAGGGGACCATCAGGAACGTCTTGCCCTGGACCCAGCCATCGTGGCGGACCACCACCTCGGCCAGCTCGGGGATGGAGCGCGCCTCCAGGTTCCCGGCCAGCAACAGGTTGAGCACGGCCATGAAGTGGCTCTTACCGGAACCGAAGGAGCCGTGCAGGTAGGCCGCCTTGCTGGTGCGCCCGGTCACCGCGCCCTCGATGAAGCCCAGCGCGTCGTCGAAGCAGGTCTTGAGCTGCGGCGTGACGACGTAGTCGCGCACCGTGGCCTTCGCGTGCTCCAGCCCGTCGGCCAGCTTCAGCACGAAGTCGCCCTGGTGCACCCGCTCCGGGATGTGGATCAGGTCCCTGATGAGGGTCCGGGTCTCCGTCGTCATGCGCCGCTCTGCTTCAATCAATCGTTCGGGGAGAACATAAGGGTGTTGTCCGGCCGGTGTCACGCACCGGCCGGGTAGATCAAACGGATTCCCGACCCAAGGGAACCTTTGCGGCTTCCGCATCAAGCGTGATGACAAGGCAGGCCGTTGGATGGCTCTCCAACTGACGCAGGATCTCCGGGGCGGCCGGGGCCTCCAGCCCCATTGCCGCCCACCCGGCAAGTTCCTCACGCCTGTCTGCCAACCGTTGCGTCACGTACCCGAACAATGCGGCGATGGTCTTCAAGGCGTCCCGCTGTTCGGCGTTCAGGTCGAGCAGCATCGAGACGCCTGCTTCCGGATCACGCAGGGAACGCTGGAACGAGGCGACAAGATCGGCGTGCGCCTGACGCCCCTGGTCGAGCGCGCGGAGTCCGTCCTCCGGCCCGAGGAGGAGCCACTGGCTCCGCGCCCGAGCCACCACCGCGACAGCGTGCTGGGTCAAGAGCAGCGAGAACATCTCCTGATCGCGCACGACGCTGCCGCGCTTCAGCATGTCGCCGAGCATGCGGCGGAAGAACAGCGCGGCCTCGTTGATGGCCGTGTCATAGGGAAGCACGGATTGCCCGAGCCGATGGGCGGTGTGCGCCCCTTCCAGGGCGGCGTGCAGCTTCGATTGAATTGTGGCGATGTCGGCGTCGCGCAGCCATTGGAGGTGCCGGTCGACGCTTTCCATACGGTCGAGAATCGCGTCGCACTGCCGCGACAGGGCGTCCATTTTCATCGACAACATGGCGAAGCCGGCGACCATGATCCCCGTGTTGAGCACCTGGAGGCCCATCATCGCCTCCATGCCGGGAATGCCCTGGAGCAAGCTGGTGCCCTGCTGTGGCGCTCCATCGACGTCACGCAGCCACTTGACGGTTTCGCCGCTCCCGGCCTTGTAGATAACGCCGCCGATCCGCTTGTACTCGCCGCTCGCCAGCCCTGCTGCGATCTCTTCCGTGATGTGCAACGCAACTTCGATGATCGGCATCTCTCACCCCTCCGCACTGTCGGCCACGGCTGCGCACCACAGGCGCAGGCGCGCCTCGGCTATCGCCAGCACGCAAGGCCCGGTCACCCGATAGGCGGGTCCCAGCAACTCCCAAGCGGTCCAGGCCACCCCGAGCACCGCCAAGGGTGCGGCGATGGCGCCGGCAGCGCGCGGCGCGACCACCTGGAGGGCCGTCCGACCGTATGTGGTCAGGCCTGCCACGCCACCGCCGGCCGTCAAGCCGCCGGCGGCCAATCCACCGGCGGCCTTCGCAGCCGCCTTGACCGACTTGATGGGTGACGCAGAAGGGGCTCCGCCGCGTACCTTCTTGAGAAGCAGCCGCTCCATGTCGAAAACCGACATGCTCTTCTTGGTCTTGACGCTCTTCTGGCCGCACAGGTCGACGACGATGTCGCGGTAGGACTTGGAGCGGCGCGCATCCATGATTTCGTGGCTGCCCCAAGAGCGGAGATCCGCCTCGATCTCCCGCCGATAGCGGCGATGATCAGGGGCGTGCTCCTTGTAGGCTGGCGTGTCCTTGAGGCGCGGACCAGGAAGCACGGCCGTAGCGCCGACCAGGATGTCCACGATCGGAGCAAGGTCCTCGTTCCCGAAGGCCGCCAGAACGGTCTGGAGATGATCGGATTCCAGACGTTCAAAGCGCGGCGCGGATGCGTCTGACAAGGCGGCTTCCTCCCTCCCGATTACGAAGCCTTCTTCCGGCCCCGGCGGGCGCCGGGTTTGGCGGGTGGGGTCCAGGCGCGCAGGTCGTCGGGGGTCAGGCCCAGTTCACGGGCTTCGTCCGCCACGAAGCTGCGGTAGTAGTCTCCCAGCCCAACACCGAAGTCAGGGTTGTATTCGTTGTGCCATTGCACGAGCCAGGGCACAAGCTCCTGCACACCCGCCAACAGGGGGATCAGACGTTCCGCCCCCCAGCCCTCGTTCTCCTTCATGGCGAGGTAGTGGGCGGCGAGCGCAGCGGCCTGTTGCAGGTGGTCGTAGCCGGCCCAGGCGACCACGAGGCTGCCGTCGGCGTCGCGTTCGGCGAAGGGGTAGCTGACGAAGCGCTCCTTGGGCACGTCCAGCCCGCCGCGCAGGCGCCAGTAGTCGGTCTTCTGGAAGTCGCCGGTCTTGTACTTGGGCGGCACCGGGATGTCGCCGACCTCGCGCGCCTTCATCGCCTTGGCCTCGTCGGGCGTCAGGCGGTTCGGGTCGCCCTCGGGCAGTTCGGTGCGGGCGTCGATGGCGTCCTCGCGGCGCTGAAGATCCCAGGTTGCCTCCCATTCGCGGCGCTTGCGCAGGCCGTCCCCGGTGTAGCGCAGCACGGGCAGGAAGGGGACGGACTCCGCCGCCACCAGCTCCGCCACCAGCGGCTGCACATCGAAGTCGGGGCGGCCGGTGTAGAGTTCGGCCACCGCCATGAAGTCGGCGTCCCGGCGCGCCATGTCGGCGAGGCGGGAGACGGGCACCAGCGCCGGCTCGCCCGACCAGTAGCGCCCATCCTCCAGCCGGTCGAGCAGCCACTCCTTCAGCGCCGCCTTTTCGCGCTTGGTCCAGCCGGCGTCGAAGCCCTGGTCGTCCCACTGCCAGCGCCGCTTGTACTCCGGCCGCTCGACGAGGTTGATCCAGCGGTTCTCCTCGATCAGCGCGATGCGCCGCTCGACCAGCGCGCGGTAGTCGGCGGGCCAGCGCGCCGGCACCTCGGTGACCGGGGTTGAGCCGTGCCGGTCGAACCACGTCGTTCTCCAGTTCGCCCTCGGCCATCTTGCGGGCCATGACGATCTCAAACGCGCGCTCGCCCAGGTCCACCTCCGGCGGCTCCGGATGCTCCGCATCCTCCTCCAGTAGGCCGTAGAGCTTATAGCAGCGCCAATCCAGCTCCTCCTGCAAGGCGATCATGCGGCGGCGGATCGATAGCGCGCGCACCTTTGCCACGTTGAGGTCCGCGCGGGTCGGGATGCCGAGATTGAGGAGTACCTTCGGGAGTGAGCCAGTCATCTCGCGGGCGGAACTGTCGAGTTCAGCCGCGAGATAGCTCGGGTGAGGTTCTGTAAGAGGAAATTGCGCAATGCGGGTACTGTTCAGCTGGTAGAAATCCTCAAAAGGATCGGTGCGCTGCCTCGCTCCTTTATCGTCGACCGTAGCACCCTTATTATGGCACGATTGCTTGAACCAAAAACACGCGATAGAGCTGTTCAAAAGCCCAACCAGTCCGATATGGTCTTCCTCTGACGCGTTCGCCGAAAGCTTAATTACAGGAGCGGTCTGCTTGAAGACGCTCCCGCCTTGTGAAAAAACAAAATGATTGTTCGTAGACACCTCGCCATAGGCAATCAAAGGGGATAAATTGGCATTTTGCTTGACCAATATGCCGTACTCGAACGGTGCCATCCCGCGTTCAGGGCGCTTCTTCCCAAAATACAAGTATTCTGCAACATTCGTCCTGTATTTCCACAAAAATCTCCGAACTTCGGCGCCGCCAACTGGCTGAAATTCCTTATCGTATGGAAACAAAATCGCTGATTCTGACGATATACTCCAATCTCTAACATCAACCCCCTCGACAGCAGCTCGAGCGTCAACGCTTAATCCCTCCCGCAGCAAGGCTTTCATTGAAGGGCGAATAAACGCATCATCTTCGCCCGTGACACACATTACCCCGACAGACTTTATGCGATTCTCAAGAACGCATGTTGCATTCTTCTCAACAATCTCCTTCAGCTCCGTCAGACCGCCGCCCCCCATACTCCATGGATGTTTGGAGAGGACGCGGCGCGGCATATCGACGATGCTCGAGTAGGTGTCCTCACTGCCCGGTCGATCGATCTGCTGAGTGATAGATGTCCACACCAGCCCCCGGCTGGGATCCTGGGGCGTCCCAGGTTCGCCCTTAATCCCCATCGCTACACGCACGAGGACATCAACAGGTTGCCGGTTTCTCCCAAACATAATCACTGTTGGCGTGCCATGCCCTGGGATGTACGCACTGTCTGTGTTGATAACGTGAGTGAGGTCAACCTTCGGAAAAAAAGCTTCAATCAACTTCTTACCGAACTCGCGCTTCATGAACGAATTTGCCGTTATCATGCCAATGAATCCCGCAGATGATCCACCCGCCTCAGCTATAGACAAATCATAAAAGCGTTCGGTGAACGGTACCCCCAAAGAATACTTCCCAGAACATGCAAAATACCGCTCACGATAGGCTTGATTCAGAGCGGCGTCCTTCACCGTGATATACGGGGGATTCCCTACGACGGAGTGGTATTGACGCCCCAGGATCAAGTTCAGCGCCTCCCGGTCCTCCTCGAACGACACATGGGCCAGCCCGCCTTGCGGCTCAAAGGACATCTGCCATCCGCGCACGTCCATGAAGCGCTTGCCGTGCAGCAGGCTGTCGCCCACCGCCACGGAGATCTTAAAGTCCGGCGCGCCGCGCAGGGTGGTGATGCCGCAGGCGGTCAGCGCCGCGACCAGCAGGCGGAAGCGGGCGATGGCGGCGGCGAAGGGGTTGATGTCCACGCCGCACACGGCGTCCAACGCCTTCTGCGCGCAGTCGCGCGGGTTGCGCCCCGGTTCGTTGCGTAGCCAGAGATCAAATAGGCGGCGGAAGGCGCCCAGCAGGAAGTGGCCGGAGCCGCAGGTCGGGTCGATCAGCCGCACCTCGCGGTAGCCGAACTCCCGCACGGCCGGGTCGAGCGTGCGGTCGAGGATGAACTCCTCCACGAACTCCGGCGTCTGGAGCAGGGCGTAGCGCTTGCGCGCCGCCTCCGACAGGTCCTGGTACAGATCGCCCAGGAAGCGGGTGCCGAGGTCCGGGTCGGTGAAGTCATGCGCCAGAATGCCGCTGTCCGGGTCGCGGCGCTGCCAGAACTCGCGGAGCGCGATGGCGCCGTCGCCCGACACCGGCAGCCGCCACAGCGGGTTGTGGCGCCGGTCGAACAGGGCGCCCAGGCCCGGCAGCTCCGCCGCCTCGGCGAAGCACGCCAGCAGGAAGTCGCGCTCCTCCCCCGTGGGGTTGGCGCGGAACCAAGCCTCGTGCCGGTCGCGCACCAGTTCCAACCGCTCGCCGGGGCCGGACAGCCAGGGGCGGTCCACCAGCCCGTTGTCCTCCACGAAGCGCAGGAAGACGCAGCCCAGCACCCAATGCACGGCGGCCTGCGTCACCTCGTCGTCCAGCCACGCCGTGAAGGCCTGCGCCGTCCGCTTGGCGTCCCGCGCCGCCTGCCATTCCGCCCTGAGCTCCCCCTCCAGCGACGAGCCCTCCACCCGGCCGCGGATGTCGGCCTCCAGCGTGCGCAGGAGCTTCTTCAGGTCCTTCAGGAGGGCGGTGGCGTCGATCATGACGAATCCAGGAGTTGCAGAACGAGGGCCGAACCCTTACCACATTCCTTAGCCCTTTCGAAGGTGGCGAAGCCCTTCCATCACCGGGCCGGCGCCTGTGGATTGGCGGGAGGCCGCGCTGTGCAGGACGGATAGACGCCCCGCCACCGCTCCCTCGTTCAAGCCCGTCGATGGAGGATGAAATTAGCGATGCGACCGGCGATGGGCTCGTGGTAGACATCGGCCTGACCGTCGCCTACCACACGACGCCGATCCATTACCTGCCGGCCATTGCGCGCTGCCGCCGCCTGAGCAGCAAGCGCGAACTGCTCGCCATCGGCTACGACACCGGGCACTTTCGCAGCACGTCGCACAGCGTGGATGTGACGCGCGGCTTCGAGTCGTTCGTCCATCTCTCGGCGCGCCCGCTGCCGCCCATTCTGCGATCCAAGCTGGAGAGCGGCTTCCCCCACGCCGAGCTGCGGGTAGTGATCGGTCACCTGCCCGCGCGCGACCTCCACCTGTGCCGCTTCAACATCGCCCGGAACCGGAACCGCTCGTTCCAGCAAGGCCCGAAACACGGCTGGCTGCGCGACGGACTGCGAGTCCCGGTCGCCCGCGGCGCCGATGAATGCCGCGGTCTTCTCCAGGCGTCCGGCGACGGCGATCTCGAGGTGCTGTTCCTGGGTGGCGTCGATCTGTCGTCCGACACCCAGGTGCGCGTCTTCGACGCCGCCGATGCAGCACTCGCCGAAGCCTCCCTCGCGGCTGCCGGAACCGGATGGCGCGTCACCCTGCACGCCGGACCAGCCTACCCGCGCCGCGCCGACCGCGCGTCGGCGGCCGAGGAGGAGCATGCCCGCTTCCTGGCTGACGTGAGTTACCGCGGCAGCGGCCTCGACTTCGACCGGTTCAAGGATCAGCCAACGCTACTGGGATGATCCTCCCCGGCGGCGGCGCCAACGCCCCAGGCATTGATGCACGGCGAGCAGCACCAGGACCATGTCGTTGCCGTCCGGCGAACTGGCCGCCTTATTGTGATGCGACGCCATGTTGCCGGCAGCGCGCAACAGATGCAGGGCTGTCTTCTCCCACTCCGGCGCGTCGAGCGCCTGGATGCGGGCGGCCAGGGACGCTCCACCTCCACTCCCTGCCTGGAAGCCGAAAAGCTCCTCCACCAGGAACTCGCAGAAGTGACGGCACCACGCTCCAAGCCGCACGAACGTAAGGTCCGGATTCAGAATTTGCGCCAGTTCGCTGACGAGTTGGTCCGCATGGTCGTCCAGGTCCTCCAACTGATCGATCTGCTGGTGCACGAGGTGGCGCACCTGGTCGGCAAGGCCGGAACTCCCCAGCGCGATGCGCACGCGCCCAAGCTCGGCGTCCAGCGCGCCACCGAGCAGTCGGGCCTTGTCCCAGTCCTTCTCGATGATGCGCACACGCGAAAGGCCCAGGGAATGCGCCAGCACCGACCGCGCCGCCCGGATGATAGCCGCAGCCGCCTTGGCGGGATCAAGCCCCTGACGCCCGGCGCCGAGCAAGGGCATCGCCAGGCTGCGGCAGCCGTCGTCCCAGGCTTCGAGAACGGCGACGGCCTTGAAGATGGCGAGGATACGCTGTTCCAGCCGTTCCATCTCGCCTTCGGGCGGCGTGCGGCTGCTCTTCCCAAGGACGCACAGAATCCGCCGGAACGGAAGGCCGCTCAGCGGGCGCGAGATCCAGCAACCCAAAGGTTCGCGCAGATCGATCTGCGGGTTCTTCGCCAACTCCTCCATCGAGAGGCCATAGCGGTCCCATAGCGCTGCAACGACCGTCCCCTGCGTGGGAATGTAGCTGGAGGCAAAGGCAGACACGACGAGCACATCCGTCGGCTCGTTGAGTGCGCAGATGTCGCCGTGAAGCAACTCCACGCAACGGATGCCACGGAAGGTGTCGATGAAGACCTCGTTGAGCCGCTCCATGCGCTGCCATTCCTCCGATGTTGCGGACTCACGCCGCCGGCCGGGTGCCGGCACGATGGGCGTTGACGATCCAGGTGGTCGGAATGCGCGCCCACTGGCTGCTGCCGATAACCGGCACGGCCCTGCCGGCGATGGTCGGAAGACCGCCGTCCGGCAGCGGCAGCAGAAGCCACAGCCCCGGCGGCCCGCCCGCCGTTCCGGAGGCGTCGCGCAGGGTCTGCAGCCGGTCCATCAGGTCGTAGCGGGCGAACAGGCCGCAATCGACCAGCAGAAGCGGCGTGGTGGACGTGCGCAGAGCCTGCTCGACCTTCGGCGCGGCGAAGCCGATCAGGCGTTGCAGGTTCGTCCAGTCGCGACTCTGCGGGTCGGCGGAGTCGGCGCGCAGCACCAGGGACCAATCGACCTTGCGGGTCGCGGCCTCAGCCCGCATGGCGTCGAGAAGCAGGCGGTCCACGCTGACCCGCTGCAAGGGGAACCGGTCGAGCAGCGCGCGCTCGGCATCCAAGTAGCGGCGGGGGTCGACGGTCAGCGCCAGGAACCCGCCGGTGCGCAGGGCATAGGCCATCTTCTCTTCGAGGTGCTGCGCGGCGGTGACCTCCGGGGTCTGTTCGACCGCCGGCCCGTCCGTCATCAGGCGGTGGATCGAGCTAACCCCGGTCGAGGCGCCGAGGCTGACCTGGTCGGTGTAGTAGCCGGCCCCTTCCTCGCCATTGTCCAGCCACACGCGCCCTGCTCCGGCGTCCTCCAGCAACCGGTCGAGCGCCGGCCGGCCGGGCAGCGGCGCGGCCTCGGCATAGCGGCCCAGCACGCGCTCGCGCACCTGCGCCTCGGTCAGAACGCGCGGTCCCAGCAGCGAGCCAGCCGCCAGCCTCAGCGTGCGGTCCGCGGGCATGCCGCGCGGATAGACCTCGCCCTTGCTGGACAGAGCCGCCTGCCGCGACGCCGCAACCGCGAGCGCGCGGACACGGTTGGGCGCCGGACGGGGCGAGGCTTCGGGCCAGCCGAGCACCTCCAGGTCCTCAAGCACCCGTTGCGGCGGCGCCAGCGGGTCGAGCATGGCGAGGGCGTCAGCGGTGCGGCCCAGCGTCTGGGCGTGGATCGCCAAGTCCAGAGTCTCGGCGACCAGTGGCGCCGCCTCGTCCTCGAACACGAGGAAGCGCGGCTCTGCCAACGCCCCCTCCGCGTCGGTGGCGGCCCGCAGCACCGCACCGGCGAGCCGCACGCGCTCGTCCTCCTCGGTCAGGGCCGAGCCACGCATGGCCAGGACCTGGAGCACCAGCTCCTTCGCCGTCATCACACCGCCGTGGGCCCGGAGGAGCGTCCGGAGATCCTCGCGCAGCGCGGTCAGCCAGGGCTGTTTGTGCCAGCGCTCCCGCCCCTTCGTCAGCGCGGCGGCGACGGCGGTGCGGGCCATCCCGCAGTGGCCGGCAACCTGTCCGACGGTGGGCCACACCGGGGGCGGCTCCGTCGCTTCCAGCCCCAGGAAGACGGCCAGCACGCGATCCTCCGCCGTCTCGTCGCCGAGTGGGCGCCGCGGGACGAGAAGCTCGGCGAGACGGTCGATGCTGGGGACTCCGGGGTCCAGCGCCGCGCCCGAATCCGTGGGGGCCGACGCGCCCGGCACCAGATCGGGGCGGAGCTGGGCCAGCCGCTTGGCCTTCAGCCGGATCTCCTTGCGGATGCGGTCGCCGACGTTGGGGAGATAACGGATGCTGCGGCGATGAACGGCGAGCAGGTCGCGCACAGTGTGCACACCCATGCGGTCGAGGACGTCCTGTGCCTCGACGCCATAGCCGAGATCGGCAATGGGCGTCTGCGCGGTGGCGCGGCGGGCCATGGCGTCGAAGCTGTCCTCGTCGCCGTGGTTGGTCACCACCTCGTCGAACACCCGGCGCCATGCCCGCAGCATGTCCTCGGCGTTGTCGAACCGCTCGCGCGGGTCGCGGCGCAGCGCCTTGTCGAAGAAGGCCGTCAGCCCCTCGCGCAGATGCGGGTCGATGCGCCCGGACTCGATCGTCGCCTCGTCATCGATCAGCGCCGGATCGCTTTGTCCGTCGCCCCAGGACGGGAGCATGCCCGTCATCATCTCGTGCAGAGTGACGGCGGCGGCGAAGCGCTCGGCGCTCAGGTCCCAGCGCGGCGGTCGGCGCAAGCTCAGGAAGGGATCGAGGTAGGGGCGCGTTCCGGCCTGGATGTTGTCCGCCGGCGTGCGCGCCAGGGAGAAGTCGAACAGCACCAAGCGCTTGCGCTCCCGCCCTTCTGTGATGCCGATGTTGTCGGGCTTGATGTCGCGGTGGGCGATGCCCTTCTGCTCGAGGTGGTCGACCGCGCTCAGCAGCTCCTCGCCGAAGCGCCGCTTCAGGTCCAGCGACAATCCTTCGGGGTTCCTCAGATGCTGCGCCAGGGTTTGCGTGCCGGCGTTCTCCAGCAGAATGGCCGCGCGACCGGCCACCGCCACGGTGCGCTTGGCCGTGACGATGTTGGTGTGGTGAAGCTTGGCCAGAGCTGCCGCCTCGCCTTGGAGCCGGTCACTGTGGGCCGTGTCCACCGCCACCTTGAGCACCGACTCCTCCGGATCGTCTTCGCAGCGGACGAGCAGGGCGTCGGCGGAGGCGCCGCGCCCGAGGCGCCGGATCACGGTGAAGCCTCCCTCCAGCCGGTCACCGGGCTTTGCGACGGACGGATCGACCGTGGCTTCGGGCGTCCCCTGCTGCAGATCGCGTTCGACGTCCGCGAGATACTCAAGGAACTCGTCCATGGACGCGATGCGGCTCGCCACCTCCGGGTGGGTGCCGAGGCGGATCAGATCGACGAGGCTCTGCATTGCTCCGTCGACGACATCGGACACGCGCAGACCACCGCCGGCGCGGAGGCGCGTCGCCAAGTCCAGCGGCGAGGCGGCCGGCGGCTGCCCGGTGAACAGGTGATAGGCGATCGCGGCGAGCGAAAAGACATCGTGGTGCGGTCCAGACTCTGGTCCACCGCGCAGCGCCTCCGGCGCGATGTAGACCTTGGCCGGGTCCTCGACATAGTCCTCCAGATGCACCGTGCCGGCGGTGACGTGTGCGGTCCCGGAGGTGGAGGCGTCGCGGGCTGCCGTCCGCCAGTTCATGATCTGGAGCCGCGGGTAGGCCTGTTCGACGTCACGCACGAGGATGCTCTGCGGCGACAGAGCCCGGTGGTACAGTCTCTTGGCGTGGGCGTGCTTCAGGGTTTCGGCAAGCTGGCGGACGATGTGGAGCCGCAGATCCACACCCATGCGTTCCAGGTGCTCGCGCATGAGGAAATCAAGCCGGATCGCCTTCGGGTCGTGATCAAAGATCAGCGCCGGACCGCGGTCGGTGTCCTTGTACTCCCTCACCTTGAGAACACCGGGGTGGTCGACGCCCTCCAGGATCTGGAATTCCCGCGCGGCCAAGCGGCCGAGCGCCCGTCGTGCTTCCTCACCTGCGGCGGCCGTGTAGGGGTGCATCCGGACGCGCCGCGGCACACCAAGGGACACGTGGCGCCCCTCCCAGTCCTGCCAGCCATCGCCTTCAGCGATGATGCGCGTCAACTCGTAATCCCCGATGCGGCGGTCGCGCAGCGAGGGACGAATGCCGGCCTCTTCGATCGCCCGGCAGACCATCCGCGCCTGCGCGGCATCCACGGGGGCGCGGAGTGCCGCCGAAGGAAGGCCTGCCGTCAGCGCGTTGATGATACCCTGGCCATGGGAGGAAGGGCGCCGGCCGAAGGTGCGTTGGGCTGACGCCGAATCCACACGCCAAGCCAGGTCGGCGGCGGACAGGAAGATCACAGGCTCGATGAAGGGCACACGCAGCCGCGCTCGTACGACTGCACTCTGGCGCTTGAGCAGCGAGGCGAGGCGCTTCGCCTTTCGGTTGGCCAGGATCAGCGGGTTGTCGTCGGAACGACGACGACCGTCCGTCGTCCAGGTCCAGGTATGCGAATCACCATCCAACCGGCCGGGGCGGCTCTTGATCTCAACGAGAAAGAGCCCCTGCGGGGACAGGATCAGCGCGTCTACCTCATTAACCTTACCCTCATCGTCAATGAACTCGACGTTCGACCATGCGTGCCATGGTTCCTGGTCGGGAAGACGTTCACGCAGGTACTCGAGCGCTTCCCGTTCCCAAGGAAACGGCGACTCTGCAATCGCCGACCACCGCTGCACGCTCATTGCCATCAGGGCACCTCGTTCGATACACGACCGCAGGATGCAGCATGCATCCCCGTAGGTCCAGATCCTGGGGCGAGGCGCCCGCCCCCGATCCATGTGCCGCGTCAGCGGTGCCAGCATGGGAGTGACCACGGGCGCATACACCCGGCGCTGGGATCAATCGACGATCGGCAAGAGGTGTCCGTTCGCTTCTTCAGAATCCCCTAGCCGAGAAACTGGACACATTGGAGATGATAGCGTTGCGCACGACGCGCAGCAGAAGGGGCCGGCTCCGTGGGCGCCACCCTACTGCGACGCCCACGGCGCAATGGGCCGCAACATGCGCGCTGATATGGCCACCGCCGAGCGCCTGACGGATGCAGCGGGCGCACCGATAAACGCCGTTGCATTCCGCAACGCCGGCCGAGGGGAGAACGATTCCGTGTGCCACAGCAAGGTACGAGAGGCGTTCGTGGTACGTGCTGGCTTTCCTGGGGGCACCCCACCGTAGCGCCCCCCAAGCAATCAGCGATGGGCGTCTCGCACCTCCGCCGGAAGTTCGCTCACCGATCGCGTCCGCACTTCCATCCGCCCACCTCATCGCAGGCATCGGGCCAAGGATTGACTTCCATGAGAGATGGTCGTCAGCGCGGCACGCTCGTGCGCACTCAGGTCGCCATCGGCCGCCCGGCTGAGGACCGCCGCGGCCGCAGCTGCGCACGCCGCGTCCCGTGTGCTCTCCATCCCGTCAGTCAAGCACCTTCCGGGAGCCGACGCAAACCATCCCCAGCCCCGCCACGACTGCCAGAGCGTGAGCGTCCAGGGGCCGCATTGGGCGCTCTCGTCGGAGAAAAGACCGCCGCAGCTTCTGATTTTGGTCCAGATCATCCTGTCCTCCCCCTTCAGCGAACAAACGCGCCTCCGCTCCATGGGACACGATCTCACGGAAGGTTACACACGTTAACAACCATAGATTGTTAACGCCCAAGCCCGAGGACGCCAGCCGCGTCGTCTTGATTCTTGGTCCCACCAAGCGAGCTCATCAGGTCGTCGTCATCAGCGTACCCGCCAAGCACCAATTCGACAGCCTCCTGCGCGACGAGACTCTCCGCATATGCACGGTAGTGGCGGTCTGTAACCCCACCATCACAGTGCGCGAGCATCGTCGTTCCCAAGGCTGCTCCGTCCGTCGGCCGATCCTCCACCAGCGTGGTCGCCAAGCGGTCGCGGAAAAAATGCGGTGAGATCCGGACGCCCAGACGCTTCTCAATCAGATCGCCGATCCGCGTGCTACATGCGCTGGCGGACAGGGGCGCACCGCGCCGTGCGGCCCAGAGCATCGGCTCCTCCGACGGCACACCCAGGCGAGGCCTCCAGTCCCTCAGGTATTCGTCGATAAGCGGGCGCAGGGGATCGATCCGCACGCCAAAACTGCGGCGGCCTTTCATCGCCGCCGCCGCGAATTGGACACGGGCGCCTCTGGCATCAAGGATGAGGGTCGTGCCGATCCGCAGCGCGAGCAGATTGGCGCGGCGCAGCGCTCGATACGTCAGGACCAGGATCATGAGGCCATCCCGGAAACGGACCGCCTCGTTCGGCCCCCAATGGGGTGCCGAGCGCGCCTCGTTGAGCAACGCGTATCCGAGGGCAGCGAGCGTCTGCAACGACACCCGGCGTGCAGCCTTACGCTTGGCATCGGGAGCACGCATTGCCTCAACCCGCAGTCGGCGTTCCACGCCGATGAGCCAGCCCCAGTCGCGGCGTGGGTCGATCACGCACACGGCAGCGATCCGCAGCGCCTCGACGTGGCTGTGCACCGACCACGGCGCGAGCATGCGGCTCCGCAAATCAGCGATGAAGACATCGATTAGACCTGCATCGATCGCGCTGGACCGCCCATCACGGCGCTGGCAGGCCAGGAGCATTCCGAGGGCGGTCTCGATGCGCCGGCGAAACGCCGGGCTCCAATGTGCTGCCACTCCTACGTTGTCCGCGTAACGCGTCGGCGCCCGCCGCTGCGCCGCAAGCCACGCTTGGCGCAGGATGGAGGGCCAGTCGTCCAATCGCAGGCACTGGTTCGTTGATCGCTTTGGAGGTCGGTCCTGCCGTGGCGGGCGCGGGCGCCGGGACCGGCGTTCACCGTCAATCAGCCTGTCCAACCACAGCCAGTCGGTTTCGGGGTACAGACGCTCAACAGCCTGAAGAAGAAGCGCGAGGTAGTCGAGCGCCGTTCCGTCCGTAGTGCGGGCTGCGGTATCCGTTCGAAAGCCCTGGACCCCGTCGCGCGTGGGTGCGGTGTCCAAGGGGTGCCCTTGCCGGTGCAGGTAGCCGAGCCACTGCCCGTACACCGACAAGAGCTTGGTCCGTGTGGCCGCGGCTCTGCCGACGGCTTCGAGTGCCGCGCGATGGCCGGGCGGCCACGCCACGGGATCAAGGCTCCAGCGTCGCATCACGCCCTCCGCTTCGGAGAGCCGGCATCGGCGTGGACACCGGCAAGCATCGCGTCGATCGCCTCCCCCGCCATGTCGGGATCGATTTCGGCGTAGAAGTCGCGGGTGGTCTGCAGGCTCCCGTGTCCGAGCGCGGCCGAGACGACTGCAAGGCTGTTGGGGTCGGCGCGCAGCATGATGCGACCGATGAGGTGGCGGACGAGATGCAGGTGCATGACAACATTGAGCCGCTCGAGGATGACCACGCAGACGCGGGCGGCGAGACGGGCCGGGACCAGATGAGTCCCCGGCACCACAGGCGAGGGGAATAGATGCGGGTTGGTGTCGTCGCCGGCCGCCCGCACGGCCGGAAGGTAATGGCGGATGTAGAGGTCGATCACCTTGAGGCGGGTCGGCGAGACCGTGCGCGCGAACGGCTTACCTGTTTTCATTTCGTGCCCGGCGAACTGCAACTGAGCACCTTGTCCACCAACGTCGCGGACGATGTGATCGATGGTAACGCTGGCGAGGTTGCGGCGACGGACGGGCGCGATCCGCAGCAGGAGCAGCGCGATGGCAATCTGCATCCGCCGAGCCATGTCGGGCGTAACGTTGCCACGAGCGGCTTTGCGCTCGGCTTCGAGCTCCGCGACGAGCACGCTGGGCAACCGCAAGAACGCAGCGATGGTGGCGTCGTCGAACTGCCGCAACCGCACCTTGTTGCGCTCGGTCATGCCCTTCGGCGTTGGGCGCTGGCCTTTGGCTCCGGGAGCACCCGGATGGGCCTGCAGCACCCTGCGGGTCAGGATTTCGATGTCGCCCGGCGTCGCGCCGCCCCAGGTGATCGCGATGGTCCGCAGCACACGCGCGACAGTGAGCGAGTAGGTCGAGTCCTCGAAAGCGATGTCGCGGCCCTCGGCCTGCGCCAAGCGTTCCTCGATGCCGGCAAGCGTCATGGTCACCGCTTCCGGCGTCACCACCGCCGCGATCGACGCCACCTCGGCGAGCAGGACACCGTTGTCGACCAGCGTCTTGGCGGCAAGCACCACCATGTTGCGGTGCTCCTCGATGGTGCGCGGCGCCAGCGGCCGATCACGCCACGCGGGGTCGGGATCCGCGTACCGGCCTCGTGCGGCGCCGTGGGCATGGGACTGCCCGTCGCGCCCGCACTTGCCAAGAGCCCATGGTCTGTAGCGCTGGTCGAACTCCTGCAGCAGCGCGCCGAGCGCGCTGGTGGGCGTCCGGAACACCACACGCGCGTCGGGCAACGGGGTGAGCCGGACGGACGGCCAGCCGCTCACGGCGTGCTGCTCGACGGCGCGATTCCAGGCGCGGATGGTTTCGGCAAACCGTCGGCGGATGGCCGCGTCGTCAAGCCCGAGGGGACCCGTTGTCTGCAGGGCTTGCCAGTAGTCCGCCACCAGCGCGTCGTCCACATCCCCCGGCATCCTGCCCTGGCTCGCGCCGAAGCGGATGAACCGGCTGAGCGGGGCGCGACGGTGGTCGTCGGGCAGCAGCGCGAGCAACCGGTGCCAGTCTTCCGGCAGATACCGCGCCGTCTGCCAGAGCGTGTGGTTGCCGATCAGTTCGACCGCCCGTGCGATGTTGCGCCGGAAATTGCTCTGCCGTTCGGGGGACTGGCCGACCCGCGGCGCCTTGGGGCCCGTCAGCAGCGTACGCAGCGATGTGACGAGCGCAGGAACGGCCGAAGGAGGCCGCATCAGGTGTCGGGCCAAGCGCCCGACATCTCGGCGCAACTCATCCTTGGTGGCGGGAGGAAGCGTCGAGGCTGCGACTGCATCAAGGGCGTCCTGCAGCGTCGGCCCCAACGGCGCCGGCGTCGCGGTGTCCTCCATCAGATTGACCAGCGGGATGCCGGTCGCCTCTGCCAACGCCTTTAACGTGGCGGGCTGCGGGAAACGTGACGCGCCACGAACGATGTCGTTGACGAGATTGGAGTTCCCGCCGACGGCGAGGCTGAGGGTACTTTGGGCGATGCCGGTGCGCTCACAGTACTCCGCCAGCGCGCGGGCAGCCTTCGACGGGTAGGTGGGCACCGTCAGCGGGCCACCGTGCAGCGTCTCAATCGCAAGGCCTGTTGCCGCCGCAAGCGCCTCCAGGGTCGGGCGATCGGGCTGCCGGGAGCGGCCGTGCACGATGTCCGCGACAAGCTTGGCACCGCGACCGGTCTTGAGGCTGAGGGCGCGCATCGACACGCCGGTGGTGCGGCAGTACTCGTCAAGCACCTGGGCCGCAGGGCTGGGCGAAGGAGACGTCATCGGGAGATTTTCCGCTGGCTGGGGGAAAACGGTGGGGTATTGGGGGAAGCGGAGGAAACCGGGGGGATCGCGCGGAAAGCTGGGGCAACGGGCCAGCGTCACCAACACCATGTGGTTCCGGACCGTTTCCCCAGCTGGCACGGCGGAGCGGAAATCACGGTTCGCCGGAGCCGTCCAGGCCGTTCGCGCGGGCCACCGCTGCTTCGAACGCCACCACGTCTTCAGGGCGGATGCGCCACACGCTGCCGAAGCGCGTCGCGCGCAGTCGGACGTTGCCATCGGCATCGCCCGGTGCCGTGCCGACGAGGATCCAGTTGCGGATGGTACGCGGCACAACATGCAGGCGCTGAGCCACGTGACGCACCGTCCACCAACGCGGGGAAGCGTTGCTCTGGCGTGCCGGGATCGGCGGCGGCAGCACAGTCGGGTCAGGCACGAGGGGAACAGGCACGCGGGGGCGCCGGGCGCAATGGCTTGCGTTCATGGAGAATCCATATCGGGTTGGTGTTCGGCCGGCCTTGAGGGGGCATCGCCGTATTCCGGCCGACACCAGAAAAGATTGCCGGTTCCGCTCACCTCTGCAAGCAGAAAACAACAAATTGAGCAAGTTTTATTTTGGCCTTCGCCATTTGTACTAGGGTTTCTCTAATCATGATTATGCGATGCAATAAAGGCGTAGGGCGCTGCCATAGTGATAACGGCGCCGGGAGCGGATGTCTTCGCTCTCGGCGCCGTGGCCATTATTGTGTTGTCGGGGCATGCGCCGACGATGTAGGGCTGGCGCGGTCGGTAATTGTCGTGCCTCTACGGTCGTGGCCACGACAAGCGCGACGCCACGGCAGAGCACCATGCGGCACCTCAGCGCCGGTCAGCGGTGGAAGTCGCACCGATCTATTCTACGGCAAGAATTCCTAATTTCAAAAATCGACAGGTCAGTTCGGTGCGGTTTTTTGTCGCAAAATTACGAAGTATGGTTGTCAAATGAACTTTGACCGTACCCTCGCTGATTCCCAACCTCCTCGCGATCAGCTTGTTCGGAAGGCCGCTGGCGACCAGCGTAACGATCTCACGTTGGCGCGGCGTCAGGCGCGCCAACTCGCTGGTGAACGGATCGGTTGCTGTACTGTGCGCCGCGGCCGAGAGCGGCACGGCCGGCGTGGATCGTACAACACCGGGCGACACTACACAGAACCCGGCCGCCACTCCGGCAAGTGCCATCTGCAGCGCTTGCGGCGTTTCGCGGCCGGACAGGAGAAGGTCGGCGCCGCATGAGATGAGGGTGGTGATCCTCCCGCTGGCCTCCGGCGGCACGACAAGCGCGATCACCGGCGGACTACGCAACGTTCGCAGGTGGGCGACTTCGAACTCAACATCGCTGTCGAGGTCTGCAACTTGTCGCACGACGAGTCTGTAATCAGTCGTGCGGTCGATCGACCACAGCGAGTCGAAGACATCGAGGTGACTCGGAGCGACTGCCCGTTCGATCAGCCGCGCGACACCCTGGCCACAGAGGTGGTCGGCGCTGATTACGGCCGCGCGGGGGAACGGCGCCGCCAGAGTTGGCGCCGTCGTATCTATTGTGATGTCGTATGGCATGGGTGCTTGTCCCGGACAAAATTGATGCGGGATGCTTGGACGAGAGGTGACCGTCTCGAGGTCAACTGCCGCGCTCGACACCGCGGCCGAAGCCGCGCATCCCAAGAAGCTTGATGCGTGCGCAGAGCAGCCTGTTCGCTTGCCGGTGGACGCCGCGCCCGCGTCCACCGGCAGGTTCGATCAGGTCACGAGGAGAGATGGTGATCGGGCGGCCTGGGGCGGGAGGCTGCACGGAGGCGGTGAATCGGGCCGCCGAACGCAGAACTCTAAGACGAGCCCATGAATTCCCGACGCCAGCACCCATGCGGCTTCACCGAGCAGAGCCGCTGAAACAGCGTCGTCGATTGCCCCAGTTGCCGCAGCAATGGTTACGTTGTCGATGGCCAGCGGTGCACGGTCAGCGGCGCGGACCTCGACGCTCGTACTGACCACGACCGCAGGTCCCATCGAGACCGGTACGACAAGCGTCGCAGCGGCGCGGGCCTTCACATCGTTGCCGTCTATCCATAGCGGGGCGAACCTTCGGAGCGTCGCCGGACCATTGACGAGACGGGACCGAAGGCGCTGGTGATCGAGCTTCCCAGACGCGTGGGGAGGCACGAGAGCTTCGAGCGCGATCAGATCAGCGGGGAGAACCTGCGCGAGCTGACGCACCCAGCGGATCGCCCCGGCGTGGATCGGGTCGCTGGGGTTGACGGCCCGTCCGTCGACCCGATACACGCCGTGAGCGAAGAGCAGGTGCACGGAATCATTGCAGGCCAGCGCTTGCGAAAGAGAGTTCATCGGTAGCTCCGTTAGGATTTCCGACGCGACCTCGTGTCGAGGACAGCCTGGGAGGCCGCGCCACCCGGCGCGCGGCCTCCCAGGCTGTCCTCGACAGCTTCCATTTGGTTCTCATCGGCAGAGATCGGCGCCGCAGCGGAGCACCACGAGCCAGCTGGACCTGAAGCTAATGTTCCCTCCCGACGGAGCCGCGCAGAGGCGTGCTGCGCCTTGGTTTATTACAATATTTATTTGTTAAATATGCCAATGCATTAGCGAATGCAATGCGAACGCAGCAACATGAAGGTTTCGATTCAACGGGTTGCGCGTCACACCTGCACCATAGCAAGCGCCAGATCGGCTCAGACTCCTTCGCACCGATCAAGCCCGAACATTGCACCCCACGAGCCCGTACTTCGCACCCAGCAACCCCGTAATTTCCACCCCGGATCGCCGCACACGTGACACCATGCCCCCGTAGTTTTCACCCCGTCATCACGATTCGGCCTAGGATTGGAGCCGCCTCCAAGGTAGGCGGAACAGAAGAACTCTGTACATACGGAACCGGGAACGAAGTTCCCGCCGTCCTCTCGGCGGCGCGTTCGGCGGACGACGGGATCTCCAGCATGTCGACGCGTCCGGCCCGATGCTCTGCACCACCCTCACCCTGGCGCGCTTGGCCGATGACCCGCAGGTGCGCGAGGACTGGCCGGCGCTGGCGCAGGCGCCCTCGGTCGCCGCACGCCTCCCGGCGACGGGGTGATGCTGTTCCGCTACGGCTCAGGCGCGGCACCGCAGCCCCCTGGGCACGCAGACGCGCAGACCGGTGTCGCCGACCGGCAACACGTCCACTTCGGTGCCGTAGACCTCGCGCATCATAGCGGTGGTGATCACAGCGTCCGGCGTTCCGAGGCGGGCGAGGCGGCCTTCTTGCGGCAGGGCGCCACAGTCCGCGATGGCGAAGGCCTGCTCGGGTTTGTGGGTCGAGAACACCACCGCCCAACCGCCCTCCCGCGCCAGCCGCCGCACCTGCTCCAGCAGGCTGGCGGTCGGTTGGTTGAGTACCAGCACGCGCGGTGCTTGGGCCAGCCCCCGCGCGATCAGCGCCGGTTGCTGCCCCCCGCCGCTGATGCGCAGCCAGTCGTGCTCCGCCAGGGGACCGATGCCGAGCCGGTCGAGCGCCTCCGCAGCCGCTGAGTGGTCCGTGCCGACGGCGCGGCGAAGGGGCTCCGGTGGGCGGTGCGCCCCATCAACACCATCTCGCGCACGCTGAAGGGAAATTGCCCGGCACAGGCCTGCGGCACGTAGCCGAACGCCATCGCACGCCGACGCAGTCCCCAACCGCCAAGGTCGTCGCCATCGACGAGCACGCGGCCGGCGCGCGGCGGCAGTAGGCCGAGGATCGTCTTGAACAGCGTCGTTCTGCCGCCACCGTTGGGGCCGAGCAGGCACAGAACCTCACCAGCCTCGACGGCGAAGCCAACTCCGGCACCGACGGTCCGCTCGCCGTAGCCGAACGCCAACTTCTTGATGGTAAGACGCGCGGTCATGACCAGATGCGCCGCCCGAAGGCCAGCGGCCAGAGGAACACCGGCGTGCCGATCACCGCGATCATCACGCCCAGCGGCAGTTCGACCTGCCCCAGGCCGCGCGTCAGCGATCCACCGTCAGCAGACAGGCCGCGCTCAGCAGCACCGCCATCGACAGCAGCCGTAGCCGCACGAAGGCTGAGCCGATCAGCAGCCGGGCGAGGTGCGGCACCAGCAGCCCGACCTAGCCGACGATGCCACTAACCGACACCGCGGCGGCGGTCATCAGCGTCGCCGCAGCGATCACCACGGTGCGCACCATGCGCACCGACACGCCCAATGACGTGGCCTCCTCGTCACCCGGCGTCATGACGTCCAGGCGCCAGCGCAGCAGCATCAGAGGCACGGGCGCCACCGCCATCCGGCGGCGCAAGCGCGGCGAGGTCGGTGCGGTTGACCGCCGACAGGCTGTCCAGCAGCCCGCCAGCGAAGGCCATGGTCTGCATGACGAGCAACGGCAGCAAGGTGAAGATGCCAAATACGGCGCCGAGCACCCCCCGAGGAGACGCCGAGGATGCCGGGCGAGACCAGCGGGTTGCAGAGCGGCCCCTTGGTACGCCGCCCCCGACGCGGCGAGCCCTGCACCCACCAGAAGCGCGGCGAGCACGCGCGGGCCGCGGATGTCCCAGATCACCGTCTCGACCGCTTTCGGCACCGGCAGCTCGCTCTTCGTCGCCTTGGCCCACAGCAGCGCCGCCAACTCGCCGGGCGCCACCGGACAGGCGCCGGTGCTGACGGCGACGCACATCACCGCCAGCAGCAGGACAAGCATCGCGCCCAGCACCAGCGCGAAGGGCGCCTCACCTTGGCGGGCGCGATCCCACCAGGAGGTCGCTAGGTTTGTTGGCGTGGACGGCCATCCCCATTTGGTCAAGGGGTAACGTTGGTAACGCTGGTCACGTTACCGGTCCGGGGATCATCGATCCTCAGGTAAAAAATTCTGCATAAAAGTGACGTTGTGCCGTAGATCGGCGCGGAGAAGAGGCGATATTCGCCGGGGCCCGACGATGGGTAACGACGAGAGGCCCTTATGTCCGTGCCCGCCAACACGTTTACCCCCAACCAGATTAGCCTTCGCCCCAAGGTTCGCGCCGCAATCCACAGCCTCATTTCGCGTGGCGAGTATCCGACCGTCCGCAAGGTCTGCGAGGAGGTCGGTGCGTCCGGCCGCGATGTTCAGCCCCTCATGCGTGAATGGCGCGACGAGCAGGCTGGCCACACGTCCGCCGCTACTCCGCCGTCCCGGGGGGGCCCGTGCGGCGACGTCAGCGTCGTGGTGCTCGCGGCCGCAGAGGCTTTGCGCGCTTCGTTCGAGCAGTCTCTTCATGGACTGGTGTCTACCGTCCGCGCGGAGCGCGCCGAGGACGAGCAGAAGCATGCACAGCTGCTCGCCAGCACGCTCCGCGATGCCGAAGATCGTGCAGCGCCTCTGACCGTACAGATCAGGAAGCTTGAAGCGGAACTCGAGGCTGAAGAGTCTGGCCGCATCACGGCCGAGGAGAAGATCTTCGATCTCATCGCACAACTGAAACATCTCCGCTCGGAACGCGACGCGCAAGAACTGCGACACTCTGACCTTCTCGATCAATTGGAGCGCGAAAAGGGGCTGAGCGCGGCACACCAGACGTCGTTGCTTCTCGTCCGGGAGGATCTCGAAGCGGCTCTCGTGACTGCCGCAAAGTACGAAGGAGTTACCAAGGCACTCAACGAAGCGCTCCAGCGGATCGCTCATCTCGAAGAGATGTTGCGCATGTCGACCGCTTGGCAGACCAGCCTTCCGGACCTGATCGGCGCCGTTCTGTCGCACCAGAACGCGACTACGTAGCCCGGCACCCGCAGATCATGAACGATCACTCCAGCCTTCCTTTCCCGCAGCTGCTGACCGAACGTGAAGCGGCGGATCTGCTTAGGGTGAAGCCGAGCACCGTCCGCGCTGAACGGGAACGAGGAAAGCTGGGACACATCCGCGTCGGCTGCCGCATCTTCTATACGATGCAGCAGCTTCGCGAATACCTGGAGAAGCAGACGGTTTCCCCATGCGCAAGCAACCCGAGCACCGACCCGGTCAGATCGGACAATACTGGCTCAGCAAGAAGCCCGGCCGCGACGGCGCCGACGACGCGTGGTGTCGTACTTGGTACGAGCCCCGAACGCGACAGACACGCCGTGTCAGCCTTGGCACAACAGACTTTCAGGAGGCAAGTCTCCAGCTCGCGGCTTGGGTCGTCGAGAATGAGCGTCCCCGGCACGCCGCCCCCGATCGCGTCCTCGTCGAAACCATCCTGCTGAACTACTGGACCGACCACGCACAGCATCTGCCGAGCGCCCGGACGCAATGGCTTGGCCTGTCTTACTGGCAGGAATTTTGGACGGGGCGGACAGTCGCCGACATCACGCCACACGAGCAGCGCCGATTCCGTGAATGGCTGGCCAACCGGGGAACCGGCACCAGCGGCATCGACCGCATCCTGTCGGTCGGGCGGGCTGCGCTGAACCGGGCCAAGAAGTGGCAGGAGTTGGCCGAAGTCCCGCACATCTTCGGGACCGTCACGGCCGAAGCAAAGCGGACGCGCCAACCGAAAGGCCGCCCGATCACACCCGAGGAGCTGGCGCGTCTTATCGATGCGGCGCAATCGCGCCACATGCTGCTGTTCCTGCTGATCGCCTCCAACACGTTGGCCCGCCCAGCGGCCGTTCTGGATATCGAACCAGCACAGCACGAACTCGGAGCATGGGCTTCTCGACCTCAATCCCCCCGGCCGCATCCAGAACAAGAAGTTCCGTCCGGTGGTCCCGGTCTCACCGACGCTGCGCCCATGGCTCAGTCAGCCGGTGGGGAAGAGCGGACGGTACGTCAGCTACCGGAACCAGCCGATCCGCTCCATTCTCCACATGTGGCGGATCACCCGCGAAGCGGCGGGGCTGGATGAGCGCGTCACTCCGTACTCGATCCGGCACGGCATGGCCCGGGAGATGCGCAAGCGGCGGGTACCCACTGAGCAGATCAGCCTGTTCCTTGGTCACCTGCCGGACGGCTCGGCCGCAACCACGTCGATCTACGCACCCTACGAGCCAGGCTTCCTGGCCGATGCTCTGGAGGCCATCGAGGAGGTCATGGGAGAGGTGCGCAAGCACCTGAAGCGCGTCCAGATCGACCACCCACAGGCGGCGCTCGGTTCCAAGATCGAGATCAGCCTCACCGGCCGCGCGCGCCGGCACGGGGTCGGCGAAGACAAGCGGCAGGAGGTCCGGCAGCTCATCCTGTCCGGCGTGCCGCATGCCGAGGTGGTCCGGCGGACGGGCGTGTCGAGCGGCACGGTGAGCGCGATCCGGCAGGAGCTGAAGGCGGTCCTGCCGCTCTACCGGAACACGGAGTTCGGCGATTGCGTGCCGCTTGCGTGCCGCGACGGCGAGGACGACGACGGCGACCTGCCGGAAACCCTTGGAAAGATTGGTGGGCCCGGCCGGATTCGAACCGACGACAACACCGTTATGAGCGGCGCGTTCTAACCGCTGAACTACAGGCCCCCACCAAGGGATGCCGAATGTGCCCAGAAGAGGGAACTTATGCAACCCCGTTCGATGCGGGACGGAGCCCGAAATGAAAACAGGGGACCCGAAGGTCCCCCGCTTTTCATACAGCCGCAATCCGTGCGGAGCGTTCGTTCCCGGAAACCTCAGGTGTCCAGGAAGCTGCGCAGCTTGCGCGACCGCGACGGGTGCTTCAGCTTGCGCAGGGCCTTCGCCTCGATCTGGCGAATGCGCTCGCGCGTCACGTTGAACTGCTGGCCGACCTCTTCCAGCGTATGATCGGTGTTCATGCCGATGCCGAAGCGCATGCGCAGGACACGCTCCTCGCGCGGGGTCAGCGAGGCCAGGACACGGGTCGTCGTCTCGCGCAGGTTCGCCTGGATGGCGGCGTCGAGCGGCAGCACCGCGTTCTTGTCCTCGATGAAGTCGCCGAGATGCGAATCCTCCTCGTCGCCGATCGGCGTTTCGAGGGAGATCGGCTCCTTGGCGATCTTCAGGACCTTGCGGACCTTCTCCAGCGGCATCATCAGGCGTTCCGCCAGCTCCTCCGGGGTCGGCTCGCGGCCGATCTCGTGCAGCATCTGGCGGCTGGTGCGGACCAGCTTGTTGATCGTCTCGATCATGTGGACCGGGATGCGGATGGTCCGCGCCTGGTCGGCGATCGAGCGGGTGATCGCCTGACGGATCCACCACGTCGCGTAGGTCGAGAACTTGTAGCCGCGCCGGTACTCGAACTTGTCCACCGCCTTCATCAGGCCGATGTTGCCCTCCTGGATCAGGTCCAGGAACTGCAGGCCGCGGTTCGTGTACTTCTTCGCGATGGAGATCACGAGGCGCAGGTTGGCCTCGACCATCTCCTTCTTCGCGCGGCTCGCTTCCTTCTCGCCCTTCTGGACGGTGGAGACGATGCGGCGGAACTCGCTGATCGGCAGCTTGGCCTCATCCGAGATGCTCGACACGCCGTCGCGCGTCTTGCGGATGTCGGCCTCGTACTTGTCGTAGAACTTGCCCCAGGTCTTGGGGTTCAGGCCACGGATGCGCTCCAGCCAGTTCGGGTCGAGTTCGTGCCCGAAATAGTGGTTGAGGAAGTCTTCGCGCTTCACGCGGCAGTCGGTCGCCATGCGCAGCAGCTTGCCTTCGAAGCCGGTCAGCTTGCGGTTCAGGGCGTAGAGCTGCTCGACAAGCTGCTCGATGCGCTGGTTGTTCAGGCGCACCGTGTTCATCAGCTCGACCATCTCGGTCTTGAGCTTGTCGTACTTCTTGTCCGACTGCTTGGCCACGTCCTCGCCGCGCTGGATGGCCGCGATGCGGCCCTCGTGCAGCTTGTGCAGCTTGTCGTAGGTGGTCTTGATCTTCTCGAAGGTCTCGATGACCTGCGGCTTCAGCGCGGCTTCCATGGCCGACAGGGACAGGCTGTTGTCGCCGTCCTCGTCGCCCTCTTCCTCGCTTTCGCCCTCGGGACGCGGCGGACGCTCCTCCTCGGTCTCCTCCGGGGCGGCTTCCACCGGCTCGGCCAGACCTTCGGGGATCTCCTCACCGTCCGGGCCGCCGCCATAGGTGGCGTCCAGGTCGATGATGTCGCGCAGCAGCATCTTCCCTTCCATGAGGGCGTCGTGCCACTCGAGGATGGCGCGGATGGTCAGCGGCGATTCGCAGATCGCCCCGATCATCATCTCGCGCCCGGCCTCGATGCGCTTCGCGATGGCGATCTCGCCCTCGCGCGACAGCAGTTCGACCGAGCCCATCTCGCGCAGATACATGCGCACGGGGTCGTCGGTGCGGCCGATGTCGTCATCGTCCAGATTGCCGGCGGACCGGCCTTCGCCCTCGCCGTCGGCGTTGGCGTTGCCTTCCGAATCCTGCTCTTCCGATTCGACGATGTTGATGCCCATCTCGGAGAGCATCGCCATCGTGTCTTCGATCTGCTCGGAAGACGACGTGTCCTGCGGCAGGGCAGCGTTCAGCTCGTCATAGGTGACGTAGCCACGCTCCTTGCCGCGGGCGATCATCTTCTTGACGGCAAGACCCATGCCGTCCATGAGCGGGCCGTCGCCGGCCTCGTCCCGGGCTTCGGAAACTTCAACGCTGTTCGCAGCTTTCGTGGCCATGCGATCGATGCCCCCGCATTACCCCATTATAAAAACCCATAGCGCGCATCGCAGCGGCCCCCCGCTGTCGATCCGCACCTGCTTAAACCGGTTGTGAACCGTTCCGGACCGTGTCCGGCCAGACCCCTCCGGGTCTCATTCCCTCCGGCCCTTCCCTTCCGCACCATGCCCGGCGGCGCTGGCCGCTACGCATCGTCGAGATCCTCGTCATCCGTCATACCCATTCCGGACCTGATGACCTCCTGTTGAAGGGCCACGACCCGCGCGAAGTTCGCCTCGCTGTTGTCACGGGCCAAAGCCGCCTCCGCTTCTCTCAAATCGGCCATCACCTGCCTGTGATGCAGATGATGCCATGTCGGCCACCACCCCCGTTTCGCGTCCAAGGAGGACGCATCCGGGCGTGCAAAGCCGGCATGGACATAGGTCAACTCGCTGAGCAGAGAGCGGACAATGGTATCATAGCCGGCGGAAGACAAGTGGCGACAAAGCGATGCGGCGTCAAGTCCCGAGTCGTTTTCCCGGCGTTCGGCAAGCAATCCAATGACCGCTTGGCGCAATTCCTCCAATTCCCGGTCGGGAAACGGCAGCATGCCCAGCGATTCGCCCAACTCATCAAACAACTCGGGATGATTGATGATCACGGCGAGCAGAACGCGCTCCCGCGCAGCGGCGAGGTTGCCGGGGTTGCGGCGGCGGTGGCCGGGCGGCGGCGCGGTGCGCAGGCCCGGCAGGCCCGGCGTGTGACGGCGCGTTTGCTGGCCGAAGCGCCCCCCGCCCTGCCCCCCGCCTTGCCAGGAACCGCCCGGAACCCAGGGACCGCGCTCGTAGCGCTGGCGCGGCGGCGGGGCGAAGGCCTCGTCGACGCGGCGGCGCATCTCGGTGCGGTAGAAGACCTGCACGTCGCGGTCGGCGATCTGCCCGACCCGCGCGTCCAGGGCGGCCTTCACCGCCGCCTTCGATTCGGGCGTGTCGGTGGGCTTGCCCTCGGTCTCCATGCGCCAGACCGCCTCGGACAGCGGGATGGCCTCGCCCAGCAGCTCCTGCATGGCGCGGGGGCCGTGCAGGCGGATCAGGCTGTCGGGGTCCTCGCCCTCCGGCAGGAAGGCGACGCGGGCGGAGTGGCCGGGGGCGAGGTGGGGCAGGATGCGCTCCACCGCCCGCCACGCCGCGCGCCGCCCGGCGTTGTCGCCGTCGAAGCAGAGGAAGGGCACCTTCTCCGCGTCGGGGATCAGCTTCCACAGCTCCTGGACCTGCGTCTCGGTCAGGGCGGTGCCGAGCGGCGCCACCGCGCCCTCGAAGCCGGCGCGGACCAGCGCGATGACGTCCATGTAGCCTTCGGCGACGATCACCGGCTTGCCGTCCGCCGCCGCCTGCCGCGCCCGCGACAGGCCGTACAACAGCGTGCCCTTGTGGAACAGCGGCGTGTCGGCGGTGTTGACGTATTTCGGACCGTCGCCCTCCAGGATGCGCCCGCCGAAGGCGACCACCCGGCCGCGTCGGTCGGTCACCGGGAAGATCACCCGGTTGCGGAAGAAGCTGTAGGGCGTGCGCCCGTCGTCCGGCCGCTTCAGCAGGCCGGCGGTCACCATGTCCTCGTCCGAGAATCCCTGCTTCAGAAGCTGGCCGCGCAGCGCGCCGGAATCGCCGGGGGCGAAGCCCAGGCGGAAGCGCGCCATGCCCTCGGTGTCCAGCCCGCGGCGCTGGAAATACTCCAGCCCGGCGCGCCCAACGGGGGCGTAAAGCTGCTGCTCGAACCAGCGGGCGGCCTGCTCCACCAGATCGTGCAGCGTCTTGCGCCGCTCGTAGCGCTGCTTGTCCTCCTCGGTGGCGCGGGGGACCGGCAGCCCCGCCTCGCCGGCCAGCGCCTCCACCGCCTCCGGGAAGGCGAGGTTGTCGTGGCGCATGACGAAGCCGATGATGTCGCCGTGCGCCCCGCAGCCGAAGCAGTGGAAGAAGCCCTTCTGGTCATTGACGTAGAAGGAGGGCGACTTCTCGTTGTGGAAGGGACACGGCGCCTTGTACTCGCGGCCGGCGCGGATCAGGCGCAGGCGCTTGCCCACCACGTCCGACAAAGCGAGACGGGTGCGCAGCTCTTCCAGGAATTGCGGCGGGAAGGCCATGGGCGGGAGGCCCCCGTTCTAGATCGGAAACCGCACGCTCAGCAGGCCGAGAGCTGCTGCTTCACGGTGCCGCTGACCTTGGCGAAGTCCATCTGGCCGGCGTAGCGGGTCTTCAGCTCCGCCATCACCTTGCCCATGTCCTTGATGCAGGTGGCGCCGATCTCGTCCACCACCGTCTTGACGGCGGCGGCCACCTCGGCCTCCGACATCTGCTTGGGCAGGAAGCCCTCGATGATGGTGATCTCCTCGCGCTCCTGCTCGGCCAGTTCCAGGCGGCCGCCCTGCTCGTACAGCTTGATCGACTCGCCGCGCTGCTTGATCATCGTCTGCAGCATGGACAGGATCTCCGCCTCGTCGATGCCGTCGGTGACACCGCGCGAGCGCGCCGCGATGTCCCGGTCCTTCAGCGCGGCCAGGATCAGGCGCACGGTCGAGACGGCGCGCTGGTTCTTGGCGAGCATCGCCTGCTTCAAGGCCTCGTTCAGGCGCGTGCGCAGCATTGCGTGTGTCCTTCGTGTTCGTCGGTGTGTTCGTCAAACGGTCGTCCGGGGCGTTCGTCGTGTCGAAGCGATCGACGGCCGTCCGGCGGCATCCGCGCCCCCGGTCCTCCGCGGCATGGCGCGGGGAACTCGGCGCGAACCGGTAATATTCCTAAATTTGCTCCGGATTGCCACGTCAATTCCGAAGGCCCGCCCCGCACCCCCCGACAGCCCGTCGGAAGGCCCCTCCAACGGTCAAGCCCCACCGGTGAAGCACGGCGATTATGCAAACGCGCCGCTGGAAATCGGGGTACCAATCGTCATATACGGTTGACCGGCTCACCCGTCCCGACTAATCGATCCAGGCTCAGACACCCGAACCGCAAGGAGCCGGGATGGCGGGGCACGGACCGACGACGACGCGTGCGCCCAGCGGGGCGGGACGCGGCGCCGACGTTCCGCGATGCAGGAATTTGTGGCCCGCGGCGGCTCTTGATAAGGTCTGAAGGATGGCTCAATCGACTCTCCCGGCGGGCGATGCCGGCGCTTACACCGGTGTCCTGGTTCTGGCCGACGGCACCGTCTTCAAGGGCCGAGGCATCGGTGCGGTGGGGGATTCGGTGGGCGAGGTGTGCTTCAACACCTCGATGACCGGCTATCAGGAAATCCTGACCGACCCCAGCTACGCCGGCCAGATCATCACCTTCACCTTCCCCCACATCGGCAACACCGGCGCCAACCCGGAAGACATCGAGACGGTGACCCCCGCCGCGCGCGGCCTGATCCTGCGCGCCGACGTCACCGACCCGTCGAACTGGCGCGCCACCCGCCATCTCGACGACTGGCTGAAGAGCTACGGTCTGGTCGGTCTGGCCGGGGTGGACACCCGCCGCCTGACCCGGCGCATCCGCGACCTGGGCGCCCCGAACGGCGTCGTCGCCCACGCGCCGGACGGCAAGTTCGACCTCGACGCGCTGGTCGCCAAGGCCAAGGGCTGGCCGGGGCTGGAGGGCATGGACCTCGCCAAGGACGTCTCCTGCCGCCAGACCTACGGCTGGGATGAGGGCGCCTGGACGCTCGGCGCCGGCTACGCCACGCAGGAGAGCCCGCGCTTCCACGTCGTGGCGATCGATTTCGGCGCCAAGCGCAACATCCTGCGCTGCCTCGCCGCGGCCGGCTGCAAGGTGACCGTGGTTCCGGGCACCGCCACCGTCGAGGACGTGATGCGCCACAAGCCGGACGGCGTCTTCCTGTCCAACGGCCCCGGCGACCCCGCGGCCACCGGCGAGTACGCCGTGCCGACGATCAAGGGCCTGCTGGACACCGGCCTGCCGATGTTCGGCATCTGCCTGGGCCACCAGATGCTGTCGCTGGCGCTGGGCGCCAAGACGAAGAAGATGCCGCTGGGCCACCGCGGCGCCAACCATCCGGTCAAGGACCTGGCCTCCGGCCGGGTGGAGATCACCAGCCAGAACCACGGCTTCGTGGTGATGGAGGAGACCCTGCCCGCCGACGCCGAGGTGACCCACGTCAGCCTGTTCGACGGCACCAACGAGGGCATCCGGCTGAAGAACAAGCCGGTCTTCTCGGTGCAGTACCATCCGGAGGCCTCGCCCGGCCCGCAGGACAGCCATTATCTGTTCGACCGCTTCGTGGCGCTGATGGACGGCAAGCAGCCGGCCTGACGTCCTGCGGCCACACCGGCCGACGCGAAGACCGATGCGAGGAAGGGAGCCGGTTGCGACTCCCTTTTTTCTTGTCCGGACGTGCGAAGCGT
This sequence comes from Azospirillum sp. UENF 211521, assembly GCF_058780535.1. Classification (NCBI taxonomy): domain Bacteria; kingdom Pseudomonadati; phylum Pseudomonadota; class Alphaproteobacteria; order Rhodospirillales; family Azospirillaceae; genus Azospirillum; species Azospirillum sp. UENF 211521. The sequence goes on from NZ_JBSNCF010000001.1 coordinate 2,813,625, forward strand.
CGCACACCCGCGCCTTTTCCCCGCCGGGACCGCTCCCGGCAACGGCATCGCCCGAATGGGTGATCCGGCCGAAATTTCCACCCCCTTCGATAAAAACCCTGCTCCGTCAAAGGTGTGTCCTTTGCCGCCGGACTCTGCGATGGTTACGGACGCGTCCCCCGCCATTCATACCGGAGCATGACAACTCGTGCCTGTGCACGCTCAGGATGACGACGCCACCGCCGCCAACGACAGCGTGGCGGGCGACGACCAAGCCTGGATCGGCGGCCTGTCGCTGCGCACCGGGCTGGTGCTGCTGGTTATGGCGGCGCTTCTGCCGATGCTGGGCTTCGCCGGCTGGACGGTCTTCCGCATGGCCGAGACGCAGAGCGCGGCGATCGAGCGGTCCGGCCAGGATCTGGCGCGGACCCTGGCCGTCGCGGTGGACCGCGAACTCATGGCGATGGAGACGGCGCTCCAGGTCCTGACCACCTCCCCCCATCTGGAGCGGGGCGATCTCGCCGCCTTCCACCGGCAGGCGACCGAAGTGCTCCAGCACAAGGGCGCCCGGCGCGAGGGCGTCCACATCGTCCTGAGCAACGCCCAGGGCCAGCAGTTGATCAACACGCGCCGCCCGTTCGGCGAGCCGCTTCCCCGCGCCGCGGTGACCGGTCTGGTCCGGCGGACGGCGGACAGCGGACAGACCCAGATCTCCGAAATCTTCATGGGCTCGGTCGCCCAACGCCCCCTGGTCGCCGTCGCGCTGCCGATCACCCGGAACGGACCGTCGGAGCGTGTGCTGGCCATGAGCATCCCGACCGAGATGTTCATCGAGGTGCTGCGCCAGCAGGGGCTTCCGGACGGCTGGGTCGCCGCGCTGTGGGACCGTCAGGGCGTCGTCATCACCCGCACCGCCTCGCAGGAGACCTTCACCGGCACGCCGGTTTCCGCGGAGGTGTTCCGCCGGACCGCCTCGGCCAGTTCCGGCTCCTTCGGCATCGTGGCGCGGGATGGCACGCCGCTGTTCAACGCCTTCGCCCGGTCGGAGATGTCGGGCTGGACCGTCGCCGTCGGCGTCCCGCAGGAGCTGATCACCGAGCCCATGCGCCGCTCGGTCACGCTGGTCTTATGCGGCGGCGGCATCCTGCTGATCGTCAGTCTCGCGATGGCTCTGGTGGTCGGGCGGCGCATCGCCGATCCGGTGGCCGCGCTGGCCGGTTCCGCCCTGGCGCTGGGGCGCGACGGCCCGCACGCCGCGCTGATGATGACCGCCCCCGCGCCGATCCGCGAGGTCAACGCGGTGGCCGGCGCGCTGAACCGGGCGGCCCGCCGCCTGCGCGACAGCGAGGCCCAGCAGCGGCTGGTCATGGAGGTGGTCGGGCTGGGAGTCTGGCGCTTCGACACGCGCAGCCGCCGCTTCCACGGCTCGGACCACACCGCGGCCCTGCTGGGCGTCCCGGTGCTCGACGGGGCCTCGGTCGAATCCTGGATCCGCAACGTCGCGGCCGACCACCGCAACGCCGTCCGCGCCGCCCTCTTCCGCGACGACCCGTCGAAGGGCGAGCTGGAGGCGGAGTTCCCCGTGGGCTCGCCTGACGGACAGGTGCGTTGGCTGGCCATGCGCGGCTCCTGCCTGACCGACCCGGACGGCACCACCCGCGCCGTCGGCATCCTGGAGGACGTGACGGAGCGGCGGCGCGCCCATGAGATGCAGCTGGGCGAGCTGGTGGACCGCCACGCCTCCGACCGCCGCCTGTTCGCCGCGATCATCGAAAGCTCCACCGACCTGATCGTCGCGGTGGACCAGGAGCTTCGCTACATCCTGTTCAACGGTGCCTACCAGCGGGAGGTCGAGGCACTGTACGGCCACCGCCCGGCCATCGGCCAGCGCCTGCCCGAGATGATGGAGCATCTGCCCACCGCGCAGATCACCATGGAATCGCTGTGGAGCCGCGCGCTCGGCGGGGAGCGTTTCACCATCGTGGAGGAGCTGGGCGACCCCACGTTGCAGCGCAAGCGCTACGAGCTGGCCTTCGGCACCATCCTGGATTCCAGCGGGCGGCGCATCGGCGCCTACCACGTCGCCCGCGACGTCGAGGAGCGGGAGCGCACCGGCCAGGCCCTGCGCGAGATCGAGGAGACGCTCCACCAAGCCCGCAAGATGGAGGCCATCGGCCAGCTCACCGGCGGCATCGCCCACGACTTCAACAACCTGCTCCAGGCCATCGGGACTTCGCTCTACCTGCTGCGGGCCGCCGGGGAAAGCGGAGGGTCCACCCACCCCCAGGCCCTCGACATGGCGGAGAAGGCGGTGGAGCGCGGCGCCACCCTGACCCAGCATCTGCTGGCCTTTTCCCGCCGGCAGCGGCTGGAGCCGAAGACGGTCGACGTCGGCGCCCTGGTCACCGGCATGGGCGGGCTGCTGGAGCGCACGCTGGGCGGCACCACGCGCATCGTGACGGAGACGGACCCCAGCCTGTGGCCGGCGCGGGTCGACCCGAACCAGCTTGAAATGGCCATCCTCAACCTCGCCATCAACGCGCGGGACGCCATGACGGCGGGCGGCACCCTGACCATCCGCACCGGCAATTGCCCGGACGACATGGAGGGACGGCCGCTCGACCTCGCGGCCGGGGACTGCGTGTCCATCGCCGTCACCGACACCGGCAGCGGCATGAGCGAGGAGACGGCGGCCCGCGCCTTCGAACCCTTCTTCACGACGAAGGGCGTCGGGCACGGCACCGGCCTGGGCCTGTCGATGGTGCACGGCTTGGCCGCGCAGTCCGGCGGGACGGTGGTCCTGACGACCCGGCTGGGCACCGGAACGACGGTCACGCTCTATCTGCCGCGGGCCGACGCCGAGGAGGAGGCGGGCCACGATGCCGAACCGCCCGCCGCCGTCCAGTCCCCGCCCCGCCCCGCCACCATCCTGCTGGTGGAGGACGAGGCGCTGGTCCGCATGGCGACCGCAACGGTTCTGGAGCATGCCGGTTTCCGCATCATGGAGGCGTCCAGCGGCCCCGATGCGCTGGACGCCTTCGCCCGCGACCCGGAGGTGGACCTCGTGCTGACCGATTACGCGATGCCCGGCATGACGGGGCTGGAGCTTGTGCGGGAGTTGCGGGTCCGGCGCCCCGGCCTGCCGGTCCTGATGGTCACCGGCTATGCGGAGATCCAGCGGGCTTCGGCGCTGGACGGGCTGCCCATCCTGCAGAAGCCCTATCAGGCCGACGAGCTGGTCGCGCGCATCCGCGCCGCCCTGCCCCCGGCGCCTCCGACCTGACGGCCGCCGCCCGCCCAGACGCCCGACCGGACGCCCGATGCCGCCGCCCGCCCCGTTCCATCCGCCTTGCCCGCTCTGCGGGCGTCCGATGGTGCCCGGCCCCAGCCTGAACGAGCATCACCTGATCCCCCGCACCTACGGCGGACGGGACACCGTGACCATGCACCGCATCTGCCACGCCAAGATCCACACGGTGCTGAGCGAGGCGGAGTTGCGCGACCACTACCACACCATCGCCAGCCTGCGCGCCCACCCGGACATCGCCGCCTTTCTGCGCTGGGTGTCGCGCAAGCCGCCGGAATTCATCGACCGCCACGCCTCCGGACGCGGCCGCCGGCGGTGACGAAATCCCTCTCCCGCCTCGGGAGAGGGTGGCCCGAAGGGCCGGGTGAGGGTCGTCCAAGGATCAGAGCGCGGATTCTTGGCAGTACCCTCACCCTCCCACCGCTTCGCGGCGGGCCCCTCCCTCTCCCGGGACGGGAGAGGGGAGTCTTTACACGCGCCCGAGGTAGCGGTTGATCTCGCCGTTGCAGGACTGGCCGATGCGCTCGTACTCGGCCGGGGTGTCGATGCGGGCCTGACGCGCGTTCCGCTCGCGCCCGAACTCCTCCATCAGCTGGCGCATCGCCGCCTTGATCGGCTGCTCGATCGCCGCCATGACCTGCCGCTCGGAGCGCCCTTGGGCCGGGCCGGCGCGGCCGACCACCTCCTCCAGCCGGCGCTTCAGGACCGGCACATACTCGCGCAGAAGCTGCTCGTCCACCGTGACGTGGCGCATCTCGTGGGCCAGGACCTCGCCGTGGATGCAACTGCCCTGCGGCAGCTCGCGGGCGACATAGACGGTCCGCTCGTCATAACCGAAGGTGACGGTCAGTGTCTGCGCCGCGCCGCAGTAGCGGCCCTGCCCCAGCGACGCCGTCATGACTCCGGCCTGCCATTGCTGATTGTACTGGATGGCCGCCAACCCCAGCGTGTGGGAATTGGCGGTCCGCCCCGCGACCGGGCGCCGCCCCGGCTTCTGGGCAAGCTGCCGGATCGACTGGCTGTAGTCGGTGCGCAGCGGTGCGATCTGCAGATCAAGGACCACGCGGGCCGGCGCGAAGTCCGGACAGGCGGCGACCCCGCCTTGGGCGACCGCGGTTTGCGCGGCCGCAGGCACCGCGAAGCAAAGCCCTCCCCCACCCAGGCACAGGAGCGTCAGGAGGCCGGCGCGCAGACGCGGTCGATACAGGCGGAGGGTCATTCCGCCTATGTCGGTGCGGCCCCCGCCGAGAGCAAGGGCCGCAACGTCTCAGCGCTTGCCCGGATAGAGGTAGCGGGCCTTCAGCGTGCCTTCGATGGCGCGCAGGTCGCTCGCCACCTCGCTCTCGTCCACGTCGCCGTCGACATCCACCACGACGTAGCCCAGCTCCGGGTCGGTCTGGAGATACTGCGCGGCGATGTTCAGGTTGCGGCCCGAGAAGACCTCGTTGATCTTGCGCAGCACGCCCGGACGGTTCTCGTGGACGTGCAGGAAGCGGGTGCTGCCGGCGTGGACGACCGGCAGGCCGACCTGCGGGAAGTTCACGGCGCCCATGGTCGAACCGTTGTCCGAATACTCGATCAGCTTCTGCGACACCTCGGTGCCGATGTTGGCCTGGGCCTCCATCGTCGAGCCGCCGATGTGCGGGGTCAGGATGACGTTGTCGAGCCCGCGCAGCGCGCTCTCGAACACCTCCTTGTCGCCGCCCGGCTCCTTCGGGAACACGTCGATGGCGGCACCCAGCAGATGCTTGTCCTTCAGGGCGGCGGCCAGCGCCTCGATCACCACGACCTTGCCGCGGGCGGCGTTGATCAGGTGGGCGCCCTTCTTCATGGCGCGGATCTGCGCCTCGCCGATCATGTCGCGGGTCTGCGCGGTGTCGGGGACGTGCAGGGTTACCACATCGGACACCGCCAGCAGCTCCTCCAGCGAGTGACAGGGCTGCGCGTTGCCGAGCGCCAGCTTGTTCACGACGTCGTAGTAGCGGACCTTCATGCCCATCGATTCGGCCATGATCGACACCTGGGTGCCGATGTGGCCGTAGCCGACGATGCCCAGCGTCTTGCCGCGGATCTCGTACAAGTCCTTGGCCGACTTCATCCAGCCGCCGCCGTGCACGAGGTTCGACTTCGAGAAGATGCCGCGCATCAGCATGATGACCTCGCCGATCACCAGCTCCGCCACCGACCGGGTGTTCGAATAGGGCGCGTTGAAGACCGGGATGCCGAGTCGGCGCGCGGCCTTCAAATCGACCTGATTCGTGCCGATGCAGAAGCAGCCGACGCTGAACAGGCGGGTCGCGGCCTCAAGAACCTTGGCGGTCAGATGGGTGCGCGAGCGGATGCCCAGCATATGGACGGACCCGATGCGCTCCAGCAGCTCCGATTCGTCCAGCGCGTGCGGCAGGCGCTCCACGGTGGCGTAACCGCCATGCGCCAGCTCGTTGATGGCGTTGTCGTGAACGCCTTCGAGCAGCAGGATGTTGATCTTGTCCTTGGAGAGCGAGAGCTTCGTCACGGCCGGCATCCGTCGAAATGAATGGCCCCGCACGCGGCGGGCCGCCAATAATGCGAGCGCGCAAGGTAATGCCAAGCGCCGGCCTTGTCACGCGAGGGATGTTGCGTTGCCGCCGCCATTCCGCATGGCGGGTTGGCGCCGCACGCGGGGCGGGTGTATTCCTGGCGAAGGCAATCACTGGGCCGGCAAGAGCGAGGGAAAAACCAGGATGAGCGACATCACCATCTACCACAACCCGCGCTGCACCAAGTCGCGCCAGACGCTGGAGCTTCTGAGGTCCCGGGGCGTCGAGCCCACCGTCGTCGAGTATCTGAAGACCCCGCCCACCCCCGCCGAGCTGAAGACCATCCTGGGCAAGCTGGGCAAGGGCCCGCGCGACATTTTGCGCGCCAAGGAGGCGGCGGAGGCCGGGATCGCCAAGGATCTCGACGGCGACGCCCTGATCGACGCATTGTCCGCCAACCCCGCCGCCATCGAGCGGCCCATCGTCGTCACGGGCGACAAGGCCCGCGTGGGCCGTCCGCCGGAAAGCGTTCTGGAGATCCTGTAAGTGACCAAGCCCTCCCTGGACCTCACCCCCGCCGACGCGGCGACCGAGCTGCGCACCGTCCGCGACCTGATCCGCTACGGCGTCAGCCGCTTCACCGAGGCCGATCTGGACTACGGCCACGGCACCACCAACGCCCATGACGAGGCGGTGTTCATGGTGCTGGAAGGGCTGAGCCTGCCCATCGACCAGCTCGACCCCTATGTGGACGCCCGCCTGACCCTGGCGGAGCGCCGCAAGGTCGCCGACCTGCTGCACGCCCGCGTGGAGACGCGCAAGCCGGCCTCCTACCTGCTGAACAAGGCCTACATCCAGGGCATCCCCTTCTATGTGGACGAGCGGGTGATCGTCCCGCGCTCCTACATCGGGGAAATCCTGTTCTCCGACCTGATCGGCGGCGACGACTTCACGCTGGTGGAGGACCCGACGGAGGTGGAGCGGGTGCTCGACCTGTGCACCGGCTCCGGCTGCCTCGCCATCCTGGCCGCACAGATCTTCCCGGAGGCCCAGGTGGACGCGGTGGACCTGTCCGCCGACGCGCTGGAGGTGGCCAAGCGCAACGTCGCCGACAGCGGGTTCGAGGACCGCATCGCCCTGCACCACGGCGACCTGTTCGCGCCGCTGAAGAACCGCAAGTACGATGTCATCATCACCAACCCGCCCTATGTGGACGCCGAGGCGATGGCCAACCTGCCGCCGGAGTTCCGCCACGAGCCGCAGATGGCCCTGGCGTCGGGCGACGACGGGCTGGACATCGTGCGCCGCATCCTCAAGGAGGCGCCCAAGCACCTCACTCCGGAGGGCGGTCTGCTCTGCGAGTTCGGCACGGGCCGCGAGATCCTGGAAGCCGAGTATCCGGACCTCGATTTCTTCTGGGTGGAGACCGCGAACAGCTTCGGCGAGGTCTTCTGGCTGACCCGCGACCAGCTGAAGCCGGGCAAGTAACCGGACCGCCGATCAGGCCGGGCTCAGACCGGACGCCGGAGCAGCACGCTTCCCCCCTGGTGCGGCAACCGCTCGTGCCAGGGGATCTCGGCGCGGCCGATCTCGGCGAAGCCTTCCTTGGCGTAGAGTTGGCGGGCGTCGGCGTTGTCGGCCCAGACATGCAGGGTCACCCGGTCGAACCGGCCGCGGCGCGCCCGCTCGTAGACCCAGGCAAGGAGTTGGGAGGCGATGCCGCGGCGGCGCCATGCCGGGTCGACGGCCAGCGCCGACAGGAAATAGCTGCCCCAGTCGTGCACCCGGTTGAAGTCCTCCATGTGGGCCAGCCGGTCGACGGGCAGCCCGCTGTAATCCTGGGTCTTGATCCAGTCCACCGGGTAGGCGTGGGCGACCCCGACAATCCGCCCGGCCATCTCCGCGACGCCCGAATGGCGGTGGGAGAAGGAACCCGATGTGCCCGCCAGACCCGGCACCAGCATTTCCGCCGCCGTCTGGCCGGGCACCAGCCCGTCGAGCAGGAACTCGTAGACGCCGCCGCCGGCCATGTCGATGAGCCGCGCCAAGTCCGGCGCGTCGTCCGGCTCGGCCGGACGGATGTGGATGCCGTTGTCGTTCATGGCTTCGCGTGTCCTGTCGGATGGAATTTATTGGTTGCCGCCGCCTATGTCGCCTCTCCCTCTGGGGAGAGGGCTAGGGTGAGGGGGTTGCGCTTTTGCCGGACGTGCCGGAAACGCGCAACCCCCTCACCGGCCCTTTGGGCCACCCTCTCCCCTCTGGGGAGAGGGGTAATGAGCTTCACTCCCCGACTCCATTGACCATGGCCGCCCATCGCCCTATCCTGGTGGTCATGATGGATCGTCACCTTACCCTGGGTCTGCGAATTAGCAGCCCGGTTCTCGTGTGAGAGCCGGGGTTTTCGCGCGTCTGCAGGTCTGACCCTGCACTCATCGACTCAAGACCAAGGTAAGAGCGACCCATGTCCACCGTCACATTGTCCGCCGTCACGCTGGCGGCGCCCGCCGCCGAATCCCGTCCGACCGATCCGAACCGTCTCGTCCGCTTCGCCGTGCAGGCCGACGCCGATCCCGGCACCCTGCCCCGCGTGCTGGAGCTGTTCGCCAAGCGCGGCCTCGTTCCGCTGTCGCTGAACAGCCGCCTGCTGGGCGACGAGCTGACGGTGGAGGTCGAGATGACCGGCATGGTGGCCGCGGAGTTCGAACCATGTCGGCAACTGCCTGCGCCAGATCCCGATGGTGCTCGCGGTCGCGGTGACCGAACGGACCCTGCCGCTGGACCTGCCCGCCGCCGCCGAATGACGGCGAGGGCGGGCGTCCGGCGTCAGTCGGACGAGGGCGTCCTGGTCTTTTCAGACACCACCTCAGGCGACGAAGGCGGCGTTTCCGGGGCGGCGGCCACCGCCTCCTCCGCCGGGGCCTCCTCCGTCTCCTTCATCAGTTGGGCGGCCTGCTGCAGCTTGCGGAACTGCGCCACCGAAAAGGGCAGGCTCGCCAGATAGGCCAGCCCGAGGAAGGCCAGCGTCCACCAGGGCTGGCTGACCAGCGAGGCGGCGAGCAGCCCGACGCCGACCAGACCCGGCACCACATACTGGGTCGGCACCCGCATCCCCTTGAAGGAGAAGGTGGGCAGCGTGCTGACCATCAGCCCGCCCATCGCCAGCGTCCAGGGCACGACGACGGCCGGGTGGCCGGCGATGTCCGGCCCGGCCTCGAAGCCGATGACCATGGGAAGAACGGCCAGACCGGCGCCCGCCGGCGCGGGAACCCCGGTGAAGTAGTTGAAGGCCCAGGGCGGCAGGTCGACGTCCAGGCGCGAGTTGAAGCGGGCCAGCCGCAGCGCCGCGCAGACCGCGTAGGCCATGGCGGCGATCCAGCCCAGACTGCCGGCGCCGTTCAGCGCCCACAGATACATTAGGAAAGCGGGGGCCACGCCGAAGCTGATGACGTCGGACAGGCTGTCCAGCTCCGCGCCGAACTTGCTCTGCCCGTTCAGCAGGCGGGCGATCCGCCCGTCCAGCGCGTCGAGGATCGCGGCGATGACGATGCAGACGACCGCCTGCTCCCAGCGCTCGTGCATGGCGAAGCGGATGGCCGTCAGGCCGGAGCACAGCGCCAGCACCGTCAGCACGTTGGGCAGAAGATGGTTGATCGACAACCCCTTCAGCCGCGGATGCGGGCGGCGCGCCCGGCGCTTGCGGAACACTGCCGGCTTGAAGACCGGTCGCTTCATCGGCGGACATCCCCCTGCCGTTGCGGTTCGGTGGCGGTCAGGTCGGCCAGCACGGTCTCGCCGCCGATCGCCGTCTGCCCGACGCAGACCAGCGGGACGACGCCGTCCGGCAGATAGACGTCGGTGCGGCTGCCGAATCGGATCAGGCCGAACCGCTCGCCCGCCTTGACCTCCTGGCCGGCCTTCACCCAGTAGAGGATGCGGCGGGCGACGAGGCCGGCGATCTGCACATAGGCAATCTCACGCCCGTCGGGAAGACGGTGGCGGAAGGCGGCGCGCTCGTTCTCCTCGCTGGCCTTGTCCAGCGCGGCGTTCACGAAGGTGCCCTTGTGATACTCCGCCGCGACCACCGTGCCGTCCGCCGGCACGCGGTTGACGTGCACGTTGAAGACGTTGAGGAAGATGCTCACGCGGGTCAGCGGCGTGTCGCCCATGCCCAGTTCCGGCGGCGGAACCGCGGGAACGATCATGGTCACGCGCCCATCGGCGGGGCTGACCAGCAGGCCGGGCCGCGTCGGCGTCACGCGATCGGGATCACGGAAGAAATACACGCACCACAGGGTGAGGACGAGACCCAGCCAGCCCAGCGGTTTCGCCACGGCAAGCCCGAGAATCAGGGAGACCACGGCGAAGGCGGCGATGAACGGCCAGCCGGCGCGGTGGATCGGAACGACTACGGTGTTGAGGGCGGACATCGCCGGTTACTTCAGCCTCGGATCGTTGGAGCGGCGCATTCTAGACAGCATCCCCCGCCCTTTACAGAATTTTAGCAGGGAAGGAGCAGAGTGACGCCACCGACACCACAGGAATGAGCGAGCCCCCGTGTCCGTTCCCGCCGCCCGCCTTCAGGCCATGCCGTCGCTCGCGCAGGTCTCGCAGACCGCCCTGCCCTTCAGCCCCGACACCTTCGTGATGACTCCCGAGGGCGTGCTGGGCATCGCCCAGCCGCCGCGCCCGGCGCGGCTGCACTTCATGGCCGACGGGCTGCCCTTCAGCATCGCTGTCGGCTTCGACGGGGAAACGTCGCGGTCGCAGGTGTGGGCGGAGATCGGCCACATCCCTTACACCGCCCAGTCGCCGGAGCGGCGGCGCCAGCTCCTGGCGATCCTGCGCGGCATCCAGGACCGTCGGGGCACCCGCTTCCTCATCCAGGAAGGCCAAAAGATCCTGCTGTTCTCCGAAGCCGAGTTCGAGGGGCAGGCAACGCCGGAGGATCTCATCCACCAGACGGTGGTCGCGCTCCAGCAGGCGCGCCCCTTCCTGCGCCTGCTTGCTCCCTATCTGTAAGCCCGGATCGAAAACGCTCAGTTCGAGACCGGCAGCGCGAAGATCTGGCCGGGGTAGATCAGGTCCGGGTCGCGGATCTGGCCGCGGTTGGCCTCGTAGATCATCGTGTACTGCACGCCGCGCCCGTAGGTGGAGCGGGCGATCCGCCACAGGCTGTTGCCGGGCTGGACGACCATCGACCGGCCGTCCGGCAGGTTGGCCGGAACCTCCGACACCTGCACCGGCAGCTCGACGCGGGCGGTGACCTTGCCCGAATCGGTGACCTGATCGGCGCGCAGCGTGTAGACGCCCGGCGCCACGGCACGCTCCGGGCGCAGCCGCCATTGACCGTTCGGGTCGGTGTGGGCGCTCCCGACCAGCAGATTGTCGAGATAGAGCTGCACGGCGCTGCCCGGCTGCGCCCGGCCGCCCATGGCGACCTGCCCGGCGGCGTCGTAATCCATGCTTTCCAGAGACACGCCCCCCGGCGGCGGCGGGGCCGCCACGCCGCGGGTCGCCGGCGCGGCCGGCCCCTTGGGCGCCTGGAGGACGGTGCTGCCGCCCTGCCCGTCGCCCAGCCCGCCGCGCGGCATGGCGACGGCCAGCGGACCGGCCAGCGGACCGGTCGGCGCGTCCGAGGACGCCCCGCCGGTGGCGGGCGGCGGGTCGGGCACCACGACGACCACGACGCGCTCCGACGGGGTCGGCTCGGCGGCGGGGGTCGCCTTTTCCGACAGGCTCAGTTCGCGGGCTCCGGGAGCCAGGGGCTGGTCGGGAAGAAGGACCCATTCGCCGCGCGCGTCGGCGTTGACGGAGCCCAGCGAGCGCTCCCCGTCATGGACGGTCACCGACGAGCCCGGCGTGGCGCGCCCGGCCATCACGGTGGCCCCATCCGGGGCGACGCGCACGATGTCGAAGCGCGGACCGGCGGGGTCCTCCGCGGCTTTCGCCGGGGCGGGCGCGCTGGCCGGCGGCTTGGCCGGGGTCACGCTGCCCAGCGCGACGGTTGTTCCGGACCCGGCCGTTCCGGCGCGGGTGCCCGGCGCGGACGCCGGATCGAAGGCCAGATACGCGACAACGGCGGCCGCGGCGACCGTCGCCGCACCGCCGAACAGGAGAGCTTGCTTCACCGGAGCACCGCCGCATCATTGCCGGCGGACACGCCGGCTTGCGACAGGATAGCAGATTGCGGCGGCGGAACTGAACACCGCCGATGGAGCAGACGCATAGCCGCATCGGGACCGGCCCACCGCCTTCGCGCCGCCGGGCGGCACGGTCCCACCGCCCGCGTCCGCGGGCTCACTTGTCCAGCTTGGCGACCGTCTCGGAATGGCGGCCGGAGGACAGGTCGCCCGAGGACAGTTCGGCCGCGGAGACGCTGGTCTCCGTGGCGCGAGCCGCCGTGGCGCCGCCAGCGTTCGCCTTGCCCCCACCGGTCAGAAAGCCGATCCCGCCGCCGAAGCCCCCGCCAAAGCCGAGGAACAGGAACGTGGCCACCGAAATGGCGGCCAGGGCATTGACGACGCGCGAATCCATAATATTCCCTCCCGATGGGCTGAAGTCCGATGTCCGGGTAGACGCCGCCCCGGCTTTGCTATTCCCTTGCTTTAGGTGACCCCGCCGGGCGCGCCGGAACAGTCACCGGAACGTGTACCCATTCGGCGAGAAAGGGTGAGCGATGAAAGCCCCGAATTCCGTCTGCGTCTATTGCGGCTCATCCAGCCGCGTCGCCGCTGTCCACAAGGAGGCCGCCCATATGTTGGGCGACGGACTCGCCCGGCGGGGCATCCAGCTCATCTACGGCGGCGGGCGCGTCGGGCTTATGGGAATCGCCGCCGACGCGGCGCTGGCCGCCGGAGGGCAGGTCATCGGCATCATACCGGAGCACATCCAGTCCGCCGAGATCGAGCACACCGGCCTGACCGAACTGCACGTCGTCGACAGCATGCACACCCGCAAGCGGATGATGGTGGACCGCGCCGACGCCTTCGTGGTGCTGCCGGGCGGTCTGGGCACGCTCGACGAGGCGTTCGAGATTCTGACCTGGAAGCAGCTGGGTCTGCATGACAAGCCGGTGGTGATCGCCGATGTGGACGGCTACTGGCGCCCCTTGCTCGGCCTGATCGACCATACGGTGGCGCAGGGTTTCACCCAGCCGGCGCACCGCGCGCTGTACACCGTCGTCGATGACGTGGACGACGTGTTTTCCGCGCTGGCCTATGAACCGGAGCCCGCGCTGAAGATTCCCACACAAAAGCTCTGAAAAGACCAAGTGGTAGGACCAGATCGCGCAAATCGCGCCGTTTTCAGCGCGATATCGTCTGTTTTGGTGCCCCGCGGTCCTTTCTTTCGGCGGTGCCCCGGTGCTATATAACCGCCATCCGTTTCCGTCCGGGGAACCGGGGCCCGTCTTCGGATGGAGGTCCCGGCCCGTGCCCTCGCACAGCGCGCCCGGCGTCCAAGCATAAGACAACCCCTACCCGTTCGGGGAGAACTCGCACCCATGACGAAGATCAAGGTAGCCAATCCGGTCGTCGAACTCGACGGCGACGAGATGACGCGCATCATCTGGCAGTTCATCAAGGACAAGCTGATCCTGCCGTACCTCGACATCGACCTGAAATACTACGATCTCAGCGTCGAGAACCGCGACAAGACGGACGACCGGGTGACGGTCGAATCGGCCAACGCGATCAAGCAGTACGGCGTCGGCGTCAAGTGCGCGACCATCACCCCGGACGAGGCGCGGGTGACGGAGTTCAATCTCAAGAAGATGTGGAAGTCGCCGAACGGCACGATCCGCAACATCCTGGGCGGCACCGTCTTCCGCGAGCCGATCGTCTGCTCCAACGTTCCGCGCTACGTTCCGGGCTGGACCAAGCCGATCATCATCGGTCGCCACGCCTTCGGCGACCAGTACAAGGCCACCGACTTCGTCGTCCCCGGCAAGGGCAAGCTGAGCATCCGGTGGGTGCCGGAAGGCGGCGGCGAGCCGATCGAGCACGAGGTGTACGACTTCCCCGCCTCCGGCGTCGCCATGGGCATGTACAACCTGGACGAGTCGATCGAGGGCTTCGCCCACTCCAGCTTCATGTACGGCCTGGAGCGCGGCTACCCGGTCTACCTGTCGACCAAGAACACGATCCTCAAGGCCTATGACGGGCGCTTCAAGGACATCTTCCAGAAGGTGTTCGACGAGCATTACGCCGCCCAGTTCAAGGCCAAGGGCCTGGTCTACGAACACCGCCTGATCGACGACATGGTCGCTTCGGCCCTGAAGTGGGAAGGCGGCTTCGTGTGGGCCTGCAAGAACTACGACGGCGACGTGCAGTCGGACATCGTGGCGCAGGGCTTCGGCTCGCTGGGCCTGATGACCTCGGTGCTGATCACGCCGGACGGCAAGACCGTCGAGGCGGAGGCCGCCCACGGCACGGTGACCCGCCACTACCGCGAGCACCAGAAGGGCAAGGAGACCTCCACCAACCCGATCGCCTCGATCTACGCCTGGACGCAGGGCCTCGCCTACCGCGGCAAGTTCGACAACACGCCGGACGTGGTGAAGTTCGCCGAGACGCTGGAGCGCGTCTGCGTCGAGACCGTCGAGTTCGGGCTTCATGACCAAGGACCTCGCGATCCTCATCGGTCCGGATCAGCCCTGGCTGACCACCAAGCAGTTCCTCGACAAGCTGGACGAGAACCTGCAGAAGAAGATGGCCGCCTCGGCGTAACGCGCATTCCGCGTCAGGTGCGACGACGCGTCCCGGTCAAACGGGACGCCGGGTCGAGGTAAGGTTGTGGCGGGGAGTTTCGGCTCCCCGCTTTTTTCTTGCCCGCGCGGCACGATGCCGGCGCGGACCTGACGAACCGGAATTCGAGACTTTCCCATGGCCAAGGACATCTTCCGCATCGCCGTGATCGGCGCCGGCGAAACCGGAACGCCGCTGCTGACGCGGCTTCTGGACGCTCCCTTCGTCGAGATTCTCGGCGTCGCCGACCTCGACGCCGAGGCGCCCGGCATGCGGCTCGCCCGCGACCGCGGCGTCGCCACCACGACCGATTTCATGGACCTCGCCCGGCTCGGCGCGGCGGTGGACGTACTGATCGACGTGACCGGCGTTCCGGCGGTGCGCGAGGCGCTGCGCCAGCACATGCAGGACAGCGGCAACACCCACACGCTGATCGTGCACGAGATGGTGGTGCAGCTCATGCTGTCGCTGCTGAGCGGCCGCCTCGTGCAGTTGAAGCACGAGGTCGAGGAGTACTGACTCCCGCCCGTGTTCTGCGCCCCCCTTTCCGGTGAGCCGCCGCGCCACCACATCCACGCGGCAACCATGGAACAGGGATTTGGAACAGGATATGGACACGAAGGACCCGGCTCGGGCGTCCGCGCTGCTCAAACGGCTGCACGGGCGCATGACCGGCGACAAGCCATCGCTGGGCGAGGTGCTGGGCCATCTCGGCGATCGTGCGCCGGGCTTCCTGCTGCTGGCGCTGGCGATCCCCGCCGTGGTTCCAACGCCGGGGCTGCCGGCGGGACTGATTTTCGGCACGGTGCTGGCGCTGGTGGCGGTACAGATGATCGTCGGCCGCGACCGGCTGGAGGTGCCGGGCTGGCTTGGTCGCCGCCGCGTCGCGCGCGGCACGCTTGAAAAGATCGTGGAGAAGGGAACGCCGCTGATCGAGCGGTTGGAGGCCCGGCTGCGCACGCGCTGGCCATCGCTGACCCATCAGGGGGTGCAGCGTCCCTTGGGCCTCTTCGTGCTGGTGATGGGAATTCTGATCGCCCTGCCCATCCCGTTCGGCAACACCCTGCCCGGTCTGGCGGTGCTGGTGATCGCGCTGGGGCTGATTGTGAAGGACGGTCTGGCGGTCGCCGCCGGTCTCGGTCTGGGCGTGGCCGCGGCAGGCGTGTCGGCAATGCTGATCGCCGGAAGCTGGTGGGCGATCACTTCGGCGCCGATCTGACCGGCGCTCCTCTTGCGGCTGCCGATCCGGTCACCGTGTCGGGCGGGCGCCCGCGTGAAGAGCGCCCGAAATCCGGAAATCCGACGGAGGGATCCGGCGGAGAAATCCGACAGAGTCTAAGCGGCGCCGACGGTGCGGTCGCCGGTGTTGCGGTCCTCGTCGCGCTTCTTGCCGGAGGACGCCGGCTGGTAGGCCACCGCCGCGTGCTCGGCGCAGTACGGCAGTCCGGGCAGCGAGGGCTTGCCGCAGAAATGGAAGTCCTGGTGCTTCGGATCGCCGACCGGCCATTTGCACATGCGCTCGGTCAAGGCGAGGATCGTCGCCCCGCGGGTCGGCTTCTTCTTGATCGGCGACGGGCGTCCCGACAAGCCGAGGCGGTGCGCCTTCCCGATCACCGCGTTGCGGGTGATGTCGCCCAGGATGTCCGCGATTTCACTCGCGCTCAGCCCCTGGGCCCAGAGGTCCTTAAGCTGCTGAACCCGTTCGTCCGTCCAACTCATCCCCTGTCTCCCGTGGTCCGGTAACCGGTGACTTGGTTAACCACTATACCTTCCGACCAGACGGCCGTTTTCCATAAGGCGCAATATTTTGTGCCCAACGCCGGCCAAGCTACCAGATGGCCGGATAGAGGGATAGGGGGCTTGAGCAACATTCCTGTGCATAAGTCTGTGGGTGTTATGAGTTCAACGCGCCGTACACCTCCTCGGCTATGGCCGAAAGGGTCACTCGGTCGAGGTCGCCCGTTACCGCCCACGCCAAACCGTTGTCCCGCCAGTAGAAAGCCTGAACGCTGCCGTCCTGGGCAAAACGGAAGGACGTGTCCGGCGCGCCGGAGGCCGGACGGATGTACAGGGTGATGCGGCGACCGGCCGCATCCTGGTACATGAGTTGGGCCGCCGGCCCCCGCGCGTCGGAGAGCAGCCGCCCACCCACCAGATCATAGCCCTTCGCGGCCAGCCGCGGCGCCTGCAGGGGCTTGCCCAGGCGCTTGGACAGCCAGCCCACGAGATGCGCCTCCTGGTCGGCGCCGACCTCCACGGGGTGGCGGACCTCCACCGCGAAGACCCGATGCGCCGCCACCGCGTCGGCGACGAAGGCCGCGCCACTGCCGCCCGTCCCGCCCGACCAGCCGCGCAGCCACCAGCCCCCCGCCCCGCCGGCCACGAAGACCAGCAGCACCGCCGCGGCGGCCAGCGCCGGAAGCCAGCGCCGTGGGCGCACCGCCGGCCGGCCGGCCGTACGGGCGTAGGGCGGCACCAGGGCCGCCGGCAAGGGACGGTCGACCAGCGGGCCGAAGGTGTCCTGAAGCATCGCCCGCTGGGCGCGGTAGCGCTCGAAGCGGCGGGCCAGATCGGGGTTGCCGGCCAGATGGCGCTCGACCTCGCTGCGCCGGTCCTCCGGCAGTTCGCCGTCCATCCAGGCGTGCAGGTCGGCCTCGGTCACCGGGGCGTCCGGTTCGGTGTCCATCACTTGATCCTCCTCACCGCCTGCTCCGTCCCGCCGTCCAGCAGGACGCGCAGCTTTTCCCGGGCGCGGGCCAGCCGCGACATGACGGTTCCCACCGGAACCCCCAGCACCTCCGCCGCCTCGCGGTAGGACAGCCCCTCCAGCCCGGTCAGCAGCAGCACGGCCCGGTGCTCCTCCGACAGCTGGTTGAAGGCGCGCACGAAATCCCGCACCTCCGCCCGGTCGGCGGGGGCGGCGCTGAGCGCCAGATCGTTGGCGAGATCCTCCACCGGCACCTCCGGCCCGCGGCGGCGGCGCCAGCGCAGACCGGAGACGTGCAGGTTGTGCAGGATCGACAGCAGCCAGCCGCCAAGCCGGGTGACGTCCCGCAGCGTGTGCCGGTTGGCCAGCGCCTTCTCGATGCAGTCCTGCACAAGGTCGTCGGCGTCGGACAGGTTGCCGGCCAGTGCTGCGGCGTAGCGGCGCAGCCGCGGCACCTGCGCGGCGATGGCCCGCTCGTCCACCGGACCATTGGCCGAAGGGCCATTGGCCGGCGGGCCGCCCGCTGGAGGAGGGTCGGGAGGCGGCTTTGGCAAAGGCATGCGGCGGCGCTCCCCTTGGAAGGATGTCCTGCCCGTCTGGACGCCCGGCGGCGGCGGATTATTCCACCGCTTCGCGCGTCACGTGGCCGAGAAGCCGGACTTGCCGTCGAAGTTGCACAGGTTCTCGGTCTGGGTGAAGTCCAGCCCGGCGCGGGCGAGGCCCGACAGCAGCTCGACGATGTCGGCATGGCCGACCGCCACGCCCTCCGGCGCCAGGAAGCGGCAACGCCAATGGTCGGTGCAGAAGACGCCGATGTTGCCCTCCGGCCAGACCTTCTGCGAGCGGTTGGAGATGCTGGACAGGCGCAGCGCCGGGGTGGCCACCGGCAGGACCAGCCCGGCCAGCTCGTCCGGGTTGCCGCCCGGCCAGTGCAGGAACACGTCCACCCCGACCAGCTCCTTCACCGCCTTGCGGCGCGGCGACAGCCGCACCCCGGACTCATAGGCGGGCCGCGCGGTGACGGCGTAGCCGACGGTGGGCAGGGTCACCGGCATCTGGCCCAGCCGCTCCACCACCGCGTTCGTGAAGGCGTGGGTGCCGACGCGCTGGCGGCTGACCCCGCGGTTGAAGATGTCCACGGTGTGGACGCCATCCTCGATGGTCTTGAGCCAGGCGTTGTGGATGCGCGCCGCCACGTCGCCCTGCCCGATGTGGACCAGCATCATCACCGCGGCCATCAGCAGGCCCGACGGGTTGGCGATCCCCTGCCCCGCGATCATCGGCGCCGAGCCGTGGATCGCCTCGAACATGGCGCAGGCGTCGCCGATGTTGGCGGACCCGGCCAGCCCGACCGAGCCGGTGATCTGGGCGGCGATGTCCGACACGATGTCGCCGTACAGGTTCAGCGTCACGATCACATCGAAGCGCTCCGGCTGGTCGGCCAGACGGGCGGCGCCGATGTCGACGATCAGGTGGTCGGCCTTGATCTCCGGATATTCGGCGGCGATCTCGTTGAAGATCTTCAGGAACAGCCCGTCCGTCATCTTCATGACGTTGTCCTTGACGAAGGCCGTCACCTTGCGCCGATGGTTGGCGCGGGCGTAGTCGAAGGCGTAGCGCACGATGCGCTCAGACCCCGGCCGGGAGATCAGCTTGACCGACTGGATCACATCGTCGGTCTGGCGGTGCTCGATCCCGGCGTAGAGGTCCTCCTCGTTCTCGCGGATGATCACCACGTCCATGCGCGGGTGCCGCGTCCGGACATAGGGATGGTGCGACACGCAGGGCCGCACGTTGGCGAACAACCCCAGCGTGGTCCGCGCGGTGACGTTCAGCGACTTGTTGCCGTAGCCCTGGGGTGTGGTGATCGGCCCCTTCAGGAAGACGCGGGTGCGGCGGATCGACCCCCAGCCGGCGGCGTCCAGCCCGCCCAGATGGCCGCGGCGGTAGACCTGCTCGCCCGCCGGCACCTCCTCCACCTTCAGGCGGGCGCCGGCGGCCTCCATCACGTGAAGCACCGCGTCGGTGATCTCCGGACCGATGCCGTCGCCGCGGGCGACCGTGATGGGGGTGGTTTCGCGCATCCATTCACTCCTGGGGGAGCCCTCGAAGGAACGACGCCGGAGGGACCGCGGCGACCCTAGACGAAATCAGGCCCGGAGTTCAATGGGCGGTGATTTTCTCCACCTGCAAAGCCGGGACCATTGATGCGGCGACTTGACGCTGATCTGCAATGCTTGCGTTTTCCCCATGGCGGCAATGGCAAAACGGCGGGGGCGTCCGCCGGGTTGGGCTTCTATCTTCCCGCACCCTTCGACCTTGCGACACGCCACGATGCTGCAATCGCTTCCCCGCACCGCGCCCAACTCCCTTCTCGAACAGGGCCTGATCCGCGCCCTGAAGTCCTTCAACGGGCTGCTGCACGTCGTCCTGGCCATCGCCCTGGTCGCGGCGAGCGCCATGGTGGTCTGGGAATTCTTCATCGAAGCCTGGGCGGCCTTCCAGAAGGACCAGCTCGCGCACGGCTTCCTGCACGCGCTCGGCGTGCTGTTCATCGTCTGGACGCTGTCCGCGCTGATCTCCGCGGAGGTCGACTATGTGCGGACCAACCGCTTCCACCTGCGGGTCTTCCTGGAGGTGGCGATGATCACGCTGCTGCGGCAATTGATCGTGCGCCCGGTCCAGGCGGTGGCGGGCGACGTGCAGACGGGCGACTGGTCCAGCCTATGGCAGTACGGCCTTCTGCTCGCCGGCCTCATCACCGTCGCCATCGCCCACCGCCTGATCGGCGACGAGGACGCGCTGAAGCGCTGACCGCGCGCGCGGCGGTGCCGCTTCAGCCCTCGCGCCCCACGGTCTGGATCACCTCGAAGCCTTCGAACTGCGGCGGGCCGAGATAGAGCGGCTTGCGGTCGCCCGCCCCGCGATGGGCGGCGCGGAACTCCTCCGAGCGGGTCCAGGCCTGGAAATCCGCCTCCGACTCCCAAACGGTGTGGGATGAGTAGAGGCGATGGTCCTCGTAACGAGGGCCGCGCAGCATGTGGAACTCCACGAAGCCCGGAACCGTGTTCAGATGGACCTCGCGGTTCAGCCAGACCTCCTCGAAGTCCTGTTCCGCGTCCGGACGCACGCGGAAACGGTTCATGGCGATGTACATGGCGGAGCCTCCCGATGCCGTCCCTGAAAGCGGACCCTTCGACCCGAGCCTTCAAGGTGACGACGGAGGCCCGCCCCGTCAACCGCCCGCCGGCCGTCAGACCTCGCCCTTGGCGAGATCGCTGTGCAGCCGCCCGATGGTGTCGGCCAGATTGATGCCCAGATCGAACAAGACGTCATCCCACGGGATGGCCTTCCACTTGCCCTGATCGGCGGCCTGCTTGCACGCTTTGCGAGTTGCCGACTTGATGTTCACTTCCTTGGGCGCCTTGCTGTCGACGTATTCCTTATAGGCCTTTTCCGACGCGTCCTCCTTCGAAAGCTTGCGCTTCAGGATCAAGTCGTACAGCTCGATGTTCTCCATCGAGAATTCCTTCTTGGCCTGCTTCTGCAGCAGCTTGAACCAGTAAGGCGACTTGAAGTACCCGTCGATGTCCTTGGGCAGATCGTCGAACCGCTCCAGATCCGTCACGACGTTGGCGGCGATCTTGCTCAGCGACGCCACCATGGCGGCGCAGGCCTCGGCGTAGACCGTGTCGCCGTCCTGCTTGGCGGCCTTGCCGGCCGCATCGAGCGTCGGGATGTAGTTGCCCGCCGCGCTCTGGAAGGCGCGGGCGTGCTTCTGCGCGTCCTTGATCGTCGTGGCGGCGTCGTAGCTCTTCAGCGCGCTCTCCAAGCCGGTCGAGCTGATCTTGCTGAACAGCTTGCCGAAGCGGCTCTTGGGGTCGGGCTTCTTCTTGCCCGTTGCCTTTTCGAAGCGGTCCTTCGCCTTTTTCCACGACTCCAGATAGGATTTCGCCACGGCCTTCTCCCTTCGAACGCTGGTTGGCCGTGACGATAGAAACGGGAATTCGGTCCGGCAAACGCCGTTCGGTCCGTTCAGGAGGAAATGGGCGGGAGGCGACCGGCGCCCTCCGCCCGCTCCCCCCTGCCCCTTACGCGGCGCGAATGCCGGCCAGGAAGCGCTCAACCTCGGACCGCAGGACCTCCGACTGGCGGGACAACTCGCCGGCGGCGCCCAGCACCTGGGTGGCGGCGGAGCCGGTCTGGGTGGCGCCGTCGCTAACTTCGGTGATGTTGGTGGTCACCAGATGGGTGCCCTGCGCGGCCTGCTGCACGTTGCGGGCGATCTCGCCGGTCGCCGACCCCTGCTCTTCGACCGCCGAGGCGATGATCGTGGCGATCTCGCTGATGGTGCCGATGGTGTCGCCGATCCCGTTGATGGCCGCCGCCGCCCCGCCGGTGGCCTCCTGCATGGAGGCGATCTGGGAGGCGATCTCCTCGGTCGCCTTGGCGGTCTGGTTGGCGAGGTTCTTCACTTCCGACGCCACGACGGCGAAGCCCTTGCCGGCCTCGCCGGCGCGGGCCGCCTCGATCGTCGCGTTCAGCGCCAGCAGGTTGGTCTGGCTGGCGATGTCGGTGATCAGCTTCACCACGTCGCCGATCCGCTGCGCCTGCGCGACGAGGCCCTGGACGCGCTCGTTGGTCTGCTGCGCCTCGCCCACCGCGTGGCTGGCGATGTTGGTCGAGCGCGTCACCTGACCGCTGATCTCATTGATCGACGCGCTCAGCTCGTTGGTCGCCGCGGCGACGGTCTGCACGTTGACCGACGCCTGCTCGGCCGCGGCCGCCGTGCTGGCCGCCTGCCCCTTGGTCTGGTCGGCGGTCGTCAGCATGCTCTGCGCCGTGGCCTCAAGCTCCGTGGCGGCGGAGGCGACGGTGCGCAGGATGCCGGAGACGTTGCGGTCGAAGGACTGGACCAGTTCCTCGACGGCGTGGGTGCGCCGCTCCTTGGCGAGGCGCTCCGCCTCCTCGGCGACCCGCATGCGCTCGCGGTCCACGGCGTTGTCCTTGAAGACCGCCACCGCCTTGGCCATGCCGCCGATCTCGTCGCCACGGCCGAGGCCCGGAACGGTCACCGAGGTATCGCCCGTTGCCAGCCGCTCCATGACGCCGGTGATTCCGGCGATCGGGCGGGAAATCCCGACGCGCGCGACCAGGACGCTCAACGCCAGCGCGCCGAGTCCGCCGCCGATGCCGACCACCATCATGAGCGTCGTCATCAGGCTGTTCACAGCGGTCAGCTCATCGTTGGCCTTGTCGATGCCCTGCATATTGCGTTCGGAGGCCTTCTCCATGAACTGGCCCAGCTTGCTGCGCAGCGCGCGGGCCTCGGGGGTGTCGCCGTGCTCGCGCGCCTTGTCCGGGCCGACCTCTATGCCGAGACGGGCAACCTCGTTGCGGTGCAGGACGAAGGCGCGGGCCGTCTGCTGCGTCTCGCCGAAAGCGGCCTTGCTTTCCGGAGGCAGCAGAGATTCGAGCTTGCCCACGAGCTTTTCCAGTTCGCTGGTGGCGCCGACAATGTTCTTGGCGTAGGGCGTCGCGTCCGCCGTCCCATCCGCGGCATAGATGCCGCGGCTGTCCATGACGACCTTGTAAATCAGGCTGTTGATCTGCTCGTTGATCAGGGCGCGCCGGGACCAGTTCTGAATCTGGTCGAACTTGTCGTCATACGCCTGCATTCCGAACGAGCCGACGCCACCAATGATAGCGGCCACCACACCCAGAATCGCGACAACGCTGTAGATTTTGCCGCTGATGCTGATGCGCGCAAGAACACCCTCCATTTTCCCTGACCCTCATCGACTGCATGCTGTGAACGGGAAGCTTCATGCTTCGTAGTGCAATCGTATGCGTTCAAGGCAGAACGATTCTCAGCAATGCTTTGCCCACGAATGTTGCCGAGAAGTCGCAGAAATGACGATCAATGTTTAAAACGAAGGAAAGCCCGACCCCGATTGTATCATATAGTAATACAATTTCGAGTAATGTTCAGATACTTAACTTTACGACTCGGATTTCTTGATCTATGAAAACCGCAAACTCGTTCCGTTTCCGAAGCAAATCAGTTCGAGTAATCAAACATTGGCGAGCTCTTCTCAGCCAGTGATTGATAATCCACCCCGTCCGGAATCATCAACGCACATCTTCCATTTCGGCGTACGCCGATGGATTGAAAACCCGCGGCTTTGGATTGGATTTTTGAAGGGACGCGGTTGTCGGGAGCTGCTTAGCGCACCAGCTCACGCATCGCTGCGTCCAGACCCTGCAATGTTAACGGGTACATGCGGCCGCCCAGAAGCCGCTGCAGCATGCGCGTGCTCTCCGTGTAGCCCCAGCGCGATTCCGGCGTGGGGTTGAGCCAGACGGCGCGGCTGTAAACGGACAGCATCCGCTGCAGCCAGACCTGCCCCGATTCCTCGTTCCAATGCTCGACGCTGCCGCCGGCATAGGCGATCTCGTAGGGGCTCATCGCCGCGTCGCCGACGAAGACCAGCTTGTAGTCGGCGGGATAGGTGTGCAGCACGTCCCAGGTCGGGGTGCGCTCGTCGTGGCGGCGCTTGTTGTCGCGCCACACGCTCTCGTAGACGCAGTTGTGGAAGTAGAAGTGCTCCAGATGCTTGAACTCGCCCCGCGCCGCCGAGAACAACTCCTCGACCAGCCGGATGTGGTCGTCCATCGAGCCCCCGATGTCGAGGAACAGCAGCACCTTCACCGTGTTGTGCCGCTCCGGCACCATCTTCAGGTCCAGCCAGCCGGCGTTGCTGGCGGTGGCGCGGATGGTGCCCGGCAGGTCGAGCTCGCTGGCCGCCCCGGTGCGGGCGAACTTGCGCAGGCGGCGCAGCGCCACCTTGATGTTGCGGGTGCCGATCTCGACCTGATCGTCCAGATTCTTGAACTCCCGCTTGTCCCACACCTTCACGGCGCGGCGGTGGCGGGATTCGTGCTGGCCGATGCGCACGCCCTCCGGGTTGTAGCCGTAGGCGCCGAAGGGCGAGGTGCCGGCGGTGCCGATCCATTTGGAGCCGCCCTGATGCCGCCCCTTCTGCTCGGCCAGCCGCTCGGCCAGCGTCTCCATCAGCTTTTCCCAGCCGCCCAGCGCCTGGATCTGCGCCTTCTCCTCCTCGGTCAGGAAGCGTTCGGCCAGCTTGCGCAGCCACTCCTCCGGCAGATCGACCACGGGAATTTCGTCGCCCCCGGCGCCCTCCGCCCCCTCCAGCCCCTTGAAGACCTGCCCGAACACGCGGTCGAAGCGGTCGAGATTGCGCTCGTCCTTCACCAGACAGGCCCGGCTGAGGTAATAGAAGTCTTCGACGCGGAAGTCGGCGACGCCGCGCTTCATGGCCTCCATGAGCGTCAGGTACTCGTTCAGCGAGACCGGCACGCCCGCCTTGCGCAGTTCGAAGAAGAAACCCGTGAACATGCCGCTTCCCCCCGTGGGGTTTCGTCCCCATCCGCCCTCATCGTAGCGCCGACCCGCCAGGAACGCCATGACAGCCCTTCTCGACTTCGCCCGCGCGCTGGAGTTCGCCGCGCACAAGCACATCGACCAGCGCCGCAAGGGCGTGCGCGCCGAGCCCTACCTCAACCATCTCTCGGAGGTGGCGTTCCTGTGCGCCGAGGCGACGGCGGGCAATGACCCGGTGGTGGTCATCGCCGCGCTTCTCCACGACACGCTGGAGGACACCGACGCCTCCTATGAGGAGATCGAGCAGCATTTCGGGGCGGAGGTCGCCGGCGTCGTCGCCGAGACCACCGACGACAAGCGCCTGCGCAAGGCGGAGCGCAAGCAGCGGCAGATCGACGCCGCTCCCACCGCCTCCGCCCGCGCCAAGCTGGTGAAGCTGGCCGACAAGGTGTCCAACCTGCGCTCCATGGCGCACAGTCCGCCCGCCGACTGGCCGCTGGAGCGCAAGGTCGAGTATTTCGAGTGGGCGCACGCGGTCGTCGCCGGCCTGCGCGGCACCGACGCCCGGCTGGAATCGCTGTTCGACCGCGCCTATGAGGACGGGCTGGCCGAGCTGCGCGGCGAGGCGGTCTGACCCATTTTGCCGCTGCGGCGGCTGATTTACCGCAGTGTGACTACATCACGGAAGGCTTATAAAAGAGGGGCTAGGTTGGCCGCCGCGTCAAAGCAAGGTCGCACGCCATGTCCCTCACCTCCCCCGCCGCCCAAACCCCCGCCGCCCGTGATGCCGACCAGCCACGCGAGCGCTGGTTCGTGCAACGCCCCAAGGTCTACGCCGCCGACGTCCATGGCCGTTTCCGCCGCCTGAAATGGCTGGCGCTGGCGGTCCTGCTCGGCATCTACTACGTCACGCCCTGGCTGCGCTGGGAGCGCGGGCCGGGCATTCCCGATCAGGCGGTGCTGGTCGACATGGTGGGCCGGCGCGCCTACTTCCTGTGGATCGAGATCTGGCCGCAGGAGGTCTATTACCTGACCGGCCTGCTCATCATCGGCGCCTTCGGCATCTTCTTCGCCACCACCCTGCTTGGCCGCATCTGGTGCGGCTACGCCTGCCCTCAGACGGTCTGGACCGACCTGTTCATGTGGGTGGAGCGCAAGCTGGAAGGCCCGCGCACCGAGCGCATCCGGCTGGACAAGGCGCCGATGTCGGCGCGCAAGCTGGGGCTGAAGGCGT
Source organism: Azospirillum sp. UENF 211521 (assembly GCF_058780535.1). Classification (NCBI taxonomy): domain Bacteria; kingdom Pseudomonadati; phylum Pseudomonadota; class Alphaproteobacteria; order Rhodospirillales; family Azospirillaceae; genus Azospirillum; species Azospirillum sp. UENF 211521. Next base: position 2,839,520 of record NZ_JBSNCF010000001.1, read on the forward strand.
CGAAGCACGTCATCTGGCTGGTGATTTCCCTGGTCACCGGCGGCGCCTGGATCTTCTACTTCAACGACGCCCCGACCCTGCTGCGCGAGATCGTGACCGGCGAGGTGTCGTGGAAGGTCCTGGCCTTCGCCGGGCTGTTCTCCGCCACCACCTATTTCTTCGCCGGCTGGGCGCGCGAGCAGATCTGCATCTATGTCTGCCCCTGGCGCAGCTTCCAGGCGGCGATGGTGGACGAGGACACCTACGTCGTCACCTACCAGGACTGGCGCGGCGAAGGGCGCGCGCCGCTGCGCAAGTCGCAGAGCTGGGAGGAGCGGACGGCGGAGGGGCTGGGCGACTGCGTCGATTGCAAGCTGTGCGTCCATGTCTGCCCGACCGGCACCGACATCCGCAAGGGCCAGCAGATTTCCTGCATCGGCTGCGGCCTGTGTGTGGACGCCTGCAACGACGTGATGACCCAGGTCGGGCGCCCCGGCGACCTGATCCTGTTCGACACCCGCTCCAACCAGGTCGCCAAGGCCGAAGGCCAGGCCGCCCCGGTGCGGCTGCTGCGCCCGCGCACGGTGATCTACGCCCTCATCATCCTGGTGGTGGCCGGCGCCATGGCGATCTCGCTGGCCATGCGCCCGACGCTGGACGTCAGCGTGCTGCGCGACCGCGCCCCGCTCTACGTGCAGCAGTCGAACGGCGACGTGCAGAACGCCTACACCATCAAGATCCTCAACAAGACCCACGAGGCGCGGACCTACCGCCTATCGGTGGAGGGTTTGGCAAAGGCCGACCTCTCGGTCGCCAGCGTCGATGCCCAGTCCGGAAGTTCGCTGACCCTGGGCGCGGAAGCGGACTCGGTGGCGACCTACCGCATCTTCGTCCGCGTCCCGCAGGGCGCCGCGGCGCCGGGCTCCACCGATGTGACGGTGCTGGCGCGCGACCTGACCAGCGGCGAGATCGGCCGGCACCGCAGCGTGTTCATGGCGCCCTGAAGAGTCCCTCTCCCGGGGCGGGAGAGGGACAGTCCGCATCCGTTCAGTGCATAGCGTGCCCGCCGGCCGCGGCGGCACCGGTGAGCAGCGTCGGGTCCAGCATGCCGAAGATCATGGCGATGTGGGCGACGATCAGGAACAGCCCGACCAGGGCCGCGTGGATCGCCATGCGGCCATGCTCGCCGCGGCCCCGGCCGATCAGCCCGAGGTCCAGCAGCGCGATGCCGCCGAGCGGGACGATGCCGGCGAGGTAGAAGCCCACCGCCAGCACGTCCGCCGGCCCGCGCCAACCGCCCGACGCGGTCAGCGGAACGACCGCGTTCTGCATCAGGTGGACGAAGACGCCCGTGAAATAGACGCCGACGGTGATGCCGGCCCAGCGGTTCAGCCGCCGCACCGGGCCGTCGTAGTCACGGGTGTAGAGCAGGTACAGTTCGCTGATCGCCACCGTCTCGGCCAGGATGACGGGGACCGCCATGAAAATCAGCAGGTTCCAGGGCTGGTTGACGGCCAGCAGTTCCATGTAGTGGGTCATGGTCATGGGGTGACTCGCGCGTGTTCGGCGGGCGCGCCGGTGCCTTGTAAAGCACAAGTCCTGGCACGGGTCGTGGCGCGTCCGCGGGTCGGGAAAAAGGCGACGGCAGAACGGGAGTCAGGCGCGCGGCGGGGGCAGCGGCGGCGCGTGGGCGGTGGCGGTGGGCTCGGCGTCCGCGCCGGGAAGCAGGGTCGCGAGGCGATGACCGAAGGGCACCCCGATGCGCGCCGGCAGGCCGGCCAGATCGCAGGCCCCGCTCAGGCAGAGACACCCGGCGGTGCCGTGCGCGTGGGGCCTTTCCGGAGCCGGGCTGTCCGTCGGGTGGTGGATGTCGCAGTCCGCGGCATCCTGCACCACGGTGGACTCGCAGTGCGGTGCCGGGAGGTCCGGCGCGCGCATGGGCACGGCACCGCCGAGAAGCCCGACGGCGAGAACCACAAGCGCGAGGAGGGACGCCAGACGAGTCACGGAAACAGCCGGCCTTTGCCTGCGTGGCCACCGCCCTTCCGACGGTGCGCCCGCAGGTCGATCCTTGTCCCGTGCCGGCCCACGGTCATTGATGCCGATCAAGCGGCGGCGAGCGTCCGCACCAGAGTGTCGGAATCCACGTTGCGACCGGACAGCACGGCGACGGTCCGCCCCTCCTTCGGCAGCTTCCCGGCCAGCAGCGCCGCCACGGCCGCCGCCCCGGCACCTTCCGCCACCATGCCGAAGGCGCCGTGCAGGGTGCGCATCGCCGCCGCGACTTCCCCCTCCTCCACCTCGACCAGGGCGTCCACGAAGCCGACCAGCAGCGCCTGCGGGAGCTTGCCCAGCGCGTCCACGGCGATGCCGTCCGCGAGGGTCGGCCCCCGCCGGCGCGCCAGCCGCACCCCGACCACGGCGACGGAGGGCTTGCGCGCCTTCACCGCCGCCGCCATCCCGGCCAGCAGACCGCCGCCGCCCACCGGCACCACCAGCGTGTCGAGGTCCGGGCGGTCGGCCAGCACCTCCAGCCCCACCGTCCCCTGCCCCGCAATCACGTCCGGGTCGTCGTAGGGATGCACGAAGGTCAGTCGCCGCTCCGCCGCCAATTGCAGCGCGCGGGCCTTCGCCTCGCCCACGTTGGCCCCGGACAGCACGACCTCGGCGCCCAGAGCCTCCGTCCGCTCCACCTTGCAGCGCGGCGCGGTGACCGGCATGACGATGGTCGCCGCCACCCCCAGCCGTTGCGCGTGCAGCGCCAGTCCGGCGGCGTGGTTTCCCGCCGACATCGCGACGACGCCCGCCGCGCGCTCCAGCGCCGTCAGACGCAGCAGGCGGTTCAGGGCACCGCGCTCCTTGAAGGCACCGGTCGCCTGGAAGGTCTCGGCCTTCAGCCAGACGTCACGCCCCAGCGCCGAGGCGTGCAGCAGCGGCGTGCGGACGATTCGCCCGCGCAGACGCTCGGCGGCGTCCTCGATGGCGGAGAAGGGAAGCCAGGGCGGCAGACGGTCTTTGGTTTGGCGGTCTTCGGTGTCGCGGCGACAGGAAACGGCAGGCAGACGGGTGGCGTGCGCGGACGGCATCGCGGGAGTCCTCGGGCGGAGGGAACGAACGGGGGGCGGAAAAGGAAGGCGCGAAACCCGGCCCGCGTCAGCGGACCGGGACGATAATTCGCGCGGAGCCCCGCATTCGCTCCGCCAGGGGGCGCAACGGACGCGTGAAGCAACGGATCATGGGATCGTGATGGACCGGATTAGGGGTTCCGGAAGACCCAGGGCGCACGGACACGCCACACTCCACACCAGATTGCGAAAACGAACGCTCGCGGTCCGGCGCCCTCTGTCAGAGCGCCGGGGCGGTAATTCGCATTCGGTTCAGGTGCGGGATCGACTGCATGGGTTCAGGCTGCCCCAGAAGCACGGACCGGGTCAAGCCCTTCCAACCGCCCTTCCCGCCTGATGGAAGCGATCAGGAAGCGCTGGGTTCTTTCCCAAAAGCGGTTTTTCAGCGCCGCATCGACAATTTTCACGTTTGCCAAAGCATGATTGCAACACCGATGATTTGCATATCCCGCAAAAAATCATCCGAGACGGGACGCCCAGGAGATTTGCGCACAAAAGCAATGTGGAGGCAGAGGATGAGCATTCTCTCGGTTCAGACGGCGCTTCAGGCCAAAGGGTTCGACCCCGGACCGTTGGACGGGGTTTGGGGACGAAAGACCATCGCTGCGGTCATCGCGTTCCAACAGGCGCACGAACTTATCCCCACTGGAGCGCTCGACGCCCATACGGAGCGCGCGCTCTTCATGGGCGCGTCCCCACCCGGAGTCGCCGACACGCTGGTCTGGATGGACGAAGCCAAGCGGCTGATGGGCACCAGGGAAGTGTCGGGTCACGGATCGAACGAGATAATTCTGCAATGGGCCGACGACCTCGACCTTCATTACCCGGACGATGACATTCCCTGGTGCGGCCTGTTCGTCGCGCATTGCATTGGCGCCACCCTTCCGTCGGAGGCACTCCCCAGCAACCCGCTCGGCGCCCGCAGCTGGCTCAAGGCTGGAAAGGCCTGCGCCCCGTCCTGGGGGGCGATCCTGGTGTTCTGGCGCGGCTCGATGGCCGGATGGGAGGGTCATGTGGGCTTCTGCGCCGGCATGGACGAGGACGCCTTTCACGTTCTCGGCGGAAACCAGTCGAACAGTGTCAGCATCGCCAGGATCGCCAGAGACCGCCTTCTGGACGCCCGCTGGCCGGTGACATCGCCCATCCCCCCCCAAGGCACGCTGGTGGCCTCCGCCCCGGCCGAGGCCGCGCTGTCGGAGAATGAGGTGTAACATTTGGAGGAGGGCGACAGGCCGGAACGTTGGCGGAACGGGATGATGCGGGCCGGAAAACCCGGTCCGCCGTCCTCAGCGCCCTTCCCGTTTGGCGAGAAAAGCCAGCCGTTCCAGCAGATGCACATCCTGCTCGTTCTTCAGAAGCGCGCCGCACAGCGGCGGGATCAGGCTGCGGGCGTCCTTGGCGCGCAGGGTCTCGGGGTCCACATCCTCGACCATCAGCAGCTTGATCCAGTCGAGAAGCTCCGACGTGGATGGCTTCTTCTTCAGCCCCGGAACCTCGCGCAGGCTGTAGAACAGCGACATCGCCTCGCGCAGCAGGTCCTGCTTCAGGCCGGGATAGTGGACATCGACGATCCGCTCCATGGTGTCGCGGTCGGGGAAGCGGATGTAATGGAAGAAGCAGCGGCGCAGGAAGGCGTCCGGCAGTTCCTTCTCGTTGTTCGACGTGATGATGACGAGGGGGCGCCGCGCCGCCTTGACCGTCTGCCGCGTCTCGTAGACGTGGAACTCCATGCGATCGAGTTCGAGCAGCAGGTCGTTGGGAAACTCGATGTCGGCTTTGTCGATCTCGTCGATCAGCAGCACGGGGGGCTCGGGCGCCTCGAACGCTTCCCACAGCTTGCCGCGCACGATGTAGTTGCCGATGTCGTGCACCCGCTCCTCGCCGAGCTGGCTGTCGCGCAGGCGGCTGACTGCGTCGTACTCGTAGAGGCCCTGCTGCGCCTTGGTGGTGGACTTGATGTGCCAGGCGAGCAGCGGCTTGTTCAGGGCGCGGGCGACTTCCTGGGCCAGCACGGTCTTGCCGGTCCCCGGCTCCCCCTTCACCAGCAGCGGGCGCTCAAGCGTGATGGCGGCGTTGACAGCCACCATCAGGTCGTCGGTGGCGACGTAGGAGTCGGTGCCGGTGAAGCGCATGCCAGTCGGTTCCACGGTATCGTTCGTTGACCCGCGCATCCTTCCAGCACGGCGGGCGTCATGCAAGACGGAACCGCCGCGGGCCACCCGGCGTTCCCCCGCGGAAGGAGAGCGCAATGGCGACCGATCCCAATTTCTGGCCCGATTATCTGGAACAGCACCGCAACCCGACGAACCGGGCGCTGCACGTCGCCGGCACGCTGTCGGCGGCCGCCCTGCTGGGGGTGGGGCTGGCCCGCCGTGACTGGCGGGCGCTCGTGGCGGCGCCGCTGGTCGGCTACGGCGCGGCGTGGCTGGGGCATTTCCTGGTGGAGCGCAATCGGCCCAAGACGCTGGACGCGCCGCTGGCCTCGCTGGCCGCGGACGTGCGCATGGCCGGGCTGGCCATGACCGGCCAGCTGGCGCGGGAATACCGGCGCTACGGCATTCCCGACCGCCCCGGCCTCGTTATTCGCCAGCGTCCCCCGAGCGCACCCGCGTTGGAGCCGGTGCGCTCGGACGATAGGCGCGGTTAGGAGGCGGCCTTCGCCGGTGCTGGTTAGGAGGCGGCCTTCGCCGCCACCGCCTTCTCGATGGCCTCGACGGCGGCGGGCGCCAGCGCGGCGTCCGGACCACCGGCCTGGGCCATGTCCGGACGGCCGCCGCCACCCTTCCCACCCAGAGCCTCCGCACCGACGCGCACCAGATCGACGGCGCTGATCTTGCCGGTCAGGTCGTCGGTGACGCCGACGACGATGGACGCCTTGCCTTCGTTCGAGGCGATCAGGACGACCACGCCGGAGCCGACCTGCTTCTTCAGCTCGTCGGCCATCGGCTTCAGGTCCTTGGCCGGCAGGCCCTCGACCACGCGGGCGGCGAACTTCACGCCCGCGACGTCCTTGGCCTCGCTGCCGCCCTCGGCCTTGGCGCCACCGCCCATGGCCACTTGGCGACGGAGTTCGGCCAGCTCGCGCTCCATCTTCTTGCGCTCGTCGACCAGAGCGGCGAGGCGCGAGGGGACGTCCTCCGGACGGACCTTCAGGACGGACGCGGCCTCGGTCAGCAGATGGTCGCGCTCCGACAGCCACGCCTTGGCGCCGGTGCCTGTCAGCGCCTCGATGCGGCGCACGCCGGCGGCGACGGCACCCTCGGCGACGATGGTGAACAGGCCGATGTCGCCGGTGCGGCGGACGTGGGTGCCGCCGCACAGCTCGATGGAGTAGTCGCGGTCCAGCTCGCCGTGCGGACCGCCCATGGAGACGACGCGCACCTCGTCGCCGTACTTCTCGCCGAACAGGGCCATGGCGCCCGACGCGCGAGCCTCGTCCGGGGACATCAGCCGGGTGACGACCTCGCTGTTGCCGAGGATGCGGCGGTTCACCTCGTCCTCGACCGCGGCGATGTCCGCCGGAGTCAGGCCGGTTGGCTGGCTGATGTCGAAGCGCAGGCGCTCCTGGGCGACCAGCGAGCCCTTCTGGGTGACATGCTCGCCCAGGCGGCGGCGCAGCGCCTCGTGCAGCAGGTGGGTGGCCGAGTGGTTGGCGCGGATGGCCGAGCGGCGCTCCGTATCGACGCGCAGTTCCACCACGTCGCCGACCTTCAGCGTGCCCTTGGTGACCGTGCCGACATGGGCCCAGACGGCGCCCAGCTTCTTCTGGGTGTCGGAGACGGCGACCTCGGTGCCCTCGGCGGAGAAGATCACGCCGGCGTCGCCGACCTGACCGCCCGACTCACCGTAGAAGGGCGTCTGGTTCACGATGACCAGCACCTCGTCCCCGGCGGCGGCCTGCTCGACGCGGGCGTCGCCCTTGACGATGGCGGTCACCTTGCCCTCGGCGACCTCGGTGTCGTAGCCGAAGAACTCCGTGGCGCCCAGCTCGTCCTTCAGCTCGTACCACAGCTTCTCGGTCGTCGCCTCGCCCGAGCCGGCCCAGGACTCGCGGGCCTTGCGGCGCTGCTCGTCCATGGCGGCCTTGAAGCCGCTTTCGTCGACCGGGCGGCCCTGGGTGCGCAGCACGTCCTGGGTCAGGTCGAGCGGGAAGCCGTAGGTGTCGTACAGCTTGAAGGCGACGTCGCCGGGCAGCGGCTGCCCCTCGCCCAGACGGCCGACCTCGTCCTCCAGCAGGCGCAGGCCGCGCTCCAGCGTCTGCTTGAAGCGGGTCTCCTCCAGCTTCAGCGTCTCGACGATCAGGGCGCGGGCGCGGTTCAGCTCCGGATAGGCGTCGCCCATCTGCTGGATCAGCGCCGGGACGAGGCGGTGCATCAGCGGTTCGCGGGCGCCGATCATGTGGGCATGACGCATGGCGCGGCGCATGATGCGGCGCAGCACATAACCGCGCCCCTCGTTCGACGGCAGCACGCCGTCTGCGATCAGGAAGCAGCAGGAGCGCAGATGGTCGGCGATGACGCGGTGCGAGACGGCGTGTGGGCCGTCCGGCGCGGTCTTCGTCGCCTCGGCGGACGCCACGATCAGCGCCCGCATCAGGTCGATGTCGTAGTTGTCGTGCTTGCCCTGAAGCACGGCGGCCAGACGCTCCAGCCCCATGCCGGTGTCGATGGACGGCTTGGGCAGGGCGATCAGGTCGTCGGGACCGCGCTGCTCATACTGCATGAACACGAGGTTCCAGATCTCGATGAAGCGGTCGCCGTCCTGGTCGGGCGAGCCCGGAGGACCGCCGGCGATGTGCGGACCGTGGTCGAAGAAGATCTCCGAGCACGGACCGCAGGGACCCGTATCGCCCATGCGCCAGAAATTGTCGTCGGTCGGGATGCGGATGATGCGGTCGTCCGACAGGCCGGCGACCTTGCGCCAGATGCCTGCCGCGTCCTCGTCGGAGCTGTGGACGGTGACCAGCAGCTTGTCCGCCGGCAGCCCGAACTCCTTCGTCACGAGGTTCCAGGCGAAGGCGATCGCGTCGTCCTTGAAATAGTCGCCGAACGAGAAGTTGCCCAGCATCTCGAAGAAGGTGTGGTGCCGCGCCGTGTAGCCGACGTTGTCCAGGTCGTTGTGCTTGCCGCCCGCGCGCACGCACTTCTGCGAGGTGGTCGCGCGCGAATAAGGCCGCTGCTCCGCCCCGGTGAAGACGTTCTTGAACTGCACCATGCCGGCGTTCGTGAACATCAGCGTCGGGTCGTTGCGCGGAACCAGCGGCGACGACTCCACGATCTGGTGGCCGTTCTTCGCGAAAAAGTCCAGGAACGTGCGGCGGATGTCGTTGGCGGTCTTCATAAGCTGTCCAGGCTCCGGCTACGGTCGGCTACAATCGGCGGCGCGGCCTTGTTCGCGGCCGAACCGTGCTTTTAACGTGACTTGCGGTGGCTGTCCACAGAGTGCCCGCGACGGGCACCCGCGCGGCGACAGGCCGCGTGGACGGAGCGCCACACATTTGCATGATCGTCAGCGCGGACGGGCGGTGGATGACCACCGCCCCGCCGCTCATAAGGAGATGAGAGGATGCGGAAAATCCTCGAACTCCTGATCCTGCTGTTGCGGGCGCTCAAGCTGCTGCTTGAGATCCTGAACCGCTAGGACCGGGCCGGCGGACGGGTGCTGGAACACCCGTCCGCCCAGCCTGAATGTAAGGTCTTTCCAGCCGCCCGGCAAGACGGCGAAAAGCCCCTCCCCGGCGGACCGGAGAGGGGCTTTCACACAGAGAAACCGGCTTGCCGCCCGGGATCACTCCGGCGTGGCGGCCTCGCCGTCGGCCTCCGGGGTGCCCATCATGGCGTCGGCGACGAGGCCGGCGTTGCCGCGGATCTTCGCCTCGATGGCATCGGCCGTGGCCGGGTTGTTGCGCAGGTAGTTCTTGGCGTTCTCGCGGCCCTGGCCGATGCGGGTGCCGTCGTAGCTGAACCACGCGCCCGACTTCTCCACCACGCCGGCCTGGATGCCGAGGTCGAGAAGCTCGCCCACCTTCGACACGCCCTCGCCGTACATGATGTCGAACTCGACCACGCGGAACGGCGGGGCCATCTTGTTCTTCACCACCTTGACGCGGGTCTGGTTGCCCACCACCGTCTCGCGGTCCTTGATCGCGCCGATGCGGCGGATGTCCAGACGGACGGAGGCGTAGAACTTCAGCGCGTTGCCGCCCGTCGTCGTCTCCGGGTTGCCGAACATCACGCCGATCTTCAGGCGGATCTGGTTGATGAAGATCACCAGGCAGTTCGACTTGGCGATGGAGCCGGTCAGCTTGCGCAGCGCCTGGCTCATCAGGCGGGCGTGCAGGCCGACGTGGCTGTCGCCCATCTCGCCTTCCAGCTCGGCGCGCGGCACCAGGGCCGCCACCGAGTCGACCACCAGCACATCGACGGCGCCGGAGCGCACCAGCGTGTCGGCGATCTCCAGCGCCTGCTCACCGGCGTCGGGCTGGGAGATCAGCAGCTCATCCACATTCACGCCCAGCTTGCGGGCGTAGGACGGGTCCAGGGCGTGCTCCGCGTCCACAAAGGCGCAGGTGCCGCCGCCCTTCTGGGCCTGGGCGATGGCGTGCAGAGCCAGCGTCGTCTTGCCCGAGCTTTCCGGCCCGTAAATCTCGATGATGCGGCCGCGCGGCAGGCCGCCGATGCCCAGCGCGATGTCGAGGCCGAGAGAGCCGGTGGAAACGACCTCCGTCTCGACCGTGTTCTCGCGGGCGCCGAGCTTCATGATCGAGCCCTTGCCAAAGGCGCGCTCGATCTGCGCCAGAGCGGCATCCAGGGCCTTCTGCTTATCCATGGAATCCTTCTCGACCAAACGAAGCTGTGCGGACGACATGCCCGTCTCCCCTTGTTAGATCACATCCGCGGCCGCAGGGCCAACGATCTCACCAACGGTCATTCGGTGAGAAGGAATGTACCAGCTTTGTTCCCCCACGCAAAGCCCTAAGTTCCGCGAATGTTCTCATCGCAAGTTAGGAACGATCCGTCGCCATGCAACGGAATTCCAACTGCGGCGTTCAACAGGAGATGCCCCTCCAACGACACTTCGAAAAGCCACGCATGACGACCGTCCACTCCACGCTCGACCGCATGATCGACCGCCTCACCACCCAGCGCGTCGCGCTCGGCTGGGCCGCCGGCTGGGTCGCGGGAACACCCGGTCTGGTGATGGAGATCGGTCTGGGGAAGGGCCGCACCTACGACCATCTGCGCAGCCTGTTCCCGCCGCGCGACATCCTGGTCTTCGACATGTGGGCGCGCGTTCCCGCGTCCCTGCGCCCGGACGAGGACCGGCTGTTCCTCGGCGATTTCCGGGACACGCTGCCCGCCGTGGCGGAGCGCTTCCGCGGCGGCGTGCGGCTGGCCCACGCCGACATCGGCAGCGCGCGGGAGGACGAGGAGGACGGCATCCGCCGCTGGATCGGCGACCTGATCGAGCCGTTCCTGGCACCGGGCGCGCTCGTCTTGTCGGACCGCCCGATCGGCGCCGGTCGTCGCGGGTGGGAGGCTCTCGCCGTGCCGGGAACGGACCGCTGGGCCTATCACGGCTGGCGGGTCGGGTAAGGCGCCGCCCTATTCCACCCACCGCGTCACTTCCCGTCCCGGATGACCTCCTTCACCTTGGAGGCGAGCTGCTTGAGCGAGAAGGGCTTGGGCAGGAAGTGGGCGACCTCGACCCCGTCGATCTCGCCCAGCCGGTCCTCGGCGTAGCCGGAGATGAAGATCACCCGCATGTCGGGCCGCATCTGCCGGACATGGCGGGCCAGGGTCGGGCCGTCCATCTGCGGCATCACCACGTCGGTGATCAGCAGGTCGATGCGGTTGCCGTCCGTGCCGATCTGCTGCAGCGCCGCCTCGCCGTTCTTGGCCTCCAGCACCTGATAGCCCTTGTTGCGCAGCGCGCGGGCTGAGAAGACGCGCACGGCGTCCTCGTCCTCGACCAGCATGATGGTGCCGGAGCCGGTCAGGTCGCTGCCGCGCCGCTCGCGCGGCTCGCCCTGGTCGGGACGGGCCTCGCCCTTGTGGCGGGGCAGCAGGATGGTGAAGGTCGTTCCCTCCCCCTTTTCCGATTCGACCAGCACGAATCCGCCGGTCTGGCGGACGATGCCGTAAACGGTGGACAGTCCCAGCCCGGTGCCCGACCCGACGCCCTTGGTGGTGAAAAAGGGCTCGAAGATGCGCTGGAGATTCTCCTTGGGGATGCCGCAGCCGGTGTCGATCACCTCGATGGACACATAGTCGCCGGCCGGAATGGTCTCGTGCTCGCGGCGCTGCGCCTGCTCCACCACATGGTTGGAGGTGACGATGGTCAACCGCCCACCCCCGGCCATGGCGTCGCGCGCGTTGACCACGAGGTTGATGATGACCTGCTCCAGCTGGTTCTGGTCGACCTTCACATAGCCGATGTCCCGGCCGTGGAGCATCTTCAGCTCGATGTTCTCGCCGATCAGCCGGCGCATCAGGTTGCCAAGCTCGGCCAGGACATCGGTCACGCTGAGAATGCGCGGCTGCAGCGTCTGCTGGCGCGAGAAGGCCAGAAGCTGGCGCACGAGGTTGGCGGCGCGGTTGGCGTTCTGCTTGATCTGCATGATGTCGCTGAAGGACTGGTCGCCCGGCTTGTGACGCAGCAGCAGCAGATCGCAGAAGCCGATCATCGCGGTCAGCAGGTTGTTGAAGTCGTGGGCGACGCCGCCGGCCAGCTGGCCGACCGCCTGCATCTTCTGCGACTGGGCGAACTGGGCCTCCAGCCCCTTGCGCTCGGTCATGTCGATGAAATGCAGGATCAACCCCGCCGCCCCTTCCGGCCCCACCCCGCCAAGCCGCCGCGCGTAGAGCTGGGCCACCAGCTCGCGCCCGCCGGTCAGCCGCACCTCCAGCGGGGCGGCGGGGTCGGCGCCGCCCTGCACGGCGGTCAGCCGCTCGGTCACCATGGCGCGCTCGGCCGGGACGATCAGGTCGGCCATGGCCCGGCCGAGGATGTTGCCGGCCTCGCTGCCGATCAGCGCCAGGAAGGCCTGGTTGCACTCGGCCAGCCGCCCGCCCTCGTCCACCAGCGCGATGCCGATGGGCGCGTCCTCGAAGAAGCGCTGGAAGCGCTGCTCGGACAGCCGCAGGGCCTCCTGCCACTCGCGCTCCGGCGTCAGGTCGCGCACGACGGAGCGGGTGTGCGAAATCCGCCCGTCCTCCCCCCTCACCACGCTCTGGGCGACATAGGCCTGAAAGCGACGGCCCTGGAGCCCGTCCATGGCAATCTCGCCACGCTGCTCCAGCCCGCCACCCTCCAGGAAGTCGTAGGGAGCGGAAACGGCGGGCGGATGGGCCAGAACGTCGTGAAGGCGGCGTCCGCCCTCGACCAGATCCTCCGGCGAGCAGCCCAGCCACTTCGCCAGGGTCGCGTTGACGAACTGGAAGTGCCCGTCCTGGTCCACCGAGAAGAAGCCGATCGGCGCGTGGTCCATGAAGTCGACGAGCTGGGTCTGCTCGCGCCGCGTCACCTGCTCCAGCTCGCGCCGCGCGGTGATGTCCTCGACGCGCCACATCACCGCCCCGGCGTGCCCGTCGATGGGCTGGCCCTGGATGCGGCGCCATTCGGCGGCGCGCCCCTGCTGGCGGACCGCCAGCTCGATGGAGCCGGAATAGCCGCCCTTGACCCGTTCGCACAGGCGGCGGAAGGCGTCGGCGCTGTCCGGATCGTCGGCGAACTGGCGTTCGAGCGCGCACAACGGCGGCTCCCCCTCGCTCCACCCGGTCAGGGACCGGAAGGTGCTGTTGACGAAGACCACATGCCCGGCCCCGTCGCAGACGAGCTGGCCGGAGGGAAGCCCCTCCAGCGCGCTGCCCAGCAGGGAGCCGACGCGGGCCACCCGCCGCCGCGCGCGGACCATGCGGAGCGCCAGCGCCAGCGCCCCCGCCCCCGCGGTGGTCAGGCCGACCCAGGCCAGCGGGTCGCGGTCCAGAAGCACCCCGGCCCCCGCCGCGACCAGCCCGGCCAGAAGAAGGACCGCCAGAACCCCGGTGGCGACGGCGCCGCCGGGCCGTTCCCCCACCCCAGCACCACCATCGCTGCGATGGCCCGCGGGAGCGCTGTCGGCAAAGGAAGAGGTCGTGTCGTCCACCGGAACTCCAGGTCAGCCGTTCGCCGCAAGGAAAGGTCCGGGAACGGTCCTCAGTTCCGCACCGCGCGTCCTTTCAGCTTGAAGACATAGGTAATGACTTCCGCCACGGCGCGATAGTGCTCGGACGGAACCTCCTCGTCGATATCGCATGCGGCATAGAGCGCACGGGCGAGGGGCGGATTCTCCATCACCGGCACGCCGTTCTCCTCGGCGATCTCGCGGATCTTGAAGGCGACGGCGTCGGCGCCCTTCGCCACCACCATCGGAGCGCCCATGGTGGTGGAGTCGTATTTCAGCGCGACGGCGAAGTGGGTCGGGTTGGTCACCACCACGTCGGCGCTGGGCACCGCCGCCATCATGCGCTTGCGCGCCCGCTCGAAACGCAGCTGGCGGATGCGGCCCTTGACGTGCGGGTCGCCTTCGGCCTGCTTGTGCTCGTCCTTCACCTCCTGCTTGGTCATGCGCATCTTCTTGTCGAAGCTGTGGCGCTGCCAGAACAGGTCGGCCCCGGCGATCAGGGTCAGGATGGCCAGAACGCCGGCCAGCAGCCGGAAGGTCAGTCCGTCCATCTCACGCAGCAGCATCATCATGTCGATGCCGATGAAATGGCCGATGGTGAGCATCATCGGCTGGAGCGCGATGTAGGCGACGACGCCGACCACCGCGACCTTGGCCAGGCTCTTCAGCAGGTCAACGCCCTTCTGGGCGCTGAACAGGTTGGCGATGCCGGAGATCGGGTTCAGCTTGCTGAATTTCGGCGCGATCAACTCCCAGGAGACGTTGAAGCCCTTCTGCCCGATGGTGCCGATCACCCCGGCGAACAGAAGAAACAGGATGGGCAGCCACAGCGCCCACAGGATGTCCTTCATCACCCGCATCAGGACCGCGCCGACCCCGCCCTGGTCCATGGGGATCTGGTCCAGGTTCTCGAAGAAGAAGTTCAGGCGGGGCACCATGCCCTTCAGCGTTCCGGGCAGGATCGTGATCAGGATCACCAGCGCCGCGGCGATCATCAGCCAATTGCCGATTTCCTGCGTCATCGCGTACTGGCCCTGCTTGTGGGCCTCTTCAAGCTTCTTTTGCGTAGGGTCTTCTGTTTTGGATGATTCATCCGCGTCTTCGGACACCGGTTCTCTCCCCGCTCAGCCCGGTCTCAGGAAATCGACGAAGGCGGCCTCGAAGTGGGTCAGCCAGAACATCATCATCGCCGCCAGCGTCAGGGCGAACATGAACAGCCCCAGCGCGACCTGGAGCGAGGTGAACAGGAAGAACACCTGGATCTGCGGCGCCAGCTTGTTCAGCAGCCCCAGCGCCAGCGCGAACAGCATGCCCGAAATCAGGAACGGCGCCGCCATCTGCACGCCCAGCACGAAGGACTTGCCGACCAGCTGCCCGACCACGTTCGCCATGTCGTCGATGGGGATCGCCGCCCCCGGCGCGAAGGTCGAATAGCTGTCCACCACCGCCATGATCAGCAGATGGTGCAGGTTGGTGATGAAGATCAGCAGCAGCCCCAGCCACCCCAGGAGGGCGCCGGGCAGCGACCCCTGCGACGCCATGGCCGGGTTGAACATCTGGGCGTTCGACAGGCCGGACTGCAGCGCGATGATCGTCCCGGCCACCTCCAGGGCGCCCATCAGCAGGCGCGCGACGGTGCCCATGAAGATGCCGACGGTCACCTCCCCGGCGATCAGGACGAACAGGCGAAAGATGTTGTCGGGCATCGGCGGCATGCGGTCGCCCAGCACCGGCGCCACCAGAACGCTGACCGCGACGGAAAAGAGAAGGCGCGTGCGGGCGGAGACGAAGGCGTCGCCGATGGTCGGCATGATGCTGAAGGCCGTCCCGACGCGCGCGAACACCAGCAACCAGAGGAAGATCTGGTCGCCCAGAAACTGCTGGAGCAGGTTCATCCGCCGCCGCCGGGCAGGTTTCCGGCGTTGGGGACGCTGTTGGCGCCGGTGCCGATGGCGACGATGCGGTCGGCGACCTCATGCTCGAAGAAGGAGCGCAGTTCACCCAGCATGAAGGGCATCAGCAGGATCGACAGGCCGAAGACCAGCAGGACCTTTGGCACCATGGCCAGAGTCTGCTCGCTGATCTGGGTGACCGCCTGGAACACCGAGATCACCGTGCCGACGACCATCATGGCGACCAGCACCGGCGCCACCACGAACACCAGCGTGACGATGGAGGTC
Source organism: Azospirillum sp. UENF 211521 (assembly GCF_058780535.1). NCBI lineage: Bacteria > Pseudomonadati > Pseudomonadota > Alphaproteobacteria > Rhodospirillales > Azospirillaceae > Azospirillum > Azospirillum sp. UENF 211521. Next base: position 2,854,969 of record NZ_JBSNCF010000001.1, read on the forward strand.
CGGCAGATCTCGATGACGTCGGTTTCGCTCATGATGCTTCGCTCAGGGCACGTGTGCTCAGGGTCCGTCGGCCGCCGTCAGATCGGCATGCGCAGGATTTCCTGATAGGCCGTCAGCACCTTGTCGCGCACGGCGGTGACGGTCTGCAGCGTCACCTCGGCGTTGGTGACGGCCTGGACCACGTCGGTCAGGTCGGCCTGCCCGACGGCGGCCTTGGCGGTCATCGTCTCGCCCTGCTTCAGGTCGCCGATGACCTCCTTGGCGGTCTGCTCCAGCACGTCGCCGAAGCTGACGCCGTTGCGCGGGGCCATGCCCGGCCCGGTCGTGGAGGCGGCGGTGTTCGCGTAGGCCGCGGCGGCGTTGATCGGGTTGACCATGGGACGGGCGTCCTTCCTTCAAAAAAGCGTCGCGGCGTCAGGCGCGGAGGATGTCGATGGTGCGGGTCAGCATCTGGCGGGCGCTGTCCACCGCCGACAGGTTGGCCTCGTAAGAGCGCTGCGCCTCGCGCATGTCCATCGCCTCGACCACCGAGTTGACGTTGGGCAGCAGCACGTAGCCGTCGGCGTCCGCGGACGGATGCGAGGGGTCGTAGCGCCGCTCGAAGTCCTTCTTGTCGACGTCGATCTTGGCGACGCGGACGAGATCGACCCCCATCTGGCGGTCCAGGGCGTTCTGGAACATCACGACCTTGCGCCGGTAGGGCAGATCGCCCGGCGTTTCCGCCGTCGTGTTGGCGTTGGCCAGATTTTCCGCGATGGTCTTCAGGCGCGTGCCCTGCGCCTTCATGCCGGACGCGGACACCGCCATCGACGTGTAGAGATCCATGTTCCGCCTCCTTCTGCCCGACCCCCGCCGTTCCTTAACCGCCGCTGCGGATGGAGGAGCGGATCAGGTTGACCTGCTTCTTGTAGAGGTTCGTGATCGTCTGGAAGTCCATGCCGGTCTGGCCCTGCTTCAGCATCTGCTCTTCCAGGACCACGGTGTTGCCGTCCGGCGACGTCTCGTAGGGGTTGCGCTGGCGCTGCTCCTGGTTCAGCCCGCCCGCGCCGCGCGTCCCCTGGAGATGCGAGGCGTTGGTCGCGCTGGGCTGGAGGCGGCGGCTGTCGGACAGGGCGTCGCGGAAGGTGAAGGGCTTCAGGTCCCGGCCCTTGTAATCCGGCGTGTCGGCGTTCGCGATGTTCGCCGCGATCACGTTCTGGCGTTCGGTCAGCCAGCCCATCTTGCGCGACATCAGCTTGAAGAGGCCGAGGTTTTCGAGATTCATCGCCGGGTTCCGGTCTGAGGGCCTGCCGCCCGGGCGCGCAAAGGCGCGCACCAGGGCGGGCGGGATGCATCACAGCATTCCGATCTTCCGCCGTTTCAGTTAATCAAAGATGAATCCCACCCATCACGCCGGCCACGGGCACCGCATTGCCCTCCGCTGTCACGCTTGAGCTTCATGCTTCGTTAAGCATGTTCCGCCAGGATACGCCCATCGATACAGGCCATCCGGCAGGAGCCCCTTGTCCGAGCCGACTCCGAACCACCGCCCCCTCCCCAACCGGCCCGTCGCGGTCGCGTTGAAGTATGAGCTGGGCGACCAGTCCCTGCCCCGCGTGGTCGCGACCGGCAAGGGCCATGTGGCCGAGCAGATCCTGGAACTGGCCTTCGCCAACGGCGTGAAGGTGCGCGAGGACGCCGACCTCGTGCAGATCCTGTCGGCGGTGGACATCGACTCGGAAATCCCCATCGAGGCCATCGCCGCCGTGGCCGAGATCCTCGCCTACGTCTACCGCGCCAACGGCACGCTGCCGCCCTCGGCCGAACCGGCCGCCGGAGAGGTCCCATGACCGGCACCGCCACCCTCCTCCATGACATCCAGGCGCTGGCCGCCGCGCTCGAGGACACCCGCGACCAGATGGAGGCCGGGCTGGCCGCGGACCTCACCGGGCTCGACACCCGCGTCGCCACCCTGTGCGCCGAGGCGCAGTCGGCCCGCGGCGACGCCGAACTGGCCGCCGCCCTGGAACGCCTGCTGCCGACCCTGGACGCCGTCGCGTCCGCGCTGACCCGCCAGAGGGAGACGCTGGCCGCCGCGACCGAGGGACGCCACGATCCCCACACCGCGCGCCAGCGCGCCAGCGCCGCCTATGGCCGCGGCACCACCGCCGCGCCCGGCGACCTTCCGCCCGACCCGCCGGCCACGCCGTCCCGACAGAGCTGACCTGATCCATGGGCCTCGACCAGTACATCCAATTCGTTCTCGCCCTCGCCTTCGTCATCGCGCTGATCGTGCTGGTGGCCTGGGTGATGCGCCGCATCGGCTTCGGCGGCATGACCGCCACGTCCGGGCGCCAGCGCCGGCTGGGCGTGGTCGAGGTGCTGCCGCTCGACGGCAAGCGCCGGCTGGTGCTGGTCCGCCGCGACGACCGCGAGCATCTGCTGCTGCTGAGCGCCTTCGGCGACCAGGTGGTCGACCAGACGCCGCGCGGCGGCTTCCAGGGCGCGCTGGCCGAGGCTTCCGCCCCGCCGCCGGCCCCGCCCCGCCCGACGGGCCCCGCTCCCCTGCCGTCGGCGGGAGACCGGTCATGACGACCGGCACCGGCGCGACGAGGCGGCTGGCGGTCGCCGGTCTGCTGGCGCTGGCGGTCGGCATCGCCGGCGCGCTGGCCGCCGGGCCGGCGCTGGCGCAGAGCATGACCTTCGACCTGGGCGACGCCGGGGGATCGACCACCGGACGCATCGTCCAGATGGTCGCGCTGATCACCGTGCTGTCGTTGGCGCCGTCGATCCTGATCATGATGACGGCCTTCACGCGCATCGTGATCGTCCTGTCCTTCCTGCGCTCGGCGCTGGGCATCCAGCAGGTGCCGCCGAACACGGTGCTGATGTCGCTGGCGGTCTTCCTGACCTTCTTCGTGATGGCCCCGGTGTTCGAGCGGTCCTACAACCAGGGCATCCAGCCGCTGATCAACCAGGACATCGACGAGACGGAGGCGTTCCGCCGCACGGTCGCCCCGCTGCGCGAGTTCATGCTGAAGCACACCAGCGAGAAGGACCTGCGCCTGTTCATGGACATGGCGCGCATCGAGAACGTGACCGACGCCGAGCAGACCCCGCTGCACGTCCTGGTCCCCGCCTTCATGATCTCGGAGATCAAGCGGGCCTTCGAGATCGGCTTCCTGCTGTTCCTGCCCTTTCTGATCATCGACATGGTGGTGTCATCCATCCTGATGTCGATGGGCATGATGATGCTGCCGCCGACCATGGTGGCGATCCCGTTCAAGATCATCTTCTTCGTGCTGGTCGACGGCTGGTACCTGATCGCCGGGTCGCTGGCCCGCAGCTTCGGCACGCTGTAGGGGCCGGAGTTCGGATTGCCGATGGCCCAGATCGTCGCAGGTGAAACGGCCTGGGGACGGGCGCATCGGCTTGCGCTAGTATCGGATCCGGGAAGAGCGTAAGAGGATCGGCCTGCGCGAGCGCACCGACCGCCGCCGTACCCGCAGCTTGTGGCTTTCTCGTCCCCCGCTCGGACTCCCAACGGACCTCCTCGACGTCCCACATGTCAGACACCACCCTGAAAGCCGCGGCACCCGACAAGGGCAGGCTGGCCGCGCTCACCCTCGGTGCGCTTGGCGTCGTTTACGGCGACATCGGCACCAGCCCGCTCTACACGCTGCGCGAATGCTTCTCGCCGGAGCATGGGCTCGCCCTGACGCCGCAGAACATCCTCGGCATCATGTCCATGGTCTTCTGGGCGCTGGTGCTGGTGGTCACGGTGAAATACGTGCTGTTCGTCATGCGCGCCGACAACAAGGGCGAAGGCGGCATCCTGGCCCTGCTGGCGCTGGCGACCAACAGCCGGCCCGACTCCACCGGGCGGCTGTCCGGCCTGATGGCGATGGGGCTGTTCGGCGCCGCCCTGTTCTATGGCGACGGCATGATCACCCCGGCCATTTCCGTCCTTTCCGCGGTGGAGGGGCTGGAGGTGGCGCAGCCGGCGCTGGAGCGGGTCGTGGTGCCGGTGACCGTCGGCATCCTGATCGCCCTGTTCGGAATCCAGAGCCACGGCACCGAGAAGGTCGGGCGGCTGTTCGGTCCGATCATGGTCGCGTGGTTCGCCACGCTGGGCCTGCTCGGCCTGATCGAGCTGGTCAAGGAGCCCCAGGTCCTGGCCGCGCTCGACCCGCGCCACGCCGTCCGTTTCTTCGCCTCGAACGGCTGGATCGGCTTCCTGGTGCTGGGCGCCGTCGTTCTGGCGGTCACCGGGGGCGAGGCGCTCTACGCCGACATGGGCCATTTCGGCCGCCGCCCCATCAAGGTGGCGTGGCTGGCCGTGGTGCTGCCCGCGCTGCTGCTGAACTACCTCGGCCAGTGCGCCCTGCTGCTGAGCGACCCCACGGCGGTGCGCAGCCCCTTCTACCTGCTGGTGCCGGAATGGGGCCTCTACCCGATGATCCTGCTGTCGACCTGCGCGGCGGTGATCGCCAGCCAAGCGGTGATCTCCGGCGTCTTCTCGCTGACCCGGCAGGCGGTGCAGCTCGGCCTGTGCCCGCGGCTGGACATCCGCCACACCTCGCAGGAGGAAGGCGGGCAGATCTACATCCCGCGCGCCAACTGGGGCCTGCTGTTCGCGGTGATCGGGCTGGTCCTGTGGTTCGAGTCCTCCAGCCGGCTGGCGACCGCCTACGGCATCGCGGTGACCGGCGACATGGTCATCACCACCATCCTGGCGCTGGTCGTGGCGCACCGCCGCTGGGGCTGGAGCCTGCCGGCCTGTCTGGCGCTGGGCGCGCTGTTCCTCAGCGTCGATCTGGCGCTGTTCCTCGCCAACGCGGTGAAGATCCCGCACGGCGGCTGGGTGCCGCTGGTCATCGCCGCGGTGACTCTGGGCCTGATGTCCACCTGGCGCCGCGGCCGCGCCGTGCTGAACCGCCGGCTGGCCGAGGATTCCCTGCCGCTGGACGGCTTCGTCAAGCGACACGCCAAGTCCTCCGACATCCAGCGGGTGAAGGGCACGGCGATCTTCCTGACCTCCAGCGCCGACACGGTGCCGATCGCCCTGCTGCACAACCTGAAGCACAATCAGGTGATGCACGAGCGCATCGTCTTCCTGACCGTGATGGTCGAGGACGTGCCCCGCGTTCCGGCCAAGGAGCGCGTCGTCCTGGAGGGGCTGGCCGACGGCTTCTACCGCCTGACGGTGCGCTACGGCTTCTCGCAGGAACCGAACATCCCCAAGGCGCTGCGGCTGTGCAAGGCGTTCGGGCTGGAGTTCGACGTGATGACGACCTCCTTCTTCCTCGGCCGCGAGACGCTGATCCCCCGCATCAACCCGCAGATGGCCCAATGGCGGGAGAAGCTGTTCGTCGTGATGTCGCGCACCGCGGTCAGCGCCACCGACTTCTTCAAGATCCCGCCGAACCGCGTGGTCGAACTGGGCACCCAGGTCCAGCTCTGAAAGGTCCAGCTCTGACACCCGCCGTCGTATTCATGGAAAAAGCCCCTTCCCAACGGAAGGGGCTCTTTCGTGATTGGGAAAAGGTCAGGCCGCGGGCTTGCGCGGTGGATTGACCGGCGCCATCAGCGCCGAAAAACGCTGATCCATGGACTGCAGCCACATCAGCATGATGGACATCTGCCCATTCAACTCGCGGATGTCGCCCTGAGTGGCATGCTGCATATCGATGAGCTGATCGAGCTTCGACAGGATTTCCGATTCGCGATCCATCACCGAATCCCCTGGGACGCATGCATTGCGATGCAAAACCCTACCACAACCTCCCGCGCCGGTCGAATCCGGAGAGGGACCTAGTTGATCGCCGCGCTCTGCTTGCCGCGGTAGTTCTTCAGGAACTTCTGGAACACGTCCACCTCGGCGACGCGGGAGCGGACGGTGTTGACGTCGATCAGGCCGAGCGCCTGCTCCGGCCGGGTCAGCACGCGGAAGGCGTCGGCGTCGGGACCGTTGGTCATCGCCGAGCCGAATTCCTTGCGCAGCAGGTTCAGGTTCGTGCCGTCACCCGCCAGGGCCAGCGCCACCGCGCGATTCAGGACGAGCTGCGAGGTCGCCGGGTTGATCGGCTGGGTCGGCGGCGGCGGCGCACCGATCAGCTTGTTCAGCGCGAAGGCCGCGGCCTCCCATTTCTGGGCACGCCACGCGATGTCCACCCGCAGCGAGTTGGCCGGCTTGCTGTCGTCCTCGGCCAGCAGCAGCAGCGCCTCGTCGCCGCGGCCCAGTTCGGCCAGCGCCTTGGCCTGCATCAGGCGGCGCTCGCCCACCAGATCCGCCGGCAGGTTCGGAACGTTGGACAGCTCCAGCGCGCGCAACGCGTCCTCCGGCTTGTTGTCGAGCAGGCGGACGGAGGCGAGCCGGGTGCCGACGCGCGCCTTGTCCTCGCCCGACAGGCGGTACTCCACCTGATGCTGCAGCAAGTCGGCGGCACGGTTCAGCAGGTCCACCGAGATCAGCCGTTCGGCGAGCTGCCGGATGACCTCGTCGCCCGCCTCGCCCACCGGAGTCAGCTCGCGGAACTGGTCGTAGAGCTGAAGCGCCTCGATGGTCGGCAGCTTCTGCGCCCCGTCCTTGTAGAGGTCGGCGAAGATGCGCGACATCTCGCGGGTGATCTCCTCGGCCCGCGGCGTGTCGGCGACCAGGGCGGCGGTCTCCTTCATGGCGTTGAAGCCGTCGGCGTATTGGCCGGCGGCGATCAGCACCTCGCCCATGCGCTGGCGGATCTGCATCTCCAGCTCGTCGCCGCGCCACGTGAAGGTCAACCCGGCCAGCCGCTCCGCCGCGGCGGGCGGCGACATGCGGCCCTCCGCCAGTTGCAGGTTCACCAGCGCCAGCCCGGCCTTGGCCCGGTAATAACGGTCGAGGCTGTTGTAGGAGGCGGTCAGTTGCTCCAGCGCCCGCTCCGGCTCGTTGGTCTGGGCGTAGTAGAGGCCGCGGAGATACTGGACGTCGGGCCGCTCCTCGGCGTCCGTGCCGCCGCGCTCGACGATGCGGTCGAGCAGCCGCTTGGCGAACGGCGCGTCGCCGGTCTTCAGCGCCGCCTCGGCGGCGCGGGTCGCCAGCTTGGTCAGGATCGGGTCGGGGTAGGAGTTGAGGATCGGCGCCGCCGCCTTGAAGCCGGCCTGGGCCGCCGGCCAGTCGTTGCGGTCCGCCGCGATGGCGGCGCGCCACAGCGCAGCCTCGCCGTTGTTGGCGAGGTTCGGATGGGCAAAATCCTCCGCCGCGGCGTCGGTGTTGCCCGCCAGGAAGCGCGCGGCGCCGCGCAGGGCGCGGAATTCCGGCCAGCCTTCCAGATCGGGCTGGGCCTCCTGAAGGACGTCCATCATGCCGATGGCCTCCTGCCCGAAACCGTTCGCCAGATAGAAGCGGGCGAGGTCGAGCTGGGCGCGGGGCCGTTCGGAATCCGGCGCGTTGACGATGTTGAGCTGAAGATTCTGCCGCGCCTCGGTGTAATGGTCGAGGTCGCCCTTCTTCCAGGCCGGCAGGTCGAACAGGCGGCGCCCGGAGGGCACCGGCTTCGGATCGGTCGGCGGAGTCAGTGTGTTCGAAGCGCCGCCGGGCGACGGTCGCGGCGGCAGCGACGCCGTCTGCGCGGGCGCCGCCGGGCGGCTTCCGGCGTCGGCCATCGGCGACAGGTGCAGGCCCCCCGCCGCGGTGACCTCCACCCCTTCCTTGACCGGACGCACGGTGATGGCGTCGGCGATGGGCCGCACGACGACGCCCTGGTAACTGGGCAGCAGCTCCAGGTCGGCGTAGCGGTGCGATTCAGGGATGGCGTTGCCGGGAACCGGCAGCGGCACGACCTGGAGGCGGTCGCCGACGTCGGGATCGGACAGCGTCACCACGGTCGCCGCGTCCGCGGCGCGCACCAGCAGGCGGGCGCCCAGCAGGAAATCCGGCTCCGGATCGATCTTCAGCTCGAAGGGCGGCGTGCCGGTCAGGCGGCTGGTCGGCGTGATCTTCCAGCTCGTCCCCTGCCGTTCGATCTTCGGCCAGACCAGCGGGCCGATCCGGGTGCGGAAGGCGCTGCCCCCGGTGGCCGGCACCGGCTCGATCGCACCGACCGTCCCGGCGCCGGTCCCCATGGCTTTGCCCGCGCCGATGGGCAGGGGCTTGTCGAACACGATGTAGAGATGGCCGGCGCGCGGGTAGACGGCGATGGACGCCGGGCCGCCCGCGTCGAACACCAGGGTTGGCCCCTGCGGCTCGGCTTTCGCCGGATCGGGTTTCGCGGTTTCGGGTTTGGCCGCTTCGGGCTTGGTGGCTTCGGCCTTGGCAGGCGCGGGAGCCGCCGCGACCTCCTTCGGCGGGGAGGCCGTCGCCGGTCTGGCCGCGGGAGGAGTGGCGGCCGGGGGTGTCGCCGTCGCGGGCGGCGGGGCCGCGGCGGTGGCCGAGGGTGGACGCACCGTGGTCGTGGTGGCGCCGGACGGCGGGGCCGCGTTCGCCGTGTCGGCCGTCGGCAGACCGGCGCGCGTGCCCGGATTCTGCACGTCGATCACCACGGAGCGGCCGGATTTGCTGTCCTTGATCTCGGCGTCCTGCGGCACCGCGAAGGTCACCGCCAGCGCGCCGTTGGCTTGCCGGAACTGCTCCACATTCTGGATGTTGCGCAGGGCCGTCTTGCCAACCGGCGCCAGGTCGGCGGTGCCGTTGCGGTCGAACAGCAGCGTGGCCGAGGCGCCGTCGCGGCGCAGCGTGTAGTTGGCGCCCTCCGGCCAGGTGAAGGACAGGCGGCTCTGATCCGGCGTGTCGGCCGCGCTGACCGTCACCCGCCCCGCGGAGCGCGCCGGGGCGGCGGCGGGCGGCGGCTCGGTCTTGGCCGCTGCAGCCGGAGCCTGGGTTTGGGCCGGGGCCGGGACTGGCGCTTGGGTTTGGGCTTGGGCTTGGGCCGGCGCCTCTGCGGCCGGGGTCAGGTCGAGCGCCACGGCATTGCCGTTGCGGAAACTCTTCAGCGTCACCGGCCGCTTCAGGTCGAAGGTCACCGTCTTGCCGTCGCCGCCGATCCTCACCCCGGACAGATAGCCGGGCAAGGCCGCCACGGTGCGGTCCAGCGCGGCGTTGATCGGCTCGTCGAAGCGGACGACCAGCGTGTTGCCCTCCACCGACGCGCTGTAGCCGGTCTGCCGCGGCCAGTCGAAGACCATGCGCCCGAAGGTCTTGTGGGTGGCGGCGCGCACCGGCACATCGACCGCCCAGGCAACCGGCGAGGCGGCGATCTGGGCGGCAAGCACAGCCGTGGCGGCCACGAAGCCGCTCAGCCAGTGCCGGTGTGCCCCGCCCCGCCCCATCCTTCTCACTCCTCCACGTCCGCATCGGCGGCGGCCGGTCCGGACACCGGCGGCCCCGCCGTCTCCTCGCGCACCACCACATCGACCCGCGCCCCGCCGGGCACCGGATCGATGCCGGGGGCTTCGCTCATCAGGCTGCGCGCCACGAGGTCGCGCTTGTAGCCCGTCTCGCGCAGCAGCGCCGCAACGGCGACCGCGCGCGTCAGGGCGCGTTCCCAGGCCAGCCCCGCGGACTGGTCCTCGCGCTCGGCGTGGCCGACGACCTCGATCCGGTTGCCGATCCGGCCCACCGCCGCGCCCAGCAGATACAGCACCCGCCGCCCCTGGTCGGTGAAGCTGCCGCCGGTCGGGTCGAACATCACGTGGGCCGGCAGGCCGATCACCACGCGGTCGTCCTCCCGCCGCACCTCCACCGCCGCCAGATCCTCGTTGGCCGCGGTCTGGGTACGAAGCAGGGCGCTGAGATAATCCAGATTGATCGCCGAATATGACTCCACCGTGGCGGCGTTGAAGGCGGCCTTCGGCTCGGGCGGCGTCGCCGAGGGGGTGACCGCGGTGGAGCGGGCCGACGACAGCGACTTGACCAGCCCGGTCCAGCGCTGCGCCTCCGGCTCGCTCATCGAATACATCAGGACGAAGAAGGCGAGCAGCAGCGACATCAGGTCGGTGAAGCTGATCAGCCAGATCGTCCGGTTGTGGCCACCGCTTTTGTCCTCGGCCCTGGGGAGTTTGGGGAGGCGGATCATCGGCGCCTTCCCCCCGGGGAATCGTCCGTGGCGCGCAGGCTGAACAGCAGGCGGACGGCGCCCGGCGCCCCGCGCTCGATGCCGACCGTCACCGCGTCCGACGGCGCCCCGTCGGCGATCAGCAGCCGGGCCAGCGCGCCCGCCCGCACCACCGGGCCGGGGGGCTGGCTGGGGCCGCCCGCCGGGCCGATGGACAGAAGCGCGTCCAGCTCGATCCGCTCGCCGGGCCGGTTCTGCAGAAGCGCGTCGGCCACCCGGTCGATCAGGCCGATGCGGTCCGGGCGCAAATCGGCGGTGCCGGGCAGGAACAGCTCGTCGGCGGGAAGACGGACCTCCAGCAAGCGGCCCGGCGTCACGCTGTCCACCTTCGCCACGGCGATGGCGGTGGCGAACAGGTTGCCCAGCCCGTCCAGCCGCTGCACGGCGAAGACGGTGCCGGCGCGCGAGGCCAGCGGGTCGGCCGGCTCGCGCAGGCGGGGGTCGATGTAGAAGGCGGGGAAGCTGCGCTCCAGCGACACCAGGACCGTGCGCACCCGCTGGGCGGTCTGCACGGACTGGGCGTTCAGCACAATGAAGAAGACGAGCAGCAGCAGGAACAGCGACAGCAGAAGCACGATGCTTCCGTTGTTCGGGTTCGGCCGGCTGCCCGACAGGTCCGGCTTCCTGTGGCCGGGCGCAGCCATGGGATTAATCGAAGCTCGCCAGCAGGCGGTCGATCTCGTCCTGGTCCATGGCGGCGCTGGTCATCTGCGGCCCGTGCAGCAGCCCGGCCTCCGGGTCGTCCGCCGGGCGGTCGGTGGCGAAGTTCGGCGCCGCGTCGGTGTGGACGTCAGCCGCGGCGACCACCGGGGCGGGACGGGTGTGGTTCTGCCGCACCTCGTCGCCGAAGGCCGCGACGATCATGTCGACCTTCGATTCGATGTGCTTGAGCGTGCGCACGACCTTGGAGATGCGCTGGCCGGTGATGTCCTGGAAGTTGCAGGCCTCGAAGATCTTGGTCACCTGCTCGGTCAGCTTGGCGGAATTCTCCGGGTCGATCTGGCCGGAGATGCCGGTGATGACGTCGCAGGCGTCGAAGATGGCGAAGGTGGCCTGTTCCGTGGCGCCGACGACGGCGTCCAGTTCATCGGTGGCGTTGGGGATGTGCTGGTCGCGGATTTCCGCGGGCTGCAGCGCCGCCAGCTCCTGCTTGGCGCTCTCGATGAAGCGGGCGAGGTCGACCACCTCCTTGTAGAGGCGCAGGTCGGTGGCGGAGATGTCGCCGTCCATGCTGCCGAGGATGGAGCGGACGATGTCCGTCACCTCCTCGCGCGACAACGGCTGGGCCGCCTCGGCGTGGGCGGCGTCGAGCTGCTGGCGCAGGAGCTTCTGGTCGGCGAGCGAGGTGGAAACGGGCGGGGCCATGTGCGATCCGATGTGAGCGTTCCGTGGTCTTGTCCGGCCTGCGTGCGATCGGGTGCGTCGGCCGGCCCGGACGCGGGCGCCCGAAGCGGGTCCGACCCAACCTCGCGCCCTCGCACGGCCGCCGCCGACTCGGAGCCTCGTCAGCCTTTCCAACCCTAGTTTCGCTCGGTTAACACGCCGTTAAGCGCCTGAAACGTTGCAACGCAAAGACGGGACGGAATCACACGGTCGGAAGGAAAGCGGAAGCGTTGTTCTGCGCCCGCCCGCCTTCAACCAACGCTCGCCATTGCCGAACTTTAAAGAGAGCTGCGGCAATTTGTTTCAATTCGAGTCCGCAAACGGACAAAGGGCCGCCCATGAGGGCGGCCCTTCTTCACCGTAGCGCACACCAACTGTTGGGTTGGGTCACGTTGGCGGTGAATCCGTCAGGGATGACGGGGTTCCGGCGATCAGCTCCCGCTGCTTCGCCCGCCGCCATGGCTGTGTTCGCCGCCCTTGCGGCCCGCTTCCGATGCGCGTTCCGGGTCGTTCTTGAAGTTGCCGCCGGACGCCTGACCACCCTTGTGGCCAGCTTCCGCCGCACGCTCCGGGTCGTTCTTGAAGTTGCCGCCGGACGCCTGGCCACCCTTGTGGCCGGCTTCGGAGGCGCGCTCCGGGTCGTTCTTGAAGTTGCCGCCGGAAACCTGACCGCCCTTGTGGCCGGCTTCCGCCGCACGCTCCGGATCGTTCTTGAAGTTGCCGCCGGAGTGCTGACCGCCCGAGCTACGGCCCTGGTTCTGGTCGTTCATCTTGTCTCCTTCCTTTTGCTGTTGGGCAAACTTGCGCTGCCCGAACACACCGGAGCCAACATGAACCGAAGCCGACCGTCGCGGGCCGTCTACCATCCTGACAGTACGTGTACTTATATTCAGTAGGTGCGGCTCCGGCGACGGGTATGACCAACCGCCCGGTCATACCCGCCTCACCGGAACCGCAATCAAAGGGCGTATTCAGTTCTTCGGTGCCGCGGGCACGCCACGCCGTTCGATGAGCGCCGAGGTCAGCTCCTTGGCCTTCAGGGGGTCCATCGCGGCCAGGATCGGCGCCGTCTTGGTTTCCTTCATCTTCTCCACCACCCCCAGAAGGACGGGCATGTCCAGCTCTTCGAAGATGCGGGCGGCCTCCTTGGGCTTCATCGTCTCGTAGATCTTCACGAGGCTTTCGAGTTGGGCCGCCTGCTTCTCGTCGCCCTGCCGCATCAGCTTCTGGATGTCGGCGCGGACCTTGTCCATCTCCTGCACCTTCTGATCGATGCGCTTCTCGGCGGCGGTCAGCAGGGCTTCGCGCTGCTCCAGTTCCTTGGTGCGGCGTTCGATCTCGGCGCGGCGCTCGGCGAAATGCTGGAGAAGCTCCTCGTTCTTCACCGGGCCAAGGGCGGCGTTGTCCGGCGGCGTCGGGTTGGGCGGCGCGCCGTTGCTCGACCCGCCCTGGGCCGGGGCCGGTTCGGGCGAGGGTTTGGCGCCGTTGGCGGCAAGCTGCATCGGCGGGGCCGGAAGGCCGCTCTGCCCCTGGGCCAGGGTCGCCGGGAATTCCGGCAGGCGGGCGTCGCGCGTGGTGATCCGCCACAGGTCGCCGACGCGCACCCCGAGCATCAGGACGGCAACGAAGATGGTCAGCGGCAGGATGCGGAACCGCCACGCCTTCATCTTCTCGCGCATCCGCTCCGACAGCGGACGGCGCGGGACGGCGGGCTTGCGCTTGGCCTTGGCCTTCACCTTGGCCTTCGGCTTCGCTTTGGCGGCGGCTTGGGCCGCCATTTGGGCCGCGGTCTGCGTGGCGCCGGGAGCCGACGGCTGGCCGGCCACACTCTGGCTGGTGCGGACGCCGGTCGGGGTGGCCCCGGCCGGGCGGATCACGACCTTGGGCTCCCCGCCGGCAGCGGCGGTCGCGCCCTTCGTGGTGGTGGCGTCGCTCATCCGACCCCCTTGCCGGCGTTCTCAATGGCTTGCAGAAGTTCACGTTCGGCGCGGGACAGACTCTCGCCCTCGCGCACGATGGGATCGGACACCGGAGCCGGACGCCGCGACAGGGCATCGACCCGCAGCGGATCGACCCGCAATGGATCGGCGCGCAGCGGCTCGTTCCGGAACGCGGCGGAACGCAGCGGCGGCAGGTCGTCGTGATCGTCGTGGCCGTCGTCGTGGAGATCGTGGCCATCGTCGTGGAGATCGTGGTCGTCGTGATCATGGTCGTCGTGACCGTGATCGTCCTCGACGATCGGGCGCGGGGCGACGGCCGGGCGGGAGGCCACAGGCGGACGGGCGGACAGACCGGGGCGCGCCGCCGGACGCGCCGCGGGGCCCGGCTTCGGGCGCTCCCCGCCGACGTTGCCCAGCCGGTTGGCCATGGCGTCGGCCGCCTCGATCATGAATTCCAGCTCGTCGCGCAGGGTCTGCGCCTTGGCGACCGTGCGCTGCAGGTCGTCGCCGGTGTCGTGGGCCGTCTTCTTCAGCCCGCGCACGCCGGTTTCGGCGCGCGACATGGCCTCGTTCAGGCCGCGCACCAGCTCGGCCATCTCGCCGCGGCTTTCGCGCAGCTTGATGATCTGCCGGTTCAAAATGATCGCGTAGGCGATGGTCGCGGCGAGCAGCCCCACCATCACCAGATCGAGGACGAGCGTGAGGGTCGGGCTCATAGCCGCATGACCTCCTGCTTGGGCAGCTCCCGCTCGATCCGCACGGCGATGTGCCCGCCCTTGCGGCCCATGCGGCCTTGGAACATGGAAACGTCGCCGCAGCGCAGCTCGATGGTGCCGTCCGGCGTGGCGTTCAGAAGGATTCGGGTGCCGACGCGCCAGTTCAGCACGTCGTGCAGGGTCATCGTCACCTCGTCCAGCACCGCGGAGATGTCCACGTCGGTGACAAGCAGTTCCGAGGCGAGGTGGGTTTCCCAGATTGAGTCGCGGCCGAACTTCTCACCCATGAACATCTGGAGCAGAAGCTCGCGCACCGGCTCCAGCGTCGCGTAGGGGATCATCAGCTCCAGGCGGCCGCCGCGATCCTCCATGTCGATGCGCAGCTTGACCAGCACCGCCGCGTTGGCCGGGCGCGCGATGGTCGCGAAGCGCGGGTTGGTCTCCAGCCGGTCGAAGCGGAAGGTGACGGGCGACAGCGGGTCGAAGGCGGCGGACAGGTCGGACAGCACCACATGGACCATGCGCTCCACGAGGTTGCGCTCGATGGTCGTGTAGGGGCGGCCCTCGATGCGCATCGCCGCGGTGCCGCGCCGCCCGCCCAGCAGCACGTCGACGATGGAGTAGATCAGCGCCGAGTCCACGACCATCAGGCCGTAGTTGTCCCACTCCTCCGCCTTGAAGACGGAGAGCATGGCCGGCAGCGGGATCGAGTTCAGGTAGTCGCCGAAGCGCACCGAGGAGATCTGGTCGAGGCTGACCTCGACGTTGTCGGAGGTGAAGTTGCGCAAGCTGGTGGACATCATGCGGACGAGGCGGTCGAAGACCACCTCCAGCATGGGCAGGCGTTCGTAGTTGACCAGCGCCGAATTGACCAGCGCCATGATGCCGGAGTTGTCGCCGTCCCCGGCCCCGCCCTGATCGAAGCCGAGCAGGCTGTCGATCTCGTCCTGGTTCAGGACGCGGGTCGAACCGCCGCCGCCCATGTCTGCCATGTCGCCCATGTCGCCCATGTCGCCGCCGTCTTCGGCGAGGGCGGCCCATTCGGCGGCAAGGCGTTCTTCTTCGCTCAGTTCCTCGGTGTTGCTCATGGCCCGTTTCCGCCGCCCCTACTGGACCAGCATTTCCTTGAACAGAACGTCCTTGACCTTCACCGGATGGGCGGAGGCGGTGATCCGCATCAGCAACTCCTGGCGCAGGCGGTACATGCCGGCCGACCCCTTCAGATCCTCCAGCCGCAGTTCGCGCAGATAGACCTGGAAGTTGTCGATGATGCGTGGCAGCACATGCTCGATCGCCGGTATGTCCTCGCCCTTCGCAAGCTGGATCGAGATCTTGATCTTCAGGAAGGCCGGACGCTTGCCGCTGCTGTTCAGGTTCACCAGCATGTCCGGCAGGTCGTAGAAGACCGGGGCCGCGTGCGGATCGGGCTGCGCCGGTTCCGCCGGCACCTCCGCGTGCTCCTCCTTCTTGCCGAGGAGCGAATCGAGCAGGCCGCTGAAATACACGCCCGCCCCGGCGCCGATCAGCAGCACCAACGGCAGGATGACGAAGAGGACCAGCTTCTTGCCGCTGAATTTCTTGCGCGGCAGGCCATCGGTCGGGACGTCGTCTTCAGCGTGCGCGGTCATGGAATCCTAAGCGCGAGCGGTGGCGGAGCGTGGCCTTACCAGCCCAGCAACCCTATCTTTCGGATAGTTAACAAAGCCTTTCAGACAGGGTCCGGGGCTGTGACAGACACGCAACCAAAGGCCGCGGCACGGTTCTTGATTGGGGTGTCGCCGGAGAACCCTGTCGACCAAGGAGCGAACGCCCGAACCACGCCCGCAAGCCCCCTTTCCACGATCCCGCCCGCGTCCCCCGCCCGCCGCCTCCGGCGGCGGGAGCCGTCATGACCCGCGCGCCGCCGGCGCCGCGGCAACGGGACGCTTTTGCCCGGCGAGGGGCGGCATCCCTTGCCATCCCACCGGCAGTTCTTGCCCGGCAGGCGCTTCCCCAACGGCGGCGGCGGCCCTCCATGCCGCAACTCCGGCAGATTCCCGCTCTGGCACGCGCCGTGCATTGCCATTTGCGCCGGTCGGAACGCTCCCCGGCCCGAATGGAAAGAGGCCGCCGATGGAAAACCCGATCTACGTGTCCCTGTCGCGCCAGATGACCCTGCGCCGCCAGCTGGACGTGATCTCGAACAACATCGCGAACATGAACACCACGGGCTTCAAGCAGCAGCGCATGCTGTTCACGGAGTTCCTGGAGCGTCCGGGCATGCACGAGCAGATCAGCTTCGTGCAGGACCGCGCCGTGGTGCGCGACCTCTCGGCCGGCGGATTGATGCAGACCGGCAACCCGCTGGACATGGCGCTGACCGGCCACGGCTACTTCACGGTCGATACGGCGAGCGGCCCGCGTTACACCCGCGCCGGCAACTTCCGCCTGAACGACCAGCGCCAGATCGTCGACGGCGGCGGCCTGCCGGTGCTGGGCGACAACGGCCAGCCGCTCGCCATCCCGAACGGCACCAAGGACATCATGGTGTCCGGCGACGGCACCGTCTCCACCGAGTTGGGTCCGGTCGGCCGGCTGAACATCGTCACCTTCCGCAACGAGCAGCTGATGACCGAGGTCGGGGCCGGCCTCTACGTCAGCGACGAGGAGCCGCAGGCGGCCCCGGCCGACACGAAGGTGGCACAGGGAATGCTAGAGAATTCGAACGTGAAGCCGGTGGTCGAGATGACGGCGCTGATCGAGATCCAGCGCCAGTACCAGTCGAACCAGAAGCTGATCGAGAACGAGCACGAGCGCATCCGCAGCGCCATCCAGAAGCTGGGCCGCACGGCCTGATCGACCGCGTAAAGGAGCAAGAACCATGCGCAGCCTCGCCATCGGCGCCACCGGCATGATCGCCCAGCAGCTGAACGTCGAAACCATCTCGAACAACATCGCCAACGCGACGACGACCGGCTTCAAGAAGCAGCGGGCCGAGTTCCAGGACCTGCTCTACCAGAATTTCCGCCGCATCGGCTCCACCTCGTCGGACGCCGGCACCATCGTGCCGACCGGCGTGCAGGTGGGCGCCGGGGTGCGCGTCGCCGCGGTGGCCCGCGTGTTGGAGCAGGGCAACCTGACCGTCACCGACAACAAGCTGGACGTCGCCGTCAACGGCTCCGGCTATTTCCAGGTGCAGCTCCCCAGCGGCGACACCGCCTACACCCGCGCCGGCAATTTCAAGCTGTCGCCGGAGGGCATCATCGTCACCGCCGACGGCTATCCGGTGCAGCCGGCCATCACCATCCCGGCGGAAGCGGTGGACGTCGCCATCAACGCCTCGGGCGAGGTGATGGTGAAGCTGGACGGCCAAGTGGCCCAGCAGAATGTCGGCCAGCTCCAGCTCGCCACCTTCGCCAACGCCGCCGGCCTGGAAGCGGTCGGCGACAACCTGTTCCTGCAGACCGGCGCGTCGGGCGAGGCGGTCGGCGGCAACCCCGGCGCTCCCGGTTTCGGCCGCGTGGTGCAGGGCGCGCTGGAGACCTCCAACGTCAACATCGTGCAGGAGATCACCACCCTGATCTCCGCCCAGCGCGCCTACGAGATGAACTCCAAGGTCATCAAGACCACCGACGAGATGATGCAGCAGGCCTCGCAGCTCCGCTGATCCCGGCTCCGCCGTAAGGCTCGTCTTCGCAAGGAATCCCCGCCATGTCCCGCCCCGCCCTGCGCATCCTCGGCACCGCCCTCCTCGCCGCCGCCCTCGCCGGCGGCCCGGCGGCCTTCGCCCAGTCGATGGACGGCACCCCGACGACGGCGGCGCAGGCGGTGGTCTACAGCCCGGCCCATGTCGAGGCGGTGCTGTCCGACGCGCTGTCCCGCCAGATCACCACGGGCCGCGTGCAGATGGAGCTGGACAACCGGGCGGTGGAGCTGCGCGCCCCGGCGGGCGCCGGCAGCCTGACGGTGGAGAACCTCTACTACAACCCGGTGCAGGGCCGCTTCGCCGCGGAGATGATCGTGGCCGATACCCGCCCGGCCGTGCGCCTCCCGGTGTCGGGCCGCGCCTACGGCGTGGTGCAGGTGCCGGTGCTGTCGCGGCGCATCGCGCCCGGCGACATGATCGGCCCGGGCGACGTGGACTGGCAGGACGTGCGCGCCGACCTCGCCGGCAGCGACATCGCCGCCACCGACGCCCAGCTCATCGGCCTGACGCCGCGCCGCGGCGTCCCGGTGAACCAGCCCGTGCGTCTGCGCGACCTGCAGTCGCCGCGGGTCGTCGACAAGGGCGCGCTGGTCACCATCACGCTGGCCACCGAAAACCTGACCCTGTCGGTCCAGGGCAAGGCTCTGCAGGACGGTGGCCGGGGCGACGTGATCCGCGTCGTCAACACCCAATCCAACCGCATCCTCGAAGCGACCGTCGCGGGCCCCAACATCGTCGCCGTGGCAAAGCCCGGCCTCACCGCGAAGTAAGGAGAAAGCTCCCATGCCCGCCCTCAAGACGACCGCCCCCAGGCACACGGTCCGCACGGCGTTCCGCTTCGCTCTGCTCGCCGCCGTCGCCGCCGGTCTGCCCGCCTGCAACGCCATGTCGCGCGTGTCGGACATCGGCTCCGCTCCGGAACTCACCAAGATCAAGGACCCGCAGGCCCAGCCCGGCTACCAGCCGGTCAGCCTGCCGATGCCCACCCCGCTGCCGACGGAGCGCAACCCGAACTCGCTGTGGCGGACGGGCGCCAAGGCTTTCTTCAAGGACCAGCGCGCCGCCAAGGTCGGCGACCTGCTGACCGTTGACATCCAGATCAACGATCAGGCGCAGATGAACAACCAGACCACCCGCACCCGCGGCAACACCGAGAAGGCCGGCATGCCGAGCCTGTTCGGCTTCGAGGGCAAGGCGCTGCAGCGCGCGCTGCCCGACGGGGTGAACGCCGGCAGCCTGCTGGACCTGAACAGCTCGACCTCCAACGACGGCAAGGGCGCCATCAACCGCAAGGAACAGATCACCCTGAAGGTGGCCGCGCTGGTCACCCAGACCCTGCCCAACGGCAACATGGTGATCCAGGGCCGCCAGGAGGTCCGGGTGAATTACGAGGTGCGCGACCTGATCATCACCGGCGTCATCCGGCCGGAGGACATCACCGCGCAGAACACCATCAGCTACGAGAAGGTCGCCGAGGCCCGCATCTCCTACGGCGGACGCGGCCAGATCACCGACGTGCAGCAGCCCCGCTACGGCCAACAGCTCTTCGACATCATCATGCCCTTCTGAGGACGGTCAGGGGACATCGGGCAGAAACGCAGACGAAGAACGACACGACGGAAGGGGGCCCGAACCCCATTCCATCGCGTTGCATGGCGCGACAGGAACACCCGCATCCCGGCCGGCTTCCACGCATCGCCGAACCAGCCATGCGACACGGACGCGGCACGGGCGTGTTTCGGTGGTCGCGCCACGGTCCAGCCGTGCGCTGCCCGCGCTGAGCAGGCAGTTTCTGCCGCCCGGCGCCTTCTGCCGTGCCCTTCCCTGCCCACCCGGGGCGTGTCACCGCCGGCGTGGGCTTGCACCGCGCCGGGCACGGTCAAGCCGGCCGCAACGGCACGCTGCATGGGGAGGTCTGGCTATCCCCGCCGGCGCACACGGCCCGATGCCCGGATCGCAGGAGGGCGCCGGCCACGCGATGGCCGTGGCAGCGGGTTGGGCAATCGCAAAGCCTGATGCATCAGGCTTTGCGCTCGATGACATCGGGCGGGCCGCTTTTTTTACTTGAGACAGAAAGCGAGATATCCGTTGCCCTCGACCTGACCCGGAGTGGTCAGGATCGAGCCGGAGGATTGGCCGGAAACGGTCATGCTCATGTCGATGCTGCCGTTGCCATCCAGATCGATGTGAGCCGTGGCACCCTTGTAGCCTTCGACGCCGCCCATCTCCTGCCAAGTCAGTTTCGAGACTCCCTCTTTCCAACCCCAGGCGGTCACCCATTCACCCGCCTCCAGGTCGGTGACGGTGGACCAGGTCACGCCGCCGCTGCGGCCATCGACGAAGAATGTGTCCGTGCCCCAGCCGCCGGTCAGGAAGTTGGAGCCCAAACCGCCATCCAAGACGTCGTCGCCATTCCGCCCGTCGATCGCGTCGTCGCCCGCAAGCCCGTTGATGAAATCGGCCCGACTCGAGCCCCGGATCGCTTCCCCGGCATCGGTGCCAATGTGCTGGTTCACCACTCCCGCCACCGGACCGGTGTAAGCGGCCATCGCGGTCTCCACACTGGCACCGCCGGTCGTGACGGCGACACGGTTGGTCGGATCTTTTCTGTAGTCGATGGTCGCTCGGGTCTGGAGCAGAGCTTCGCGGTTCAGATAATAGCCCAACGCCTCGTTGACATCCGGAGTGTTCAGATGCGTAATTTTCATACGATCCGTAAACGCTTCCCATGATAAATTCCCAATAAAACCGGGAGCCTTTGGAAGCAAAGAAATAATACTGTCATATGAATGGACCGAATCGGATAAAGTAATTTTCTCAATCTTGAAATGAGGATCGAGATAATTGAGGACATACACCAACTGACCCGACTTCGTGTCGCCAACCACCAAATGGCGCCCATCGATCGTCGCCGCGTACGTCGTCGGTCTGCTGACACCGATTCCCGATGCGATCAATTGATCGGAAGAACCACCCGAGTCGGCAATCACAATCGCTCCCGGTGATTGAATCGAATAAGTATCGTCCCCAGCGCCGCCAAGGAAGAAAACGAAGTCAATTCCATATCCACCGTAAAATACATCATTGCCTTGCAGACCGAAAAACACCGTATTTGATGAGGCCGCCATGGCATCGCCGTCCTTGGAACCGATGCGCTCAGCAAATCTCAATGCCATTTCCCGATTCCTTCATCATCAGATGATCAGCTTGCCAGCGCTTAACTTGCCCTTCACCGCTCGGCGCTTCACCGGCCTGCGCCCAACGTTGCGATCTGCATCAGGACCAGCACCGCCACGGCTCGTTGTCGGGCATACCGGAGTGCTCACACCCGCCATCAAGTTCTACCAAAGCGGGTACGAAAAGGAAATTCAAAACCGTTTATGACCAATGGCGGGTGCGGCGGCGTGGTGCGCCCCTCAAGGATTGAGACGGGGCGCTCCTGAAGAGCAGGGCCGAGCAGCAGCGGCCATCGTTTCGGGTGGGGGGCGACCCTCTTCCCGCCGGGCCCGGGCGGCCCGTCACCCGCCCCCGGCCAGAAGCGCCTCGTAACGCCGGACGGTCTCCCGCATCTCCTCAAGGATCTGGCGCTGCTCCTCGTTCACCGCCCGGACGCGCTCCGCGTCGGCGCGCGCCTGCTCGGCATGAAGCCGGGCCTCCTCGGCAGAACACCGGGTCGCCTCATGGAGTTGCCGCGCCAGTTCCTCGGAGAGGCGCGCCTCCTCCGCCGACCGCCGGGCCATCTCGGCGGATCGGCGAAGCTCCTCGTCCAGAATGCGCGCCTCCTCCGCTTCCTGGCGCCGCGTTTCCCCGGTGATCCGCCCCTCTTCCGCGATCAGCCGGGCCCCTTCCGCTTCGACATGGCGTTGGAAATGCGCGACCCGTTCCTCTTCGGCCTCCTCCCGCATCCGCTCCGCCCCGATGCGGGCCTCTTCGGCCCGGCTGCGCCGCACCTCGCTGCGCCGACGCCAATCCTCGGCATCGGGGTTCTGCGCCTCAGGGTGGTTCGCGGGTTGATGGGCCTGGGCCATGGGGCTTCCCTTTCAGCAGGCGGTGAGACCCTTCCAACGCCTTTTCGGCGGAGCGCAGGCGCTCATGGGATTGGTCCAGGAGGCGCTTCCTGCGTGTCTGCGCCTCACGGACCAGGGCCTGCAATGTCTCGATCCGCTTCAGGACATCCATTTCACCGTCAACAGGCCGTTCTGGCAACCCGCACCATCGGGTTGTGGAGGACCGACCCGGGCGAGCAGCCGGACGCGCGAAAGCGCCACACCAGAAGGTGAGGCGCCATCGGAAGACGTTCGTCGTTTGGTGGCGGCGGCGGCAGAGAGGGGCAAGCCGTTTCCCAGGCTGGCCGGGACCGGCCGGAGCCGGTAGCGTGACGGTTCATTGCAGCGGGCCCGCGGCCGGCCCGAGCGAACCAAGCTCCGACAGAGGGGCGGGCCGCAACCTCCTCAGCACGCCGTCGGGAACTCACCCCGACACCGTCCCAGAACGGACAAAAGCCCCCGCCGGGATCGGAGGAGGCTTGTCCTTGGGCACGGCCGGAAGCGCCGGAAATGAACCGGCGCGTCAGTCGTCGCGCTGGGTGCGCTCCATGCGCTCGTGCCGCTCCTGGGCTTCCAGGCTCAGCGTCGCGATGGGACGGGCGTCGAGGCGGCGGACGGAGATGGGCTCCCCCGTTTCCTCGCAATAGCCGTAGGCCCCATCCTGCAACCGCTCCAGCGCCGCGTCGATCTTGGAGATCAGCTTGCGCTCGCGGTCGCGGGTGCGGAGTTCCAGCGCCCGGTCGGTTTCGGCCGACGCACGGTCGGCGATGTCCGGTTCCTGGATGCCGCCTTCCTGAAGGCTGCTCAGGGTCTCGCTGGATTCAGCCAGCAGCTCCGCGCGCCAGCGCAGCAGCTTCTGGCGGAAATATTCCCGCATGACGGGATTCATGAACTCCTCGTCTTCCGACGGGGTGTAGTTCTTAGGCAGAAGCGGAGACGACATCCGAGAGCATCCAACGCAAAAGGGTGATCCGGGCGGCGCGGAGTATAGGTAGGCGCACCGGCAACCGCAACCCCGCGCTTCGCCTATCGAAGCACGAACAAGCCCTTGGAGAAGCAAAGTTTTGTGAAACCGCCGGCGATGGCCGTACGGCCGATGCCGAAAAGCCGGTCCTATGGCCGCAAAGGCCGGCGGCACCCGGCCGCCCGACAGCGGCGCCGCGGCCTGCGGCGCTGGGAAAGGCGCTCAGGGGGTGAGCTTCGCCAGCTCGACCTGGGCGCGCAGGTCGATCTGGTCAAGAATGTCGGCCAGACGCGGATCGTCCACATGGACGCGCCGCGACTGCACCACCTTCACGAGGTCCATCAGCTTCTGCGCCGGAAGCGTGCCGGCCAGAAGCCCGTGCTGGATCTCCTCCAACTTGTCGAGCATCTCCTCGGCGCGCATCTTGCCGCGCGAGGCGCGGGCCGTGGCGTCGTCCACCTCCTGCAGCGCCAGCACGCTGGCGATGCCGGCCAGCGGCGCCGCCGCATGGACGCCCTGCGCGGTGTTGGTCTCGCCGACGAGCTGCTTGGAAAAGGACGCACCGGACGAGCCTTCGGCCTTCCCCGTGCGCCGGACCGAGCTGCTGCCGCGAAGTTTTCCGGGGCCTTCGACTTTCATGTTCCGTGCAACCGGTTTCGGAAAAGCGCGATACTCTAGATGGAAGCACCTTAACATCCGGTCAAGGTTTGCCGCAATCGGGCAAAAATTGCCCCGCTTCCGTGACATAAAGCGGTCGGACGCGGTGCCAATTTCCGGCCTTTTCATCGGCCGCCGCCGCTTCCCCTTGCCGATCCTGCCCTTTGCCTGCCGTCCGCGCGTCTGGCACGCCATTTGTATAGGAAGGGACAGCCGTTGAGGAGTGTTCCCGCCATGACCGCCACCGCCCTGCCCCGTGCCATCATGCCGCGTGCCGCGACCGTGCTGCGCGCGGTCGCGATGCTGGCCGCGCTCGCCGCGGCGCTGCTGGCGCTGTCGGCTCCGGCCTCGGCCTCCTCGGCGCGGATCAAGGACGTGGTGGACGTCGAGGGCGTGCGCGACAACATGCTGATCGGTTACGGCTTGGTGGTCGGCCTGAACGGCACGGGCGACAGCCTCAACAACTCGCCCTTCACCGAGCAGAGCTTGGTCGGCATGCTGGAGCGGATGGGCGTCAACACCCGCGGCACCAACCTGCGCACCAAGAACGTGGCGGCGGTGATGGTGACGGCGACCCTGCCGCCCTACTCCGCCCAGGGCACGCGCATCGACGCCACCGTGTCGGCGATGGGCGATTCGAAGAGCCTGCTTGGCGGCACGCTGCTGGTCACCCCGCTGCTGGGCGCCGACGGCGAGGTCTACGCCGTGGCCCAGGGGCCGATCGCGGTGTCGGGCTTCTCCGCCCAGGGCCAGGGGGCCAGCGTGACGCGCGGCGTTCCCACCTCCGGCCGCATCTCCTCGGGCGCCATCGTCGAGCGCGAGATCCAGTTCTCGCTGGCCGAGCTGCCGGTGCTTCGCCTGTCGCTGCGCAACCCGGACTTCACCACGGCCCAGCGCGTGGCCACCGCCATCAACATCCAGCTCCGCGGCAACCGGGCCCAGGCCACCGACCCGGCCTCGGTCCTGCTGAGCGTGCCGGAGGCCCGGCGCGGCGACATCGTCGGCCTGATCACCGAGATCGAGCAGCTCCGCATCACCCCCGACCAGGTCGCCCGCGTGGTGGTGGACGAGAAGTCCGGGGTGATCGTGATGGGCGAGAACGTCCGCATCTCCACCGTCGCCATCGCCCAGGGCAACCTGACCATCCGCGTCACCGAGACGCCGCAGGTCAGCCAGCCCGGCCCTTTCAGCCAGGGCCAGACCGCCGTGGTGCCGCGCACCGACATCCAGGTGGACGACCAGTCCAACAACCGCCTCGCCGTGATGAATTCCGGGGTGACGCTCCAGGAGTTGGTACAATCCTTGAATGCGCTTGGCGTGGGACCCCGGGACATGATCGCCATCCTTCAGTCGATCAAGGCCGCCGGAGCCCTGCAGGCGGAGATCGAGGTGATCTGATGGATACGACGCTTTCCCTTCCCGGCCTTCCGCCCCCACGCCTGCCCGCGGCCGCCGAGCGCGCCCAGGGGAACGCCCAGGGCAACGCGCAAGGGGGCTTCCGGACGGCGGTGCGCACCGATCTGGTCGATCCCAAAAGCGCCGAGAGCAAGGTCGACCCGGCGATCCGCGCCAAGATCCGCCAGTCTGCCAACGAGTTCGAGAGCGTCTTCGTCTCCCAGATGCTGGGGCACATGTTCGACGGGATCGAGGTGGACCAGACCTTCGGCGGCGGCCATGCCGAGGAGATGTTCCGTTCCATGCTGACCAACGAGTACGGCAAGCAGGTGTCCCGCAGCGGCGGGTTCGGCATCGCCGATCAGGTTTACCGCGAGCTTCTGCGCGCACAGGAGGGCACCCATGGATAAGGTCGACGTCCGTTTCCCGCAGCCGTCCAAGGCTCCCGCCGCCAATCTGCCCAAGAACGCCGAGGAGCGCGCCGCCGCCCTGGTCGAGCTGATGGACCGGCTGAGCGCGCATCTGGCGCGCGAGACCGAGGCGGTCATGCGCCACTGCACCAGCGCCGAGCTGGCCCGGCTGGGGCGCGAGAAGCAGCCGATGATGCTGGTCTACGAAGAGGTGTCGCGCCTGCTGCGCGTGGACCGCGAGGGCATGGCCGCCCTGCCCGACGAGGCCAAGGCCGCGCTGCGCGAGGCGACGCGCGGGCTGTACGAGGCCTCCGCGGCCAACGCCGACGCGCTCCGCCGGAACAGCGCGGCGCAGAAGATCCTGGTGGACACCGTGGTCGGCGCCATCAACCGCGCTCGGCAGACCACCACCCCCGCCTATGGCACCGCCCCGGTTCCGCCGCGCGCGACCTACGTCACGCCGAGCCACGGGCCATCCACCTCCGCCACGCTCAACACCCGGCTCTGACGCCGCCGCAGGCACCGGACTCCGTCGCAAGGGCCGTCCGACCGGGCGGCCCTTGCCGCGTTTCCGGGTCCGGCAAGAAGCGCCGGCCACCCGGCGGAATTTGCCGCCCGGCGGACGGAACTGCCGGGCACGGGACGGCGAGCGGACCCACCGGCACCGGCCTGGAACTGGCCCGTTAGTTGCTTCCGGATGGGGTGCACTTGTCCGCTTCGGGGAATCCCTTCCATGGCCATCCAAACGAACACCGCGCCCTCCGCGTTCGAAAGCCTGGTCCGGGGCCAGACCTCGTCCAGCCAGAACACGGCCCCGCGAAGCGACAAGTTCGCCTCCATGATGGATCGGCTGATCACCGAGGCCGCCACCCGCAAGCGCGATCAGGTCCAGGCGGAGGCCTCCGCCCAGGAGCGCCGCAGCGCCGCGGCGAGCGCCGCCGACCAAGCCGCCGCCGATCGGACAGCCGCCAACCGGGCCGCGGCCGACCGGGCCGCCGAGCGCAAGGCCGCGGAACGCAGCCCGCCTCCTCGCCCCGACCCCATCCGCGCGGAACCGGCCAAACCGCGCCAGGCCGCCGACGCGAACACCCAGGCCGACGCCCGCGCCGCCCGCAAGGACGAGGCCCAGCGCACCGCCGAGCGGAAGGACAGCCGCGCGTCCGACGCGGCCAAGGCCGGCGACTCCGCCCACGCGACGCGCACCGAACGGCGGGAGGCCGCCGCCTCGGCCCACGCCACGGCCAAGGAGGCGAAGGCCGCAAACGCCAAGGCGGCGCTCGATGATGCGGCCAAGGCGACGCCCGCCGGCGTCACCACCGGCGCCGACCTTGCCTCCGACACGGCCGGGACGCTCCTGCCGGACGACGCCAACGACGCGACGGGCGACGGTGGCGCCCGGGACGGAGCCGGCGATCAGGACGACGACGGGACCGGCGAGGCGGTGATCCTCGACCTGACCGTCACGGTGACCGAGACCACCGTGGAGATGGTCACGGCCGACCAGTCCGCCGTCCTGACCGACCGCGAGGCCGCCCTGGCGCTGGCCGTCGCCCCGCTGGTCCCCGCCCCGCTGGCCAACGGGCGGCCCGACGACGCGGCCGACAAGGCGACGGAGGACGGCACGGTCGGGGCGACGGCCGCGACAACGCCGCCCGCCGCCCCGGTTCCGGACGACGAGAAGGCGCCCTTGGCCGGTGCCCCCGCCACCGATGCCGCCTTGGCCGCCGCGGAAGCCGCCGCGGCTGCCCTGGCCGCCGCCGGCGCTCCTCATCCGGACGGCAAGACCAAGCCCGCCGCCGACGAGACCGTGACGGCGGCCGCGGCGGCCAAGCCGGTTGCGCAAGCGACGCCGACGCCGGTTGACGCGGCACCGGTCCAGGCCGTCCCGCAGCCCGAGCTGCCGGCGCACCACGCCGAGGCGAAGGACGCCGCCAAGGACAAGCCGGCGACGGCCGATGCGCTGTCCTCCGGCGCGCTGCCCGTCGCCGACCTGCCGAACGACGACAGCGCGCCGCTTCCGCAATCCCCGAATGAGCTTGCCGCGGCCAAGGCCAAGGGCGCGACACGGACCGGGGCGGACGGCGACGCCGGTGCCAACGCCGGCAACCGCGGCAATCCGGACCCGAACGGCAACGCCGCGTCCCTGGCCCAGCCGCCGGCACCCCAGGCACCGCTTGCCGACCCGGCAAAGCCTGCCGGGCAAAGCGCGTTCCTCAACGCCGCCGCTGCGGCCGCTGCGGACGCGCCGCCGCCGGCCGACGGCGCCCCGCACGCCACCACCCCGACGCACGCGGTTTTCGCCGGGATCGAGGGCACCCACACGGCGAGCGGCGTGGAGACGGGGCTGACCACGACGCAACTCCGCCCGTCCCGCGGGTCCGCCGGTCTGCCGATGGGCGTCCAGGAGCAGGTGGCCGTCCACATCAGCAAGAACGTGTCGGACGGTAACGACCAGTTCACCATCAACCTGCGCCCCGCCGAGCTGGGCCGCATCGACATCAAGCTGGACATCGGCCAGGACGGGCGGGTCACCGCGTCGGTCGCCGTGGAAAAGGCCCAGACCCTCGAACTTCTGCAGCGCGACAGCCGCAATCTGGAACGCGCCTTGCAAGATGCCGGGCTGAAGGCGGACAGCAACAGCCTCAACTTCAGCCTGCGCGGCGAAGGCGGCCAGTCGTTCCAGGAGTTGGGACGGCAGGGCGGCTCGGGCCGACGGGGCCGCGGCTTCGGTGGCGGCACGGGCGAGGTGGAGGATGCGCAGGCCGCCTACACCCTGACGCTGGCCCCGGGCCGCGTCGATATCCAAGCCTGATTCAGACCAGCTGCAGCCATTCCAGCGAAGGACGACGACCATGGCCACCACCAACACCGACTACGGCAGCAGCTGGAACACCAACCAGACCAAGACGAAGACCGACACTTCCACCAAGACCACCAAGACCGCCGACGAGCAGAAACTCGACACCGCGGTGAAGGGGCTGGGCGACAACTTCGAGCATTTCCTGAAGCTGCTGACCACGCAGATGCAGAACCAGGACCCGCTGAAGCCCATGGACACGAACGACATGACCAAGCAGCTGGTCGATTTCGCGAACGTGGAGCAGAACATCGGCACCAACAGCCGGCTCGACAAGCTGCTGAAGCTGCAGAACGCCTCGACCAACTCGACCAACCTCGCCTATCTGGGCCGCACGGTCACCTTCGAGGGCGACAGCTTCGACTACACCCAGGGCATGACGGCGGCCCCGCTGGCCTACGAGCTGGAGAAGTCCGCCAAGTCGGTGCGCGTGGACATCCTGGACAGCAAGAACCGCGTCGTCCGGTCGATGACCGGCGAGACCGCCGCCGGCACCAAGCACGTCGTGAACTGGGATTTCAAGGACGACGGCGGCAACGCCGTCCAGCCGGGCCAGTACCGCCTGAACATCGCCCCGGTGTCCGAAAAGAAGGACGACATCATCAAGGCGACCCCTTTCACCTTCGGCACGGTCAGCGGCATTGGGTCCAACAAGGACGGCGAAACGGTGATGTCCGTCGGCAGCGTCGAGGTTCCGCTGTCCAAGCTCTCCAAGGTGTACTGAGGGCGTCCCGCCCACCCGCTTCGGCGTCTTCCGAAGGCATGGTCAAAGGCATGGTCAAAGGCATGGGCAGAGGTCCGGATGGGCCTATGCGCCATGCCTTTTATGCTTAAAACATTAACCCTATCGTTTAGGCTTTTGTTAAGCGGAGAAGGGGTAGGTTACCACCAAATCGTGGAATACACTGCTGATGGTGGAGCGTCCGCGCATGTCATCTCGCGAGCTTGAAATGAGCGACGATGGCTCCAGTGGAGCGTCGGTCATCGGTCCAGCAGGACGGCCGATGACAGAAAATGATCTTCCCCCTCCGGACACCAAGCGCTGGGTGATGCGGCGCAAGGCGGAGGTTGTGGCCGGCGTGCGTTCGGGGCTGATCAGCCTTGAGGAAGCGTGCCGCCGCTACACCCTGTCCGTGGAGGAATTCCTGTCCTGGCAGCGGCTGATCGACAGCCACGGCATGCGGGGTCTGCGGGCCACGCGGCTGCAGGACTATCGTGGGAACCAGCCGCCGCCGTCCGTGCGCAGCCGCATAGCCAGCACCGCCGCCGAATAAGCGACTCTCCGCTCGCCGTCCGTCCGGACCAGACCGCCGCAGGCCCGCCCTGCGGCGTCGTTGTTTTGTGTTCCGGCGCAGGAACGGAGCGTGTTTTCCGCCCCGACATTTTGCGTCCGGGGAGCTTTGCAATTTTTGCGTGGCAGGTATCGCTTTCGTTCCCGCCCCGCAAAGATTAATGCAGGGCAACGAAGCAACCCGCGACGGGAGTTCACCACCCCATGCGCTATCTGGACGATCTGACCCCCGGCGACCGTTTCACCGGCGGCCCGGTGACCGTGACGGAGGAGGACATAGTCGCCTTCGCGCGGCAATTCGACCCGCAACCCTTCCACCTCGACCCCGAGGCGGCGCGGGACAGCGTCTTCGGTGGACTGGCGGCCAGCGGCTGGCACACCGCCGGGCTGACCATGCGGATGATCGTCACCGGGGACGGCGCGCTCACCGGCGGCTTCGTCGGGATGGGGGTAGAGGATATCCGCTGGCCCCTGCCCACCCGCCCCGGCGATGCATTGCGCATCGAGAGCGAGATCCTGGAGGTCCGCGTCTCGGCAAAGCGCCCCGACCGCGGCATTGCCCGCGTGCGCACCACCACGCTCAACCAGGATGGCGCGATCGTTCAGCAGATGACCGCCAACCTGCTCGTCCCCCGCCGCCCCGGCGCCGATGAGGCGTGATCGCGCAAGCAGAGCCCCGAACGCACAAAGGGCCGCCCGAGGGCAGCCCTTTTGTGTGCGTCGCTGTCGTGCCGTTGTCCTGGGAATGGTGGGCGCACAAGGACTCGAACCTTGGACCCGCTGATTAAGAGTCAGCTGCTCTACCAACTGAGCTATGCGCCCATTCCCATCCGGGGGCCGAAGCACCCGGCGGCATGAAAGGGGTCTTGGGAGCGATCCCTTTCGATCCTGAAAGTGATGGTGGGCGCACAAGGACTCGAACCTTGGACCCGCTGATTAAGAGTCAGCTGCTCTACCAACTGAGCTATGCGCCCATCACTTCTCGTTCACACCGGCACCGAAGCCTTCGTCTCTGCGTCAGGGGGTGCCTGACCGTATCGACTAGGGTTCCTGTCCGGCCAAGCCGTCGTCCCGGCCGGTGTGGCGCGGTTTATAACGAAGGGTCCGGGGCTTGTCGATACCAAAATGGATAGGATCGCATTTTTTTGACAGGGCTCGTTCCGGCTCCGCACACACCCTTAACAGCCGCCTTCGGGAGGGTCTTTGGACCGCCTTCTTTGACAGCCGGCCAAGCCCGGCGCTATC
This sequence comes from Azospirillum sp. UENF 211521, assembly GCF_058780535.1. Taxonomy (NCBI): domain Bacteria; kingdom Pseudomonadati; phylum Pseudomonadota; class Alphaproteobacteria; order Rhodospirillales; family Azospirillaceae; genus Azospirillum; species Azospirillum sp. UENF 211521. The sequence goes on from NZ_JBSNCF010000001.1 coordinate 2,885,628, forward strand.
ACCCTTCCCCAGCGATTGGGAGGAGCGGGGACGATGCAAGGCTGGACCGAGGGCTATGTGGGCGGGATCGGCTACATCCACGCCTTCTACCGGGAATTGTCGCCGGCGCTGCTGTCCTTCGCGCTGACCCTGCGCGGCTGGCGGCCTCCAATGGACCTCGCCGGGTCCTTCGCCTGCGCAGAGATCGGCTGCGGCCACGGGGTAAGCAGCGCCGTCCTGGCCGGCTGCCATCCCGACGCCCGCTTCGAGGCGGTGGACTTCAACCCCGGCCACATCGCCGGCGCCCAGCGCCTCGCCGCCGAGGCCGGGCTGGGCAACGCCGCTTTCCTGGAAGAGAGCTTCGCCGATTACGCCCAAAACGGGACCAAGGATCTGGACATCGTCACGTTGCACGGTGTCTGGTCCTGGGTCAGCGCGGAGAACCGGGCGATCCTGGTGGACCTGCTGAAGCGGCGGCTCAAGCCCGGCGGGCTGGTCTTCGTCAGCTACAACGCCCTGCCCGGCACGCTCGCCTACATGCCGCTGCGCCGCGTCCTGGTCGAGCATTGCGCCGACCGCACTGGCCCCCTGCCGGAGCGGATCGAGGAGGCCGTGGCCTTCGCCAGCCGCCTGACCGCCCTGAACGCCGGCTGGTTCGCCCAGGCCGACGTGCTGCCGGCGCGGCTGGACTCGCTGAAGCGCAAATCGCCCAACTACATCGCCCACGAATACCTGAACCGCGACTGGACCGCCTTTTACCACGCCGACGTGGCGCGGGAACTGGCCGCCGCCAAGCTGGACTTCGCCGGCCCCGCCGTCCCGATGGAGCAGATGGACGAGTTGTCCCTGCCGCTGGACGCCCTGCCCCTGCTGGCCGAGGCGCGCGACCCGGCCTACCGCGAGACCTTGCGCGACCTGCTGACCAACCGCGCCTTCCGCCGCGACCTCTTTGTGAAGGGGGCGGAGCGGCTGACCTCGGCGGAGCGGCGGGACCGGCTGCGCGCCACCCGCTTCGCCCTTCTCGTACCGCCCGACGACCTGCCGGAGATGGTGCTGGCCCCGGTCGGGCGCGTGCCCCTGCCGCAGGACCTGCACGGCCCGCTGGCCGAGGCGCTGGCCGCCGGCACCCCGACGCTGGGCGAGTTGGCCGCCCTGCCCGCCCTCGCCCGCCACGGCGAGGAGGCGGTGCTGCGTGCCCTGATGATCCTGACGAGCTTGGCGCTGGTGGCGCCCGCCCTGCCCGAAGCCGGTCAGGCGGCGCGCGCGCTCCAGGCCGACCGCTTCAACGCCGCCATCCTGGACCGCAACCGCCGCGACGACACGCTGGACACCCTGGCGTCGCCCGTCCTCGGCTCCGGCGTCGCGGTGTCGCGGCTGGAGGCGCTGTTCCTGCTGGCCCGGCGCAGCGGTGCCGACCCCGCGGCGACCGCTTGGGAGGCTCTGTCGGCCGATGGGCTCGCCCTGTCGCGCGACGGCGCGCGGCTCGACGGGGAAGAGGCCAATCTGGCGGAGTTGCGCGCCCGCTTCGACCGTTTCACCCGTCTGCGCCTGCTCACCCTGCACCGTCTCGGCGTGGCGTGACCGGCGTCAGGTCCGGAACCAGTCGAGACAGCCGGTCGGCAGCAGCGTGTTGCTGACCAGCAGGGCGCCGTGCCGGTAGAGCGCCGCCGCGCTGCCGCCCTCGCCCAGGTCGATGGCCCAGAGCTGGCCGGAAGGGTCCTGCCAGACCGTCCGCCCGTCCACCGCCGCCACCGCGGCGAAGACATCCGTCGCCGTCGTGCCGGGCTGGAACAGCACCATCACCGTGGTCACGCCGGGCGGCGGCAAGGCGGCGACCGGTCCGGCGACCAAAACCGCCAGCGTCAGGACGATGGGCGTCACGGCGACCGGCGCGAGGCGACCACCACCACCCGCTCCCCCGCCGCGCCGCAACCGCCAGCCCGCCGCGACGACGGCGACTCCAAAGACGACGAACCACAGCAGGTCCCACAGCAAGGGATTTGCCGAGTCCATGCGGATGCGGTGGATGCCGAGAATCCAGTGGGACAGGACGCCGTCGATGATGTGCCAGACGCCGAAGCCGATCAGCGCGTTGACGGCCAGGAGACGGTCCGCCCCCGCTTCGGCGAAGCGGCGCCGGCTCCGCCACAGCAGCCACAGACCGCCCGCCGCGACGAGGTACATCGCGGCGTGGAACAGGCCGTCCGCCAGGATCTGGACGCGGATGTCCTGGACGGCGAACGATTCGACGGCCGACAGCAGGTGATGCCACTGCAGCACCTGATGCAGCAGAATCCCGTCGAAGAAGCCGCCGAGCGCGAAGCCCAGCAGGTATCCCGACCAGGAAAGCCCGGTCGCGGCCTGTGCCGGTGACGGAGGATAAGTCGTGTCTGTGGACATGGCCCGACAACCGCCGCGGGCGCGGACGGGTTCCGCACCCGGCGCCCGAACGGTGGCGGGCTCTTCAGCCCCCGACCAGCCCGGCCTCGTCCGCCGCGCGGTCGAACTGGAGCGCGGCGAGCCGGGCGTAAAGACCGCCCTCGCGGACCAGATCGGCGTGGCGCCCGGTGGCGACGACGCGCCCCTGCTCCATCACCACGATCCGGTCGGCGTTGAGGACGGTCGCCAGACGGTGGGCGATGATGATCGTGGTGCGCCGGGTCATCAGCTTGTCCAGCGCGTCCTGCACCATGCGCTCGCTCTCCGCGTCGAGCGCGCTGGTCGCCTCGTCGAGCAGCAGCACCGGCGGGTCGCGCAGGATGGCCCGCGCGATGGACAGGCGCTGGCGCTGCCCGCCGGACAGCCGCACGCCCTTTTCGCCGAGGAAGGTGTCCAGCCCTTCCGGCAGGGCCTGCAGGAACTCCAGCGCGTGGGCGGCCTCGGCGGCGGCGAGCACCTCGGCGTCGCTGGCGTCCGGACGCCCGTAGCGGATGTTTTCCCAGGCGTTGGCGGAGAAGACCACCGGGTCCTGCGCGACGAGGCCGAGCCGCCGCCGCACCTCCACCGGGTCGGCGTCGCGGACGTCCACCCCGTCAAGGGTGACCGCCCCGGCCTGCGGGTCGTAGAAGCGCAGCAGAAGCTGGAACACCGTGGATTTGCCGGACCCCGACGGGCCGACCAGGGCCACCGTCTCGCCCGGCTCGATCTCCAGCGAAAAGTCCTTGAGCGCCGCCCAGTCCGGCCGCGACGGGTAGTGGAAGCGCACGTCGCGGAAGGACAGCGCGCCCTGTGCCGGCTCCGGCAGGGCGCGCGGGTTGGCCGGGGCGCGGATCTCCGGTTCGGTGTCGAGCAGGTCGAACAGCCGCTCCGTGGCGCCGGCGGCGCGCTGCAGGTCGCCGGCCACCTCGCTGATCGCCCCGACCGAGCCGGCGACGACCACCGAATAGATGACGAAGGCCGAAAGCTGCCCCACGGTGAGCCGCCCGGCCAGCACGTCGTGCCCGCCGATCCACAGGATGAGGCCGACGGAGCCGAAGACCAGCACGATGACGATCATCGTCATGATGGCCCGCACCGTCACCCGCCGCCGGGCGGTGGCGAAGGCGTCCTCGACCCGCCCGCCGAACAGGCTGCGGTCGATGGTTTCGTGCGTGTAGGCCTGCATGGTGCGGATGGCGCCCAGCGTCTCCTCGACGAAGGAGCCGAGGTCGGCGATCTTGTCCTGGCTCGCCCGCGACAGGGCGCGCACCCGACGCCCCAGGATGATGATCGGCAGGATGACCACCGGCACGCCAAGGAACACCAGCCCGGCCAGCTTCGGCGAGGTCACCAGCAGCATCGCCGTGCCGCCGACGAACATCAGCGTGTTGCGCAGCGCGATCGAGACGGAGGACCCAACCACGGTCTGCAGCACCTCGGTGTCGGTGGTCAGGCGCGTCAGGATCTCGCCGGTCTTGGTCGTTTCGAAGAAGCCTGGGGACAGCGTCACCACATGGCTGTAGACGGCGCGGCGGATGTCGGCCACCACCCGCTCGCCGATCCAGGTCACCAGATAGAAGCGCCCGAAGGTCGAGGCGGCCATCAGCACGATGACCACCAGCAGCACCAGGAGCGCCCGGTCGAGCAGAGCCGAATCGCCCGCGACGAAGCCTTGGTCCACCAGGACGCGCATGCCCTGCCCCAGCCCCAGAACGGTCCCGGCGGCCACGGTCAGGGCCAGCATGGCCCCCAGGATCTGCAGCCGGTACGGCCACAGGAAGGGAAAGAGCCGGCGCAGCGGCGACAGGTTGCGTCGGCGCGTTGCGGCGGAAGGCGTCGCTTCGGACACCGGATCGGACTTCGACGACGGACGGGACACCGGGGCTCCCCAGCGGCAGGACGGGCGGCAGGACGATGTGCAGACGGTGCACGGGGGCAAACCCGGCATATAGCAAGGGGGGGGCCTATGAACAAGGTATGGTGCGGCCGGCGGATTGAACCGGGCGGACACGACAGCACGGCATCACGGCGGTCCGCAAGAACCGGCCGCCTTTTCCGGCGCAGGAACGCGGTTGCATCATGCCGCATGCTTTGCTATAGACCGCGCTCGCTTTGCAGGAACCCCGGCCATGAAGACTGATATCCATCCCGACTACCACGAGATCAACGTGGTGATGACCGACGGCAGCACGTTCAAGACCCGCTCCACGATGGGCAAGCCGGGCGATACGCTGCGCCTCGACATCGACCCGAAGTCGCACCCGGCCTGGACCGGCGTGCAGAAGCTGCTGGACACGGGCGGCCAGATCGCCAAGTTCAACAAGCGCTTCGCGAGCTTCGGCCTGAAGAAGTAATCTTCTTCGTCCGCAAAACGAAATGGGGCGTCCGGTCCGCCGGACGCCCTTTTCGCGTTTGCGGCTTTTGAGAAGGCCGGCCGTCAGCCGGCCAGCGCCACCGCGTCACGGGCGCGCTCATCCAGGCGGGCGACGCGCATGTAGAGCCGGTGGCTGCGCTCCAGAAGGCTGCGCAGGCCTTCGGGCAATTGCTCGTTGTCGGGGCCGGAGGGATCGGTGCAGATGTCCCCGCCCGACAGGGCGAAGTCGTCGCTCGCCGCCTGCTCGCGGGTCATCTCCCCGGCATGGACGGCCTTCTGCGCCAGCAGCCAAGCCATCACCTGGGTCAGGCGGCTGGTCACCCGCATGGATTCGTACGAGATCTGAAGCCGGACCTGGGGCGGCAGCGCCCGATGGCTGACGGCGTCGTGATAGGCGATGTAATTGCGCGCCTCGATCAGCAGCGCCATCGTCTCGTCGTAAGTCCCGTTGAAGAAGGTCGGTGTTTCCATCACGGCCGTACCCCTCCCGCGGCCGAATGGCCCGATTCCGAGCCTCGCCGCAACTGATTAACAATCGATGAGTGGTTATGAACCCCGCCCGGCCGTCCGCTGGACGGTGACGGCGCGGTCCGGCGAATTTCAAAAAGCGCCCTCTTGAACGGGCAAGTTGCTCGCTTATCTGTCGCGGTGTCGGCGGACGCCCAGTTGGGGTTCGCCGGAACCGCAAAACCGGGGACCGACGACGATCGTGGTCTCCGATCGCTGTATCGCTCATTTGGAGGATATGTCATGCGCTCCTACGACCTTTCGCCCCTGTTCCGTTCGACCGTTGGGTTCGACCGCCTCTCGCGCCTCCTGGAGAACGCGATGACCGGCGACGAGGCCGCCGCGTCCTACCCGCCCTACAACATCGAGAAGACGGGCGACGACGCTTACCGGATCACCATGGCCGTCGCCGGCTTTGGCCCGGAGGACCTGGAGATCACCGCTCAGCAGAACTCTCTGGTGGTCACAGGGAAAGCTAAGAAGGAACAGGAGACCGGCCAATTCCTCTACCGGGGTATTGCCGGCCGCGCTTTCGAGCGCCGCTTTCAGCTTGCCGACTTCATCAAGGTGGGCAACGCCAATCTGCTGAACGGGCTGCTCCACATTGATCTGGTGCGCGAGGTGCCGGAGACGATGAAGCCGCGGACCATCCAGATCGGCACCAACAGCGCGGCGAAGCCCGCCCTGACCCAGCAGGCCGCCTAACCGCAAGGCACCACACGTCCATACGGCGCTCCGGGAAACCGGGGCGCCGTTTCTGTGTTCATCGGAGTCCGCCGCCCCCCTCATGCGTCGGCCATGACCCGGCCGGGCGGCAAGGCCACGGTCACCGTCGTTCCCTGCCCCGGCACGCTGGCGATGCGCAGGGTGCCGCCATGGGCCTCGACCAGTCGCTTCGAGATGGACAGGCCGAGCCCCATCCCCTCGTAGCGCCGCGCCATCGACTGGTCGACCTGGACGAAGGGGGTCATCGCCTTCGGCAGATCCTCCGCCGCGATGCCGATCCCGGTGTCCGTCACCGACAGTTCCAGCCCGCCGTCGCTTCCGCGACGCGCCCGGATCAGGGCGGGCTCTCCGGGGTTGGAGAACTTGACGGCGTTCGACAGCAGGTTCACCAGGACCTGCCGCAGCCGCAGCGCGTCGCCGGTCAGCGTCGGCAGGCCATCCTCCAGGTCGATGTGGATCGGCACGCCGCGTTTGCCCGACTGGATGGCGACGAGGTTCAGCGCCTCCCCCACCAGGGCGGACGGTTCGACGGGCGTCTCGTTCAAGCGCAGCCCGCCGGCCTCGATGGTCGTGATGTCCAGGATGTCGTCGATGATCGCCAGCAGATGCTCGCCCGACTGGCGGATCGAGCCCGCGTAGTCGATGTAGCGGTCCACCTCGGCCGCGCCGAGCAGCCGCATCTCGATCACCTGGGCGAAGCCGATGACCGCGTTCAGCGGGGTCCGCAATTCGTGGCTCATCACCTGGAGGAAGGTCGACTTGGCGCGGTCCGCCGATTCGGCGGCCTCCTTCGCGGCGATCAGGTCGCTTTCGCTCCGCTTGCGCGCGGTGATGTCGCGGATGATGCCGGTGAAGACCCGGCGTCCGCCGGTTTCCACCGCGCTCACCGACAGTTCGATGGGAAAGCGGTCGCCACCACGCCGCACCGCGACGGCCTCCTGCACGGCCCCGGCGCCATGGGCCTCGCCGCCCGGCTGGTAGACGGCCAGCCCGCCATCCTGGAGCAGCGGCGCGATGCCGGGGATCAGCCGGTCGACCCGATTCCACAGCATGTCGACGGCCGGAATGCCGAACATCGCCTCCGCCGCCGGGTTGAAGCTGTGGACGATGCCCTCCCCATCCATGGTGACGATGGCGTCGGCCGCGGCGTCCACGATGGCGTTGGTCCGGGCCTCCGCCATCAGCAGCGCGTCGACCGTCCGCACATATTCGGTCATATCGCTCAGCGTGCCGACCCAGCCCTGCACCCGCCCATCCACGTCGGTCAGCGGCGAGCCCTGGCACAGGGCGAAGGTGATCGTGCCGTCGGCGCCGCGGAACCGGACATTCAGGAGAATGGGCTGGCCCGACGCCACGGCCTCCGCCCAGTCGGCCTCAAGCCGCGGCCGGTCGTCCGGATGCACGGCCGCCAGCCAGGCATGGCCCTGCAGGGCATCGGGCGGCAGTCCGGCGATGGCGGCGAAGCGCGGGTTGGCCGACGCGATTCCGCCGTCGCGATCCGTCTCGAACAGGCCGATCGGAGCGGAGCGGGCCAGCGTCTGGTAACGCGCTTCGCTCGCCCGCAGCCGCTCCCCGGCTTCCACGCGGTCGGTGACGTCACGGGCGTGGAGGACGGTTTCCGGGGCACCGGCGTCGCCCATGCGGCGCAAGGCCGTCACCTCCACATGCCGCCAGCCGCCCGCCGCGTGGCGCAGCCGGCAGGCGAACGGACCAACGGCGTCGCCGGGCGATCCATCGTCGCTTGGCCCGTCACCGGACGGTCCGACATTCTGCCGGGCGAGACCGCGGGCGACCGCCTCCCGGTCATCCGGATGGACGCAATCCAGCAGGGCGGTCCCCAGCAGCGCCTCCGGCGGAGTGCCGAGCACGCGGAGCGCCCCGGCTCCCACATCGGCGAACCGCCCGTCCGGCGCCACCAGCGCGACGATATCGCCGGCAACCGCCATCAAGGCATGGACAGACCGCTCAAGACTTCGCACAGCTCACCATTCCGCATCGCCGCTTCGGTGCAGAACAGTAAGACGCGAATCTGTTAACGATTCATGATGAGACTGTAATCAACGAAGAAACAACAGGCTTAGCGGGCAGCAAACCGGGCCGAAAAAGCATCTGTGGTTGCGTTTGGTGCTTCCGTCATAACCATATGGCCTATGCCGGACAGCAGAACGACTTCAGAGCCACTGACTTTGGCAGCAAGCGCCTTGCCCGATTTTGCCGGAGTCATGCGGTCGACTCCGCCCAACAGGAACAGTGCCGGGCAGGACACCGCCGCGGCGGCCGCACCACCGCGGCCATAGGCGTTGCAGGCGCCGAGATCGACACCCAGCACGCCGGGCCGCGCCCGCTGCATCAGGCGCCGTCCGCCGGGCACCAGCGACAGGCCGGGCGCCGCGGCACCGCCGACATGCCCGCAAGGCCCGTGCCCCCAGCCGACCACCAGCTCGATGGCGGACGGGTCGTTCAGCGCCGCGGCGGCCAGCAGGTCGGGATGGACCGGCATCGTCTCCGCCACGCCCAGCAGGGCCAGCGATTCGATCCGGTCGCCGTGCCGCGCCGCGGTCTCCAGGGCCACCAGGGCGCCCATGGAATGGCCGGCGAGCGCCACCTTCGCCACACCCGCCGCGTCCAGCAGCGCCACGACCCAGTCGGCCAACTCTTCGATGGATGGCAGCGGCGCCCCGGCGGAGCGGCCATGGCCCGGCAGATCGACCGCCAGGACCGACCGCCCGTGATGGGCGAGGTAGCGGCTTTGCAGACTCCACACCGTGTGATCCATGCCGGCACCGTGGATCAGCACGATCGCCGGACGCGCCGGGTCGAAGGGCCGTCCGCCGGTGTGGGCGTAGACGGTTTGGCCGTTGACGGTCAGGTCCATGGCAGCCTCCTCACGCCTTCGTCGCGGCGCGCAGCGCCTGGCGCAGATCGTCGATCAGGTCGTCGCAATCCTCCAGCCCGATGGACAGGCGGATCATGTCCTCCCCCACCCCGGCGGCGGCGAGCGCCTCGGCGTCGAGCTGGGCGTGGGTGGTGCTGGCGGGGTGGATGACCAGCGACTTGGCGTCGCCGACGTTGGCGAGGTGGGAGAACAGCGCCAGCTTCTCGATGAAGCGCCGCCCGGCCTCCCGCCCGCCCTTGATGCCGAAGGAGATGATCGAGCCGGCGCCGTGCGGCAGGAGCTGGGCGCGCAGCCGGTGGTCGGGATGGTCGGGCAGCTCCGGGTGGGTGACCCAGGCGACGCTGCCGTTTTCCGCGTAGGCCTCGGATTCGAGGAAGCCCAGCACCTTGCGGGTGTTGTGGATGTGGCCCTTCATGCGCAGCGGCAGCGTCTCCACGCCCTGGAGGATCTGGAAGGCGTTCATCGGGCTCATGCAGGCGCCGAAGTCACGCAGCCCCTCGGCGCGGGCGCGCATGATGAAGGCCGCCGGCCCGTACTCCTCCGCGAAGTCGATGCCGTGATAGCCGGCGTAGGGCTCGGTCAGGGTCGGGAATTTGCCGGACGCTTCCCAGTCGAAGGTGCCGCCGTCGATCACCACGCCGCCGATGGCGACGCCGTGCCCGGCCAGCCATTTGGTGCAGGAGTGCATCACCAGATCGGCGCCGACGCTCAGCGGCTTGCACAGGTAGGGCGTGACGAAGGTGGCGTCGACCATCAGCGGCAGGCCAGCGTCATGGGCGATCGCCGACAGGCCGGGGATGTCGAGCACCTCCAGCCCCGGATTGCCCAGCACCTCGCCAAACAGCAGCCGTGTCTCCGGCCGGATGGCCGCGCGGAAGCCGTCGAGGTCGCGCGGATTCACGAAGGTCGTGGTGATGCCGAATCGCGGCAGCGTGTAGGCCAGCAGGTTGCGGCTGCCGCCGTAGATCGAGGAGGAGGCGACGATGTGCCCGCCGGCGTCCATCAGCGTCATGATGGCGAGCGTCAGCGCCGCCTGACCGCTGGCCGTGCAGACCGCGCCGACACCGCCGTCCAGGGCCGCCAACCGTTCCTCCAGCACCGCCACCGTGGGGTTGGAGATGCGGGAGTAGATGTGGCCCGGCCGTTCCAGGTTGAACAGCGAGGCGGCGTGGTCGGTGTCGTCGAAGACGTAGGACGTGGACTGATAGATCGGCACCGCCCGCGCCCCGGTGGCCGGATCAGGCCGCTGGCCGGCGTGCAGGCTCAGCGTGTCGAACTTCAGGAACTTGGCGTCGGCCATTCCCATCCCCCTGAAAAGGTAAGGGCCGCCCGTGGTGCGAGCGGCCCTCTGCTGCTTCGTTTTTATTGCCTGCCCTGCTCAACTCGGTGAGCTGATTTGCGGCGAGGGTATGGCTGGATGACGCAAAGGTCAAGTAGTGGCTTTCCGAAAGTTGCCATGGATTTCGAAGCAACCCGTCGAGGCAGATCACTCCACCCCGACCATCGTCTCCTCGACCAGCCAATCCACCACCTGGGCCAGAGCCTCCCAGCCGGTGGCGCCCTGCTCCAGCGCCTCGCGGTAGATCGCCACCTGACGATGGGCGCTGGTGCCGCGCCGGATGATGTCGCGGGCGTTGGCGACCTCGGCCACGCAATCGAAGCGCTCCGCGTCCTCACGGGTCAGCTCGATCAGCTCCTCCATCAGGTCGCCGTAAGGAACGATGGTGCCGCGCCCGAAATCGACCAAACCCTCGTCGAGCCCGTAGCGCTGGGCCCGCCAGCGATTCTCGCCGATCAGCAGGTTCTTGTAGGGCCGCCACGTCACGTTCTTCGACCGGAGCCGCCACAGCATGCGCAGCAGGCAGCGGAACAGCGCCGCCACCGTCACCGCGTCGTCGAGGCGGGTGCAGACGTCGGTGATCCGCATCTCCAGCGTCGGGAAACGCTGGGACGGGCGGATGTCCCACCACAGCTTGCTCGCATCCTCGATGATCCCGGCGTTGACCAGGACGTTCACCTGCTGCTGGTACTCGCCGAAGCTCTGGAAGCTGTCGGGCATGCCGGTGCGCGGCAGTTCGTTCCACACCGCCAGCCGGTAGGATTTCCGCTGCATGTCCTGCCCCCGCCAGAAGGGCGAGGAGGTGGACAGCGCCAGCAGATGCGGCAGGAAGTAACGGACCTGGTTCATCAGGTCGATGCGCAGGTCGTCGTCCTCGATCCCGACATGGACGTGCATGCCGCAGATCATCAGCCGCCGCGCCGGCGCGCCCAGGTCACGGGCCAGCATGTTGTAGCGGTCGCGGTTGGTGTGCTTCTGCGGCTCCCAGGCGGCGAAGGGATGAGTGGAAGCGGCGATGGGCGCCAGATTGTGGGCGCGCGCCACCCCGGCCACCGTCGCGCGCAGCCGCGCCAGCTCCGCCCGTGCCTCCGCCAGGGTGGAGCAGACCGGCGTGCCGACCTCGATCTGGCAGCGCAGGAACTCCGGATGGATCTGGCCCGGCGCCTGCTCCTGGCAGGCTTCCAGCATCTCGTCCGGCGGGTTGCGCGCGATGTCCCGCGAGCTGCGGTCGACCAGCAGATACTCTTCCTCAAGCCCCAGCGTGAAGGCTGGCTCCATGAACGCTCACTCCCGCGGGAACAGTTTGATTTCGTAGAGGCCGGGGTCGGCCAGAATCGGCTCCAGAGCGTCGCCCAGCACCGTCGCCCACAGCGCCGCCCCCTCCGGCGTGGCGATCAGGTCCTGGCGCACCTCGACCAGGACGTTGGGCAGTCCGGCGGGGGTCGCGTGGCTTTCCACCGTGCCGCCCAGGGTCGTCCGGCCCGAATAGGGCTCGTTGTCGCCGACGCACCAGCGCCCGTCGGCGCGCAGCCGCGCGATCATCGGAATCGGGATGCGCGGGTCATGGTCCCACAGGATGCCGACGTGCCAGGGCCGGGCGACGCCGCGCATCGCCGGCGTGAAGCTGTGGATCGACAGCAGCACCGGCACCTGACCGCGCTCGCGCCGCCGGGCGACCTCGGCGGCGACCGCCGCGTGGTAGGGCCGGAAGATGGCGTCGATGCGGCGCTCCTCCTCGGCCCTGTCCAGGGCGCGGTTGCCGGGGATCACCACGTCGTCGCTGACCACCGGGATCGCGGTGGGATCGTTCAACGCGCGGTTCGGGTCGATCACCAGCCGGGAATAGCCGGACAGCACCGCCGTGGCGCCGAACCGCTCCGACAGCCGCCGCGTCACCTCGGCCGCGCCGATGTCGTAGGCGATGTGCCGGCACAGATTGGTCTCGTCCAGCCCCAGCGTCCCCAGCGCCTTCGGGATGGCGCGCGAGGCGTGGTCGCACAGCAGGAGCACCGGACTGTCCGACTCCGGGCGCAGGACGGTGACCGGCGGCGGATCGTCGGGACCCAGCAACGGCGACGGCGGCGCGGCGCGCGGCGGCGACGGCAGGGTCACCGGTCGGGAGTGTTCGGCGGGCTTGCAGGGGGATCGCTGCGTCATGGTGGCACAGTATTGCAGGGTCTCGGTCGCAGCGGAAGTTCCCGCCGGTTGATCCGAGGGCAACGGCCGGGACGCCTGGATGATCCCGTCGTCGCGGCAATGTCCCACAATCCGGGCCTTCCGCAGACGTGCCATGCGGCGGGGGAACATGGCGCCTGCAGGTTGCGTCCGCTATAACGGACGCCATGCCGGACGCCAGCACCCTCGCCCCCGTCGCGCGCGTCGACTCCGCGCAGCGGATCGCGCTGATCGCTCTCCTGACCGGGGCGCTGGGCATCGCCTTCGCCCCGATTTTCGTGCGCCTGTCCGAACTGGGACCGAGCGCCACCGCCTTCTGGCGGCTGGCCTTCGCCATCCCCGCCTTGTGGGTCTGGATGGCCGTGGAGCCGAAGGGCGGCGCGCGCGCGCGCAAGCCCTCGTCGCGGCGCGACTACGCCCGGCTGACCGCCGCCGGCCTGTTCTTCGCGGGCGACCTCGCCATCTGGCACTGGTCGATCCGCTACACCTCCGTCGCCAACTCCACACTGCTCGCCAACTTCGCGCCGATCTTCGTGACGCTGGTGTCCTGGCTGGTGTTCAAGGAACGGTTCAGCCGGACCTTCCTCACCGGACTCGCCCTCTCCCTGTGCGGCGCCATCATCCTGATGGGGCAAAGCCTGCAACTGAGCCCCGACCACCTGTTCGGCGACGCACTGGGGCTGCTGACCGCGGTGTTCTACAGCGGCTATTTCCTGATGGTCGGGCGGCTGCGGGCGGAGTTCTCCACCGCCACCATCATGACCTGGAGCGGGATCGTCACCGGCCTCGCCCTGCTGCCCATCGCCCTGCTGTCTGGGGAGAGCCTGATCGCCGGCTCGCTCGGCGGCTGGGGGGTGCTGCTCGGCCTCGCCCTGGTCAGCCACGCCGGCGGTCAGAGCCTGATCGCCTACGCGCTGGCCCATCTGCCCGCCGCCTTCTCCTCGGTCAGCCTGTTGCTCCAGCCGGCCGCCGCGGCGGTTCTGGCCTGGGCGCTCCTCGCCGAACCGCTCGGCGCGTTCCAGGCGGTCGGCGGCACCGTGGTACTGGCGGGCATCTTGGTGGCGCGGCGCGGGAGCCGATGAAAAGCACGGACGGAGCGGACCATACGCCGCCGTCCGGATGCGAGTTGACGTGATTTGCCCGACTCGGGTACGACCTATGACCGATTGCTGATGAAAGGGCATGACACCGTGTCCGACACCGAAGAACCCCACCACGTACCGCCCTCCTCCCAGCGCATTTCCGAATGGGTGGCGGAACGGCTTCTCGAACGGATCGCCCGCGGCGAACTGGTTCCGGGAGAGCGCCTGCCGGGCGAGCGTCAACTCGCCGAGCAACTCCATGTCAGCCGGGTGTCGGTGCGCGCGGCCCTGCAGAAACTGAAGACCCAGGGTTTCCTGACCGCCGTGCAAGGCGGCGGCACACGGGTGGTGTCCTCCGCCGGGGCGATGGACGGCGCGCTGACCGAGATGGTCCGGGTGAAGCACGCCAACCTTTGCGACCTCGTGGAGATTCGGCAGGCCCTGGAGAGCTGGGCGGCCCGGCGCGCCACCGAGCGCGCGACGCAGGAGCAGATCGACCACATCGGGCGGGTCCTCGCCGCCATGGGCGAGACGGGCCGGGACGGCAAGCAGGCCGCTGACGACATGGACTTCCACCTCGCCGTCGCGCAGGCGGCGGGAAGCCCGGTCTATCTGCATCTGCTGGCGACCATCCGCGACATCCTCGGCCAGATGATGGAATACCATCACACCGAGCCCTTCGCGCTGGGCCGCGAGGCGCTGATGATCGATCATCACCACGCCATCTACGACGCCATCAAACGCCGTGACGCCGATGCCGCGGCGGCGGCGGCGGCCGATCACCTCGGCTGGGTGCTCGACCGCTACAACGATCTGAGCCGCAAGGCGGAGGACCTCTCCCGCCCCGACACCGACGGCGCCCCGTAACAACGAACGCCGCCACCGGGGAGGACCACCCTCCCCGCCCCGTCGCCAGGGCATGAAAAAAGCCGCAAGGATCCGGAGATCCTTGCGACTTTTCCTTGTTCAACCGATCGTGGGGATCCCGGTTTGGCGGCCCGGTCAGGCCGCCAGGATGCCCTCGATCTGCTTCGTCACATCGTCGATCTCGGCCATGCCGTCCACCGTCTTCAGAACGCCACGGCTCTGGTAGTACGGAAGGATCGGCGCGGTCTGCTCGTGATACTGGGCGAGGCGGGTTTTCACCGTGTCGGCGTTGTCGTCGGCCCGGCGCTTGAACTCCGTGCTGCCGCAAACGTCGCACACACCCTCGACCTTCGGCTTCTCGAAGACGTCGTGATAACCCTTGCCACACTTGGCGCAGGTGTAACGGCCGGTGATGCGCTCGACCAGGATGTCGTCGACGACCTTCATCTCGATCACGTGATCGAGCTTCAGGCCCTTGTCCGACAGCATGGTGTCCAGCGCCTCGGCCTGGGCGACCGTCCGCGGGAAACCGTCGAGGATGAAGCCGTTGGCGACATCCGGCTTGGAAATGCGTTCAGCGATGATTTTGACCATCAGCTCATCCGGCATCAATTTGCCGGCGGACATGATGTCCTTCGCCTGCTGCCCAAGCGGACCACCCTCGGCGACCATCGCGCGGAGCATATCGCCCGTAGAAAGCTGGACGAGCCCGCGCGTGTCTTCGAGACGCCGCGCCTGGGTCCCCTTCCCGGCGCCCGGCGGTCCGAGCAGAATGAGATTCATTACTTTCTCCCCCGAAGCTTCGCTTTTTTAATCAGCCCCTCATACTGGTGGGCCAGCAGATGGGAATGAATCTGCGCAACCGTGTCCATCGTCACCGTGACCACGATCAGCAGGCTGGTGCCGCCAAAATAGAACGGAACCGAATGCTGGGAAATCAGGATTTCGGGGAGGAGACAAACCGCCACAAGGTAGGCCGAACCGATCACCGTCAGGCGGGTCAGCACGTAGTCGATGTAGTCCGCGGTGTTCTTTCCCGGACGGATGCCGGGAATGAAGCCGCCATACTTACGCAGGTTCTCGGCCGTGTCCGCGGGGTTGAAGACGATGGCCGTGTAGAAGAAGCAGAAGAAGATGATCAGCGCCGAATACAGGATCATGTAGAGCGGCGTGCCGTGCGCCAGATAGCGCGTGACGGTCTGCAGCCACTCCGGACCCTCGCCGCCGGCAAAGCCGACCGCGGTCAGCGGCAGCAGCAGCAGCGACGACGCGAAGATCGGCGGGATGACGCCCGACGTGTTCAGCTTCAGCGGCAGGTGCGACGCTTCGCCGCCGAACACGCGGTTGCCCATCTGCCGCTTCGGGTACTGGATCAGCAGACGGCGCTGCGCGCGCTCCATGAAGACGATGAAGAACACGACGCCCACCGCCATCAGCAGCAGGAAGACGATGAACAGCGTGGACAGCGCGCCGGTGCGGCCCAGCTCCAGCGTGCTGACGAGCGCGCGCGGCAGCTCGGCGACGATGCCGGCGAAGATGATGAGGGAGATGCCGTTGCCGATGCCGCGGGCGGTGATCTGCTCGCCCAGCCACATCAGGAACATGGTGCCGCCGACCAGCGTGATGACCGTGGCAATCTTGAAGAACAGCCCCGGTTCCGGAACCGCGGCGCCGGACGCGCCGGTCATCGCTTCAAGCCCCACCGCCAAGCCCCAGGCCTGCACGGTCGCCAGAAGGACGGTGCCGTAGCGGGTGTACTGGTTCAGCTTCTTGCGGCCCGACTCGCCCTCCTTCTTCAGCGCTTCCATCTGCGGCGACACCGCGGTCAGAAGCTGCACGATGATGGAGGCCGAAATGTACGGCATGATGTTGAGCGCGAAGATCGTCATGCGGTGCAGCGCGCCGCCGGCCAGCATGTCGAACATGCCCAGGATGCCCCCGCCCTGCTGCCGGAAAATATCGGCCAGGATCTGCGGGTTGACGCCCGGAATCGGGATGTAGGTGCCCAGGCGGTAGATGATCAAGGCACCAAGGGTGAACCAGATCCGCTTCTTCAGCTCGGTCGCCTTGGAGAAGGCCCCGAAATTAATGTTCGCGGCAAGCTGCTCGGCCGCTGATGCCATGGGTCGTATCCCTGTCCCTAATGCACGAACGGGCGGTCCTGCAGGATGCAGGCCGCCCCTCGCAACTACGCTTCATTTAGTGCCGGAAGATGCCCGCGCGCAAGCGCGGGCTTCCGATCACTCGGCGGCTTCGGCGGCGGACGCGGTCAGCGTGACGCTGCCACCCGCCTTCTCGACCGCCTCCACAGCCGACTTGGAGGCGCCGGCCACGGTGAAGCTGGCCTTCGTCGTCAGGGCGCCCTTGCCCAGCAGACGGATGCCGTCCTTCTTCACCTTGCCGGTGACGCCCGCCGCTTCCAGAGCCACCGCATCGATGGTCTGGCTGGCGTCGAGCTTGCCGGCGTCGATGAACTTCTGGACCAGGCCCAGGTTCACGACCGAGTATTCCTTCGCGAAGATGTTGCGGAAACCGCGCTTCGGAAGGCGGCGGTGAAGGGGCATCTGGCCGCCTTCAAAGCCGTTGATGGCCACGCCGGTGCGCGAGGTCTGACCCTTGACGCCACGGCCGCCGGTCTTGCCCTTGCCCGAACCGATACCGCGGCCGACGCGCATGCGCTCCTTACGGGCACCGGGGTTGTCCCGGAGATCGTTCAGCTTCGTCATGGGTTCAGCCCTCGTTCTCGACGCGGACCAGGTGCGCGACCTTGGCGATCATGCCCCGCACGGCCGGAGTGTCCTCCAGTTCGCGGGTCCGGTGCAGCTTGTTGAGACCCAGACCGACCAGCGTTTCGCGCTGGTCGTGCTTGCGGCCGATCGGGCTGCCGGTCTGGGTGACGATGACGGTCTTCTTCTCGGCCATGATCAAGCCTCCTGCGCACCGGCAGCGCCGGTTTCACGCTTGCCGAGGATGTCGCTCACGCGACGGCCGCGACGGGCGGCGACGCTGCGCGGGCTGGAAACCTGCGACAGGGCGTCGAAGGTCGCCTTGATCATGTTGTGCGGGTTCGAGGTGCCGATGGACTTCGTCACCACGTCCTGCACACCCAGCGCCTCGAAGATCGCGCGCATCGGACCGCCGGCGATGATGCCGGTACCGGCCGGGGCGGTGCGCAGCACGACCTTGCCGGCACCGAAGTGACCGTTGGAGTCGTGGTGCAGCGTGCGGCCTTCGCGCAGCGGAACGCGGATCATGCCGCGCTTCGCCTGGTCGGTGGCCTTGCGGATCGCCTCCGGCACTTCACGGGCCTTGCCCGATCCGACGCCGACGCGGCCCTTGCCGTCACCGACCACCACCAGGGCGGCGAAGCCGAAGCGACGGCCGCCCTTCACAACCTTGGCGACGCGGTTGATCCCAACGAGCTTTTCGATCAGCTCGCTCTCTTCCCGGTCGCGATCGCGCGGCTGCCGATCACGGTCGCTCCGCTCGCCTCTTTCACGTGCCATTTCGGAGCCTCCTTAGAACGACAGCCCGCCCTCGCGGGCGGCGTCAGCCAGGGCCTTGACCCGGCCGTGGTAAATGTAGCCACCACGGTCGAACACGACCTCGGTGACGCCCGCCGCCTTGGCGCGCTCAGCGATGAGCGCACCGATCTTCTGGGCGGCTTCGACGTTCCCACCGTGCTTGAGCTGCTCGCGCAGCTCCTTTTCCACGGACGAGGCCGAGGCGACCGTACGGCCGTTCTCGTCGTCGATGATCTGGGCGTAGATGTGCAGATTGGACCGGAAAACCGAGAGGCGAGCCCGCCCGCCGGCCTTCTTGGCAATCTGCGCGCGCACGCGCTGCTTGCGGCGCTCGTGGAGTTGCTTTGGCTTGAGCATGGCGGACCTTACTTCTTCTTGCCTTCCTTGCGGATGATCGTCTCGGTGTCGTACTTGATGCCCTTGCCCTTATAGGGCTCCGGCTTCTTCCAACCACGGATCTCCGCGGCCACCTGACCGACCTTCTGCTTGTCGAAGCCCGACACCGAGATCGCGGTGGGCTTGTCACACTTGATGGTGATGCCCTCCGGGATCGGGTACTTGACGTCGTGCGAGTAGCCGAGCTGCATGACCAGCTCCTTGCCCTGCACGGCGGCACGGTAACCGACGCCGTTGATCTCGAGGTTGATGGTGAAGCCCTGGTTGACGCCCGTGACCATGTTGTTGATCAGGGTGCGCGAGGTTGCCCACATGATGCGGGCGCGCTTGCTGTCGTTCGCCGGGGCCACCACGACCTTGCCGTCTTCCAGCTTGGCCGTGATGTCGTCGATGAGGGTCAGGCTGAGCGAACCCAGCTTGCCCTTGGCCGACACCTGCTGGCCGTTGACGGAGACGTCAACACCAGCCGGAACCGGCACGGGATGCTTTCCAATGCGCGACATCGAAGGGTCCCCCTTAGAACACGCGGCAGAGGACTTCACCGCCGACGTTGGCGGCGCGGGCCTCATTGTCCGACATCACGCCGCGCGGCGTGGAGAGGATCGCGATGCCGAGGCCGTTGAAGACGCGGGGCAGATCGGTGATCTTCGAATAGACGCGGCGGCCGGGCTTCGACACGCGGGCGATCTGCTTAATCACAGGCTCGCCTTCGTGATACTTCAGCTCGATCTTCAGGTTCTTGATGCCGGGGCGCAGCTCCTCCTCGGAGTAGCCGCGGATGTAACCCTCGCGCTTGAGAACCTCAAGCACGTTGCTGCGCAGCTTCGACGCCGGGCTCTGCACAACAGACATACGGGCGTGCTGACCGTTGCGAATGCGGGTCAGCATATCGCCGAGCGGATCGCTCAAAGACATTCTCCGACCCTCCTTACCAGCTCGACTTCACCATCCCCGGGATCTGGCCAGTGGAGGCCAGTTCACGGAGGGTGACGCGGGACAGCTTGAACTTGCGATAGAACGCCCGCGGACGGCCGGTCATTTCGCAGCGGTTGCGGATGCGCACCTTCGACGAGTTGCGCGGCATTTCGGCCAGCTTGAGGCGGGCGGCGAACTGCTCTTCCGGCGGGAGGGAGCGATCGGAGGCGATGGCCTTCAGGCGGGCACGCTTGTTGGCGAACTGCTTCACCAGCTTGGTGCGACGCTTGTTCTTCTCGATGGCACTGGTCTTAGCCATGGGGTCGTGCTCCAGCCAATCAGGCCACAAACGGCATGTCGAAGGCCTTCAGGAGAGCCTTGGCCTCCTTGTCGGTCTTCGCCGAGGTGACGAAAATGATGTCCATGCCGCGGATCTGATCGATCTTGTCGTAGTCGATCTCCGGGAAAATGATCTGCTCCTTCACGCCCATGGCATAGTTGCCACGGCCGTCGAAGCTGTTGCCGGGAATGCCGCGGAAGTCGCGGACACGCGGCAACGCGATCGTGACCAGGCGATCCAGGAACTCGTACATCCGCTCACGACGGAGCGTGACCTTGCACCCGATCGCCATGCCCTCACGCAGCTTGAACTGCGCGATCGACTTGCGGGACTTCGTGACGATCGGCTTCTGGCCGCTGATCGCCGTCAGTTCGCTCACCGCATTCTGGATCTTCTTGGAGTCGCCGACAGCTTCGCCGACACCCATGTTGATGACGATCTTCTCGATCCGCGGAACTTCCATGTCGTTCGCGTAGCCGAACTCAGCCTTGAGCGCGGCGCGGATCTTGGAGTCGTACACTTCCTTCAAACGTGCAGCCATTGGTCCGGTCCTCACACGTCGATGACTTCGCCGGACCGCTTGGCGACACGCACCTTGCGGCCATCCTCAAGGACCTTGAAACCGACGCGGGTCGGCTTGCCGTCCTTGGGGTCGACATGAGCAACGTTCGAGACGTTGATGGGCGCCTCGAACTCAACGATGCCGCCCTGCGAGGTGGCGCTCGGACGCTGGTGCTTCTTCACCACGTTCACGCCCTGCACGACGACACGGTTTTCCGCCGGGATGACCTTGAGGACCTCACCGGTCTTCCCCTTGTCCTTGCCGGCAAGGATGACGACCTTGTCCTTGGTCTTGATCTTCGCGGCCATCACAGCACCTCCGGCGCCAGCGAGATGATCTTCATGAACTTCTTGCCGCGAAGCTCACGAGTGACCGGCCCGAAGATACGCGTGCCGATCGGCTCGCCCTGCTTGTTGATCAGCACGGCGGCATTGCGGTCGAAACGGATCGCGGACCCGTCCTCCCGGCGCAGTTCCTTCGCGGTGCGGACGATGACGGCGCGATGCACGTCGCCCTTCTTGACGCGACCCTTCGGAATGGCCTCCTTGACGGAGACGACGATGACGTCGCCGACGGTGGCCACCTTCCGCTTGGACCCGCCAAGCACCTTGATGCACTGCACCCGGCGCGCCCCGCTATTGTCGGCGACTTCCAGGTTGGTTTGCATCTGGATCATGGTTTGTACCCTTCCGTTTACGCGGCGCCGCTAACGGCGGCGGACTCAAGCACGACCGTCCAGCGCTTGCGCTTGGAGATCGGGCGGCATTCGATGATCGAAACGGTATCGCCGACCTTGAACTGGTTGCCCTCGTCGTGGGCGGCGTACTTCTTCGACTGACGAATGAACTTCTTGTACACGGGGTGCATGACGCGGCGCTCGACCAGGACGATAACCGTCTTGTCGCCCTTGTCGCTGACCACCGTGCCCTGCAGAACGCGGCGAGGCATAGGTAGCCCTCCTTACTTGCCGGCTTCGGCCGAGCGCGTGCGCTCGCCGAGGATCGTCTTGATGCGCGCGATGTCGCGACGCACCACTCGCACCCGCGCGGTGTTCTCCAGCTGGCCGGAGGCCCGCTGGAAACGCAGGTTGAACTGTTCCTTCTTGAGCTGGAGGAGCTGATCGTTCAGCTCCTCGGTGCTCTTCGCACGAACGTCGACGGGCTTCATGCCGCCACCTCCTCACCGCCGCCGAGGCGGGTCACCAGCTTGGTCTTGATCGGCAGCTTGGCGGCCGCCAGGGCGAACGCCTGCTTTGCCACATCCGCGGGCACGCCGTCCAGCTCAAACAGGATGCGGCCGGGATGAACGCGGGCCGCCCAGTACTCGGGCGTGCCCTTACCGGAACCCATGCGGACTTCGGCGGGCTTGGTGGAGACCGGCAGGTCCGGGAACACGCGGATCCACACGCGGCCCTGACGCTTCATGGCGCGGGTGATCGCGCGGCGGGCCGCCTCGATCTGGCGGGCCGTGATGCGCTCCGGCTCCAGGGCCTTGAGGCCGAAGGAGCCGAAGTTCAGCTGGGTGCCGCCCTTCGCGTTGCCGTGGATGCGGCCCTTGTGGGCCTTGCGGTACTTGGTACGCTTCGGAGAAAGCATCGCTCGTGCCCCTTACTAGCGGTCAGCCCGCTCGGAGCGGTCACGGTCGCCGCGACCACGGCCCCCACGCTCCTCACGGTCACCACGCTCGCGACGCTCGCGCCGCGGCTCGCCATCGGTCGACACCGGCTCGGTGCCCATGCGCTTGTCCTGCGCCATCGGGTCGTGCGCCATGATCTCGCCCTTGAAGACCCACACCTTGACACCGCAGGTGCCGTAGGTGGTCTTCGCGGTCGCGGTGCCGTAGTCGATGTCCGCACGCAGGGTGTGCAGCGGAACGCGGCCCTCGCGGTACCACTCCAGGCGGGCGATCTCGGCGCCGCCGAGACGACCGGAGCAGTTGATCCGGATGCCCTGGGCGCCCAGACGCATGGCCGACTGAACGGCGCGCTTCATGGCGCGACGGAAGGCGACCCGGCGCTCGAGCTGGCTGGAGATGTTCTCGGCGATGAGCTTGGCGTCGATCTCCGGCTTGCGGATCTCGATGATGTTCAGGCTCACCTCGCCGCCGGCCATCTTCGACAGCTCGGTGCGCAGCTTCTCGATGTCCGCGCCCTTCTTGCCGATCACCACGCCCGGACGGGCCGAGTGGATGGTGACGCGGGCCTTCTTGGCCGGACGCTCGATGATGACGCGCGAGCAGCCGGCCTGCTGCAGGCGACCCTGCAGATAGCCGCGCAGCTTCAGGTCCTGGTGCAGCAGGTTGGCGTAGTCGCGCTTGGCGAACCAACGGCTGTCCCAGGTCCGGTTGATGCCGAGGCGCAGCCCGATCGGATTGACTTTCTGACCCATCTTACTCGGCCCCTTCGGCAGCGGCGGCTTCGCGCTCACGCACGATGATCGTCAGGTTGGAGAACAGCTTCTCGACCCGCGCGCCACGGCCACGGGCACGGGCGTGGAAGCGCTTCATCACCAGGGCGCGGCCGACCGTCGCCGAGGAGACGTACAGGCGGTCCACATCGAGCTGATGGTTGTTCTCGGCGTTGGCGATCGCGGCCTGCAGAACCTTCTTCACCTCGCCGGCGATGCGGCGCTTGGAGAAGGTCAGCTCGGCCACGGCGCTGCTGGCATCCTTGTTCCGGATGAGCTGGGCGACGAGGTTCAGCTTGCGCGGGCTGGTGCGGATCATCGGATTGGAGGCGATCGCCTCGTTCTCCGCGATACGGCTGGGGTTGGAGGGCTTGCCCATGGCTTACTTCCTCTTCGCCTTCTTGTCCGCCGCGTGCCCGTAGAAGGTGCGCGTCGGAGCGAACTCACCGAACTTGTGGCCGATCATGTTCTCGGTCACCAGAACCGGCAGGAACTTGTGGCCATTGTACACGCCGAACGTGAGACCCACGAACTGCGGCAGGATCGTCGAGCGGCGCGACCAGATCTTGATGATCTCGTTGCGGCCCGAGGCCCGCGACTTGTCCGCCTTCTTGAGCAGGTAGCCGTCGACGAACGGGCCCTTCCAAACGGAGCGTGCCATCGTCCGCCCTCCTTACTTCGAATGACGGCGGCGCAGGATCAGGCCATCCGTCTTCTTGTTGTGACGAGTCTTCTTGCCCTTGGTCGGCTTGCCCCACGGCGTGACCGGATGACGGCCACCCGAGGTGCGGCCTTCACCACCACCGTGCGGGTGGTCGATCGGGTTCATGGCGACACCACGGACGGACGGACGGATGCCCAGCCAACGGCTGCGACCGGCCTTGCCCTTGTTGGTGTTCATGTTGTCCGGGTTCGACACGGCACCCAGGGTGGCCATGCAGTCGCCGCGGACCACGCGAAGCTCGCCCGAGGGCAGCTTCAGCTGGGCGTACCCGCCGTCGCGGCCGACCAGCTGCAGGTAGGTGCCGGCCGAACGGGCCAGCTGACCACCCTTGCCGGGCTTCAGCTCGACGTTGTGCAGCACCGAACCGACCGGGATGTTCTTCAGCGGCATGGCGTTGCCGGGCTTCACATCCACCTTCTCGCCGGCGATCACCGTGTCGCCCACCTTCAGGCGCTGCGGCGCCAGAATGTAGGACATGGTGCCGTCCTCATACTTGATGAGGGCGATGAAGGCCGTGCGGTTCGGATCGTACTCCAGGCGCTCGACAGTCGCCGGGACGTTGAACTTGCGGCGCTTGAAGTCCACCAGACGGTAGACGCGCTTGTGACCGCCACCCATCCGGCGCGCGGTGATGCGGCCGGTGTTGTTGCGGCCGCCGGACTTGGTCAGGCCCTCGGTGAGGGTCTTGACCGGCTTGCCCTTCCACAGCTCCGAGCGGTCGACGATGACCAGCTGGCGGAGCGACGGCGTAATTGGGCGATATTGCTTCAGAGCCATCGGATCACACTCCCGCTCAGATGCCCGTGGTCACGTCGATCTTGTTCCCCTCGGCGAGGGTCACGACGGCCTTCTTGAAGTCCGAGCGACGGCCGATGGTCCCGCGGAAGCGCTTGGTCTTGCCCTTGGTAACCAGGGTGTTGACCGCCGTCACCTTCACGTTGAACAGCCCCTCGACAGCCGACTTGATCTCCGGCTTGGTCGCCGACAGCGGCACGCGGAACGTCACCTGATTGTGCTCCGACGCCATCGTCGACTTCTCGGTGATCACCGGAGCCAGGATGAGGTCGTACATCCGCTCCTGGCTCACCGCAGGTTTCGACTGCTTGCTCATTTCAGGCGAGCCTCCAGCTGCTCGACCGCGTTGCGGGTCAGGACCAGCGTATCGCGGCGAAGAATGTCGTAGACGTTGGCGCCCTGCTCCGGCAGCACGTCGATCAGCGGGATGTTGCGCGAGGCCCGAGCGAAGTTCTCGTTCAGGTTGGCGCCATCGATGATCAGAGCCGAGGTCAGGCCGAGCGAGGCGAGACGGACAGCCAGTTCCTTGGTCTTATGGCTCTCGGCCGAAGCGGCGTCGAGGACCAGGAGCTTGCCTTCCGCGGCCTTGGTGGACAGCGCGGTCTTCAGGGCCAGCTTGCGGACCTTCTTGGTCAGGTCATGCTCGTGCGAGCGGACGACCGGGCCGAAGATGGTCGCGCCGCCACGGAACTGGGCGGAACGCATGGAGCCCTGACGGGCGCGGCCGGTGCCCTTCTGGCGGTACGGCTTCTTGCCGGTGCCGGAGATCTCGCTGACCGTCTTGGTCTTGTGGTTGCCGGCGCGGCGCTTGGCCAGCTGCCAGTTGACCATGCGGGCCAGGATGTCCGTGCGGGACGGAAGGCCGAAAACCTCGTCAGCCAGCTCGATCTCGCCGACGGTCTCGTTGTTCAGGTTCTTAATGGTCGCCTTCATGGCCATCACTCCTGCGGCTCGGCGGCGGCTTCAGCGGCCGGCGCAGCCTTGATCCCCGCGGGGAACGGCAGTCCTTCCGGAGCCTTCTTCTTCACCGCGTCGCGGATGCGGAGCCAAGCCCCCTCGGCGCCCGGAACGGCACCCTTGAGGAAGATCAGACCGCGGTCCTCATCGACCGACACGACCTTCAGGTTCAGAACCGTGACCTTCTCGTCGCCGAGATGACCGGCCATCTTCTTGTTCTTGAAGACCTTGCCGGGGTCCTGGCGGTTACCCGTCGAACCGTGCGAGCGGTGCGACACCGACACGCCGTGCGTCGCGCGCAGACCACCGAAGTTCCAGCGCTTCATCGGACCGGCAAAGCCCTTACCGATGGAAGTGCCGGTGACGTCGACGAACTGGCCCGGGAGGAAATGCGCAGCCGAGAGTTCGGCGCCGACCTCGATCAGCGCGTCGGCGTCGACGCGGAACTCGACCAGCTTGCGCTTGGGCTCGACGCGCGCCTTGGCAAAATGCCCGCGCTGCGGCTTCGTGACGTTCTTCACCTTGATGGCGCCTGCGCCGAGCTGGACGGCGGTGTAGCCATCCTTGTCCTCGGTGCGAACGGCGACGACCTGGCAGCTGTCGACTTTCAGCACAGTCACCGGCACGTGCTGCCCGTCGTCCGTGAAGACGCGGGTCATGCCGACTTTCTGCGCGATCAAACCGGATCGCATTGTTCTTTATCTCCTGACCAGGGACATCCTCGGAGGGAGAGGTCCCTCAACAGCAACGAATTAGAGCTTGATCTCGACGTCCACACCGGCAGCGAGGTCGAGCTTCATCAGCGCGTCCACCGTCTGCGGCGTCGGATCGACGATGTCGAGCAGACGCTTGTGGGTGCGGATTTCGAACTGCTCGCGCGACTTCTTGTCGACGTGCGGCGAGCGGTTCACCGTAAACTTCTCGATCTGCGTCGGCAGCGGGATCGGGCCCCGCACCCGAGCACCGGTCCGCTTGGCGGTGTTGACGATCTCGCTGGTCGACTGGTCGAGCACGCGATGGTCAAACGCCTTCAAGCGGATGCGGATGTTCTGGCTGTCCATGTCCAAACGTCCCTTGCACCTCGTTTCGATGACGCGACTGCGTCACCGGCACCCCAAAATCAGTCCCCCGGGGACCCGCGGCGGCAGGCGAACCTACGCCGGCTCACCGAAGCGGTGGGCGGCGGTTCGTCTGTCCGATCTGACGGCCGATACGAAAAAGAACATCCCCCGCATCGCAATGCGGATGGATGTTCCTGGCAGCAACCGGTGCAAGTGGAGCTTGCGGTGCCGTTCGTGATCGGGCTGCGTCTAGGCCGGACGTGCCTACTACCAACCCAAATTCCAGAGGGCGTAACGTGTATGCCCTGGGCGCCCTGGTGTCAACCCACATTTTCCCACCTGTGACAGGAGGGTGACGGGATCGGCCCGGTTCGGCGCGCCACGCCGCATTATCGCGGATCGGCCATGCAAAAAGGGGCCGGCCCGCAGGCCGGCCCCCCTTCGCAAAACAGACGCTTACTTGATGATCGAGGCGACGACGCCGGCGCCGACCGTGCGGCCACCTTCGCGGATGGCGAAGCGCAGGCCCTCGTCCATGGCGATCGGAGCGATCAGCTCGACTTCCATGGAGATGTTGTCGCCCGGCATCACCATCTCGGTGCCTTCCGGCAGCTTCACCATGCCCGTCACGTCGGTCGTGCGGAAGTAGAACTGCGGACGGTAGTTGGTGAAGAACGGCGTGTGGCGGCCACCCTCTTCCTTCGTCAGGATGTAGGCCTCGGCCTTGAAGGTGGTGTGCGGCGTGATGCTGCCCGGCTTGGCCAGAACCTGGCCGCGCTCGACGTCCTCACGCTTCGTGCCGCGCAGCAGCGCGCCGATGTTGTCGCCCGCCTCACCCGAGTCGAGGAGCTTGCGGAACATCTCGACGCCGGTCACGGTGGTCTTGACCGTGGTCTTCAGACCGACGATCTCGACTTCCTCGCCGACCTTGACGATGCCGCGCTCGACGCGGCCGGTCACCACGGTGCCGCGGCCCGAGATCGAGAACACGTCCTCGATCGGCATCAGGAACGGACGGTCCTTCGGACGCTCCGGCTGCGGGATGTACTGGTCGACCTCGGCCATCAGCTTGAGGATCGCGTCACGGCCGATCTCCGGCGAACGGTCCTCCAGCGCGCACAGAGCCGAGCCCTTGACGATCGGAATGTCGTCGCCCGGGAACTGGTAGGAGGACAGCAGCTCGCGCACCTCCATCTCGACCAGCTCGAGCAGCTCCGGATCGTCGACCATGTCGACCTTGTTCATGAACACCACCAGCGCCGGCACGCCGACCTGGCGGGCCAGCAGGATGTGCTCGCGGGTCTGCGGCATCGGGCCGTCGGCGGCCGACACGACCAGGATCGCGCCGTCCATCTGCGCGGCGCCCGTGATCATGTTCTTCACGTAGTCGGCGTGGCCCGGGCAATCGACGTGGGCGTAGTGGCGGTTGGTCGTCTCGTACTCGACGTGGGCGGTCGAGATCGTGATGCCACGAGCCTTCTCTTCCGGCGCCTTGTCGATCTGGTCGTAGGCGGTGAAGGTCGCGCCGCCGCTCTCGGCCAGCACCTTCGTGATCGCCGCCGTCAGCGACGTCTTGCCGTGGTCGACGTGGCCGATCGTGCCGATGTTGCAGTGCGGCTTGTTCCGCTCGAACTTTGCCTTCGCCATGGTGTGTGCTCTCCGTCTCTTTGTCGTTCCAGCGGTTTCAGGCCATCCTGGCGCGGATGGTCTCCGCAATCGTCTGCGGCACCGGCTCGTGGTGGTCGAACTGCATCGTGTACTGCGCGCGTCCCTGGCTCATCGAGCGCAGGGTGTTCACATAACCGAACATCGACGCCAACGGAACCATCGCCTGGATCGAGCGGGCGTTCCCGCGCTGGTCCATGGCGGTGATCTGGCCGCGGCGGCTGTTCAGGTCCCCGATGATGTCGCCCATGTAGTCCTCGGGCGTCACCACCTCAACCCTCATGATCGGCTCCAGAAGCATCGGGCCGGCCTTCTGCATGCCTTCGCGGAAGGCCGCACGGGTGGCGATCTCGAAGGCGAGCACCGAGGAGTCGACGTCGTGGAAGGCGCCGTCGGTCAGCGTCACCTTGAGGTCGATGACCGGGAAGCCGGCGACCACGCCGCTGTGCAGCGATGCGTCCAGCCCCTTCTGCACGCCCGGAATGAACTCCTTGGGCACGGCGCCGCCGACGACCTTGTTCTGGAAGACGAAGCCGCTGCCGGCGGGCTGCGGCTCGAAGACCAGCGTAACGCGGGCGAACTGCCCGGTACCCCCGGTCTGCTTCTTGTGGGTGTGGTCGATCTCGGCGGTCTTGGTGATGGTCTCGCGGTACGCCACCTGCGGCGCGCCGACGTTCGCATCGACCTTGAACTCCCGCTTCATGCGATCGACGATGATCTCCAGATGCAGTTCGCCCATGCCCTTGATGATCGTCTGACCGCTCTCATGGTCGACGGCCACGCGGAAGGACGGATCCTCCTGGGCGAGGCGGGACAGCGCCATGCTCATCTTTTCCTGGTCGGCCTTGGATTTCGGCTCGACGGCCACCTCGATGACCGGTTCCGGGAATTCCATCCGTTCCAGGACGATGGGCTTGGCGGGATCGCACAGCGTGTCGCCGGTCGTCGTGCTCTTCAACGCGGTGAAGGCGACGATGTCGCCGGCGTAGGCCTCGTCGATCTCCTCCCGGCTGTTGGCGTGCATCAGCAGCATGCGGCCGATGCGCTCCTTCTCGTCCTTGCCGGGGTTCAGCACGGCGGTGCCGGAGGCGACGGTGCCGGAATAGACGCGCACGAAGGTCAGCGACCCGACGAACGGGTCGTTCATGATCTTGAAGGCGAGCGCGGAGAAGGGAGCGGCGTCGTCCGGCGCGCGCTCGTCCGTCTCGGGGCTGCCGACGCGGTGTCCCCGCACAGCCCCGACGTCCACGGGAGCGGGCAGATAGTCCACCACGGCGTCCAGCATCGGCTGGATGCCCTTGTTCTTGAAAGCGGAGCCGCAGACGACCGGCACGAAGCGCAGGCCGACGGTGCCCTTGCGGATGCAGGCCTTCAGCGTTTCTTCGGACGGCTCCTGGCCCGACTCGAGATAAGCCTCCATGGCCGCGTCGTCGAGTTCTAGGACGGCATCGAGCAGCGCCTGACGGTGGTGCGCCGCGGCGTCCTTCAGGGCGTCCGGAATGTCGGTGTAATAGAATTCGGCGCCCAGCGTCTCTTCTTTCCAGACGATGGCGCGCATGGCGACCAGATCGACGACGCCGACAAAGCTGGCCTCGGACCCGATCGGAAGCTGGAGGACGAGCGGAAAGGCGCCCAGCCGTTCCTTCATCATGTCGACGCAGCGGAAGAAGTCCGCGCCGGTGCGGTCCAGCTTGTTGACGAAACACATGCGGGGCACGCCGTACTTGTCGGCCTGCCGCCACACGGTCTCGGACTGAGGCTCCACCCCCGCAACGGAATCGAACACCGCAACCGCACCGTCGAGCACGCGCAAGGACCGTTCGACTTCGATCGTGAAGTCGACGTGACCCGGCGTGTCGATGATGTTGATGCGGTGATCGCGCCAGAAGCAGGTCGTGGCCGCGGAGGTGATGGTGATGCCCCGTTCCTGTTCCTGCTCCATCCAATCCATCACCGCGGTGCCCTCGTGCACCTCGCCGATTTTGTACGACTTTCCAGTGTAGTACAAAATCCGTTCGGTGGTCGTGGTCTTCCCGGCATCGATGTGGGCCATGATGCCGATGTTGCGGTAACGGTTCAGGGGATGGGAACGGGGCATGACAAGCACCTGGGCCGGTGGGTGCCTTACCAGCGGTAGTGCGAGAAGGCCTTGTTGGCTTCCGCCATACGATGGGTGTCTTCGCGCTTCTTCACGGCGGTGCCACGCTGGTTGGCGGCATCCAGCAGCTCACCCGACAGACGCTCGGTCATGGTGTTTTCCGAGCGGGCGCGGGCGGCGCCGATGAGCCAACGGATGGCCAGGGCCTGGGCGCGGTCCGTGCGGACCTCGACCGGAACCTGGTAGGTGGCGCCACCGACGCGACGCGAGCGCACTTCGAGGTGCGGCTTCACGTTCAGCAGGGCGTCGTGGAAGACCTGAACCGGCTCGTTCTTGGTCTTGGCCTCGATGCGGCTGAGCGCGCCGTAGACGATGCGCTCGGCGGCGGACTTCTTGCCGTCCAGCATCAGGCAGTTCATGAACTTGGTCAGGACGCGGTCGCCATACTTGGCGTCCGGCAGGACCTCACGCTTCTCGGCGCGACGACGACGGGACATCGTGAATACTCCTTACTTCGGACGCTTCGCGCCGTACTTCGAACGACGCTGCTTACGGTCCTTCACGCCCTGGGTATCGAGCGTGCCGCGGATGATGTGGTAGCGAACGCCGGGAAGATCCTTCACACGGCCGCCGCGGATCATAACCACCGAGTGTTCCTGGAGGTTATGGCCTTCACCGGGGATGTAGGAGGTCACTTCGAAGCCGTTCGTCAGGCGAACGCGGGCGACCTTACGCAGAGCCGAGTTCGGCTTCTTCGGCGTGGTCGTGTAGACGCGGGTGCAGACGCCACGCTTCTGCGGGCACGCCTCCATCGCGGGAACCTTATTGCGCGCGGCCAAGGGCTCGCGCGGCTTACGGATCAACTGGTTGATCGTCGGCATATCTGCCCTTCATCCCTTCAGGTCGATCGGCCGGCGGAGCCGGACCGATTGGAAAAACGCCCGGCGGTACCGGACGATGCAAAAGCCCGCCTGCGAAGCCTGAGGGGCTTCGAGCGGGCCCAATGGTCGAACGCCGTCGGATGGGTCCGCGAGGACCCGGTCGTTCAGCTATGTCGCTTGGGTTCAGCCGGATGCCGGACGGGATGGACGAAAGACCTTCCCGAGGTTCCTTTTGAAGTTCGCGGACTATATGGGTCCGCCGGGAACCCGTCAAGCGCGCAGATGACCGTTTGTCGTGCGCTTCGACGACGTTTCGGCGTCAGCCGGAGGGGGCCGACCGGCGGCGGCGCAACGCCTCGGCGCCCGCCGCCACCGCGGCAGCCCGCGCGTCGAGCATCGGGCGCATCCGGGCGAGAAGATCGGCCGTCACGCCCTCCCCCGCCCCTTCCGGCGAACCGGCGTCGAAGGGCGGCTTCGGATCGTATTCGATGGAGAGTTGGATGAGCTTCGCGGCCGGCTCACCGAACAGTTCGGCGACGATGCGCAGCGCCACGTCGATTCCCGCGGTCACGCCGCCGCCGGTGAACAGCGTGCCGTCCACGACCACGCGCTCCGCCACCGGCGCGGCACCGAAGGCGGCGAGGAAGTCGCGGGAGGCCCAGTGCGTGCCCGCACGCTTGCCCTCCAGCAGCCCGGCGGCGCCGAGCACCAGGGAGCCGGTGCAGATCCCCGAGAGATAGCGAGTGCCGGACGCCCGCTCCGCCAGGAAGGTCAGGACCTCCTCGTCGGTCAGCAGCGCGTTGATGCCACCGCCGCCGGGAACCAGGAGCAGATCAAGCGGCGGGGCGTCGGACAGGGTCGCCGTGGGGAGAATGGTCAGGCCAGTGTCGGAGCGCACCGGATCGAGCGTTTTCCACAGCAGATGGACCTGCGCGCCCGGCACACGGGCCAGCACCTCGTAGGGGCCGGTGAGGTCGAGCTGCGTGACGTTGGGAAACAGCAGCAGGCCGAAGCTGGGCGCGTTCTCGGTCATGGCGGAGGCTCCGATGCGTGGCGTTGACGATCCTAAACCCGGCGGGACAAACGAGAAAGGGGCGCGTCCCCTGCGGAACGCGCCCCCTGCCCTACCCTATGCGCCGAAGCCTGAGGCTCCGGGCCCTCAGGCCGCGGTGCTCTCGCCCGGATGCGGCAGGGCCGGAGCCTCGCCGTCGCCGGTTTCGCCCTCCGCCAGGGCGCGGTCGCGCTCGGCGGCGATCTGCTTCAGGCGGTTGACGACCGAGCCCGTGCCCGCCGGGATCAGGCGGCCGACGATCACGTTCTCCTTCAGGCCTTCCAGGTTGTCGGTCTTGCCCGACACCGCCGCCTCGGTGAGGACGCGGGTGGTTTCCTGGAACGACGCGGCGGAGATGAAGGACCGGGTCTGCAGCGACGCCTTGGTGATGCCCTGCAGAACCGGGTGGCCGGCGGCCGGCTTCAGCCCCTCGCCGACGGTCTTCTCGTTCTCCTCGTCGAACTCCTGACGGTCGACCTGCTCGCCCACCAGGAAGGTGGTCTCGCCGGCGTCGGTGATCTCGACCTTCTGCAGCATCTGGCGGACGATCACCTCGATGTGCTTGTCGTTGATCTTCACGCCCTGCAGTCGATAGACGTCCTGGATCTCGTTGATCAGGTAGTTGGCCAGAGCCTCCACACCCATCACCGACAGGATGTCGTGCGGCACCGGGTTGCCGTCCATCAGCAGGTCGCCGCGCTGGACATAGTCACCCTCCTGCACGGAGATGTGCTTGCCCTTCGGGATCAGATACTCGCGCTCGTCCCCCGTCTCGTCGTTGCGGACGACGATGCGGCGCTTGGTCTTGTAGTCCTTGCCGAACTCGACGCGGCCGTCGAGGTCCGAGATGATCGCGAAGTCCTTCGGACGGCGCGCCTCGAACAGCTCGGCCACGCGCGGCAGACCGCCCGTGATGTCGCGGGTCTTGGACGACTCGCGCGGGATACGCGCCAGCACGTCGCCGGCCCGAACATGGGCGCCGTTCTCCACCGAGAGGATGGCGTCCACCGACATGAAGTAGCGGGCCTCCAGACCGTTGGCCAGCGTGATGATCTCGCCCCGCTCGTCGCGCAGCGTGATGCGCGGCTTCAGATCCGCACCGCGCGGCTGCTGGCGCCAGTCCACCACGACCTTCGAGGAGATGCCGGTCGCCTCGTCCATCACCTCGCGCATGGAGATGCCTTCCACGAGGTCGACGTAGTGGGCGGTACCCTCGCGCTCGGTGATGATCGGCAGGGTGTAGGGGTCCCACTCGGCCAGCTTCTGCCCGCGCTCGACCTTCACGCCCTCGTCGGCCAACAGCTTCGCGCCGTACGGAACGCGATGACGCGCCCGCTCGCGGCCCTGCTCGTCGAGCAGGATCACCTCGGTGCTGCGGCCCATGACCACCGGGATGTTGGAGGAGTTGATGACGACGTTGCGGTTGTGGATCCGCACCGTGGCATCGAACGCCGCCTCCACCTGGCTCTGCTCGGCACCGCGCTGCGCCGCGCCACCGATGTGGAACGTGCGCATGGTGAGCTGCGTGCCCGGCTCGCCGATCGACTGGGCGGCGATGACGCCGACCGCCTCGCCGACGTTGACCAGCGTGCCGCGGGCCAGATCGCGGCCGTAGCACTTGGCGCAGACGCCGTCCTTGGTCTCGCAGGTCAGAACCGAGCGGATCATGACGCTGTCGATGCCCGAACGCTCGATGCGGTCCACCGTGGGCTCGTCGATCAGGCCGGCGTTCGGCACGATCAGCTCGCCGTTCAGCGGGTCGATCAGGTCGCCGACCACGGTGCGGCCGAGGATGCGGTCGCCCAGCGGGGAGATGACCTCGCCGCCGTCGATGACGGCCTTGACGGTGATGCCCTTGTCGGTGCCGCAATCGGTCTCGACGATGATGGCGTCCTGGGCCACGTCGACGAGACGACGGGTCAGGTAACCGGAGTTCGCCGTCTTCAAGGCGGTGTCGGCCAGCCCCTTGCGGGCGCCGTGGGTGGAGTTGAAGTACTCCAGCACGGTCAGGCCTTCCTTGAAGTTCGAGATGATCGGCGTCTCGATGATCTCGCCCGACGGCTTGGCCATCAGGCCGCGCATGCCCGCCAGCTGGCGGATCTGGGCGGCCGAGCCACGCGCACCGGAGTGGGCCATCATGTAGACCGAGTTCACCGGCTTGCCGGGGGCGGTGTCGGAGATGACCTTCATCATCTCCGTCGCCACCTTCTCGGTGCACTCCGACCAGACGTCGACGACCTTGTTGTACTTCTCGCCCTGGGTGATCAGACCGTCGAGATACTGCTGCTCGAACTCCTTGACCCGCTCCTTGCTGTCGTTGACCAGCTTCTTCTTCGCCTCGGGGATGACCATGTCATCCTTGCCGAAGGAGATGCCGGCGCGGCAGGCGTGGCCGAAGCCGAGCTTCATCAGGCGGTCGGCGAAGATCACCGTCTCCTTCTGACCGCAATGGCGGTAGACGGCGTCGATGACGTTGCCGACGTCCTTCTTGGTCAGCAGGCGGTTGATCAGCGAGAAGGGCACCGCCGGGTTGCGCGGCAGGATCTCGGACAGCAGCATGCGGCCCGGAGTCGTCTCCACGATGGAGATCTTCTCGTCGCCGTTCTCGTCCACGCCCTTGTAGCGCGCCTTCACCTTGGCGTGCAGCGTCACGACCTTGGCGTCCAGCGCCTGCTCGATCTCGCCGACGTTGGCGAAGGTCATGCCCTCGCCCTTCTCGCCCGGCCGGTCCATCGTGATGTAGTAGAGACCCAGCACGATGTCCTGCGACGGCACGATGATCGGCTTGCCGTTGGCGGGCGACAGGATGTTGTTGGTCGACATCATCAGGACGCGCGCTTCCAGCTGGGCCTCAAGGCTCAGCGGGACGTGCACGGCCATCTGGTCGCCGTCAAAGTCCGCGTTGAAGGCGGTGCAGACCAGCGGGTGGAGCTGGATCGCCTTGCCTTCGATCAGCGTCGGCTCGAAGGCCTGGATGCCCAGGCGGTGCAGCGTCGGCGCGCGGTTCAGCATCACCGGATGCTCGCGGATGACCTCTTCAAGGATGTCCCACACCTCGGGACGCTCCTTCTCGACCATCCGCTTGGCGGCCTTGATGGTCGAGGCGAGGCCGTACAGCTCCAGCTTCGCGTAGATGAAGGGCTTGAACAGCTCCAGCGCCATCTTCTTCGGCAGGCCGCACTGGTGCAGCTTCAGCTCCGGACCGACCACGATGACCGAACGGCCCGAGTAGTCGACGCGCTTGCCGAGGAGGTTCTGACGGAAGCGGCCCTGCTTGCCCTTCAGCATGTCGGACAGCGACTTTAGCGGACGCTTGTTGGCGCCGGTGATGACGCGGCCGCGGCGGCCGTTGTCGAACAGCGCGTCGACGGCCTCCTGCAGCATGCGCTTCTCGTTGCGGACGATGATGTCCGGCGCCTTCAGCTCGATCAGCCGCTTCAGACGGTTGTTGCGGTTGATGACACGGCGGTACAGGTCGTTCAGGTCGGACGTGGCGAAGCGGCCGCCGTCCAGCGGAACGAGCGGGCGCAGCTCCGGCGGGATCACCGGAATGACTTCCAGGATCATCCATTCCGGACGCGACTGCGACGACAGGAACGCGTCGATCAGCTTCAGGCGCTTCACGAGCTTCTTGCGCTTGGCCTCGGACGAGGTGTCCCGCAGCTCCTCGCGGCAGGTCTTCTTCTCCTCCTCCATGTCGAGCGCCGACAGCATGATGCGCAGCGCCTCGGCACCGATGGAGGCGGTGAAGGCGTCCTCGCCGTACTCGTCCTGGGCGGAGACGAACTCCTCCTCGCTGAGCAGCTGGTGCAGCTTCAGCGGGGTCAGGCCCGGCTCGATGACGACGTAATTCTCGAAATAGAGGATGCGCTCCAGATCCTTCAGCGTCATGTCGAGCAACAGACCGATGCGGCTCGGCAGGGACTTCAGGAACCAGATGTGGGCGACCGGCGAGGCCAGCTCGATGTGGCCCATGCGCTCGCGCCGGACCTTCGACAGCGTGACCTCGACGCCGCACTTCTCGCAGATGATGCCACGGTACTTCATGCGCTTGTACTTGCCGCACAAGCACTCGTAGTCCTTGATCGGGCCGAAGATGCGGGCGCAGAACAGGCCGTCGCGCTCAGGCTTGAAAGTGCGATAGTTGATGGTTTCCGGCTTCTTGATCTCGCCGAACGACCAGGACCGGATGCGCTCGGGGCTCGCGATCTGGATGCGGATCTGATCGAAGCTCTGGGGACCCTGGACTTGGCCGAAAATATTCATCAACTCGTTCATGACCGTCTCCCGCTGGCAGCGCCGCGTTGTCGGTTAAGGGCAGTTCCCGCCGGAAGGGGCCAACATGGCCCCTCCTCCGGCGGGTTCAAGTCTCTTGGGCTCAGTACGACCGCTGGTTCAGCTCGACGTTCAGGCCCAGGGAGCGCAGCTCCTTGACCAGAACGTTGAAGGACTCAGGGATGCCCGCCTCGAAGTTGTCGTCGCCGCGGACGATCGCCTCGTAGACCTTGGTGCGGCCGGACACGTCGTCCGACTTGACCGTGAGCATTTCCTGCAGCGTGTAGGCGGCGCCGTAGGCTTCGAGCGCCCACACTTCCATTTCACCGAACCGCTGTCCGCCGAACTGGGCCTTACCGCCGAGCGGCTGCTGGGTGACCAGCGAGTACGGACCGATCGAGCGCGCGTGGATCTTGTCGTCCACCAAGTGGTGCAGCTTCAGCATGTAGATGTAGCCGACGGTCACCTTGCGGTCGAAGGCCTCGCCGGTGCGGCCGTCGATCAGGGTGACCTGACCGGAGCGGTCCAGACCCGCCTTCTCCAGCTGCTGGCAGATGTCCTCCTCGCGCGCGCCGTCGAAGACCGGCGTGGCGAAGGGAACGCCCTTGCGCAGGTTGCCGCCCAGCTCCAGCAGCTCGCCCTCGGTCATGTCGGCGATCTGGTCGTCGTAGACCTTCTGGCCGTAGGCTTCCTTCAGCGTGATGCGCAGCCCGTCCATGGTCTGGGCGGCGTCGCCGCGGCCCTTCATGGCGAGACGGTACTGGTCGATGGCGCGGCCGATCTGCTTGCCGAGGCCGGCCGACGCCCAGCCCAGGTGGGTCTCCAGGATCTGACCGATGTTCATGCGCGACGGCACGCCCAGCGGGTTCAGCACCAGGTCGACCGGCTGGCCGTCCTCGAGGTACGGCATGTCCTCCTGCGGCAGGATGCGGGAGACCACGCCCTTGTTGCCGTGGCGGCCGGCCATCTTGTCGCCCGGCTGCAGCTTGCGCTTCACCGCGACGAAGACCTTGACCATCTTCATCACGCCCGGCGGCAGTTCGTCGCCGCGCTGCAGCTTCTCGACCTTGTTCTCGAAGCGGTTCTGCAGCGCCTGGATCGAGTCGTCGAAGACCTTGCCCAGGCTCTCCACCGTCTCCATCACCTGCTCGTCGGCGATGGAGATCTGGCGCCACTGGCCCTTGGTCAGGTTTGCCAGCTCGGCGTCGGTCAGGACCGTGCCGGCCTTCATGCCCTTCGGACCGGACTGGGCGGTCTGGCCGAGGATGACCTCCTTCAGGCGGGTGTAGAAGCTGCGCTCCAGGATCGCGCGCTCGTCGTCGCGGTCCTTGGCCAGCTTCTCGATCTCGGCCCGCTCGATCGCCAGGGCGCGCTCGTCCTTGTCGACGCCGCGGCGGCTGAACACGCGGACCTCGACGATCGTCCCGGCCACACCCGGCGGCAGGCGCAGCGAGGTGTCGCGGACGTCGGACGCCTTCTCGCCGAAGATGGCGCGCAGCAGCTTCTCTTCCGGCGTCATCGGGCTTTCGCCCTTCGGCGTCACCTTGCCGACCAGGATGTCGCCCGGACGGACCTCGGCGCCGATGTAGACGATGCCGGCCTCGTCGAGGTTCTTGAGGGCTTCCTCACCGACGTTCGGAATGTCGCGGGTGATTTCCTCCTGGCCCAGCTTGGTGTCGCGGGCCATGACCTCGAACTCCTCGATGTGGATCGAGGTGAAGACGTCGTCCTTGACGATGCGCTCGTTGATGAGGATCGAGTTCCTCGAAGTTGTAGCCGTTCCACGGCATGAAGGCGACGAGCACGTTGCGGCCCAGCGCCAGCTCGCCCAGCTCCGTCGAGGGGCCGTCGGCGATGATGTCGCCGGCCGCCACGCGGTCGCCCACCTTCACCAGCGGACGCTGGGTGATGCAGGTGTTCTGGTTGGAACGCTGGAACTTCAGCAGGTTGTAGATGTCCACGCCCGGCGCCGTGGCGTCGGACGAGTCGGTCGCCCGGACCACGATGCGGGTCGCGTCGATCTGGTCGACGATGCCCTTGCGCTTGGCGACGATGGTCACGCCGGAGTCACGGGCGACCGTAGCCTCCATGCCCGTGCCGACCAGCGGCGCGTCGGCCTTGACCAGCGGCACCGCCTGACGCTGCATGTTCGAGCCCATCAGCGCGCGGTTCGCGTCGTCGTTCTCCAGGAACGGGATCAGCGCCGCGGCGACGGAAACGAGCTGCTTCGGCGACACGTCGATCAGGTCGATGGCCTCCGGGCGGAACATCAGGTACTCGCCGCCCTGCCGGCACGACACGAGGTCGGCGGCGAAGCGGTTGTCCGCGTCCAGCTCGGCGTTCGCCTGGGCGACGACGTAGCGGCCCTCCTCCATGGCGGAGAGGTAGACCACCTCGTCGGTGACGATGCTGTCGCGCACCTTGCGGTACGGGCTCTCGATGAAGCCGTACTGGTTCACCCGGGCGTAGGTCGCCAGCGAGTTGATCAGACCGATGTTCGGACCTTCCGGCGTCTCAATCGGGCAGATGCGGCCGTAGTGCGTCGGGTGCACGTCGCGCACTTCGAAGCCGGCGCGCTCGCGGGTCAGACCGCCCGGGCCGAGAGCCGAGAGACGACGCTTGTGCGTGATCTCGGACAGCGGGTTGGTCTGGTCCATGAACTGCGAGAGCTGCGACGAGCCGAAGAACTCGCGCACGGCGGCGGCCGCCGGCTTGGCGTTGATCAGGTCGTGCGGCATGACCGTGTCGATCTCGACCGAGCTCATGCGCTCGCGGATCGCGCGCTCCATGCGCAGCAGACCGACGCGGTACTGGTTCTCCATCAGCTCGCCGACCGAGCGGACGCGGCGGTTGCCGAGATGGTCGATGTCGTCGATCTCGCCGCGGCCGTCCTTCAGGTTCACCAGAACCTTGAGGATGGACATGATGTCCTGCTTGCGCAGGACGCGGACGCTGTCCTCGGTCTGGAAGTTCAGGCGGGCGTTCATCTTGACGCGGCCCACCGCCGACAGGTCGTAGCGCTCGCTGTCGAAGAACAGGCCGGCGAACAGCGCCTCGGCCAACTCCAGGGTCGGCGGCTCGCCCGGACGCATGACGCGGTAGATATCGATCAGCGCATCCTCGCGGGACGCGTTGCGGTCGGCCGCCATCGTGTTGCGGATGTAGGCGCCGACGTTCAGGTGGTCGATCGCCAGCACCGGCAGCTCGTCGACGCCCGCCTTCTCCAGCTTGTCGAGGTCGCTCGCCGACAATTCGTCACCGGCTTCGAACAGGACTTCGCCGGTCCGCTCGTTGATGATGTCGACGGCGAGGTAGCGGCCGGTCAGCTCCTCGGTGGAGACGAGCTGCTCGGCGAGGCCACCCTCGACCAGCTTCTTGATCAGGCGCGGCGTCATCTTGGTGCCGGCCTCGGCGACGACCTGGCCGGAGGCCGCGTCCACGAGGTCGGAGGCGACCTTCACGCCCTTCATGCGGTCGGCGTTGAAGGGGGTCTTCCAGCCGCCCGACGCGCGGGTGTAGGTGATGGTGTCGTAGAAGAAATTGAGGATTTCTTCCTTCGCCATGCCCTGCGCCTCGTAGGGCAGCAGGTCCTTCTTCTGCGCCTTGCGCTCGGCGCGCAGCGCCTCGGTCTCCGCGCCGTCCAGGGCGAACAGCAGCGTGGTGGCCGGCAGCTTGCGGCGGCGGTCGATGCGCACGTAGACGAGGTCCTTGGCGTCGAACTCGAAGTCCAGCCAGGAGCCGCGGTACGGGATCACGCGGGCGGCAAAGAGATACTTGCCCGACGAATGGGTCTTGCCCTTGTCATGGTCGAAGAAGACGCCCGGGCTGCGGTGCATCTGCGAGACGATGACGCGCTCGGTGCCGTTGATGATGAAGGTGCCGTTGGCCGTCATCAGGGGCATGTCGCCCATGTAGACGTCCTGCTCCTTGATGTCGCGGATCGAGCGCAGGCCCGTGTCCTCTTCCACGTCGAAGACGGAGAGGCGCAGGGTCACCTTCAGCGGGGCGGCGAAGGTCATGCCACGCTGCTGGCACTCCTCGACGTCATACTTGGGCTGCTCAAGCTCGTACTTCACGAAGTCGAGGACGGCGCGGTCGGAGAAGTCCTTGATCGGGAACACCGACCGGAACACCTCCTGCAGACCCAGGTTGGCCCGCTTCTCCGGCGGGACGTCCATTTGCAGGAAGTGGTCGTAGGAGCTGCGCTGCACCTCGATGAGGTTGGGCATCTGGGTGACTTCCGGGATGCGCCCGAAGCTCTTCCGAACACGCTTTCGACCCGTAAAGGATTTGGCCATGGATGTCCCCAAACGTCAGAATCGTGAGTACGCTCGACCAGAAGCACGCGAACCAGGGTGCTCGCCGCGACGCGGCGATGATCGCGCGGCCCGCCCCTTATGCAGGGACGGAAAGAGCCGGACCGAGAAACCCGGTCCGGTGGAAGGCAGAAAACGCCGTGCGGCGGCAGGCCCCCTCGGGGACCGGCCGCCGTCCGGCGTGGATATGTCTTATCCGTCGCAGCAAGACGGGTCTTACTTAATATCGACCTTGGCGCCGGCCTCTTCAAGCTGCTTCTTGATCTTGGCGGCCTCGTCCTTCGACACGGCCTCCTTGACCGGCTTCGGGGCGCCTTCGACCAGGTCCTTGGCTTCCTTCAGGCCCAGGCCGGTGATGGCGCGGACTTCCTTGATCACGTTGATCTTCTTGTCGCCGGCGTCGGCGAGGATCACGTTGAACTCGGTCTGCTCTTCGACCGGGGCGGCGGCGGCGGCCGGACCGGCGGCGGCAACGGCCACCGGAGCGGCGGCGGAAACGCCCCACTTCTCTTCCAGCAGCTTCGACAGCTCGGCGGCCTCGATGACGGTCAGGGCCGAGAGATCGTCGACCAGCTTCTGCAGATCAGCCATTTTAATGCTCCAACAACTCGATGTTCTGGGATGGGTAGACAGCTAGACGGATGCGGCTCAGGCCGCCTCGTCCTTCTTCGCGTAGGCCGCCAGCACACGGGCGACCTGGCCGCCCGGAGCCTGGAGGACGCCGGCGATGCGGGTCGCCGGAGTTCTGGATCATGCCCACGAGCTTGGCGCGCAGTTCGTCCAGCGACGGGAGCGTGGCGAGAGCCTTCACTCCCTCCGCGTCGAGGATCTGGTCGCCGAGAGCGGCACCGACGATCTTCAGCTTCTCGTTGGTCTTCGCGTAGTCGGCCACCACCTTGGCGGCCGCGACGGGATCCTTCGAGTAGGCGATCGCGGTCGGTCCCTTGAAGAGACCGTCCAGACCTTCGAACTGCGTGCCCTGAAGGGCGCGGCGGGCGAGCCGGTTCTTCGTCACCTTGAAGCTCGCGCCCGCGGCCCGAATCTTGCCACGCAGGTCGGTGACTTCCGCCACCGTCAGGCCGAGATGGTGGGTGACCACCACCAGGCCCGTTTCCTGGAGCTTCGACTGCAGGTCCGCGATCGTCGCTTCTTTTTGTGTACGATCCACGGATCGCCTCCTTGCACAGAGGTTTACAAGGGACCCCTTCCCTTTCGGTGGGGAGCCCCGGCGAACCTGTCCCAGAAGTTCGAGCCGTTCCTGAACCGCGGGCAAGCCCGCGTGGTTAACGGTTCAACTCCTGTCTGCTCTGGCGGGTTTAAGCCTTTGCCTCCGGAGAGACGCGGGCGCCAGCGGTCTTGGACAGGGTGGGCATCCCCGCAGGGACACCCGATCGCCGCCGGTTCCCGAGGGTGCCGGCGGCGAAATTCAGGTCACTCAGGCCGTGGCGGCCAGAGTGGACAGGTCGAGCTTCAGGCCCGGGCCCATCGTCGAGGACAGCGAGACCTTCAGCAGGTACTGGCCCTTGGCACCGGTCGGCTTGGCACGGGTGATGGCATCCACGAAGGCGCGGATGTTCTGCACCAGGGCCTCTTCCGAGAAGCTGGCCTTGCCGACGCCGGCGTGCACGATGCCGGTCTTCTCGGCGCGGAACTCCACGGCGCCGGCCTTGGCGGCCTTGACGGCGCCGGCCACGTCGGGGGTCACGGTGCCGAGCTTCGGGTTCGGCATCAGGCCGCGCGGGCCGAGCACCTTACCGAGCTTGCCGACGACGCCCATCATGTCCGGGGACGCGATGCAGCGGTCGAAGTCGATGTTGCCGGCCAGGATCTTCTCGGCCAGATCGTCGGCGCCGACGATGTCCGCGCCGGCG
Source organism: Azospirillum sp. UENF 211521 (assembly GCF_058780535.1). NCBI lineage: Bacteria > Pseudomonadati > Pseudomonadota > Alphaproteobacteria > Rhodospirillales > Azospirillaceae > Azospirillum > Azospirillum sp. UENF 211521. Next base: position 2,927,827 of record NZ_JBSNCF010000001.1, read on the forward strand.
GCCAGGGCGTCGTCCGCCTTGGTGCCCTTGGCGAACACGGCGACGCGCACGGTCTTGCCCGTGCCGTTCGGCAGGTTCACCACGCCGCGGACCATCTGGTCGGCGTGACGCGGATCGATGCCCAGGTTCATGGCGATCTCGATGGTCTCATCGAACTTCGCCTTGGGCAGGCCCTTGATCAGGGAGACGGCGCCTTCCAGGGAGTAGAGCGCCTCGCGGTCGACCTTCTTGTAGGAATCGGTCAGACGCTTGCCGAGCTTCGCCATGGGATCAGCCCTCCACCACTTCGAGGCCCATCGAGCGGGCGGAACCAGCGATCATGCTCGCGGCCGCCTCGACGTCGTGGGCGTTCAGGTCCTTCATCTTCTTCTCGGCGATGTCACGAATCTGGGTCTTCGTGATCTTGCCGGCGAAAGCGCCCTTGCCGGTGGTCTGCGAGCCCTTGTCGATGCCAGCGGCCTTCTTCAGGAAGTAGCTGACCGGCGGGGTCTTCGTGACGAAGGTGAAGGTACGGTCGCCGTACGCGGTGATAACCACCGGGATCGGCATACCGACTTCCAGGTCCTGCGTCTTGGCGTTGAACGCCTTGCAGAACTCCATGATGTTCAGGCCGCGCTGACCGAGCGCCGGGCCGATGGGCGGCGACGGATTCGCCTTGCCGGCCGGAACCTGCAGCTTGATGAAGCCGACAATTTTCTTTGCCATGTCACAACCTCCAGATACGACGCCTCGATACGCTGTCCGGCGTCGCGGGGCTTTGCGGTGCGGCTATGGCGGGCCTTCCGCAGCAGAAAGGAGCACGTGACTGTTCATCACGTGCCCCGGGAAAACGGTTGGTCTCAGACCTTCTCGACCTGGGTGTATTCCAGCTCGACCGGCGTGGAGCGGCCGAAGATCGACACAGCCACCTTGAGGCGGGCCTTCTCCTCGTCGACTTCCTCGACGGTGCCGTTGAAGGAGGTGAAGGGGCCGTCGCTCACACGAACCTGCTCGCCCACCTCGAAGGTGATCGAGGGCTTGGGGCGCTCAAAGCCTTCCTGCACCTGATGGATGATCCGCTCGGCTTCGCGCTGGCTGATCGGCTGCGGCTTGCCGCCCCCGCCCAGGAAGCCGGTGACCTTCGGCGTGTTCTTCACGAGATGCCAGGACTCGTCCGTCAAATCCATCTTGATGAGGACGTAGCCGGGGAAGAACTTCCGCTCGGTGTTGATCTTGGAACCCCGGCGCACCTCGACCACTTCCTCGGTCGGCACCAGGATCTCTTCGAACTTGTCTTCCAGACCCTTCTGAGCCGCCTTTTCGCGGATGGCCTGGGAAACCTTCTTTTCGAAGCCCGAATAGACGTGAACGACGTACCAGCGCGCGGCCATGGCGATCAGGCTCCCAGCCCAAGGATCATACGGACGGCGAAGGCCAGCACCTGATCCACGACGAGGAAGAACAGCGAAGCCAGCACCACCATGACGAACACCATGGCGGTCGTCACGCCGGTTTCCTTGCGGGTCGGCCAGGTGACCTTGGCCACCTCGCGGCGGACGTCGCGCGCGAATTCTGCGGGGTTCACTTTAGCCATCGTAGACCGTGCGGGCTCCGGTGCGACGTGTAGGGCGCGGTCAGCGGCCCGTTCTGGTTCGGTACGGCGTGGCAGGAGTGGAGGGGCTCGAACCCCCAGCCCCCGGTTTTGGAGACCGGTGCTCTACCAATTGAGCTACACTCCTATCGCCGCAGGCTCTACCCCCGGCGGGGAGCGGAGCTTATAGCGCATAGCCGCGTGGCTTGCTAGCCTTTTTATCGGCCGGCATGCCGAAATCGACAGGGACCGATCCCGTCGCCGAACCACGGATGGAACGGCGGCGGGATCGACTCCTTCAACTTACTTGATGATCGAGGCGACGACGCCGGCGCCGACCGTGCGGCCACCCTCGCGGATGGCGAAGCGCAGGCCCTCGTCCATGGCGATCGGAGCGATCAGCTCGACTTCCATGGAGATGTTGTCGCCCGGCATCACCATCTCGGTGCCTTCCGGCAGCTTCACCATGCCCGTCACGTCGGTCGTGCGGAAGTAGAACTGCGGACGGTAGTTGGTGAAGAACGGCGTGTGACGGCCACCCTCTTCCTTCGTCAGGATGTAGGCCTCGGCCTTGAAGGTGGTGTGCGGCGTGATGCTGCCCGGCTTGGCCAGAACCTGGCCGCGCTCGACGTCCTCACGCTTCGTGCCGCGCAGCAGCGCGCCGATGTTGTCACCGGCCTCACCCGAGTTCGAGCAGCTTGCGGAACATCTCCACACCGGTCACGGTGGTCTTGACCGTGGTCTTCAGACCGACGATCTCGACTTCCTCGCCGACCTTGACGATGCCGCGCTCGACGCGGCCGGTCACCACGGTGCCGCGGCCCGAGATCGAGAACACGTCCTCGATCGGCATCAGGAACGGACGGTCCTTCGGACGCTCCGGCTGCGGGATGTACTGGTCGACCTCGGCCATCAGCTTGAGGATCGCGTCACGGCCGATCTCCGGCGAACGGTCCTCCAGCGCGCACAGCGCCGAGCCCTTGACGATCGGAATGTCGTCGCCCGGGAACTGGTAGGAGGACAGCAGCTCGCGCACCTCCATCTCGACCAGCTCGAGCAGCTCCGGATCGTCGACCATGTCGACCTTGTTCATGAACACCACCAGCGCCGGCACGCCGACCTGGCGGGCCAGCAGGATGTGCTCGCGGGTCTGCGGCATCGGGCCGTCGGCGGCCGACACGACCAGGATCGCGCCGTCCATCTGCGCGGCGCCCGTGATCATGTTCTTCACGTAGTCGGCGTGGCCCGGGCAATCGACGTGGGCGTAGTGGCGGTTGGTCGTCTCGTACTCGACGTGGGCGGTCGAGATCGTGATGCCACGAGCCTTCTCTTCCGGCGCCTTGTCGATCTGGTCGTAGGCGGTGAAGGTCGCGCCGCCGCTCTCGGCCAGCACCTTCGTGATCGCCGCCGTCAGCGACGTCTTGCCGTGGTCGACGTGGCCGATCGTGCCAATGTTGCAGTGCGGCTTGTTCCGCTCAAACTTTGCCTTCGCCATCGCTTTGGTCTTTCGTTCCCGACGTTCCGGACGCACACAATGGCCCGGCCGAGACCGACATTTCCCTTAGCGCGGGGGGATTGGAGCGGGTGAGGGGAATCGAACCCCCGTCGTAAGCTTGGAAGGCTTCTGCTCTACCATTGAGCTACACCCGCCATGCCCCGCCCGGCGCTATCGACCGGGAAACGCGATCACGGACAAGCCGTGGAATGTAGTGGTGGAAGGGGCTGGATTTGAACCAGCGTACGCTTACGCGGGCAGATTTACAGTCTGCTGCCTTTAACCACTCGGCCACCCTTCCTCAGGCCCGCTGCGGGACATGCCCGCCGCGGAGTTCGGCACTATGAGAATTTTTCAGGCCTTGTCAACACGTCTGAAGCAGTCCAAACCAGAAAACTGTGAATAACCGCGGCGGGCTTAGCCCTGCCCCCTCCAGCCGGACACCATGACCCGTTCGAAGAAGCCATCCGCGCCCCACGGCCAGCCCCCTGCCCCGGCCAAGAGCCATCCCGCATCCAACCGCGAGTCGCGCGGCGACCGCCCCTCCGGGCGGGGCGCGCAGGGCGTCCTGCTCTACGGCCTGCACCCGGTGTCGGCGGCGTGGCTGAATCCGGAACGGCGCATCCACCGCCTGATTGCCACGGAAGCGGGCCGCGCCGCCCTGGAGCCGGTGCTGGCCCAGGCCAAGGCCCGCGGGCTGCTGCGGCCGAACCTGATGCCGGCCGACCGCAACGACCTGGACCGCATGCTGCCGCCGGGCGCCGTGCATCAGGGCGTGGCGGTGGATGTCGCCCCGCTGGACGAGATCGGCATCGAGGACATCTGCGCGGAGGCCGATTCGGAGCCGTCGGCGCTCATCGTCGTCCTCGACCAGGTGACCGACCCGCACAACGTCGGGGCGATCCTGCGCTCCGCCTCGGCCTTCGGCGCCAAGGCGGTGGTGGTGACCGAGCGCAACGCCCCGGAGACCACCGGCGTGCTCGCCAAGAGCGCCTCGGGCGCGCTGGAGTCGGTGCCGCTGGTCCGCGTCACCAACCTCGCCCGCGCGCTGGCCGACCTTCAGCAGGCCGGCTTCTGGACCGTCGGCCTCGCCGAGTCGGGGACGAGCACGCTCGCCCAGTGCAACCTGACCGGCCGCACCGCGCTGGTGCTGGGAGCGGAGGGCGCCGGACTGCGCCGCCTGACCATGGAGCGCTGCGACGTCATCGCCCGCCTGCCGACCCAGGGGCCGGTCGGCAGCCTCAACGTGTCCAACGCCGCCGCCGTCGCCCTCTACGAGGTCGCCCGGCTGCGCTGACGCATCGCCGTTCGCGCCGCTCAGGTGAGGCTTGCCGCGGACCGCGCGGGACGCTAGTGTAAGCGCCCGCCGCGGTTTGGCCGGGCGGCGCGCCGGTTTAGCTCAGTTGGTAGAGCAGCGGTTTTGTAAACCGAAGGTCGCGGGTTCGAGCCCTGCAACCGGCACCATAGAATTCCAGTGGTTGGAGGCCGCCTCCGGGCGGCCTCAACCCTATCGGCGCCCTGCAGGTCTGCCGCCAGCGTCTAAGGCCGGCTGTGGTGCAGCGTCGTGTTGAATCCAAACCCTTCTCTCCGCCTCCTTTCTGGGAATTCGGGACAACTCGATGCCGTCAGCGTTGGCGCAGAATTTCGCGCGCGCCGAAAAACTCTCTCTTCTGTTCTCCATATTCCTCTCAGTTAACAATGATCTCGGATATTTCCCTTATTATGTTTTTGGCCAAATCAATTCTGGAGACCGGAACTCCTTGTCCATCGAAACTTAAGCTGACATAAAATTCCGGGCCATTTCCCTCCCGGAAGCCCTTTTCCTTGAGTCTTACTGACCCGATTTCATGGAGATCATTGACGATCAGACGGAAGCTGCTTGGCGTAAAGCGCCATGAATGGCAGTCGCGATACTCGTCACTGGCTTCCGCCAGCTGAAATGCGGCGAGAGCCTCCGGAAGGCTGTGAACAAAACCCAGCTCGACCGGACAGCCATGCGGCCAAACGATATGGCCGTTTCGCCCGCCCGCATAGGCAAGATGATCAAAAAGCTTCCCGGAAGCATGCTTTCTCGGCAGCTTTTGATGAATGTCCAGCATCTCCCCCACACTTGAGAGGGACTGAAAGACATCGAAGCAATTTCTTTTATCGGGGACGACCAAAACCAGGGCGCCATCAGGCTTTAACAGCGTCTCGCAATCTTTCAAGAACCCAATGAAGTCCACACAATGCTCAATCATGTGGGATGCGACGATGTAATCGAAGCAGTTCTCATCCTCGACGGCCTTCGATACCGGACCGCCATTTGTCACATAGTCCACATCCTCGATGTGATCAGAGCTTAAATTATGCAGTTTTCGTAAATAGTCGTGGCCTGCATAATCAGCAATGCGTATGTTGTAGCCATCTCTTTTAGGCATGACCGGATTATAACTTGCCCCTATCTCCAAGCCGAGGCCACTTGTATTTATCATTGATCTTATAATTTCATTCCTATCCATTGATAGTCTCTTCCTTCAATTTTTCCTGCGGAAATTTTCATTTTCCGGACTTGGGATTGATCCACGTCTTGCGATTTCGATCCGAAACAATCTAATTCGCACAATCATCCACTCAAAAGAGAAATTTTCGCGCGGACGTCGCGCTTCGGATTGCCCCTTGGCCAGGCACGGCAATCATTGGGTCCCGTCCGGGCTTTCTATGCCCATCGAAACGTCCGGCCGCGGCTTTGACGCTGTGAACGCCGTTGCAATTCCTGATAAACTCCACCCGTTGAGAAGCCCGCCTGAAGCCCACCGATTCAAAGGAGCACTTCCGGAAACGGCTCCAGCCCCGCAACCCCCCCGCACCTCTCTGTCGCCGGATCGGTCCTCACAATCACGCCCATCATGCCGCACCACCGCACCGCCAATTCCCTCATCCCAACCGGCTCCGGCGTCATCGACGCGGAGCATGGCGCCATTCTCGACCTCCTTTCAGCGATGAACGCAGGCGGCCCGCTCGGACTCGCGGAGTTGACCGCGCTGCGGCACGAGGTGGCCGAGCATTTCGCCACGGAGGCAGCGGAGATGGCCGTCCTGGCCGCCGATCGGCGGGACCGGCACGAGCAGGCCCACCGCAACTACCTCGCCATCATCGATGCCCTACTGGACGCCGCCACGCGCGGCCATCCGCCAACCGGTGACGACGCGAATCGGCTGATGCTGTGGTTCATCGTTCATTCCAACACCGCCGACACCGAACTGGTGGAGGCCGCCCGGCGGGCCGGAGACGAGCCGCCGATGATCTCCATGGATGATTGGCTCGACAGCCTGGACGAGGCGGACCAAGACGCCCTGCGCTCCTGACGCGGCCCTGGGCCCTCGTTCCGGGGGAACCGCGCCTCCGCGGACCGGTTGGGAGAAGGGACGATCCCTTCCCGCAACCGACCCAGGTTCCCTCATGGACAAACCCGATACCCCCAATGCCGGGGCGCAGCGGCTGCGCGACGCCATCGACAAGGGGCTGACCGGCGACAAGATCCCCGCCTCCGACCCCGCCGCGGCCCCGCTGGGCACCGACGACGAGGCTGCGGGCACCCGGCCGCCCCCCGCCGCCAGCGCCCACGATCCGGCTCCTCCCGACGCCCGCGCACCCTCGGGCCACTCCAAGGGCGCCGACGCCTTCCGCAAGGGCGACCTCCCCTACGGCGAGGGGGTCCGCGACGACGGCTGAAGCGACGGCGAACGTCGGCGGATGGAGGCTGCGCAAAAAAATGTCCCTCTTCCGCGTGGGAAGAGGGACATCGTCATGGCGTCGAATGCTGGCGGGGCGCCTGCCCCAGTCTTCCGAAACGAATGAGCCGTCTGGCGAGTGTTCGGAACCCGGCGCCGATCAGAAATAACGCTCCGGCACGCGCAGCACGTCGTCGGGCATCACCGGAGTGGTGATCGGGGCGCGGCGCAGCTCTTTCTTGGGATCGGCCCCGCGGGTGATCAGGACGTAGTCCTCCTTGGCGCGGTAGGTGTAGCCGCCGGCCATCGCCACCGCCGACAGGGCGGTCATGCCGTTGACGTACTGGTACTGGCCGGGGTTGCGGACCTCGCCCAGGATGAAGAAGGGCCGGTGGTTCAGCACCTCGACGCTGACCTTGGCGTCGCGGACGTAGCCCTGCGACAGGCGCTTGGAAATGTCGGCCTCCAGCTCGCGCGGGGTATGGCCGCGGGCCGTCACCTCGCCGATCAACGGCATGGCGACCTTGCCCGACCCGTCGACGCGGAACTCGCCGGATAGCTGCTCCTCGCCGAAGACGATGACGCGCAGCGCGTCGCCGGCCCCCAGGCGGTAGTCCGTCATCTGGGCGACGCCGGGCGGTTCGAGAGGGGCATCCTGGCCACCGGCGCAGCCGACCATCGCGGCGGCGACCACGGTCATTCCGAGCGCGCGGAACACGTTACGTCAATTCATCCCTAACCCTTCTCCATAGCTCGTGAGGACATCGGGCCCGCGCTCCGCGGACGAAGCGGCCAAACCCTGAGCGGTCACGGAGGGAGACTAGCAACTCACACGCGCTTGGGAAAAAGTGGAGAGGAAGTAACGCCAACGGAGGAAAAGGATTCGCGTCACCGTATAGGCGGAAATGCAAAAGGGGCGCCCATCGGCCGATGGACGCCCCCCTCATTATGCCTTGAACAACCCGCTTACATCTGGGCGCCGACGCGCAGATAGACCAGATTGTCGGAATAATCGAAGCCACTGAGGTTCGAGTTACGCTTTTCGTAAGTATAACCACCATTCACGAAGACATAGCGGCTGAGCTGGTAGCTGGCGCCGGCCCCCAGCGTGTAAACGTCGTCGGTGCGGTCCACGCCGTTGAAGTCGTCCTGGCGCCACTGGACGCGGGCGTTCAGCAGCAAGGTGCGCAGAAGCTCGTGGTCCACGCCGACGGCGGCGACGGTGCGGTTGTAGCTCGACGCGATCTGGCTGCCGCGGGCGTAGGTCGATTCGCGGACCTGACGGCTGAGCGAGCCGGTGACCGAGGTGAGCTGGGTCACCGACCAGTTCAGGCGGCCGCCCAGGGCCAGACCACCGAAATCCTTCAGCGTCGGATCGTCGTAGGTCCGGCTCAGATAACCGGCATAGATCTCGCCGTTGATCAGGCCGGTCAGGTCGGTGGACAGGCCGCCGACGACCTCGTAGCCGTCCGAGTCGCGGTTGACGCCGCCAAAATCCGGGGTCAGCCGGTACCGGGTCCAGTTGTAGGACCCCTGGACGAAGGCCTCGTAGCCCTGGATGAACTCGTAGCCGGCGCGGGCGGTGCCCGTGTAGCTCCAGCGGTCGCGGTCCTCCTGAGACTCCGACCGCCCGTTGGTCAGTTCGGCGTCCTGGTAGGAGGTGTACTGGGCGCCGCCGGTCACGCGCAGGCGCAGGCGGTTGAAGCGCTGGTTGAACGACGCCTCGCCGCCGTGGGTGAAGTAGTTCACCGGCTCCGCGAAGCGCGGCACCACGGTGCCGGTGCCCAGCGACACGTCGAAGTTCGGGTCGGACCGCCCCTCATGGTCGCGGCGGCTGAACAGCAGGCCGCTGACCGAGCTGTCGCGGGTGATGTCGTAGCGGCCGTCCACCTGGGCCCGGTAATCGGCGTAGTTCTCCGACGAGTAGTCGAAGAAGCGGCCGATGTTGCCGGAGGCCGAGAAGTTCAGGGCGTGGTTGTTGAAATCCGAACGCACGTCGACGCGCGGCTGGGTGACCCAGATGAAGTCGTCGCGGGTGTCGTTCTCGGTCGCGAAGACGTTGCTTTCATAGGTCAGGCCGGTCTCGATGCGCGGCAGGATACGGAACGATCCGGCGCGGATGCCGAGCTGCTCGACCTCCGGACGGCGGCGCTCCAGCACGGATTCACCGGGCTGCAGTTCCTGGGCGCTCACCGGCGTGGCCGCGGGCAGCGCCGTCAGCACGGTGGACGCGAGCGCGAGGGCGAGGAAGGACAGGGAGCTGGGCTTCATGGGTCACCGCGCTAGGCTGAAATCAGTGGCTCGTATCGGGCGGCCGAATGGCCTCGGAATGTGCATTCGCCGCTCCGGCAGAAGCGGACAGTCGCTGCAAAGACAACTCATAGCGTGATGTCCGTGCAACAGTGAAGCCGTTCGGCCGTGGTTTTTGCCCGCGCCTGTGTTGTTGGCGCAACAAGACTTGCGTCAGACGGGCGCTCTATTGCCATACGCCCGCATCATTAGAGCTAAGGTCATACGACCGCGAAACGACGGGCCCGCCTCCGCGGGAACCAGCCGGCAGCGGCGGCCGTTCACGCAAGGGCGGTCCGAGAGCCGCGTCAAAGGAATTCATCAGAAGGCGCCCAGCATGACCAGCCCCCCGACCACACAACCGACCACACCGTCGCCGCCCAAATCGCCCCGCCATCCCGGAGACGACGTCGTGATGCCGCCCTACACGCCCGGAAGCGTTCCGCCACCGGATGGCGACCTTCCGAAGTCCGATCGCGAAAGGACTCCGCCGCCGAACACCTATCCGCCGAAACAAAACCCATAATCGAAATGCGGACAAGCGTCTGGTAGGACCAAAACACACCCGCATATGCAGATTGCCGCCCAGTCCCCCGGTAAGATTCCTGAAACGCACGCCTCATCTTCGTTCGCGAGTGCTTTGCATTTCAAATAGTGACAGGGCCTCGACTGTGGCCGTATGCCGCAGCGGCGAGCGTTGCCTATTGCGACATCCACCCCTAGGCTTCAAAGCGAAGCCTGCTGCATTTGGCGAAGGCCCGGGAACATTCCCCGGGATGGCTGCCGAACCTGTCGCACGGTGTTCCGCCGACACCCGCCGCAACCGGAAACGGTCCGGCTCCGCAACGCTCGTGTGCGCCCATGGATCAGATCGCCCATCCTCCGACCGACGATTACCTGCTGACCGGGCAGGTCCACTATCGCCTTCGCCGGGCCCACCAGCGCGCGTCCTCCATCTTCATGGACATGATCGGCGATTCCCAGCTCACCCCCACCCAGTGGGGAGCGCTGGTCACGCTGCGGGCCGAAGGGTCGCTGTCGCAGAACCAGCTCGGCCGGCTGACCTTCATGGACCCGGCGACCACCCAGGGCGTGATCCTGCGCCTCGTGGAGCGCAATCTGGTGGAACGCCAGCCGGATCCGCAGGACCGGCGGCGCACCAGCGTCAGCCTGACCCGCGCCGGCCAGTCGCTGGTCAACGCCCTGCTGGAAAACGCCACCCGGGCGCACACCCGCACGCTGGACCCGCTGACCCCGGAGGAGCAGACGACGTTCCTCCTGCTCCTGTCCCGCCTGATGTGACGCCGGCGGTTCCGGCACCGGCCCGCGGAAAACCGGCGTGGTGCGGCGCAACGGAACGGTGACTTTTGCGGTGGGTTTGCTATGAACGCAGACATTGCGTTCACGCTGCCGTTCCATGCGTTCGGGCAGCCGCCAACCGCGCCGGGATACCGCCGACCATGAACCGCCGCCATTTCCTGCTCGCACCGGGCGCCGCCGCCCTCGCCGCCGCCCTTTGCGTCGCCGCGCCGTCGGCATCCCACGCCCAGGCGGGAAGCCAGCCGATCCGCGTCGGCGAGATCAACAGCTACACCGGCCTGCCGGCCTTCACGATCCCCTACCGCCAGGGCTGGCAGCTCGCGGTGGAGGAGGTGAACGCAGCGGGCGGCCTGCTCGGCGGGCGCAAGCTGGAGGTCGTCTCCCGCGACGACGCCGGCAAGCCCGACGACGCCGTGCGCGTCGCGCAGGAGCTGCTGTCGAACGAGAAGGTCGAGCTGCTGGCCGGCACCTACTTCTCCCACGTCGGGCTGGCCGTGGCCGACTTCGCCGCGCGCAACAAGCTGCCCTTCGTGGCGGCGGAGCCGCTGACCGACGCCATCACCTGGACCAAGGGCAACCGCTACACCTTCCGCCTGCGCCCCAGCACCTACATGCAGGCGGCCATGCTGGTGGAGGAGGCGGCGAAGCTGCCGGCCAAGCGCTGGGCCACCGTCGCCCCCAACTACGAGTACGGCCAGTCGGCGGTGCAGTGGTTCCGCCAGCTCCTGTCGGAAAAGCGCCCGGACGTCGAGTTCGTCGCCGAGCAGTGGCCGGCCCAGGGCAAGCTGGAGGCCGGGCCGACCGTGCAGGCGCTGGCCGCGGCCAAGCCCGACGCCATCTTCAACGTCACCTTCGGCGCCGACCTCGCCAAGTTCGTGCGCGAGGGCGAGGGGCGCGGCCTGTTCCGCAACCGCACCGTCGTCAGCCTGCTGACCGGCGAGCCGGAATATCTCGATCCGATGAAGGACGAGGCGCCGGAGGGCTGGATCGTCACCGGCTACCCGCAGGAGCAGATCGACACGCCGGAGCACAAGGCCTTCCGCGAGGCCTATGTGAAGCGCTTCAACGAACCGCCGCGCCAGGGCTCGGTCGTCGGCTACGCCACCTTCAAGGCCATCGCCGCCGCCGTGGAAAAGGCCGGCTCCACCGACGCCGAAAAGGTCGTGGACGCCCTGTCCGGGTTGGCCCTGTCCAGCCCCTTCGGCCCGATCACCTTCCGCGCGCTCGACCATCAGGCGACGATGGGCGCCTATGTCGGCAAGACCACGGTGAAGGACGGCCAGGGCGTGATGACCGGCTGGCGCTACGCCGACGGCGCGGACTATCTGCCGTCCGACGAGGCGGTCCGCAAGATGCGTCCGGAGTAAGGGACGGAGTCTTGCCCCCACCCTTCCCGCGCCTTCGCCGCGGGCCCCTTCCCTCCCCCGCTTCGCAGGAGAGGGAGCTTGATCCCCTCCCCTGCGGAGCTCCCGCGCAAACCTTTGGTTTGCGCTGACGCGGCAGGCGGACCAAAGGTCCGCCGAGAGCGGGGGAGGGTTAGGGAGGGGGCAAGCCCTCGCTCCCCCGCAGACTGCCGAAAAGAGCCGATGTCCTTCTACCTCGTGCAATTCCTCAGCGGCCTCGCCACGGCGGCGACGCTGTTCCTGGTGTCGTCCGGGCTGACCATCGTGTTCGGCGTGACGCGGATCGTGAATTTCGCGCACGGCTCCTTCTACATGCTCGGCGCCTATCTCGGCTGGACGCTGGTGGAGCGCTGGGGGACCACGCCGCTGGGCTTCTGGGGCGCGGTGGCTGCAGCAGCGCTGGCGGGCGGGCTGCTCGGCGCGCTGATGGAGGTCGGGCTGCTGCGCCGCCTCTACCGCTCGCCGGAGCTGTTCCAGCTGCTCGCCACCTTCGGCGTGGTGCTGGTGGTGCAGGACGCCGCCTCGTGGATCTGGGGGTCGGAGGATCTGCTTGGACGCCGGGCGCCGGGGCTGCGCGGCTCCGTGGACATCCTGGACCAGCCCTTCCCGCTCTACGACCTCGTGCTGATCGGGCTGGGGCCGCTGGTGCTGGGGTTGCTCTGGCTGCTGTTCAACCGCACGCGCTGGGGCACGCTGGTCCGCGCGGCGACCCAGGACCGCGACATGGCCTCGGCGCTCGGCGTCGATCCGGCGCGGCTGTTCACCGGGGTGCTGTTCCTGGGGTCGGCCCTGGCCGGGCTCGGCGGCGCGCTCCAGGTCCCGCGCGAGGCGGTGAACCTGCACATGGACATGGCCATCGTCGTCGAGGCCTTCGTCGTCGTCGTGGTCGGCGGCATGGGCAGCCTGACCGGCGCCTTCATCGCCTCGCTGCTGATCGGGCAGTTGCAGGCCTTCGGCATCCTGGTCTTCCCGCAAATCACGCTGGTCCTGGTCTTCCTGTTCATGGCGGTGGTGCTGGTCATCCGTCCCTACGGGCTGCTCGGCCGCGCCGAGGACGCGCCGCCCACCGCCGCCAGCCCCGGCCCGCCGCTGAGCGCCGCGACCGGAGTGGCGCGCTGGGCGCCCGCCCTGCTGCTCGCCCTGCTGGCGGCGGTGCCGCTGGTCGCCGGCGACTACGCGCTGATTGTGCTGACCGAGGTGGTGATCCTGGCGCTGCTGGCGGCCAGCCTGCATCTGCTGATCGGGCTGGGCGGCCTCGTCTCCTTCGGGCACGCCGCCTATTTCGGGCTGGGCGCCTACGGCGCGGCCCTGCTGGTCAAGCATCTCGCCGCCCCCATGCCGCTGGCGCTGGCCGCCGCCCCGCTGCTCGCCGGGCTGGGCGCGCTGGCCGCCGGCTGGTTCTGCGTGCGGCGGTCGGGGCTGTATTTCGCCATGCTCACCCTGGCCTTCGCGCAGATCGTCTGGTCGGTGACTTTCCAGTGGTACGGCGTCACCGGCGGCGACAATGGCATCCTCGGCGTCTGGCCGCCGGACTGGGCGGCCGGCAAGGCGGCCTATTACTGGCTGACGCTGGCGCTGGCCGGCGGCGCGCTGCTGCTGCTGCGCCGCGCCGCCTTCGCGCCCTTCGGCTACACGCTGCGCGCCGGGCGCGACTCCGCGCTGCGCGCCGAGTTGGTGGGCATCGACGTCCGGCGGCACCAGTGGCTGAGCTTCGCCCTGGCCGGCTCCGTCGCCGGTCTGGCCGGTGGGCTCTACGCCTTCGCCAAGGGCAGCGTCTTCCCCACCCTGATGGCCGTGCCGGTGTCGGTGGACGCTCTGGTCATGGTGCTGATGGGCGGCATCCAGACGCTGAGCGGCCCGGTGGCGGGGGCGGCCCTGTTCCACCTGCTGGAGACCGAGGCGATGAGCCGGACCGACTGGTGGCGGCTGGTTCTGGGCGCCGTCATTCTGGTGCTGGTTCTGGCCTTTCCCAAGGGTGTCGCCGGCTTCGTCCGCGACCTGTGGACCCGCGGGAGGGACTCATGAGCCGCCGCCTCGCCGTCGAAAATCTCCAGCGCGCCTTCGGCGGCGTGCAGGCCGTGCGCGGCGTGTCCTTCGCGCTGGACGCCGGGGAGGTGCTGGCGCTGATCGGGCCGAACGGCGCCGGCAAAACGACCTGCTTCAACCTGCTGAACGGCCAGTTGCGGCCCGACGCGGGCACGGTGCGGCTCGACGGGGTGGACATCATCGGCCTGCCGCCGCGGCGCATCTGGCGGATGGGCGTCGGGCGCACCTTCCAGATCACCGCCACCTTTGCCTCGATGACGGTGCGCGAGAACGTGCAGATGGTCCTGCTCTCCGTCCATCGGCGCCTGTTCGGGCTGTGGACCCCGGCCGCCTCCGGCTTCCGCGACGAGGCGATGGCCCTGCTGGAGCGCGTCGGCATGGGCGCCCAGGCGGAGCGCCCATGCGGCGTGTTGGCCTATGGCGACCTGAAGCGCGTCGAACTCGCCATGGCGCTGGCCGGCGACCCGAAAATCCTGCTGATGGACGAACCCACCGCCGGCATGGCCCCCGGCGAGCGGCAGGAACTGATGGCGCTGACCTCCTCCCTCGTCCGCGAGCGCGGCCTCGCCGTCCTGTTCACGGAGCATGACATGGACGTCGTGTTCGGCCACGCCACCCGCATCATCGTGCTCGACCGCGGCCAGTTGATCGCCGAGGGCACGCCCGACGCCGTGCGCGCCGACCCGAAGGTGCAGGCCGTCTATCTGGGAGGTGCCGCATGACCGTCCCGCCGCTTCTGAGAAGTCCGCGGGCTTCAGGCCTGGTACGGGCGCGCCCACATCCTGACCGGAGTCGATCTGGCGGTGGGCCGGGGCGAGGTGGTCGCCCTGATGGGCCGCAACGGCGCCGGCAAGACGACGACGATGAAGGCGATCATGGGCCTTCTCGACCGGCGGTCCGGCGCGGTGGCCTTCGACGGGCGCGACGTCTCGGGCCTGCCGCCGCACCGCATCGCGCGGCTCGGCCTCGGCTACGTGCCGGAGGACCGCCGCGTCTTCACCGACCTGACGGTGGAGGAAAATCTGGAGGTCGGCCGCCAGCCGCCCCGCGACGGCGCGCCCCACTGGACGCCGGAGCGGCTCTACGCCCTCTTCCCCAACCTCGCCGAGATGCGGGGCCGCCGCGGCGGGCGGATGAGCGGCGGGGAGCAGCAGATGCTGACGCTCGCCCGCACGCTGATGGGCAACCCGTCGCTCCTGCTGCTCGACGAGCCATCCGAGGGGCTGGCCCCGCGCATTGTGCAGCAGATGGCCGACGCCCTGCGCGCCCTGAAGGCCGAGGGGCTGTCGATCCTCGTGTCCGAACAGAATCTTGCCTTCGCCGCCGCGGTCGCCGACCGCGCGAGCGTCATCGAGAAGGGGCAGATCCGCTTCGAAGGTCCGATGCGGACGCTGCTGGAGGATGAAACGGTGCGCCGGGCCTATCTGGCGGTATGAGGGCTGGCGGTGTGAGGGCTGGCGGTGTGAAGACTTACACCAGCATGTCGAGGACGCGCTTGGTGTTCTCCTGCGCGGCCTGCATCACCTTGACGTTGGCGGCAAAGTCGGTCTGGGCCGAGGACAGGCTGACCACCACCGCCGGGTCGAGGTTGCCGGCGGCGAGTTGCGCCCCGGCCTCGTCAGCGCGGGACTGGGCGCCCTGAAGCCCCGCCAGGGCGGAGGCCTGAGCATCGGGCAGGGACGGCATCCGCGGTGCGCCGGGCGCGCTGATGTCCATGGTGGGGACCCTCGATTGATCGGCGACCACCCTACCCCTTTTTTGGTGGAAATGCGACAGGGAGCGCCGGCTCGTTCAGCCCTCAGCCAGCCAGCCGGCCAGACGGTCGAGGAAGGCGCCGGCCTCCGCCGGGTCCTTCAGGCTCCATGCGGCGGCGCTGGGGGCCGGCGGGTCCATGACGCGGATGCCGGCGCCACGCCCCTCTCCACGCGCCGCCAGGGCGCGGAAGGCGTCCTCGTCCGTCTCGTCGTCGCCGAGATAGAGCGGCAGCGTCTCCGGCCCTGCCAGATCCAGGGTGTCGAGCAGCGAGAGCACCGCCTTGCCCTTGTCCCAGGGGACGTTGGGCCGCAACTCGTGGATCTCCTTGCCGCCGGTGACGCGCAGGTTCGGAAAGGCCGCCGCGACCTCCCGCACCACGTCGCCGACCGGCGCCTTGCGCTCCGCGGCGACCCGCCGGGTGTGGATGGCGATGGCGAAGCGCTTGCGCTCGACCAGCGCGCCCTCGACGCCGTTCAGGCGCCGCCGCAGGTCCGTCTCCGCGGCGTCGAGGTCGCCCAGATACTCCTCGCCGATCTGCGTGCGCAGGCCGGGACCGCGGATGTCGAAGCCGTGGCTGCCGGCGTAGATCAGGTTGTCGATCCCGACATGGCGGGCCACGTCGTCGAGGTCCCGCCCGCTGACCACCGCCACCGGGCACAGCCCGGCCAACCGCCGGATCACCGCGCGCACGGAGTCGTCGAGGATCGCCAGATCGGGCCGCTCCACGATGGGCGTCAGGGTCCCGTCATAGTCGAGGAAGACGGCGGGCCGCCGGTCGCCCAGCATCGCCGCGAAGGCGTCGAACCGGACGAGCGCCGACGGCTTGCCTGCGCTGGAAGCGGGGGACGGCTGATTGGTCACGGTCGGCTCTCCTCATCGTCGGCAGGCATCGTCGGCGGGCGCGGTCGCACCGGCGCACGATCGGAACAACGGGAAAGCGCGCCTTGGGGTCCGGATGCGTCAATCAACGATGTTATCGCACCCGATACGATTGTGACTCTCCGGTCACAGCGACCCCGGAAAAAGCAACGGCCCCGCAGGGGGCCATTGCTTCGGGGTTTTCACCCACCTGAGATCTTTGTTAATTTTGCAGCGCAGCAAGAGATTGCTGCTTCGCCCTTCTTGGGCGTTTCCTCCCTAAACTCAGGCCGCTGTTCGTCAGCGGCCTTTTTTCTGCCAGAAACCTGTCCCTTCTGGCAATCCCTAACAAACACCATACCCCAACAAATCCAGCGGCATAATCCGCACAGAGCGCGGGGTTTTGCCGTGCGACGCCCCCTTGCGCCGCGGGGCCCGCCGGGTTTTCCTGTCGGCCCATCGCCTATTCCCCCGCCGCAGCCCACCGGGTGCCGACTTGAATCACGCACACAGCCCCGCCGCCGACCGGCCGCTCAAGGCTCTGGTCAACGCCACGCTCCACACCGGCGATTCGGTGCTGGCGGGCGCCGCCCTGCTGATCGACGGCCCGGCCATCACCGCCATCATCGCGCCCGAGGCGATCCCGGCCGAGGCCGCGGTGACGGACCTGGGCGGCGGCGTCCTCGCCCCCGGCTTCATCGACCTCCAGGTGAACGGCGGCGGCGGTGCGCTGTTCAACGACACGCCCGACCTGCCGACGCTGCGCCGCATCGCCGAGGCGCACCGCCGCTTCGGCACCACCGGCCTGCTGCCCACCCTCATCACCGATTCGGCGGAAAAGCGCGCCGCCGCCGTCGCTGCGGTGCGCGCCGCCATGGCGGAGGGGATGCCCGGCGTGCTCGGCATCCATCTGGAAGGCCCGCACATCGCGCCGGAGCGCCGCGGCGTCCATGACGCGCGCTTCATCGCGCCCCCCGACGCCGACGACCTCGCCCTGCTCGGCGGCCTCTCCGGCCTGCCGGCGCTGGTCACGCTGGCGCCGGAAGCGGTTCCGCCAGAGCCGGTCCGCCGGCTGGCCGCCGCCGGCCTGCGCATCGCCGCCGGCCACAGCGCCGCCAGCTGGACGCAGGCCAAAGCCGGCTTCGCCGCCGGCATCACCGGGGTGACCCACCTGTTCAACGCCATGAGCCCGCTCGGCTCGCGCGAACCCGGCATGGTCGGGGCCGCGCTGGAGGACGACGCGGTCTGGTGCGGGATCATCGTCGACGGGCACCACGTCCACGACGCCTCCGTCCGGCTGGCCTGGAAGGCGAAGGCCCGTGGCCGGCTGTTCCTGGTGACCGACGCGATGCCCCCGGTCGGTGCGCCCGCCCCTCACTTGGCCGGCAGCTTCCAGCTCTACGGCGAGGACATCCGGGTGGAGGACGGGCGTTGTGTCACCGCCGACGGCACGCTGGCCGGGTCGGCCCTGGACATGGCGACGGCGGTGCGCAACGCCGTGGAGCGGGTCGGCATCCCGCTGGACGAGGCGCTGCGCATGGCCGCCGCCTATCCCGCCGACTTCATGGGCATGGCGGGACGGCGCGGCCGCATCCGGCCCGGTCTGGCCGCCGACCTCGTGCATCTCGACGAGCGGCTGCGGGTGCGGGCGACCTGGATCGGCGGCAAAATGGCGCTTTCGTGAAACACCCCCTGCACGCGCACGCAAAACTGTCGTATAGAGGCGCCAGAATTTCGACCCTCATACGCAGCTTCGAGGAGAGTTACCCATGGACATCGCCCTGATGGTTCTGGCCGTCGTGTTCTTCTTCTGGCAGACCGTTTCCGAGTGATCGGAGGCCGGGTCTCCGGACACGCGAAAGGGCGGCTCCCCGGCGGAGCCGCCCTTTCGCGTTATGGGAGGCCCCGCCGGCGTCGTCAGTCGGCCAGCGCGCCGCCATGGATCTGCGGGTGTTCCAGCCGCGCATGGGCGGAGGCGACGAGCCTCAACGTCTCCATGATCGTGCCGATCGCCTCGTTCAGGTCGGCCCGGCCGGCCGGCATAGGCATCCCCGACAGCACCGATTCCAGGTCGTCGGCGGCGTCCTGAAGGCGCACGCAGGCTTCCTCCAACTGACGTTTGGCCAGTACGCCATTCGCAGGAAGCGACGCCGCCGCTTTCTGCATATTGCGATAGGCATTTTGATTTGCAGTTTGCAGCGAAGACCCGCGCTGCCCCTTCTGAAACCCCGTGATGAAGCCGAACATGGGCCCTCTCCCTTCCGTGTCGGAGGGTATAGAGCAAAAGCTGCGCCAATTTAGAGACATTGCCCTTAGGCATCATGCCGCGGACCGACGGAATCAGTCCTTGGGCCAAAGCCACGCCGCGCCGCGCATACCGCTTTCGGCGCCATGGCGCGCCCGGAGGAAGCGGGTGCGCGGCGCCGGGCTCAGCGCCCAGCGCCCCCACAGGGCCGGCACGGCCTCATAAAGCCCCGGCAGGTCCGACAGACCGCCGCCGACCACCACCGCGTCGGGGTCGAGCAGGTTGATGACGGCGGCCAGCGCGCGGGCCAGCGCGTCGGCGTGGCGGGCCAGCGTCGCCCGGGCCTGCGCGTCGCCGGCCATGGCGCGGGCGGCGATCTCCGGAGGGTCCAGCGCTTCCCCGGTGCGCCAGTGGTGCAGGCGGGCCAGCCCGGCGCCGCACAGCAGCGTCTCGATGCAGCCCTCCCGCCCGCAGCCGCAGGGCACAGGCGGGCCGTCCTCCGCCACCCGCCAGGGCAGCGGGTTGTGCCCCCATTCCCCGGCGAGGGCGTTGGCGCCGGCCAGGATGCGCCGGTCCGCGACGATCCCGCCGCCGACCCCGGTGCCGAGGATGATCCCGAAGACCAGCGGCGCCGCGGCGGCGGCCCCGTCCACCGCCTCCGAAAGGACAAAGGCGTTGGCGTCGTTGGCGATCCGCACCGGACGGCCCAGCGCCCGCGCCAGATCGGCGGCGAAGGGCCGGCCGTCGAGCCAGGGCAGGTTGACCGCGCGCACCGTGCCGGCGGCGCCGTCGACGATGCCGGGCAGGCACAGCCCGACCGTGGCGTCCTCGCACCCCGCCCGCTCCTCCAGCGCCGCCACGGCGCCGGCCAGCGCCTGCAGCGTCTCCGCATAGCCGCGCGGCGTGGCGGCGCGATGCCGCGCCCGCTCCGTCCCGTCCGGAGCCAGGAGGGTGGCGGCGATCTTGGTGCCGCCCAGATCGACGCCGATTCGCATCGGACCCATGCCCATGACGGACTCCCAGCGCGGGTGGACAGTGAAGGGGGTGGAAAAGCAGTCCCCCCTATAGCGCAGCGCTCCGCCCGAATCAGCCATCCCGACGCGCGCCTCCTCCATAAGAGGTGGCGGTCCCGTCCCTTTGCACCGTCGCAGGACGGCGGCGGACCACTAGAGTCAGGAGTGTCACGTCCCATCAATTGGATTGCGCGCGCCCCCATGGACCGTTCCGCTCCGAAAGCCACGCCATCCTCGAATCGCTCTGCGGCGAAGGCGAAGCCCCAACCCCAGGCCACCGGCCTGCGCCCCGACCAGACAGAGGTCTTCGACGGCCTTCTCCTGGCTCTGCTGGCGCGCAAACGGCTGCTGGTGCTGGTCGGCGAGGCCGGGTCCGGACGGGCAGCGGTCTTCCACCAGCTCGTCGAGCAGGTCGGCTCGGACGGGGCGCTGGTGCTTCCGGTCGCCGCGAGCGCCGGGGCGCAGGTGGACGATCTGGTGTCCGCCGCCGGCGACGCCGCCCTGCCGTCGGACAGCGGCGACCGCGACTTCGACACGCTGATCGAGGAGCTGGAGGAGCGGCTGGACCTCGCCGGCACCGGCCTGCTGGCTGTGGAGAACGCCGGCGTGCTGGCCGCCCCGACGCTGGCCGACCTGATCGACCTCACCCGCTCCGAGACGCCGAGCGGGCGTTTCCTCCAGGTCCTGCTCTGCGGCACGCCGGAGATGGAGCGGACCCTGGCCCGCCCCGGGCTGGCCGAGGCGGTGCGCGAGCTTGGCGTGATCTACCGCATGACGCCCGGCGCCGGCCCGTCCGTCACCCCCACCGTCGCCGTTCCGTCCGCCGGGCCGTCCGCCAGCCCCGTCGCCGGGCCGGTGGCCGCGCCGCCGCGCGCCGCTCCCCCGCCGCCACGCCGGGCGGCGGAGCGCGACGCCAACGACTGGCCGGCCAACGACTGGGACGCGCCGGACGGCTGGACGATCCCGGAGGCCGGCGCCCCGGTCGCCGATCTGCCCGTGAAGCGCCCGCGCCGCCGCGCCGCGCTGGCCGGCGCGGCGATCACCACGCTCATCCTGCTCGGCGCCGCCGGGGCCGGCGTGGCCCTGACCGTTCCCGGAGCCACCCCCGAGCGGGCGCTCGACTACGCCCGGCAGGGCTGGCACGACCTCCGCGGCTTCGTGACGGAGCGGGTGAACCTTCCGTTCGGGCCGTTCGCGGACGAGCCCAGCCTGGGCAGCCGCGGTCCCGACACGCTGGCGGTCGCCCGGCCGCAGAACCCCTATCTCGCCTCCCTCCCCGCCGAGGCGGGGGTGCCGGTCGCCGGCCCGTCGCCGACAGCCCCGACCAGGACGGACGTTCCGCCGCCCGCCGCGCGCAGTGTGGCTGCCCCGCCGGCCGCCCCACCGGCCACGACGCCGACGCCGACGCCGGCTCCGACCCCGGTCGTGGCAGCGAAGCCGGAGCAGCCGCCCGCCACGCCGGCGGCCCAGGCCCCGAAGCCGCCGGCGGCCGATCCGCTGGCGGTGGAGAACACCACGCCGCCCAAGCCGCGGGCGACGGAATACCGCACGGAGCAGAGCGAAGGCCCGACCGGTTCCGCCACCCTGCCGCCGCTGGTCGACGAGCCGGCGCCCCAGATGGCCGCCCCGGCGATGCCGCAGCCCGCGGCGCCCACGGCGTCCACGCCCTTCTCGGCCAGCGACAACGGCCTGAACCCGCGCGTCCGCACCCTGGTCGATCAGGCCCGCCGGCAGATCGCCGCCAAGCTGCTGACCACGCCGCCGAACAACAACGCCTACGAGACGGTGTCGCGGCTGCGCGAGATCGCCCCGGCGACGCCGGAGATCCAGGAACTCCTGACCACCATGGAGGAGACTTACCGCCGCTGGGCCTCGCTGGCGGAGCGTGACGGCAATTGGGACGAGGCGCGGCGCTTCTACGAGCGCGCCCTGATCGTCGCCCCCAACACCGGCGACCTGCGCGACCGCATCAAGGCGGCCGGCGAAGGGCGTGTGCTTCCCGCCGCCACCGCTGCCACCGCCTCCGCGGGCGCCGCCGCGTCCGGCACCCCGTCGGCGCCCCCGGCCAAGGCGGAGGTCCGCCCCGGCCTGGACAGCCGTGACGGCGCCATCGCCCTGATGCACCGCACCGACGAGCTGAAACGCGCGTTGGACGGCGGCGCCGATCCGAACAAGCGGGTGGACAACGGCAAGACCCTGCTGATGCTGGCCTCGGAACAGGGGCTGACCGACGCGGTGCGGCTGCTGATCGACCGCCGCGCCAAGACGGAGCTGCGCACCGCCGACGGCGCCACCGCGGTGATGTACGCCGCCTGGGGCGGGCACGAGGCGGTCATCCACGCGCTGGCCGCCGCCGGGGCCGAACTCGACGCCACCAACGACGACGGCAAGACCGCCCTGATGGCCGCCGCCGCCCGCGGTCATGAAGGGGTGGTGAAGATCCTGGTCGACCGCGGCGTGTCGGTGGACCGGGTGGCCAGCCACGGCTGGTCGGCCCTGATGTACGCGGCCAACAACGGCCACGACCGCGTGGCCCGGATGCTGGTGGAGCGCGGTGCCAACCCGTTCCGCATGGACACCGCCGGCAACTCCGCCCTCACCCTCGGCGCGCTGCAGGGCCACATGCAGGTGGTCGAGGCGCTGAAGCCGCACTGAGAGCATCACTTTAAACATGAGAACGGCGGGCGCCCCCGGGACGCCCGCCGTTCTTGCATGTGGACCCTGTCGACCCACTCCCCGAACCGGTTGCCCGTTCAGGCGGCTTTGATCTCCGCCAGGAAGCTTTCGATCTCCTTGCGCAGCGTTTCCGACTGGCGGGCCAGCTCGCCCGACGCGCTCATCACCTGACCGGCGGCCGCCCCCGTCTCGCCGGCGGCCAGCGTGACCTCGGTGATGCTGCCGGAGACCTGATGGGTGCCCGTCGCGGCCTCCTGAACGTTGCGGGAGATCTCGTTGGTCGCAGCGCCCTGCTCCTCGATGGCGGCGGCGATGGCGGTGGAGATGTCGTTGATCTGCCCGATGATGCCGCCGATGGCCGAGATGTCGCGCACCGCGCCGTCGGTCGCGCCCTGGATGGCGGCGATCTGGGCGGCGATCTCGTCGGTCGCCTTGGCGGTCTGGGAGGCGAGATGCTTCACCTCGCCGGCGACGACGGCGAAGCCCTTGCCGGCCTCGCCCGCTCGCGCCGCCTCGATCGTCGCGTTCAGCGCCAGCAGGTTGGTCTGGCTGGCGATGTTGGTGATGAGGCTGACCACCTCGCCGATCTTCTGCGCGGCCTCGACCAGACCCCGCACCGTCTCGTTGGTGCGGTTCGCCTGCGCCACCGCCTGACCGGCGATCTCCGAGGAGCGCGACACCTGCGTCGCGATCTCGCGGATCGAGCTGGCCATCTCCTCGGTGGCCGAGGCGACGGTCTGGACGTTGGCGCTGGTCTGCTCCGCCGCCGCCTGGACGGCGGTCGCCTGGATGTTGGTCCGCTCGGCCATGGAGGTCATGCTGTGGGCGGTGGCGTCCAGCTCCGAGGCGGCGGCGGCCACCGTGCGCAGGGAGGCCGCGGAGGAGTCCCCGAACCGGTTCACCAGACGCTCGACGGCTTCCGCCCGGCGCTGCTTGGCCGCCTGCTCCGCCGCCTGGGCGGTGGTCAGCCGGTCCGCCTCGATCAGCCCGTCCTTGAAGACCTGGACGGCGCGGGCCATGGCGCCCAGCTCGTCCTTGCGCTGGGCGCCGTCCACGGCGACCGTCAGCTCGCGCCCCGCCAGCCGGTTCATCACCGCGGTGAGCTGCTGGATCGGCTTGGAGACGCCGGCGACGATCGCCAACCCCATGAGAGCGCTAAGGACCGCCGCCACCCCGATGGCGATGATGAGCAAGGTCTTGCTCGACCCGTAGGTCGCCTCGCCCTGATCGGCCGCGAGGCGGCCGTTGCGGACGTTGAACTGGCTCAGGTCGCGCATCAGCGCCTGAGCCTTGCGGAACTCGACCCGCGATTCACCCCGGAAGAGCGCGGCGGCCTCGTCGAAGCGATCGGCGCGGGACAGCGGAAGCACCTTCTCCTTGCTCAGGCTTTGGTAGCGCTCCCAATAGCCCATGAGTTTTTGAAACGTCTCTCTCTCATAGCCGGGTGTCACCATCGCCTCGTACTTGCGGGCGGCGTCCTGAAAGTTCTCCAGCGCCGTCGCCAAGGTCTTCTCCTCCTCGGCCTTCTGGGCGGTGTCGGGGGCGAAGATGTGGGCGGACTCCAGGATTCGATAGAACTCGAAATAATCGGTCAGCCGGGCGATCTCGCCGACGCTCGGCAGCCAGTTGTCGCGGATGTCCTTCCCCGCGTCATTCACCGTCGAAATGCGGTCTATGCTGAAAAGACCCAAGCCGATGATGAACATAACCAGTATGGAAAACGAAGACACGATCTTCGTCTTAATCGTAACGTTCGAGAAAACAGACATCCGACACTCCCTCCACGAATTCACGGGCAAATCAGCGCGCTGTCCTGTGCGAATTTCTGTTTTTATTGATTCTTCCACGCATCGCGAAGGGTGCCACCCGCGATGAACCACGCGATCCCGGCAGGATGGCGGATCACGTGGGAGTTTCTCCAACGCACAGGAACAGCGGTCGCACGCTTGATCTCAAGACGGACTGTTGATGCCTTTTGTCTAGGCCTTTGGCCTTTTTGATATTTGGCACCGCACGCACATACAAATAAGAACTGCGCTTGACCCGCTTTTTATCGCATGAAACAAGTAAATCAGCGGTTAAAACACCTTGAAAGCTCTAATCTTTTTTCTTTTTATTTGTTTCTCCTAGGTTTTTTTAAAGTTTCTCGCTTGGGAAACGTTTGTTTCACCGCCGAGTCACAGAACGCCAAACGATGCCGAACGGGCAAAAAATAGGCCCGCGGGCGCGATGCGCAGCCGCGGGCCGAACCAGAAAAACGTACCGTTTGGGACGGATCAGAGAGCGGCGAAGCGCGCCAGCATGGCGGCGTGCGAGCGGATGCCGTTGTGCAGGCACTTCACCTCGAACTTCTCGTTGGGCGAGTGGATGCGGTCATCCTCCAGCCCGAAGCCGACGAAGATCGAGTCGAAGCCCAGCGCCTGCCGGATGTAGCCGCCGACCGGGATTGAACCGCCGCTGCCGACCAGCGCCGGCCGGTTGGTGAAGACGTCGCCCAGCCCCGCCATGGCGGCGCGCAGATAGGGGCTGTCGGTCGGCACCTGGACGCCCGGCGAGCGGCCGAACACCGTGATCTCCCAGCGCCCGTCGGCGGGGGTCCGCTCCTCCAGGAAGCTCTTGATCCCGGCCAGGATCTTCTCCGGGTCCTGGGCCGGCACGAGGCGGCAGGACAGCTTGGCCGACGCCTTGGAGGCAATGACCGTCTTGGAGCCTTCGCCGGTGTAACCGCCCCAGATGCCGTTGATGTCGCAGGTCGGGCGCGACCACAGCCGCTCCAGCGCGCTGCGCCCGGCCTCCCCCGCCGGGGTCGTCAGCCCGACGCCGGCCAGGAAGGCGCTCTCGTCGAAGCCGAGGTCGCGCCACATCGCCTTCTCCTCGTCCGTGGGCTCGGCCACGTCGTCGTAGAAGCCGGGGAAGCGGACGCGCCCGTCCTCGTCGTGGATCTGGCCGAGGATGCGGGTCAGCGCGTTGATCGGGTTCAGCACCGCGCCGCCGAACATGCCGGAATGCAGGTCGTGGCTCGGCCCATGCAGCGTCGCCTCGACGTAGAGCAGGCCGCGCAGCCGTGTGGTGATGGCCGGCGTGTCGATGGTCCAGGCGTTGGTGTCGGTGATGACGCAGACGTCCGCCTTCAGCTCTTCCGCGTTGGCCTTGAGGAAGGGCAGCAGGTTCGGGCTGCCGGTCTCCTCCTCGCCCTCCAGCAGGACGGTCACGCGGATCGGCAGCGTGCCGTGCACGGCGTGCCAGGCGCGGAACGCCTCGATGAAGGTCATCACCTGGCCCTTGTCGTCCACGGCACCGCGGGCGACGATGCGGCGGCCATGCTCGGCCTCGACGATGGCCGGCTCGAAGGGCGGGCTGTTCCACAGTTCCAGCGGCTCCGCCGGCTGCACGTCGTAATGGCCGTAATAGAGGATGTGCGGCACATCCCCATCGTCGGAGGCGCCGCCCGGCCCCGGGTGATGGGCGACGACCGCGGGATGGCCGGCCGTCTCGCGCACGGAGGCGTCGAAGCCCAGCCCGCTCAGTTCGCGGACCAGCCAGTCGGCGGCGCGGCGAACGTCGCCCTTGTAGGCCGGGTCGGTGCTGACGCTGGGGATGCGCAGCAGGTCGCAGAGGCGGCCAAGGGAGTCTTCGAAACTGCGGTCAACCTGCTGGAGAACGGGGTCGGCTGACAGGACGCTCGACATTCGGAACTGCCTTCGGTGTGAATGATGGCAGCGATGGTAGCGCATCGCGCTTGCGCGCCAAGCACCACAAAGCGCAGGGGTGCCATCCTCGCGTGCCCTCCTCGCGACGGCGGCGTTTCCGGTGCCCGCCACGGGAAGCACAGGATGGCGGGACCAAAGCTCCGCCCTCGCGAGGATGCTCCGGATGGAGGCGCGTCAGACGGTGAGATACCGCCGGACCTCGCTCTCCTCCAGCCCGTCGCGGCTGCCCGCCAGCATGACCTCGCCGCGCTCCATCACCGCCCAGTCGTCGGCCAGATCGCGGGCGAACTCGAAATACTGCTCGACCAGCAGGATCGCCATGGTGCCCTTGTCGCGCAGGTAGGAAATGGCCCGCCCGATGTCCTTGATGATGCTGGGCTGGATGCCCTCGGTCGGCTCGTCCAGCACCAGCAGCCGGGGCCGGGTCACCAGCGCCCGCCCGATGGCGAGCTGCTGCTGCTGCCCGCCCGACAGGTCGCCGCCGCGGCGGTCGAGCATGGACTTCAGCACCGGGAACAGCTCGAACACCTCGTCGGGGATCGAGCGGTCGGCGCGCTTCAGCGGCGCGTAGCCGGTCAGGAGGTTCTCGCGCACCGTCAGCAGCGGGAAAATCTCGCGCCCCTGCGGGACGTAGGCGATGCCGCGCCGCGCCCGCTCCGACGGGGCGAGTTTGGTGATGTCGCCGCCGTCCCAGGCGATGGTGCCGCCGGTCACCGGCTTCAGCCCGACGATGGCGCGCAGCAGCGAGGACTTGCCGACGCCGTTGCGCCCCAGCAGGCAGGTGACCTTTCCCACCTCCGCTGTCAGCGACACGCCGCGCAGCGCCTGCGCCGCGCCGTAATGGAGATCGACAGACCGTACGTCGAGCATGCTTGTTTTCTCCTGAATCCCTTCTCCCCTCTGGGGAGAAGGTTAGGATGAGTGGGCGGCTGCAGGCCGGAAAAGCTCTGCAATGAGGCTGCGTTTCCGCCCTTCGGGCGCCCCCTCACCCTGACCCTCTCCCCAGAGGGGCGAGGGAAATACATTTGCGTCACCGGCCCAGATAGACGTCGATGACCTGCTTGTTGGCGCTCACCGTGTCGAGCGAGCCCTCGGCCAGCACCGAGCCCTCGTGAAGCACCGTGACCTTCACGCCCAGTTCGCGGACGAAGACCATGTCGTGCTCCACGACGATCACCGAATGCTTGCCGGCGATGTCCTTCAGCAGGTGGGCGGTCTGTTCCGTCTCGGCGTCGGTCATGCCGGCCACCGGCTCGTCCACCAGCAGCAGCTTCGGGTCCTGGGCCAGCAGCATGCCGATCTCCAGCCACTGCTTCTCGCCATGCGACAGGCTGCCCGCCGGACGGTCGCGCCGCGGCGACAGGCGGGTGATGTCGAGGATCTCCTCGATCCGAGCCCGGTCCTCCCGCGTGGCCGAATAGGTCAGCGTCTTCAGCGGGCGGCGCGGCGCCTTCAGCGACAGCTCCAGATTGTCCCAGACGGTGTGCATCTCGAACACGGTGGGGCGCTGGAACTTGCGGCCGATGCCCAGGTTGGCGATGGCCGGCTCGCGCAGGCTGGTCAGGTCGGTGCGGCCCTCGAACAGGATGGTGCCGGTGTCGGGCCGGGTCTTGCCGGTGATGACGTCCATCATGGTCGTCTTGCCGGCGCCGTTCGGCCCGATGATCGCCCGCATCTCTCCCGGTTCGATGACCAGCGACAGGCTGTTCAGCGCCCGGAACCCGTCGAAGCTGACCGACACGCCGTCCAGATACAGCAGGGTGTCTTCGGTGCTCATGTCGTCTCAGACTCCCTTCTGGTCGACCGGCTTGGCGGTGACCGTGGCGCGCGCCGGCAGCCGGTCGCGGAGCTGCGCCGCCAGACCGAGGATGCCCCTGGGCAGGAACAGGGTGACCAGAACGAACAGGCCGCCCAGCGCGAACAGCCACAGCTCCGGCAGCGCCGCCGTGAAGTAGCTCTTGCCGAAATTCACCAGCACCGCGCCCAGCACCGGCCCGGCCAGCGTGCCGCGCCCGCCGACGGCGACCCAGATCACCGCCTCGATGCTGCTGGCGGGGGAGAACTCCGACGGGTTGATGATGCCGACCTGCGGCACGTAGAGCGCGCCCGCCACGCCGGCCATGCAGGCCGACAGCGTCCAGGCGAACAGCTTGTAGCGGTCGGTCTCGTAGCCCAGGAAGCGCACCCGGCTCTCCGCGTCGCGCACGGCGATCAGCACTTTGCCCAGCTTGGACGCCACCACGGCCGAGGCCAGGATGTAGCCGGCCGCCAGCGCCACCACCGTCGCCACGAACAGCCCGACGCGGGTCGAGGCGGCCTGGACGTCGAAGCCCAGGATTTCCTTGAAGTCGGTCAGGCCGTTGTTGCCGCCGAGCCCCATGTCGTTGCGGAAGAAGGCCAGCATCAGCGCGAAGGTCATCGCCTGCGTGATGATCGACAGATAGACGCCGGTGACGCGCGAGCGGAAGGCGAACCAGCCGAAGGCGAAGGCCAGCAGGCCCGGCACCAGCATCACCATGATCGCGGCGAACCAGAACTGGTCGAAGCCGTGCCAGTACCAGGGCAGCTCCGTCCAGTTCAGGAAGACCATGAAGTCCGGCAGGTCGGCGTTGCCGTAGACCCCGCGCGAGCCGATCTGCCGCATCAGGTACATGCCCATGGCGTAGCCGCCGAGCGTGAAGAAGGCGGCGTGCCCCAGCGACAGGATGCCGACGAAGCCCCAGACGAGGTCGAGCGACAGCGCCAGCAGGGCGAAGCACAGATACTTGCCGAGCAGCGCCACCGTGTGGGTGGAGAGGTGCCAGGGCGAGTCCGGGGCGGTGCCCAGCGCCATCACCGGCACCGCCACGGCCAGCACCGCCAGGACGGTCAGCAGCACGCCGGCCTTCTTGTCGAGGCCCATCAGGAAGAAACGGGTCAGCATCGGATCAGGCCTCCACCGCCCGGCCCTTCAGCGCGAACAGGCCGCGCGGACGCCGTTGGATGAACAGGATGATGAAGATCAGCACCAGGATCTTGCCCAGCACCGCGCCCGCGTAGGGCTCCAGGAACTTGTTGACGCCGCCGAGCGCCAGCGCGCCGACCAGCGTGCCCCACAGGTTGCCGACGCCGCCGAACACCACGACCATGAAGCTGTCGATGATGTAGCCCTGGCCCAGGTTGGGGCTGACGTTGTCGATCTGGCTCAGCGCTACCCCGGCCAGCCCGGCGATGCCGGAGCCGAGCCCGAAGGTCAGCGCGTCCACCCGCGCGGTGCGGATGCCCATGGCGTTGGCCATGCTGCGGTTCTGGGTGACGGCGCGGATGCTCAGCCCGAACCACGTCTTGCGCAGCGCCACCAGCAGCGCGCCGAAGACGAGGAAGGCAAAGACGACGATCCACAGCCGCCCGTAGGTGATGGTCAGCCCGCCCAGCTCGAAGGCGCCGGACATCCAGGAGGGCGCGCCGACCTCGCGGTTCGTCGGCCCGAAGATGGAGCGCACCGCCTGCTGGAGCGCCAGCGACAGGCCCCAGGTCGCCAGCAGCGTTTCCAGCGGGCGCCCGTAGAGCCAGCGGATCACGCTGCGCTCAATGGCGACGCCGACCGCGCCGGACACCAGGAAGGCGACCGGCAGCGCCACCAGGATGGAAAAATCGAACAGGCCCGGCGCCCACTGGCGGAAGGCCTCCTGCACCAGGAAGGTGGCGTAGGCGCCGATCATCACCATCTCGCCATGCGCCATGTTGATGACGCCCATGACGCCGAAGGTGACGGCCAGCCCGATCGCCGCCAGCAGCAGCACCGAGCCGAGCGACAGGCCGTACCATAGGTTTTGCGCGGCACCCCACAGGGCGAGCCGCTGCTCGACGGACGCGATGGCCTTCGTCGCGGCGTCCTTCACCGCGTCGCTTCCCGTGTTGGCAGCGCCGTTCAGCAGGGCCCGCGCGTCCTGGTCGCCGCGCTCCTGAAGCACCGCGACGGCGGCGATCTTGTCGGCGTCGGGCGCGTCCCCGGCCAGCAGGACGGAGGCCCGCGCCTGGGTCATCGCGCGGCGCACGCGCTCGTCGGTTTCCTTGGCCAGCGCCGTGTTCAGCGCGTCCAGCGCGTTGGCGTCGCGGCTCTTGAACACCGCCTCGGCGGCCTGCCGGCGCGTGCCGGCGTCGGGGCTCATCAGGGTGAGCGCGCCGAGCGTCGCGCTGATCGTGCGGCGCAATGCGTTGTTGATGCGGATTTTCTCGACCGCGTTGCGGTCCGCCTCGCCCAGCTCAGCGCCGGTCAGCGGGTCGGTCAGGGCGTAGCCGTTGCCGGCGCGCTTGGCCACGACCACGGCGCCGTCCCCCTTGCGGACATGCAGATCGCCGGCCTGGAGGGCCTCGATCACCGGCACGACGGCGGGATCGCCCGTCTCGGCCAGCCCGGCGATGGCCTTCTCAGTCTCGGCGTAGCTGCCGGCGCCCAGGCCGCGGACCAGCGGTGCCAGATCGGCGGCGAAGGAGGCAGGAGCGGCCAGCGCCAGAAACGCGGCCAGCAGCCAGCAGAATGCGCGGTGCATCGCGGTTCCTGTGATGTGTCGGAAGTCGTTTTTCTAAAAGAGGGCGTTGCCCCCACCCTTCCCGCTTCGCGGGCCCCTTCCCTCCCCCGCTGGGCGGGAGAGGGAGCAATCCCCTCCCCCGCGAGAGCGGGGGAGGGTTAGGGAGGGGGCATCACGCAGCCAGTCACCAAGAAGCGTTCAGACGGTCCTCACGACCCCTTGCCGCCGCACTTGCCGGTCTTCACGTTGAAGTTGCCGCAGGACATCGGGGCGCGCCAATCGGAGATCAGGTCCTTGCTGTCTGGCAGGAAGTCCGACCACTCGTCGCCGACCACGAGGCCCGGCGTCTTGGAGACGGTCTCGAACTGGCCGTTCTCCTGCACCTCGCCGATCAGCACCGGCTTGGTGATGTGGTGGTTCGGCAGCATCGCCGAATAGCCGCCGGTCAGGTTGGGGACGGACACGCCGACGAGGCTGTCGATCACCGCGTTGCTGTCGGTGGTGCCGGCCTTCTCGACCGCCTTCACCCACATGTTGAAGCCGATGTAGTGGGCCTCCATCGGGTCGTTGGTGACGCGCTTGTCGTTCTTGGTGAAGGCCTGCCACTTCTTGATGAAGTCGCTGTTCTCCGGCGTGTCCACCGACATGAAGTAGTTCCAGGCGGCGAGATGCCCGACCAGCGGCTTGGTGTCGATGCCGGCCAGTTCCTCCTCACCCACGGAGAAGGCGACGACCGGGATGTCCTGCGCCTTGACGCCCTGGTTGCCCAGCTCCTTGTAGAAGGGGACGTTGGCGTCGCCGTTGATGGTCGAGACGACGGCGGTCTTCTTGCCGGCCGAGCCGAACTTCTTGATGTCGGCGACGATGTTCTGCCAGTCGGAATGGCCGAACGGGGTATAGTTGATCATGATGTCCTCGGACTTCACGCCCTTGGACTTCAGGTAGGTTTCCAGGATCTTGTTGGTCGTGCGCGGGTAGACGTAGTCGGTGCCGGCCAGCACCCAGCGCTGCACGCCTTCCTTTTCCGCCAGATAGTCGACGGCAGGGATCGCCTGCTGGTTCGGGGCGGCGCCGGTGTAGAAGACGTTGCGCGAGGACTCCTCGCCCTCATACTGCACCGGGTAGAACAGGACGCTGTTCAGCTCCTCGAACACCGGCAGGACGGACTTGCGGCTGACCGAGGTCCAGCAGCCGAACACCGCGGCCACCTTGTCCTTGCTGATCAGCTCGCGCGCCTTCTCGGCGAACAGGGGCCAGTTGGAGGCGGGATCGACGACGACCGGCTCCAGCTTCTTGCCGAGAACGCCGCCCTTCTTGTTCTGCTCTTCGATGAGCATCAGCATGACGTCCTTCAGCGTGGTCTCGCTGATCGCCATGGTGCCCGACAGGGAATGGAGGATGCCGACCTTGATGGTGTCCTGGGCCGACGCCGGGGCGGCGAAGCCCGCGGCGAACGTGACGGCAAGACCTGCGGCCGCCGCAAGGGTGCGACCGGTCTTGAAGCCCGACTGGAACCCCGTCTTCAACATTGTGAATACCCCCCGTTCTTTGGTCTGACGCCCGCCTCAGGCGTCACGGGGGTATCCTTCGCAAATGTGATGCCACGGCCGGTCGGCAGGAGGGCCGTTCAAGGAATCCGCAGCGATTTGCAGCCCAGTATTCGCTTACGAATTATGCATGCCCGCCTTTTTATGATCGAATTTTACTCATTTCTGCCGAAATGGCTGATTTTTAGGCAGCCATTCACACCGAAGACCGATGCCGTTCGACACAGACCGCCAGCACCTCATCCAAAGGTCGTGCCCACCAGCGGCGCGAGAATATTTCGACCTCGGAATAGCCTTGGAATCCAACGGCTTCCACCCAACCACGGATCATTGGTATATCAATCATTCCGTCACCCATCATGCCCCGGTCCTCCAGCAGGTCGGCGGTCGGCACCAGCCAATCGCACACATGGAAGGCACACAGGCGATTCCGGCCCGCCCGGCGGATCTGCGCCTCCAGTTCCGGGTCCCACCAGACGTGGTAGACGTCCACCGCGACGCCCAGCGCGCCGGTCCCCTGCGGGTCCAGCCGGTCGCAAAGGTCGAGCGCTTGGCCCATCGTGTTCACGCAGGCGCGGTCGGCGGCGTACATCGGGTGCAGCGGCTCGATGGCGAGCGGCATCCCGGCGCCGCGGGCGTGCTCCAGCAGTTCGGCGATGCCATCCTCGACCTGGGCGCGGGCCAGCGCGATGTCCTTGGACGGCGGGGAGCCGGGGCGCGAGAATTGCGGCAGCCCGCCGACCACCAGCACGAGGCAGGGGGCGCCCAGCGCCACCGCCTCGTCCACCGCGCGGCGGTTGTCGTCGCGCACCTCGGCGCGGCGGTCGGGATCGGCGGGGAACATGCCGCCGCGGCAGTAGCCGGACAGCTCCAGCCCCAGTTCCTTCACGGCCCGCACGGCGCGGTCCAGCCCCACCGCGGCCACCTGATCCCGCCAGGGCGAGACGGCGCGGATGCCCTGGCGGGCGCAGGCGTCAAAGATCTGCAGCAGGTCGCCCTGCTTGCGCACCGTGGCGGTGTTGATGGACAGCCAGCGATGATCGCCGGAGAAGTCGCGCATGATCGTGGTCCTCATTGCGAAATCCCTCTCCCGCCCCGGGAGAGGGTGCCCGCGACAGCGGGCGGGTGAGGGTCGTGGGAGGATCGACGCACTGATCCTTGGCGGCACCCTCACCCTTCCCGCGCATCGCGCGGGCCCCTTCCCTCTCCCGGGGCGGGAGAGGGAGTTATCCTCACACCGCCTCGATGCCGCGGATGGCCAGGACGTCGGCCATGCGCCACACCGCCTCTTCCGGGTCGCGCAGCAGCCCGGCCTTGTCGGCCAACCGGAAAATCTCGGCCAGATGCAGGGTGGAGCG
Organism: Azospirillum sp. UENF 211521; assembly: GCF_058780535.1. NCBI lineage: Bacteria > Pseudomonadati > Pseudomonadota > Alphaproteobacteria > Rhodospirillales > Azospirillaceae > Azospirillum > Azospirillum sp. UENF 211521. Next base: position 2,961,336 of record NZ_JBSNCF010000001.1, read on the forward strand.
CGTGCCCTCCTGCCCGCCGATCATCGTGAAATGATCCTGGTGGCCGTTCAGGTAGGCCATAAAGACCACCCCGGTCTTGTAGAAGCGGGTCGGCGCCTTGAAGATGTGGCGGGACAGCGGGACGGTCGGCTCCAGAATGTCGTGGAAGCGCCCCTCCTCGCCCGCCGCCAGCTCGGCCAAGGCCGCCGCCGCCGCCGGGGCGATGGCGTCGAAGATGCCCAGCAGAGCGTCGGAATGGCCTTCCCCGTCGCCGGCGATCAGCTCCGCGTAGTTGAAGTCGTCGCCGGTGTACATGCGCACGCCGGGGACCAGCCGGCGGCGCATGACGATCTCCTTGTCCTTGTCGAGCAGGGAGATCTTCACCCCGTCGACCTTGGCCGCAAAGTCGTTGATGATGCCGACCGCCGTGTCGAGCGCCACCGGAAACTCGTTGGTTCCCCAGTAGCCGGCGAGCGCCGGGTCGAACATGTCGCCCAGCCAGTGGAGGATCACCGGCTGGCGCACCTGGGACAGGATGCGGCTGTAGACGCGGACATAGTCGTCCGGCCCCTTGGCGACGCGGGCGAGCGCACGCGACGCCATCAGGATCACCCGCCCGCCAAGGTCCTCGACCGCGGCGACCTGCGTCTCGTAGGCGCGGATCACGTCGTCGAGGGAGCGGGCGTCCTCCGGCGCCAGATGGTCGGTGCCGGCCCCGCAGGCGATCAGCGCGTTGCCGCGCGCCTTCGCCGCGGTCAGGGAGCGCCGGATCAGCTCCAGCGAGGCGTTCCAGTCCAGCCCCATGCCGCGCTGCGCGGTGTCCATCGCCTCGGCCACGCCGAAGCCGAGGTCCCACAAATGCTCGCGGAAGGCGATGGTCCGGTCCCAGTCGATGGCCGGGGTCAGCCAGGGGTCGTTGTCGGCCAGCGGGTCCGCCACCATGTGGGCGGCGGCATAGGCCACGCGGTTCAAGGGCCGGTCGGTGCGGGCGGGGAAGCCGCGCGCCGGGGCGACCTCGTAGGTCTCCAACGACCGGTCGGCGCGCGGCAGCTTGATGGTCAGTGCCATGGACAAGGCCCTCCGGTCAGGCGGTCAGCGAGGGAACGTCGACCCAGCGGCGCTCCTTCCAGCTCTTCAGCGCGGCCTCGACGAGCTGCACGCCCTTGGCGCCCTCGATCAGGCCATGGTCGAAGGGGGCGTCCTCGACGACGTGGCGGATGAAGGATTCCCACTGCGTCTTGAAGCCGTTGTCGGTCGGCTGGTTGTCAGGCACCGGCTGCCACGTCGCGTAGAAGTCCATGGTCTGCTTCTGGTCCGGGTTCCACACCGGGCGCGGCGTGCCCTGGCGCGGCTGGATCACGCAGTCGCTCAAGCCCGCGACAGCCGAGCCGTGGGTGCCGTCCACCTGGAAGGTCACCAGATCGTCGCGGTACACCCGCGTCGCCCAGGAGGAGTTGATGTGGGCGATGACCCCGCCCTCCAGCTCGAAGGTGGCGTAGGCCGCGTCGTCGGCGGTGGCCTGATAGCGCTTGCCCTGCTCGTCCCAGCGCTCCGGGATGTGGATGGCGCCGAGGCAGGAGACGCTCCTGACCTGCCCGAACAGGTTGTCGAGCACGTAGCGCCAGTGGCAGACCATGTCGAGGATGATGCCGCCGCCGTCCTCCTCCCGGTAGTTCCAGGAGGGGCGCTGCGCCGGCTGCCAGTCGCCCTCGAACACCCAATAGCCGAACTCGCCGCGCACCGAGAGAATCTTCCCGAAGAAGCCGCTGTCGCGCAGCATCCTCAGCTTCTGCAGGCCGGGCAGGAACAGCTTGTCCTGCACGGTGCCGTTCTTCACCCCGGCCTCCTCGGCCAGCCGGACGACGCGCAGCGCCTCCTCCAGGTTGGTGGCGATGGGCTTCTCGCAATAGACGTGCTTGCCGGCGCGGATCGCCGCCTCCAGCAGCGTCGGCCGCATCTGGGTGGTGCCGGCGTCGAAGAAGATCGTGTCGTCGGGGTTCGCCAGGGCCGCGTCCAGATTGTCGGTCCAGCGCTCCACCCCGTGGCGCTGGGCCAGCTCGCGGATCTTCTCGGCGTTGCGCCCGACCAGGATGGGGTCCGGCATGACGCGGGACCCGTCGGACAGCGTGACGCCGCCTTGCGCCCGGATGGCGAGGATCGACCGGATCAGGTGCTGGTTCATGCCCATGCGGCCGGTCACGCCATGCATGATGATACCAAGGCGCTTCGTGCTCATGTCGGGGACTCCCTAGGGGATTATTCGTTCTGCAGAGGGGACAGGCGGTCCCACCGGGGCTGCGCCGCGCTGGCGAAGCCGGGGACGGCCAGGGTTTCGGTCGGCAGGCTGCCGCCCGCCGTGGCGAGGCGGACGATGCCGTCCCGCCGGGTGTAGAAGCCGGGATGCGCCTCGAGGAAGGCGTCGGCCTCCGGCGCTCCGTCGAAGCCGTTTCCGTACTGGTGGCCGTTGCGCTCCGCGTCGGCGATGCCGAGCAGCGCGACCAGGGCCGTGTCCTGCTGCACCGCCAGCCCGGCCTGACAGGTCAGGTCCTCCGCGGCGACGAAGTGCGGCGCGCCCCAGGCGGCGCAGCGCGCCCGGTTCAGGACGGCCTTGTAGAGGCCCTTGCAGGACTTGGACGACACGCCGCGGTAGCCGGCGGCGCGGGCGCGCGGGAAGGCGTCGTAGCCGTCGTCGGACTCGTCGATGATGAAGGGGATGCGTTCCGCCACCGCGCCCAGCGGCGCCTCCAGCGCGCGCGCCCGCGCCACCGGCTGTTCGATGTAGAGCAGGCGCCCGCGGAGGCCGGCCAGCGCCGGCTCGCGCTCCAGCCCGTCCAGGAAGGCGTCGAGGGCCGCGGCGTCCGCGTATTGCTCGTTGCCGTCCAGCGTGGCGCGGTAGTCGCCCGCCGCCGCGTCCAGCACGCCGGCGATCGCCGCCAGGCGAGCGAGGTCGGCTGATGTATCGCCGCCCAGCTTGATCTTGAAGCGGCCCAGCCGCTCCCGCGCCAGCAGGCCGCGCAGGGCCTCCGGCTCGTCGAGCAGCCCGACCGTGTGGCGGAGCGCCACGGACGTCCGCGGCTCCAGCCCGCCGAGGAAGCCGTCCAGGTCGAAGCCCGCCAGATCCGGCGTCAGCCGCGCGTCGATCCCGGCGCGGTTCGCCTTCATACCGGTGAAGAAATCCGTGTCCAGGACCCGCAACAGCCCGTCCAGCACCGCCTTGTCGATCAGCGCCGGCCCGTAGGCGGCGGTCAGGTCGGGCAGCCCGGCGGCGCGGCAGGCCGCCCGCTGCGTCTCGTAGGCCGCCGCGTGCTGGCCGAAGGCGGTGTCGGCGCGGTCCGTCCGGTAGGCGTCGCGGGCGAGGCGCAGGGAGCGGCGCAGGCCGTCCACCGTCTCGTCCGGGCTGCGGTCCGGGCGCTTGTCGAACCACTTCGGCATCATCATCTCGGCGGTGCCGCCCCACGCCTCGCCGACGCCCTCCACATGGACCAGAGCGCGGACGAAGGCCTGGGGAGCCGCCTCAACCGTCACGCTGCCGAAGCGGAAGGGCTTCACGAAGCGGACGGGGCGTTCATGGAGGTGGATGGCGCGGATCGTGAGGAGGGGTGCAGTGCCCCCACCCTTCCCGCTTCGCGGGCCCCTTCCCTCCCCCGCTTCGCAGGAGAGGGTGTCAATCCCCTCCCTCGCCGAAGGCGGGGGAGGGTCAGGGAGGGGGCAAGACTCAGCCATCACCGCAACCCCTCAGTCCAGATGCCCTTGGGCGTTGAAATGCGCCCGGATGCGCTGGGTCAGCTCGATGAAGACGGGGTGGCCCATGACATCCAGCGAGCGCGGGCGGGGCAGCGGCACCTCGTAGGTCGCGGCGATGGCGCCGGGACGCTCCGACATCACCATCACCCGGTCGGCCAGGAACACCGCCTCGGGGATCGAGTGGGTGATCAGCAGAACCGTCTTGCCCGTCTCGTGCTGGATGCGCTGCAGCTCGACGTTCATCTTCTCCCGCGTCATGGCGTCGAGCGCGCCGAACGGCTCGTCCATCAGCAGGATCTTCGGGTCGTGGACCAGCGCCCGGCAGAGCGAGGCGCGCTGCTGCATGCCGCCGGAGAGCTGCCAGGGGTACTTGTTCTCGAACCCCTCCAGCCCGGTCATGCGGATCAGCGCGCGGGCGCGCTCCAGGTATTTGTCGCGCGGCAGGCCGCGCACCTCCACCGGCATCATGATGTTGCGCAGCACCGTCCGCCAGGCGAGCAGCACCGGGCTCTGGAACACGATGCCCACATCGTCGTGCGGCTCGGTCACCGTGGTGCCTTCGATGGTGATGGCACCCTCGCTGACGGGCAGCAGGCCGGCGACCAGCTTCAGCAGCGTGGACTTGCCGCAGCCGGACGGGCCGACGACCACCAGGAACTCGCCGTCCCGCACGTCGAAGGTGATCGGGCGCAGGGACGGCACCTCCCCGTCGCGGGTGCGGTAGGTCTTGGTCACGCCGTCGATCTGGATCAAGGTCTTTTGCGACAGGCGGGCCGTTTCGGCCGATCCGACGACTTTCAACTGGGGCTGAGCCATGTCCCTGCTCTCCTGTCCGTCCGGCCTCACTGGCCCGCCGCGGCGGGATCGGGGAGGAAGTCGCGGGTGTAGAAGGCCTTCGGGTTCTTCTTCGCCGCGGCGTCCAGACCGCCGTATTCGACCAGCAGGTCCACGGTCTCGGCCATGTTGGCGTCGGTGACGCGGAAGGGCCGCTGCCCCTTGGTCTCCGCCGTGCGGTAGAGCGGCGTGGTCAGCTCGAAGCCCTCCAGCAGGGTGGCTTCCTGGCCGCCCTTGGGGTTGGCCTTGAGGATGGCGGCCACGGCCTCCTTCGGGTTCTTCTCCGCCCCTTCGACCGCCTTGGTCGTCGCGGCCATGAAGCGCTTCACGAGGTCGGGCTTGTCCTTCAGCGTCTCGGTGTGGGCGATGATGCCGGAGGAGACCATGTTGACGCCGTAGTCGGCGAAGCGGATCGGCGTCACCGACTTGCCGGTGGCGTCCTTGATCTTCATGCTCTGGTCCATGACGTAGCCCAGCAGCAGGTCCGCCTGCCCGTTGATGACGGCGTTCAGCTTGGTCTGGGCGTCGCCCGACACGACGCGGAAGTCGCTGTCCTTCAGGCCGGTCTTCTTCAGGAACAGCGGCCAGATCTGGGACATGCTGTCGCCCGGCGTCATGGCGACGGTCTTGCCCTTGATGTCCTCGGGCTTGCGGATGTTCTTGTCGGTGAAGCCCATGGCCGACATCGGGCTGGTCTGGAGCAGCACACCGGGCGAGGTGACCGGGGCGCCCTTCACCGCCGCCTTCATCATGGTCGGTACGTCGACGTAGCCGAAATCGACGGTCTTCGCGGCCACCGCCTGGGTCGTCACCGCGGACCCGCGGCCCTCCTGGATTTCCAGGTCGATGCCCTCGGCCTCGTACAGGCCCTTGTCCTTGCCGTAGTAGAAGGGGGCGTGCTCGCCATACACGTACCAGTTCAGCATCAGCACGACCTTGTCCGCGGCCTGGGCCGGAAGCGTCGTGGCGGTGAGGGCGCAGAGCGCCGCGAAGAGCGTCCGTTTCATCTCGTCTCCTCCCGAAGTATGTCCGGCGTCGCTGTTGGTTTTGTGGTCGGCGTTACGACGTCGGGATGTAGTTGTGGCGTTGGCTCGCGTGCCAGGGGATGGCGAGCCGCTCGATCACGTCGATGACCCAGAAAAGCACCACCCCGATCAGCGCCAGCACCACCAGGGCCGCGAACATCAGGGGAAGTTCGAAATTGCCGATGGACCGTTGCAGGACGAAACCGATGCCGGAATTCGCCCCGACGAACTCGCCCACCACGGCGCCCACCACGGCCAGCGTGATCGACACCTTCAGGCCGGCGAAGATGGCCGGCAGGGCGTGCGGCAGGCTGACCATGCGGAAGGTCTGAAGGCGCGTCGCCTTCATGGACTTGGCAAGGTCCATCATATCGCCGTCCACCGACTTGAAGCCCTGCACCGCCGACACGACGATGGGGAAGAAAGCCAGCAGAAAGGCGGAGATCACCTTGGGCAGCAGCCCGAAGCCGAACCACACCACGAACAGCGGCGCGATGGCGACCTTCGGGATCGACTGCGAGAAGACCAGCAGCGGGTAGACGTAGGATTCCACCGTCTTCGACCCGGCGATCAGCATGGCGATGGGAATGCCGAACAGCACCGACAGGGCGAAGCCGCCCAAGGTCGCCAGCGTGGTCGGCACGGACGCCGCCAGAAGCTGGTCCCAATCCGCGGCGAGGGCCAAGGCCACGTCGCCGGGTTTCGGTATCAGATAGGGCGGGATCGCGAAGATCCGCACCGACAGGTCCCACAGGACGGTCAGGACCACCAGGAACAGCACCGGCCGGAACCAGCCGGAATTGAGCAGACGCAGCAGCGTGGCACCCGCCCCGCCCCGTCGCGCCGCCGTTCCCGAAGCGGGACCGCCACGGGACGTCGTCCCATGAGCCGCCGCATCGACAGCCATCGCTCCTCCTCCCCCGGTCGTTGCGGCGCCGACGTGAGGCGCTCTTTTAACCGGCCGGTTAAAAGTAAGCCCGGCACGGCAAAGCGGTCAACCCTGCCAAAGAGGTAGGACGGATGGTCAGGTATGCGGATTATTCATGATGAAACTACTGGAGGCTTCAGAGCCGCAGCGACGACAGGATCAGCTCCACCATATGGTCCAGCCGCTCCGCCTTGGCCTCCTCGGCCAGCAGGTCGCGGCCGAAGATGACCGACAGGGTGTGGACGTTGGACAGGTAGAAGTAGGACTGCCCGGCTATGGAGATGTAGAGCTGCACCGGGTCCACCCCCGTCCGGAAGATCCCGGTGGCGACGCCCCGTTCCAGCACGTCGGCGATCATCTGCACGAAGGGCGAATGCATGGCGTGCACCTTGTCGGAGGTCTTCAGCAGCTCCGCCCGGTGCAGATTCTCAATGTTCAGCAGCGCCATGAACTCGGGATGGTCGAGGAAATACTGCCAAGTGAAGTGGATCAGCCGGGCGATGGCGGCGGGCGGGTCCAGCGTCTCCAGGCTCAGCGTGCGTTCGGTGGCGCGGATGTGCGCGTAGGCGCCCTCCAGCACGGTCAGGTACAGGCTCTCCTTGTTGCCGACATGGTAGTAGAGCATGCGCTTGTTGGTGCCGGCGACCTCGGCGATCCGCTCCACGCGGGCGCCGCCCAGCCCATGGCGCGCGAACTCCTCTGTCGCGGCGGCGAGGATGCGCGCGCGGGTGCCCTCCGGGTCGCGGGTGACCTTCGCGGGCTTGGCCGGCTTGATTGGGGCCGGCTTGGCTGCGGCCGGCTTGATTGCGGCCGGCTTGGCTGCGGAAAGGCTCTTCTTCGGGTCGCTCAGCGTGTCCATCCAGGCCGGTCCTCGCATGGCGCGGCCGGAGGGCGAGCCGCAATGCGTTCCAATGTGGAGCATATCAGCCGAAACGGAAAGACGAAGCGGCGCTACCGACTCAAGAGCGTCGCGCCGCGCCAGATGCCCGGCTGCATCGCGCCGGTGGCGTCGATGGCCGCCCCCGGACCGTCCTGGATGCCGCCGCGGAACTGCCCGACATGGCGGGTGCCGCCGCGCATCGACAGCTCGCCCGGTCCCGCCGGAAGCCGGTCCACCACCACGCCGTTGAACCGATCTCCGTTGGTGAAGGCCAACTCGCCATGACCGTCCACCCGGCCCTGACGGACCTCGCCCGTGTAGGAATCGCCGTTGGCGAAGCGGTAGACGCCCGGCCCGTTCGGCACGGCGTTCACGAAGGTCCCTTCGAAGCGGTCGCCGGACGGGAAGCCCAGAACGCCGTAGCCGGACATCTGGTCGTCCTTCCACTCCCCCTCATAGACCTGACCGTTGGCGAAGCGGTAGACGCCGACACCGTTGCGGCTGATCGTGCCCTGAAGGGAGAAGTTGCCCAGCCCGCGGTTCCACGATCCCTCATAGACGTCGCCGTTGGGGAAGCGGTGCACCCCGTAGCCCGACTCCCCGCCGCGGGCCTGACCGGCGGCGCGGCGGGCGGCGGACTGGGCCTCGCGCGCCTTCGCCTCGGCCCCGCGCCCGGCGGTGGCGGAGCGCGACGCGCGGGCGGCGGCGTTGCGGCCCGCCTGCACGGCGGCGCGGTAGGGTTCGGCCAGCCCGGCAAGGACCGGGTCCGCCCCGGAGGCGGAGCGCCCCGCGGCGCTCTCCCCGCTGCTGTCCGGAAGGGCGGCCAGCCGCGTCGGACCGGTCGTTCCGGACAGCGCGCCGGCCACCGGATCGACGTCGTTGCGGACCACCGTGGGCGGCGGATAGGCGCTGGGCGCCGCTCCGCCCGCAGCACCACCCATGGACACCGCCTCGCCCGACCGGCCCGCCAGCGTCCCGGTGGTGACGTAGCCCTCCTGCCCCGACGAATCCCGCACCAGCACCCAGCCGGAGTCGGGCGCCGCCTGAAGCAGCGTCACCCGCTGCCCCTGCTCCAGATCGCGCAGGCTGCGCGCGCCCAGCACCGGGCGGGCGAACAGGTTGGCGTCGCGCGCCACCGTGTAGACGCCGGGCGCCAGGACGGCCGGCTGGGATTGCGGCGGCTGCTGGGGCTGGGCCGGCGGCTGGGCGGCCACCACCGACACCTCCTCCGGCTTGGCGAGGTTGCTGGAGAAGGCGAAGCCGGTCTTCCCGTCCTGCTCGACGCGTAGCCAGCCGCCGTTCCGCCGGGTCCGCCCGGTCACCGTGACCTCGCTGTCGTGACGCAGCGTGCCGACGACCGCCGCCTTGGTGTCGGGACCGGCGCGCAGGTTGGTGTCGCGCGCCACCACCCGCTTCTCGTTCAGCGGGTCCACCTCGACCTCGGCGATCGCCGGGGCGGCGGGTTTCTCCTCCGCCTTCTGCGGCAACGGCTTGGGTTCGATCAGCTTGGGTTCGGCCGGCTTGGGTTCGGCCGGTTTCGCCTCGGGGGCCGCCACCACAGCGGGCGGCGCCTCCTCCGTTCGGGCAACGACCGGCGCGCGCGGGCCGGGCACCAGCACGAGATCGGAACCCAGCCGGTCCTGCAGCCAGGGGTGCTGCGTCCCGCGGGTGCGCCCGACGACGGTGCGGGCGACTTCGGCCAGCGCGTCGCGCAGCGGAACGCCCGGCTTGACCATCTCCTGCGCCAGGGCGGTGGAGAAGGCGTCGGCCCCTTTGCCGGACGCCGTGGCGGGCGGCGTGCCGGGCCGGTGCGAGTAGACGACGAACAGGTTGTCGAGCGCCGCCGGAGCGGCCAGCGCCGGCTTGACGGACCGCCCCTCTTCGCCCATCGCCGAGGCCAGCCGGTCGGCCAGCGGGTGGGCGGGCACCGGGTCGAACACGGCGACGGCCTTGCGCCCGCTGCGCTGGATCTCCTTCAGCGCATAGTCCAGCTCGATGGTGTCGAAGATCACGTCGTATTCGGAACCGGGCTTGGCGTCCACCGGCACCAGGAAGCCCTTGGCCGACAGGCTCAGCGCCACGCCGGAGTAGTAGAGGAAGCCCAGGTCGGCCTGCCCCAGCGCGTCCTGGAAGCGGGACAGCGCCGCGACCATGCCGCGGTGGTCGAGGTTCTCGGCGGCGGTGACGGTGAAGCCGGCGCGGCGCAGCGCGTCGGCGACGACCGCCGCGTTGGCGCCCACCCCGGCGGCCGGGCCGCCCTCCTGGTACTGCGCGTTGCCGATCACCAGCGCGACGCGCTTGTCGTCGGCGAACGCCTGGGGGGCAAAGGCGGTGTTCGCCGTCACCAGGACCAGCGCAACAGTCCAAAAGGCGCTCCGGGGCCAGCGCAGCACGTCGATACCCTCCACTTGATCGTCTCTTTGACCACCCCTTTAGGGAGTTGAGGGCTGCGGCGGCTGTAACGAATTTGGTCGAAGCCGCCAGCGGCCTCACTTTATCGGGCCGTCCGGTCCGCGGATCGCCAAGCCCTGAACAGCCAAGTCTAGCGCATTGGCCCAACACCGATTTCTGCAATTTCGAGGGCGCCGCAGTCCCATCCGCAGACGGTGCGTTCCACCAACGAACGCGGGCGGAGTCAGTTCAGGTCGCGGGCCACCCGCAACCCGTCGGCGAAATAGCGCACGTCGGCGTCGTAGCCGATGCGGGCGGTGACGGCGATGGCGTCCTGCCCATCCCGCCAGGAGCCGCCGCGCAGCACCCGCTTGCGGCAATCACCCTCCGTCCAGGCGCTGCCGTCCGTCGGGGCGCCCTTGTAGCCGGGGTTCCAGCAGTCGGCGACCCACTCCGCCACGCCGCCGCTGGTGTCGTAGAGGCCGAAGGCGTTGGGCTGGAAACTGCCGACCGGCGCCGGCAGGGAGCGGTCGGCGGCCCCGCCGCAGTCGCGGCAGTTGGCCAGCCGCGCCCCTGGCGTCAGGCTGTCCCCCCAGGCGAAGCGCGCCGCGCTGCCGCCGCGCGCCGCGTATTCCCATTCGGCCTCGCTGGGCAGGCGGTAGCGCTGGCCGGTCTTGCGGCTGAGCCACTCGGTGTAGGCCAGCGCGTCCTCGATATGGATGTTGTGGACCGGCGTGTCGTCGGAGGGGTTGCGCATCCGCGGCATGGCGGCGCAGCCGCCGCCCTCCACGCAGGCCCGCCAATTGGCGACCGTCACCTCGTAGACCCCGATGGCGAAGGGCTTGGCGAAGGTGACGCGGTGGGGCGGGCGCTGGCTGACGTCGCCGCGCTCGCTGCCCATGACGAAGCTGCCGGCGGGGACGCGCATCATCGGCGGGCAGGCCGGGCAATCCTGGAAGCTGCTGCCGTTGCCCTGCGCCCGCCCCTGCGAGCCCCCCGGCTGGACCGGTGCGGCGAGCGCCAGCCGCTGGCGGTCCTCCGGCCCGGCAGGGCGCAGCGCGGGGCCACGGACGAAACCCTGCACGCCGCCATGGGTCCCATCCTCCAGGGCCACCCGGTACCAGTCGGCGTCAGCCACCCGGCCCAACACCCGCACCGGGCCGTCCTTGGCAAGGGCGCCGACCCGTTCCGACCGCGCGTCCGGTCCGGCGCGCAGCTCGGCGTCGGCGACGGCCACGTACATCCCCTCCCCGGCGGTGTCGAGCTGGAGTTCGGGGGGCGGCGACGCCTTGCCGCCGGGCGCCCCGTTGCCCGCGCCATTGCCGGCACCATTGCCGGAGGGCCCGCTGCTCCCCGCCCCGCCCGCCGAGGAGAGCGCCGCGACCTTGGCCGATTCGGCGCGCAGCCGGTTCAGCCGGTCGCGCGCCGGGGCGGCGAAGGGGCCGGTGCCGAACAACCGCAGGAAGGCGTCCAGCGCGTCGGCGTCGCGGCTGTCGCGCACGCGGCGCCACAGCGACTCCTCCAGATCGGCCTGGGGCGGGGCGGCGCCGGCCTCCTCGACCTCCAGGAGCGCGCTCATCGTCGTGCGCCCACCGCGCCCGTCCTCGACCAGCACGCTGAACACCCCGGCGCGTCCCGCGGGGGCGCGTTCCGGGTCGAAGGTCAGCGCGGTCAGCCGCTCCGGCGCCAGCTTGTCGCCGGGCTTCAGCGACGTGGTGCCGTCGCGCACCTTGCCGCGTTCCGGCACGGCGCTGACGGTGAAGGTCAGCGGATCGCCGTCCGGATCGGTCGGCACCTCCAGCCGCAGGTTGTTGACGACGGCGCGCACGCTGCGCTCGGCGACGGCGACCGGCGGGCGGTTGCTCGGCTTGATGAGGATCGGCACGGCGCCCCGCGCCACCCCGCCGCGCCCGTCCATCACCGCGAACTCGAAGCTGCCGGCGTCGCCGAGGTGGGTGGCGTCGGCGCGGAAGGTCGCGGCGGTGAGCTGGTCGAGCGTCAGATAGTCGCCGATCAACACCACCCGGTCGCCGATGCGCACCCCGCCGCCGCGCGGCAGACCGGTCACCTGGGCGAAGAGCTGGTCGTTGTCGGGATCGCTGGGCCGCGCGATGCCCAACCCCTCCGTCCCGCCGCGGTCGAACACCTCCAGCGTCTTGACGGCGGCGAGCTGCGGCGGCCGGTTCTCCGGCAGCGGGTTGAAGTAGAAGGGGGCGGCCCCCAGCGAACCGTAGAGGAACGGCTCCTGCCGGCCCTGGGTGACCTGCATGACGTCGTCGCGCACGCGGCGGAAGAACAGGCTCAGCTCCAGCCCCGGCACGTCGAAGTTCTTCAGCAGCGAGGCGGTGTAGGGGCTGTGGTCGCCCTGCCCGTCCTCGGCCACCGCGTCGGCGCGGGTGGCCATGGCGACCAGCGTGTCGGTCGGCGTGTCGTCGACGCGGGCGAAGCCGGAATGGACCTCCGTCTTCTTGGTGCCGGACCGCACCAGACGGTCGGCGAAGGGGTTGTTGCGGCAGGCGTCCAGGATCAGGATGCCCAGCTTGCGCGCCTGGGCCAGTTCGCCCATCGGCAGGTTCAGCGGCAGCGCCTCGTAGACCAGATCGCGCTCGCGCTCCAGCCGGGCGTCCGCGGGGATCAGGAAGTTGGTGCCGCCGACCTGCATGCCGTGGCCGGCGAAATAGAGCAGCGCCACGTCGGCCTGCGCCGCCTGGATGCCGAAGCCGCGCAACGCCTCGGCCATGCCGCGGTTGTCGAGGTCATAGCGCTCGTCGACCGTAAAGCCCAGCTTGCGCAGGGCCGCCGACATGGCGTGGGCGTCGTTGCGCGGGTTGGGCAGCTCGGTGGCGTGGCGGTAGGCGCCGACTCCGATGACCAGCGCGATCCGCTGCTCCGGCGCGGTGGCCGCCGGAGCGGGCGACACCCACGCCGCCACGGCCAGCAGAAGGCCGGCGGTCAGCGCCAGAAGGATGCGGCACGAGACGAAACGGTGAAGGCGCGCAGCCATGGTCACCTCATGCCATGGTCACCGGACGGGAGGGCGAGGCTGTCCCCACAGTCCAACCCGTCCAGTATTTGGCCGCGCCCCTCGGAACAAGAGGACAAAACCGGCTAAGCGCTTCCCACAGGCGGGGGCATGGCCCCCCGCAAGAAAGACGGAACGTGCGGCGGGCGCGACCGGCGAATGCGCGATCCGGGGCGATGTTGTGCTTTCCCTTTGCCCGAAAGGTTTCTATATGACCCCTTCGACAACACAGGGATCATGCCATGCCGCCCGCCAAGCCGACGGTCGCCAAGATGACCGAAACCGAAATCGCCCGTGTGCAGAGCTATCTGCGCAAGACTCTCGGCAACGACAAGATCATCATCCAGCCGCCCGAGAAGGCCGGCCAGTCCGCGGAGGTCATGCTGGGCGACGAGTTCGTCGGCACCCTGCACCGCGACGTGGACGAGGGTGAGGTCTCCTACGCCCTGCACGTCGTCATCCTGGAAGAAGACCTGCCGGCCGCCCCGACGACCCGTCGCTGAGCCTGCCTTTTCCAGCGCGGTCCTCTCCCGCCCCCTGGCGGGAGGGGCGCTTGCGCATCGGCGATTTTGACCTCGACGACGATCAGCCCGGCCGGCTGTGGCGGCGCAGTTCGGCGGCCAGCCCGGCCATCAGCGTTTCGCCGCCCGACAGGGTAAGGCCACGCACCAGCACCAGCGCCGGCAGATGGTTCCGGCGCAGCAGAAGCAGCCGGTAACCGGCGCGTCGGCGACGCCCTTTCCCCGCTTTTCCATCCTCCTCCGCGTCCACCTCCCCGCCGGCCAGCGCCAGTTCGCGCTCGTGCTGCTGCGGGGTCATCGTCTGGATGCGCGCCACGAACAGCGGCCGCTTACCTTGCGGCGGGTAGAGCGCCACGCCGCGGATGGTGTTGTGCGGGATCAGTTGCCCGTGGGCGGTCAACCCGTCCGGCGCCACGACCAGCCGCACGGCGCTGCGCCTCGCGGCCCGCAGCAGGGTGATCACCCACATAAGGAGAAGCGGGATCGCGCACAGCATGCCCAGCCAGCGCAGCATGGAGGCCGCCGGCTCCAGCGTCAGTTCGGCGACCACGACGAAGCCGGCCAGCAGAATTGCCGCGTAGAGCAGATGGGCGAAGCGCTGCGGCGGCACGCTGGAGGGCGACGCCTCGAACACCGCCGCCTGCCCCGTGTCCTCGCGGGAAATCTCGACCTCGGGCATCCCGTCCGCATCCTCGTCGCTGCGCCACCGCACACCGCCCTAATACCCTCGACGGGCCCAACTTGCCAGCGGGGCGGCGTCCGGCATTCCAGGCACCTGTCCGGACATCCGGACAGCCGCAGCTCAGGGAGGCTCTGCAAAACCACGGGAATCCGCCTCTTCGCCCCCGGCCAAGCTCTGGCACGGGCATTGCTTTCCTTTGCAACGAAGCGTCCCGTGGCCGCGTCGTTCCCTGTGGTCATGGTGGCGATTCCTCCAAAGCATCTGGCCGGCCGCACCGTCGTTTCCGCGACGGGTGCGACCGGCACTTTTTGGAAGGAACTCAGGTCCCGGCGGGCGGCTCGGCCCCTTCGGTCGGGAAGTCGGCGGGAAGCGTGATCTCCAGCATCTCAAGATCGTCGGAATGCGCGATCTCGACATGCCGGATACCCGGCGGCTGGTGCACGCAGGAGCCGGCCTGCAGCAGCACCTCCCCCACGCCTTCGTAAGCGAACTTCACCCAGCCCTTCAGCACATAGACAATCTGGAAATCCAGCGCATGCCGGTGCCAGCCGCCGTGCGACGGCTCGCCGGGGCGGGCGCGGATGACGTGGGCGTTCGCCTTGCCCGCCGTGGCGGCGCGGATGCCGAGGTCGCGGTATTCGAAGAAGGGTCGCAGCCCGTCGCGCTTGAAGTCCGCCGGATCGGCGTGGCTGACCGCGAAGGTCACCGAATCGTTCGCCTGTGCATCGTCTTTGGACATGCCGTTTCCTCCCGTCGCTATTGATTGCACCGAGTATGACCGAAAGCCGCGTATACGGCATACCCCCGCCGCGCACGGCGCCATTGCGGCCCATGCAGGGCGCCGCGCTATAGTGATGCCCGCCGCGCGCAAGACGTGGCCGCCAAGGAAGAAATGCCCGATCGGGAGGAAAGCATGGATCACGCCGTCGCGGAGTCCGCCGGACAGCCGCCGCTGCCGCAGGACGTCGCCGTCAACCCCATCCGCTCCGCCGCGGACTGGCAGAGCCAGCGTGACGCCTGCGCGGCCGATCCGGGCGCCTTCCACGGCACCATCGCCGCGGAGACGATCCACTGGTTCGACGGCGATAATTGGCTGATGCGCGATGCCGACGGTGTCTGGCGCGGCTGGAACGCCACAACAGGCGCGGCGGCAGAGCGGGCGGACTGGACGCCTTGGACTCAGGCCTTCGACGGGTCGGAGGCGCCCTTTTACCGCTGGTTCGCGGGCGGGCTGACCAACGCCGCCTTCAACGAGGTGGACCGCCACGTCCTGTCCGGCCATGGGGCGGAGACCGCCTACTGGTACGAGGGCGACCGCTGGGACGCCGCCGCCAACGGCGGGCGCGGCGGCCCGGTCCATCACATCACGCTGACCCGGCGCGAGTTGCTGGTCCGCTCCGCGCTCGCCGCCCTGGCGCTGCGCGGTCTGGGGTTGAGGCAGGGCGACCGCATCGCGCTGAACATGCCCAACATCCTCGACCAGATCGTCTGGACGGAGGGGGCGAAGCGCATCGGCGTCATCTACACGGCGGTGTTCGGCGGTTTCTCCGACAAGACGCTGTCCGACCGCATCGAGAACGCCGGCGCCCGCGTCGTCATCACCGCCGACGGCGCCAGCCGCAACGCCGAGATGGCTCCCTTCAAGGAAGCCTACAGCGATCCGGCGCTCGACCGCTTCGTCGCCCTGCCCACGGCGCTGCGCATCACCGAGGAGGTTTTGCGCGCCAAGCTGGGCGACGCAAACCTAGAGGACATGGCCCTGATGGAGCCGGTGCGCCACGGGCTGGTGGGCGAGATCACCGTCGCCCCCGCCGACGTGATGCGGGAACTGGGCCGGGCGCTGGACCGCGCCGGGACGCTCGACGCCGCCACCGTGGCCGACCTGCGCGCCAGCGTCGCCGAGGCTCTGACCGCCGCCCCGCCGCGGGTCGAGGCGGTGATCGTCGTCCGCCACGCCGGGCTTCCCGACATTCCCTGGACCGAGGGCCGCGACGTCTGGGCGCACGAGCTGCTGGCGAAGGCCGAGGCGGAGCTGTGCACCGCCGCCGGCGTGGCCGGCATGGAGGCGCTGCGCGCGCTGGACGACCGGGCGCTCTGCGCCGCCGTGGCGAAGGCGGTGCCCTGCGTGCCGGTGGACGCCGACTATCCGCTGTTCATCATCTACACCTCCGGCTCCACCGGGAAGCCGAAGGGCGTGGTGCATGTCCATGGCGGCTACGTCGCCGGCCTCGCCCACACCATGAAGGTCAGCTTCGACGCCCTGCCGGGCCGCGACGCGATCTACGTTGTCGCCGATCCCGGCTGGATCACCGGGCAGAGCTATCTCATCACCGCCAGCCTCGCCGCCCGCATCCCCGGCGTCGTGACGGAGGGGGCGCCGGTCTTCCCCAACGCCGGGCGCTTCGCCTCGATCATCGAGCGGCACAAGGTCACCATCTTCAAGGCGGGCGTGACCTTCCTGAAGACGGTCATGACCCACCCGGAGAACCGCGCCGACGTCGAGCGCTACGACCGCTCGTCCCTGCGGGTCGCCACCTTCTGCGCGGAGCCGACCAGCCCCGCCGTCCAGGCCTTCGGCATGGCGGTGATGACGCCGCAATACATCAACAGCTATTGGGCGACGGAGCATGGCGGCATCGTCTGGACCCATCCCTACGGCAACCCCGACCAGCCGCTGCGCGCCGACGCCCACACCTACCCGCTGCCCTGGGTTCTCGGCGACGTCTGGGTGCCCGAGAGCGAGCCGGACTCCGCCGGCCGCGTCGCCTTCCGCCCCACCGAGCCGGAGGAAAAGGGCGAGATCGTCGTCACCGCCCCCTACCCCTACCTGACCCGCACCATCTGGGGGGACGCGGAGAATGTCGGCAAGCCGGGCTGGAAGGGTGACTTCGACCGCTTCGTGACGACCTATTTCGGGCGCTTCCGCGACGCCGAGGGCCGCCCGGTCTGGGCCTATCTGCAGGGCGACTTCGCGCGGCGCTACGAGGATGGCAGCTTCAGCCTGCACGGACGCTCCGACGACGTCATCAACGTGTCCGGCCACCGCATGGGAACGGAGGAGATCGAGGGCGCGATCCTGCGCGACAAGCAGATCAACCCCGACAGCCCGGTCGGCAACGTCATCGTGGTCGGCGCCCCCCACCGCGAGAAGGGCCTGACCCCCGTCGCCTTCGTCCTGCCCGCCAAGGGCCGCGACCTGACGGCGGACGACGAGCGCCGGCTGAAGGATCTGGTGCGGCAGGAGAAGGGCGCCGTCGCCGTCCCCTCCGACATTTTGTCCGTTCCGGCCTTTCCCGAGACGCGCTCCGGCAAGTACATGCGCCGCTTCCTGACGGCGATGATGAACGGGGAGCCGCTGGGCGACACCTCGACCCTGCGCAACCCGGAATGCCTGACCGACCTGGAGGCGCGCATCGCCGCCTGGACGCGCGGCCAGCAGCGGGCGGAGGAACAGACCCTCATCGAGCGGCAGCGCTTCCTGTCCGTTCAGTACGACCGTTTGGCCGACGGGGTGCGGATGGCGACCGTCACCATCGACAACCCGCCGGTCAACGCCCTGTCCGACCGCCTGCTCGACGAGCTGGACACGCTGGTCGCCCATCTCGCCCGGCGGACGGACGTGCGCGCCGTGGTGATCACCGGCACGGGCCGCAACTTCGTGGCCGGCGCCGACATCCGCCAGCTTCTCGACGAGGTGCGGGACGAGAGCGAGGCCCGCGCCCTGCCCGCCAAGGCCCACGCCGTCTTCCGCGCCCTCGCCGCGCTGGACAAGCCGGTGTTCGCGGCGATCCGCGGCGTGGCGCTCGGCGGCGGCTGCGAGTTGGCCATGGCCTGTCATGTCCGGGTGGCCGATCCCCGCGCCCGGCTGGGCCAGCCGGAGATCAACCTGTTCCTGCCGCCCGGCTATGGCGGCACGCAGCGCCTGCCACGCCTGCTGCTGCGCAAGGACCCGGAGCGGGGGTACGGGCGGGCGCTGGAGATCCTGCTGTCCGGGCGCCAGGTCGACGCCGGGACGGCGCTGGAGTATGGGCTGGTGGATGTGGTGGCGCGCGGGGCGGACGACGCGCTGACGCTGGCGAAGGCGATGGCAAGGGAAGCGGCGCTGGCCCCCTCCACTTCTCATGCCCCCTCCCCAGCCCTCCCCCGCTTCGCGGGAGAGGGGGCCTGTTCCCCTCCACCGCCAAAGGCGGGGGAGGGTGCCCGCGAAGCGGGCGGGAGGGGGCCGGAGGTGATGCGCCTCCTCCGCCAAGCCCACGGCGTCGGCCGCGGCCCGGTGGCCGACGCCATCGTCCAGCTCGTCGACACCGGCCTGCGCGACGGCTTCGACGCCGGCTCAGCCGCCGAGATCGCCGCCTTCGCCCGCTTCCTCCTGGACTCCGACAACGGCGCCAAGAAGGGCATCGCCCTGTTCCTGGAGAAGAAATCCCCGCCCCTGCCCGCCCGTCCGCGGCGCGACAGCCGCGACGGCGTGCTGCCCATCGGCAGCCCCTTCGTCCCCGGCGCCACCCCCCTGCCCCGCTGGCAGCTCGCCCAGGCCGTCGTCCGCGACCTGGAGACGGGGGCCGCCGCCCACGGCGACCCGGCGCAGGCTGAAACCGAGGTCGTCATCCCCGTCCCCGAGCCCGGCCCCAACCAGGCGCTCGTCTACGTGCTCGCCTCCGAGGTCAACTACAACGACGTCTGGGCGCTGACCGGCATCCCGATCTCCCTGTTCGACGAGCATGACGAGGACGTGCACGTCACCGGCTCCGGCGGCGTCGGCATGGTCGTGCGGATGGGCAAGGCGTTGCAGGCCCAAGGCCGGCTGGCGGTCGGCGATCTGGTCGCCGTCTATTCCGGCGTCTCCGACCTGCTGGACCCGGAGGCCGGGGCCGACCCAATGTTCACCGACTTCCACATCCAGGGCTACCAGTCGCCGGACGGCAGCCACCAGCAATTCATGCTGGCCGACGGGCCGCAGCTCTTCCCGCTGCCGCCCGGCCTCGCGCTGGAGGAGGCGGGAAGCTACATGCTCGCCGCCGGGACCGGCTTCCGTGCGCTGTTCACGGCGCTCGACGTGCAGCCCGGCAAGCGCCTGCTGGTCGAGGGCGCGGCGGGCGGCACCGGCGCCTGGACGGTGGAACTGGCGCTGGCCCGGCGCATGAAAGTGACCGGCATGGTGTCGTCGGACCGCCGCGCCGCCGCCATCCGCGCCCGTGGAGCGGAGGCGGTGGACCGCTCCGTCGCCGAGGCCGCCTTCACCCGCATCCCCGCCGACCCGGCGCAGTGGGCGGCGTGGGAGCGCACGGGTCAGCCCTACCTCGACGCGCTGCGCGCCGCCAATGACGGCAACCTCGTCGACTACGCGGTCAGCCACGCCGGCGAGACGACCTTCCCGCGCACCTTCCAGTCGCTGGCGGACGGCGGCGCGCTGACCTTCTTCGGCGCCTCCAGCGGCTACCACATGACCTTCCTCGGCAAGCCCGGTTCCGCCGAACCCGTCGAGATGCTGCGCCGCGCCCGCCTGCGCCCCGGCGAGGCCGTGCTGGTCTTCTACGGCGCCGGGGCGGTGGGTCTGCGCGACGACATGGCGCTGTCGGCCATCGAGGCGGCGCGCGAGTCCGGCGCCCGCGTCTGCGTCGTCACCGATCGGGATTCCGAACGCGACTTCGTGCTGTCGCTCGGCTATGGGGAGGCGCTGGCCGGCGCCGTGTCGCTGGCCGAGATCGCGCGCCGCGTCCCGCATTTCGACTGGCCCGACACCATGCCGGACCTGCCCGACCCGCAGCGCGAGACCGCCGCCTTCAAGGAGGCCGTGCGCCTGTTCACCGAGGACACCTTCAAACCGCTGGGCCAGGCGGTGGGCCGCATCCTGCGCGCCGCCGACAACCCGCGCGGCATGCCCGACGTGGTGGTGGAGCGGGCGCGGCGCGACACGCTGGCCGTCTCGACCATGCTCGTGAAGCCGCACACGGGCCGCGTCGTCTATTGCGGCGATATGAGTGGTCGTCGCTACAGCTTCTACGCGCCGCAGGTGTGGATGCGCCAGCGCCGTATCCTGATGCCATCCGCGTCCATCGTCGGCACGCATCTTTCGAACGCTGCGGAAATCGCAGGGCTGAACCGCGTCATTGCGTCGGGGGCGGTCCGTGTGCCAACGACATACCTCGGGAACTGGGACGAGCTGCCCACGCTCCATCAGGCCATGTGGGAGAACCGCCTGCCGGAAGCGACCGGCGGCGCCGCCAAGGCCGTCGTGAACCACGCGCTGCCGGAAGCGGGCCTGACCTCGCGCGACGAACTGCTGATCGCCTGGGCGGGGTCGGCAACAGGAAAGGGACAATGAGGCTTATCATCAAGGACCTGTGCCACCGCTACGACGACCTCGTCGTGCTGGACGGCATCGACCTGACGGTGCAGGAGGGGGAGGTTCTGGCCGTCATCGGCCCGTCGGGCTGCGGCAAGTCCACCCTGCTCGGCATCGCCGGCGGCATCGTGGCGCCCACCTCCGGCAGCATCGCGGTGGCCGGCGCGGTGCCGGACGGCTGCCTGAACCCGATCACCTTCATCTTCCAGGACTTCGCCCTGCTGCCCTGGCGCAGCGTCGAGGACAACCTGTCGCTCGTCCTCGAACACCATCCGCTGTCGGCGGCGGAACGGCGGGAGCGCATCGAGTCCGGCCTGCGCCGCATGGGGCTGTGGGACTTCCGCAAGGCGCTGCCCAAGCAGCTGTCGGGCGGCATGCGCCAGCGCGTCGGCATCGCCCGCGCGCTGGCCGTGCGCCCGGCCATGCTGCTGCTGGACGAGCCGCTGTCGGCGCTCGACGCCCAGACGCGCGAGCTGCTGATGGAGGATTTCCTGTCGCTCTGGCAGCGCGAGCGGACGACCGCCCTCTACGTCACCCACAATCTGGACGAGGCGCTGCGGCTGGCCGACCGGGTCGTCGTGCTCAGCCGCCGTCCGGGCCGGCTGCGCGAGATCGTGACCATCGAGGAGCCGCGCGACCAGCGGCTGGAGCCCTCCGCCCAGGCCCATCTGGCGGAGGTGCGCGACCGGCTGTGGCACCTGATCCGGGCCGAAGCTCAGTTGGCCGACCGGGAGATCGCCGATGCCTGACACCCCTTTGACCAGCACCACTCTCCCGCTTCAGGACCGCTCCCCCTCCCAGCCCGTCCGCTTCCGCGGCGGCGGCTTCACGGTCAAGGGGCACCGCTGGGCGGCTCTGCTCGCCTTCGTGGTCTTGATCGCGGTGTGGGAGTCCACCAACCGCTTCGGCCTCGTCAGCGAGCTGTTCCTGCCGCCGCCGAGCGCGGTTGCCTCGGCGCTCGCCGCCATGGCGCAGGACGGGTCGCTGTGGCAGCACCTGAAGGCGTCGCTGATGCGAATCGGCGTCGGCTGGGTCATGGGCACGGTGGCCGGCATGGCCGTGGGCTTCGCCATGGGCATCGGGTCGGTGGCGCGGGCGGTCGGTGTGCCGCTGGTCTCGGCCTTCTTCCCGATCCCAAAGATCGCGCTGCTGCCGCTGTTCATCCTGTGGTTCGGCATCGGCGAGCCGTCGAAGTTCGCCACCATCGGCTTCGGCGTCTTCTTCCCCACCGTGATCGCCACCTACAGCGCCATCGATTCGGTGCCGCGCAACCTGATCCGCATGGCGCAGAGCTTCGGCCTGCCCTGGGCGTCGATCCTGCGCAAGATCGTGCTTCCCGGCGCCCTGCCGGGCATCCTCGCCGGCTTCCGCATCACCGCCTCCATCGCGCTGATCCTGGTGGTCGCGGCGGAGATGATCGGGGCGGAATACGGCATCGGCGCCTTCGTCCTGACCGCCGGCAACCTGATGCTGACCGACCGGCTCCTGGCCGGCGTGCTGGTTCTTTCGCTGCTCGGCCTGACCATCGGGACCGTGCTGTCCATCCTGGAACGCCGCCTGCTGAAATGGCGGTGAGAAAAATGAACATCGAGAAAGGGAGACTGAGAATGACTGTCGTGCGTTGGGGCCGCCGGGCGGTTCTGGGTGTGATGGGCGCTGCGGCCCTGGCGCTGGCCGGGACGCCCGCCGCCGAGGCGCAGGGGCTGGAGAAAACCTCCATCGGCGTGCTGGCGCTGGCCTCCTCCGGCCCGATCTTCATCGCCAAGTCGAAGGGCTATTTCGAGAAGGAAGGGCTGGACGTCGATCTGAAGATGTTCACCTCGGCCCAGCAGGTGCCGGTCGCGGTGGCCTCGGGCGACGTCGATTTCGGCGTCACCGGCCTGACGGCGGGCTTCTACAACCTGGCATCCAAGGGTGCCGTCACGATGATCGCGGCGCAGAGCCGCGACGAGCCGGGCTTCCAGCTCAGCGCCTATGTGGCGACCAAGGCGGCGCACGACGCCGGGCTGACCAAGCCGGCCGACCTCAAGGGCAAGCGCATCGCCATCACCACGGTCGGCTCGACCTTCCACTACATGGTCGGCCTGCTCGGCCAGAAGCACGGCTTCACGGTCAAGGACGTGACCATGGTGGCGATGCAGGACGTGCCGAAGATGGTCGCCGCCTTCAAGGGCGGTCAGGTCGACGCGGTGATCGCCCCGGTGACGGTGGCCCGCCAGCTCGCCGCCGAAGGCTCCGGCACCATCCTCGGCTGGGTCGGCGACGAGACGCCGTGGCAGCTCGGCGCCCTCTTCACCAGCCCGAAGACCGCCGCCCAGCGCCGCCCGCTGGCCGAGAAGTTCGTCAGCGCCTATCTGACCGGGCTGGCCGAGTACCACGCCGCCTTCAACGCCAAGGACGCGTCCGGCGCCGTGGTGAAGGGCCCCGGCTACGACGAGCTTCTGGCGATCATCGCCGAGGCGACGAAGCAGAAGCCCGAGGTCGTCGCCGCCGGCCTGCCCTACGTCGAGCCGAAGGGGAAGCTGCTGGTCGACGACATTGTCAACCAGGTGAAGTTCTGGCAGTCCGAGGGTCAGGTGGACAAGGCGCTGGACGCCAAGTCCGTCATGGACCTGACCTTCGTTAAGTGAGTTTGGCGTGAAGTAAGGACGGGTTTTTACCGCTTGCCCGGTCCGTAGACCTTCGGCTGGGAGAAGTTGATGTGGTCGAGAAGCTCCTGCGTCGGACAGCCGTCCACCGGGAGCTTCGCGGCCTTTTGGTAGGCGCGGATGGCGGAGCGGGTGTTGGGCCCGATCTTCCCGTCGATCACGCCGGGACGGAAGCCCTGCTCGGTCAGGGTCTTCTGGATGCCTTCGACATAGGCGAAGTACATGTCCGGCGTCATCGAGTCCGTCGGACAGGCGGCGTAGGCCGGCGCCGCGAAGGCCGTGGCGGCGAGGAAGGCGGCGAACAGGCTGCGGTTCATGGTCTCTCTCTGTTTCTTGTTGCGGAGATCAACAACGCAGAGGCCGCGTTTCTTCCCAAGGGATAAAAATAGGGGGAGGCGTTTGCCCCCTCCCCCGGCCCTCCCCCGCTGGCGCGGGAGAGGGAGATTGATTCCCTCCCTCGCTGACGGCGGGGGAGGGTTAGGGAGGGGGCAAACGCAACCTCACGCGGCCGCGTCGTCGCTCTGCCCCTTCAGGCGCGCGGCCAGCGCCGCTTCCAGGAACATGTCCAGGTCGCCGTCCAGCACCGCCTGGCTCTGCGAGGTCTCCACCTCGGTCCGCAGGTCCTTCACCATCTGGTAGGGGTGAAGGACGTAAGAGCGGATCTGGTGGCCCCAGCCGATGTCGCTCTTGGTCGCCTCAAGGGCGGCGGCGGCGTCCTCGCGGATCTTCAGCTCCCGCTCGTACAGGCGGGCGCGCAGCATGTCCCACGCCTTGGCGCGGTTCTTGTGCTGCGAGCGCTCCTGCTGGCAGGCCACCACGATGCCGGTGGGCAGGTGGGTGATGCGGATCGCCGAGTCCGTCTTGTTGACGTGCTGGCCACCGGCGCCCGACGCCCGGAAGGTGTCGATGCGGCAGTCCTTCTCGTTGATCTCGATGTTGATCTTGTCGTCGATCACCGGAGACACCGAGACGGCGGCGAAGCTGGTCTGGCGGCGCGCCTGACTGTCGAACGGGCTGATGCGCACCAGACGGTGCACGCCGGCCTCGGTCTTCAGCCAGCCATAGGCGTTGTGGCCGCTGATCTGCGCGGTGGCGGACTTGATGCCGGCCTCTTCACCGGGGCTCTCTTCGAGCCACTGCGTCTTGTAGCCGTGCTGTTCCGCCCAGCGGAGATACATGCGCATCAGCATCAGCGCCCAGTCCTGGGCCTCCGTGCCGCCGGCGCCGGCGTTCACCTCGATGAAGCAGTCGTTGGCGTCCGCCTCGCCCGAGAGCAGGCTCTCGATCTGGAGCTTCGCGGCGCGGTCGCGCAGCGCGTAGAGCTGGGCCTCGGCATCGGCGACCACGGTCGCGTCGCCCTCGGCCTCGCCCATCTCGATCAGTTCCAGGCTGTCGGACAGGTCGCGCTCAAGGGCGCGGTAGCCGTTCACCGAGGTTTCGAGCTGGGTGCGCTCGCGCATGATGGTCTGCGCGCGGGACGGGTCGTCCCACAGCTTGGGGTCTTCGGCGTGGGCGTTCAGTTCGTCGAGACGACGCAGCGCGTTATCCCAGTCAAAGATGCCTCCTCAGCAGCGCCAGCGATTCTCTAATCTCGCCGGCGGCCGCTTCGATCTCGGCCCGCATCGCAGTGCCTCCTCGTCAGCCAGAGTTGAACCAGTGTCTTGGCCCTTATGTAGCGGGTTGGCAGCGGCGTTGCACCCTCTTATTCCACAGGCGCTCCGGCTTCCGCGACGCTGGACCAGACCGGAACGGTAACCCGGCGGAGCACCACTCCGTCACCGGAGCGCCCGGCCAACCCACTCGGATGAAACCGTTTTCGCACCGCAAAACCACTTTCGCGGCGCGAATAAGTGGCAGCCCCCCGTGATAGCGTCACCGACGTTCGTGCCCGTCATTCGATGGGCGCGGGCTGTCGGCGCCCCCGTTTCCCCAACAACAAAAGCGTGGCCCCCCGATGAACTTCACCAGCCTGGGGTTCCTGCTGTTCATCACGGCCTTCACGGCGGGCTTCATGATGCTCGCCCGGACGCGGCTGTTCACGCCGCTGCTGCTGGTGTCCAGCTACATCTTCTACGGCTTCTGGGATTACCGCTTCTGTCTGCTGCTCGCCGGCACGACGCTGCTCGACTTCTATTGCGGCCTGCGCATCGCCGACGCGCCGAACCGGGCCACCGCCCGCATCTTCATGCAGATAAGTCTCGCCACCAATCTGGCGATCCTGTTCTTTTTCAAATACTTCAACTTCTTCATCGACAGCGCGCAGGTGGCGCTGGCCTCGCTCGGCCTCGACGTCGGGCACCGCACGCTGTCCATCATCCTGCCCGTCGGCATTTCCTTCTACACCTTCCAGAATCTCAGCTACACGCTGGACCTCTATCTCGGCCATCTGGAGAAGCCGGAGCGGTCGCTGCTGCGCTACGCGACCTTCGTCGCCTTCTTCCCGCAGCTCGTCGCCGGTCCGATCGTCCGGGCGCGCGACCTGCTGCCCCAGATCCAGAACGGCCCGCGCCACGATGTCAGCTTCGCCTTCCGCTTCGCCGGGCTGGAGAAGATCATCTGGGGCTATTTCCTCAAGCTCGGTCTGGCCGACAACGCCGCCGCCGTGGTCGACGCGCGCTTCGCCCAGCCGGAGTTCTTCAACGCGCTGAACCACGTCATCGGGCTGATCTGCTTCTCGTTGCAGATCTACGGCGACTTCGCCGGCTACTCGCTGATCGCGATCGGCCTGGCGCAGATCTTCGGCTATACGCTCTGCCAGAACTTCGCCCGCCCCTACTTCGCCATGGGCATGAAGGACTTCTGGCGGCGCTGGCACATCTCGCTGTCCACATGGTTCCGCGACTACGTTTACATCCCGATGGGTGGCGGGCGCACCCATTGGCTGCGCATCCGCAACCTGACCATTGTGATGCTGGTGTCCGGCCTGTGGCACGGCGCCGCCTGGACCTTCATCCTGTGGGGCGCCATGCACGCCACCCTGATGGCGGCGGAGGACGGCGTGCGCTGGCTGGCCAAGCGCAGCCCGCTGCGGCTGAGCGGCGCGCCGCTGATGGCCGGCAAGCTGCTGACGGTCGGGCTGGTCTTCCTCCTCATCACGCTGACCTGGCTGCCCTTCCGCGCCGACGACATGCACACGGTGCGGACCATCCTGGGCATCATCGCCGAGGGCGATTTCAGTCTGCCGCGCGGCATGCAGCAGATGAGCTATCTGGTCCGCGTCGCCCTGTTCGGCCTCGTCGTGCTGATGATCGACGCGATGATCGAGTTCGGCGCCGGACGCCGCTACGCCGGGGTCAACGTCGTGGTCCGCTCCGCCGGCTGCGCCACGCTGATCCTGATGCTCCTGCTCTTCGGCAATTTCGCCAACCGATCCTTCATCTATTTCCAGTTCTGAGGGAGCCCGAACCATGATCCGCCTTTTGGCCGCCGTCGGACTGATCCTGGGCATGGTGGTCGCCATGGACCGCGCGGTGGCGTCCTGGATGGGCGACACGCTCCTCCAGTCGTCGGACCGCTTCATGACCGTCTACCGCAACGGGCCGCCCGCCGATGTGGTGATCCTGGGCAACTCCCGCGCCGACAACCACTTCCCGGTGGAGGAGGTGCAGGCGCTGACCTGCGGCCGGGTGCTGAACCTGGGCATGGGCGGTGCCCCCACCACGGTCGGCGACCTGCTGTGGGAGGATTATCTGGACCGGCACGGCGCCCCCCGCCTGCTGCTGGTCGAGCCGACGAGCGTGGTCGACGATCCCAAGGCGCTCGCCGACCTGCCGCTGCTGGCCTACTACTCGGACCGGGTGGACGGCTTCATCCGGCAGGTCGACGCCACCATGTGGGCCTCCAACAAGCTGTTCAACACGCTGATCTTCAACAACAACCAGACGATCCGGCTGGCCTTCGACGGGTTGCACCCGACCGGCGACCGGACGCTGAGCGGCACCATGTCGCCTTTCCTCAAGGCCCAGCTCGAAAAGGCGCCCACGGAGCGGATGGAGGGCTTCCAGCCGAACTGGGACGCGCTGGACCGCATCATCGGCACGGCGCGGGAGAAGGGCACGCGGGTTGCCGTGGTCATCACGCCCTTCTTCCCCGGCTACATTGAGAAGGTGACCAACTTCGACGCCTTCTTCGAGGATCTGAAAGCCCGCCTGCCGCCCGACGTGCCGGTGATCGACACCCGCCGCGACGTCGAGGACGAAGCCCATTTCGTGGACGCCCTGCACATCAACCAGGAAGGAGTCCGGCTGATGCTGGCGCGGATGGAGGACCGGCTGCGCCCGCTCGCCGACTGCCCCACCGATACGGCACCCGCCGACGCCATCGCCCAGCTCCGCACGGACACCCACACCGCCGCACGGCCCTGAAACTCCGCACAAAGGAAAAGCCCCGCCTCCCGAACCGGGAAGCGGGGCTTTTCTTTTTCTTTGCCGAACCGACTTGGTCAGTAGAGGCCGCCGGTGCCCACCGTCGCCGCCGAGGGCGGAGCCGCCGGAGCGCCCCAGCCGCCCGGCTGCTGCTGGGCCGCCGGATCGCCGCCGGGCACCCCGCCGGTCCAGCCGCCGTCCGCGCCGTGGGCCGAACCGTCCAGCACCATCTGGGGCTGGTCGGGGTTCGGCTCGGTGCCGGGGATGAAGGCCTCCCAGATCGCCTTGCGCTCGCCCGGCTGGGCGAGGCGCCCGTTTTCCGGGTTGACGCGGACAAGGCGCAGGCCGCGCGGCACGCGGAACGGCGTCGCCGGCTGGTCCTTCAGCGCCACCTCCATCACGTCCTTGAACACCGGCACCGCCGCCGAGCCGCCGGTTTCGCGGGCGCCCAGCGAGCGCGGCTGGTCGAAGCCGATGTAGGTGCCGACGACGAGGTCGGGCGAGAAGCCCATGAACCACGCGTCGTGGCTGTCGTTGGTCGTGCCGGTCTTGCCGGCCAGCGGCTTGCCCAGCGACAGCAGCTTCGTCGCCGTTCCGCGCTGCACCACGCCCTCCAGCATGGAGACCATCTGGTAGACGGTGCGCGGGTCGTTCACCTGCTCCCGCGTGTCGGCGACGGCGGGAACGGTCAGCCCGTCGCTCCAGGCCACCTGGTTGCAGGCGGCGCAGGGACGCGTGTCGTGGCGGAAGATGGTCTTGCCGTTGCGGTCCTGCACCCGGTCGATGAAGGTCGGGCCGACCCGCTTGCCGCCGTTGGCCAGCATGGCGTAGGCGGTGGCGAGGCGCAGCACCGTCGTCTCACCCGCGCCGAGCGACATCGGCAGGTAGGGCTGGAGGTTGTCGGTGATGCCGAAATTCTCGGCCACCGCCTTCACCTTGTCCATGCCGACGGCCTGGGCCAGACGGACGGTCATGACGTTCCGCGACTTCTCGATGCCGGCGCGCAGCGGCGTCGGGCCGTAGAACTCGTGGCTGAAGTTCTCCGGCCGCCAGATCGGCTGGCCGTGGCCGGGGTCGTATTCGAACGGCGCGTCCATCACCAGCGAGGACGGGGTGAAGCCCTGGTTCAGCGCCGTCAGATAGACGAAGGGCTTGAAGGAGGAGCCCGGCTGCCGCATCGCCTGGGTGGCGCGGTTGAAGGAACTCATGTGCGGCGAGAAGCCGCCGACCATGGCGAGCACGCGGCCGGTGTGCGGGTCGAGCGCGACCAGACCGCCCTGCACCGCCGGGACCTGCCGCAGCGCGTAGGTGCCGGCGGGCGGCTCCTTGCCCTTCTCGTCCTTGCCGGCGGCCTCGACCAGGATCAGATCGCCCAGCTTGGCGACGTCGGAGGGGCGGCGGATCTCCGGGCCGAGCCGGTTGTCGTCGCGCTGCGCCCGCGCCCAGCGCAGCTCGGCCAGCGGCACGCGGCCGCGCGAGCCGTCCGGCAGGCCGATGTCGAGCGCCGCCGCCTCGTCGTCCTTCAGCACCACCGCCAGATGCCAGCCCTCGGAGCCGGGAGGCGGCGCCATGGAGGCGAGCTTCTTCGCCCAGTTGTCGAAATTCTCCATCTTGCCGACCGGCCCGCGGTAGCCGTGGCGGCGGTCATACTGCACCAGCCCGGTGCGCAGCGCCTTGGTCGCCGCCTGCTGGAGCACCGGGTCCATCGAGGCGCGGACCGACAGGCCGCCCTCGTAGAGCGCCTGCTCGCCGTAGAGCTTGACCAGCTCGCGCCGGACCTCCTCGGCGAAATACTCCGACGTCACATACTCCTGCTCGTCGCGCTTGCGCACGACCAGGGGCTTGGACTGGGCGATCTTGGCTTCCTCGGGGGTGATGTGCCCGTCCTCGGCCATGCGCCCGATCACCCAGTTGCGCCGCGCGATGGCGGCGTCGCGCTGGCGCTCCGGGTGGTAGTTGCTGGGCGCCTTGGGCAGGGCCGCCAGATAGGCCGCCTCCTCGATGTCCAGCTCGTCCAGCGCCTTGTTGAAGTAGTTCAGCGCCGCCGCCGCCACGCCGTAGGAGCGGTATCCCAGGAAGATCTCGTTCAGGTACAGCTCGAGGATGCGGTCCTTGCTGAAGGCCCGCTCGATGCGGACCGCCAGGATCGCCTCCTTGATCTTGCGCGAGAAGGACACCTCGTTGGTCAGCAGCATGTTCTTGGCGACCTGCTGCGTGATCGTCGAGGCGCCCATCGGCCGGCGGTCGCGGCCGAGATTCTCCACGTTGGTCAGGATGGCGCGGGCGATACCGACCGGGTCGATGCCCTTGTGGTCGTAGAAGTTCTTGTCCTCGGCGGACAGGAAGGCGTTGGTCACGCGCTTCGGCATGGCGTCGATGGGGACGAACACGCGCTTTTCCGACGCGAACTCCGCCAGCAGGCGTCCGTCGCCCGCATGGACGCGGGTGGTCACCGGCGGTTCGTAGTTGGCGAGCTTGGTGTAGTCCGGCAGTTCGTGATCGTAATGGTCCAGCATGTAGACCAGCCCCCCCACCCCGGCCAGGGCGAGGATCACGACGGCCATCAGGGCGGACAGAATAAAGCGCATGACGGTTCCCAGACAGGCATGGCGGCGGTCCCGCCGCCTTCGTCCGGGACAGAGACCGGGAAGACGCGGAACCATCCGATGGGCGGCATCCTACACCGCGAGGGGCGGCAGTCCGACTCCCTCGCAGCCATGTCAGGAAAATGTGACGGCCACAAGGCGCATGCAAGAAAGTGGTGACCGGAAGACGCGTATGCCCGCCCGCCTCCGCCCGCATGGCTCAAGATTGCCGGCGGTGCTTGGCGCGGCATCTCTTCGCTCTGCGGGCCTCAGCTCTTCTGCGCTCCGGTCAGCCATTTGAAGTAGGCGTCGATGGTGCGGACCATGCCGCGGCCCAGCTTCTCGCGGTGGGCCGACTTGCTCAGCAGGCTGACGTCCTGCGGGCTCGACAGATAGCCCATCTCGACCAGCGCGGACGGCATGTCCGGCGCGGTCAGCACGGCGAAGCCGGCCTGACGGTGCGGCTTGTTGGGGATCAGCTTGACCTCGCGGCCGAGATGCTCCAGCGCCATGTTGGCGAAGCGCTTGGAGTGGTTCATCGTGTCGCGCTGGGCGAGGTCGATCAGGATCGAGGCCACCAGATCGTTCTCGGACGACAGGTCCATGCCGGCCAGCGCGTCGGCCCGGTTCTCCTTGGCGGCCAGCATCTCCGCCTCGCGGTCGGACGCCCGATCGGACAGGGTGTAGATGGACAGGCCGCGCATGTTGGCGGAGCCGATGCTGTCGGCGTGCAGCGACAGGAACAGGTCGGCGTTGGCCTCCCGCGCGATGGCGACGCGGTCGCGCAGGCGGATGAACACGTCCTTGTCGCGGGTCAGCCGCACCCGGTAGCGGCCGCTGCCCTCCAGCTGGCGCTTCAGCTCCCGCGCCATCGCCAGCGTGATGTCCTTCTCGTAGACCCCGCCGACCCCGACCGCGCCGGGATCGACGCCGCCATGGCCGGGATCGACCACGACCATCGGCTTTTCCGGCACCGGCGCCGCCCGCGGCGGGACCGGCGGCGGCAGGGCCGCGGCGACCGGCACGATGGGGTCCCGCTTCGCCGGCGGGCGCGCCGCCTCGCGGCTCACCGACGCGGTGCTGGTGGTCGCGGCGACCGGGGCGGAGGCGGCGAACTGCGCCGGGGTGGTGCGGGCGATGTCGAGGACGAAGCGCGGCTTGAAGCCGTCGCGCGACGGGATGAGGTAGGACTCGACCACGCGCGCCGGGCCGTCGGTCTCCACCACGAGGCGGGAGGCGCCGCCGTCGCGCCCCTCGAAGCGGTAGCGGGCGACCACGCCCTTGCCCGCCATCACCGTGTTGCCGCCCGGCCAGCTCACGTCCGGCAGATCGACGACGACGCGGTAGGGCGAGCCGTGCACCGACACGGTGAAGGGCACCGAGTTGGTGAGTTCCAGAACCAGCCGCGTCTTGTCGGGATGCAGGCCGAGCCGCGCGTTCAGAACGGACACCCGCTCCTGCACCGGCGGCGGAAAGGGCAGCGCCGCGGTGGTCTGGGCCTGCGCCGGAGCGCACGGCAGGGCGACCGCCCCCAGAAGGGCGCCCAGCGCAGCGACAATCGCGAGCAATCGGGGCATCCGTTCCACCAGAAACCACAAACCGGCCCAAAATCACAAGCCGGCAGCCAGCGGTCAGCTATAGCGCAGCGAAATCAAGGCGCTCAACGGTGGTTTCCGGGGGCGTGGCGGAATTGTCGGCGAGGGTGCCGTTCATGCAACAGTGCCCTGCTTCGCCCCCATCCCGGCGGAATGCCGCCGAACCGGATGCGGTGGACCGCAACTTTCGCCGAATTCCACGTTGTGCATGGTTTCGTGCTTGTCTATGGTAGCTCTGCGACATACCGCGACCCACCAGCCCACTTTTCCGAGAGGTTTCTCTTTGGAGTGGCTGTGGGCGTCGCCCGCGGACCCCCACGGCCGAAATTTACATCATCGGGCGCGGTCCGGGGCGTGACGCTTATGGGTTGCCGGTGGATTGGGACGAAACCTCGAAGCTGGTGCCGGCCGCAAGGCCGTAACCCGGAGGCCGAAGCCCGACCCGTCCTGGCTGCTTCGTCAGCGCCGTTCGACGGGTTAGGGGCCGGTTCCGCAGGCTTCGCTCACAACGATGACGCGCCCTGGCGGCTTGTCCGTCGCGCGGGCGGCCTGGGGCGTCATGGGGATCTTGTATGGCCAAGCGCATGCTGGTGGACGCCACGCACCCGGAGGAAACCCGGGTCGCCGTGGTCAATGGAAACAGAACTCGAAGACCTCGACTTCGAGATCGCCTCCCGGAAGCAACTCAAGGGCAACATCTACCTTGCCAAGGTGACCCGGGTCGAGCCCTCGCTCCAGGCGGCCTTCGTGGAATATGGCGGGAACCGCCACGGCTTCCTCGCCTTCTCGGAAATCCACCCCGACTATTACCGCATCCCGATCGCCGACCGTGAGGCCCTGCTGGCCGAGGAGCGCCGGCTTGAGGAGCAGGCCGAGGCCCGCGCCGAGGCCGCCGCCGACGGCGCGGTGATGGCCGAGCCGATCCGCCCGGATGTGGTGGTCGAGGAAAACTCCCCGATGCCCGGCTCCTACGCGGAGGCCGAGGGCGACGGGTTCGAGGGCGACATCCCGGCCTTCGCCACCGACGCCGGTTCGGATGGCGGTTCGGACGAGGCCGCGGATTCGGACGAGGCTCCGGAAGGCGCCGCTCCGGCCGAGAGCCCGGACGTCATCGGCGGGGACGAGGTCGAGGAGGCCCACCGCCGCCGCGCCCGCCCGCTGCGCAGCTACAAGATCCAGGAAGTCATCAAGCGCCGGCAGGTCATGCTGGTCCAGGTGACCAAGGAGGAGCGCGGCAACAAGGGCGCGGCGCTGACCACCTACCTGTCGCTGCCGGGCCGCTACTGCGTGCTGATGCCCAACACGGGACGCGGCGGCGGGATTTCCCGCAAGATCACCAATCCCGCCGACCGCAAGCGCCTGAAGGAGATCCTGTCCGATCTCGACATTCCGGAAGGCATGGCGGTCATCCTGCGCACCGCGGGGCTCGAGCGCTCCAAGCAGGAAATCAAGCGCGACCTCGAATATCTGCTGCGCCTGTGGGACGACATCCGCGTCCAGACGCTGAAGTCCTCCGCGCCCTGCCTCATCTATGAGGAGGCGAACCTCATCAAGCGCTCGATCCGCGATCTCTACACCGACGACATCGACGAGATCTGGGTGGAGGGCAGCGCCGGCTTCAACACCGCGCGCGACTTCATGCGCATGATGATGCCGAGCCACAGCAAGCGCGTCATGCAGTACCAGGACGACACGATCCCGCTGTTCCACCGCTATCAGGTGGAAACGCAGATCGACGCGATCCACAGCCCGGTCGTGCAGCTCCGCTCCGGCGGCTACATCGTCATCAACCCGACCGAGGCGCTGGTTTCCATCGACGTCAACTCGGGCAAGTCGACGCGCGAGCGCAACATCGAGGAAACGGCCTACAAGACCAACCTCGAAGCCGCCGACGAGGTGGCGCGCCAGCTCCGCCTGCGCGACCTCGCGGGCCTCATCGTGATCGATTTCATCGACATGGAGGAGCCCCGCAACAACGCCGCGGTGGAGCGCCGCCTGAAGGAGGCGATGAAGAACGACCGGGCGCGCATCCAGCTCGGCCGCATCTCCGCCTTCGGCCTGCTGGAGCTGTCGCGCCAGCGCCTGCGCCCGTCGCTGCTGGAGACCAACTTCGAGCGCTGCCCGCACTGCTCCGGCACCGGCGTCATCCGCTCGGTGGAGTCCGCCTCGCTGCACGTTCTGCGCGCCATCGAGGAGGAGGGCATCCGCAAGCGGTCGTCGGAGATCACCGTCTTCGTGCCGACCCGCATCGCGCTCTACATCCTCAACCAGAAGCGCGGCGAGCTGACCAAGATCGAGGACCGCTACCGGTTCCGCGTCATGGTCCAGGCCGACGACACGCTGATCGCGCCGGACCTGCGGCTTGAGCGCGTGAAGGCCCGCACGCCGGAGGACGACGTGCCCCTGGTCAGCGCCGAGCGCGTCCTGGCCGAGACCGACCGCATCCTGGCCGCCGAGGCCGAGGAGGCCGAGGAGGAGGCGCCCGTCGTCGAGGCCGCCGAGGTCGCCGGGGCCGAGGTGACGGAGCGCGCCGACGCCGCCGGGGAGAGCGAGGGCGACCGCCGCCGCCGCCGCCGCCGCCGCCGTGGCCGCGGGCGTGACCGCGAGGACGGCCGCGCGCCGTTCGGCGCCGCCGAAGCGTCCGAAGGCGACGAGGGTGACGCCGAGGCCGATGCTGCCGACGCCGACGAGACGGCGGTCGACGAGGAGGCGATCGAGCGCGCCCAGATCGAGGCTCCGGAGTTCGTCATCAGCGACGTCGATGTCGGCCCCGCCCACATCGAGGATGACGAGGACGAGGACGCCGATCTGGCCGCCTCCGAGGCGGACGACGGTGCCGACGCGTTCGAGCCGAACGGCGATGGCGAGGGCAACGGAGAGCGCAAGAAGCGCCGCCGCGGCAAGCGCGGTGGTCGCCGGCGGTCCCGCCAGCGCGAGGGCCTGGAGGCCGGCGAGGGCATGCCCTCCGACGACACCGAGGGCGAGGCGGACGCCGAGTCCTTCCCGACCGCCGTCGAGGCCGGCCGCGCCGTCAACCCGCCGGAACTGCCGGCGGACATGGAGCCGGTCGAGTTCGACTGGGTCCTGACCAGCGCGGTGGCCGAGGAGAAGGTCGCCGAAGACGCTCCGGAAACCACGGTGGACACCGCCGAGGACGCCACCCCGGTGGCCGAGGAGGCTCCGGCCCGCAAGCCGCGCCGTGGCCGCGCCAAGGCGACCGCCGCCGAGGCCGCCGAAGCGGTGACGGCAAAGCCGGACGCGGCCCCCGCCAAGCCGAAGCGTGCCGCGAAGGGCGCCAAGGCCGCCGCGAAGGTTGCCGCTCCGGAGGAAGCCGCTCCGCCGCCGGCCAAGCCGTCGCGCAGCCGCAAGGCGAAGTCCGTGGCCGCCGAGGCGGCGCCCGCTCCGGCCCCGGTTGCGGCTCCGGTCGCCGAGGAGCCGAAGAAGCGTCCGGCGCGCAAGCGCAAGGCCGCAGCGGACGCTCCCGCCGAGGCCGCGCCCGCTCCGGCCCCGGTTGCGGCCTCGGTCGCCGAGGAGCCGAAGAAGCGCCCGGCGCGCAAGCGCAAGACCGCGGCGGACGCTCCCGCCGAGGCCGCGCCCGCTCCGGCGGTCAGCGAGGCGACCACCGCCCCGGCCGAAGAGCCGGCCAGCGCGCCCCCCGCTCCGGAGGCCAAGCCGCGCCGGGGCTGGTGGAACCGCTAAGCGCGCGCTTCATCGCCGTAAAGACTGGAAAAGGCGCCTCGCGGCGCCTTTTCCTTTTCCTGAGAACCGCGAAGGGTCCCGACCATGAGCAAGGCCTTCACCCGGGAGAACGACTCCGCCGGCGACGACGACGAGGCCGACGATCCCAAACCCTTGCCCAAGGGCGTGAAGAACTACATGACGCCCGAAGGCTTCCAGCGCATGCAGGAGGAACTGCGCTCGCTGCTGCGCGTCGAGCGCCCGAAGGTGGTCGAGGTGGTGTCCTGGGCGGCCGGCAACGGCGACCGCTCGGAAAACGGCGACTACATCTACGGGAAAAAGCGCCTGCGCGAGATCGACCGGCGCATCCGTTTCCTGACCAAGCGCCTGGAATCGGCGGAGGTGGTCGACCCCACCCTTCAGAAGAACCGCGACCGCGTCTTCTTCGGCGCCGCCGTCACCTACGCGCGGGAGGACGGGACGGAGAACACCATCACCATCGTCGGCGCCGACGAGGTGGACATGGACCGCGCCCGTGTGAGCTGGATTTCGCCCATTGCCCGCGCCCTGCTGAAGGCACAGGAGGGCGACGTGGTCGACCTGCGCACCCCCGCCGGGCTTGAGCAGATCGAGGTCGTCGCCATCCGCTATCCGGGCGACGCGGCGTAAGGAAGGCTGGGGCTACAGAAGCCCCAGTTCCTCCAGTTCGGCGCGCAGGCCGGCGGCGCCGGAAAAACGGTGCGCCGTCATGCCGAGGGCGCGGGCGGCCTCGACGTTGGCGGGGCTATCGTCGATGAAACAGCAGTCCGCCGCCGCCAAGCCGTAGCGGTCGAGCAGGAGCTGGAAGATCGCCGGCTCCGGCTTCACCAGCCTCTCGTCGCCGGACACGATGATCCCGTCGAAGACGTTCAGGAAATCGAAGCGCTTGCGGGTCAGCGCCAGCTTCTCCGACGAGAAGTTGGTGATGGAGTAGAGCGGCGTCCCGCGCTGCTTCAGCTCCATCAGGATCTCCGGCGTCCCGGCCATGGGGCCGGGCACCATCTCCTCCCACCGCTCGTGGTAGGCGCGGATCAATTCCCGGCAGTCGGGGAACTCGGCGGCCAGCGTGGCGACCGCCTCGTCCCACGGGCGGCCACGGTCCTGCTCCAGGTTCCAGGCAGGGGTGCAGACGGTGTCGAGGAAGTCCTCCATCAGGTCCTCGTACCCGTCGAACAGTTCGCGGTAGAGATGCCGCGGGTCCCATTCGATGAGCACCTGCCCAATGTCGAAGACGACGGTGGTCGGCTTGGTCATCGTCAATTCCCGTCCCGGCCTCAGCCCTTGCGGGCCGCGGCGACGAGGTCCTTCATCTGGTCCAGCTTGATGGCGCCGGGGACCAGCTCGTCGCCGATGACGAAGGCCGGGGTGCCGCGGATGCCCAGCTCCTCGGCCAGCGCCTGGTTGGCGGCGATGACCTTCAGCACCTCGGGGCTGTTCATATCCTTCTTCAGCTTGTCGGTGTCCAGCCCGACCGACTTGGCCAGCCGCTGGATCACGTCGTCGTCGAGCTGGCCGCGATGAGCCATCAGGGCGTTGTGGAATTCCAGATACTTGCCCTGCCCGCGCGACGCCAGGGCCGCTTTGGCCGCGGTCAGCGAGGCCGGGCTGAGGATCGGGAACTCCTTGAAGACGAAGCGCAGCTTGCCGTCGTCCTTGATCAGGCGCTCGGTGTCGGCCTGCACGGCCTTGCAGTAGCCGCACTGGTAGTCGAAGAACTCGACCACCGTCACGTCGCCCTTCGGGTTGCCGGCGACCGGATCGGCGGGATTCTGGAACAGCGCCGCCTTGTTTTCGGCCAGCGCCGTCTTGGCCTTCTGCTCCTCGGCCATCTTCTGGCGCTTCTGGAGCGAGTCTACAGCCTCCAGGATGATCTCCGGGTTCTTCAGGATGTAGTCGCGCACGACCTCCTCGACGGCCTTGCGCTGGGCGTCGTCCATCGGGCTCTGCGCCTGGAGGGCGGGGGCCAGCAGCCCCGTCGGAAGGGCCAGCGCGGCGGCGAGCGCCAGGGCGGCGGGGCGGAAGCGGGTCATGTCGAACTCTCTCGTGGGGAGCCAAAACGGCGCGAATCGGGGCGATACTGTGAACCGGGATGGCGGGGTCAGGCAAGACGGCTGTGCGCCACCCGAAGGGAGGAAACTCACTTGCCGCCCGCCTGCCCGCGGATGTCCTGGGCACGCAGCCAGCCGGGAGAGCCGGCGGGCAGCAGCTTCTCCGCCCGCTCCGCCTGGAAGCGGGCCATCGGCTTGTCGCCGCGGGCGAAGGCCTCCTCGGCGGTGGCGTAGGCGACCATGCCGGCGTTGCCCTTCATGCTCCAGGCCTGGGCCGTCAGCCGCCACAGAAAGGCGGACTGGGCCTGCGTCTTGGACGCCAACTGAAGGTTGCGCAACGCCTCGTCGGCCAGCCGGCTGTCGTTCTGTTCCATCAGGGAGTGGGCCAGCGAGACGCGGATGCTGCCGGCGTCCGGCTCCAGCTCGATCGCCTTGCGGTAGGGGGCGGCGGCGTCCACCGCCCGCCCATTCTGCAGCATCAGGTCGCCCTTCATCTCGTAGAGGAAGGCGTTCTTCGGTTCCTGCGCGATCAGACCGTCGACCAGCGGCAGGGCCTGCCGGATCTCGCCGCGCCGGAAATAAGCATAAGCCCGGCCGTAGCGCGCCACGAAGGACGGATCGTCCGCCTTGTAGCGGCGCAGCGCCCCGTTGGGGTCGAGATAGGCGTAGAGCTTGGCCTGGATGCGGTGGAACTCCTCGTTCCATTGCGCCGGCACCGGCTTCCTGCCCACGCGCGACCGCTCCACGAAATTGCGCACCGTCTCGATGCGCTCGCGGGTCAGCGGGTGGGTGCGGCGGTAGCCGGCGTCGCGGTCGACCAGCAGCGGGTCGTCGGCGGCGCCCAGCTTCTCCAGGAAAGTGACCAGCCCCTCCGCCGAGATGCCGGACTGCTCCATGTAGGACAGGCCCGCCTGGTCGGCCGAGGACTCCTGGCTGCGCGAGAAGGACAGGAAGTTGCGCTCCGCCAGATGCTGGCCCAGCATGACGCCCGCCGCACCGGCCCCGGCGTTGCCCGCGGCGATGCCGCCGACGATGCCGATGCCCATGCCGATCAGCGAGGACAGGAAGGCGTTCTCCATCGCCTCCGACCCGCGGACCAGATGGCCGCCGGCGATGTGGCCGGTCTCGTGGGCGATCACCCCGATGAGCTGCCCGGCGTCCTCCAGCCCCAGCAGCAGGCCGGTGTGCAGGAAGATGTTCTGCCCGCCGGCGACGAAGGCGTTCATCGTGTTGTCGTTGACCAGAACGATGTTCACGGCGTCCGGATCGATGCCGGCGGCCTGGAAGATTGGCCGCGCCATGTCGCGGATGATATGTTCCGTCTCGGCGTCGCTCAGGAATTGCATCTCCTGGCGCCGCTGCGCGCCCGCGGGCGGCGACCACGACAGAACCATCACGGCAAACATGGCGATGACCGAAACCAGCCTGCTGGGCTTGCGCACCGTTACTTCCTCCGCACACCGGGGCACCGGGCAGCCGGTCAAGATGCCGGTCCGGGCGCCCCATTCCACCCGCCGAATCTGGCAAGGGTTGGGCACGATTGCCATAGCCGCATCGCTGGTCGGGGGATGCGTCAACACGAAATACCGCACGGGCGCCCCGGCCCAGAGCTTCGTCGCGGCCGACGAGCCACGCGCGGCGGAGATCGGGCGCGACATCATCGCCCTGGGTGGCAAGGCCGGCGACGCCGCCACCGCCATGGCGATGGCGATGGCCGTCACCCTGCCCTCGCGCGTCGGAATGACCGGCGGCGGCGTCTGCGTGGTGTTCGACGCGGCGAAGAAGGAAACCCGCACGCTCGACTTCCTGCCCCGGCCCGCCGGCGCCGGCGCCGGCGCCCTGCCCGGCTTCCTGCGCGGCGTCTACGCGCTCCAGGCCTCCACCGGGGCGATGCGCTGGGAGCAGGCGGTGGTCCCGGCGGAGCAGCTCGCCCGCTCGACCCCGGTCAGCCGGGCTCTGGCGCGCGACCTCGCCGACTCCGCGTCCCGCCTGTCCGCCGACCCGGAGGCCCGCCGGGTCTTCCTGCCGACCGGCGCGCCGCTGGCCGAGGGCGCGGCGCTGAGCCAGCCGGAGCTGGCCGCCACCCTGTCGCAGGTGCGGCGCAGCGGCATCGCCGCGATGTACGGCGGGCCGCTGGGCGGTGCGGTGGCGCAGACCGCCGCCATCGATCCCGCCGCGGTCCGCGGCTTCCAGCCGCGCTGGACCGGCACCGCGGCGATCCCGCTGGGCATCGTGTCGATGCATTTCGCCCAGTTGCCCGAGACCAACAACGGCAACGCCCTGACCGCCGCCTGGAACGCCGCCGCCAACCTGCCCTCAGACCAGCGCGCCGCCCGCGTCGCCCAGGCGCTGGGCGCCACCGGCAGCGGCGCCTCAGCACCCGGCGCCGGCCTCGTGGTGATCGACCATGAGGAAAACGGGGTCGCCTGCTCCTTCACCATGGGGGCGCCCTTCGGCAACGGCCGCATGGTGCCGGGCACCGGCCTGCTCGCCGCCCGCGGGGTGGACGGTGCCGGCTTCGGGGCGCCCGGCCTGCTCACCAACGCCATCGTCGGCCGCACCCAATTCGCCGGGGCGGCCAGTGCCGCCGGCAACGATGGCCCCGCCGCCGCGTCCGCCGCTCTGCTGACCGCTGCTCTGCCCGCCGCGCTCGACAAGGAGCCGGGCGCCGCCATCCGCGTCAGCCGCGCCGCGACCGGGCCGGGCCGGGCCACCTTCGTCACCTGCCAGACCTCGATGGAGAGTGGCTGGAAGGAATGCCAGATCGCCGCCGACCCGCGCGCCCACGCCCTGGGCATCCTGGTCGAAACCGAGCGTTGATGTTCAAAAGTCTGGAATCATGAACAAAGCACCCAAAGTCTCCAAACGGGGCGCCATCCCGCCCTTCTTCGTCATGGAAGTGATGCGCGCCGCCGCCGAGCGCGAAGCCGCCGGCCTGGAGGTCCTGCACATGGAGGTCGGGCAGCCCTCGACCGGCGCGCCGAAGGGCGTGCTGGAGGCTGCCCACCGCATGCTCGACGCCGACGTGCTGGGCTACACCGGGGCGCTGGGCATCCCGGCGCTGCGCGCGGCCATCGCCGGCTGGTACCGCGACCGCTACGGGATCGAGGTGCCGGAGCGGCGCGTGGTGGTCACCACCGGCTCCTCGGGCGCCTTCCAGCTCGGCTTCCTGGCGGCCTTCGATCCGGGCGACCGGGTGGCCATGGCCTCGCCCAGCTACCCGGCCTACCGCCACACGCTGACCGCCATTGGGGTCGAGCCGGTGGAACTGCCGACCGGGCCGGAGCACCGCTTCCAGCCGACCATCGAGCTTCTGGAACAGCTCGACCCGCCCATCCAGGGGTTGATCGTCGCCAGCCCGGCCAACCCGACCGGCACGATGCTGAGCCGCGAGGAGCTGACCGCGCTTGCCGCCTGGTGCGACGCCAAGGGCGTGCGCCTTGTCTCCGACGAGATCTACCACGGCCTGACCTACGGGCCGGAGGCCGTCACCGCCGCCGAGGTAAGCGAGAGCGCGCTGGTGGTGAACAGCTTCTCCAAATACTTCTCGATGACCGGCTGGCGACTCGGCTGGATGATCGTTCCGGACGACCTGATCCGCTCGGTCGAATGCCTCGCCCAGAACCTATTCATCTCGGCCCCCAGCCTGTCGCAGGCCGCCGCGGTCGCCGCCTTCAGCTGCACGGAAGAGCTGGACGGCCACGTCGCCCGCTACGCCCGCAACCGCGAGCTTCTGCTGAGGGAGCTGCCGAAGGCCGGCTTCGACAAGCTGGCTCCGGCCGACGGCGCCTTCTACATCTACGCCGACGTGACGGAGATGACCGACGACAGCGAGGCCTTCTGCAAGCGCATCCTGGCGGAGACCGGCATCGCCTGCACCCCCGGCGTCGACTTCGACCCGGCGCGCGGCCACCGCTTCGTGCGCTTCAGCTTCGCCGGTTCGGAGGCAACCATCGCCGAGGCGGCACGGCGGCTGATCGCTTGGCGCTCCTGAGATTGCGGAACGCACGGGGCCCGCTGCCGTCCTGGCCGGGCCCCACCCGACCGCCCTTCCCCT
The DNA here is from genome assembly GCF_058780535.1 of Azospirillum sp. UENF 211521. Taxonomy (NCBI): domain Bacteria; kingdom Pseudomonadati; phylum Pseudomonadota; class Alphaproteobacteria; order Rhodospirillales; family Azospirillaceae; genus Azospirillum; species Azospirillum sp. UENF 211521. The sequence continues at coordinate 3,002,702 of NZ_JBSNCF010000001.1, forward strand.
TCACACCGGCTCTCTGAGCAACGTCCTTCGGGTGTTCAAGGGGTGCGATAAACGCCGACCGGCCGATCCAGAAGCATCGTGGCGCGTGCGTTTCCCATCCCGGAACGAACATCGTGCAACGACGGGAGAAGGATCAGCCATGTCGGACAAGCTCAATCAATCGACCTCGAAGACCCAGGGCGACAGCAAGTCCACCAACCAGCAGCTCAGCAACCAGCTTTCCTCGGAGTTCCTCCGTCAGATGGAGCTCGACCGCGAATGGTCGCATGGCGACGAGCTGAACAACGCCGGTTCGCCCGTGCTCGAGGCGGCCATCAAGGCCGGCGTGAACGTCGTCCTGGAAAAAATCAAAGAGGCGACAAAGAAGTAAGAGACGCGGCCGAGGAAACCGCCAAGCGGCTTTCTTGACAGCGTCGTGGAAGCCGGGCGTGAACCAACACGTTCCGGCCTCCACCCCATCGGCCTCAGTAGGCGTACTCTTTGAACACCGGATCCACGCTGCCGCCCCAGGGGCCGTTGAACTTCGCCAGAAGCTCGTCGGCCGGGGTCTGGCCGGATTCGGCGATGTCGAGCAGCGTGTTCAGGAAATGCGCCTCGTCGTCGCCCCAGTTGTCGTTGCGGGCGCGGCGGGCCAGACCGCCGCGGGCGATCTCCAGAACCTCAAGCGCGACCTCCCGCACCGTGCGGCCGCGGAAGGGGGTGCGCAGGGCGTGGCGCGGCACCTCGGCGCGCAGATGGGCACGCTCCTCCGTCGTCCAGCCCTTCACGAGGTCCCAGGCGGCGTCCAGCGCTTGGCTGTCATAGAGCAGTCCGACCCACAGGGCCGGCAGGGCGCACAGGCGGCGCCACGGGCCGCCGTCGGCGCCGCGCATCTCCAGATATTTCTTCAGACGCACCTCGGGGAAGGAGGTGGTCATGTGGTCGGCCCAGTCGGTGATCAGCGGGACCTCGCCCGGCAGCGCCGGCAGGCGGCCCTGCATGAAGTCGCGGAAGGACTGGCCGGAGGCGTCGATGTACGTGCCGTCGCGGTAGACGAAGTACATCGGCACGTCGAGCAGATAGTCCACGTACCGCTCGAACCCGAATCCGTCCTCGAACACGAAAGGCAGATCGCCGGTGCGGTCGGGGTCGGTGTCGGTCCAGATGTGGCTGCGGAAGCTCTGGAAGCCGTTCGGCTTGCCTTCGGTGAAAGGCGAGTTGGCGAACAGCGCCGTGGCGATGGGCTGAAGCGCCAGGCTGACCCGGAACTTCTTCACCATGTCGGCTTCCGACGCGAAGTCCAGGTTCACCTGCACGGTGCAGGTGCGCATCATCATGTCCAGGCCGAGAGTGCCGCGCTTGGGCATGTAGTCGCCCATGATCTTGTAGCGGCCCTTGGGCATCCAGGGGATCTCGTCGCGCCGCCATTTCGGCTGGAAGCCGAGGCCCATCATGGCGATGCCCAGTTCGCCCCCGATCTCCTTCACCTGATCGAGGTGGCGGTGCACCTCGGCGCAGGTCTGATGCAGGGTCTCCAGCGGCGCGCCGGACAGTTCCACCTGCCCGCCCGGCTCCAGCGTGATGTTCGCCATGCCCTGGGTCAGGGCGATCAGGTTGCCCTTCTCCTCCACCGGGTCCCAGCCGAAACGCTGCAGGCGGGTCAGCAGTTCGCCGATCCCGTCCGGCCCCTCGTAGGGCAGCGGCCGGTGGTCGGAGACGCGGTAGGCGAATTTCTCGTGTTCGGTCCCGATGCGCCACTGGTCGGCGGGCTTGTTGCCGGATTCCAGATAGGCCGCCAGTTGGCGGCGGTCGGTGATCGGTTCACCACGCGTCTGCGGAGGTGCGGACATGGAAGCTCCCGCTTTCAAAAAGTCTGAATTGGCCAACGAGTTCAAACGGCCCGCCTCGGAACAGCGGCGCGTCGAGCGGCCCTTACTCCCCGACGGTGGGGTCGGCCGGCGCGCGGAAGGGCGGTCGGGTGTCGCCGCCATCCGCCGTCCAGTCCCCCGCAAGGGCCTGCCAGCAGGCGAGCGCCGCGACCACCGCCGTGTCGGCCCGGAGAATGCGGGGCCCCAGGCCAACGGGAACAACAAAGGGGAGTTTGCAAATTTCGTCAAGTTCGGACTGCGCAAAGCCGCCCTCCGGCCCGATCAGGAAGGCGGCGGGGCCGCGCGGGCGGTCGCGGACGGCCTCCGCGATGGGGCGTACGTTCCCGGCTTCGGCGCACAGGTACAGCGTACGTTCCACCGGCCAGCCGGCCAGCGCCTTGTCCAGCGGCAGCGGGTCGGCCATCTCCGGCACGGTCAGCCGCTCCGACTGCTCGGCGGCCTCGATGGCGTTGGCGCGCAGCCGGTCGGTGTTGACGCGGTTGGGGTCGGTGCGGCGGGTGAAGACCGGCCACAGGCGCGACACGCCCAGTTCGCTGGCCTTCTCCGCCACGAAATCGATGCGTCCGCGCTTGATCGGGGCGAACAGCAGCCAGAGGTCCGGCCCGGCCGCCTGAAGACGCCGCTGCACCGTCACGGTGAGCGAGCACCAGCCCTTCCCGAAACCGTCGATGGCGGCCAGCCATTCGCCGTCGCGCCCGTTGAAGACGGCCACGACGTCGCCCTTGTCGAGGCGCAGGACATGACGCAGGAAATGCGCCCGCTCGGGGTCGAGCCCCACCGCCTGCCCCTCGCCGAGGGGGCTGTCCACATAGAGGCGGGTCTTCGGTTGGTTTGCCATGGCGCGAGGTCTCCGGTGTGCGGCGCCGACTATAGCGATAACGCTCCGGGGCGGAAACGGCCCAGCCTTGCGGGGACCCACCCCCGCCGCTACCTTGCCCCCGGCTTCCTCCACTTCTTTTCCCGAGTCCGCCATGACCAGCCCCGCCTCCCCCGCTCCCGGCGAGTTCACCGACATCCGGCGCGGCGACTGGATCGACCGCTTCGCCCCGGCGGCGGTCCGTCCCTATCTGCGGCTGGCGCGGCTGGACCGGCCCATCGGCACTTGGCTTTTGCTGTTTCCCGGCTGGTGGAGCATCGCGCTGGCCGGTGCCGGACCGCTGCCCGACCTCTGGCTGATGGCCCTGTTCGCGGTCGGCGCCGTGGTCATGCGCGGGGCCGGCTGCACGGTGAACGACATCCTCGACCGCGACTTCGACGCGATGGTGGAGCGCACGCGGACCCGGCCGATCCCCTCCGGGCAGGTGTCGGTGAAGCAGGCACTGGCCTTCCTCGCCGTCCAGCTCCTGATCGGGCTGGCGGTGCTGGTGCAGTTCAACCTTCTCACCATCGGGCTGGGCGTGCTGTCGCTGGTGCTGGTCTTCACCTACCCGCTGATGAAGCGCATCACCTGGTGGCCGCAGGCCTTCCTGGGGCTGACCTTCAACTGGGGCGCCCTGATGGGCTGGACGGCGGTGCGCGGCGAGTTGGAATGGCCGGCGCTGGCGCTGTACGCCGCGGGGATCGTCTGGACGCTCGGCTACGACACCATCTACGCCCACCAGGACAAGGAGGACGACGCGCGAATCGGCGTGAAGTCCACCGCCCTGCGGCTGGGCGACCAGAGCAAGATCTGGATCTACGGCTTCTACACGCTGACTTTCGTGGGGATCGGCATCGCCGGGCGTCTGGCCGGGCTGGGCGGGCTGTTCCTGCCGCTGCTCTCGCTGGCCGCGCTGCAGCTGTCCTGGCAGGTGGCGACCTGGAACCCCGACGATCAGACGGATTGCCTGACGAAGTTCAAGTCGAACCGCTGGTTCGGCTGGCTGGTGCTGGCGGCCTTCCTGGCCGGGAAACTCTAGGCGGCAGGAGACTTGGGGGGAGGTTTCAGCGCGTCAGTTCGGCGACGGTGCTGTCGACGGAGCCCGGCTTGCGCGGCGGCAGGACCGCGCGGATGCCGTCGATGGAGGCCACCATCTCGACGCCCTTCTGCGCGGCCGGCTGGGTCGGCTTGCGGGCCGGCAGCACGGCGGTCACCACCGGCTGAGCCATCTTGGCGGCCGTGCCCTTGCCGGAGAGGGAGAGCGACGCGGTCAGAACCTGCGGCTTGCGGCCCGGAACGGCGACAGCGCGGCCCTTGAGGGAGGCTTCCATCAGGCGCGGCCCGGCGGCGGGCTTGGGCGCGGCGCGGCCCTGCGGGGCGACGGCGAAGGTGCTGCCGATGCCGGCGCCGCGGGAGTCGGCCTGACGGATTTCCGCCTCCTCGCCCTCCGGCAGGATAAAGCCGTAGGTCGTGTAGACACGCAGGCCGAGCTGGTCCGACGGCTCGTGCCAGACGCGGACGGCCGTCCAGTCGTTGCGCGGCGACACGTCGACCACGCGCATGTTGCGGCGCAGGCCGCGGCCGTCGAGCCAGGAGTGATCGACCTCGATGGTGCGGCGGTCGATGATGTGGCTGACCAGGGAGACGTGGCCGCGGCCGAGCCGCTGCGACCGCTTGAAGACGAGGACGGAGCCGAGCGCCGGGCGCTTGTCGCGCTCATATTGCTCGGCGGCGGTGCTCCACCACGTCCAGGCATCGCCCCGGATCTCGAAATCCGATATGGAACGCAGCGTGCGGACGCAATCGCCGTCCTGGGCCTGGGCTTTGGATATGGTGAACGGGCTGAGAGCGATGAACGCCGCGAACGATGCGCAGAGTGCAATCCCTTTCGACCTCATATCAGCCCCATGCCCTTTGTTTTTCTCCTTTCGAACGGGTAACACGGGACAGCAGGTGTGTCTACTCCGTTTGAATTATGTAACCAAAACCGGTTGTGGATAGATCATCCACGCCCGCGCAGCCCCCGCCGGGAGTCCAGTTATGAACAACTTTTCTCAAATCGACTTCATCCGTTCCAACACGGTCGTAACACGGACTCCTTTGCTGCCTGAGATCGCCCTGCATCTGGCGACGGAAATCACGCCGCTGTGGGAAGCTACCGAGGATTCTTTGAAAGAGTCCAATGTACCGCCGCCCTATTGGGCCTTTGCTTGGCCGGGCGGTCAGGCGGTGGCGCGGCTCGTCCTCGACCGGCCGGAGCTGGTGGCGGGCAAGTCGGTGCTGGATTTCGCCGCCGGCACCGGACTGGTCGGCATCGCCGCGAAGATGGCCGGGGCGGCCCGCGTGCAGTCCTGCGACATCGACCGCTTCGCCCTGTCCGCCATCGCCCTGAACGCCGAGTCCAACGGGGTCGACGTGAAGGCGGTCAGCGCCGATCTGGTGGACTGCCCCCTGCCCGGCATCGACGTCGTTCTGGCCGGCGACGTCTGCTACGAGAAGCCGATGGCCGACCGGGTGACCGCTTGGCTGCGCGCAATCGCCGCAACCGGCACGCTGGTCCTGCTGGGCGATCCGGGCCGCGCCTATGTCCCGCTCAGCGGAATCGAGCGGGTCGCGCAGTACAGCGTTCCGACCTCCCTGGAGTTGGAGGACCGCGAGATGCGCGAAACGGTGATCTGGCGGCTGCTGCCGGAGGCCTGACGCATGACCGTCACCGCGACCGCGCCGCGCAAGGGCGCAACCCGGATGGCCGACATCCCGCCGGAGGTGCTCGCCGACCTGAACGCCGGCCGGCGCGAGACCGCCACGCTGGCCGAGTCGCTGGCCATCGACTTCGCCGCCCTGCTCACCGCCGCCGTGCCGGAGGCGGCGGGCGCCGTGTCCTTCAACCCGAAGGAGGGCGTGACCCGCCGCATGGCGGCGGCGGGGAGCGCGGCCGTCGAGTGCCTGGGCATCGGGGCCGTGGAGCGGCTGGCCACCCACCCCTCCGACACGGTGCGCGGCTGGGCCTGCTACGCGCTGGCGGCGGCCCCCGGCCTGACTCTGGCGGAGCGGCTGGAGCGCGTCCGCCCGCTCGCCGACGACCCGCATTTCGGCGTGCGCGAATGGGCGTGGCTGGCCCTGCGCCCCCACATCGCCGCCGCCATCGACGAGGCGCTGGCCCTCCTCACGCCGTGGACCGCCGAACCGTCGGAGCGGCTGCGCCGCTTCGCCAGCGAGGCCACCCGCCCGCGCGGCGTCTGGTGCGCCCACATCGGCGCGCTGAAGACCGACCCGGCGCGCGGGTTGCCGGTGCTCGACCCGCTGCGGGCGGACGACGCGCGCTACGTCCAGGATTCGGTCGCCAACTGGCTGAACGACGCGGCCAAGAGCCAGCCCGGCTGGGTGCAGGCGCTGTGCGCCCGCTGGGAAACGGACAGCCCCGACCCGGACGCCACCCGCCGCATCGTCCGCCGCGCCCTGCGCCGTGTGAAGGAACCCGCGTGAGGCGGCACCTCCCCCCTTGACGCGGCGCCCTCCAGGCCGATGCTAGGCGCCCTCTCCCGATCCGCCCCCATCGCATCCGAACGGACCCTCGACCATGCCCTACACCTCGTTGCGCGACTTCATCGACCGGCTGGAGAAGGCCGGGCGGCTGGTGGTGGTCCGGGAGCCGGTGTCCACGGCGCTGGAGATGACCGAGATCCAGACCCGCCTGCTCGCCGAAGGCGGCCCGGCGGTGCTGTTCGAGAACGTCATCAAGGCCGACGGCACCCGCTCGGAAATGCCGGTGCTGGTCAACCTGTTCGGCACGGTGGAGCGCGTCGCCTGGGGCATGGACCGTGAGCCGCACGAGCTGCGCGGCGTCGGCGAGACGCTGGCCTTCCTGAAGCAGCCGGAGCCGCCGGGCGGCTTCCGCGAGGCGATGGAGCTGATCCCGCTCGCCAAGACCGTGCTGTCGATGAAGCCGAAGACGGTCGGCTCCGCCCCCTGCCAGGAGGTGGTGCTGACCGGCGACCAGATCGACCTCGGCCGCCTGCCGGTGCAGAGCTGCTGGCCGGGCGAGCCGGCCCCCCTCATCACTTGGCCGCTGGTCGTCACCAAGGGGCCTACGGGTAAGCGCGAGGACGACTTCAACCTCGGCATCTACCGGATGCAGGTGCTGGGGAAGAACAAGACGATCATGCGCTGGCTGAAGCACCGCGGCGGCGCGCAGCACCATCACCGCTGGCAGGCCAGCGGAAAGCGCGAGCCGCTGCCCTGCGCGGTGGTCCTCGGCGCCGATCCCGGCACCATCCTGGCCGCCGTCACGCCGGTGCCGGACACGCTGTCGGAATACCAGTTCGCCGGGCTGCTGCGCGGCAAGAAGGTCGAGCTGGTGGACTGCAAGACGGTGCCGCTGAAGGTGCCCGCCCAGGCCGAGATCATCCTGGAAGGCCATGTCAGCCTGGACGAATACGCCGACGAGGGGCCCTACGGCGACCACACCGGCTATTACAACTCGGTCGAGCCCTTCCCGGTCTTCACCGTCACGGCGATGACCATGCGGCGCAACCCGATCTACCTCTCCACCTTCACCGGCCGCCCGCCCGACGAGCCGTCGGTGCTGGGGGAGGCGCTGAACGAGGTCTTCATCCCCCTGCTGACCCAGCAGTTCCCGGAGATCGTGGATTTCTGGCTGCCGCCCGAGGGCTGCTCCTACCGGATCGCCGTGGTCAGCATGAAGAAGGCCTATCCCGGCCACGCCAAGCGGGTGATGATGGGCGTCTGGTCCTTCCTGCGCCAGTTCATGTACACGAAATGGGTGATCGTCGTGGACGACGACATCGACGCGCGGAACTGGAAGGACGTGATGTGGGCGATGAGCACCCGCATGGACCCGGCCCGCGACATCACGGTGATCGAAGGCACCCCCATCGACTATCTGGACTTCGCCAGCCCCGAGTCGGGCCTGGGCGGCAAGGTCGGGCTGGACGCCACCAACAAGTGGCCGCCGGAGACGAAGCGCGAATGGGGCCAGAAGATCCGCATGGACCAGGGCGTGGTCGACGAGGTGTCGCGCAAATGGGCGTCCTACGGTCTTCCGGGCAGCGGGACCCCGATCTGGAAGTGAGGCGTTAAGGGACGTCCCGCGCCTTCCAAGGAGTCCGCCATGCCCAGCGAGATCGCCCGCCCCATCGCCCAACCCATCGCCACCGTGCGTCTGGTCTTCCGCGACGGCGGCGAGACCGCCGGAGACCTGTCGGTGGCGGAGCGGGTGGGAGACACCCTGTTCGTGGCGTCGGACGAGGGGGCGCGGGTCGTCCGCATGATGGCCGAGGAGGGCGGCACCCTCTACCGTGAGGACGCCGTCTTTCCCCTGGCGGACGTCTTCACCCTGCCGGTGACGGAGCCGGGCGAGGACGAGGCGGACATCGAGGGCATGGCCATCGCCGGCGGCTGGCTGTGGGTCGCCGGCTCGCACGCTCTGGCCCGCAAGAAGCCGGAGCGCGACGAGAACGGCACCGAGACGGCGCTGGAACGGCTGACCGAGGTGCGCTGCGACCCCAACCGCTTCCTGCTCGGCCGCATCCCGCTGGTCAGCGAGGCGGACGGGCGCCTCACCCCGGTGCGCCGCGACGGCACGCGGGTGGCCGGCTGCCTGAAGTTCCGCAAGGGCGGCAACGCGCTGACCAAGGCGCTGGCGGAGGACGAGCATCTGGCCCGCTTCATCGCGGTGCCCGCCAAGGAGAACGGCTTCGACGTGGAGGGCATGGCCGCCCACGGCGACCGGGTCTGGCTGGGACTGCGCGGTCCGGTGCTGCGTGGCTGGGCCTGCATCCTGGAACTGGCGGTGGAGGATCACCCGGACGTCGAGGAGCGCCTGCGGCTGCGCCCCATCGGGCCGAACGGCGAGAAGTACCGCAAGCATTTCGTCGATCTGGACGGGCTGGGCATCCGCGAACTGACCCTCGACGGCGAGGATCTGGTCATCCTGGCCGGGCCGACCATGGACCTCGACGGTCCCGTCGCCGTGTGGCGCTGGACTGACGCCCTGTCGATCACCCACGAGACCGTCATCCCGCGCGACCGGCTGGTTCCTCTGCTGAACCTCCCCTACGGCAAGGGCGACGACCACGCGGAGGGCATCGCCTGCGTCCGCCGCGACGGCGCCCCGCCCGCCCTTCTGGTGGTCTATGACAGCCCGTCCAAGGCGCGCCGCCACGGCGCCGGCACCACCGCCGACCTGTTCGCCCTGCCCTCCCGCTACGATCCGGCCAACGCCTTCCGGGCGTGAGATATCGTTCTTTCTGAAGCAACAATCAGTGCATGATTAAGCGGATTATCCCGATCCCGGACGTCGCTATTCTTGTCCTCAGACGACAACGGCCCCGACGCGGGGCACCACGCTGAGACAAGGAGACCACGCCATGAACGCCGACACCGCCGCCATCGACACCCGCACCGCCCCCTACGCCGCCTTCCTGCTGCGCGTCAGCCTGGGCCTTCTGTTCATCGCCCACGGCCTGATCCTCAAGGTCTTCACCTTCGGCATCGCCGGCACGGTCGGCTACTTCGAGAGCCTCGGCTACCCCGGCCTCTTCGCCTATCTGGTCATCCTCGGCGAGATCGGCGGCGGCCTGCTGCTGGTGGCCGGCGTCTTCACCCGCTGGATTTCTCTGGCCCTGCTGCCGATCCTGATCGGCGCGACGCTCCAGCACACCGGCAACGGCTGGGTCTTCTCGGCCCAGGGCGGCGGCTGGGAGTTCCCGGTGTTCTGGACGGTGCTGCTCGGCGTGCAGGCCCTGCTGGGCGACGGCGCCTTCGCCCTGAAGCTGCCGACCGCCGGCCGCAACAGCCTTCAGAGCCGGCTGGCCTGACCCTGAAGCGAGCATGACGAGCGGCGCGCGGGCGGGCACCAGCCCCCCGCGCGCCGCCGCATTTGCGCGGCGGGCAATCCGGACCTGAGGCGATATGCCCCTTCCTCTTCTTCTCCGGGCTCCCATTTGCTAGACAAGCCGGAGACCTAGCGGAGACCGTAATGCCCGTTTCGACCACCTCGCAGCCCGACGTTCTGAACCTGCTGGACGATCTGATCCGCAAGGCGAAGGGCGCCGGGGCCGACTCCGCCGACGCCGTGCTGTTCGACAGCGCCTCCCTGTCGCTGAGCCAGCGTTTCGGCAAGACGGAAAAGCTGGAGCGGTCCGAGTCGGGCGACCTGGGGCTGCGCGTCTTCATCGGCAAGCGGCAGGCCATCGTCTCCTCCACCGACCGCAGCGCCAAGGCGCTGGACGAGTTGGTGGAGCGCGCCGTCGCCATGGCCCGCGTGGTGCCGGAGGACCCCTTCTGCGGCCTCGCCGATCCGGAGCAGATCTACACCACGCTGCCCGACCTCGACGTGTGCGACCCGTCGGAGCCGTCGGCGGAACTGCTGATCGAACGCGCCCGCATCGCCGAGGAGGCCGCGCTGGCGGTCGAGGGCGTCACCAACTCCGAAGGCGCCGACGCCGGGTGGAGCCGCTCCACCATCGCCATCGCCGCGTCCAACGGCTTCACCGGCAGTTACGGGGTGTCGCGGCAGTCGCTGTCGGCCTCGGTGCTCGCCGGGACGGGCACGGGGATGGAGCGCGACTACGATTACGACAGCAAGGTCTACGGCGCCGACCTGCGCGATCCGGCGTCGATCGGGCGCGAGGCCGGCGAGCGGGCCATCCGCCGCCTGAACCCGCGCCGGGTCAAGAGCTGCAAGGTGCCGGTGGTGTTCGATCCCCGCGTCTCCCGCGGGCTGCTCGGCCATCTGACCGGCTCGATCAGCGGGCCGAGCATCGCGCGCGGCACCAGCTTCCTCAAGGACAAGATGGGCCAGCGCATCTTCGCCGCCGGCATCACCATCGTCGACGACCCGCATGTGAAGCGCGGCCTGCGCTCCCGCCCCTTCGACGCGGAGGGCGTCGCCACCACCCGCCGCAACCTGATCGAGGACGGGCACCTGACCACCTGGCTGCTCGACCTGCGCTCGGCCCGGCAGCTCGGTCTGTCGACGACCGGTCACGCGGCGCGCGGCACCTCCGGCCCGCCGGGTCCGGCCCCGGCCAACGTTTACATGGCCCCGGGCGCCAAGAGCCGCGAGGAGCTGCTGGCCGAAATTCCCAACGGCTTCTACGTGACGGAGCTGATGGGGACGGGCGTCAACGGGGTGACCGGCGACTACAGCCGGGGTGCCGCTGGTTACTGGATCGAGAACGGCCAGATCGCCTATCCGGTCACCGAACTGACCATCGCCGGCAACCTGAAGGAGATGTTCCTGAACCTGGAGCCGGCCAGCGACCTGGAACTGCGCTTCGGCATGGACGCCCCGACCATCCGCATCGACGGGCTGACCATCGCCGGCCTCTGACCGCGACGGGCGAGGCGCCGCAGGGCGCCTCCGTTCCTGTCAGCGGCCCCCCCTGTTAACGAACCACGCCGCGGACGATGTCGGCGATGGTGCCGTGCACGGCGTCGAGGATCAGCATGTCCGCGCCGGCCAGGATGCATTCCCAGCCGTTCATGCACACCGGCACCCGCTGGCGCAGCTCGACCGGCGCCATTTTCTTGGCGATGCCCGGCGGCAGCGGCTGGCCGCGCGCCAGCTTCTTCGCGATCCCCGGCGGCAGGGCCGTCGTTCCGACCGGATGGGCGACGAAATAGTCGCGGATGATCGTCGCCTCGCCGCGCGACACCGCGCCGCGGGAACCACGCGGCGTCTCGCCCTGCGCCTTGCCGTGCCCTCCACCAGGACCGCCGCCATGGCCCCCACCGTGGCCTGCACCGGGACCGCCGGCCCAGTCGGGCTTGTCCGCCAGCGCCGGGCTTGCAACGGACAGCATCGCCAGAAGCGCCAGCGCGGCGCGCCCGCTCCGGAGCCGCATCCCATCCCCATTCATGATCCGCATTCCCTTGCCGGCCGACGGTGAGCCGCAAGCGTATCCCGCCCGCGGCCCTACCTCCATCGGATTAGCCGCTGGCGCCACCGCCGGCCTGTGGCAAGAACGGGATATCAGACCGTCACGCTCATCGGACCGCCGGCGCCGCGCACCGACAGGTTGGGCAGGAAGTCGCGGAACAGCGACAGGCTCTTCAGATCGGACACATAGCCGGTGCCCTCCCCGCCCATCGCCTTTCCACCGACGCTCTTCATCACGTCGGCGGCCTTCGCGTCCTGGGCCTCCAGCGCGTCCTTCAACACGGAAGCAAGCGCGCCGCCGTTGCCCAGACGCTCCATCGGCGCGCCGGTCTCCTTCGTCGTCTTCTCGTAGCTGTACTGCAGCGCGGCGCGCTGGACCGACCAGTTGACCGACTCCTTCTCCTCCTGGCTGGCCTCGTCGAGGAACTTCACCCCGGCGCGGTAGGCGGCGGCCTTGTCGGTGCCGAGAGGGTCGGCGCCGTCCATCGCCTGCTTCTGCTGGCGGGCCATGATCGACTGAGCCGCCTCCTGCTCGTTCTTGGAGAAGGTTCCGTCTTTGTTGCTGGCGATGGCGTAGAGGCTGCGCCGCTCGAAGCCGCCGAACAGACGTTCCACGTCCTTTCCGGACGGGTCCGCGTAGTTCACCCCCTTGCCTTCCTTCGCCATGGCCGTGTAGGTGGCGTCCAGCGAGTCGCGGGCGTCCTGGATGACCTTCGCGAATCCCTGGAGCCCCGGGGTCTGGCCGGTGGTCAGCACCGTGGCGGGCGGCGGCGGCAGACCGGCGGCCTCCGCCTCCGCCTTGGCGGATGGCTCATACTCTTCGGGAAGCGGCTGGCTCTTGTCGACCTTGCCGCGCCCGACGCCGGGGATGTTCACGTCCGCGGCGTACTCCGCGAGGCCATTGGCGTAGAGCGTCGCCTTGAAGCCCAGATCATACATGAGCTTGGCGGCGGCCTTTCCCTTCTCATTGTCCGGCCCCAGCAGCCCGCCTTCCCCGCCTTCCACTTCACCCGCGAAATCGAGTTTTTCGAACTCGTCCTCCCCCTTGTCCCGCATGTTCACAAAGGTCTTGCCATCGACTTTCAACAGGTCGCCGCCGGTGGCCTCCTGCAACTCCCGCTCGATGTCCGCCGTCTCCGCCTTGAAGCGGTCATTGGCCGGAGCCATCGCCGCCTGGAACGCCGCGGCGTCCTGATCCTTCTCGAAGGCGGCGTAGGCCGCGGTCCGCGCCTCGTTGAAGGCCGACATGGCCTTGTCCATGCGCTCCGTCTTGGTGTTGAAGGCCTTGCTGGCCAACGCCGACTTCTCCGCCCAGGCCTTGTCCTCCTCGTCCTGGGGCCGCTCGTTCACGTAGCGGTCCTTCACGGCGTTGGTCGCCATCTGACGCAGCCCCAGCGCCACGTCCTTCTCGGTCATCTTGCCGGACTTGACGAAGTCCTCCAGCATCGCGCGGCCCTTGGAGCCGATGGACGCGAAAACCTTCCCCGCCACGCCGGTCAGCGACTTGGCCAGCCCGCTGAGTTCCACGCTGTCCTCGCCCTTCAGGGCGGCCAAGGCCGCGGAACCCGCTGAGGAACCGGCGTCGGAGGCCGATTTCCAGCTTCCCTCCGCCTCAGCGGCGGAGCCGGCGGGCTTCCATTTGGTGGCGGTCGCGGTGGCGCTGGCCGTGGTGGCCGAAAACAGGGCGTTGATCGACGTGGACATGACTTCCCCCTTGCGGTCCCGCCCGGCTTGCCCGGCCTTAATCCTTAGAGACCGAAGTAATTATTGAATGTTCCCAAGTAATTTTCCCAAGAGACGCCTTAACGGACTCTTAAAACACCATTCAGAGCGCCAGCACCGGCAAGATCCAGGGAGCCAGCGCGATCTCCACCGGCAGGCGGGCGATCACGTCGCCGTCGCCCTGCACCGGTTCCCCCGCCGGACCTTCGACGACCACCCGCCGGGCCGGCAGGACGCGGTAGTCGGGGAATCGCGGCAGCCAGCCGGCGGTGACGCCCCAGAGGTAGCGCAGGGCGTTGCCCCGCCCCGACCGCGGGAACAGGCAGACGTACAGCCACGGGTCGGCCAGCCGGGCGTCGGGGGCGCAGACGAAGCGTCCCCCGTAGAAATGCCCCTTGGCGACGATCACCGAGGCGACCTCCACCGGCTCCCCGCCGTCCACCGCCACCCGATAGGGACCGCCGCCGCCCGCGGCGATCCGGGCCAGCGTTTCCACCGCGTAGGCGCCCTTGCCGACCAGCCGCTTCAGCCGCGGGTCCACCCGCTCGACGACGCGGGCGTCGAGGCCGGCGCCGGCCATCATGGCGAAGGCGCGGCCATTCGCCACACCCAGATGCACCGGCAGCGGCCGCCCTTCCGCCAGCACCCGCGCCGCGCCCTCCGCGTCCAGGGGCAGGGCCAGCTCATGGGCGAGCACGTTGGCGGTGCCCAGCGGCACGATGCCCAAGGGAATCGCCGAGCCCCCACCGCCGCTCGCGCCCAGCCCGTTGACCACCTCGTTGATGGTGCCGTCGCCACCCGCCGCGATAACCGCGTCGAAGGCGCCGGGCGCCACCGCGCGGGCCATCGCCTCCGCATCGCCCCGCCCGCCGGTGGCCCGAAGCGTCACCGCCGCCCCGTGGCGCTGCTCCGGCAGTTCCAGCACCGCACCCAGACGGCGCGCCCGCCGGGCGCCGGCCACCGGGTTGTGGATGACCAGAAGACGCCGCCGGGGCGCCGCGGCCGGCCCGGACGCCTCGGGCATCGATTCGGCCCCGTCAGCCACGCCAGCCCCCAATATGACCATCCTGTTTCAGTTTTGATAAAGTCATTTTGCGCCTTTGTTACGCCGGCAAGAAGTCTTATCGAAATCACATTCCCCAACAGATGCGGACACTCGAAATCATTGTCAAGACAATGCCCCGCCGATATACGGGAAACGTTTCAACGAATCCTTGCCGACATGGCGATGGAGCGGGGCATGAGCGCATCACGCGACGTCAAGCAGTACCGCAGCATCTGGATCTCCGACGTCCATCTGGGCACGCGGGGATGCAAGGCGGAGTATCTTCTCGATTTCCTGAAGCACAACGAGTCCGACCATCTCTATCTCGTCGGCGACATCGTGGACGGCTGGCGGCTGCGCAAGACCTGGTACTGGCCGCAGGCGCACAACGACGTGGTGCAGAAGATCCTGCGCCGGGCGCGCAAGGGCGTGCAGGTCTATTACATCCCCGGCAACCACGACGAGGCCGCCCGCGACTACGCCGGCCTGCAGTTCGGCGGCGTCCAGGTCGTCGAGGAGATGATCCACGTCACCGCCGACGGCAGGCAGCTTCTGGTCACCCATGGCGACCGCTTCGACGTGGTGGTGAAGTACGCGCGCTGGCTGGCCTTCATCGGCGACAACGCCTACGTGGTCCTGCTCCAGGCCAACACGCTGTTCAACTGGGTCCGCCGCAAGCTGGGCTTCCCCTACTGGTCATTGTCCGCCTTCCTGAAGCACAAGACGAAAACGGCGGTCGAGTTCATCGGCAACTACGAGACCGCTCTCGGCGACGAGGCCCGGCGCCGCAAGGTGGACGGCGTTGTCTGCGGCCACATCCACACCGCGGAAATCCGCGACATGGAAGGAATCCTCTATTGCAACGACGGCGACTGGGTCGAGTCCTGCACCGCCTTGGTCGAGCACCCCTGCGGCCGGCTGGAGATCATCGATTGGGCGGCGGACATCCGCCGGCGCGCCGCCACGACGCTGCCCGCCCGCATCCCGGCCAAGGAGAAGCCGGAGACTGTGAAGGCGGCGTGAACATCCTGATCGTCTCCGACGCCTGGCTGCCCCAGGTCAACGGCGTGGTGCGCACCATCGGCACCGTCCGTTCGGAATTGGAGGCCATGGGCCACCGGGTGGAGGTGATCGGCCCCGACCGCTTCCGCACGGTGCCCATGCCCACCTACCCGGAGATCCGGCTGGCGCTGGGCGCGGGGCGGCGGCTGGCGGCGATGATCGACGCGCTGCGCCCCGACTGCATCCACATCGCCACCGAAGGGCCGCTGGGCTTCGCCGCCCGGCGCTACTGCCTCCACCACGGCCGGCCCTTCACCACCGCCTACCACACGCGCTTTCCCGAATATGTGCGCGACCGGGCGCCGGTGCCGCTGGCCCTCAGCTACGCGGTGGTGCGCCGCTTCCACAGGCCGTCCTCGGCGGTGATGGTGGCGACCCCGTCCATCGAGAGCGACCTCGCCGCCCGCGGCTTCACCAACATCCGGCGCTGGACGCGCGGCGTCGACACCGCGCTGTTCCGCCCCCGCGCCAAGGGCTTCCTGGCGCTGCCCCGCCCCATCGCCCTCTATGTCGGGCGCGTGGCGGTGGAAAAGAACCTGGAGGATTTCCTCCGGCTCGACCTGCCGGGAAGCAAGGTGGTGGTCGGCGACGGCCCGGCCCGCGCGGAGCTTCAGCAAAAGTACCCGGAGGTCCATTGGGCCGGCGCCCGCCATGGCGAGGAGCTGGCCGAGCATTACGCGGCGGCGGACGTCTTCGTCTTTCCGTCGCGCACCGACACTTTCGGTCTGGTGCTGCTGGAGGCGCTGGCCTCGGGCGTGCCGGTGGCCGCATATCCGGTGCCCGGCCCCCTGGACGTGGTCGACGGCTCCGGTGCAGGCTGTCTCGACGAGGACCTGAAGGGAGCGATCGAGCGCGCCCTGACCATCCCGCCGGAGCAGTGCCGGGATTACGCCCTGAACTTCTCCTGGCGGCGCTCCGCCGAGCAGTTCCTGGCGAACCTGCGCCCCTTCACCTGAGACCGGAACCGGGCCGGACCGGCGCGCGGACGGCCCGGTTCCATCCGGTCACGCGGCGCGGATGCGCTGCATGAACAGGTTGACGCTCTCGCGCAGGCGGTCGGACTCGCGGTGCAGGTTGCCGGCGGCGCCCAGCACCTCCTCGGCGAGGCTGCCGGTCTCGGCCGCCCCGCTGGTCACCGCCCCGATGGTGTCGGTCACGCTGCGGGTGCCGCGGGCGGCCTCCTGGACGTTGCGGGCGATCTCCTGGGTGGCGGCGGTCTGCTGGTCCACCGCGGCGGAGACGGTGATGACGATGTCGTTGATGCTGCCGATGGTCGCGCCGATGCCGCTCAGCGCCTCGGCGGAGCCGCGCGCCACCTCCTGGATGCTGACGATCTGGGCGGAGATGTCCTCCGTCGCCTTGGCCGTCTGGTTGGCGAGGTTCTTGACCTCCTGCGCCACGACCGCGAAGCCCTTGCCGGCCTCGCCGGCGCGGGCCGCCTCGATGGTCGCGTTGAGCGCCAGCAGGTTGGTCTGTCCGGCGATGCTGTTGATGAGCTGGAGCACCGCGCCGATCCTCTGCGCGGCGTCGACCAGCCCGTTCACCGTTGCGTTGGTCCGCTCCGCCTCGGCCACGGCGCCGCGGGCGATCTGCGAGGACTGGGCGACCTGACGGCTGATCTCGGCGATCGAGCTGGTGAGCTGCTCCGACGCGGCGGCGACCGTCTGCACGTTGGCGGACGCCTGCTCGGCGGCGGCGGCGACGGCGAGCGACTGGCGGTTGGTGGTGGCGGCGATCTGCGCCATCCGCTGGGCGTTGCCCTTCATCTCGTCCGACGCGGCCACCGTGTTGTCGGCGATGCCGCGGACGCTGCCCTCCAGGCTGTCGGCGACCTGGCTCAGGATGGCGCGCTTGCTCTCCTGCTCGGCCGCCGCGTAGGTCTCCAGCAGCACTTCGAGGTCGAGCCAGGCGACGCGTCCCAGCGTGTCGCGCAGCGCCGCCGCCTCCGCCGCCTTCTTCGCTCCGAACAGCGACCGCTGACCGGCCGCCGCGTCGAGCCCCAATTCGCGGACGATGCCGCTGGACACCGTGTGATGGCAGATGGCCACCGCATAGCCCGGCACACCGTGGTCATAGAAGGCCTTGGCCAGCCGGTGGGCGGATTCCAGGAAGCCCGGCCCCAGGTCGCCCGCGACCACGCGGCTCCAGTGGGCAACGCGCGCGGCGTGCACGTCCGGCAGGGTCAGGGCGTCGCGGATCTCCGGCCAGGCCGCGAAGGCGCCGTGCCACTGCTCCAGCAGCCGGGGGAGGCGGTGCTGGGCGAAGTCCCTGTTGGCGCGCAGACGCGCGATGTCCGCTTCGGTGATGCTGAAGGCCCGGAGCCGGTTTTCCTGGCCGTCACGTTCCTGTACGCCCGCCATGATCGTTATCATCCTGAAATGTTGGAGGCCGGCGCGTTGCCCGCCTTCCTCGAAACTGCCAACGTTTCTACGCCATCAGGATAGCAGCGGATTGCTTCAAAATTATCATAAGGGGTCGCAAAATCGTCATACCCTAGTATGCGAGCGAGCCCCATACGGCCGTCAGCCTTCCGGCAGGCACGAGCGCAAAGGCTTACCTCTGCCACAGCCCCCCGTGCTAAAGTGGTGGGGACCGCGGCCGGGAAACTTGGCCGCGTTGGTTTTGTCGGATGGCGTTTCGACCCGCATGCTTCAGTCACTCTACCGCGGCCTGACGACCCTCGCCGGGCCGGCGGTTCGTCTGTATCTCGACCGGCGGCTGGCCGCCGGCAAGGAGGACTCCGCCCGCCGGGAGGAACGCTTCGGCACGGCCGCGCGGCCGCGCCCGCCCGGACGGCTCGCCTGGATTCACGCGGCCAGCGTGGGGGAAGCCAACTCGGTCCTCGTCCTCATCGACCGCCTGCTCGACGCGGCGCCGGACCTGACGGTCCTGATGACCACCGGCACGGTCACCTCGGCGGAGCTGATGGCCCGCCGCCTGCCGGAGCGCGCCTTTCACCAGTATGTGCCGGTGGACCTGCCGGGCGCGGTGGACCGTTTTCTCGACCATTGGCGCCCCGACCTGGTGCTGTGGACGGAATCGGAGATCTGGCCCAACCTGCTCGGCGCCGTGCGGGCGCGCGGCATCCCGGCGGCGCTGGTCAACGCGCGCATGTCGGAGCGCTCCTTCAACCGCTGGCGCTGCGCGTCGGGCCTGATCACGCCGCTGCTCTCCACCTTCCAGGTCACGCTGGCCCAGTCGGAGGAGGACGCCGACCGGCTGCGCCGTCTCGGCGCCCGGGGCGTCGTCAGCGTCGGCAACCTGAAATTCTCCGCCGAGCCGCCGCCCGCCGACCCCACGGCCCTGGCGGCCCTGCGCGCGGCCTGCGCCGGACGCCCGGTCTGGCTGCTCGCCAGCACCCATCCCGGCGAGGACGAGTTGGCCGCCGCGGTGCATGACGCGCTGGCCGAGCGCCTGCCCGGCCTGCTGACCCTGTTGATCCCCCGCCACGCCCACCGCGGCTCCGACATCGCGGCGCTGCTGCGCGGG
This sequence comes from Azospirillum sp. UENF 211521, assembly GCF_058780535.1. Lineage (NCBI taxonomy): Bacteria > Pseudomonadati > Pseudomonadota > Alphaproteobacteria > Rhodospirillales > Azospirillaceae > Azospirillum > Azospirillum sp. UENF 211521. The sequence goes on from NZ_JBSNCF010000001.1 coordinate 3,021,652, forward strand.
CGCGGCCTGACCGTCTCGCGGCGCAGCGAGGACGCCCTGCCCGCCGCCGCCGACGCCGTGCACATCGCCGACACGATGGGCGAGATGGGGCTGTTCTACCGGCTGGCCCCGGTGGTCTGCATGGGCGGTTCCTTCGTGCCGCACGGCGGCCAGAACCCGGTGGAGCCGGCGCTGCTCGGCTGCGCCGTGCTGTACGGCCCGCACATGTGGAATTTCGCCGAGATCACCGCCCAGCTCGAAGCCGCCGGAGGCGCCCTGCCGGTCGCCGATGCGGAGGCGCTGCCCGACACGGTCGGGCGCCTGCTGGCCGACGAGGACGCCCGCGCCCGCGTCGCCGCCGGCGCCGCCGCGGTGACCGAAGGCAACCGGCGGATCGTCGACCGCGCGCTGGTGGCACTCGCCCCCGTCCTCGGCGCCGGACGCGTCCGGCCCGCGGCATGAGGACGCCCCGCTTCTGGTACGGGTCCGGCGGAGCCGCCGGAGCGGCGTTGGGCTGGGCGCTCGCCCCGCTGGGCGCGCTCTACGGGCTGGCCGGACGGCTGCGCATGGCGGCGGGACAGCCGGAGCGCGCCGCCGCCCCGGTGGTCTGCGTCGGCAATCTGGTGGCGGGCGGGGCCGGCAAGACGCCGGTCTGCATCGCGCTCGCCGAGGACCTGCGCGCCCGCGGCCTCGCCCCCGCCTTCCTCACGCGCGGTCATGGCGGGCGGGAGCGTGGGCCGCTGGCCGTCGATCTCGGCACCCACGACTCCGCCGCGGTGGGCGACGAGGCGCTGCTGCTGGCCGCCCACGGCCCCTGCTGGGTGGCGCGCGACCGCGCCGCCGGAGCGCGGGCGGCGGTCGCCGCCGGCGCCGCCGTCCTGGTGATGGACGACGGCTTCCAGAATCCCGGCCTCGCCAAGGACCTGTCGCTGATCGTGGTGGACGGTGCGGTGGGGTTCGGCAACGGCCATCTCATCCCCGCCGGCCCCCTGCGCGAGCCGGTCGAGCGCGGCCTGTCGCGCGCCGGGGCGGTCGTGGTGTTGGGCGAGGACCGCGCCGGGGTGGAGCGCCGCATCGCCGGTGCCCTGCCCGTCCTGCACGCCCGGCTGGAACCGGTCGGGGAGGCGCGCGCCCTGGCTGGCCGGACGGTCCTCGCCTTCGCCGGCATCGGGCGTCCCGAAAAATTCTTCGCGACGCTGGAGGCGCTGGGCGCCCATGTGGTGGAGCGGGCCGCCTTCGCCGATCACCACCCCTACCGCCCCGAGGAGGTGATGGCCCTGGTCGACCGCGCCAACGCGCTGGGCGCCCTGCCGGTCACCACGGTGAAGGACATCGTCCGCCTGCCGGAGCCTCTGCGCGCCCTGGTCCGGGCGGTGCCGGTGCGCGCCGTCTGGCAGGAGCCCGCCGCCCTCGACCGCCTGCTCGCCCCTCTTCTGACGGCGCTTCCGACTGGAGTTTCCCATGGCTAAGCCGCGCGGCCCCCTGGCGTCCTGGCTGACCCGCCGGGTCGCCTACCCGCTGGAGGCCGTCCTTGTCCACGGCTTCTGCGGGCTGTTCCGCGCCCTTCCCCTCGACCGCGCCTCGGCGCTCGGCGGCTGGATCGGGCGGACGGTCGGCCCACGCCTGCGCGGCACCCGCACCGCCCGCCGCAACCTGGAGCGCGCCTTCCCCGAGAAGTCCCGCGCGGAGATCGACGCGATCATCCTCGGCATGTGGGACAATCTGGGCCGAGTCATTGCGGAATACCCGCACCTCGACGCCATCGGCGAACACGGCCCCGGCGGGCGGACCGAGGTGATCGGGGCGGAGCGCATCGACGCCCTGCGCGAGGACGGCAAGGCCGGCATCCTCGTCTCCGGCCATTTCGCCAACTGGGAGGTCCAGTCCGTGACCGCGCGCAAGATGGGCGTGGAGCTGGGTCTGGTCTACCGCGCGCCCAACAACCCCTATGTCGACGCCCTGCTGACCAAGCTGCGCGGCGCCGCCTCCGGCACGCAGATTCCCAAGGGCTCGGAGGGCGCCCGCACGCTGATCCGCGTGCTGACCAAGGGCGGCCATGTCGGCATGCTGATCGACCAGAAGCTGAACGACGGCATGCCCGTCCCCTTCTTCGGGCGCGACGCCATGACCGCCCCGGCGGCGGCGCAGCTCGCCCTGCGGCTGGGCATCCCGCTGGTGCCGGCGCGGACCGAGCGCCTGGACGGCGCGCGCTTCCGCATCACCGTCCTGCCGCCGGTGGAGCCGCCGAACAGCGGCGACCGCAACGCTGATGTGCGGATTTTGATGGAGCGCCTGAACGCCCTGTTGGAGCAATGGATTCGCGAGCGCCCCGCCGAATGGCTCTGGCTGCACCGGCGCTGGCCCGACTGACGGAGAAAGTCCCATGGCCCTGCCGCTCGACCCGCATCTGCTTCAGCTCTACCTCGTCGCGGCGCTGGTCCTGACGCTGGCGCCGGGACCGGATTCGCTGCTGGTCCTGTCGCGCAGCGTGATGGAGGGGCGCAACGCCGGGGTGGTCGCCACCGCCGGCATCACGCTGGGCAACCTGATCCACGCGCTGCTCGCCGCCGCCGGCATCTCGGCGCTGGTCGCCGCCTCGCCGGCCCTGTTCGACGTGCTGCGCTACGCCGGCGGCGCCTATCTGGGCTGGATCGGCGGGCGGGCGCTGTGGAGCGCCCTGCGGACCGGCTTCGGCCGCCGCGGCGATGCGGAGGACATTACCGCCAAGCCCGAGTCGGCTCCGGCGCACCGCGTCTTCCTCCAGGCCCTGCTGACCAACCTGCTGAATCCGAAGGTCATCCTCTTCTATCTCGCCTTCGTGCCGCAATTCGTCGCACCGGCGCTCGGCCACGTCGCGTTGCAGATCTTCCTGCTCGGCGCGATCCTCGGCGTCATCGGCGGTCTCTACCTGCTGGGGGTGGCGGCGCTCAGCGCCGGTGCCGCGCGCCGCGCCCTGTCGAGCGCGCGGGTGCGGGCGGTGCTGGACGGTGTCGCGGGGGTGCTGTTCCTGGGCTTCGCCCTGCGCCTGCTGCTGACCGACCGGCGCATCGCCTGACGGCAAATCCGTCAGGCGGGAAAAGACGTTGCGGAGTCAGTGGACGCGCGTGGCCGGGGGTGTCATAGTGCCGCCCGCGTTTAACCGGCCAGCCCGTCCGGCCGAATGGCTTACCGACCGCGAGCGACGATGAGCGAGAAGATCTCCCTGATCACCTGGATGGCGAACATCCACATCCGGTTTGTCACCTGGCGCCGGGGCAACAAGGTCGGCACCGACCGCTTCGGCAACACCTATTACCGCTCCCCGAGCGCGATCGCCGGCGTCAAGGAACGCCGCTGGGTGATCTATGCCGGCGAGCCGGATGCCTCCAAGGTGCCGCCGGAATGGCATTCCTGGCTCCACCACACCACGAAGGAGCCGCTGCCGGAAGGCAACAGCGCCTTCCACAAGCCGTGGCAGAAGGAGCATCTGCCGAACCTGTCCGGCTCGCTGCAGGCCTACCGGCCGCCCGGGCACCAGTATGCGGGCGGGCAGCGCGTGCGCGCCACCGGCGATTACGAACCCTGGACTCCGGGCTGAGACGCCCGAGCGGTCCCTTAGGAATTTCTCATGCGCCGCAATGTGATTGAAACCGTGCTCGGCGGGGTCGTCCTCGCCGTGGCCGGCTTTTTTCTGGCTTTCGCCTACACCAGCGCCGATTTGCGCAAGGTGAACGGCTACGCCCTCACCGCCAATTTCACCAGCATCTCCGGCCTGCAGAGCGGGGCGGACGTGCGGATCAGCGGCGTGAAGGTGGGATCGGTCACCGAACTGACGCTCGACCCGAAGAGCTATCAGGCGGTCGTGCACATGTCGATCCACCCGGACATCAAGCTGCCCAAGGACACCGCCGCGGTCATCGCCTCGGAAAGCCTGCTGGGCGGCAAGTTCCTGTCGCTGGAGCCGGGCGGCGAGGAGGACATGCTGAAGCCGGACGGCCGCGTCGAATACACGCAGAGCACCCCCGGCATCGAGCAGCTCCTGGGCCAGGTCATCTTCTCGCTGCAGAACATGAGCAAGCCCGGCCAGGAGGGCGGCGAGCCGCCCAAGCTGTAGGCGCCGCACACGGAAACGACGAACGAAGGGGCCTCGCGGCCCCTTTTTTCGTTTGCCCACCCACTTTTCCCCGGCCTCCTTCGGAACAGCCGCGGCCACGCTGGCGTTTCCCTCCGCAGACCCACCACGGCACACTCATCAAAGGAGATCAGCGATGAAAGCCCGTTTCCTGGTTCTCGGCCTCGCCCTGCTCGCCGCCGCCTGCGGCGTGAACACCGAGGAGAAGGCCGCCAGCGGCGCTCTGGGCGGGGCTGCGGCGGGCGCCGTGGTCGGTGGGCCGGTCGGCGCGGTGGTCGGCGGCGCCGCGGGCGCTGCGGGCGGCACCGCCACCCAGAAGGTCGAGGAGAAGGAGGGCACCGCCGGTCCGTCGACTCCCAACGCTCCCTACGGCGGCACCCGCCCCAGCGGCAGCATCACCCAGTAAGCGAACCCGGCAAAGCGGTTCACGGAGTAGACGGGGAGACGCTTCCGGGCTAGAAGGCTGTCGGGTTTCGGCCCACGCCGTTCGACATCACGGAAGCGATCCCCAGTGACGACGATCCCAGTGACGACGACTCCGAAAAGCCTTCGCGGCGCGGCCCTGGCGGCCGCGCTGCTCTGCCTTCCGGTCCTGAGCCTGCTTGGCCTGACCAGTGGCCCGGCCAGCGCCGCCCCGGTGCCGGAGGAGATGGTCAGCCGCCCCGCCGCCAAGCTGCAGGGGCTGGACAAGATCACCGCCCGCACCTCCACCTTCACCATCGCGGTCGGCGAGACCAAGGCGCTCGGCAGCCTGCGCATCACCCTGCGCGCCTGCAAGGAGAACCCGCCGATCGAGACGCCGGAGACCGCGGCCTTCCTGGAAGTGATCGAGAACAAGCCCGGTGAGCAGGCGGAGCCGGTGTTCAGCGGCTGGATGTTCTCCTCCAGCCCCGCCCTGTCGGCGATGGAGCACCCGATCTACGACGTATGGGTGCTGTCCTGCGAGGGGGACTGACGCAAGCGCAGCGCCCCGCCCTCAGACCTCCGTGCCGAACAGCGCCGTGACGGCCGCCTCCTGATCGACGCCGCCGAAGTCGGTCGGCACCGCCAGGGCGGCGGCCAGCCGGCGGCGGTACTCGGAACGCGGGATTTCCACGGCGCCGAACTGGCTCAGATGCTCCGTCACGAACTGCGCGTCCAGAAGCGTGTAGCCCGCCGCCCGCAGCCGGGCGACCAGATGCACCAGCGCCACCTTGCTGGCGTCGGTGACGCGGCTGAACATGCTTTCCCCGAAGAAGGCGCCGCCCAGCGCGACGCCGTACAGACCGCCGACGAGCTGGCCCCCGCTCCAGCACTCCACGCTGTGGGCGCAGCCGCGCTCGTGCAGTTCGGTGTAGAGCCGCAGGATGTCGCCGTTGATCCAGGTCTTGGGGCGGTCCGCCGTCGGCTCCGCGCAGGCTTCGATCACCGCGCGGAAGGCCGTGTCGAAGCGCAGGTCGAACGGGCCGCGCCGCACGGTCTTGCGCAGCTTTCGCGGGACGTGGAAACCCTCCAGCGGCAGGACGCCGCGCCGCTCCGGATCGAACCAGTACAGCTCCTCGGAGTCGGCGTTCTCCGCCATCGGGAAAATACCGGCGGCGTAGGCGCGCAGAAGCAGCGATGCGGACAGTTCGATCATCGCCGACACTATAGCCGCTCGCCCCCTCGCCCCCGCAACGTTATCTCAGCGCACCACTTCCGCGCGACAGGTGGCTCCCACCATGGTATGCAACGCGTGAGCGTTCCCTTGGAAGGAATTCCAGCATGAAGACGGTTCTGTCGGCCACCACCGTCGCTGTGGTTGCGTTTCTCTCAATGACCGGCGCGTCATGGGCGCAGCGCAAGGCGGAGCCCGGCACCTTCGATTATTATGTGCTCAGCTTGTCCTGGTCGCCCACCCACTGCGCCAAGAATCAGGGCGACGCCGATCCCGACCAGTGCGGGGTGGAGCGCAAGTTCGGCTTCGTCGTCCACGGCCTGTGGCCGCAATACAGCAACGGCGGCTACCCGGCCACCTGCACCCGCGACCGCACGGTCCCTCGCGCCGTGGTCGACGCCACCATGCCGGTGATGCCCAGCGTCGGGCTGATCGTGCACCAATGGACGAAGCATGGCACCTGCAGCGGCCTGCCCGTCACCGACTATTTCGCGCAGGTCCGCAAGGCCTTCGCCAAGGTTAAGATTCCGGAGGCGCTCCAGGCCCCGAAGCCCGACCTGTCGATCCCGGCGACCCAGGTGGAACGCCTGTTCGTCCAGGCCAATCCCGGGCTGGAGCCGGAGTCGGTGGCGCTGGTCTGCTCCAAGCGCGACGTGGCGGAAGTGCGGCTGTGCCTGAACAAGGACCTGTCCTTCATGCCCTGCGGCGCCAAGGTGGTCGACCGCTGCCGCCGCGACGCGCTGCTGACCGCGGCGCCGTGACGGGGGAGGATTCTTGCGGGCAACAGGGTTTCCACGGATTTCACGGATTCAGGCACGGATAACACGGATTTCTTTGGGCTTGCTCAGCGCGCGCTGATCGACCAGGACCACACTGGGCACGGATATAAAAATCCGTGAACTCCGTGCTCAGGTCGGTGAAATCCGTGAAGACCTTGCCGTCCGAGAAGCCCGCACTCACACGAACGAAAAGAGCCCTTCCTCCCCATTGGGAAGAAGGGCTCTTTTCATTGACCCGCTCGGTGAACCGTTCGACGGCTTACTTCTTCATGCCCATCAGCTGTTCGAGCCAGTGGATGTCGTAGTTGCCGTCGATGAAGGCCTGCTGCGCGATGATGCGCTGGTGCAGGGGCAGCGTGGTGTCGACGCCGCCGATCACATACTCCTCGATCGTCCGGCGCAGCCGCATCAGGCACTCGTTGCGGGTGGTGCCGTGGACGACCAGCTTGGCGATCAGGCTGTCGTAATGCGGCGGGATGCGGTAGCCGTCGTAGAGCGCCGAGTCGACGCGCACGCCCAGGCCGCCCGGCGCGTGATAGCCGTCAATCTTCCCCGGCGACGGGATGAAGGTCTCCGGATGCTCCGCGTTCACGCGGCACTCGATCGAATGGCCCTGGAAGCGGATGTCCGCCTGGCCGTAGCCGAGCGGGGCGCCGGTCGCCACGCGGATCTGCTCGCGCACCAGATCGATGCCGGTGATCATCTCGGTGATCGTGTGCTCGACCTGCAGGCGGGTGTTCATCTCGATGAAGTAGAACTGCCCGTCCTCGAACAGGAACTCCATCGTGCCGACGCCGCGATAGCCGATGGCCGCCGCCGTCTTGGCCGCCAGATCGCCGATGAAGGCGCGCTGCTCGGCGTTCAGGGCCGGCGACGGGGCCTCCTCGATGACCTTCTGGTGACGGCGCTGGACGGAGCAGTCGCGCTCGCCGAAATGCACGCAGTTGCCGTGCTCGTCGCCGAGAAGCTGGATCTCGATGTGCCGGGGCTTGCCGAGATACTTCTCGATGTAGACCTCGTCGTTGCCGAAGGCGGCGCGCGCCTCGCCACGGGCGAGCTGGTAGGCTTCCTTGAGCTGGTCGGGGTTGCGGGCGACCTTCATGCCCTTGCCGCCGCCGCCCGCCGCCGCCTTGATGAGGATCGGATAGCCGGTCTCGCGGCCGATCTTCTCCGCCTCTTCCAGCGTCGGCACCGGGCCGTCGGAACCGGGGACCACGGGCAGCCCCTGCTCCATCACCGTCTTCTTGGCGGTGACCTTGTCGCCCATGATGCGGATGTGCTCCGCGGTCGGGCCGATGAAGGTGAAGCCGTGCTCCTCCACCATCTCCGCGAACTGGGCGTTCTCCGACAGGAAACCGATGCCGGGATGGATCGCGTCCGCCCCGGTGATCGACGCCGCCGACAGGATCGCCGGAATGTTCAGGTAGCTTTCGCGGGCCGACGCAGGGCCGATGCACACGCTCTCGTCCGCGAGGCGGACGTGCATGGCGTCGGCGTCGGCGGTGGAATGCACCGCCACGGTCTGGATTCCCATCTCGCGGCAGGCGCGGTGGATGCGCAGAGCAATCTCACCGCGGTTCGCGATCAGGACCTTCTCGAACATCGCCAAGGGATGATCCCCGCTCACTCGATGATCATAAGGACTTCGCCGAACTCCACCGGCTGGCTGTCGGAGATCAGGATCTCGACAACCGTGCCGCCCCGCGGGGCCTTGATGGGGTTCATGACCTTCATCGCCTCGATGATGAGGACGGTCTGGCCGGCCTTCACCGTGTCGCCGACGCGCACGAAGGGCGTACCGCCCGGCTCGGCGGCGGCGTAGGCCGTGCCGACCATCGGCGAGGTGACGGCGCCGGGATGGCTGGCGGGCTTGCCCGCCGGGGCGGCGGCCGCAGCGGCGACCGGAGCGGGAGCGGCGACCGGAGCGTGCACGGCCACCGCCTGGGCGGCCGTCGGGCGGGTGACGCGGATCCGCTTCTCGCCCTCGGCAAACTCGATCTCGCTCAAGCCCGTCTCACGCAGGAGATCCGCCAGCTTGCGGACCAGATCGCCGTCGATGTCGAAGCTTGCCATGGTGTTCGTTTTTCCCGTGTTCCTTAGTCGCGCTCGAGGATATTCGCCATGGCGTCCAGCGCCAGCAGATACCCGTGAGGGCCGAAGCCGCAGATCATCCCCTTGGCCACCGCGGAAATGTGCGAGTGGTGGCGGATGGCCTCACGCTTGTAGATGTTGGAGAGATGCACCTCGACGATCGGCAGCTCGGACAGGATCAGCGCGTCCATGATGGCGACGGAGGTGTGGCTGTAGGCGCCGGCGTTGATGACGATGCCGTCATGCTCCGTCCGCGCCTGCTGAATCCAGGAAACGAGTTCGCCCTCGTGGTTCGACTGCCGGAAGTCGATGGCCAGCCCGAGCTGTTCGGCGCGTTCCTGGCACGCGCCTTCCAGATCATCGAGAGTCATGGAGCCATAAATGTGCGGTTCGCGCACGCCCAGCATGTTCAGGTTCGGTCCGTTCAGGACCAGAACGGAAGCGTCGATGGCCACGGGCCACGCCCCTTTTCCAAGATCGAGTCCGCGCGTTTATAGCACTTTGCGTCGCGCTGGCAATGCCGCATGGCGCAAACGTTACGGCCATTCGGCGTGTTCTGCCCCCTTCGGCGCCAAACGCCTCACGGCGCGGCGGACAGATGACGGCGCAGAATCTCCTCGAAGGCGCCGCCGTCCTTCAGCTTCTTCAATCCGGCGTTGAAGGCGGCCAGGATCGCCGCCGCTTCCGGCAACGAACGGGAGAGAATCAGGTGCTGCCCGGCGCGGGCATAGGGCAAGGGGGCGATGCGGATCTCCTCCCCGGCCGCCGCCTTCGCCACCGCGCTGCGCCCAGTGAACTCGTCGATGACGAAGGCGTCCACCCGGCCGGAGGCGACCATCCGCACGCAGGCCGGCAGGTCCGCCGGGCTTTCCCGCGCCAGCGCGCCCGCCGCGGCCAGCTCCGCCAGTTCCGGCGGCAGGGCGTAGCCGACCGGCGCGCAGACCGTGCGGCCCCGGAAGTCCCCCGGCTCACGGAAGTCCATGCCGCTGTGGGCGGACAGGTAGACGAGTTGGCGCACTTCCAGCAGCGGGTCGGAGAACAGCATCTCCATGGCGCGGTCCGGCGTGCGCACATAGGGGAAAGTGCCGAGGAACTTGCCCGCCAGCACGCCGTCGTAGCCGCGGCGCCAGGGCATGAAGCGCACCTCGTAGCGCAGCCCGACCTCGCCGAAAGCGCGGCGCACGATGTCGGTCAGCAGGCCGCCCTCCGGCAGGTCCTCCCCGGTGAAAGGGGCGAAGTCGTTGCCGGTGACCAGATCCAGGGCCGGGCCAAGGGGGGCCGGGCCGAGGGGCGCCGAATCGAGCGGGGCCGCCCGGACGGGACCGGCCGCCGCCAGCAGCAGGAGCATGGCCAGGAGACACCGCCGCCCCGCCATCGCCCCGCCCCTCTTCCGCGGCCGCCCGCTCACTCCGCCGGGGCGCGGTTGCGCCGCCCGGCGGGGTCGGTGAACAGGTCGTTGATGCGCTGGACATGCTCCGCCACCGCCTCGCGGATGGAGAAGATGCGCTTCTCGGCGCCGCCGCTCCAGCCCGCCGGCCTCTTGCGGAAGATCGAGCGGAAGAAGCGGGTGTTGCGCAGGAAGCCCTGCTGGAGGTTCAGGTCGACGTCGCCGTAGCGCTCCGGCAGGCTGCGGGCGACCCGCTTGGCCATGAAGGAGCGCAGCCAGAAATGCCCCGCGCCGAACAGGCCGCCCAGCACCACCAGCGCCGCCAGAACCCCGACCGGCAGGCCGCCGGCCCAGGCCGGCTGCGACTGGGTCAGCCAAGTCAGGAACGCAGACACCGTGTCGCCGCCGGCGAGGCTGGCGATCCCGCCGAACAGCAGGGCGAGCAGGGCCAGCCACACCGCGTCGCCGATCAGCACCAGCTTGCGCCAGCGCTTCATCGCCGCGGCGAGCTGCGGGACGATCTCGCCCTTCAGCTCCTTCACGAGGCTGTCGATCATGCCGACGATGCGGTAGGCGCGGGCGACCTCCACCTCGTTGATGCGCACCTGGAGTTCGGCGAGGTCGGAGTCGCGCCGCGCCTCGTAGCGGGCGCGCACCGCGTCGTCGGCGATGGCGACCGCCGACTTGCTGTCGTAGAGCGCGTAAAAACGGCCCGACACCAGCCCGGCCTGGGCGATGGCGCGCTGCCAGGCGCCGAACACCGCCTCCAGATTGTCTTCCTTCGCCGTGGTGTCGATCTGGTTCAGGATGTAGCAGACCTTGCGCGCGTCGGCGCGGTCCACCGTCTTGGCCACCAGATGCTTCAGCGTGTCCTGCATCGCCCCCGGCTCCGGGTGACGCCCGTCGAAGAAGACCAGCACGAGGTCGGACAGCTCGACGATGTGGTCGACCAGCCGCAGCACCGAGCGGCGCTGGTCGTCGGCGTCGAAGCCCGGCGAGTCGATAAAGATCTTGCCGCGCGCCCGGTCGCCGGACAGCGTCTTGAGCTGCAGGTAGTTGTCGATGCGCTTGCCCTCACCCGCCGCGACCTTCTCGATCTCGTCGGCGATCCGGTAGAAGGGAAAGCGCGGGTCGGCGTTCAGCGCGGTGCCCGGCAGGGCCTCGCGCCGGGTCTCCTGACCGTGGCAGATCACCGTGAACTTGTCGTCCACCGCCTGGTTGCCGGTGTTCTGCAGCGGCGCGCCGAGATAGCCGTTGAGGAAGGTGGACTTGCCCGCGGAGAAGGTCCCCAGCACCGCGATCATCGGCCACCAGGGAATGCGCGTGGTCAACGACTCGTGCGGCCCCAGCAGGCCCAGCCGGACCAGCACCCGGTCGAAATTGCGGAAGGTCGGAATGACCGGGAGAAGGTTCGGGTTTTCCGCGCGGAGATGCGCGTCCAGGGCGGCGAGGCGCTGCTGGAGGGCTTGCCTGGGGGTCATGGCCGGCCGGGTCCCGTCTGCTGTGAAGTGGGGTGACGTGTCGTGTCGGAGGCATTCTCTAGCACGAGGCGCCGGTGCGATGGGCAGCGAAATCGCCATGGCTGGAAACGCCGTGACGGCGGTGCAGCATCGGTCCTATCCTGGCGCCGTCGTCCTAATCCAAGCATGACCGCGAAGGGGCAGGCCAGTGACTCAGGGACCGCGGGGCAACGGCGCCCATCGCCACGACCACAGGCATCATGATCACGATCATGGGCACGGAGACGGGCGTGGGCATGACCGCGGGCACGATCACGGCCACGGGCATTCCCACACCGCGACGGTGACGGCGGACAGCGAGCGGCGGATCCTGCTGGTCCTGCTGATGACCGCCAGCCTGATGGTGGTGGAGGTGGTGGGCGGCGTGCTGTCCGGGTCGCTCGCCCTGCTGGCCGACGCCGGGCACATGCTGACCGACGCGGCGGCGCTGGCGCTCGCCTGGCTGGCCTTCCGGCTGGGGCGGCGCCCGTCCGACCGGCGGCGCAGCTTCGGCTACCACCGGCTCCAGGTCCTCGCCGCCTTCGTCAACGGTCTCAGCCTGTTCCTGCTCTCCGCCTGGATCCTGTGGGAGGCGGCGCAGCGGCTGATGGAGCCCCAGCCGGTGCTCGGCGGCACCATGATGGCGGTGGCGGTGCTGGGCGGTCTGGGCAATCTCGTCGGCTTCTGGATTTTGCACCGCGGCGACCGCGGGAACCTGAACGTCCGCGGTGCTGCCCTGCATGTGCTGGGCGATCTGCTCGGCTCGGTGGCGGCGGTCGCGGCGGCGGGCATCATCCTGGCGACCGGCTGGACGCCCATCGATCCCATCCTGTCGGTGCTGGTCGCCCTGCTGATCCTGCGCGGCGCCTGGGAGGTGGTGCGGCAGAGCGCCCACATCCTGGTGGAGGGCACGCCGGTCGGCATCGACGTGGACGAGCTGCGCAGCGCCCTGCACGAGGCGGTTCCGGCGGTCACCGACATCCACCACGTCCATGTCTGGTCCCTGACGGCGGAACGGCCGCTGCTGACCATGCACGCCGTGGTGCCGCCGGGAACCGACCGGGACGCGGTGCTGCGCGATCTGGTCGACACCCTGCGCGGACGCTTCGGCATCGGCCACGCCACGGTCCAGGTCGAAACCGGCCCCTGCCCGGACGGCCGGGAGATGCACCACGCGGCCTGACTCGCCTCTTCTGTGACCTTCTTTGGTGGCAGGGATCGGAACAGGGGCCTGAAGCGTTGCTTTCGGCATGACTGCCGAAAACGACCCCGACACCGATTCCCTGCGCCTGACCGCGGAGGAGCTGGCCTTCCTGCTCAGCGATCCGCAGAGCCACGCGGACCGGGAGGAACGCAACGCCCGCGCCAACCGGGCCCGCACCGAGCGGCGGCGCAGCGACCCCGCCTACGCGGAGCGGCTGCGCAACGAGGATCGGCTGCGCCAGCGGCGGCACCGCGCCAAGGCCGCCATCGGCCGGCCCGAGCCGGAACCGGAACCGCCGGTTCCCCTGCCCGCCCTGTCGGCGGCGGACGCCCTGCATCGGCTGGAAGCCCATCTGGAGTCCGCCGCCACCCCGCAGGCGGCCCAGCTCCGCCGCCGCCCGGAGGTGTTGCGGCGCTACGCCGCGGCGTTCGAGCTGTACCGCAGCCTGTCGGAGCGCGGGGAGCGCCCGACGCGCGGCGCGCTGGCCGCCGCCTTCGCCGCGCGGCTCGGCGTGGCCCTCACCCCATCGCAAATCCAGAAATTGCGCGATCAGGTCGAGGGATTCGCCCGTCCGGGCGGTCCCTGGCACGCCGGCTGAGCGGCGGCCCGCGAAGGCCGATACAGCGCGTCACGCAGCCCGGCCCTACGGCCACTGTTCGGAGCACAAACGGTCGTTAACGCGCTATTAACTATGAATTAAGGAAGCGTTAAGGCTGTTCGGGCGCTCCGCCGCGTCCGAGAAACCGTGCGGGAGCGCTGCGTGACCGACTGTATCGGGCTTCGCCGTCGTCGGACACCGTCGTCCTACAGGTCGGTCGGGGCGTTCGGCATCGGCGGTTCGGACTTCGGCGGCGCGGGTTCGGCCGGCGACGGATTGGGGGGCACCGGGCGGGACCGGTCAAGACGGCGGATGACGATGTCGCCCTCCGGCGTGACCTCGGGCGGCGCGAACATCGGCACCTGCCGAACCCACCCCTCCAGCGCCTTCATCAGCAATTCCACCCCTTGGCGGGCCTGTTCGCCCGGCGTGGCGGGGGCGCCGGGCGGCGGTGTGTCGGCGGCGCCCGCCGGAACCGCCCATAGGGCACCGGCAAGAAGCAGAGGCAGCACGGGACTCAGGGGGATGAGGCGGCGCGCGGTCATGGGTTCGTCACTCCCGGTTGGTGGATGAGGCCGGTGTGATGGCCTACCCTGACAAACGTCCGCGCCGCCCATTCCATCGCACGCTTTTTTCAGCGTGCGTCCGATCGGACCTTCCGATCAGAACTCCTTCCAGTCGTCCTCGTCGGCGGAGGCGCGCTGCAGGGTCGCGGCGGCCGCCTTGCCCGCCGCCGGACGGGCCGGGGCCGCCGCCACCTTGCGCACCGCGGTCTTGGCCGGGGCCGGCTTGGTCGGGGCGATGCTCCGCCGCAGGGCCGGAGCCCCCGCGCCGTGATGGCCGGCCGGCGCCGCCGCGAAGGCCGCGGCGTCCAGCTTGAAGAAGCTGACCAGGGAGCGCAGGTCCGTCGCCTGGTTGGCGAGCGACTGCGCGGCGGCGGTGGTTTCCTCGACGAGCGCGGCGTTCTTCTGGGTCATCTCGTCCATCTGCGAGACGGTGGCGTTGATCTCGTCGAGCGCCGCCGCCTGCTCCGAAGACGCCGAGGCCATCTCGGCGATCAGCCCGGCGACCTGCTGGACGCCCGACACGATGCCCTCCAGCGCGTCGCCGGCCTTCTTGACCAGTTCCACCCCGTCCTTCACCTGGCTGTCGCTGTCGAGGATCAGGCCCTTGATCTCCTTGGACGCCTGGGCGGAGCGCTGGGCGAGGTTGCGCACCTCCTGCGCCACCACGGCGAAGCCGCGGCCGGCGTCGCCGGCCCGCGCCGCCTCGACCGCCGCGTTCAGCGCCAGCAGATTGGTCTGGAAGGCGATCTCGTCGATCACCCCGATGATGTCGGTGATCTTGCGGCTCGACGCCTCGATGCGCTTCATCGCGTCGATCGCCGAATCCGCCACCGTGCCGCCGGACTCCGCCGCGGTGCGGGCGTCGGCGGCCATGCCGTTGGCGCGCTGGGCGTTGTCGGCGTTGGAGCGCACGGTCGCCCCAAGCTCCTCCATGCTCGCCGCCGTTTCCTCCAGCGAGGAGGCCTGCTGCTCCGTCCGCTCCGCGAGGTCGCTCGACCCCAGCGAGACTTCGGAGGCCGCACCGGAAATCGCGTCGGTGGCGCGCAGGATCTGGCCGACGATCTCGCCGAGCTTGGCGGAGGTCGTGTTGACGTCGGTCTTCAGCGTCTGGAAGGCGCCCTGGTAGTCGCGCTCGACCCGCTTGTTGAGGTCGCCCTGGGCGAGCGCGCTGAGCACCGCGCCGAGGTCGGCGATGACCGCCTCCACCGTGTCGGTCAGGCGGTTGATGCCCTCCGACATGGTCCGGTAGAAGCCGTCCTTGCCGGAAAGGTCGAGGCGGCGCGACAGGTCACCCTGCGACACGCCGTCGATCAGCGCGGCGATCTCCTCGCCGATGGCCGTCTCACGGGCGCGCTGCGCCTCGTCGGCGCGGCGCTCGGCCTCCAGCCGCTCGCGCTCCGCCTCGTCCATCGCCTTCTTCTGGATGGCGTTGTCCTTGAACACCTGAACCGCCTGGGCCATCCGCCCGATCTCGTCACGGTTGGCCAGCGCCGGGATGGTCACCGTCAGGTCGCCGCCGGCGAGGTTGGTCATCGTCTCGGTCATCGACACGACCGGCTTCACGATGGACCGCGCCACCGCCCAGGCCAGCAGCAGGCCGAACAGGAAGGCGCCGGCCGCGATCGTCATGTTGGCCGACAGGGTGCGGTCCATGCCGCCGGTGGTTTCGGCCAGCACCCCCTCGCGGTCCTTGCCCTCGATCGCGACGGTGCGGTCGGAGAGGTCCGCGAACTCGACGCCGCGGGCGCCCATCACGTCGACCAGCCGGGTGTTCTCCAGCATGACGGCGGCGGTTTCGCGGAACAGCGAGACGTAGCGGTCAGAGAGCTGGTCGGCGGCCAGCGCCGCAGCCCGCCGCGCCGGGTTGCTCAGCCGCTCGGTCGCCCGGCGGATGGCCTCACCAAAGGCGTCGTCACGGGCCGACACTTCCGCGATGATCGACTCGTTCGGGCTGGTGAAGAAGCGCGACGCGGCCAGCCGGGCCAGCAGAAGCTGCTCCTGCGCGAGGGCGGCGTTGGCCGCCGCCTCGTGCTCGCCGTCGGCGATCAGGGTGGAAACGAGTTGCGACACGGTCTCGCGCGCCTTCTCGCCCGCCGGGACGAGCTGCTCGGCGTAGAGGCGGTCGCGGCGCAGACGAAGCTCCGCCAGCGTGTTGAAGTCGGTTACGTAATTGGCGAAGACCTGATTCATCCGCTCCAGCAGGGCGCGGCGCTCGCCGGTCGTGCCGTCAAGCGCGCCGCGGAGGTCCTTGACAAGGGTCGCCTGGACGGCGCGCACCTGATCCGCCACCTTGGGGTCGCCGAACGTGTTGAAGGTCAGCGCGAGGCGACGCATCTGGGCGACCTGCGCGTCGATGGAGCTGACCTGGATCGAGTGGTTGCTCACCGCCGCGTAGGATTCGAAGCCGTCCCGCGCCACCCCGAGGCCCCGCACGCCGATGGCGACCACCACCGCCAGCAGCAGCAACACCACAAGGAAACCAAAGTAAATGCGGGTCCCGACCTTGAAGCGCCCCGCCAGACTGCTTGTCTGCATCGACCTGATCCTTTGATTGCGACCCGGCGGCGCCGGCAGGCGTCACCACCGACCTTGGCCGCCGTCCGTCCATGCCGGCCCGACGCTTCGGACACAGCACAGACCATGGCGCGAACTCTATCCTCTCCGACCTATCCGAATTTGATTAGCAAAATGTTTCCACACCACGCCGAGCGATCGAAATCCCCACAATTTGAGATATGATTTCAATCAAGGCATTAAAAATGTTCAATCATTTCCACCTTGACGCCGGTGGAGGAAGCGCAACCCCCACGCGCGACACAGGCGAGACGCCGCAATCAGTGCCTTTAACAGATTGGCCGGCAAGGGAGCGGGAGAGTCCACACGCCTCCATATCTGCACAAATCATGTTCATCGCGCAGTAATTTCAGAGATTCCGCTTGCGCACTGAAAAGGCCTGTGTGAACAATCCTGTCAACATTCTCAAATCCTGCATATTTATTCGCAAGCATTGGAGTTCCGGGTCCATGAGCGAACCTGCGGTGCGCAAAAGGGGGCGGCGCGGATCGCCCGAATCCTGGTCGGTCGATGCACATGTCGGGCAGCGCGTGCGCATGCGCCGAACCATGCTGGGCATGAGCCAAGAAAAATTGGGCGAGGCCATTGGCCTGACCTTTCAACAGGTTCAGAAATACGAGCGCGGCTCCAACCGCATTTCGGCCGGAACGCTGTATCGCCTTGGCCTGGTTCTTGACGTTCCGGTCAGCTTCTTCTTCGATTGCTACGCCGATACACAGGTCCCCGCCGGAAAGCCGGCCACAGCGGACGATTCCCGGATCAGCGACAGTTCGATCAGCCGCCGCGAAGCGCGTATGCTGCGCCTGTGGCGCGCCGCACCGGACAGCGTGGGCGACGAACTTCTCTTGCTTCTGGGGTCCCTGTCGCCCCATCTGCGCGACGCGCGGGAGGACGAGGGGCGTGAGGACGGGGGGCGTGAGGACGGGGCTCGGAAGGACGAGGACGGGGGGCCGGCACACACCGCATCACCGGGGGGCCCGCCGCGGCAGCGCCTCGCCAGGGACGGGCTCGTGCTGACGGTCCCGTCATCCGCGAAGGCCGGACCATTGGTGACCGGCGGCAAGTTGGCGCTGAAGACCGGGGCTCCCCCCCGCATCAAGGCCGATGCGGCGGCCGGCGGGAAGCGGCGGCGTCACGGTGCGGTTTGGGACCCGGCGGACATCTACCGCGCCGGAAAGGCACCCAACGGCAAGCCCGGCAAAGCAACCACCTGACGGGGAAGCGCCGGCCCCGGCCGCAACACGCCGGAAGAAACGCCGGCAAAGAAACGCTGGCGGGGCGGCGCCATCGGGCACCGCCCCGCCTCGCGGACAGGTTCGGACATTCCAGGTTCGGACATTCGACGTCGGCGGCGCTGAACAATCAGAAGCGCAGGATCGCCGCCGTCGAGGCGCCGCTCGGCAATTCCTCCTTGGTCACCACATGCACCTCGCCGCCGCGCAGCAGCGTCTCGGTGGCGGCCTCCTCGACGAGATCGATGGCGCCGTCCGTCTCGCGGTGAAGCGGAAAGGCCCGGTGATAGTCCTCCCGAAAGTGGCCCCAGACCTTGTCGTTCTCGGCCACCAGGAGGACGCCGACCCGCCCCTCGCGCGCCGCCACCATCACGTCCTCGGCCCGCGTCGTCGTCCGCTCCGCGGTGCTGCGGTCGCCGTAGAGCGCGTTGAACCGCTCCACCGCCGACCGCCGCGTCGCCTCGAACATCGACCGCACCACCGCGTAGGCGCGGCGGTGCAGCTCGTCGACCTCAAGGGCGTCGGGGTTGGTCACGACTCCCGGCTCCTGAAGCCCCTGAAGGTGGGCGTCCTTGCGCAGGTGCCCCTGGATCTCCTCGTCGGCGACCAGGACGAGCGGGCCGCGGAAGGGCTTCAGATGATCGCGCACACGGCTGGCGACCCGCCCGAGATACTCGATGAGATGGGCCTTGCGCAGTTCCTCGGGGTCCTCGCCGAAATTGTGCGTCTTCACCATCGACACGCCGCCGCGGTCCGTGCGGTCGGCGTGGCGGGCCGGCGGGGCCGAATGCAGGTTGTTCTCGTAATTGGTCTCGGCGTGGATTTCCGCCACGCCCTGCGGCAGGCCGGCGTCCTCCTCCGCGATGCCGTGGCGCGTCGCGCAGAACAGGCGGGACCGGCCGGCGGTCACCGCCAGGATCATGAAGGCCCCGTCGTCGGCCAGCAGCGGCAGCAGAGGTCGCAGCGTGAAGCGGGAGTTGACGACCACCTCCTCCGGCAATTCGACCGGCACGCGGTGGATGGCCGAAATGCCCTTGGCCAGGAAGATCGCCAGCCCACGGTCCATGTGGCGCCAGAACTCGCCCTGCTCCAGCAGGTCGGAGGCCGGCTTGAGGAAGGCCTCGGCGTCGGGCCGGCGCAGGCCGTGCTTCTCGCACAGCTGGTCCTGGGCCTTGGCGAGCAGGTTGCGCAGCCGGATCACGTCTTGGCGGATGTCGCGCCCGGCGATGTGGGTGGGCAGGAAGATGGACACCGCCGGGGCGGCATCGACGCTCAGGAGCCGTTCCAGATCGTGTTTGCAGAACATCGCCTTCGTCGCCCTCCGTGTTGCTCGTTCGGGGAATTCCGAAGGGAGCAACCGGCGCGTCGGGCCATGGTTCCGGGGAGCCTACCGACTGGGCAGGCGCCCGGAACGGGGCGTACGGCAAGTCCGCCTATGACGCCGGCGGCGAGGCTCCCGGCCCGGGACGGGGCCGGCATCGCCAAACGCTGACCTCACCAGGTGCGGACCGGCCCGGTGTCGATGTGCACGAAGCCGCTGCGCGGGTAATAGCCGACGCCGCCGGCCTCCATGCCGCGGGCCGCGGTGGCGATGGCCTTCAGTTCGACATCGGGCAGCATCACGTCGATGGCCATGCCGCGGGTGTGGTAGCTTTCCTTCGCCACCCCGCGCGAGCGGCGGCGGGCCATGGCGTTGGTGCGGCGCGACCGGTAGCCGCAGATGACCCGGAAGGGCTCGTCGCTGTCCAGGGTCTGGTGCAGGCGGGCCAGCACGTCGAACAGGCGGGGGTCGTAGCGGCCGACCTGCTTGGCCCGGTGGTCGCGCAGCAGCACGTCCAGCTTCTTCAGCGCGTCGGGTCGATAGACGCCGTCAGCCCAATAGACGCCGCTGAATTGTTCGTTGGTGTTGATGTTGTGCAGGGCCAGTCGGCGGACGCCGCCGGCCAGGGGGGCCGCAAGGGCCGGCGCGGCGGGCACCAGGACCGGAACGGCCAGGGCGGTCAGGGTCGCGGCGGCGAAGGTCAGAAACCCACGGCGGCCAGTCTCGCGCCCATTCATCGGCGCGGCACGGTCGTCACTCCCCAAAAGCATCACTCCCTATGCATTTTGGTGATCAGGCCGCACCGTTCCAGCGCCGGACGGCCCCCTAGGGATTGTTCGAATAGGACCAAAATATTGTGGTCATAGCGAACGACTATTCCCTATAGGCTAGGGCTTGACCGGGATCAACCCGAAAATGGCCCGAATCGGTCACAAATCCGCCTCCGGCGCTCTCACCCGCACTGGTTGCTCCCTGGCCGGAGGCCGTACGCCGATTTCCCGACCCCCGGAACACCCGCCCCCGCCTCGCCGGACGGCGCTTCACGTACTACATTCGATAGAAAGGACAGGGGATCGGACTACCTGCCAGCCGAGGACGCATCATGCACGCACCCCAGACGCTTACCGACCAACGACGCCGGCCGACGCCGGTCCTGGCCGCGCTGACGCTGGCGCTGTCCGTGATCGCCGGAACGGCCGCCACAGGGGCCGGCGCGGAGGCGGCTCCCTACCGCGACACGCTGACCGGCTGGGCCGACCGGCTCGACGCCGCCGCGACGGTGCTGGAGACCGAACCGGAGCGCCCCATCACCCGCATCGGCTCCGGGCCGCTCCTGAAGAGGGGCGGCAGCGGCGAACGGGTGGAACGGCTGACCCAGAGGCTGGCGGAGTTGGGATTCCTCGATGCGGCGCGGCGCGGCGACCTGTTCGACGAGGAGGTGGACACCGCGGTGCGAGCCTTCCAGTTCAGCCAGCGCATGAAGGTGGACGGGCTGGTCGGCGGCGGCACACGGGTGGCGCTGGACCGCAGCCCGCAGGAGGCCGCCGCCCAGATGCGGCGCAGCGCGCTGTCCATGCGGGCCTTCCGCGACACCGCCCCGGACACCGTGATCCTGGTCAACCTGCCCAGCCAGACCACCACGCTGGTCCGCGACGGCGAGGAGGCGCTGACCATGCGCTCCATCGTCGGTCGCCCGTCGCGCGAGACGCCGCTGCTCCAGGACCAGATCACCCATGTGATCGTCAACCCGACCTGGACGGTGCCGCCCACCGTCCTGAAGGAGGACAAGCTGCCCCTGCTGCGGGCGAAGGGCACGCCGGGCATCGCCAACGCGGTGGTCTATCTGGACGGTGCCCCGGTGGAGCCCGCCGTCGTGGACTGGAGCAACGTCTCGCCGCGCCGCGTGCGGATCGTCCAGCAGCCGGGCGACCACAACGCGCTGGGCCGCTACCGGTTCAACATGACCAACCCCTACAACATCTATCTGCACGGCACCAACGAGCCTCGGCTGTTCGACCGCGAGATCCGCACCGTCAGTTCCGGCTGCGTGCGCCTTGAAGACGCGCGCGGCATGGCCGAGGCGCTTCTGGCGACCGAGCATGTCTCGACGGCGCGGCTCGACCGCATGCTGGACCGGCAGGAGCCGCAATGGATCAAGCTGTCCCAGCCGGTGCCCGTGCGCTTCGTCTACTGGACCGCGACGGTGGACGACCGCGACGCCGTCCGCCTGCATCCGGACATCTACGACCTGAACGAGGACACGGCTCCGGCCGCGGCAACGGACCCCACCGGCCCCGGCTCGGCCACGCCGATGCCCCCGGCCCAGGGCGCCTGATCCAAACCCAGGGCGCCTGATCCAAACAGAGACAGCGCCCCTGAGAAAAAAGCCCCCGCCGATTGGCGGGGGCTTCTTCGTCAGGTGGCCCGCAATTCCGTGTCGGACCCGGATGCCCGCCAGACCTTCGAGGCGGTCGGGCCGGTGTCGCCGGTGGCCTCCACATACTTCACGGGATCGCCGGTCCTGAGCTGGTCCATGTCCACGTTCAGGCAGCTGTTCCGGTGGAAGTAGAGCTGCGTTCCGGTGTTGGTTGTGATGAAACCGTGGTCCTCGGTCGGGTTGAGCTGCGAGACGCGGCCCGGCTGCTCCGGATCATGGACCTTCACGTCGCGGCGCATCTTGTCCTTGTATTCCTTCAACTGCCGCTCCGCGGCTTCGAAGGCGTCGCGGATCGAGGTCCGGGCGTCGGGGTTGGCGTAGCGCTCCTTCGCCTTGTTCGGCTTGCGGCTGACCACGATGTCCTGGCCCGGGACCATCAGCTCAATGTGGACGTCGAAGACGTTGCCGGTCTTGTGCTGGCGGTGCTGGGCTTCCACGGCGACGCGCATGCCGACCAGCCGGTCGAACAGCTTCTCCGTCTTCTCCGCCCGTTCGCGGATGTAGGCCTCCAGCTCCGGCTGGGAGTCCATGTTGTGGAAGGCGATTTCCAGGTTCGTGTCCATGGGGGTCCTCTTCAAGCACGACGTGAGGAAAGCGGCGTGGCGCCGACCGCGTTCAGGAATCGCGGGCTTGGCCGGGGATGCGGAACTCCTCGCCCTGATCGGCGATGCCCGGCATCTCGCCCTGGCTTTCCATGCTGAGCACCGGTTCCACCGGCTCGGTCCGCTCGGCGATGTCGTCGGGGCCGCGGGCCGGGTTCGGGCGCAGGGTGTCCCGGTAATTGTCCTCGATGGCGATTTCCTCTCGGGCCAGCGTCCAATGATCCGCGGCGCGATCCTCCGGACGGCCTTCGCGCTCCCAGATCTGGTGAGCGCGCACTCTGATCCGGCTTTCCAAATCATCCGCCATCCGGGCTGCCTCCTTTCGATTCTCGTTCCGCGCCTCCCGTGCCCTTCCATGGGAGGGGCTTTCGACCGGGGCGCTTCCGGACAACCGCGCCGGAACACGGAAGGTTCCTCCCCCAACGGAGGGGCGAAACCGGGAAACCATTGGAAACCACGCCGTTTGAATTAATCCCGAAGGGGTGCTATTCGACGAAGGCGACGATCCGGAGGACAAACGCGTGAACCGGCCTGAACACGGACGCCCCCTCACGTCCTCCCCCCTCACGGGCCTGCGCCGCTTCCGCTCCTCCCTGCTCGCGCTGCCGCTGGCCGCAGGAATGCTGTTCGCCCTCCCGGATGGCGCGGCCCACGCCGCGGAGGGACCGTCGCTGCTGCAGCTCGGCCTTTTTCAGCGGGAGGGGGATGCCTGGTGGGCGTGGGACAGCCTGCGCCGCCGCTCCCCCGATCTGGCGGACGGGCTCAGCCCGGCGGTCGT
Organism: Azospirillum sp. UENF 211521; assembly: GCF_058780535.1. Lineage (NCBI taxonomy): Bacteria > Pseudomonadati > Pseudomonadota > Alphaproteobacteria > Rhodospirillales > Azospirillaceae > Azospirillum > Azospirillum sp. UENF 211521. Next base: position 3,044,446 of record NZ_JBSNCF010000001.1, read on the forward strand.
TCCGCTCGACGCGCGGCGCCAGGGCGAGGGCGTCGCTCTGCGGGCCACCGCCCCCCATGGGCTGGACGTGACGGCGCTGTGCCGCCGCATGCTCGGTGCCGGGTTCGGCTGCCTCGTGCTGGACGCGGCCCCTGCGCCGGTGCCGCCCCAGACGGCGCCGCCGACAGCCTCCCGGGGCCCGGAGACCGCGCCGCCCGCCGACGGCGCGCCGCTCGCCACGCCGCGCCCCGCCGGGGATGGACCCGCCGGGGACGGCAAGGCCGACGTCGCGATCACTTACCCGCCGGAAGCCGCCCGGACCATGGCCGCCATCGAGAAGACCGGGCGCCGCAAGGGCCGGCTGGGCGCGGTGATCCCCGACACGGCGCTCGACGTCATGCCGGCGACGCTCAAGGAGGAGGGCTGGAATCTCTGCGCCCTCACCTTCGACGACGGGCCGCACCGGGTGGTCACCCGGCAAATCCTGGACGTCCTGAACCGTGAGAAGATCCCCGCGACCTACTTCCCGGTCGCCAGCGTCGCCGAGAACCAGGGCGAGGTGATCCGCGACTTCATCGCCGCCGGCCACGAGATCGGCAACCACAGCCTGACCCACGCCGACCTGCGCGCCATGGACCCCGAGGCGCAGCGCCACGAGATCGCCGAGGCCAACCGCATCCTGCGCGGGTTCGGCGCCAACCCGGTGCTGTTCCGCCCGCCCTACGGGCGTTACACGCCGGATTTGCTGGCCATCGCCCGCGAGGAGAGCATGAGCCCGGTGCTGTGGACGGTGGACACCCGCGACTGGCAGGTCCGTGACCCAGACCGCATCGTGCAGCATGTGAAGACCGAGGCGGGAACCGGCAGCGTCCTGCTGCTGCACTCCACCTACCCGTCCACCCTCAACGCCCTGCCCCGCGTGATCGCCGCGATGCGCGCCAAGGGCTGCGAGTTCGTCACCCTGTCGGAATGGATCGAGCGGATGCACCGGATCGCCACGCCGGCCACGGCCATGGCGCCGACCCTGGTCAATGCTGGGGTCAATGCTGGGGTCAATGCCGGGGCGAAGGCTGGGGAAAAGGCCGGCGGCGCACCGCTGCGCACCGCCAACTGAGCGGGGCCCACGGCCGGCGCCGGGCCGACCGCTTACTTTCCGGTCTTCTGCTTGCGGATCTGCAGGTATTTGCGGATGGTCGCCTCGACCTCCGGCGGCAGCATGTTCCAGGCGCCGGACACCGAGCCACCCTTGACCTCCTCGATGGTCACGGGGGCGGCGAAGGTGAACTTGCCGCAGACGTCATCGATCCGCACGGTGATCCTTGCGGTCTGGCTGGGGATCAGGGACCCGTCGAAGCCGGTCGCCACGAAGCCCTTGTGGCTGACCGCCGCCAAGGGAAAACTCTTGCCGTCGAACTCGATGACATTGGACGGGCCGGCGGACGCGTTGGGCCGGCGCGGCGCCGCCTTCTTCTCATCCTTGACGGTCACCTTCAGAAAATCGAACAACCCCATGCACAGCCCCCGCCGAACAGCGCCGTCCATCGCCACGGCGTCATCACTTTATGCGCGGACTTACAAATGGGGGCAACCGGGATTTCCCTGAACGGATTTCCCCGGAGTGCGGCGCTTCAACCGTGAGGCGAGCCCATCCCCCGCTCCCGCCCGGCGGACAGAGCGTCCAGCGCCCGCCGGATGCTCAACAGGGCGAAGGGCAGCAGGATCGTCAGGACCGCGGCCATCCCCGCCGCCACCGTCAGCGCCCCCGCCATGTCGGCCCCACCCAAATGGGCACCCAGGGTCAGCAGCAGATGAAGGATCAATGCGGACAGCGTCGCCGCCGCCAAAGCCGGAGCGACAAATCCCGGCACGCGCCGGCCGCCTGTTTCACCGGTCGTCGCGCGCCATGACCACCGTGGACGCGCCGCCGGGCAAGACGTCCCATAGACATCCAGCATGGGCACTCCTCCCGTCATTGCCCACCCGGCGCCGGTTGGATTGGAGCAACACGGTGGGATGAGGCGCGACCACTATAGCGGCAAAAATGCGCGGCGCCTAAAATCTGAAGTACTTATTCTGATTGGCCGGGCCTCCCGCCAAAGGTTAGGGGCCGGGAAAGGCCTCCCTCACCTCCCGCGTAGGCTCTCCACAGAGTCTGTGGATAACTGTGTTGACAAGGCCCCGCTTTCGCCGATTCGAGTCAAGCGGGACAAGGCCATAGCGCGATTTGCCCATATTTTGGGCATGTCACACAAACCATTGAAATGCATTGCCTTTCCCGATTTCGGAGGGTGTTGCAGCGCTCACGCCTGTCAATTGGATTCTGCGGCTCGACAACCCACGCGGCGATTTCGCGCGGGCCTGTGCCCTGTTGACAACTGAAGGTCCGGATTCTCCGCTCGGGGCACCCCGATCCCGCGACGCCTCCCTCCACCGGCGGGAATTGTTCGCCATCCCATCCGTTCGCCGGTGTTACAATCCGGTGCGTTGCCCCTGATTCAGGGTCACGGTGACGGCGGTTCCGCCGCCCGGCTTGCTGAACACGCGGATGCCGCCCCCCATGCGATCGACCAGCGCCTTGCAGATCAGCAGGCCGAGGCCGCTCCCCACCTCGCCATCGGCGCCGGGTGCTGCGTGGTGCGGGTCGATGCGGAACAGATGGGGCTGCTGGTCTTCCGGAATGCCCAGGCCGTTGTCCTGGACCCGCACGGCCACCCGCCCGTCCACCGGCGCGGCCGACAGCATGACCATGCTTCCCGCGGGCGAGAAGCGCACGGCGTTCTCGACCAGATGCTTCAGCACGGTGCTCAGCGCCGACAGGTCTCCCAGCACCGGGGTGGCGACGATGCGGTTGACGATCAGGATGTCACGGGCGCGGGCGCGCGGCGCCAGCTCCTCCAGCACGTCCTGGAGCAGGCCGCCCAGCTCATAGCTCCGCAGATCGAGCGGCACCTGATTCAGCTGCAGGCGCGACCACAGCGACAAATTCTCGATGGTCCGCATCATCTGCCGACCGGCGTCGCTGCACAGCGCCGCGTAGGCACCGAGATGCGCGGTTCCCTGGCCGGATGCGCCGTCCGCCGGACCGGGGGAGGCGACGTCAGAGGAGATCATCTGCGTGGCGCCGAGGATGGCGCTCAACGGGTCCTTCAGCTCCTGGCAGATCTGCCCCAGGAAGCGGTTCATGCGCGCAACCGCGTCCGCCAGCTGGTCCACCCGCCGGGCGCGCTGCGCCTCCTCCTCGACGTGGCGGGTGATGTCGGTGACGAAGATGCAGAAGCCCGGCGGCGCCCCGCCGTCCTCGCCGTCCAGCCGCGAATCGTTGAAGATTGTGCGAAGCGGCGTCCCGTCGGCGCGGATCAGCGTGACGTCGTAGCTGCGGTGCGGGGTGAGGCCGCGGATGGCCGCCTGCCGTTCCAGGACGCTCCGGCTGTCCTCGGCCACATGGTCCAGCAGGCGGGTGCCGACCAGTTCGCCGGTCCGGCGGCCGAGCAGCGCGCACAGCGCCGGGTTGACTCCGACGATGACCAGGTCGTTGTCCACCACCCAGCAGGCCTGCGCACCCTGGTCCAGAATACGCCGGCTCAGGCGGTCCCAATCGACCGCCGGCGAATCGACCGCCGGCCAATCAACCGCTGGACTTGTGGGCTTCGACAGCAGTGCCAGCATGACCCCTCCCGTCATCATCCTGTGCGGGCCGGTCACACGGTCGTGCGTCGATACTTTTTGTTTTCGACCCGCCACCAATGATAGGCACGGGCGACAGAAACCTTCAACAAAATGTGGGTTTCTTCGATGTTATCAGGCCGTCATCGATTCGCGCTTTTTCCGCACCATCGCTTTCTGTTCAGTAACCGAGCGGATTTGGAGCCCTCTCTCCTTAAGTTCTTATGACGCTCTTCATAGGCTTTCTGGCAAGACGGCCAGGCTCACCGGTCCTCTTCCGTCGCCGCCCAGCAGCGCAGGACCTCCGCCACGCTCCAGGCCTGCGAGATGCAGCCGCGCGGGCTGAAGGGCGGCTCGGCGTCGAAGATCTCGGAAATGGTGCCGATCCCCGCCTGATCGAGGTGCGGCAGGAAGCCCTGGAGCAGCTCCCGCGCCCCCGCCTTGTCCTCCGGATGCAGCTTCAGCCAGGCGTCGACATAGGGTCCGATCAGCCACCCCCACACCGTGCCCTGGTGATAGGCGGCGTCGCGGGCGCGCAGATCGCCGAAGTATTTCGGCTTGTAGTCGCGCTGCCCCGGCGCCAGCGAGCGCAGCCCGACCGGGGTCAGCAGCCGCTGCCGCACCGTCTCCACCACCGGTTCCCAGCGGGCGCGATCCAGCACCGGGTTGTCGAGCGAGACGGCGAAGATCTGGTTGGGCCGGCAGGCGTCGTCGTCCCCCCGCTCACCATCCACCACGTCGTAGAGATGCCCGGCGTGGTCGCACCAGAAGCGCGCGTTGAAGGAAGCGCGGGCCCGTTCGGCCAGTTCCTCCAGCGGGCGGGCCGCCTGGGCATCCCCCTCCTCGGTCAGCCAGCCGGCGGTCAGGCACAGCGCGTTGTACCAGAGCGCGTTGATCTCCACCGCCTTGCCCCGGCGCGGCGTGACCACCCAGTCCTCGACCTTCGCGTCCATCCAGGTGAGCTGGTAGCCCTCCCGGCCCTGGCGCAGCAGCCCGTCGCCGGGGTCCACGGCGATGCCGAAACGGGTGCCGCGCCGGTGGTGGTCGATCACCTCGACCAGCCGGGGCAGCAGCAGTTGCAGCGTGTGCCGGTCCCCGGTCGCCCGAACGTAGCGGTTCAGCGCGTGGAAGAACCACAGGGTGGCGTCGGCGGTGTGGTACAGTCCCTCGTCCTTGCCGTCGGGGAACATGTTGGGGATCAGCCCGTCGCGGATGTAGTGCGCGAAGGTGCGCAGGATCCAGCCGGCCTCCAGGTGGCGCCCGGTGGTCAGGGTCAACCCCTCCAGGCTGATCATGGTGTCGCGGCCCCAGTCGGTGAACCAGTGGTAGCCGGCGATCACCGTGCGCACCTCGTCGCCCTCGGCGCGGGCGCGCATCTGGTCGGCGACGCGGCCCGCCGGCACGAACAGGAAGCTGTCCGCCGACAGCACCAACTCGGCCATCGCCCCCTCGCGCAGCGAGCGGTGCGCCGTCCCGACGATGCGGCGGCGGCGCTCCTTCTCGAAGCGCAGGACGTCGGCGGGCGGCAGCGCCCACAGCCGCTGCCACGGCTCGGTCGCCGCGACGAAGCTCAGCGTCTGGCCCTGGCTGAGCGGGCCGCTGAAATAGCCGGGCGTCCACAGCGAGCCGCGCGATTCGTAGCCGCGCTCGGCCTCCACCGGATAGACGATGTCGCGCCGCGCGCCGCCGTCCAGGGTAAGGGGAAGCTCCGCCCCCTCAATGGTCATGCGCAGCACCGGCAGTTCCGGCCCGGCCCAGACCTCGTACTCATGGCCGCGGGCGGTGACGCGGTAGTCGCGGGCCAGCGGCTCGTCCACCGCCGACTCCAGCTTGCGGAAGGCCATCACCGGACGAAGCCGCAGGCAGACCGGCTGCGGCGCCTTCACCACGCGGTAGGTGACGTGGACGATGTTCTGCAGGTGCGGCAGCACGATCTGCTTCTCGATCACCACGTCGCCGAACTCGTAGCGCCAGACCGGCAGGCCGGCTTCCATGCGGAACTCGACGAGGCCGGAGGGGGCGGCGTCCGACGGGTAGTTCGGGTCGGGCCAGTGGTCGGCCTGCGGGTTGTGGCCGGTCAGCCGCCGCTCGGTGCCGTCCGGCTGGATCAGCACGTCGTTGAGCTGGCTCAGCATCACCACCCGGCCCAGCGGCGCCGGCAGGGCCGCCACCAGCAGCCCGTGGTAGCGCCGCGTCACTGCCCCCGACAGGGAGGAGGAGGCGTAGCCGCCCAGCCCGTTGGCGACCAGCCATTCGCGGGACAGCGCGGCGTCCGGCGCGGACCGCAGGACGTCGCGGGTGATCTTGCGGATGAAATCAGCCATGGGTCTCCTGAGCGCTCGCACCGTTGCCTTCGCCCCGTTCCTCGTCCGGACCGGCGTCCGTGACGGTCAGAACCACCGCCGCATGGCCGGGAAGCCGCCAGCCGCCGTCCGCCGCCTCCAGCGGGGCGATGCCGCAGCCGCCGTAACGGGGGTCCTCGCTGGACCACAGGGGCGTCCAGTCCCTGCCAACCGGCGGCGCCAGCAGCGGTTCCGGCAGGATGTCCAGCCGCAGGTCGCGGCCGAGATTGACCAGCAGCAGCCGGTCGTCGCCGTCGTCGCCGTCCTTCGGTCCGAAGAAGCGCAGGACGAACGCCTCCTCGCCCAGCACGGCGCCGTCCAGCCCGCCGTCGCCCTGGGTGCGGAACACCGGATCTTCGCGGCGCAGGCGCAGAAGGTCGCGGTGCAGCGCCCAGGCTTCGGCGTGGGTCTCCCGCTCCGCGTGGTCGAGGGTGCAACGGCGGAAGGTCTCCTCGTCCTGCGGGCGCGTCAGATAGGCGCGCATGGCGGGGGTGGCGAGGCTGGGGAACTGGGCCAGAAACTCCGCCCGTCCCGCCTCCACCTTGGCGGCCAGATCGGGGTCGTGGTCGGCGAAGTAGTAGAAGGGGGCGCTGGCCGCGAACTCCTGCCCCTGGAACAGCATCGGCGTGCCGGGCCCCAGCAGGGTCAACGCGGTCAGCGCCCGGAAGCGCCCCGGCGTGGTCAGGGCGTGGATTCGCTGGCCGCGGCCCGAATTGGCGATCTGGTCGTGGTTCTGCAGGAAGGTGACGAAGGCCGGGCGCGGCAATCCATGAGCCGGAGCGCCCCGCCGCTTGCCCTGCCAGCGGTACCATTGTCCCTGGTAGAGGAAGCCGTGCTTGACGGCCGACAGCAACTCCTGCGGCGTGCCGCGGTAGTCGCTGTAGTAGGCCTCGTTCCGGCCGGTCAGCGCGACCATGGCCGCGTGGTGGAAATCGTCGTTCCACAGCCCGTCCAGCCCGCAGCCGCCCCGCTCCACCGGAGTCGCCATGGCCGCGTGCTGGGGTTCGTTCTCCCCGATCAGCAGGGTGCCGCGCCCGCGCGCCGCGCGGCGGACGGCCTGCCCGATCTCCTGGATGATGTGCGGGGTGGAGCGGTCGAAGATCTGCTGGGTGGCGTCCAGCCGCAGACCGTCCAGATGATACTCGTCGATCCAGAAGGCGGCGTTCGCCCGGAAGAACTCCCGCACCGGGCCGCAGTTCGGGCCGTCGAAGTTGAGCGCGTCCCCCCACTCGTTCTTGTAGCGGGTGGTGAAATAGTCCGGGGCGAAGTGCGACAGGAAATTCCCGCTGGGGCCGAAGTGGTTGTAGACCACGTCGAGGATCACCGCGAGGCCCAGCGCGTGGGCGCGGTCCACGAAGCGCCGCATGTCGTCCGGCTCGCCGTAGAGCCGGGTCGGGGCGAACAAATCCACCCCGTCGTAGCCCCAGCCGAAGCGCCCGGGAAACTCCGCCACCGGCATCAATTCGATGACCGTCACCCCCAGAGCGGCAAGGGCCGGCAGTTCGCGCGCCGCCGCCGCCCAGTTGCCCTCCGGCGTGAAGGTGCCGACGTGCATCTCATAGACCACCTGACCGCGCAGGCCGCAGCCCGCCCAGCCGGCGTCGGTCCAGGCGAAGGTGGACGGGTCCACCACCTGCGACGGTCCCTCCGGCCCGTCGGGCTGGAAGCGCGAGGCGGGGTCGGGGAAGGCCGGGCCGTCGTCGAGCCGGAACCGGTAGAGGCTGCCGACCGGCACCCCCTCCACCATCGCGGCGAAGTAGCCGCCGCCTTCGGCGTCCAGCGCCACCGCACGCTCCTCCGGCCCGACCAGCAGGTCGACGCCGCGGCAGGCCGGCGCCCAGACCCGGGCCAGCACCCGATCGCCGGGCGCCGGTTCCACACCGATGGGACAACGGCGGAGGGAGAAGGCCGGGCCGCCGGCCTGCGCTGCATCGGGAGGACTCGACACGGAACGCTCCCACCGCAATGTTTCGATCATCGCCCCCAACAGGCGCCGGCTTCCTTCGTCCCATGGGCGAGTCCATCGGGGACGGCGTCCTCCCTCCGAAAGAGCCTCCCGCCATGCCGCACCCCTCGCCGCGCGTCCTGATCTGGAACGAGTTCCTCCACGAACGCCGGGACGAGACGGTGCGGGGCCATTATCCCCTGGGCATCCACGAGGCGTTGGCCGCACCCCTGCGCGCCGCCGGACTGACGGTGGAGACCGCCACCCTGGACGAGCCGGAGCACGGTCTCACCGAGGAGCGGCTGAACGCCGCCGACACGCTGGTCTGGTGGGGCCACCGCGCCCATGCCGAAGTGTCGGACTCGGTGGTGGAGCGGGTGAAGCGGCGGGTGACCGAACATGGCATGGGTCTGGTGGCCCTCCATTCCAGCCACTTCTCCAAGCCCTTCCTGGCCTTGATGGGCACCGGCTGCTTTCTGAAATACCGTGTGGCGGCGGAGAAGGAGCGGTTGTGGGTCGTCGATCCCGGCCACCCCGTGGCGGCGGGCATCTCCGACGTCATCGAGCTGGAGCATGAGGAGATGTACGGCGAACCCTTCGACGTCCCGCCGCCGGACGATCTGGTCTTCGTGAGCTGGTTCCAGGGCGGCGAGGTGTTCCGCAGCGGCTGCGGCTGGCGGCGCGGGCTGGGCCGGGTCTTCTACTTCCGGCCCGGCCACGAGACCTACCCCACCTATCATCACCCGCAGATCCAGCGCGTCATCCTGAACGCCGTCCGCTGGGCGGCCAAGCCGGAGGGGCTGGAGGCGCCGGTCCGGGGACGGCGGCCTACTCCGCTGGAACCGATCCCGCCGCGTTCATAAGGCCGCGTTCATAAGGACGTCAGACCCGCTCCCCGAAGCTTCCGGCGGCGGCGTCGATCACGGCGGGGTGGGCACGCAGCCGGTTGAGGGCGGTGTCGCACTGGGAGTCGTCCAGTTCCAGGGTGACGATGACGTCGACGGCGCCGCCGCGCTCCGCGTCGCGTTCCTCCCGTCCCGTCTGGACGACATGGCCGCAGCGGTCGCGCAAGCCGCCGACGATCTCCGCCTCGACGCCGCGCCCTTTTTCCGCCGGGTAGGCGTAGACGATCCTCATGGCCTTTCTCCCCATCACGGCGCGAAGACGACCCGCATGCAGTCGTCGGCCTTCTCCTTGAACATGCGGTAGCCCTGCGGCGCGTCGTCGAGCGCCCATTTGTGGGTCAGCAGGTAGGCGGGATCGAGCTCGCCCTTCTCGATGTGCTCGAACAGGCGCTTGACGTAACGCTGGCCGTGTTGCTGGCCCATGCGGAAGGTCAGCGCCTTGTTCATCGCCGCCCCCATGGGAAATTTGTCGATGAGGCCGCCATAGACGCCGACGATGGACAGGGTGCCGCCCTTGCGGCAGCACTGGATCATCTGGCGCAGCACGGCGGGCCGGTCGCTCTCCAGCCGAAGGACCTGCTTGCCGCGGTCGTAAAGGTCTTCCATCGCCAGCCCTTTGATGGACGAGGCGCCGCTGTCCGCCTCCATGCCCACCGCGTCGATGCAGACGTCCGGACCGCGTCCACCGGTCATCGCCAGCAGGGCGTCGTAGACGTCGACGCGGCTGTAATCCAGCGTCTCCGCCCCCGCCTTCATCTGGGCGGCGCGCAGCCGGTCGGGAATGCGGTCGATGCCGATCACCCGCTCCGCCCCCATCAGATAGGCGCTCTTCATCGCCATCTGGCCGACGCCGCCGCAGCCCCAGACGGCCACCACGTCGCCCGGCTTGATGTTGCCCATGTCGGCGGCCATGTAGCCGGTCGGCACGGCGTCGGAGACGAAGACCGCCTGCTCGTCCGTCACACCCTCCGGCACGCGGAAGCAGTTGGTGTCGGCGAAGGGGACGCGGATGTATTCGGCGTGGCTGCCGGCGTAGCCGCCGAAGGCGTGGCTGTAGCCGAAGATGCCGGCGGTGCAATGGCCGTAGGCCGCCTCCTCGAAGGCCGGTTGGGGGTTGGAGTTGTCGCACAGCGAGAACTCCTCGTGCTCGCAGTGCCAGCACTTGCCGCAGCCGATGATCGACACGGTGATCACCCGGTCGCCGCGGTTCAGCCGCGTCACCTCGGGCCCCTTCTCCACCACCTCGCCCAGGAACTCATGGCCGATGATGTCGCCGGCCCGCATGGTGGGGACGTAGCCACCGATCAAATGCAGGTCCGACCCGCAGACCGAGGACAGGCCGACCTTGATGATCGCGTCCTGCGGGCCGAGGATCGTGGGGTCCGGCACCCGCTCCACCCGCAGGTCGTTCACGCCGTTCCAGCAGAGCGCCCTCATCCCGTCACCTCCTGAATTCGCGACCGCGACTCGCCCCGCCCGCTCGGCTGGCCGTCGATGGTGGGCAGCGCCCCGACCTCCATGAGCCGCTTCAGGCGGCGCAGCGCCTCGCGCGCCTGCCGCTCCGGCGCCACGCCGAACAGGCGGGACACGGCGTCGCCCCCCGCACCGCCCGGTGGGTGGTAGGCCAGGGTCAGGCTGACCTCCGTCCCGCGCCCGCCCGGCGCCGGGCGGAACAGGACGGTGCCGCGGTGCGGCAGGTCCGCCCCCTCCAGCGTGTGCCAGGTGATCAGTTCGTTCTCCCGGACCTTGTCGATCCGGCTGTTCCAGACCACCGGAACGCCGCCGGGGCCATGGGCCTTCCAGCGGCTTTCCGTGTCGGACAGGATCTCCACGGCGTCGAGGTGGGGGAACAGCGCCGACAGATGGCGGACGTTGCGCCAATGGCGGAACAGTTTTTCGGCCGGGACGGCGATGGTGACGTTCGCCTGGGTGGTCGTCGGTTCGCGGCGCATCGCCGGAAGCGCGATCGGCCGCAGCGGGCTGGACAGCGGAACCCCCGCCGCCCCGGCGAGGAACAGCCCGCCGCCGAGCGCGGCCAGCGCCCAGCTTCCCCGCCGCGCCCCGGCGAAACCCAGCGCCGTGCCGCCGAGGATGGCGGCCCAGCGTTCGAGCGTCCCGGCGGAACCCTCCGGGCGCCAGCCGCCGTCCCGGCCCCGGCTCATTGCCCGTCCTTCTTCTTCAGCAGGTCCAGCTCGTACAGCCCCTTCATCAGGTCGTCGTGCAGGTCGATGCGCTCCGCGATGTCGGTGTAATGGGTCGCATCCGGCGCCCGCCCGGCCTCGTCCAGCGCGCGGTCCCACTGGTTCCCGGCGAAGTCGCCGCGCCCCACGAACATGACCGCGCGCAACTCCATCCGCTGCTCGGGCGTCAGGTCCTCCAGCATCTTCTGGAGCTGGTTCAGCGCGCCGCTGGCGTCGGAGGACAGAATGCTGAGGGCGTCGAGATCGGTCGGGTTCCGCGAACCGCGTTCGCTGGTCTGTTCCCCGAGGTCGATGTTGCGCATTCCGGCGAGGAAACGCTGGCGGTCGGCCCCGGCCTCGTACGCGAGGTCGGCGGCCTGCTTCACGGTGTCGACCGAAATCTGCTTGAGCATGTGTCGCACTTCTTTTCAGTTGCACGGCTTTGCCCGACGCCGACAGCCGGGGCTGCGGGCCGGGGCTGCTGGTTCGTCGGAAAGCGGCCCGCGTCACGAACCGCCTCCCGGCACAACCGGAGACGGTGCGGCGAGGTTCCGAAGCAACACCGGCACCCGCTGGCCTGTTAACGCCCGCAAGACCCTGGCAAGCCGGAGAACACCCATGCCGCTCCTGTCGGCGCAGATCGGTGACACCATGGACGAGGGATTCGCCCCCGTCCGCCTGGACACCGACCGCGGCACCGTGGACGCCCGCCTTTATCCCGCCCCTGACGGGCACAAGGCGGCGGGAACGCTGGGGGTCATCTGGCTGGGCGGTGTCGGCGGCGGCTTCGACTCGCCGGCCCGCGGGCTCTATCCGCGGCTGGCGGACGAACTCAAGCCCGACGGCATCGCCTCCCTGCGCGTCCGCTACCGCAACCCGCGCGCGCTGGACGAGGCGGTCTACGACGCGCTGTGCGGTCTGACCTTCCTCGGCCGCATGGGCATCCACCATGTGGCGCTGGTCGGCCATTCCTTCGGCGGGGCGGTGGCGATCCAGGCCGCGGCCTCCAACCGCGGCGCGGTCTGCACGGTGGTGACGCTGGCGACACAGGGGCTGGGCACCGACGCGGTGGCGGACCTCCGCTGCCCGGTGCTGCTGGTCCATGGCGAGGCCGACGAGGTGCTGACGCCGATGTGCTCCATCCACGTCCACCGCATGGCGCGCGAGCCGAAGAAGCTGGTCCTGATGCCCGGCGCCGGCCACTGCCTGGACGAGACCGCCGAGGCCGTCTGCCGCGAGCTGCGCGACTGGCTCAAGGCTCAACTGCTGGAGCGGTAGGGCATATCCTCTCCCCCCGCGGCGGGCTCCGGGATTAGGCTGCGGCCACTTCCCTGAAAAGCCTGGAGCCCGCCGATGCTCGGCACCCTGACCCTTCTTCTCTCCTGCCAGCTGGTGGGGGAAGTGACCGCCCGCCTGTTGCATCTGCCCGTGCCGGGGCCGGTGCTGGGCATGGTCCTGCTGTTCGTCGGCCTGCTGGTCCGCGGCGGCGTGCCGGAGCCGTTGCAGGAGACGGCGGGCGGCATCCTGCGCCACCTCTCCCTTCTCTTCGTTCCGGCGGGCGTCGGGGTGATGGCCCATCTCAACCGGCTGGAGGCGGAGGCGCTGCCCATCGCCGCCGCCCTGCTGGGCAGCACGCTGATCGGCGTCGCGCTGACCGCCTGGGTGATGAGCGTTCTGAGTCGCCACGGCCCCGACGCCGAAACCGAATCCGACGGCGCGGAGGACGCGCCATGAGCCCCGATTTCCACGAGATCTGGGTCTATCTCTCGGCCAGCCCGCTCGCCGGCCTGACCCTGACGCTGGCCGCCTATCAAGTGGGGATGTGGGTGTTCGAGCGGTTCGGCCGGCGGCCCGCGCTGAACCCGGTGATGATCGCGGTTCTGCTGATCGCCGCGGCGCTGATGGTGGCGGGGATCGATTACCGCACCTATTTCGACGGCGCGCAGTTTGTGCATTTCCTGCTCGGCCCGGCCACGGTGGCGCTGGCGGTTCCTCTCTACCGCCAGTTCCAGCAGGTTCGCCGCTCCGCCGTGGCGCTGCTGGTCGCCCTGCTGACCGGGTCGGCCGCGTCGGCGCTGAGCGCCGTCGCCATCGCCTGGGCGCTGGGCGCGTCGGAGCGCACGCTGCTGTCGCTGGCGCCGAAATCGGTGACCTCCCCCATCGCCATGGGCGTGTCGGAACAGATCGGCGGGCTGCCTTCCCTCACCGCCGTCTTCGTGATCCTGACCGGGATCATCGCCGCGTCCTTCGGCACCTGGGTGCTGAACCTCGTCCGGGTGACGGACTGGCGGGCGCGCGGCTTCGGCCTGGGGGTGGCCGCCCACGGCATCGGCACTGCCCGCGCGCTCCAAGTCAACGAGGTGGCGGGGGCCTTCGCCGGGCTGGGGATGGGGCTGAACGGGCTGGCGACGGCGATCCTGCTGCCGCTGCTCTACCGGCTGTTCTTCACGTGACGCCCCGTTCCGCGAAAGAAGATTTCATGGAATCGTGGCTTGACAGAGCAAGCCTGCCTGCGCAGAGTGTGCCCCATGACTCGCATCGACCACACGAACGCCCTTCTGCGACTTATCACCCCGGCGCTTTGAGCGTCCGGGTCGTCCGCGTTCGTCTGCCCTGTTCCCTGGTCGAAGTGTCTGTTTTCCCATGAGCACCTATTGCACGCGTCCTTTCGGCACGCGCCCTTGCGGGGTGAAGCGTGTCTCCCGGCTGGGGCCGGGGCTGCGACTTAGGAACGGTCGCTGAGCCGCCCGGCAGCTCGGCGACCGTAGTCCCGCCGGTCCCCACACGACACGAGACAACGCCCCGCAACGAAAACCGGGGCTCCCAAGGGATCACGAAGCGTCATGAACCACATCGCCACCCCCGCCGCCGCCTCTTCCGCTGCCAAGCATGAGAAGTACGTCCCCTTCGCCCCGGTGAAGCTGACCGACCGCCAGTGGCCGAACCGGACCATTGAGAAGGCGCCGGTCTGGTGCTCGGTGGACCTGCGCGACGGCAACCAGGCGCTGATCGAGCCGATGGGCCCGGACCGCAAGCGCGCGATGTTCGACGCGCTGTTGAAGATGGGCTTCAAGGAGATCGAAATCGGCTTCCCCGCCGCCTCGCAGACCGATTTCGACTTCTGCCGCGAGATCATCGAGGGCGGCAAGATCCCCGACGGCGTGACCATCCAGGTCCTGACCCAGGCCCGTGAGGAGCTGATCCGCCGCACCTTCGAGGGCATCAAGGGCGCCAAGCGCGCCATCGTCCACCTGTACAACTCCACCTCGGAGCTGCAGCGCCGCGTCGTCTTCGGGCTGGACCGCCAGGGCATCGTGGACATCGCCGTCGCCGGCACCAAGCTGATCAAGCAGCTGGCCGCCGAGCATCCGGAAACCGAAATCGTCCTGCAGTACTCGCCGGAGAGCTTCACCGGGACCGAGCTGGAGTTCGCCCTGGAGATCTGCGAGGCGGTGATGGAGACCTGGGGCGCCGACGCCGCCAACAAGGTCATCCTGAACCTGCCGGCGACGGTGGAGATGTCCACCCCGAACATCCACGCCGACCAGATCGAGTGGTTCTGCCGCAACATGAAGAACCGCGACGCGGCGATCATTTCCCTGCACCCGCACAACGACCGCGGCACCGGCGTCGCGGCGGCGGAGCTGGGCATGCTGGCCGGCGCCGACCGCGTGGAAGGCACCCTGTTCGGCAACGGTGAGCGCACCGGCAACGTGGACGTCATCACGCTGGCGCTGAACCTGCTGACCCAGGGCGTCGATCCGGAGCTGCGCATCGACGACATCAACGAGATCGTCCGCGTCGCCGAATACTGCACGCAGCTGCCCGTCCATCCGCGCCACCCCTACGCCGGCGAGCTGGTCTTCACGGCCTTCTCCGGCTCGCACCAGGACGCCATCAACAAGGGCCTGAAGGCGCTGGCCAAGTCCAACCACGGCACCTGGGAGGTTCCGTACCTGCCCATCGACCCGCAGGACCTGGGCCGCAGCTACGAGGCGGTGATCCGCATCAACAGCCAGTCGGGCAAGGGCGGCATCGCCTATGTGCTGGAGAAGGATTACGGCATCCAGATCCCGCGCCGCCTGCAAATCGAGTTCTCCAAGACGGTGCAGCGCATCGCCGACGAGACCGGCAAGGAGCTGGCCCCCGCCGACATCCACAACGCCTTCAAGGCCGAGTATCTGGACATCGACGCCCCGCTGGCCCTGATCGAGCATTCGACCGAGCCGCGCGGCCCGAACTCCGGCGCCCGCGTGCTGAACGTGGTGGTGTCGCGCGACGGCGTGGTCAGCACGCTGAAAGGCTCGGGCAAGGGTCCGATCGACGCCTTCCTGGACGCGCTGCGCCAGGGCACCGGCATCGACCTGCATGTGGTGGACTACCGCGAGCACGCCGTCGGCGAGGGCGAGGACGCCCAGGCCTGCGCCTATGTCGAGGTGAAGACCAAGGACGAGCGCACGCTGTTCGGCGTCGGCATGGACGCGGACATCGTGACCGCCTCGCTGCGCGCCCTGGTCAGCGCCGCGAACCGCGCCTCGCGGTAAGGGGTTTTGGGGACAAGGAAAAGGGGCGCCCGGTGGGGCGCCCCTTTTTTGTTGGGTGGGTGGGGAGTGGTTGCACTGGCCCCCCCCTCCCTAACCCTCCCCCGCCTACGGCGAGGGAGGGGACTTGGAATTCAGCCCCTCTCCCCCGCAGCGGGGGAGGGAGGGACCCACGCGCAAGCGTGGGAGGGTGGGGGCACCGCAACGGCACCCCCTCCCCCATCACCCCTCGATGCGCGAGAATTCCGCCACCGCGTTCAGCGTCGCCCGGATCTGGCTGAGCAGCCGCAGGCGGTTGGCGCGCAGGTCGGCCTGCTCGGCGTTCACCGTCACCTTGTCGAAGAAGGCGTCCACCGGGCCGCGCAGGCGGGCCAGCGCCGCCATGGTGCCGGTGAAGTCCTCCTGCGCCAGCAGTGGCCGGGCCGTCTCGCCGGCGGCGGACAGGGCGCCGTAGAGGTCCTTTTCCTCGGCGAGCGTCAGCAGGGCCGGATCGACCAGCTGGTCGTAGGCCTTGCCGTCCTTCTTCTCCTCGATGCGGACGATGTTGCTGGCGCGCTTGTAAGCGGCGAGCAGGTTCGCCCCCTCCTCCGACCCGACGAAGGTCTGGAGCGCCTTCACACGGGCCAGCAGGCGGACGAGGTCGTCCTCGCCGCCCAGCGCGAACACCGCGTCCACGAGGTCGTGCCGCACGCCCTGGTCGCGCAGCGTGACCTTCAGGCGGTCGGCGAAGAAGGCCATCAGGTCGGTGGCGACGCCGTCGGCGGCGGCGAAACCGCCGACCGTGTAAGCGCCGTGCGCCGCCTTGAACAACTGCGTCAGGTTCACCCGCAGCCCATTCTCCAGGATCAGCCGGATGATGCCCAGCGCGGCGCGGCGCAGCGCATAGGGGTCCTTGGAGCCCGTGGGCTTCTCGTCGATGGCGAAGAAGCCGACCAGCGTGTCGAGCTTGTCGGCCAGCGCCACGGCGACCGACACCGGCGCCGTCGGGCAGGAATCCGACGGGCCGAGCGGCTTGTAATGCTCGGCGATCGCCTCGGCCACCGCCGGGTTCTCGCCCTCGCCCAGCGCGTAGTAGCGGCCCATGATGCCCTGGACCTCGGGGAACTCGCCGACCACCTCGGTCACGAGGTCCGCCTTGGACAGCAGAGCGGCGCGGGTCGCCGCGTCCGCGTCGGCGCCGATGGCGCGGGCGATCTCGGCGGCCAGAACCTGGACGCGGGTGACCTTCTCCGCCACCGTGCCGAGCTTGGCGTGGAAGGTGATGGCGCCCAGCTTGGACACGCGGTCTTCCAGCTTCGTCTTGCGGTCCTGGTCCCAGAAGAACTTGGCGTCGGACAGGCGGGCGCGCAGGACGCGCTCGTTGCCGGCGACGATGGCCTTGCCCCCGTCCGCCGTCACCGTGTTGGCGACCACGACGAAGCGCGGCGCCATCTTGCCGGCCTTGTCCAGCAGGGCGAAATACTTCTGGTGCGTGCGCATGGAGGTGATGAGGACCTCCGACGGCACGTCCATGAACTTCTCGTCGATGGTGCCGACCAGGGCGACCGGCCATTCGACGAGGCCGGCGACCTCCTCCAGCAGCCCGTCGTCGGGGGAGAGGGTCAGCCCCTCCTGCGCGGCGAGCGCCTCGGCGTCGGCCTTGATCTTGGCCTTGCGCTCCGCGCGGTCGAGCACGACGTGGGCGGCGCGCAGCTTGGCCTTGTAGTCGGCGAAGTCGGTGACCGTGAAGGCGTCCGGCGACAGGAAGCGGTGGCCGCGGGTGCTGTTGCCGAACACCAGCTTGCCCTGCGCGCCGCCCAGGTCGAACGAACCCTCCAGCACCGCGCCGCCGAACAGCGCGATGATCGAGTGCAGCGGGCGCACCCAGCGCACCGTGCCGGTGCCCCAACGCATCGACTTCGGCCAGGGGAAGTCGCCCATGACCGCCGGGATGATCTCGGCCAGCACCTCGGCGGTGGCGCGGCCCTTCTTCTCCGCCACGGCGAAGTAGAAGACGCCCTTGCCGGTGTCGCGCTGCTCGCACTGGTCAAGGCTGGTCAGGCCGGCGGACTTCAGGAAGCCGGCGACCGCCTGCTCGGGCGAGCCGACGCGCGGCCCCTTCTTCTCCTCGCGGACGTCGGCGGTGCGCTCGGGCAGGCCGTCGATCACCAGCGCGAGGCGGCGGGGGGTGGAATGGGCCTCGGCCGACGCGAAGGTCAGGCCGTTGGCGGCCAGCTTCTCGGTGACGAGGCGCTTGAGGTCGTCCGCCGCGCGCGCCTGCATGCGGGCGGGGATTTCCTCGGAAAAGAACTCGATCAGAAGTTCGGGCATGTTGACCGACATGTTACTTGGCCCCCCCGGCGGTCCACGCCTCGCAGCAGGCTTTCGCCAGCGCGCGCACGCGGCCGATGTAGGCGGCGCGCTCCACGACGCTGATGACGCCGCGCGCGTCCAGCAGGTTGAAGAGGTGCGACGCCTTGATGCACTGGTCGTAGGCCGGCAGCGCGACGCCCTTGGCGATCAGCGATTGGCACTCCGCCTCGGCGTCCTTGAAATGCTGGAGCAGCATGTCGGTGTTGGCGTGCTCGAAGTTGTGGGCCGAATATTCGACCTCGGCGCGCTTGAACACGTCGCCGTATTTGACGCCCTGCCCGTTGAAGTCCAGGTCGTAGACGTTCTCCACGCCCTGCACATACATGGCCAGACGCTCCAGCCCGTAGGTCAGCTCGACCGCGACCGGGTCGCACTCGATGCCGCCGACCTGCTGGAAGTAGGTGTACTGGGTGACCTCCATGCCGTCGCACCAGACCTCCCAGCCGAGGCCCCAGGCGCCCAGCGTCGGGCTTTCCCAGTCGTCCTCGACGAATCGGATGTCGTGCAGCGACGGGTCGATGCCCAGCACCTTCAGGCTTTCCAGATACAGCTCCTGCGGGTTGGCCGGCGAGGGCTTCAGGATCACCTGATACTGGTAGTAGTGCTGGAGCCGGTTCGGGTTCTCGCCGTAGCGGCCATCCTTCGGGCGGCGCGAGGGCTGCACGTAGGCCGCCTTCCACGGCTGCGGGCCAAGCGCGCGCAGCGTCGTCGCCGGGTGGAAGGTGCCCGCACCCACCTCCATGTCGTAGGGCTGGAGGATCACGCAGCCCTGCTCCGACCAGAACTGGTGGAGCTTGAGGATCAGGGCCTGAAAGGACAGGCCGCGGCTGTCTTGGGAAGACCCGCTCGGGGAGGCCATCGGCGGTCACTTATGATTGGTGTGGAAAAACGCGCCGCACGATACGCGGCGGTATTCCCGGAATCAAGCGCCCGCCAAGGGTTACAGGTTCAGCGGCCGTAGGGGCAGACCGGTCGGCCGCAGGCCACGGCGGAGCGCGGGGCGACGTAGGCGCCGCATTCCGGGCACTTCTCCATGTCCTCGGCGGTCACCCGGGGCGAGCCGCCGCCGGTGGCGGAGGACGGCCCGGAGCCGCCGCGCCGCTCGCGTTCGCGCAGCCGCTCGCGGCCGACCGCGCCGACGCGGTTGTACCAGCGCCAGCCGAACCACACCGCGCCGATCACCAGCGCCAGGAACAGGATCTTGGATAAGCTGAACATGGAAGCAGCATTAGGGGGTGCGGGGCCGCCCGGTCAAGAGCGGCCTTCGCCCCCCGCGCCATGGCCGTCCGATGGACGTCCCATGGCCGGCGCCGTCACGCCGCCCGGATGGCCGACAGGAAGGACGTGACCTCCCGATGCAGCGCGTCGGCCCACTCCGACAGCGTCCTGGCGGAGTCCAGAACCTCGGCGGCGGCGGTGCCGGCCTGGGTGGCGGCCCCGTTCACGTCGGCGATGTTGCCGCTGACCTCCTGGGTGCCGCGCGCGGCTTCGACGATGTTGCGCGAGATTTCGCTGGCGGTGGCGTTCTGCTCCTCGGTGGCGGCGGCGATCGTGGCGGAGATTTCGTTGATCGAGGCGATCGTGGCGCCGATCCCCTCGATGGCCGCCACCGTGCCCTGGGTCGCCGCCTGCACCCCGGCGATCTGCGCCGAGATGTCCTCGGTGGCCTTGGCGGTCTGGTTGGCGAGGCTCTTGACCTCCCCCGCCACCACGGCGAAGCCCTTGCCGGCCTCGCCGGCGCGGGCCGCCTCGATGGTCGCGTTCAGCGCCAGAAGGTTGGTCTGGGCGGCGATGCCCTGGATCAGCTTGACGACGTCGTCGATGCGCCCGGCCGCGCTGGCCAGGCTGCGCACGCTGTCGCTGGTCTGGCCGGCCTCGGCGACGGCCTTCCCGGCGATCTCGTTCGAGCGCGTGACCTGCCGGCCGATCTCCTGGATGGCCGCGGTCATCTCCTCGCTGGCCGCCGCGACGGTCTGGACGTTGGAGGCCGTCTGCTCGGCGGCGGCGGCGGTCGCGGTGGACTGCCGATGGGTCTGGTCGGCCAGCGACGCCATCAGGGTCGCCGACCGGCTCATCCCGGCGGTGGAGGCGCCGAGCTTGTTCAGGATGTCGGCGGACTTGCGGTCGAAGCCGCGGATCAACTCCTCCAGCGCCCGCGTCCGCGCCTCCTTGGCCAAGGCTTCCGCCTCGCTGGCGGCGGATAGGCGAACGCGCTCCCCGGCGCCATCCTTCAGGATCTGCAGCGCGCGGGCCATGTCGCCGATTTCGTCGGCGGCGGTGGGCTGCGGAATCTCGACCGTGAGATCGTTCTCCGCCAGCCGCAAGATCGCCGCGGTCAGCCGGTGCAGGCGGCGGATGACCTGCCGGAACATCAGCAGCAGCGCCACGCCGAAGGCCGCCAGGATGGCCGCGATGATCGTCAGAGAAATTCCGAGCTGCCACCACGCCTGGCTCAAGGCGCCGGCGTTCTGCTCCTTGGCGTTGAGCAGCGCCGCGTCGCGCATCACCAGGATGTTGTTCAGCATCGGACCGGCCCACTTGTTCCATTCGGCGAAGGGAACCGGCGAGGCCGTGCCGTTGCGGGCCGCCGCGACCACCGCCTGGAAGCGCGCCTCACCCTCGGACATGATGGTCGCCTGCATATGGTCCAGCGCCTTCACGAGGTCGGGCGGGCTGCCCAGGTTCTCGACCGTCTTGCCGATCTGCTGCCACAGGATGGCGATCTTGCCGTTCAGCTCGGTGAGGGCGACGACACGCTCCGGCGTCGGTGCCGCGCCGTTGACGAAGACCCCGAGATAGGCGGCGCGCGCGCCGTCGACGTCGCGCAGGGACTGCGCCGTGCGGGCGAGCGTGGCGGCCGCGAACAGGGAATGATCGGTGTTGATCGTCGCCCGGAAGGACTCGTCGGTGGCTTTGCCGCCCAACTCGTTGACCGCGGCCAAGCCGTCGACCAGCGTGCCGTAGGCGTCGGCGGGACGGCCCGACTGCGGCTGCGCCACCGCGCTCCGGGCGGTCGCCCGCACCGTCTTCAACCCCGCGGCCACGCGGTCAATGGTTTCCAGCGGCAGGCCGGCGGCGGCAAAACGCTCCCGCGACAGGGAGATGGTCTCGTCGAGCGCGCTCCCCGTCGCCTCGAGCCTTTTGCCCGCCTCGGCGTTGAGCGGGTCGGCGTTGCCGAACGCGAACCCCCAGGCCGACCGCTCGGCGGGCAGCTTGGACCCGATCGCGATGGCCGCTTCATAGGCGGCCAGGTTGCGCTGCGCGATGATCTGCGTGTGCACGTCGGACGCCGCGTCATAAGCGACGTAAGCGGCCAAGCAGAGCGGAATCACCGCCATCACGGCGTTTGCAGTAACAATCTTTCCAATAATCTTCATCACGATGCCCTAAAACTGGAAGGGATATGACACTGCCTCGAGTTCCCTTTCAGACGAGCATTGCAATATTAAACCTTTGATAAGACCGATGATTTCTTTCTGATGCCTAAGATTGTTTCTTTAAGGCGAGTCTTCAATCCTGTTCCGGATAACGGTACTGGTGGTGATCCGATGCGACTTTTAGGGAAAAGTCTGCCGTGTTCATCATCAAAGATGGCGTGAAAGATGAAAATCCCGGACATCGACAATGGGTTTGTTTGGCCGCCGCTTTCCCGCCAGCCGTTTCCCATGGCGTTTGCTCGGCGCGTCAAAGATCACGCGGCCGGCCGCGAGGCCGGGCGGCGCCGAAAAATCGCCTTCCCGCGCAGATGCCTTCTTGTCCCACGCGAGATAACAGGCATTTAATGAAAGAAAACCGCGGAAATGGAGACGCAATCCGATGAGTGCGAGCAGGGACCCCAGCGCCTACCCGGTCATCGTCCGCACGGTCCCGCCCGAACAGGGGACCGGTTACGCGGCGGAGGTGCCCGACCTTCCCGGCTGCACCGCGTCCGGAAACACCCCGGCCGAAGCCACCGCCGCCGCGCGCGACGCCATCATCCTGTGGATCGAAGAAGCCCGCCGCACCGGTCAGCCCGTGCCGCCCCCATCGGAGCGCCTGCGCGAGGTGACCCAGTAAGGTCGACGGGGCATAGGGGGAGCGGACAGCTCCCCGATCCTCACAGGCCGTAGCGCGACCAGAGCGTGCGCTCCTCCACGGCGGCCAGCGCCGCCGCCGGGAGGTCGGCCGCCATCCGGTCGAGCGCGGCCGTGCCGGCCGGCGCGTCCACGCGGAAGCCCATGCGACGGAACCAGCGCCGGTCCTCCTGCACCACCCGCAGCCGCAGCTTCTCGCCGAAACGGCCGCGCAGCACGCTGCGCAGATCGCCGATGCCGTCGATCAGCCCGAGTTCCAGCGCGCGCCGCCCGGCCCAGAAGGCACCGGAGAACAGCTCCTCCTCCGCCCCGGACAGGCGGGCGCCGCGGCGGTCGCGCACCATCGCCTTGAAGGCGTCGTGGATCTCCGCCTGGATCGCCTTCAGATGGGCCACCCCGTCCTCCCGCTCCGGCGAGAAGGGGTCGAGAATCACCTTCTTGTCGCCCGCGGTGTAGAGCCGCCGCTCGATGCCGTAGCGCTGGATGAAGTCATGCGCGCCGAAGCCCGACGACACCACGCCGATGGAGCCCAGGATGCTGCTCTCGTCCGCCCAGATCTCGTCCGCCGCGCAGGCCAGCCAGTAGCCGCCGGACGCCGCCGCGTCCTCGCAGAAGGCGAAGACCGGCACCTTCTTCTCGGTGGCGAGGTCGCGGATGCGCTTGGCGATCAGCGCCGACTGCACCGGCGACCCGCCCGGTGAATTGACGACCAGCGCCACCGCCGCCTGCTTTTTCGGCGCGAAGGCGCGTTCGATCAGCCCGGCCATGCTGGACATGGTCAGGCCCTGACGGAAGGCTCCGGCCTGGCCGATGACACCGGACAGGCGGAGGACGGACACGATCGGCCCGGCGTCGCGCCAGGGGCCGAACGGGAGTTTGGCGAGCAGCTTCGTCATGTTCATCGCCGGTTGAAATGGTGCCGCTGAGGCTGGATTGAAAGCGCCGACTTAAGGGATCAGCGGTTCCATGTCGCGCAGAATCCGTTGCGCCTGCCCGCCGTAGGCGCCGTCGGGGCCGTGCAGCACAAGCCCGGCGGTGAACCGCGCGGGCGAGCGCCCCCCCTTCCGCGCCGCCAGCAGGAGGCGCCGCGCCTCCTCCCCCGCCTTCGGCCAGAGCGGGACGAGCGTCAGGGAGCCGAATCGGGCGGCGCGCAGGGCGGCCAGGATCTCGTCCACCCGGTCGGCCCGGTGGACCATGGTCAGCGTGCCGCGCGGCTTCAGCATCGCGGCGGCGAAGCGCACCCAGTCGGCCAGCCCCGCCTCCCCCTCCACGTTGGCGGCGGCCTTCCAGGGGTCGGGCGGAGCGCTGGCCGCGCCGGCGCGCAGATAGGGCGGGTTCATCATCACCCGGTCGAAGCTTCCCGCGACCAGTTCCGGCGGCGGAGCCAGAAGATCGCCCTCAAGGACGCCCACCCGGCCCTCCAGCCCGTTGAGGGCGGCGTTGCGCCGGGCGAAGTCCGCCGCCTCCGCCCGCTTCTCCAGCCCGACGACCATGACGCCCGGCACGCGGGCGGCGAGGCACAGGGCCGCCGCCCCGGTGCCGGTGCCGACGTCCAGCACCCGCTCCCCCGCCGCGGCGGCGGTGACGGCGGCGAGCAGCACCGGGTCGATGGCGGCGCGGTAGCCGGCCTGCGGCTGGCGCAGGCGGACGCGCCCGTCGAGAAGGGTGTCGAACGCCGCGTCGCTCTCCATCGTCACGCCCCCAGCTCCTCCCCGGCGTCGCGCAGCAGGCGGCAGGCGGCGGCGTGATCCTCCTCGGCCACCATCAGGCGGCGGGGGATCGCGCCGATGGAGCCCTCCAGGATGCTGGTGTGGGCGTCCAGCACGATCCCCTCGATTCCCGCGTCGGTCAGCAGGGCGAGAAGCCAGCTCAGACGGACCGGATCGGTGGTGCGCAGAAGTTCCTTCATGAAATCCCGGCTGTTCTGTGCCCTTATTCGCCTTGCGGACTTGACCGAAGAGGCTATGCCGTTATGCTCCCTGCCGGAATTCGTCACGTCAATCATCATTGGAGTCGACCTTGGCGGTCGTGACCAACCTCGAGCCGAAACGGCGGAAGTCCACCCCGCTCGACGATCTGACCGCCCTGGTGGCCGATGACCTGAGCGCGGTGAACGAGATCATCGTCCAGCGGATGCATTCGTCCGTCGATATGATCCCGCAGCTTGCCGGCTATCTCATCGCCGCCGGCGGCAAGCGCCTGCGCCCCGTCCTCACCCTCGCCGCCGCCGAGCTGTGCGGCTACAAGGGCGAGGACCACAAGATGCTGGCCGCGGTGGTGGAGTTCATCCACACCGCCACCCTGCTGCACGACGACGTCGTGGACGAGAGCGACCTGCGCCGCGGGCTCGCCTCGGCCAACGCGGTGTTCGGCAACAAGGCCAGCGTGCTGGTCGGCGACTTCCTGTTCTCCCGCAGCTTCGAGCTGATGGTGGAGGTCGGGTCGCTCGACGTGCTGCGCATCCTGTCCAAGGCGTCCGCGGTGATCGCCGAGGGCGAGGTGCTGCAGCTGCGCACCACCAACGACACCGAGACCAGCGAGCAGGCCTATCTGGAGGTCATCAAGGCCAAGACGGCGGAGCTGTTCGCCGCCGCCTGCCGCGTCGGCGCCGTGGTGGCCGACCGCCCGCAGGCCGAGGAGCTGGCGCTCTACGACTACGGCATGAACCTGGGCATCGCCTTTCAGCTCGTCGACGACGTGCTCGACTATTCGGCCAAGCAGGCGAAGCTGGGCAAGACGGTCGGCGACGACTTCCGCGAGGGCAAGATCACCCTGCCGGTCGTGCTGGCCTTCCGCCGCGGCAACGACGAGGAGCGGACCTTCTGGCGCCGCACCATGGAGGAGCTGGACCAGCAGGAGGGCGACCTGGAGCGCGCCCAGGAGCTGATGGCCAGGCACAACGCGCTGAAGGACACCGTGGAGCGCGCGCGCCACTACGGCTCCATCGCGCGCGACGCGCTGGGCCTCTTCCCGGACACCCCGGTGAAGGCCGCCCTGCTGGAAGTGCTGGATTTCGTGATCGAGCGCGATTTCTAAGCCTCGGGAACTTTTTCGCCGCGGGGGATGATTTTCACGTTGCAGCCCCCCACTCAAGCGGCTATATACGCGGCCCACGGTGACGCCGGCCACGGCGCCACCGACGGACCGGAGAGTAGCTCAGCCTGGTAGAGCACTGCTTTCGGGAGGCAGGGGCCGGAGGTTCGAATCCTCTCTCTCCGACCAACACGACAAGGGCCGATGCGGCGACGCATCGGCCCTTTCGCTTTTGCCCTTTCGCTTTTCCGGCCCGGCAACCAGCCGTTGCGGCGGCCTTCCCGCCGGCTTTCGCGGCCCGGCAAAAAAAACATTCCGCAAATGCCGCTTATTCCCATTGCAGCCCGCGGGCAATGGGTCTATACACCCGCTCCACGGCGACGCTGGCAACGGCGGAACCGACTGGACCGGAGAGTAGCTCAGCCTGGTAGAGCACTGCTTTCGGGAGGCAGGGGCCGGAGGTTCGAATCCTCTCTCTCCGACCAACACGAAAAGGGCCGATGCGGCGACGCATCGGCCCTTTCGCTTTTGCCCTTTCGCTTTTCCGGCCCGCCGCCGCGGCACAGGCCGCGCTCCCGCCTGTTGTCCCTGGTAAGCGACACAAGACGGGGAGCGGACCCAATGGAACAGGCGATCGGACAGGAACCCCAGGCGGCGGGCGGCCCGGTGGGGACGGAGATCGACCCCAAGGCCGTCGTGGTGTCGCGCGCGGTGCGCGACCTGCTCCAGCCCCACGGCTTCCGCCCCCGCGACATCGGCAGCGGCCTGGGCGGCGGCATGGCCTGGAACCGGCGCGGCGGCGACGACACCCACGAGATGATCACCTGCAACGGAAGGCTGTCCGGCGACCCCGAGCGGGCGGAATGGACCGCCGGGCGCTACGGCAACCGCGGCGGCTTCGTCGAGGTCACCGGCCTGACGCTGCGCGGCGCGCTGGACGCCGTGGCGGTCCTGCCGCGGCCGGTGCGGGTGGACGGTTCGCTGGCCGAGGGCATCTACCCGTCGCTGGAGGACGCCCTCGACGACATCGCGTGACGGGCTATTTCAGCGCCTCGTCGATCTCCACCTGATAGCCCTTGGCAAGGCGGTTGGTCTCGTTGGCCATGCCGATCACGGCCATCAGCTCGCCGAACTGGGCGTCGGTCATGCCGGCGCGCCGCGCCGCCGCCTCGTGCGAGCGGATGCAGTAGTCGCAGCCGTTGGTCACGCTGACCGCGACGAAGATCATCTCCTTGACCATCGGGTCCAGCGCGCCGGGGGCCATCACCTCCTTCAGGCTTTCCCAGGTGCGCTTCAGGGTGGGCGGGTGATGGGCGGCCATCTTCCAGAAATTGTTGACGTCGGGCACGTTGCGGGCGGCCTTGATGTCGTCGTAGACGGCGCGCACCTCGGGAGCGGCGTCGGCGTGCTCGATGGGCTTCAGGGGCATGGCTGATGGTCTCCGCGGGGTTGGCAGCGGTGCGGGGCACCGGCGCCCTCCAGTGTCGCCCCTTCCGCCCCGCGGAACCAAGGGGAAGGCGCGCCGCATCGCCGCGCGCCCTCCTGAAAGTCATAGGGCCGCCGGAAAGTTGAGGTTGCCCCGGATGCCATAGACCGGCATAGCTTCCTCGCCGCGATGACCCGCGCTTCGCCCCCCGCCCCATCGCCTCCCGTCTCCCCACCACCCGGCCGTCATTCCCGCAGCCCATGCCCCTCCGCCACCTCGACGCCCTGGCAAACGAATCGGCAGGCATGGTGCGCCTTCTCCGCCTGCTGCTGGTGGCCTCCGTCCTGGTCCCCACCCTGCTGCTTGCCGCCATCGCCTGGCGCGACTTTCACGAGGAAGAGGCGCAGGCGGAGCGCAACATCCGCAAGACCGTTCTGATCCTGCACGAGCACATGCAGAAGGTCTTCGACACGGTGGAGCAGGTCCTGGACCGGCTGGACGAACGGACCGCCGGCATGAGCTGGGACGAGATCGGGCGCTCCGACGATCTGCACGGCTACCTGCGGACGCTGGTCGAGGAGGTGCCGCAGATCGGCGTCGTCGGGCTGATCGACCCCAACGGTGCGGTGCGCAACGACAACCGCCAGTTCCCGGTCCCGTCGATCAACGTCGGCGACCGCGAGTATTTCCGCACCCAGGCGGCCGGCGACGCCGGCATCCTCGTCAGCGAGGCGATCACCGGGCGCGGGTCGGGCAAGCGGCAGTTCAACGTCACGCGCCGCCGCGCCGCCGCGGGCGGGCCGGAAGGGCCGTTCAACGGCCTGCTGCTGACCGCGGTGCTGACCGACTACCTGGCCGATTTCTACCAGCTCGTCGTCGCCGAACCGAAGGAGGCGATCTCCCTCGTCCGCCGCGACGGCTCGGTCCTGGTCCGCTTCCCCTCGATGGGCGACCGCCAGTCCCGTCACGCCACGGACAGCTTCCTGCTCGGCGCCATGGCGGGCGGGCGGACCGAGGGGGTGTTCCGCACCCGGGGCCGCCTGGACGGCGTGGCGAGGCTCAACGGCTTCAAGCACGTCGCGCCCTACCCGCTCTACGTCACCTACGGCATCCCGATCGCCGACATCCGGGCCAACTGGGCGCGCAACGTCCTGCAATACGTCGCCTTCACGGTGCCGGCGATGCTGGCCCTGGTCGGCATCACCCTGCTGGCGCTGCGCCGCGCGCAGAGCGAGACCCGGGCGGTCCGCCGCTGGACCGAGGAGGCCCGCGCCCGCGAGTCCCTGGAGACCGCGCTGCGCCAGTCCCAGAAGCTGGAGGCGCTGGGCCAGCTCACTGGCGGCGTCGCCCACGACTTCAACAACCTGCTGACCGCCGCCCTGGCCAACCTGCATCTGATGAAGCGGCACCTGCCGGCGGAAGGCGCGCATTATCTGGACGGCACCCGCACCGCGCTGGAGCGCGCCCGGACGCTGACCGGGCAGCTCCTCGCCTTCTCGCGCCAGGAGGCGGTGGACCCCAAGCTGGTCGATCTGGGGGATGGCCTGCGCGCCATGGCCGATCTGCTGGAACGCTCCATCCGCGCCGACATCGCGTTGGATTGGGCGCTTCCCAGCGCCCCGCTGCGGGTGGAGGTCGACCCGGTCCAGCTGGAGCTGGCGGTGCTGAACCTCGTGGTGAACGCCCGCGACGCGATGCCAGCGGGCGGGCGCATCCGCATCGCCGTCCGACAGGAGGAGACGCCCGACGGCCCGCTTGCCGTTCTGGAGATCACCGACACCGGCGACGGCATGCCGCCGGAGGTCGCCGCCCGCGCCTTCGAGCCTTTCTTCACCACCAAGCCGCACGGCAAGGGCACGGGCCTGGGCCTGTCGATGGTCTACGGCTTCGCCCGGCAGTCCGGCGGCAACGCCACCATCTCCAGCGCCCCGCGCCGCGGCACGGTCGTCCGCGTCACCCTGCCGGTGTCCGGCCGGCCGCCCGAGCCGGAGACGGCCCCGGAGGCCGCGGACGCGGCGCCGAGCGGCCCGATCCGCCTGCTGGTGGTCGAGGACAACGCGCTGGTCCTGATGGCCACCGTGGAGGGCCTGACCCAGGAGGGCTTCGAGGTGGTCACCGCCGACCACGGCGCCGCCGCGCTGGAGATCCTGGAGCAGGATTCCGCCTTCGACGTGATCGTGACCGACGTGGTGATGCCCTACGGCGTGTCGGGAATCGATCTGGCGCG
This sequence comes from Azospirillum sp. UENF 211521, assembly GCF_058780535.1. Lineage (NCBI taxonomy): Bacteria > Pseudomonadati > Pseudomonadota > Alphaproteobacteria > Rhodospirillales > Azospirillaceae > Azospirillum > Azospirillum sp. UENF 211521. The sequence continues at coordinate 3,073,112 of NZ_JBSNCF010000001.1, forward strand.
GCGGGTCCAGGAGCGCTGGCCCGGCATCCGGGTCCTGCTGATTTCCGGCTACAGCCCCGAATCGCTGAGCGGGCTCAAGGCCGACGCCGCCGTCCTGCCCAAGCCCTTCACCCCGGACCAGCTCGCCGCCCGCGTCCGCGCCCTGCTCCGCACCGCGAAGACCGCCTGACGGCTCGAAGGGTCAGAGCAGAACGCTGATGAACATCGGCGCCCACAGCACCGCCGACCAGATCAGCCCCAGGAAGATGCCGTGGGTGAGGTCGGTGAAGGTCGGCTCCGACAGGCAGTGCATCCGCCAGAACGCTTCGCGGTCGTTCATGCCCTGACGCTGCCCCTGACGCTGCGGGGTGTGGTTCTGAGCGTCCTTCATGGCCGTATCCTCGCTGGGGCCCAAATGGGAAGGAACCGGCGAAGGGCGCCGCGGTTCCGCACCGCAACGGGAACAATGATGGGACGGGAGAGGCACCGCCAAAAAGGAAAGGCCTCCCTGCCCTTTCGGGCGGGAGGCCTTCCGGTCGGACGGGATGAGCCGCTTACTTGGTGCGGATCATCGGGGTGAGCTGGTCGCCCCAGTTGCCCGTCGCGTTGTGATAGCGGGCGGTGCGCATCAGCTCGACCGTCACGCCGGCCTCCACGGCCTTGACGACGGCGTCGTTCAGGCGGTGCAGGCTGTTGGCGAGGACGCGGATGGCGCTCTCCTGCTCGTCCGTGAGGTTCGAACGCTCGTCCGGCGGCGCATCCTGGAAACCCGACTGATTCGTCATGCGGCTATCCTTCCCTTGTTCTCCGGCCCGGGTCTTGCGGCCCCGGCTCTGCCCTGGTTCACCGGCGCCGTTGCGCCGGCATGGCCGGGTGCTGCGCTGCAAACCCGGCATTTACGTCTTAACACATCACGCGCCGGTAGCAAGGGCGCGGCAAGACAACCTCGTTCGAAAGAGTCATGCCTCCCGCGGCAGAGTGCCGCTGCCCGGTGATGCCGGACGGGGGAAGGACCGCCGCGCTCTTCAATCGCGCGGCACGCGGCGGACGGCGTTTGATCGGGGCGCGCTCCCGGCCTAGCTTGGCGGTCCAAGGGCAGACGCCGTCCGAAGGCGATCGCCGACAAGAAACGATCCGCAGCCGATACAGCAGAGAAAGACAGGACCATGGCCGACACCGCGACCGTTTCCCGCTCCGTCGCCTTTCTGGGGCTTGGCACCATGGGCTTTCCCATGGCCGGCCATCTGGCCGTCCGGGGCGGCCACCGGGTGACCGTCTTCAACCGCACCGCCGCCAAGGCCGAGGCCTGGACCGCCCGCTTCGGCGGGGCCAGCGCCCCGACCCCCGCTGACGCAGCCCGCGAGGCCGAGGTGGTCTTCCTCTGCGTGGGCGGCGACGACGACGTGCGGGCGGTGGCCGGCGAGGCCATGGGCGCCATGAAGCCCGGCACCATCGTCGCCGACCATTCCACCGTCTCCGCCACCGTCTCGCGCGAGATGGCCGAACTGGCCCGGGAGCGCGGGTTGTTCTTCCTCGACGCGCCGGTGTCCGGCGGGCAAGCCGGGGCGGAGAACGGGGTGCTGACGGTGATGGTGGGCGGCGACGCCGACGCCTTCGCCCGCGCCCAGCCGCTGATGGCCTGCTACGGCCGCTCCGTCACCCATATGGGCCCGGCGGGTGCCGGCCAGCTGACCAAGATGGTCAACCAGATCTGCATCGCCGGCCTGCTGCAGGGGCTGGCCGAGGGCATGGCCTTCGCGCAGAAGGCCGGGCTGGACGGGCACAGGGTCGTGGATGTGATCGGAAAGGGGGCTGCCCAGTCCTGGCAGATGGACAACCGCGCCAAGACGATGCTGGACGGCAAATTCGACTTCGGCTTCGCCGTGGACTGGATGCGCAAGGACCTGGGCATCGTGCTGGACGAGGCCCGCAACAACGGCGCCAGCCTGCCCGTCACCGCCCTGGTCGACCAGTTCTACGCCGAGGTACAGGGGATGGGCGGCAACCGGCTGGACACCTCCAGCCTGATGACGCGGCTGACGCGCTGAACAAAACGCGCTGACCGGACGGAAGGAAGCGGGGAGCGCAACGACGCTCCCCCTGTCCTATCCTCAGAAGCGGACGACCTTGCCGGGGTTCATCCGGTTCTCCGGGTCGAAGGCGCGCTTCAGCTCGCCCATCACGGCGAAGGCGTCGCCGGCCTCCTTCTCCAGAAACTCCATCTTGCCGTAGCCGATTCCGTGCTCGCCGGTGCAGGTGCCGCCCATGGCGAGCGCCCGATCCACCATGCGGTCGTTCAGGCGCTTGGCCTCGGCCAGTTCCTCCGGCTTGTCGGGGTCGATGACGTAGACGAGGTGGAAGTTGCCGTCGCCGACATGGCCGACCAGCGGAGCCAGCATCGAGGATTCGGCGATGTCCTTCTTGGTCTCCAGGATGCAGTCGGCCAGCCGCGAGATCGGCACGCAGACGTCGGTCGGCCAGCCCTTGGAGCCGGGGCGCAGCGCCAGCGCCGCGTAATAGCCGTCGTGGCGGGCCTGCCAGAGCTTGGAGCGGTCCTCCGGACGGGTCGCCCAGGTGAATTCGCTGCCGCCGAACTCCGCGGCGATGGCCGCGACCATCTCCGCCTGCTCCTTCACCCCGGCGGCGGTGCCGTGGAACTCGAAGAACAGGGTCGGGGCGACCTTGTAGTCCAGCTTGGAATACTTGTTCACCGCGTCCATCTGGACCTCGTCCAGCAGCTCGATGCGGGCGACCGGGATGCCGGACTGGATGGTCTGGATCACCGTGTCCACGGCGCCGCGGATGTCGTTGAACGGGCAGACCGCCGACGAGATCGCCTCCGGGATGCCGTAGAGGCGCAGAGTCACCTCGGTGATGATGCCGAGCGTGCCCTCCGCCCCGACGAACAGGCGGGTCAGGTCGTAGCCGGCGGCCGACTTGCGGGCGCGCCCGCCGGTCTTGATGATCCGGCCGTCGGCCAGCACCACGGTCAGCCCCAGCACGTTCTCGCGCATGGTGCCGTAGCGCACGGCGTTGGTGCCACTGGCGCGGGTGGAGGCCATGCCGCCCAGCGAGGCGTCGGCGCCGGGATCGATGGGGAAGAACAGGCCGGTGTCGCGCAGATGCTCGTTGAGCTGCTTGCGGGTCACGCCGGCCTGGACGGTGACGTCGAGGTCCTCCGGGCTGACGCGCAGGACCTCCTTCATGGTCGACACGTCGATGCAGACGCCGCCGGCCAGCGCCGCGACGCCGCCCTCCAGCGAGGTGCCGGTGCCGAAGGGGATGATCGGCAGCTTGTGCTTGGCGCAGAGCGTGACGATGGCGCTGACCTCCTCGGTGGAGGAGGCGAAGGCGACGCCGTCGGGCGGGAAGTTGGGGTGGTAGGACTCGTCCTTGCCGTGATGCTCACGCACCGCCGCGGCGGTGGTGAAGCGGTCCCCAAGCAGGGCCTTGAACTCGGCCTTCATCTCGTCGGTGAAGGCGACGCGAGGCTGGGCGGCGGGTACGGCGGTCATGGACGAATCTCCCCGGGGGTCCTTTTGGCACGAATCCGTGCGGTGGTAGGACCGGAGAAGCTAAGCCCCCCCGCCCGCGCAGACAAGCGACTCGCGCGCATGGGTGGGGGGCTTGAGCTTTTGGAAGCCCCTCGCCCCTCACCCTAACCCTCTCCCCGGAGGGGAGAGGGGATTGGCGCCGTCACGCCTCCTCGTAGCCGCCGCCGCCTGGCGTCTCGACGACCAGCACGTCGCCCTCCCCCATGGCGGTCTTGTCCTGGGGGCCGAGTTCCTCCACCGAGCCGTCGGTGCGCTGGACCCAGGTTCGGCCGATCTGGCCGGGGGCGCCGCCCTTCAGGCCGAAGGGCGGAACCCGGCGGTGGTTGGACAGGATGGCGGCGGTCATCGGTTCCAGGAACTTCAGGCGCCGCACCACCCCGTCGCCGCCGCGCCAACGCCCCGCCCCGCCCGATTCGCGGCGGATGCGGAAGCTGTCCAGCAGCACCGGGAAGCGCCATTCCAGCACCTCCGGGTCGGTCAGGCGCGAGTTGGTCATATGGGTGTGCACCGCGTCCGTCCCGTCGAAGCCGGGACCGGCGCCGGAGCCGCCGCAGACCGTCTCGTAATACTGGTAGCGCTCGTTGCCGAAGGTCGTGTTGTTCATCGTCCCCTGGGCCGAGGCCAGAACGCCGAGCGCGCCGTACAGCGCGTCGGTGACGCACTGGCTGGTCTCCACGTTGCCGGCCACCACCGCGGCGGGGTAGCTGGGCGACAGCATGGTGCCCGGCGGGATGACGATCTCGATGGGCTTCAGGCAGCCCTCGTTCATCGGGATCTCGTCGTCCACCAGGGTGCGGAAGACATAGAGCACCGCCGCCCGGCACACCGCCGTCGGGGCGTTGAAGTTGCTGGTGAGCTGCGGGCTGGTGCCGGTGAAGTCCACCCGCGCCGACCGCTCGTCCTTGTCGATGGTGATGCGGACCTTGATGACCGCGCCGTTGTCCAGCTCCTGCACGAACTCGCCGTCGGTCAGCACGTCGATGACGCGGCGGACCTGCTCCTCGGCGTTGTCCTGGACCAGCTTCATGTAGGCGTTGACCGTCTCCAGCCCGAACTGGGCGACGATGCGGCGCAGCTCGCGCACGCCCTGCTCATTGGCGGCGATCTGGGCCTTCAGGTCGCCCAGGTTCTGCGCCACGTTGCGCGCCGGCTGCGGCCCGGCGGTGAAGAGGGCGACGACCTCCTCCTCCAGGAAGCGGCCGCGCTCGACGAGCTGGATGTTGTCGAGAAGGACGCCCTCCTGGTCGATGGTCGTGCTGTCCGGCGGCATGGAGCCGGGGGTGATCCCGCCGACGTCGGCGTGGTGCCCGCGCGAGGCGACGTAGAACAGCACCCGCTCGCCGGCCTCGTCGAAGACCGGGGTGATGACGGTGATGTCCGGCAGATGCGTGCCCCCGTGGTAGGGGTCGTTCAGCATGTAGACGTCGCCTGGGTTCATTTCCCCCTGGCGCCGCTCGACGATGGCGCGCACGCTCTCGCCCATCGAGCCGAGATGCACCGGCATGTGCGGGGCGTTGGCGATCAGACCGCCGTCCGCGTCGAACAGGGCGCAGGAGAAATCCAGACGCTCCTTGATGTTCACCGAATAGGCGGTCTTTTCCAACGTGAAGCCCATCTGCTCGGCGATGGACATGAACAGGTTGTTGAAGACCTCCAGCATCACCGGGTCGGCCTTGGTGCCGATGGCGAGGCGCTGCGGCAATTCCTCGAAGCGGGTGAGCACGAGGTGGTTCTTGCGCGTGACCTCGGCGATCCAGCCGGGCTCGACCACCGTCGTGGCGATCTTCTCCCGGATGACGGCGGGGCCGGTCACCCGGTTGCCGGGCTGGAGCTGGTCGCGGTCGTAGACCGGGGCCTCGCGGTCGGCGCCGCCGGTGTGCAGGGTGACGGTGGCGAGGCGGCGCGGCAGGGCGCCGGTGACGCTGGGCAAGTCCTGGTCGTCGGCGCTCTCGGTGCGGCCCACCGCCTCCACCGAGACGGCCTCGACCACCAGGGCCTTGCCCTCCATCATGAAGCCGTAGCGCTGGCGGTGTGCCGCCTCGAAGGCGGCGGCCATGGCGTCGAGCGGCCCGAAATCGACGACCAGCGGGCTGTCGGAGCCCTCCACCTTGATGTGCGCCTTGCGCAGCACGGCCAGCCGTCCCTCCGGAACGCCTTGACGGAGCAGCTCCATGCGCCCCTCGGCCTCCAGCGCGGCGAGCGTGGCGGTCAGCTCCTCGACCAGCGCGGCGTCGAGCCGGGCCTCCACCGCGCGCTCGCGGATCGCCACCGTGTCGGCGAGGCCGATTCCGTAGGCGGACAGCACGCCGGCGTGCGGGTGCAGGAAGACCTTGCGCATGCCCAGCGCGTCGGCGACCAGACAGACATGCTGCCCCGCCGCCCCGCCGAAGCCGTTCAGCGTGTATTGGGTGACGTCGTAGCCGCGCTGGACCGAGATCTTCTTGATGGCGTTCGCCATGTTGTCCACGGCGATCTTCAGGAAACCCTCGGCCACCTGATGCGGGGTCATCTCGGTGCCCAGCGCCTCGTTCACCTCCTCGGCCAGCTCGGCGAACTTCTCGCGCACGATGGCGGCGTCGAGCGGCTGGTCGGCCTCCGGCCCGAAGACGTGGGGGAAGAAATCGGGGTGCAGCTTGCCGACCATCACGTTGCAGTCGGTCACGGTCAGCGGCCCGCCGCGGCGGTAGCAGGCCGGACCGGGGTTGGCGCCGGCGCTCTCCGGCCCGACGCGGAAGCGCGCCCCGTCGAAGAAGCAGACCGAGCCGCCGCCCGCCGCCACGGTGTGGATGTGCATCATCGGGGCGCGCATCCGCACCCCGGCCACCACCGTGTCGAAGGCGCGCTCATACTCCCCGGCATAGTGCGACACGTCGGTGGAGGTGCCGCCCATGTCGAAGCCGATGACCCGGTCGAAGCCGGCCATGCGCGCGGTGCGCACCGCCCCGACGATGCCGCCCGCCGGGCCGGAGAGGATGGCGTCCTTGCCCTGGAACCAGCGCGCGTCGGTGAGCCCGCCGTTCGACTGCATGAACATCAGCCGCACGCCGGAGAGGTCGCCGGCGACCTGCTCGACATAGCGGCGCAGGATCGGCGACAGGTAGGCGTCGACCACCGTGGTGTCGCCGCGCCCGACGATCTTCATCAGTGGGCTGACCTGATGGCTGACCGAGACCTGGGTGAAGCCGATGGAGCGGGCCAGCGCCGCCACCTGCTTCTCATGGTCCGGAAAGCGGTAGCCGTGCATCAGCACCACCGCGGCGGCGCGGAAGCCGTCCTGGTAGGCCTGCTCCAGCTGGACCCGCACGGCGCGCAGGTCCACGGCCTTCAGCACCGTGCCGTCGGCCTTGACCCGCTCCGGCACCTCGGCCACCCGCTCGTACAGCAGTTCGGGCAGCACGATGTGGCGGGCGAAGATTTTCGGGCGGGCCTGGTAGCCGATGCGGAGCTGGTCGCCCAGCCCCTCGGTGATCAGCAGCAGCGTGCGCTCGCCCTTGCGCTCCAGAAGCGCGTTGGTGGCGACGGTGGTGCCCATCTTCACCGCCTCGACCGCTTCCGCCGGGATCGACTGGCCGGCGGCGAGGCCCAGCAGGTCGCGGATGCCCTGGATGGCGGCATCGCGGTAGCGTTCCGGATTCTCCGACAGCAGCTTGTGCGTGACCACCGACCCGTCGGGGCGCTTCGCCACGATGTCGGTGAAGGTGCCGCCGCGGTCGATCCAGAACTGCCACCGGCCCTGCGCTTGGGACGCCATACCCCACTCCCTGATGTTTCCGATTTCCGGGGAGTGTGACGATACGCCGCCGCAGGTCAAGCCGGGGAGGACGAAAGGGTGGGATGCGTCCCCTTTCCCTCTCCGTCCGGTCAGGCCGCCTTGAGCAACGCCGGCAAACCGTCCAGCACCGCGTTCACGGCCCCCGCCCCGTCCTCGAACGCCTCCAGCGCCAGCGAGACCTGGGAGGGCCGCGGCAGATCGAAGGTGATGGCGAACTCCCCGCCGTCGCGCTCCATCGTTCCGCCGAAGCGGCGCGACAGGGCCCGCATGCGGGTGTTGTCGGACAGGCACATCATATGGACCTGCCGGATGCCCCGGTTGGCGGCGATGGACAGCGAGCGGCGGACCAGGGTGGAGCCGACGCCCCGCCCCTGAAACCCCTTCTCGACGCTGATCGCCAGTTCCGCGGCACCCGGCCACAGCAGCCGGTCGAAGCACAGCTCCACCGCGCCGCGCAGTTCGCCGCGGTCGAACAGGCCGAGCAGCGTGGTCCGCGTCCAGTCGAGCGACCCGCAATGCTTGATAATGACGTCGTCGGAGACGGTGCCGGTGAAGCGGGCGTAGCGGTCCGCCTTGTCCAGCCGCAGCAGATGCGCGCGGTATTGGCCGCGCTCGGCGGGGAGAAGCTTGCGGATGGCGGACATGGGGAGACTCGTGGCGCTGGTGATTCGGGACATCGCACCGCTTCGCGTCGTCCGCTTCCCCATCGGCGGCCTGGACCGGCCGCCCTCTTTTGTTGCGGCGCAACATGGCGAAGGAGCAGCCGAAGGGCAAGGCCCCTGGCGACGACGACAAGGCTCTGTTGCAGCGCAGCAACATTTCGCTCCATCGGAAAATCCCGTACCCCCAACGGATGAAAAGGGCGCGGCGCGCGAAGATTTTGGGAAACAACGAAAAAGTATGGGCCGGTTGGCGCGGCGCCGGACTGCCGGTATGCTGCTCCGGCGGTCGAAAGGCAGATAAAAATGAGCATCTGGGGCAGCGTCCTGGGCGGGGCGGCCGGTTTTACCATCGGCGGACCGATCGGGGGCCTGGTCGGTCTGGCCGCTGGCTACGCGGTGGGGCGCGGCATCCGCGGCCTGTGCGGCCCGGCGGACGCCACCAAGTCCATCGCCTTCACCATCGGCGTGATCGCCCTGTCGGCGAAGATGGCCCGCGCCGATGGCGTGGTGAAGCGGGTGGAGGTGGACACCTTCAAGCGCCTGTTCCGCGTCCCGCCGGAGGAGCTGGACACGGTGGGCCACGTCTTCGATCTCGCCCGCAAGGACACCCACGGCTTCGAGGACTACGCCCAGCAGATCGCCGGCCTGTTCGAGGACCGCCGCGCCGTTCTGGAGGAACTGCTCGACAGCCTGCTGGCCATCGCCGAGGCCGACGACGAGCTGCACGAGACGGAAGTCGAATATCTGCGCACCGTCGCCCACATCTTCGGCTTCACCGACGAGGAGTTCGAGCGCATCGTCGCCGGCCACCACATCGCCGGCACGCCGAACGAGACCGATCCCTACGGCGTGCTCGGCGTCTCCCGCCGGGCCAGCGACGAGGCGGTCAAGGCCGCGCACCGCCGCTTGGTGCGCGAGCATCACCCCGACCTGCTGATCGCCCAGGGCATGCCGCAGGAGTTCGTCGATCTGGCGACGCAAAAAATCGCCGCCATCAACGCCGCCTACGACCGGATCGAGAAGGAGCGCGGGCGGGGGTAAGGTCCCGCCATCGAGCCTCCGTCCCTCCCCGTGCATCCCCGCCCCGGCGCAATCGGGTGTCGCGGGCCTGCGGACCGCACGCTATATAAGCACACCTCCGCACACCGTATCGTTGGGTCATGGCTCCTCCCGCTCCGATCACCGCGCTCCAGGGCGTGTCCGTCACCTTCGGTGGCCGTCCGCTGTTCGAAACCATCGACCTGTCCATCGGGCGGGGCGACAAGGCCTGTCTGGTCGGGCGGAACGGGTCCGGCAAATCGACGCTGATGAAGGTGCTGGCCGGCATGATCCAGCCGGACGGTGGCACCGTCTTCACCCAGCCGGGCGCCCGCATCGCCTATCTGCCGCAGGAGCCGGACTTCACCGGCTGCGCCACCGTCCACGACTACGTCGCCGCCGGCCTGCCCGCCGACGAGCGGGACGAGACGCACCGGGTGGACGCCGTGCTGGACCGGCTGCAGGTGCCCGGACATCTCGACCCCAACACGCTGTCGGGCGGCGAGGCGAGGCGCACGGCGCTGGCCCGCACACTGGTCGGCGCCCCCGACGTCATGCTGCTCGACGAGCCGACCAACCACCTCGACCTCCCCACCATCGAGTGGCTGGAGGAGGAGTTGCTGGCCTACCGCGGCGGTCTGCTGCTGATCTCGCACGACCGCAGCTTCCTGAACCGGCTGGCCAAGCGGACGCTGTGGCTGGACCGCGGCACGGTGCGCGCCACCGACCGCGGCTTCGCCGAGTTCGAGACCTGGCAGGCCGAGGTCTTCGAATCGGAAGAGATCGCCGCCCAGAAGCTCGACCGCAAGATCGAGGGCGAAATGAAGTGGCTGCGCGAGGGCATCTCGGCCCGGCGCACCCGCAACATGGGCCGCGTGCGCGCCCTGCTCCAGCTCCGCACCGACCGCGCCGAGCGCATCAAGGGCGGCCAGCAGGCCAAGCTCGCCGTCGCCGAGGCCGAGCGCGGCGGGCGCCTCGTTATCGAGGCGGAGCGCATCTCCAAGGGCTTCGACACGGCGGACGGCCGCAAGACCATCGTCAACGATTTCTCCACCCGCATCCTGCGCGGCGATCGGGTCGGGCTGATTGGGCCGAACGGCGCCGGCAAGACCACGCTGCTGAAGATGCTGACCGGCCAGATGGAGCCCGACGAAGGCACGGTCCGGCTGGGCACCAACATGGAAACCGCCTATTTCGACCAGCGGCGCGACGGGCTGGACCCCGAGGACACCATCCGCAAGGTGCTCTGCCCCTTCGGCGGCGACAGCGTGATGGTCAACGGCCAGCCGCGCCACGTCGCCGGCTACATGCGCGACTTCCTGTTCGACACGCGCCAGCTCGACAGCCCGGTCAAGGCGCTGTCCGGCGGCGAGCGCAACCGGCTGCTGCTCGCCCGGCTGTTCGCGCGGCCCAGCAACATGATGATCCTCGACGAGCCGACCAACGACCTCGACATGGACACGCTGGACCTGCTGGAGGACGTGCTCGGCGACTATCAGGGCACGCTGCTGCTGGTCAGCCACGACCGCGACTTCCTCGACCGGCTGGTCACCAGCACCATCGCGGTGGAGGGGGACGGCGTGATCGCCGAGTATCCCGGCGGCTATTCCGACTATCTGGTGCAGCGCCCGCCGCCCAAGGAGAAGGCCGCCGCCCCGGCCAAGGCGAAGCCCGCCGCCGCCCCGGCGTCCGCCAAGCCGAAGGGCAAGCTCAGCTACAAGGACCAGCGGGAGCTGGACGACCTGCCCGCCCGCATGGACAAGCTGACCGCCGAGGTGGCGAAGCTCGAAGCGGCGCTGGCCGATCCCGACCTGTTCGCCCGCGACGCCGCCAAATTCCAGAAGACGTCCGATCAGTTGCAGGCGAAACAAAACGAGCTGGCTGCCGCCGAGGAGCGCTGGCTGGAGTTGGAGGCCCTGCGCGAGGAGTTGGAAGGCGGCCGCGGATGAGTCTGCGCGACTCGCTGCTGGCGCTCCTGGTCATGGCGATCTGGGGCCTGAACTTCGTTGTCGCCAAATGGGGGCTGGCCGAGTTCCCGCCCCTCTTCATCATGGCCCTGCGCTTCATTGCAGTGGCAGCTCTGATCCTGCCCTTCAAGCGGATTCCCTGGAGCGCGGTGCGGCCCATCGCGATCCTGTCGGTGACGCTGGGGACCGTGCATTTCCCGCTGATGTTCACCGGGCTGAACGGCATCGACGCGGCCACCGCCTCGCTGGCGGCGCAGGCGCAGGTGCCCTTCTCCTCCCTGCTGGCCGCGTTGATCTTCAAGGACAAGCTGGGCTGGCGCCGGGCCATCGGCATGGCCGCGGCCTTCGCCGGCGTCGCGGTGATCGCCGGCGAGCCGCGGCTGTCCGGGTCGCTGGTGCCGCTGTTCATGATCCTCGGCGCCAGCTTCGCCTTCGCCGTCGCCAGCATCCAGATGAAGATGATCGTCGGGGTGGACGGCTTCGCGCTGAACGGCTGGATGGCGCTGTTCGCCGCCCCGCAGCTCCTGCTGCTCTCCTTCCTGTTCGAGGAGGGCCAGATGGCCGCGCTCACCGACGCGACCCTGTGGGGCTGGGGCTCCGTCGCCTACATGGCGGTGGGCGTGACCATGGGCGCCTATGGGATGTGGTACCCGCTGCTGCGCAAATACTCGGTCAACCAGACCATGCCCTTCCTGCTGACCGTGCCGGTCTTCGGCGTGCTGGCCGGCGTTCTGCTGATGGACGATCCCTTCACGCTCCGTCTGGTCCTGGGCGGGCTGTTGACCGTGGGCGGCATGGCCGTCATCGTGAAGCGGCGCCCGACGGCGCTGGCGGAGAAGGTGACGAATCCGACCTGAGGAAGCCCGACCTGAGGACACCATGATGCGCACGGGCACCGGATGCATCGACCGCCCCTCTCCCAACCACGGGCCGCGGCCCGAGGGCGTGGGGGTGGAACTGCTGATTCTCCATTACACGGGGATGCCGACCGCCGAGTTGGCGCTGAGCCGGCTGTGCGACCCCGCCGCCCAGGTCAGCGCCCACTACACGGTGGACGAGGACGGCGCCGTCCACGCCCATGTGCCGGAGGACCGGCGCGCCTGGCACGCCGGCCTGTCCTCCTGGCGGGGACGGACCGACGTCAACAGCCGCTCCATCGGAATCGAGATCGTCAATCCAGGGCACGAGTTCGGCTACCGCCCCTTCCCCGCCGTCCAGATGGCCGCCGTGGCCGATCTCTGCCTCGACATCATGGGGCGTCATGGCATCGCGCCGGCCGATGTGCTGGGCCACAGCGACATCGCCCCCGCGCGCAAGGAGGACCCCGGCGAGCTGTTCGACTGGCCGGGGCTGGCGGCGCGCGGAATCGGGCTGTGGCCCCAGCCCATCGCGGCGGACGACTCGCCGATCGACTTGGCGGTCGACTTGGCGGAATCCGCGGAGGATGTGGCGGCGCTTCTGGGACGCTATGGGTATGACACCGCCGAATCGCGGGTTCTGCTGTCCTTCCAGCGCCATTTCCACCCCGAGCGCCTGACCGGGGAGCCCGACCCGGAGACGCTGCGCCGGCTGCGCGCGCTGCTGCGGATGACCGGGCGCTGAGAATCCGGATCGCTCCCGAACACCGTTGCGAATCGAAGTTGCGAATCGAATGGCGACCCTATACACAGTGCCGCGCCAGATGGCCGGATGGCCGCCTTCGACCTTTTGGATCGGGGGAGGAAAGTCCGGGCTCCACGGAAACACGGTGCCGGCTAACGGCCGGCGGGGGCGACCCTAGGGAAAGTGCCACAGAGAGCAAACCGCCACCGGCCTCGTGCCGGCGGTAAGGGTGAAAGGGTGCGGTAAGAGCGCACCGCGCGCCTGGCAACAGGGGCGGCATGGTAAACCCCACCGGGAGCAAGACCGAATAGGGGCGGCACGGCCCGCCATCTCCGCTGATCCTTGATCGGTTGGGATGGTCTGGGGCCAAGCGCGTTTCCGCGCCGCCGCCCGGGTTGGTTGCGTGAGGCGCCGGGCAACCGGCGTCCCAGATGAATGGCCATCCATCAGGGTAACCTGAGGACAAAACCCGGCTTACAGGCCATCTGGCGTTTATCCCCACCACCACCGGACACCGGACCACCCCTTTCCCGCAGCGCGGGCCTGGGATGGCGCCCCCTTGTCCACAGATGTCCCCAGCTTCATCCACAGGCGGTGGATAACTGTGGGGCAAATTCCCATGCCGTCCCATGCCCAACCACGGCAGGTTACCCCAGCAGGCTATACCATTCGTAGGATGCGATTCGCCTTTATGGAAAGCCACATGTTGGGAACCATTCGCGGGACTCACGGAACATCCTGCGAACTCTGTGGCGCAATCCCGCGTAATCGCTCATCCCGGCCCTGATATATTGCCGATTCTCGCCGATTCGCCTCACCTATTTGCACGCCGGCAACACATCGGGCCAAAAGTCTTGACAGCACCATATGAATACTGGAGGGGGCGTTGACGCCCAAACTGTCCCATGCTATCCCATGAAAGCCCAGTTTGGAGGGGGAACTACCCAACCAAGGTAGCCAAACCGGGCGCGTTCAGCGGCAAGAGCGGATAGGGCTTCGCGACGGCGAAGACCGGCAACGGGATAAGGGGGGCGTTCGTCAGGCCGATGGCCATTTTCCTGTCCACATACGTCAACAAAGTTGACAGGAAAGGCCGCTGCTCCATCCCGGCGCAGTTCCGGCAGTCGCTTGCCAAGACGTCGGCTCCCGGCACCGTTTACCTCTGGCCTTCGCTGAATCATCAGGCGCTGGAAGGCGCCGATCAGGATTATCTCGACGTGCTGTCCGAAAGCCTGGAATCCCCCGATCTGGATTCGGACGAGCGCGACATGATCGAGACCTTCATCTTCGGCAAGCTGATCCCCGTCTCGCTGGACACCGAAGGCCGAATTGTCCTGCCCAAGGAACTCGCCGAATTCGCCGGAATCGACGAGGAAGCCGCCTTCATCGGCCGCCGCAAGACCTTCCAGATCTGGGAGCCCGGCGCCCTGAAGGCCCATGAACAGACGCTGCGCGACCAGGTCGTGCGCAAGGACATTTCGCTGAGCCAGATCGTCGCCAAGGCGTCCCGCGCCGCCGCCGGCCGGGCAGGGGAGGGCGCATGACCGTGAAGCCTCCTGCCCCCGTCTCCTCCGCTCCGGATTCGCCGCACATCTCCGTCCTGCTGAACGAGGTCGTGGACGCGCTCTCCCCGCGCGACGGCGGCGTCTATGTGGACGGCACCTTCGGCGCCGGCGGCTATGCCCGCGCGATTCTCGACCGCGCCGACTGCCGGGTCTGGGGAATCGACCGCGATCCCGAAGCCATCGAGCGCGGCCGCCAGCTCGCCCTCGCCTACCCGGGCCGGCTGGCGATCGTCGAAGGCCGATTCGGCGACATGGACCGGCTGCTCGCCGAGCACGGCGTCGAATCGGTGGACGGCGTGGCGCTGGACATCGGCGTCTCCTCCCCGCAGATCGACGAGCCGGAGCGCGGCTTCTCCTTCCGATTCGACGGCCCGCTCGACATGCGGATGGGACGCGATGGGCCGACCGCCGCCGACGTGGTGAACACCGCCACCCAGGACGAGCTGGCCGACATCGTCTTCCATTACGGCGAGGAGCGCATGGCCCGCCGCGTGGCCCGCGCCATCGTCGCCGCGCGTCTGGACACCCCGTTCGCGCGCACCAAGCAGCTGGCCGACGTGGTACGGTCGGTGGTGCCGAAGGGGAAGGGCGACGCCATCGACCCGGCGACCCGCACCTTCCAGGCGCTGCGCATCCATGTGAACGACGAGCTGGGCGAGCTGCGCCGCGGCCTCGCCGCCGCCGAATCGCTGCTGAAGCCCGGCGGCCGTCTCGCCGTCGTCTCCTTCCATTCGCTGGAGGACCGGGAAGTGAAGACGTTCCTGAAGGAACGCTCCTCGCCCCCGCCCTCCCCGTCCCGACACGCGCCGAGCCTTGCGGCGGACGCGCGCTCCCCATCCTTCCGGCTTCTGTCGCGCAAGCCCATCGTGCCGACGGACCAGGAAGCCCACAGCAACCCACGCGCGCGCTCTGCCCGGCTGCGCGCGGCTGAACGCACGGCGGCGCCGGCCTATCCGGCGCCCGGCAAGGAGGCGGCATGAAATACAAATCCGCACTTTTCTGGGGTGGGCTGATCGCCGCCGCCGGCTTCGTCCTGTTCGAGACCAGCTACGAGGTTCAGGAGCTGGAAGAAAAGCTGGGCTCGCTCAACCGCAAGATCATGGTGGAGCAGGAGGCCATCCAGGTCCTCAAGGCCGAGTGGAGCTTCCTCAACGACCCGACCCGTCTCGAGAATTTGTCGCGCGAGCATCTGGCGTTGCAGCCGACCGAGGCGCGCCAGTTCGTGGCGATGAACATCGTCCCGATGCGCCCCTCGCCGACCGTCGCGCCGGAGGAGGCCCCGCTGCCGCCGATGGTCCGCAACCAGACGCCGGGCAAGGCGCCGAACGTGGCGACCGCCTCCACCGGGGACAGCGTCGTGGGCGGCGGCGCCATCGTACAGGGTGGCGTTCAGGGCGGCGTGATCATTCCGGCCTCGGCCTCGCCGATCAAGCCGGCCCCGATCAAGCCCTCGGCCATCGTGCCCGCCTCGGCCAAGGCGCCGCCCCTGCCCTCCGCCGCCAAGTCGGCCCCGGCGCGCATGGTGACGACCGGGCCGACGGAGGTCGCCACCAAGCCGCCGGTCACCGCGCGGACGCTGGCGCCGCCGCCCGCGGCCCGTCCGCAGCCGCAGCAGGCCGGCTTCCAGGCCGCCCCGCCGCCGGCCGCCCCGGCCCAGCATGACAGCATCGGTCTTCTCGTCGCCCGTCTCGGAGCCAACCGATGAGCGTTCCGCCGCCCGGCATCGATCCCGCGCACGGCGCCTACAGCGTTCCGCCCCCGGCCTCCAAGCCGCGGACGTCGCTGTCGGTCGCGCTGGAGCAGAGCCGGAACCGGTTGATGGTGACCGCGGCCATGGTCGCCGTGGTCTTTTCCGCCATCGGCGTGAAGCTGGTGGACGCGACGCTGTTCAACCACGCGGCGGAACCGCGCCCGCGCATGGCCGCGGAGGTCGACGCCCCGCCGGTCAACCGCGCCGACATTGTGGACCGCAACGGCAACCTGCTGGCGACCTCGCTCGCCACGCAGTCGCTCTACGCCGACCCGAAGCTGATCAGCCGCCCGGACGAGGTGGCGCGCAAGCTGACCACCGCGCTGCCCGAGCTGGACTACAAGGACCTGCTGGCCAAGCTCAGCGGCGACAAGCGGTTCGTCTGGATCAAGCGCAACCTGACGCCCAAGCAGCAGGCGGCGGTGTTCCGGCTCGGCCTGCCCGGCGTCTATTTCGAACGGGAGGAGCGCCGCTTCTACCCGGCCTCCAACCTGACCTCGCATCTGGTCGGCTTCACCGGCGTGGACAACAACGGCCTCGCCGGGCTGGAGCAGCAGTTCAACAAGCGGCTGACCACCGACCCGAAGCCGCTGCAGCTGTCGATCGATCTGCGCCTTCAGCATATTATGAAGAAGGAATTGCAGGCGACGATCGAAGAGTTCAGCGCCATCGGCGCCGCCGGCATCATTTACGATGTCCGCAACGGCGAAGTCATGTCGATGGTTTCGCTGCCCGACTTCGATCCGCACAACCCGACAGGACTTGACGCGGACACGCTGTTCAACCGCGCGACGCTCGGCGTGTACGAAATGGGCTCCACCTTCAAGATCTTCAACACCGCGATGTCGCTGGATTCGGGCAAGATTCGCGTGTCCGACACCTTCGACACCATCAACAACATCAAGGTCGGCCGCTTCACGATCCGCGAATTCCACGCGTTCAAACACAACCTGACCGTGGCGGAGGTGTTCCAGGAATTGTCGAACCTCGGGTCGGTGCGCATGGCGCTGACGCTCGGCGTGCAACACCAGAAGTCCTTCCTGACCAAGCTGGGCATGACCCGCCCGACTTCGCTGGAACTGCCGGAGAACGGCTGGCCGCTGGTGCCGAATCCGTGGCGGGAGGTCAACACCATGACCATCTCCTTCGGCCACGGCATGTCGGTCAGCCCGATGCACACGGTCAACGCCGCGGCCTCGATCATCAACGGCGGCGTGCTGCACCCGCCGACCCTGCTGAAGCGCGACCCCACGGTCGAGGTGCCCGGCGAGCAGGTCATCAGCCCGAAGACCTCGGCGATGATGCGTCGCCTCTTCCGCTTCGTGGTCACCGACGGCACGGCGAAGTCGGCCAACGCCAAGGGCTACGTCGTCGGCGGCAAGACCGGCACGGCGGACAAGCAGAAGGGCCGGAGCTACGCCCGGAACTCCCGCATGTCGTCGTTCCTCGGCGCCTTCCCGATGCACGACCCCCGCTACATCGTCTATGTCCTGATCGACGAGCCGAAGGGCACCAAGAAGACCTACGGCTTCGCCACCGGCGGCTGGGTCGCCGCCCCCGCGGTCGGTCGGATCGTGAAGCAGATCGGACCGCTGCTGGGCGTCCAGCCGGTGGATGAGGCGTCGCCCGACGTCATCAACGCCACCTACATCAACACCGCCGGTCAGACCACCCCGCCCGCACCGCCGCCTCCGCCCGCGCAACCGAAAGGCAGCACCGTTGCTTCTGTCCCACCTGCTGGCAACAAGCCGCGCTGACACGGCGTCCGCCACCGAGGCACCCGCCGTCGAAGTGACCGGGCTGACCGCGGACAGCCGCGCGGTCAGGCCCGGTTTCGTCTTTGCCGCCCTGCCGGGCGCGAAGGCGGACGGGCGCGCCTTCATCGCCGACGCGCTCGCCAAGGGCGCCGTCGCGGTGGTGGCGCCCGTCGGGACCGCCCTGCCCGCCGGCAGCGCCGCCGCTCTGGTCGCCGACGAGCAGCCGCGCCGCCTCTTCGCGCGCCTCGCCGCCGCCTTCCACGGGCGGCAGCCGGACACCGTGGTCGCCGTGACGGGGACCAACGGCAAGACCTCCACCGTGCAGTTCGCCCGCCAGATGTGGGAGCTGATGGGCCTGAAGGCGGCCAGCCTGGGCACGCTCGGGCTGATCGGGCCGGGGCTGGACGATTACGGCGGGATGACCACGCCGGACCCGGTGTCGCTCCACCGCGACCTCGCCGCCGTCAAGGACAAGGGGATCGAGCATCTGGCCATGGAGGCGTCCAGCCACGGGCTGGAGCAGTTCCGTCTCGACGGCGTGGCCCTCAAGGCCGCGGGCTTCACCAACCTGACCCGCGACCATCTGGACTACCACGGCACGATGGAGGCCTACCTCCAGGCCAAGGCGATGCTGTTCGGACGGGTGTTGCCCGATGGGGGAACCGCCGTCCTGAACGCCGACAGCGGCACTTTTGCCGAGCTTGCCGGGATTTGTTCACAGCGCGGTCACCGCGTCTTCGGATACGGTCTGGCCGGTCGCGAGATCCGGGTGAACGGGGTCGAGCCGCTGGCCAACGGCCAGCGCCTGAACCTGACGGTCCTGGGCCGCGGCATCACCGTGGACCTGCCGCTGGCGGGCCGCTTCCAGGCGTGGAACGTGCTGTGCGCGCTCGGCCTGGTGATCGGCTCCGGCGCGGACCGTGACGAGGCTCTGGCCACCCTGACCCGCCTTGAAGGCGTGCCGGGACGCCTGCAGCACGTCGCCACCCACCCCTGCGGGGCGGCGGTCTATGTCGATTTCGCCCACACGCCCGACGCGCTGGAAACGGTGCTGCTGGCGCTGAAGCAGCACGCCCGGAACCGCCTGATCGCGGTCTTCGGGTGCGGCGGCGACCGCGACCGCGGGAAGCGGCCGGTGATGGGGGAGTTGGCCGGCCGTCTGGCCGACCGCGCCATCGTCACCGACGACAACCCGCGCACCGAGGTGCCGGCGGCCATCCGCAAGGAGGTCCTGGCGGGCCATCCGGCCCTGGAGGAGATCGGCGACCGGCGCGAGGCCATCCGCGCCGCCGTCCGCAGCCTTCGGCCCGGTGACGTCCTGGTCATCGCCGGCAAGGGACATGAGCATGGTCAGATCGTCGGAACGGAGGTCCTTCCCTTCGACGACGCGACCGAGGCACGAGCCGCCGTGGCAGAGGTTGGAGCAGCATGAGCGAGGCCAAGACCGTCCTGTGGACCGCCGAGGACGCCGCCGCCGCCACCAGCGGTCAGGCGACGCGCTCCTGGGAGGCGACCGGGGTCAGCATCGACAGCCGCAAGGTGGCTCCGGGCGACCTGTTCGTCGCCATCAAGGGGCCGAACTTCGACGGGCATGACTTCGTCGCCAAGGCGCTGGAGGCCGGCGCCGCCGCGGCGCTGGTCAGCACCGTGCCGCCCGGCGTGCCGGGCGACGCCTCCCTTCTGGCGGTGGAGCAGGACACGCTGGCCGCGCTGGGCGATCTCGGCCACGTCGCGCGGCTGCGCACCCAGGCCAGGGTGGTGGGCGTCACCGGCTCGGTCGGCAAGACCAGCACCAAGGAGGCGCTGCGCCACGTCCTGTCGGCGCAGGGCCGCACCTTCGCCACCGAAGGCAGCCTGAACAACCATTGGGGCGTCCCCCTGTCGCTGGCCCGCATGCCGGAGGACAGCGAGTTCGGCGTGTTCGAGCTGGGCATGAACCACGCCGGCGAGCTTGGCCCGCTGTCGCGGCAGGTGATGCCCGACGTCGCGGTCATCACGACGGTCGAGGCGGCCCACCTGGAGTTCTTCGAGTCCGTCGAGGCGATCGCCGACGCCAAGGCCGAGATCTTCGAGGGGATGAACCCCAACGGGGTCGCCGTCCTCAACCGCGACAACCCGCATTTCGCCCGCCTGCTCGCCGCCGCGCGCACCCAGGGGCTGAGCCGGATCTGGAGCTTCGGCTCCCACGCCGACGCCGACGCGCGTCTGGTGGAATGCTCGCTGCACGCCACTTGCAGCGCCGTGACCGCGATCATCCGGGGCGAGCGCATCCAGTACTGCCTGGCCCTGCCCGGCCGGCATTGGGTGATGAACAGCCTCGCCGTGCTGCTGGCGGTGAAGGCGCTGGGCGCCGACGTCGCCGCGGCGGCCCGCGCC
The DNA here is from genome assembly GCF_058780535.1 of Azospirillum sp. UENF 211521. Lineage (NCBI taxonomy): Bacteria > Pseudomonadati > Pseudomonadota > Alphaproteobacteria > Rhodospirillales > Azospirillaceae > Azospirillum > Azospirillum sp. UENF 211521. The sequence continues at coordinate 3,093,134 of NZ_JBSNCF010000001.1, forward strand.
CTGTCGACCATCGCGCCGGTCAAGGGCCGCGGCACGCGCAAGCGCGTCCAGGCCGCGCGGGGCGCCTTCACCCTGATCGACGAGAGCTACAACGCCAGCCCCGCCGCCATGACCGCAACCTTCGCGGTGCTCGGTAAGATCGACCCCGGCGCCGGCGGCCGGCGCCTCGCCGTGCTGGGCGACATGCGGGAGTTGGGCGACCGCGCCGACGCCCTGCACGCCGCGCTGGCCGAGCCGCTGCGCGCCGCCCATGTGGACGCGGTCTACGCCTGCGGCCCGCACATGCGCGCCCTGTTCGACCGTCTGCCCGCCGCCATGCGCGGCGCCTGGACGGAGACCAGCGCCGAATTGGCCCCCCTCCTGGCCGGTGCGGTGCGCGGCGGCGACGTGGTGCTGATCAAGGGGTCCCTTGGCAGCCGCATGGCGACGGTGGTGGATGCCCTGTCCGCCCTGGACACCAAAGACAGCAAGCAAACCGAAAAGAACAACAACGGCTCCTCGCCCGCGGCTGACACGGATCAGACCGCGGCGCAGGGCCACAAAGGCTGACCGCTCCACGATGCTCTACAACCTGCTCTTTCCCCTGGCGGACGTCTTCACGCCGTTCAACCTGTTCCGGTATCTGACCTTCCGGACGGGAGGCGCGGTGCTGACGGCGCTCGTCATCAGCTTCGTGTTCTTTCCGCGCCTGATCGCGTGGCTGAAGCGCAAGCAGGGCGAGGGCCAGCCGATCCGCTCCGACGGGCCGGAAAGCCATATGAAGAAGAAGGGCACGCCCACCATGGGCGGCCTGATGATCCTGATCGCCGTGTCGATCAGCACGCTGCTGTGGGTCGACCTGACCAACGCCTACACCTGGATCGTGCTGCTGGTGACGATCGGCTACGGGCTGATCGGCTTCGGCGACGACTACCTGAAGCTGACCAAGCGCAACACCAAGGGCCTGTCGGGCCGCTTCCGCCTGACCTGGGAGATCATCATCGGGGTCTCCGCCGCCGCCGCCATCATGTATGTGTCGGCGCCGCCGCTGTCCGGCGGTCTGGCGGTGCCTTTCGTGAAGGATTTCCTGATCCAGCTCTCCTGGTTCTTCATCCCCGTCGGCGCCTTCGTCATGGTCGGCGCCTCGAACGCGGTGAACCTGACCGACGGGCTGGATGGGCTGGCCATCGTGCCGACGATGATCGCGGCGGGCTGCTTCGGCCTGATCGCCTACCTCACCGGCAACGCGATCTTCGCCAACTATCTCCAGATCCACCATGTGCCCGGTGCTGGTGAGCTTGCCGTTTTCTGCGGGGCTCTGGTCGGTGCGGGGATCGGATTCCTCTGGTACAACGCGCCCCCCGCCATGGTCTTCATGGGCGACACCGGCTCGCTGGCCCTCGGCGGCGCGCTGGGAGCCGTCAGCGTGGTCACCAAGCACGAGATCGTGCTGGCGATCATCGGCGGCCTGTTCGTGCTGGAGACCGTGTCGGTGATCGTCCAGGTCGCCTCGTTCAAGCTGACCGGAAAGCGCGTGTTCCGCATGGCGCCCCTGCACCATCACTTCGAGAAGAAGGGATGGGCGGAGTCCACCGTGGTCATCCGCTTCTGGATCATCGCCTCCATCCTGGCCCTGGTCGGCCTGTCCACGCTGAAGCTCCGGTAAGGGTCGCCGCCCGATGATCAACCTGTTCTATATGGAAGGACTGCCGGTGGCGGTCATGGGGCTGGGCAAGTCGGGCCTCGCCACGGCGGAGGCGCTCGTCCAGAGCGGCGCCGACGTGTGGGTGTGGGACGACAACGAAGCCAGCCGCGCGGTCGCTCTCGACCCCAAAAATTCCGGCAAGGGCTACAAGGTCGTCGACCTGACCACCGCGGACCTGACCGAGCTGACCACCATCGTCTGGTCGCCGGGCATCCCGCACACCCACCCGAAGCCGCATCCGGTCGCCCTGCGCGCCCGTGCCGCGAACATCGAGCTGGTCTGCGACATCGAGCTGCTGGCCCGGTCGGAGCGCGATTCGGCCTACATCGGCATCACCGGCACCAACGGGAAGTCCACCACCACGACCCTGATCGGCCATGTGATGGAGGCCGCCGGGCGGCGCATCGCGGTGGGCGGCAACCTGGGCACCCCGGCGCTGACCTTCCCCTCCGTCGGGGCCGGCGGCAGCTATGTGCTGGAGATGTCGAGCTACCAGCTTGAGCTGACCTACTCGATCACCTTCGACGTGGCGGTGCTGCTCAACATCACGCCGGACCATCTGGCCCGGCACGGCGGCATGGACGGCTACGTCGCGGCCAAGAAACTGATCTTCCACCGCCAGACCAAGCCGCGCACCGCGGTGATCGGCGTGGACGACCCGACCTGCCGGGCGATCTGGGAGGAGCTGACGGCCAAGGGCGACCAGGTGATCTGGCCGGTCTCCGCCCTGGGTCCGGTGGCCGGCGGCGTCTACGCCGCGGACGGCTGGCTGGTCGACGACACCTTCGGCGCCGCGGAGCGCGTGGCCGAGCTGGCCGCCTTCCCGGCGCTGCTCGGCACGCACAACTGGCAGAACGCCGCCGCGGCCTATGCCGCCTGCAAGGCGGCGGGCGTGCCGACTCCGGCCATCGTCGCCGCCATGACCACCTTCCCCGGCCTCGCCCACCGCCAGCAGCTGGTGCGGACCATCGACGGCGTGCGCTTCGTCAACGACAGCAAGGCGACCAACGCCGACGCGACGGAAAAGGCGCTGGCGACCTTCGACCCGATCTACTGGATCCTCGGCGGTCAGGCGAAGGAGACCGGGCTGGACGGGCTGGAGGCCTACGCGCCGCGCGTCCGCCACGCCTTCCTGATCGGCGAGGCGTCGGACCGCTTCGCGGTGTGGCTGGAGGCCAACAAAGTCCCGCACACCCGCTGCGGCACGCTGGACGTGGCGGTCAACGCCGCGGCGGAGCTGGCGCTGGCCGAGGCGCTGCCCGGCGCCTGCGTGCTGCTGTCGCCGGCCTGCGCCTCCTGGGACCAGTTCGCGAATTTCGAGAAGCGCGGCGAGGCCTTCGCCGACGCCGTGAACCGCCTCGAAGGCAACGCCGTTCCGGGGGACCGCGCCTGATGATGACCTTCGACCGCACCGACCAATCCATCTTCGGCCGCTGGTGGTGGACGGTCGACCGCTGGCAGCTCGCCGCGCTGGCGGTGCTGATGGCGCTCGGCACGGTCCTGATCACCGCGGCCAGCCCGCCGGTGGCGGAGCGCATCGGCATCCAGGACACCTTCTACTTCGTCGAACGCCACCTGATGATGCTGATCCCCAGCGTCGCCATCATGTGCGGCGTCTCGCTGCTCAGCCCGCGCGGCGTACGGCGGGCGGCGCTGGTGGTCTTCCTGATCGCGGTGGCGATGGTCTACGCGACGCTGGTCGTCGGCGTGGAGATCAAGGGCGCGCGGCGCTGGATCCATATCCCCGGCCTGTCGATCCAGCCGTCGGAGTTCGTGAAGCCGGCCTTCGCGGTGGTCGGGGCGTGGCTGTTCTCGCTGTCGCGCACCAACCCCGGCTTTCCCGGCACGATCCTGTCGATCCTGCTCTACGGCCTCACCGTCGGCGGCCTGCTGCTCCAGCCCGACCTGGGCATGACGGTGGTGGTGTCGGCGGTGTGGTTCTCGCAGTTCTTCCTGGCCGGTCTGAACATCATGCTGGTCGGCGGCCTGGGCGTGCTGGGCGTCGCCGGTCTCGTCGGCGCCTACTTCACGCTGCCGCACGTCCACAGCCGCATCAACCGCTTCCTCGACCCGTCGAGCGGCGACACCTATCAGGTCAGCCGTTCGCTGGAGGCCTTCGCCAACGGTGGGCTGATGGGCACCGGCCCCGGCCAGGGAACGGTGAAGTATTCGCTGCCGGACAGCCACGCCGACTTCATCTTCGCCGTCGCCGGCGAGGAGATGGGGCTGATCTTCTGCCTGATCATCATCATCCTGTTTGCCTTCATCGTGCTGCGCGGCTTCGCGCGGGTGTTCAACGACACCAACTACTTCGTGCTGCTGGCGGCGAGCGGCCTGCTGATCCAGTTCGGCCTCCAGGCGGCGATCAACATGGGCTCCGCCCTGCATCTGATGCCGACCAAGGGCATGACGCTGCCCTTCATCTCCTACGGCGGCTCCTCGCTGCTGGCGCTGGGCTTCGGCATGGGCATGGTGCTGGCGCTGACCCGCAAGCGCTTCGGCCCGGCGGAGTGACGACGATGGCCGACACCACCCAACGCCCCATCATCCTCGCCGCCGGCGGCACCGGCGGGCACTTCTTCCCGGCGGAAGCGCTGGCGCGCGAGCTGCTGGCCCGCGGCGAGGCGGTGGCGCTGGTCACCGACAAGCGCGGCCAGGCCTTCGGCGACAGCCTGCCGGAGGTGACGGTCCACCGCATCCGCTCCGCCGCCCCCGGCGGCAACCTGCTGGCCAAGATGAACGCGGCGTGGCAGATGGGCCTCGGCCTGCTCGGCGCCAACGCGCTGATGCGCCACCTGAAGCCGGCGGCGGTCGTCGGCTTCGGCGGCTACCCCTCCGTCCCCACGGTCTACGCCGCCGCGCAAGCGCGCGTGCCGGTGATGCTGCATGAGCAGAACGCCGTGCTGGGCCGCGCCAACCGGATGCTCGCCGCCGCGGCGCGCCGCATCGCCGTCGCCTTCCCCGAGGTCGCCGCGGTGAAGGAGGAGCACCGTCCGCGCCTCGTCCGCACCGGCAACCCGGTCCGCCCCGCCATCGCTGCCCAGCGCGACGCCGCCTACGCCGTCCCCGCCCCCGCCTCCGCCTCCGCCCCTGGGGGCCCCGTCCGCATCCTGGTGATGGGCGGCAGCCAGGGGGCGCGCGTCTTCTCCGAAGTCATCCCCGAGGCGCTGGGCCGGCTGCCCGCCGAACTGCGCGCCCGCATCCATCTGGCGCAGCAGTGCCGGCCCGAGGACCTGGAGGCCGCCCGCGCCGCTTACGCCGGCATGGGCCTCGGTGGGCTGGAGCTGGAGAGCTTCTTCCGCGACGTGCCGGACCGGCTGGCCGCCTGCCATCTCGCCGTCACGCGGGCCGGCGCCTCGACCATCGCCGAACTGACCTGCGTCGGGCGCCCCGCCATTCTTGTGCCATATCCCCATGCCATGGACGACCACCAGACGGCCAACGCGCGGCAGCTCGCCGCCGCCGGGGCCGCCTGGGTGATGGCGCAGCCGGACTTCACCGCCGACGCGCTCGCCGCCCGCCTGAAGGACCTGCTGGAATCGCCGGACGCGCTGACCGCCGCGGCTCAGGCCGCCCACGGCTGGGGCATGGCCGACGCCGCGCGCCGGCTGGCCGACGCCGTGCTCGACATGATCGCCAACCCGAACCACGCCCGAACCAAGGAAGCCGCGGAATGATCAAGGCAACGCGCAGCACCATCGCACGCCCCCGCTCGTCCCGGCCGTCCCGGTCCCTGGGCGACTGGCCGGCGGACATGACGCGGACCGAAGGCGCCTGGAGCAACCGGCCGGAATGCCCGCTGCTGCCGCGCGCCGGCGCCGGTTTCCTGCGCGACCGCCTGCACGTCACGATCGGTTCCCAGCCCCTTCCCTACGGCCTGTCCGACATGGCCGTGGACGCCACCCTCAGCCTGATGCTCCGCCGCGGAAAGTAATCCAGACATGCGCGCCCTCCCCCTCTCGATCGGCACCATCCATTTCGTCGGCATCGGCGGCATCGGCATGAGCGGCATCGCCGAAGTGCTGCGCAACCTCGGCTACACCGTCCAGGGTTCCGACCTGGCGGAGAGCGCCAACGTCAAGCGGCTGCGCGGGCTGGGCATCCAGATCAGCATCGGCCACCGCGCGGAGAACATCGCCGGGGCCGCGGTCGTCGTCGTCTCCTCGGCCGTCAAGCGCGACAACCCTGAGGTCGTCGCCGCCCGCGCCGCCCTGGTCCCGGTCGTCCGCCGCGCCGAGATGCTGGGCGAGCTGATGCGCCTGAAATGGGCCATCGCCATCGGCGGCACCCACGGCAAGACCACGACGACCTCGATGGTCGGCAACATGCTGGAGCACGCCAACCTCGACCCCACGGTCATCAACGGCGGCATCATCAACGCCTACGGCACCAACACGCGGCTCGGCTCCGGCGACTGGATGGTCGTCGAGGCGGATGAGAGCGACGGCACCTTCATCAAGCTGCCGGCCTGCATCGCCGTGGTCACCAACATGGACCCCGAGCATCTCGACTATTACGGCACCTTCGACAACATGCGGGCCGCCTTCGACAGCTTCGTCCAGAACATCCCCTTCTACGGCTTCGCGGCGCTCTGCATCGACCATCCCGAGGTGCAGGCGATGATCCCGCGCGTGTCGGACCGCCGCATCATCACCTACGGCTTCAGCCCGCAGGCCGACGTGCGCGCCGTGAACATGCGGCTGGGCACCGAGGGGGCCGAGTACGACGTGGTGATCGACGACCGCCACACCGGGGAGAGCCGGACCATCATCGGCGTCCGCCTGCCGATGTACGGGCCGCACAACGTCCAGAACTCGCTGGCCTGCTTCGCGGTGGGCAACGAGATGGGCCTGCCCGACGTGGTGATGCGCGACAGCATGGCGAAGTTCCAGGGCGTCAAGCGCCGCTTCACCAAGACCGGCGAGTTCGAACGGCATCACCGTCATCGACGATTACGGCCACCATCCGGTGGAGATCGCCGCCGTGCTGAAGGCCGCCCGAACCGCCGGCACCGGCCGCACCATCGCCGTCGTCCAGCCGCACCGCTATTCGCGCCTCGCCAACCTGTTCGAGGAATTCTGCACCTGCTTCAACGACGCCGACGCGGTGATCGTGGCCGACGTCTACGCCGCCGGGGAGCAGCCGATCGAGAACGTCAACCGCGACAGCCTCGTCGAGGGGTTGCGCATGCACGGCCACCGTCAGGTGCTCGCCCTGCACGGCCCGGACGAGCTGCCGCAGCTGGTCCGCGAGATCGCGCGGTCGGGCGACCTCGTGGTCTGCCTGGGCGCCGGCAACATCACCCAGTGGGCCAACGCCCTGCCAGGTGAGCTGGACAAGCTGTCGGGCAAGGCGTGACGGGTTTTCTCCGATGACAACCACCACCGTCTCCCTCATCGACCGGATGCCCGCCTGCCGCGGACGGCTGACCGCCGCGGCGCCGCTGGCCAACGTGACGTGGTTCCGCGTCGGCGGTCCGGCTGAGGTCATGTTCCGGCCGGAGGACGCCGACGATCTGGCCGGCTTCCTGGCCGGACTGCCGGACGACGTGCCGGTGACGGTGCTGGGCGTCGCCTCCAACCTGCTGATCCGCGACGGCGGCGTTCCCGGCGTGGTGATCCGGCTGGGCCGTGGCTTCGCCGGCATCGCGGCGGACGGGCTGACGCTGGAGGCCGGCGCCGCGGCGCTCGACCTCAACGTCGCCGCCGTGGCGCGCGACGCCGGCGTCGCCGGGCTGGAGTTCCTGTCGGGCATCCCCGGCACCATCGGCGGCGCGCTGCGCATGAACGGCGGTGCCTACGGCCACGAGATCAAGGACGTGCTGGTTTCCGCCCGGGGCGTGACCCGCCGCGGCGAGCGCGTGGACTATGACAACGCCGGCATGGGCTTCACCTACCGCCACGCCGGGGTGCCGGAGGACGTGATCTTCACCGGTGCCACCCTGCGCGGCCCGGCCGGCGACCCGGCGGCGATCGCGCGGCGCATGGCGGAGATTTCCGACCAGCGCGCCGACACCCAGCCGGTCCGCTCGCGCACCGGCGGCTCGACCTTCAAGAACCCGCCGGGCCACAAGGCGTGGGAGCTGATCGACAAGGCCGGTTGCCGCGGCCTCGCCATCGGCGGTGCGCAGGTGTCGGAGAAGCACTGCAACTTCCTCATCAACCAGGGCACCGCCACCGCGGCGGAACTGGAGGCGCTGGGCGAAGAGGTCCGGCGCCGGGTGTTCGAGACCTCCGGCGTCACGCTGGAGTGGGAAATCAAGCGGGTCGGCGTGGCCCGCGAAGGAGCGTCCGCATGACCACCCCCCACAAGAAGCATGTCGCCGTCCTGATGGGCGGCTGGTCGGCGGAGCGCGAGGTGTCGCTGGTCAGCGGCGCCGGCGTCGCCAAGGCGCTGGAGGAGGAAGGCTACCGCGTCACCGCGGTGGACGTGCAGCGCGACCTGGAGGGGTTGCTGCGCGCGCTGACCGACCCGCGTCCCGACGCGGTGTTCAACGCCCTGCACGGGCGCGGCGGCGAGGACGGGACCATCCAGGGCGTGCTGGAATTCCTCGGCATCCCCTACACCCATTCCGGCGTGCGCGCCGCCGCCGTCGCCATGGACAAGGCGATGACCAAGGCGCTGCTCGCCCCGGTCGGCGTGCGCTCGCCCAAGGGCCTCGTCCTGACCAAGGGCGAACTGACCGGCGGCGCCCACCCGATGCCCGCCCCCTACATCGTCAAGCCGGTGGACGAGGGTTCGACCGTCGGGGTCACGCTGGTGCGCGAGGGGCAGAACAGCCCGGTTGGCGACGCCTGGACCTTCGGCGAGCGCGCCCTGGTCGAGGAATTCATCCCGGGCCGCGAGCTGACCGTCGGCGTTATGGGCGGGCTGGACGGCGAGTGCCGCCCCCTGACCGTGACGGAGATCCGCTTCGAAGCACAGGTGTATGACTACACGGCTAAATACAGCGCCGGTCATGCCGTTCATACTGTGCCCGCGCAGATTCCCGAGCATGTCGCGGAAGAAGCCAAGAGGTTGGCGGTCCTGGCCCACCGGACCCTGGGATGCCGCGGCGTTTCGCGCAGCGACTTCCGCTGGGATGATCGTAAAAGTGGGACCGACGGACTCTTTTTCCTGGAAATCAACAACCAGCCGGGCATGACGCCGCTGTCGCTGGTTCCCGAACAGGCCGCTGCCGTGGGGCTCTCCTACGGGGCTCTCGTCGCTTGGATGGTGGAGAACGCCGCATGTCAACTCGACTGAGCATCGATCCGCAGTTCCGCGCCGGTTTCGGGGGCTCTGCGAACCGGGGCCGCGACGACATGCCGGTGCCGCCGCGCGCCATGGCGAAGTCGGCGCAGAAAGGCAACCGCCGCCGCGCCTGGCCGCGCTGGACCCGTCCCGCGGTCAAGGCGGCGATCCTGCTGACGCCGGTCCTGGTCGTCGCCGGCATGGCCGCGTCGGCGTGGCAGCGCGGCACCTTCGCCGAGACCACCGCGGCGCTTCACGAAAGCCTGATCCAGGCCAGCGCGTCGGCCGGATTCGCCATCGCCGACGTGCTGGTCGAGGGCCGGACGGAGACCGAGCCGTCCTCGATCCTGCGCGTGCTCGGCGTGCAGCGCGGCGACCCGATCCTCGCCGTGACGCTGGCCGACGCCAAGGAGAAGCTGGAGAGCCTGCCCTGGGTGGCCTCGGCTTCCATCGAGCGGCACCTGCCCGACATCCTGTTCGTCCGCCTGACGGAACGGCAGCCGATGGCGATCTGGCAGCACGACCGCAAGTTCACCGTCATCGACCGTGAAGGCCGCCCGCTGGCCGACGCCACCGAGCTGGCGCGGCGCGGCAACCGGCGGATCGAGACGCTGCCGCAGGTCGTCGGCGCCAACGCGCCGATGCAGGTGCCGAAGCTGCTCGCGGCCCTCGACAACGTGCCGGCGCTGCGCGAAAAGGTGAGCGCCGCCTCCTGGGTCGGCGACCGCCGCTGGGATCTCAAGCTGAAGAACGGTGTCGTGGTGAAACTGCCGGAAGCCCGCATGCCGTCCGCGCTGCGCCAGTTGGCGGAGATGGACGCGACGGGTCAGGTCCTCGACCGCGACATCGTGGCCATCGACCTGCGCCAGAACGACCGCGCCGTGCTGCAGACCTCCGCCACCGCCGTCCTGCCCTGGACGGAGGAGGAGAACAAGAAGAAGCCGGGCAAGAAGACGTGATCCTTCCTCACCGCTTTTCCTGACTCACGAACGACCGGACGCATCGAGGCCATAGGGTTGTGCTGAACATGGGCTTCAACGGGGCGAAAAAGCCAAAACGAGCCACGCGCGGCGGGATCATCGCCGCGCTGGACGTCGGCTCGACCAAGGTCTGCTGCCTCATCGCCCGCGTCGAGGATGCGGGGGCCGTGCGCATCGTGGGGATCGGCCACCAGATCGCCACGGGGGTGCGCGCCGGCGCCATCATCGACATGGAGGCGGCGGAGACGTCCATCGGCGCCGCCGTCCACGCCGCCGAGCAGATGGCCAACGAGACGATCCGCGACGTGATCGTCAACGTGTCCTCCCCGATTTCCCATGGCTTCAACGCCGAGGTCCCCGTCTCCGGCCAGGAGGTGACGGAGAGCGACGTCCGCCGCGCGCTCGCCCACGCCCGCAGCCTGCAGGTCGGCCCGGACCAAGCGCTGGTCCACGCGATCCCCGTCGGCTTCGCGCTCGACGGCAGCCGCGGCATCCGCGACCCCAAGGGGATGTACGGCGAGCGGCTGGGCGTCCAGGCCCACGTCATCACCTCGCCTGCCGGGGCGGTGCGCAACCTGCAGACCTGCGTGGCCCGCTGCCATCTCGACATCGAGGGTCTAGTCGCCAGCCCCTACGCGTCCGGCCTCGCCTGTCTGGTCGACGACGAGATGGAGATGGGCTCCGCCTGCATCGACATGGGCGGCGGCACCACGACGATCTCGGTCTTCTCCGAAGGCACGCTGGTCTGGTCGGACTGCATCCGGCTGGGCGGCAACCACGTCACCAACGACATCGCGCGCGGGCTGACCACGCCGGTCGTCCATGCGGAGCGCATGAAGACGCTGCACGGCAGCGCCATCACCAGCCCCGCCGACGAGCGCGAGATGATCGACGTCCCCCAGGTCGGCGAGGAGGAGCGCCTCGGCGCCAACAACCTGCCGAAATCCTATCTGGTGCGCATCATCCAGCCGCGGCTGGAGGAGATCTTCGAGCATGTCCGCTCGCGGCTGGAGCATTCCGGCTACGCGAAGCTGGTCGGCCGGCGCGTCGTCCTGACGGGCGGCGCCAGCCAGTTGCCGGGTATGCGCGAGTTGGCGCAGCTGATCCTGGACAAACAGGTCCGTATCGGGCGACCGACGCGGATCACCGGTCTGAACGAGGCGCAAGGCGGTCCGTCCTACTCGACCGCCGCGGGCCTCCTTCTCCACGCCGTGCGCAATCCGGCGGAACTTCCCGTGGCGGGCCATGAGGCTGGCGCCGGCACGGGGTTCTTCGGGCGCGTCGGCCTGTGGCTGCGGGAGAACCTATGACGATCCACCGGCAAAGGTTCCCGGCCCCAAAAAGGCTCCCGCCGCACCACGGCATTCCTGCCTAAAAACACCACCCGGACCCAACCGGGCAAAGAACCCGCGACGCAAAGCATCGAACCAATCAAAAGGTTGTGGAGGCCATAACATGATCAACGTGACCATCCCCAGCATCGAACCCGAGCTGAAGCCCCGCATCACCGTCTTCGGTGTCGGCGGCGCCGGCGGCAACGCCGTGAACAACATGATCAAGTCCAACCTCGAAGGCGTTGACTTCGTGGTCGGCAACACCGACGCGCAGGCCCTCAAGGGCTCGCTCTGCGAGAAGCGCGTCCAGCTCGGCACCACCATGACCCGCGGCCTGGGCGCCGGCTCCAAGCCGGACGTCGGCCGCGCCTCCGCCGAGGAGCAGCTCGAGGAGATCATCGGTCACCTCGAAGGCGCCAACATGGTGTTCATCACCGCCGGCATGGGCGGCGGCACCGGCACGGGTGCGGCTCCGGTCATCGCCCGCGCCGCCCGCGAGCGCGGCCTGCTGACCGTCGGCGTGGTGACCAAGCCCTTCCACTTCGAGGGCGCGCACCGCATGCGGCTGGCTGAATCGGGCATCGCCGAGCTGCAGCAGTACGTCGACACGCTGATCATCATCCCGAACCAGAACCTGTTCCGCATCGCCAACGAGAAGACGACCTTCGCGGACGCCTTCAAGATGGCCGACGACGTTCTGCATTCCGGCGTGCGCGGCGTCACCGACCTGATGGTGATGCCCGGCCTCATCAACCTGGACTTCGCCGACATCCGCTCGGTCATGACCGAGATGGGCAAGGCGATGATGGGCACCGGCGAAGCCGGCGGCGAGCGCCGCGCCATCGAGGCCGCCGAGGCCGCCATCTCCAACCCGTTGCTCGACGACGTGTCGATGAAGGGTGCCCGCGGCGTCCTCATCAACATCACCGGCGGCTACGACATGACCCTGTTCGAGGTCGACGAGGCGGCGAACCGCGTCCGCGACGAGGTCGATCCGGACGCCAACATCATCTTCGGCTCGACCTTCGACAGCTCGCTGGACGGCGTGATGCGCGTGTCGGTGGTCGCCACCGGCATCGACGCCGCGGCCATGTCCAACCCGCGCACCCTGCACCCGGTCAACCTGTCGCTGGTCTCCGACCGCAACGGCGGCAACGGCGGCGCCAAGAAGCCCGCCGGTGCCGCCGGCCTGACCCAGGCCGCCCCGGCCCCGCTCGCCTCCCCCGGTCAGGTCGCCCCGGCGATCCCCGGCGCCGGTCTGGCTCCGCGCCCGATGGGCGGAGTCGCGCAGCCCCAGGTCCAGCAGCCGCATCCGTCGGAGTTCCAGCAGCACGTTCCGGTGCAGCAGCCGGCGCCGCAGCCGGTCCAGCAGCCCATGGACCCGATGGTTCAGCACGCCCCGCAGCATGCGCCCCACCCGCACATGCCGATGGGGCATGACGGCATGCAGCCGGTGGAGAACGCCCCGGCCCGCAACGTCGCCACCGGTCCGCTGCACAGCGAGCGCCGCGACGGCCACTTCATCGCCCCGAAGGCCGCCGATCCCGGCCCGCGCCAGTCCTCGGTCCCGATGTCGAGCCAGCTCGCCGCCGCCGCCCAGGCGGAGCCGCCGGCCCGCAAGCCGAACTTCCTGTTCGGCCTGGTCACCGGTCTGGCCGGCCGCAAGGCTGATCCGGCGCCGCAGCCGGCCCCCCAGCCGCAGCATCAGCCCCAGCATCAGCCGCACCACCATCAGCCCCAGCAGCACCAGCCGCAGCACCAGCAGCCGGTGATGCCGCAGCCGCCGATGCAGGCCCCGCGCCCGCAGGCGACGGGCGTCGACGGCACCACCCAGAGGATCGACGAGGAAGCGCTGGACATCCCCGCCTTCCTGCGCCGTCAGGCCAACTGACGCGTCACCGAAGCTGGCCCAATTGATCTGAGGGCAACAGCAACCCGCCGGTCGCCGCCGCCTCTTTCGAAGTGGCATCGGCGGGTATCCACAACCTGTTAGACTTCAACCGCCTCCAGAGCTTCGCAAGAACGCTCCGGGGGCGGTCTTTTCGTGTCTGGGGAGCGCCCCGGTTCGCGCCCGGCGACGACGCTCTACCGCCCTGCAACAAACGGTAACAAAGAGTGATTTGTCGTCCACAGGGGGCAGTGATACCTAGCATATGTGGTCATAAGCGCTGACCCGCCCCTCCCAAGGGAGACCGGCGGCAAGTCGCGGACCGATCGCACAAAGACCAAGATTGTAGCGGGACAGACACCGTGGCTCAGAATCGCATCAAGACCGAAGGCATGCTGCAGCGTACCCTGGCGAAGCCGGTGCGTTGCTCGGGCGTCGGGCTGCATACGGGCGCGACGGTCACCCTGACGATTTCCCCGGCCGAGCCGAACAGCGGCATCGTCTTCCGGCGCACCGATCTCAGCGGCCCCGCCGCGGTGATCCCGGCGCGCTGGGACCATGTGGTCGACACCAAGCTGTGCACGGTCATCGGCAACGCCCACGGCACCACCATCGGCACCATCGAGCATCTGATGTCGGCGCTGGCCGGCTGCGGCGTGGACAACGCCGTGGTCGCGCTGGACAACATCGAGGTGCCGATCATGGACGGCAGCGCCGCCCCCTTCGTGGAGGCCATCGAGCGCGTCGGCACCGTGTCGCAGAACGCGCCGCGCCGCGCCATCCGCATCCTGAAGCCGGTCACCGTGACCGAGGGCAACAAGAGCGCCACCTTCACGCCGGACCACACCACGGGCTTCAGCTTCGAGATCGACTTCGCCAGCAAGGCGATCGCCCAGCAGAGCCACGAGGTCGAGCTGGACGCCGAGACCTTCCGCGACGAGATCAGCGCCGCCCGCACCTTCGGCTTCCTGCACGAGGTCGAGGGCCTGCGCAAGATGGGCCTCGCCCGCGGCGGCTCGCTGGACAACGCGGTGGTCATCTCCGGCGACGAGGTGATGAACGAGGGCGGCCTGCGCTTCGACGACGAGTTCGTGCGCCACAAGATCCTGGACGCCGTTGGCGACCTCTATCTGGCTGGCGCGATGTTCGTCGGCCACTTCCACGGCGTCCGCTCCGGCCACGCCCTGAACAACCTGCTGCTGCGCGCTCTGTTCGCCGACACCAGCGCCTGGTGCTACGAGACCCCGCCGAGCACGGCTCTGCCGGGCGCCGTCTGGCACGCGACCGAGCGGCTCGCCGTCGCCTAAGACGCACCTCACACGCCGGGTTTGCCCCTGCCCTCCCCTTCCGGGGAGGGCATTTTCGTTTTTCTCAACCCCCCTCCCCTTCCGCGCTCGCGCCTGAGGGGTCTCGCGCGCACTCCCCTCCCCTTCCGGGAGTGGAAGGACTTCATGTCCGCGCCGCTCTCCCGAAATCGTAGAAGTATTAAATTATATCAATATTTTATGTGGTGTTTTTAAGACTTCACCTGAGTTGACGCCGCCAAAATCCTCTCTCCCGCTTTCGGAGAGGACGCCCACGCAACGGGCGGATGAGGGTCGTGCGAGGATCAAGGGCTGATCCTTGCCACCACCCTCACCCGTCCCACGCCACCAGCGTGGGCCCCTTCCCTCTCCCGGGACGGGAGAGGGGACATGAGACCACTCACTGCTCCGCGGCGTAGGCGCCGAAGCGGGTGTCTTCCTTCAGGATGTGCTGGCCCAGCCAGTCGGCGCAGAACTCGAACACCGCGTCGCCCGTGATGGTGTCGCGCTGGGCGTGGAAGCGCTCGCGGTAGGATTCGACGTTGCGCGTCAGGCTGTCGTGCAGAGCCTTGTGCGCGGCGAAGGTCGGGTAGTTGGCCTGGGCCATGTGCGCTTCTTCGCGTGCGAAGTGATCCTTGGTGTAATGGATCAGCTCGTCGAGGATCGCTTCGACGACGTCAGGAGAGGCGCGGTTCTCGTCCGTGCCCAGCTTGTTGACGATGTCCACGAGAACGCGATGATCCTCATCGAGTTCTTCGATGCCGACGCTCATCCAGCGCGACCATTGAATGGAGTCCATAGCGATCCTCCGCCTCGTTTTTCTTTTAGGGCTTCGACCCTTTATGGGACCAGCGGTGAGGGGCGTCAACGCGGCACTCAGCCGCGCCGACCCTCCCCTTCCGCCCCCAAGGCCAAACGGCGTTCAGCCGGCGATCAGCTCCGCCCACTCCTGTTCGCTGAGGATGGTCACGCCCAGGTCGCGTGCCTTGGCGGCCTTGCTGCCCGCGTCTGCCCCGCAGACGACGTAGTCGGTCTTGGCCGAAACCGAGCCGGCGACCTTGGCCCCCAGCGACTCGGCGCGGGTCTTCGCCTCGGTGCGGGTCATGGTCTCCAGGGTGCCGGTGAAGACCACCGTCTTGCCGGCGACGGGGGAGCCGCTGGCCGCCTTCGGGCGCTCGGCGTCGGCCACCCGCACGCCGGTGGCCCGCAGGTCGTCGATGATGGCGCGGTTGCGCTCCTCCTGGAAGAAGCCGGCCAGCTCCTCCGCGGCGACCTCGCCCACGTCGGGGATGGCGACCAGTTCGCCCCAGCCGGGACCGGGCTGCGCGCCGACCGCGGCGAGCATCGCCGCCTTCCACTCCGCCAAGGCGCCGTAGCGCTCGGCCAGCGCCTGGGCGGCCCGGCTGTCCACCTTCTTGATGCCCAGCAGCTTGATGACGCTGTCCAGCCGCAGCGCCTCCTGACCGGCGTAGAAGTCCAGCTTCGGCAGGTTCTCCGGATCGGCGAACCAGGCGAGCAGAGCGTCGGCCTTCACCGGGCCGAGCCCGTTCAGCGCGTGCAGGTCGCGCCACGCCTCGCCCGGCATGGTGGCGACGGCGCGCTCCATCCCCTCCAGCCAGCCGTCGATGGAGCCGTAATGGCGGGCCAGCGATTTGGCGGTCACCTCGCCGATGTGGCGGATGCCCAGCGCGAAGATGAAGCGGTGCAGGTCGATGCGCTCGCGCCGCTGGTTGATCGCGGCGAACAGGTTCTCGACCGACTTCTCCTTCCAGCCGGGACGGCCGAGGATGGCGATCTCGCCCGCCGCCACCCGGCGCTCCAGCGTGAAGATGTCCACGGGGGAGCGGATCAGCCCGTCCTCCCAGAACTCCTCGATGGTCTTCTCGCCCAGCCCTTCGATGTCGTAGGCGTTGCGCGACACGAAATGGCGCAGCCGCTCCTTGGCCTGGGCGGCGCAGATCAGCCCGCCGGTGCAGCGGCGCACCGCCTCGTCCGGCTCGCGCACGGCGAGGCTGCCGCAGACCGGGCAATGGTCGGGGAAGACGTAGGGCACAGCGTCGTCGGGGCGCTGCCCCTCCACCACCCCGACGATCTGCGGGATCACGTCGCCGGCCCGCTGGACGGTCACCAGATCGCCGATGCGGACGTCCTTGCGGGCGATCTCGTCCTCGTTGTGCAGGGTGGCGCGGCTGACCACCACGCCGCCGACGGTGATGTCCTCCAGTTCGGCCACCGGGGTCAGGGCGCCGGTGCGGCCGACCTGGATGGTGATGCCCTTCAGCCGGGTCTGCGCCTGCTCGGCCGGGAACTTGTGGGCAATGGCCCAGCGCGGCGCCCGGCTGACGAAGCCCAGCCGCTGCTGAAGCTCCAGGCTGTTGACCTTGTAGACCACCCCGTCGATGTCGAAGGGCAGCGCCGAGCGCTCCTCCCCGATCTTGCGGTAATGGGTCAGCAGCGCCTCGGCGCCGTTGCACAGGTTGGCCGGGCGGTTCAGCGAGAAGCCCCAATGGCGCAGCCGCTCGCGGATGCCCCACTGGGTGTCGGCGATCGGCTCCGACAGCTCGCCCAACGCATAGCCGAAGAAGCAGAGCGGCCGCGACGCGGTGACCGTCGAATCCTTCTGGCGCAGCGATCCGGCGGCGGCGTTGCGCGGGTTGGCGAACAGGTCCTCCCCCCGCTCCGCGTAGGCGCGGTTCATGGCCAGGAAGTCGTCGCGGTTCATGTAGACCTCGCCGCGCACCTCCAGGACGGCGGGGAACGGCGCCTCCAGGGTCTGCGGCACATCCTTGATGGTCCGGACGTTGGCGGTCACGTCCTCGCCCTCCGTCCCGTCGCCGCGGGTGGCGGCCAGGACCAGCCGGCCGTTCTCGTAGCGCAGCGAGCAGGACAGCCCGTCGATCTTCGGCTCGGCCACGAACTCCAGCGGCGCGTCGTCGGACAGGCCGAGGAAGCGGCGGACGCGGGCGACGAACTCGTGCGCCTCCTCCGGCTCGAAGGCGTTGCCGAGCGACAGCATGGGCAGCGCGTGCCGCACCTTGCGGAAGGCCGCCGACGGGGCGGCGCCGACGCGCAGCGACGGCGAGTCGGCCCGGCGCAGCTCCGGGTAGCGCGCCTCGATCCCGTTGTTGCGGCGGACCAGCGCGTCATAGTCGGCGTCGGAAATCTCCGGCTTGTCCTGCTGGTGGTAAAGCCGGTCGTGGTGGGCGATCTCCTGGGCCAGCGCGGCCAGTTCCGCCTGCGCCTGCTCCACCGTCAGCTCCTCCACGGAGATGCTGCGGAGCGCGGCGGGGGTGTCGAACAGGTCGTTCATGGCGGGTCTCTTCGGTGCCTTCTCGTGTGGACGGCGCTGGATCGGCGGGCGCCGCCGGGGGCGCAGCATAGCGCCGCAGGGACGCGCCGTGGAGTCCGGCCTTGAGCCGGACTGGCATTCGATCCCGCGCGCACCACCCTTGAAACCGCCGCCATCGGGCAGACCTAGAAAGCTGCGGGGGTGCTGAGGTTGCGTGTATGATGAGCCGGCGCCCGTGAACGGATGTGCTGTATGACCGAGCCGACCAGCCGTGCGACCCCCGGCAACCTGACCGCCGGCAGCCTGACCATCGACGATCGATTCGTCATCGCCGCGGCGCTTGACCGCATCCTGTACGACGATCCCGACCAATTCGCGACGGAGGATGCGCGCCTGCTGCGCCGGATGATCCCGCGCACCCGTTCCGCCTGGCTGCGGCTGGGCTTCCGTGCCGAAAGCCAGGGGCCGTCCATGTCGGGCCGCGCCGCCGGGGTGGGCGACGTGAAGATGGACGGCGACAAGAAGGTGGTCGAGGGCGGCGTGGGCGAGGCCCCGGTCTGGCGCTGCGGCCAGTACAAGATCACCAACCACGGGGACGATCTGGAGATCTGGCAGGTGATGAGCGACGAGTTCGCGGAGGAGCCGAAGGGCGCCCGCCTGGAATACGGCCCCACCGGCGCGCCGGAACGCCTGACCTTCTTCCAGCCCCGCGATCTGGAGTTGCGCATTCCCTTCACCGGCATCGCCATCGGACTTCGCCTGGGCGGCTGGCAGCCCTGGAAGCGCGCTGCCTGAGACCGGCATAAGCCTGCGCCCGCTTGTCGCATACAGGAGTATTAGAACGTTCCGTCGGCAAATCCCCGGACGACGGAACACCTGCGCTCCGCACCATCTTTTCAAAGATTTTCAGCGCCTTGAGAACTGGTCGTATTTCCTATGACCACGGCAAGGAGTGATAACGGGAAATGATCTTATTTCCTTGTTTTTCACTTATGACAGCAAGCAGTTCGATAGCTCCAGCATTTTTCAATGCTGCAACAGAGCGCGAAACCAATTGGTAAAACTGTCATGCCCATACTCTCTTCATGGTGATGGCCAAGCGGCGATCCGCCGGGAGGAGCCCCGGACGTGCCGCGGCTCAACGCACGCCAACCAAGAACAACGAGACGAAGACCATGGACAGCGGCATTCAAGGCGGCATTCAAGGCGGTACTCAAGGCGGCATTCAGGACCGCCTCTCCTTTCTGCGGATCGGCGGTGAAACGGCGACGCTTCTGAAGGAAGCCTGGAGCATCGCCGAGCCTCAGCTGCCGGTGATCCTCAAGGACTTCTACGATCACCTCCTCGCCATTCCCGACCTCAGAAAGATCCTGGACGGGAAGTCGCTGGAGCGGTTGAAGGACGCGCAGGTCAACCACTGGCGGCACCTGTTCTCCGGCAGCTTTGACGATGTCTATCTGACGCGCGTGAAGGCGGTGGGCCAAGCGCATTACCGCATCGGCCTGCACCCGCGCTGGTATTTCGGGGCTTACCGGCTCGTCCTCGGACGGCTGGGCGCGCTGGTCGGCGAGCGCCACCGCCGCGACGCGCCGCGGGCCATGAGGATCATGGGGGCGGTGGAAACCGCGATCTTTCTCGACCTCGACCTGTCCTTCGACGCCTACAGCACCGCCGTGATGACCATGACCAACCGGATGCTGGTGGAACTGGCGGAGAATTTCCGGGACACGGTGCAGGGCGCCATCGAGACCGTCGGCCACTCGGCGGCGGCGGTCAACGCGGCGACCGGCGCGGTGCGCGGCATCGCCCAGGACACCGGCGTGCGCACGGAGCATCTGACCGGCGCGGTGTCCGGCACGGCCAGCAACGCCCGCGCCATCGCCGCCGCCGCCGAGGAGCTGACCGCCACCAACCACAGCGTGGTGTCGCGCATGGAAAGCGCCTTCTCCATCGTCGACGACGCGCAGGCCGCCACCCAGCGCTCGACCGAGGCGGTCACCGCGCTGGCCGGGATCGCCGGGCGGATCGGCGGGACGCTGAAGCTGATCAACGCCATCGCCAACCAGACCAACCTGCTGGCGCTGAACGCCACCATCGAGGCGGCCCGCGCCGGCGAGGCCGGGCGCGGCTTCTCCGTGGTCGCGGCGGAGGTGAAGGTGCTCGCCAAGCAGACCGCCGGAGCGACGGAGGACATCACCCGCCTGCTTCAGGAGATCGACGGCGCAACGGGCCGGACCCGCGACGAGATCGCCAGCATCGGCACGGTGGTCGGGGCGCTGCGCACCCATTCGCAGGACGTGCTGTCCATCATGGGCCAGCAGAACGACGCGACCCGGGAGATCGCCGAGAACATCCATGAGGCCAGCCGTTCCGCCGAGCGCATGTCCGAGGAGGCCGGACACCTCGCCGACGGCGCGCGGTCGGTCATGGTGTCGGTCGAGGACGCCTTCCACACCACCGCGCGGCTGACCGGGACGGCGGAGGAACTGCGCGCCGCGCTCGACAAGTTCCTGTCGCACATGATGTCCCTGCGCGTGGCGGCGTGACCGGCGCCAGCGGGCGGCCGGCACGCGCGAAGACCGCGCACCGGCCGGACAGCACCCCACACAGGACGAGGCGGAACGGTCCTTCGTGACGGGGGGCCGCCCTCAGACCGGCCCCGCCCTCAAACCGCGTCGAACGGATGCAGCGGGTCGGAATGGTGCTCCGCCAGGGCCGCGGCGTGGGTGTAGGCGTCCATCGACGGGACGGCCTCGTACAGCGCCGTCGTGTGGTCCCCGTGCGACGGGGCCGCCGCCTCCAGACCCTGGGCGACGAGATGCTGCCACACGGTGTCCTGGCCGGCCGCGGAATGGTCGGTGGAAAGGGCCGACGCCACGGCGCCCGTCCCGGTGGCGCCCGTCCCGATGGTGGAGGGGAACCAGGACTTGTCGGCATCGACGACCAGCGTGCCGTTCCACCACAGTCCGGCCTGCCCCTTCACCACGTCCTTCCCGTCGAGCGCGCCCTTGTCGTAGGTGACGTTCGACGCCGTGGGGGCGACGGCGTGGCCGTTGATGGTGACCTTATTGACGAACAGCGAGCGGTCCTGCCCGTTCACCACGGCGTCGTTGTCGTACTGCACCTGGACCTTGTGGGCGTGGTCGGCGGTCAGGTTGGTGGCGAAGGTGAAATCCTTGGCCGCGGTGCCGGCCATGCCCTCGCCGACCTTCTGGCCATCCACCAGCAGGTTGAAATGGGCGTTCACCCCGCCGGCCGGCGCGCCGGAGGCGTTGACCGTGATGGTCGTGTTGGCGGGCGCCGCCCCAACCGGGACATTCTGGGCCGGGAAGTCCTTCGCCGGGGCATCGACGACCAGCGTGCCGCCCCACCACATGGACGACTGGCCTTTGACCACGTCCTTGCCGTCGAGCGCGCCCTTGTCATAGGTGACGTTGGCGGCGGTCGGGCTGTGCGCCGTGCCGTTGATGGTGACCTTGTGGACGAACAGGTTGCGGTCCTGGCCGTTCACGAAGCCGTCGTTGTCGTACTGGACCTGAACCTTGTGCGCCTGCTCGGCGGTCAGGTTGGTGGTGAAGCTGAAATCCTTCGCCGCCGAATCCACCGTGGCCTGCCCCACCGTCTTGCCGTCGACCAGCAGCTTGAAATGGGCGTTCACCCCGCCGGCCGGCGCGCCGGAGGCGTTGACGGTGATCGTCGTGGCGCTCTGCGCCGTCGCCACCGGGGCGGACTGGGCGATCTTGGCCAGCAGGGCGTCGGTGTCCAGCTCGAAATAGCCGGCGGTGCCCATGGCCTTGCCGGTGCTGCGGGCGAGGTCGAGGAACTCGTCCTGGGTCAGCCGGGTGCCGGTCTGCTCCACCCAGGCCTGCTGCGCCCGCGCCACCGCCGCGGTGACCGCCGGGGCGGCGAAGGAGGAGCCGTTGGCCGTGTAGGTGACGCCCGACAGGTTGGTGATCCGCACGTCGGTGCCGTCGGCGCAGACGTCGGTCAGGGTCGGGCTGCGCTGCGCCCAGGACGGGAAGGCGCCGTCGCCGGTGGAGGCCGAGACGCAGATCTGGTTCACGTCGGCGGAGTAGCTGGACACGCTCTGCGACACCCCGCCGTCGCCGCTGTTGCCGGCGGCGGCCACCGTCAGCACGCGCTTGGCGGCCAGAGCGGCCAGCTCGTCGGAAATCGAGGTGGTGGCCGCGGTCGTCTGCGCGCCGCCGCCCAGCGACAGGTTCACCGCCGTGATGTTGTAGGCGTCGGCGTTGGCGACGACCCACTGCAGGGCCTTCTCGATGTTGGCCTCGCTGGCGCCGCTGCCGTCGTCGGGCATGACCTTCAGCGCGATGATGCCGACGTCCGGCGCGTTCTCCAGGATTTCCGCGGTGACCAGGGCGCCGTGCGTGTTCGCGTTGGCGACCATGACGTCGTTGTCGTTTCCGTAGAAGTCATACTGATAGACCAGCCGGCCCGTGTTCCAGGCGGAGGACAGGCCGCTGTCGATCACGACGACGTTGCCGGCGGAAGCGGAGCTGTTCGACATCTTGCCAACCTTGTTCGTTCTTGGGCGAACGGCGCCCGTCGCCGGGCGCGCAAGGCTGGACTATGCGTGTTTTGCTGTGGCCGCCGTATGACCGCTGCGGGCGATTGCTGTGACCTGGATGGAGGATTTAGCCCTCTACCCTCAGGGGAGAGGGTGGCCCGAAGGGCCGGTGAGGGGGGTGTGCATAGCGGTTCGTCCGGCAAAAGCGCAACCCCCTCACCCTAACCCTCTCCCCAGAGGGGAGAGGGGATAGAGGCATTCCACTACCCGCGCCCGGCGATCAGGCTGTCGGCGGCGGCGCGGGCCTCGGCGGTGACGGTGGCGCCGGACAGCATGCGGGCGATCTCTTCGCGGCGGTCGTCGCCATCCAGCTCGACCACGCCGGTCGTCACCTGCTCGCCCTTCACCGACTTCTGGACCTTGAGGTGGATGGAGCCGCGCGCGGCGACCTGCGGGCTGTGGGTGACCACCAGGACCTGGAGCCCCTGCCCGAGCGTCTTCAGCCGCTCGCCCACGGCGGCGGCGACGGCGCCGCCGATGCCGGTGTCCACCTCGTCAAACACCAGCGTGCCGACGGTCGAGGTCTGGGCCAGCACCACCTTCAGCGCCAGCATGAAGCGCGCCAGCTCGCCGCCCGACGCGATCTTGTTCAGCGCGCCCGGCGGCGAGCCGGGGTTGGTGGCTACCTGGAAGGCCACGCGGTCCATGCCGGCGGCGGTCCAGTTCGATTCGTCGGCCAGCGGCTCGACCAGAGTGCGGAACTTCGCCTTTTCCAGCTTCAGCGGGGCGAGTTCCGTGGCAACGGCGGCGTCCAGACGGCCGGCGGCCTGCTGGCGCTCCCGGCTCAGCGACTCGGCGGCCTTGCGGTAGGCGTCGCGGGCCACCTCGGCCTCGCGGGCGAGGCGGGCCAGCAGGTCGCCCTGGTCCTCGATCAGCAGCAGCCGGTCGGCCATGTCCTTGCGCAGCGGGGCCAGCGCGTCCACGTCCACCCCGTGCTTGCGGGCGGCGGCGCGCAGGGCGAACAGCCGCTCCTCCAGCTTCTCCAGCGCCTGCGGGTCCATGTCCACGTCGGAGGAGACGGCCTGGAGACCGGCGATGGCCTCCCCCGCCTCGGTCGCGGCGCGGTCCAGGGCGGCGATGACCGGGTCGAGCTTGCCGGCGGCCTTGTCGGCGATGCGGCTCAGCGTGCGGATGGCCGAGGACAGGGCGCGCTCCACCCCGCGGTCGCCCGACAGCTCCGCATAGGCGGCGTTCAGGGCGTCGACCAGCTTCTCCCGGTGCATCAGCACGGCCCGGGTCTCGGCCAGTTCCTCCTCCTCGCCGGCCTTGGGGGCCAGAGCGTCCAGCTCGGCCACGGCGTGGCGAAGATATTCCTCTTCCGAGCGGGCGCGGGCGATCTCGGCGGCGGCGTTGGCGCGCGCGTCCTCGACCTGCCTCCAGGCGCGGTGGGTGGCGGCGACCTGCGCGGCCTCGGCGGCCAGCCCGGCGTAGGCGTCCAGCACGCCGCGATGGGTCTGCGGATTCAGCAGGCCGTGGGCGTCGAACTGGCCATGGACCTCGACCAGCTCCTCGCCCAGCCGCTTGAGCAGGCCGACGCCGACCGCCTGGTCGTTGACCCAGGCGCGGCTGCGTCCGTCGGCGCTGACGGTGCGGCGGACGACCAGCCGCTCCTCGGGGTCGAGTCCCTGCTCCTTGAGGATGGCCAGTGCCGGATGGTCGCCGGACAGATCGAACTCCGCCGTCACCGACGCCTGATCGGCGCCGTGACGGACGAGGCCCGAATCGGCCCGTGCGCCCAGCGCCAGACCCAGCGCGTCGAGCAGGATCGACTTGCCCGCGCCGGTCTCGCCGGTGAGGACGCACAGCCCCTTGCGGAAGCCCAGCCCCAGCCGTTCGATCAGGACAACGTCCCGGATCGTCAGCGACGCCAGCATGGATCGTCCTAGAACAGGGAGCTCCAGGCTCTGCTGATCCAGGACTTCTCGTTTCGCTCCGGACGCACGTTGGCGTCCACCAGCAGTGCGTAGCTGTCCGTGTACCATTCGCTGCCGGGGAAGTTGTGGCCGAGCACGGCGGCGGCGGTCTTCGCCTCGTCCGTGATTCCCAGCGCCAGATAGCACTCCACCAGCCGGTGCAGCGCCTCAGGGACGTGGGAGGTGGTCTGGTAGTTTTCAATCACCATGCGGAACC
Source organism: Azospirillum sp. UENF 211521 (assembly GCF_058780535.1). Taxonomy (NCBI): domain Bacteria; kingdom Pseudomonadati; phylum Pseudomonadota; class Alphaproteobacteria; order Rhodospirillales; family Azospirillaceae; genus Azospirillum; species Azospirillum sp. UENF 211521. Next base: position 3,117,564 of record NZ_JBSNCF010000001.1, read on the forward strand.
GGCCGATGGCGGCGGTGTACTGGCGCTGCTTCAGATAGAAGCGCCCGACCTCCATCTCCTTGCCGGCGAGATGGTCGTTGGTCAGGTCGATCTTGATCTTGGCGTCGCGGGCGTACTGGCTGTCCGGGAAGCGGCGCACGACCTCCGACAGCGCATCGAGCGCCAGACGGGTCATGCGCTGGTCGCGGCGGACGTCGGTGATCTGCTCGTAATAGGACAGCGCCCGCATGTAGTAGGCGTAGGCGACGTCCGGGCTGCCCGGATGGAGCTGGATGTAGCGGTCGAGCGCCAGGATCGCGTCGTCGTACTTCAGATCCTGGTAATGGGCGTAGGCCGCCATGATCTGCGCCTTGCCCGCCCATTCGGAATAGGGGTGCTGGCGCTCCACCTCGTCATAGAGCTTGGCGGCCACCTTGAACCGCTCCTCCCGCATGGCGGCGTCGGCCTCTTGGTAGATCTGCTCGGCCGGTCGCTCGACATACTGGTCCTCGGGTTTGGTCGAGGAGCAGGCGGTCAGGGCGGAAGCCAGGAGGAGGGCCGCAAGCGGCAGACGGGAAAAACGGCGGGGCATGGTCGTCGCGATGCTTTCGAAGTTGGCCCTATATAGCACGCCGGGGCGCGGGGGCGGCAAGCCGCTTCGGCGAACAAATTTCGAACCTCGCCGCCATGACGCGGCCGGGCGCCCGGATTGAAAGGCGGGAAGCGGGGTCCGGTCAGCCGAACCGATCAGCCGAACAGGGCGTCGATGTCGGCCTGGCTGATGTTGCCCATCTCCTGATGGTCGGCCGGGCCGTGCAGCTCCAGCGTCTCGTCCATCTTGGTGACGGTGGGCGGCAACGGCATCGCCTCGAACTCGCGCTTGTTCCAGTGGCTCATCATGGCGTCGACGCGCTCCTCGATGAAGGACAGGGCGCGGACGACCTTGGTGATGCGCTGGCCGGTCAGGTCCTGGAAGTTGCAGGCCTCGTAGATGCGGACGATCACGTCGTTCATGTCGTTGACGCGGTCGGCGTGGTAGCCCTCCGGCAGCGACGATTTCAGCTCGTGAACGACCTCCTCCAGCTCCTCGGCGCAGGCCATGATCGTGTTGGTGGCGGCCTCCGTCGCCGAGACGACGGCGTTCAGTTCCTGCGACGCCTGCACGAACTTGTCGTCGCCGGCCAGCGGGTGGCGGATCGCCGCCATCTCCACCTTGGTGGCCTTGATGCGGCCCGAGATGTCGGCGATCTCGACCTGGATCTGGTCGATCTGCTGGGCGTCCATGGTCAGGAAGCGGTCGAGCTTCGCGCCGAGATCGCTGATGGCGCGGATGACGTCGCTGTTGTCCACGGTGACCGGGCCGGACGGCAGCGAGGCCAGCGCCGGCGCCAGGGCGGCGGCGTCATCCACCACCCCCTGGTAGGGGTTGCCGGTCCGGCGGGCCTTCTGAAGCTCCGCCATGAAGGGTTTCGAGAGATTCCTCATGCGGGCTGCGCCTCTTTCCGAAGGGACGTCCGGGGCATCCGCGCACGCCGGCCCGTCTGGTCAGGACTGCCCGCCAAGGCCGGCATCGACCCGGCGGGCGACGATTGTCATAGCAAACTTCAGGTCCCAATGCGCCGGCCGTCTGGCGCGGCGGCAACTCTTCACAAATCCGACGCCGAACCGTCTTGTTGACCGGGAGGTCAGCCGAACAGCGCGTCGATGGCCGCCTGATCCAGCGGCGCCGGAGGCTCGTCCGCCGCGGGCGGCGGGGCGGCCGCAGGCTTGGCGGCCGGCTTCGGAGCGGGCTTGGCCGCCGAGGCGGGCTTCGGCACCGGCTTCTTCGCGGCGGGGGCCGCAGCCGGAGCGGGTGGCGGCGGAGCCGCGGCCGGAGCGGGGGCCGGACTGTCGAACAGGCTGTCGATGTCGGCCTGGCTGGCCTTTGCCGGAGCTGGAGCCGGGCTGTCGAACAGGCTGTCGATGTCGGCCTGACTCGCCTTGGCTCCGGCCTGGGCCGCCGCCGGGGCGTCGGCAGGAGACGGAGCGGGCGGCGGTTCGGGAGCCGGCGGCGGGGGCGGTGCCGCCATCGCCGGGCTGTCGAACATGCTGTCCACGTCGGCTTGGCTGACGCCGAGGCCGTCGAGCTGGGGACCGTTCAGCAGATGGGCGTCCGGCCGGGTGTCCGTGTTCTCGGGCGCGACCTGGAGGCCGGCGAGCTTCTCGACGCCCCAGATGTTGATCATCGCGTTGACGCGCTGCTCGATGTAGCGCAGCGCGTTGACCACCTTGCTGGTGCGCTGGCCGGTCAGGTCCTGGAACGAGCAGGCGGTGAAGATGTTGGTCACCTCCCCCTCGATCTCGGAGCACAGGCCGGGGTCGGCGCCCTCCGCCTTCAGCTTGCCCGACAGGTCCATCAGCCGCTCGGCGGCGTTCAGGATCTCGAAGGACGCGCGTTCGGTGGAGATGACGATGGCGTCCAGCTCGTTGGTCGCCGATATGATCTTGTCGCCGCCGGCGTCGGGCGGACGCAGGGCCGCGACCTCGCGCCGCGCCTGCTCGATGGAGGCAGCCATCTCCATCAGCTCGCGCCGCAGCACCTCGACGTGCTTGGAGGCTTCCACCACCTCGCTCTGCTGATGCCAGGAGCTGCGGAACTCCAGCAGCATCTTGCGCACCTCCTCCGCCGCGGCCCCATGGGCTCGGCGGTGGAAGCGGCGCAGGAAGGCTCGCCCCTTGGTCGTGCGGGCGATCGCTTCCTCGATCTGGTCGAACTCTTCCTCGGAAAGCTGCGGAAGCTGATCCAACCCAACCACTCCTTACCCGCCGATGACGGCCTGGATCTTCTGCTTCAGGGTATCGGCGTTGAAAGGCTTCACGATGTAGTTGTTCACACCGGCCTGCTTGGCGGCGATCACGTTCTCGGTCTTGCTCTCGGCGGTGACCATGATGAACGGGGTCGAAGCGAGCTTGGCGTCGGCGCGGATCTCCTTGAGGAGCTGCAGACCGGTCATCGGCTCCATGTTCCAGTCGGAAATGATGAGGCCGAACTTGCTCTCGCGCAGCTTCTGCAGGGCCGAGACGCCGTCGCCGGCCTCGTCGATGTCCGTGTAGCCGATCTGGGTCAGGAGGTTCCGCACGATGCGCCGCATGGTGGCGTAGTCATCGACGACAAGGATCTTCATCTACGCGTCTCCGCATTCTTCCGTTGCTGGGCACCGGCCCGGCGTTCAGCCGCCCGGCGCGGCATGGCGTGCGCCGGGGTCGATCTGGTCCGACTGTGATGCCTTAAGTCTGCCGAAAAGTCATCCCTCACGGCCACAGTGACCTACGCCCGTAAATATCGGGTTACCAAGTCCGCCGAATTTCGCGGCGGTCCGAACAGGCATGCCCCTGCGCCGGGTGGGGACCTTGCCAGAATTCACAGGCGAACGCACGGGCTGATTCTCGCCTTTCACGCCGTCCACCCGCGCCCAATGGTCCACTCCGGGCCATTTCCATCAGACGATGATCGGGGAGGTCGCCTGCCTCAACCATTGCATCACGGCGGCATCCCCCTCACCCGCGAGCCGCGGCTCCAGCGCCTCGCGCACCTGGTTGTGGTAGGCGTTCAGCCAGGCGATCTCCGCCTGGGTCAGCAGCGCCGGCTCGACCAGATTGCGGTCGATGGGGGCCAGGGTCAGCACCTCGAACCCCAGCATGGGCCGCTCCGCCATCGGCAGGTCGAGCGGCTGGACGACGATCAGGTTCTCGATGCGGATGCCGTAGGCGCCGGTCTTGTAGTAGCCGGGCTCGTTGGACAGGATCATGCCGGGCTGCAGCGCGACGCTGTTCGGCACCTTGGAGATCCGCTGCGGCCCCTCGTGCACCGACAGGTAGCTGCCCACCCCGTGGCCGGTGCCGTGGTCGTAGTCGAGTCCCAGCGACCACAGTGGCAGGCGCGCCAGCGTGTCGAGCTGCGACCCGGTGGTGCCGCGCGGGAATCGCGCCGTGCTGACGGCGATGTGGCCCTTGAGGACCAGCGTGAAGCGCTCGCGCATCTCCGGGGTCGGCGCGCCGATGGCGATGGTGCGCGTCACGTCGGTGGTGCCGTCCTGATACTGGGCCCCGCTGTCCAGCAGGAACAGGCTGCCCGGCTCCAGCCGGCGGTCGGTCGCCTCCGACACCCGGTAATGGACGATGGCGCCGTTCGGCCCCGCCCCGGAGATCGTGTCGAAGCTGAGGCCGCGGAAGCGGTCGTTGGCGCGGCGGAAGGCCAGCAGCCGGTCCGCCGCCGCGATCTCCGTCACCGCGCCCGACGGCGCCTCCTGCGACAGCCAGTGCAGGAAGCGGACGAGCGCCGCGCCGTCGCGGGCGTGGGCGGCGCGGGTGCCGGCCAGCTCCGCCTCGTTCTTGCAGGCCTTGGGCAGGGCGCAGGGATCGGGGTCGCGCTCCAGCTTGGCGCCGGCCATGTGCAGCCGGTCGAAGATCCAGGCCGAGGTGCTGGCCGGGTCGGCCATCACCTTGCGTCCTTCACGGCCCAGCCCGTCGAGCGCGGCGCCCAGCTCGTCCGGCGCGCGCACGGCGACCTGGTTGCCGAGATGGGCCTCGACGCCCGGCGCCAGCTTGCGGCGGTCGATGAACAGGTCCACCTGCGCGTCGTCCTTCAGGATCGCGAAGGACAGCGGCAGCGGCGTGCAGGGCACGTCCGCGCCGCGCAGGTTGAGCAGCCACGCGATGGAATCGGGCTGGGTCAGCACCACGGCGCCGATGCCGTTGCGCGCCAGGTCGCCGGCGAGGCGGGCGCGCTTGTCGGCGGCGCTGTCCCCGGCGAAGACGAGGTCTTGGGCGACCACCGGGGCCAGCGGGGGCGGCGGCTGGTCGGTCCACACGCGGTCCACCGGGTTGTCCGGGCAGGGCACCAGCGACAGGCCGATGCGCTCCAGCTGCTGGCGGGTGCGCTCCACCCAGCCGGCGGTGTGCAGCCACGGGTCGTAGCCGAGGCGCCCGCCCTGCGGCAGCGCCTCTCCCACCCACTCGGTCAGCGGGTCGTCGACCAGATGCCGGTATTCGTAGAGATCGCCCGACACCTCCGTCTGGACCTGGAGGGTGTAGCGCCCGTCCACGAAGACGGCGGCGCGCTGGCGCCCGACGACGGCGTGGCCGGCCGATCCGGTGAAGCCGGTCAGCCAGGCGAGGCGCTGGGCGCGCGGCGGCACATACTCGCCCTGATGCTCGTCGCCGCGCGGCACGATGAAGCCGTCGATGTCGGCGCGCGCCAGGACGCCGCGCAGGGCGGCGATGCGGGCGGCGTAATCCGGCGCGCTTGCGACGCGACCGTCAGCAAGGTCGGCCTTCAGGGCGCGGAGCTGCCCGGCGAGGTCCTCCGGAAGCCGCGCTCCGACCAGGACCATCCAGCCGTCGGGGTCCTCCCCCTCCGGCGCGGCGAGCACCCCGGCGACGAGGCTGCGGATGTCCGCGGGGGTGTGGGGCAGGCCCGCCTGGGCCAAGAGCTGCGCCAGGGTTTCGTCGCCGCGGTAAGCGCTGGACACGGGGGCTGATCCTCATCCGGTGAAGCCGTCCGCGACAGGCTAGGCAGGGACGCCCCACCGCGCAAGCGCGGGAAAGGGCATAGCCGCGCGAAGCCCCCGGCGGGACGCCTTACAGCCCCGAATCGTCGGGCAGGCCCAGCCGTTCCAGCACGCGCTTGCGCGCGAGACCGCGGTCGACGTCGGGCACATGCAACAGGCCGCCGATGCGGCGCAGCAGGTTTGATTCCAGGTCGTTCAGCTCGCCGTCGGCGTAAGCGACCTCCCACAGCATCTCGATGATCCACAGCCGCTTGTCCGGCGGGCAGTGGTCGTTGATCACCGTGACGTAGCGGTAGTAGGGCGAGGCGCCCTCCGTGTCGAACACGGCGGCGGACAGCAGGTCCTGCGCCTCCTCCTCGCTCAGCTTGAAGTGGCGGCGGGTGACGTCGAGGATGCGCTCGCGCTCCGCCTGGGAAATGGTGTTGTCGGTGCGTGCGGCCTCGACCAGAAGGGCGGCGGCGGCGGCCTCCAGCCTGTGGCGGTCGTCGCCGGGGTCGTTCTCCTGGAACAGCGCCCTGATCCGGTTCAGCATCGGTCCTCCGCGGGTCGTCCATACGTCCGAAAGGAAATGGCGACGGGAGGACCGAAATCCAGGGGCATCAGCCCTTTACGGCCGTCCGCTTCGGGCGCTTCACCACAAGGGTGGTCCATTCGCCGACCGGGATGCGCGCGACCAGATGCAGGCCCTGGGTGCGGTGCGCCTGGATGACGTGGCGCTCCTGCCGGTTCAGCAGGCCGGCCAGGATGGCGACGCCGCCGCGCTGCAGATGGCGCTTGAGCTTCGGCGCCATGCGGGCCAGCGGACGGGCCAGGATATTGGCGGTGATCAGGCGGTAGGGCTTGTGCTTGCCCACGATGGCGGTGTGGTAACCGTCGCCGCCCTGCGAGCGGATGCGGGCCTTCACCCCGTTGAGCGCGGCGTTGACGCGGGTGACGCGCACCGCCTCCGGGTCGATGTCCACGGCGGTGACCGGCACCCGCCAGCGCTTGGTCACCGCCAGCGCCAGGATGCCCGAACCGCAGCCCATGTCGAGCGCCCCGCCCCGACCGGCGTGCGGCAGGCTCATGCGGCGGGCCAGCCGGTCCAGCGCCATCAGGCAGCCCTTGGTCGAGCCGTGCTCGCCCGTGCCGAAGGCGGTGGCGGCGTCGACCAGCAGCGGGATGCTGCCCGCCGGGACGATGCCCTCATGGTGGGAGCCGTGGACGAAGAAGCGCCCGGCCTGGATCGGCGGGAAGCCCTGGTAGCTGTGCGACACCCAGTCGATGAGCGGCAGCTCCTCGACGATCAGCTTCGGCTCGGGGATGCCCACGGCCTCGGCCAGCACGGCGACGCGGGCGTTCAGCCGCGGCTCGTCCGGCTGCCCGTAGACCGTCGCCTCGACCAGCCAGTCGCCGTGCTCCTCCAGCTCGAAGGTGGACACCGCGTCGGCGTGATCGCCAATCGCCTCGGCGAACGCGGGGGCGTGGGCTTCGGGAATGACGAGCGCGATGCGCCAGAGCTTGGAGGAGGACATGGGAGGGTCGCCGATGATGGGGTGGTCGTTGTCTGGTGGGAGACTTAACCACAGAGACGCGGCGACACAAAGATTTCCTGCGGCCGGACGCACGGCTCCATCGCCGCACAGGGCCGCCGCATCCGGAAAAGGGTCCGTCGGGCTGGATCGACCGCAAGGTGCGACGTTTTGGCCGACGAAAGCACGGCACAGGCTTGCCGCCGCTTTTCTTACCACTTTTGAGCGGGCACACTGCAACCGGAGACAAGCGGATCAGGGGTTCCGCAAGAGCGAGACGGGGGAGACGGGCTTGATGCAGCGCGTTAGCAAAGCGGCCAGGGCATGGATGCCCGCGCTGGTGGCGGTTTCCGGGGCGGCGATGGTGTCGGGCTGCGCGCTCGATCCGGCCGGGCTGGCGATCGGAGCGATGAACGCGGCGAGCATGCGGTCGGAGGCGTCGCTGGTGGCCGATATGGTCCCCTCCTACCGGGGCACGGGCTGCCAAGCCCTGGCGTCGCTCCAGAAAGGCTACATTGACCAACTGCCCACTGTGGACCCGGCGTACCGCGAGGCGGTGGTGGTCAACATCAAGGCGGTGCGTCAGGTCATGGCGGAACAGAGCTGCGCGGAGGGTGGCGGCACGGTGGCGGGTGCGGGCTCCGCACCGGCGACGACCGTCACCACCGGCCCCAATGGCATCGGCGGAGCGGTGGCCGGCACGGCCGCTCCCGCCGCGGCACCGGCGAGCGAACCGCAGGGGGCGATGGGAGCGGCTGTGGGTCCGTTGACACCCCATCTGACGCAGGCCTTGGGGCTGGAGTCGCCGCGCGGCCTGGTGGTGACGGCGCTGGTCCCGGGCAAGGCGGCCGAGCTGTCGGGCATCCGCGGTGGCGACGTGATCCTGGAGGTGCGCGGCGTCGCGGTGGATGATGTGATGCAGATGCGCCGCGTTCTGGGCGTGGTGCCCAGCGGGCAGAGCGTGCTGGTCAAGCTGTGGCGCGCCCGCGAGCCGCGCGAGCTGATCGTCGGCCCGATCATCAGCACGACCCCGGCCCTGCCGCCGGGTGCCGTGTACGCCGATGCGCCGGTCCTGCCGGCCGCGCCGGTGCGCGAACGCTTCTGCGTGGCCCAGATGACCGGTTCGGGCCTGTTCTCGAGCAGCGTGCACTCGCCGCTGTTCACGGTGCGCAACGACGGCAGCGAGGCGGAAAGCACCAAGCTGACGACGGCCTTTTGGGAGGCGGCGCGGAAGGCTCAACCCGGATACTGGCTGGCGCCGCCCCCGCGGCCGACCTGCACCCGGGATTCGAAGATCTGCACCTCGGCCAGCGCCGACTCCGACGTGCTGATGATGCTGTGCGAGACGGACCGCGAGAAGGGCGTGGAGATCTACGAGGCGCTGCGCCGGGACAGGCCGCGGACCGAACTGCCCTGGTCGCCGCCGGCGTCGTGAGGCGAAGCCGGCGGGGTCACCGCCCCGACAGCCGGTCCGCGATGTCGTGCATCCCCTGCTCGCGCAGGATGGCCTGACGGTGGCGGATGAGGCGGCGGGCCAGCGCCTTCTCCACCTCGGCGCCGCCGAGCAGGCGCCCCTGCGGATCGCGCAGGTGGGTGGCGAGATGGTCGGCCAGCAGCGCCTCCTTCCTCGGGTCGCGGCGGTCGAGCGGCTGGGTGCCGTTCAGCGAGTGCTGGATGCGCTCCAGCAGGACGGCGCGGCAGCACGGCGCGCGCCCCTGGACGATCAGCGCGCCGACATGGGCCAGCAGCGGGCTCACCGGCTCGCTCTTCGGCTGCGGGTCGCGGCCCAGGATCAGGTCGGCCAGCGCGCACAGCCCCAGGGCGAGGTTCGGCTGCGCACCGAGAAGCTCCTTCACCAGCTCGGCGGAGCCCAGCGTGTCGGCCATCACCCCGTCGAGCAGGGCGAGGTGCCGCGGCTCGACCTCCGGCCCGATCAGGTCGAGCAGCATCTCCAGCTTGCCGGCCAGCGAATTGCGGTCGGCCAGATGAAACGTGAGCTGGCTGAGGAAGGCGAAGTCGTGCCCCTCCTCCCCCACCGCGGCGGCAAGGGCGCGGCTGGAGCGGGACAGATCGGCGGAGTTGAAGGCCGGCAGGGCCTTGCGCTCCGCCTGGAAGTCACGGGCGCGCGCCATCACCACATCGGCGAGGGACCGCAACTCGCGCGCCCGCGCCGGCACGGCGACGCCATGGCGGTCCGCGTGGTGGCGGGCCACCGCCTGGAGCGCCGCGCCGAGCAGCAGTCCCTGCTCGTCAAGCTTTCGCAGGTAGGTCCAGGAATGGAGAAGCTCGGTCGGGGTGATGCGGAACTTGTCGAGGAAGGGGCGCAGCAGCCGGCCGGTGACCACCCGCGACTCGAACCCGTAGAGATCGCCGGGGGCCGTGCAGTAGGGCGCGCCCTCCGCCGTGCCGCCCAGCGTCATCGGCTTGTCCTTCACCACCGGAACGGCCTTCTGGAAGATCACCGTCTCCAGCGACAGCCCGGCCAGCGAGCGGAACTTGATGGCCTTGACCTCCTCAACCCCGCTGACCGCCAGCCAACTGCGGGCGGAGGCCAAGGCCCGGCGCTCGTCGTCGTAGGTCCCTTCGATGGTCCAGCGCCCCTCGCGGCGGATCTGGACCTCGAACGCGGTGCTGCTCTTGCCAAACACTGGGCGGGTTCCGTGGCTGTTGGGGCGGCTGTGGGCACGATGTCTGTGCACAACCAGTAGCCGAACCCGGACGCCCGACCTGTGACGATCGTCACCGCAGCGGAGCGCTGCGGCAATCGGTCACCCTGCCTTCAGCGCCCCCTGATCCTCAGCCCGCCTTCTCCGCCGGCACCACGAAGCTGTCCATCACCTTCTTGCTGCCGGCCTGGTCGAAGTCGATCTCCAGCTTGTCCTGGTCGACCGCCGTGACGGTGCCGTAGCCGAATTTCTGGTGGAACACCCGCGCCCCCTTCGGGAAGGGCGCGTTCGGGCGGGCGCGCGGAGCGACCTGATAGGACCCGCTGTCGAGCGTGATGGTGCGCGGCGACGGGGGCTGCTGCCGACCCGCCGCCTGCTGGCCGGCGCGGAAGGCGGCGTAGCTCGACGAATCGCGGAAGCTCCCGCCCCCACCGAAACCGCCCCCAGCATTGCCGCCCGGATAAAGGCCGCTCGCCGCCTCCGCCTCGACGTCGCCGCCGGGAATCTCCTCGACGAAGCGGGAGGGGATGGCGCTGACCCAGCTGCCGTAGAGGCGCCGGTTGGCGGCGTGGCTGATGTAGGCCCGCTTGCGCGCCCGGGTCAGCCCGACATAGGCGAGGCGGCGCTCCTCCTCCAGCCCGGCGATGCCGGTCTCGTCCAGCGCGCGCTGGTTGGGGAACACGCCCTCCTCCCAGCCGGGCAGGAAGACCATGTCGAACTCCAGCCCCTTGGCGCCGTGCAGGGTCATCACCGTGACCTGATCGACGCCCGCGGCCTCGGCGTTCTCCATGACCAGGGCGACATGCTCCAGGAAGCCGGGCAGGTTCTCGAACTCCGCCATGGCGGTGATGAGTTCCTTGAGGTTCTCCAGCCGGCCCGGCGCCTCGGGCGTCTTGTCCTCCTGCCACATGCGGGTGTAGCCCGACTCGTCCAGGATCATCCGGGCCAGTTCGGTGTGCGGCATGGTCGCCGACAGGGTGCGCCAGCGGAAGAAGTCCTGCAGCAGGTTGCGCATCACGCCGCGCACCTTGGGCTTCAGCTCGTCCGTCTCGGTCAGCGCCCAGCCGGCCTCGGTCAGCGGCATCCCGCGCGAGCGCGCCGCCTGATAGAGGCATTGCAGGGCCGCCGGCCCGACGCCGCGCTTGGGCACGTTGACGATGCGCTCGAAGGCCAGATCGTCGTCGGGCGAGTTGACGACGCGCAGATAGGCCATCGCGTCGCGAATCTCCTGACGCTCGTAGAAGCGCGGGCCGCCGATCACCCGGTAGGGCAGGCCCAGCGTGATGAAGCGCTCCTCGAACTCGCGGGTTTGGAAGCCGGCGCGGACCAGCACGGCGATCTGGGCGAGCGAGACGCCCTGGCGCTGCAGCGCCTCGATCTCGTCGCCGACCCAGCGGGCCTCCTCTTCGCCGTCCCAGACGCCGCGCACGCGCACCGGCTCGCCGCCGTCCGCCTGGGTCCACAGCGTCTTGCCCAGCCGCCCCTTGTTGTTGGCGATCAGGCCGGAGGCCGCGGACAGGATGTGCCCGGTGGAGCGGTAGTTCTGCTCCAGCTTGATGACGGTGGCACCCGGGAAGTCCGCCTCGAAGCGCAGGATGTTGCCGATCTCGGCGCCGCGCCAGGCGTAGATCGACTGGTCCTCGTCGCCGACGCAGCAGATGTTCTTGTGGGCCTGCGAGAGGATGCGCAGCCACAGATACTGGGCGACGTTGGTGTCCTGATACTCATCGACCAGGATGTACTTGAACTTGCGGTGGTATTCCGCCAGCACGTCGGGGTGCTTCTGGAACAGCGTGATGTTGTGCAGCAGCAGATCGCCGAAGTCGCAGGCGTTCAGCGTGCGCAGCCGCTCCTGGTAGGCGCGGTAGAGCGCCACCACGCGCCCGCCCGCCACGTCGCCGCCGTCGCCCTCGTTCAGCCGGTCCGGGGTCAGCCCGCGGTCCTTCCAGCGCTCGATCACGCCCAGCACCTGCCGCGCCGGCCACTTCTTGGAATCGACGTTCGCCGCCTCCAGGAGCTGCTTGATCAGGCGGATCTGGTCGTCGGTGTCGAGGATGGTGAAGTTGGACTTCAGCCCCACCAGCTCCGCGTGGCGGCGCAGGATGCGCGCGGCCAGGGCGTGAAAGGTGCCCAGCCACCAGCCCTCCGGCTCGATCCCCACCAGATGGGCGACGCGCTCGCGCATCTCGCGGGCGGCCTTGTTGGTGAAGGTCACCGCCAGGATCTGGAAGGCGGCGGCGCGGCGCGTCATCAGCAGATGGGCCAGCCGGGTGGTGAGAACGCGAAGTCTTGCCGGTGCCGGCGCCGGCCAGCACCAGAACCGGACCGTCCATGGCCTCGACCGCCTCGCGCTGCACGGGGTTCAGCCCGTCCAGATAGGCGAAACGCTGCGCCGGCGCGGGGGCCGGGGCGCCCGCGTGGCTGAGGGGATCATGGCCCAGCGGATCGTCGTAGGCGTAGGGATCGGACATGCGGCACCGGAGTTCCTGGGCGGGCTCCCCCGCGGTCGGGAGACGCCCTTCATCGAAAGAGGACACCGTATATAGCACGCCCCCCGGCGCATCGAACCCCTTCCCTCGACGGAACGGCCGGGGGGCTCCGCCGATCGGCATGGGACTAGGCCCATGGACCGAGACAGAGGCGACCCGCCCTATGTCCGACACCATAGCGCCTGTCTTATCACAATCGCCCGAAGTCACATCGGCCATAGGAGCCCAAGAATCACCCGCAGTCACAGACAAATCACAGGCTGGACCGAATTCAGGACCGATTGATTATTCCACCTGGAACATTCATGAACGGTTCCTTGGACGGTTTGTCTTATTTCGGCTTAGGGCATATGCCCATTGCGAGACATAATTTTTCCTTTGGGGAAATTTTCTGTTCCGCAAATCCGAGGTAATGTCCAATCAGATCGTGGCACCCCGGAACCAAACGGACAGCCGCGGAGAGCGGCCCTCCCCCCGGACCGGATGTCCACGGAGGCGCCAGACGAACGACCGAATTGAAACAAACAGAGGGCGGGTAGGAACAATGGACCCCGTGAACGTTTTCCTGATCGACGCGAACAAGCTCTTCCGCGAAGGCATGAAGCGTCTGTTCGAGAACACGCCCTTCAAGGTGATGGGCGAGGCCGGCACCCTGCGCGAGGGCGTCCCCGCGGTCGAGGCGGCGGGCACCCAGCCCGACCTGGTCCTCATCGATCTCATCAACGGCGGCGAGGACGAGGCCGACCAGCTCCGCGCCCTGCGCGACGGCCACCCCGGCATCCGCGTCGTCATCCTGACCACCGACCTGTGCACCCGCCGCCTGTCGGGCGCGCTCGGCGCCGGCGCCCACGGCTACCTGATGAAGGACATCGCCTGCGAAGCGCTGATGCAGTCGCTGAAGCTGGTGATGATGGGCGAGAAGGTGTTCCCCACCCACCTCGCCGAGCTGCTGATCAACGGCCGCAGCGAAGAGCTGGCGACCGAGGTCCCGGCGCGCCGCAAGGGCCTGTCCCAGCGCGAGATCCAGATCCTGCGCTGCCTGCTGAACGGCAACTCCAACAAGATGATCGCCAACCACCTCCACATCACGGAGGCCACGGTGAAGGTCCATCTGAAGAGCCTGCTGCGCAAGATCAACGCCTCCAACCGCACCCAGGCGGCCATCTGGGCGCTCAACAACGGCATCGGCGATCAGGCGGCGGAAGCCGCCGGGGTCAGCGCCGGCGCGGTCTGACGCCTTCCTGCGGTTCTGCTTCCCGGCACCCGAAACGCCGGCCGCGCCATCCCGCGGCCGGCGTTTCGGCGTTCGGGGCACCCGTTTTGGGTGCGACGGCATGCCATAGGTGGTGCGCCATAGGACCAAAGGCCCTCTTCCGCCTCGAAATGATGATGGCTATTTCGGCAATACGCTCCGAATTTGTTTGGATCGCAGCCCCGACACGATGAGCACCATGGAATCCAGCGCGGAAAAGCCGACCCTGAACGTTCTGCTTGCCGACGATCACCTGCTGTTCCGGGACGGGCTGCGGCGTCTGCTCGCCCAGTCGGATGACAGCATGGTGTTCCACGAGGCCGGGACGTTCGACGACGTCCGCCGCCTGTGCGACGGCGCCATCGCCTTCGACCTGATCCTCCTGGATCTGGGGATGCCGGGATGGAATGGCTTTTCCCTGCTCGGCGACATCCACCAGCGGCTTCCCAAGGCCTTGCTGGTAGTGGTGTCGGGGTCGGAGAAGCGGTCGGACCTGCTGGCCGCGCTGGAAAACGGCGCCGCCGGCTTCATCCCGAAGTCGAGCAGCGCCAAGGTGCTGATGGGTGCCTTGCAGCTGGTGCTGGCCGGCGGCGTCTATCTGCCGGAACAGGCGATCCGCGGCGACCGGATGGCCGACAGCGCGCCGCACGCCGGCAACGGCGCGGCGGACCCCGACGCCCTTGGCACCCTGGCCGACGGGGCGGGCGACCAGCTGACGCCGCGCCAGCGCGACGTGCTGAACCGCCTGCGCGACGGCAAGTCCAACAAGCAGATCGCGCACGAGCTGGGCCTGACCGAAGGCACGGTGAAGGTGCATGTGACGGCGATCCTGCGCCAGCTCGGCGTGCGCAACCGCACCCAGGCGGCGATCACCGCGAACGGTTTCTGACCGGACGCCCTTTCCGGGCCTGCTCCGTTCAGGCCCCTCCCCGCTCCACCGAGGCGACCAGCGCGGCCAGCGCGCCGCGGATGGCCGCCTCGTGCTTGGCGGGCAGAACCTGCTGGCCGGGTACGGTGACCACCGTCAGGGTGCGGCAGCCGGTCAGGCGCTGCTCCAGAAAGGACGCGCCCGGAAGGCCGTCCGGCACATCCTTTCCCTGAACCAGCGTGACCGGCACGCGGACCGCGTCGAGTGCCGGCGCCATGGCGCGAAGCTCCGCCGCGCTGTCGCGGGCGACCGGGGGCAGGATGCGGGCGGCGATCCGGCGCAGCACGCCGGGCCGGGCCGTCTCTTCGGCCATCGGGTCGATCAACAGAAGACCGCCGACCAGCTCCGGGAAATCCACGACGGCGCGCAAGGCCACCGGCACGCCGCTGCCGCAGCCGATCAGCAGCGGCTTGCGCGAACGGCGAAGCGTCAGAAGCGGACGCAGCGCCGCCGCCGGCACGCCGGGGTCGCCGCGCAGGAGGGAGGCGCTGTTGACCGGCGCCGGATCGGGCCGCGGCACCGCCACCCATTCCTGCCCCGCCGGCACCGCGCGCAGCAACCGGGTCCAGGCCCGGGACTCGCTCGACGCCGCGTGGACCAGGATGATCCGCCGTCCGGCGGGATCGCCGGCGACGAGGCAGCCCGACCCCACCTCCCGCGATGCGCCGCAGCGTGCGGTCGGCGCCTCGCCGGGCGACGACGGCACGATGCCGAACGCGGCTCCCGCGGGCCGCCCGGCGCTGCTGTGTATGGTCAAGGCTCCGCTCCCCGATTCCCGAACATGGTGCGGAGATCGTCTCCGCCGATTGCCAGGGAGCGTAATGGAGGGTTCGCGGCCTTGTCCCGTACCATAAAAAGGCCCGAAATGGCGCGAACGGTGGCCACAAATCCCGAAAATCGCAGGTTTTTACCCCAATTGTTGTGCAGTCCCGCCAACATCGGCGGAATCCGCACAAGAATTGGGACTATCGAGGCCTTGGAAGGTTCCGCGGGCCCGGAAGGTCAGTGGATGGTGTTGCCGTCGGGGAGCGCCTCGACCGGACGATCGTCGCGCGGCTCGGACGGGCGGTGCAGTTCGCGCATCAGATCCCGCCAGTCCGGCGACCCGCCGAGCTGCTGGATCAACTGCGTGGAGAAGGCGAAGACGGCCATCTCCAGCGGCCCGTTGTCCTCGGCGTGGGCGTTGACGGTCAGGCAGGATTCGGCGGCGCTGACGAAGATGGCCGACGCGATGGCCACCCCCGGCCCCGGCTCGGGCAGAGGCACCGGCGCCGGGGCGGACCCGGTGGTGCGCAGGGCCGACAGGTTCTCCACCAGCAGGCGCGTGCGGATGGCGGTGTCGATCGCCGCCCCCATGGTGTAGCCGGCCTCCGACTCCGCGGCGGAGCGCAGCAGGCGCAATCCCGCGATCACCCCGTGGGCGACGTCGGCCGTGCCGGCGCGCTTGAGAGCCGCGGCGATGGCGGTGCCAAGGATGGCGGTGACCACCGGTGCCATGCTCTCGGCGTCGTCGCCCATGACGGCGGCGTCGGTGGTGTCTTCGTGGTTCTGGACCTCGTTCATGCGGCCTCCGATCCGGTGATACCCTGGATGGCGTGCGGCGCGGACCCCGGTTCCCTGCGGAACCGCTTTTTGCTCAAAGGTCCCTCTTTCGATCTGTGGCCTTTCCGGAGGGCATTCAAGCCACCGGAAGCCGGGAGGGGGTGAATCTTTCGATGCGCCACTTTCGCCGATCCCTCCTCTGGGCGAAGCCACCCACCATCCCCACATGTGCGGGCAAAAGGAGAAACACCCGATGCCCTTCCTCAGCCTTCTTCTCAACATCCTGTGGGTGGTGACCGGCGGCATCTGGATGGCCGCCGGATGGCTCTTCGCGGCCATTCTGATGGTCATCACCATCGTCGGCATCCCGTGGGCGCGGTCGGCCTTCACGATCGCTTGGTACACCCTGTTGCCCTTTGGACAAACCGCGGTCCGCCGGGATGAGTTCCGTGGCCGCGAGGACATCGGCACCGGCCTGCTCGGCACGCTGGGCAACATCCTGTGGTTCGTGCTGGCCGGCTGGTGGCTGGCGCTCGGCCATCTGGTGGCCGCGGTCGGCCTCGCCATCACCATCATCGGCTTGCCCTTCGCCTGGGCGCATCTGAAGCTCGCCCTGCTGGCCCTGTGGCCGGTCGGCACCGAGATCGTGACGGTGGACGAGGCGGAGTCCCGCCGCCGTCTGCTCGGCCGCGGGGCCTACTGAGCCGCGCGGCCTACGGAGCGGACGGCTCCCGCTCGGCCATCCGCTTCAACATGACCGAGGCCCGCCAGAAGCCGAGTTCCGCTCCATCCACGAAATGGACGTGCCGGTCGGCGGCGAGGTCGCCGACCAGGCAGGTCATGGAGGCGGCCGTCGCCCGCGCCGTTCCGTAGCGGATGCGCCCGGCCGCTGCGTGGGCGGCCAGCATGGCCTCGATGGCGCCGGCCTCCTCCTCCGTGACGTCGAGGACGAGGCGCGGCCCGCCGGCCGATTTGCGGAAGTCCGACCGTTCGGCCATGCCGCGGCGGTAGCGGTCCGGATCGAAGCCGGCCAGCCGCCAGCCGCCCCCCAGCATCACGGCGAGCAGGGCCGATTTCCCGAGCGCCGACAGGGCGCAGGCCAGACGCCGCCCGCGCGGGCGGGTGCGCGCCTCCAGCCACAGCGACCGCCAGGAGGGCGGCCAGCGCACCACCAGCCGCTCGCCCATGCCGAGCGGCGCCGCCGTAGCGGTCGGCACGATCCGCTCGATGTCGGCCTGGACGCGGGACAGCACCGACAGGCCCGGCCCGCCGCCGGGCAGCGGGTCGACGATCACGCACAGGATCACCCCGCGCGCGCTGTTCACCGGGCTCCAGCGGCAGGACACGCCCTCCAGCCCGGTCAGCGGGCCGGGCTGCGGCTCCAGCCGCCAGCGCGGGTCGGCCTTCACCCAGGCGTCCGCCGCGGCGACCCCGCGCCCGAGGAACAGGCCGAAGGCGTCACCGTTGCCAAAGTCCTGCAGGGCGACCAGCACCTCCAACCCCTCGTCGAGAAGCGCCCGCACCGGCACGAGACCGACGCGCAGCGGCACGTCCATCTCGGTCGCCGCCCAATGGGCCAGCGCCGCCAGCGCCTGCTCCGCCGCCGCCCGGCGGCCCGGCGGAACCGCGGCGATGGCGCCGTCGCCGCCGAACTGGCAGGCGGGGGCCTGATCCGGTTCGCGCACCGCCTCGGACAGCACGGCGACCACCGCGGCGGCCACGAAATTCACGTCGCGGTGCCGCCCCTCCGCCGCCAGGCGGGTGCTCGCCACCACGTCGGCGACGGCGAGCGCCCAGTCGCCGTCCAGCGCCGCGTAATGGGCGGGATCGGCGGCTTCGATGGTGAAATCGTGGATGGACGGCAGAAACATCGCCTTCCTCGCGCCAGGAGGTTCCGGGGACGGACCTCCCCAGTCTACGCCCCGGCCCGCGCCCTGTGAATCACCCCCGTGAATCGTTCCCCGAACCCATCCGCAATGGACCCATCCCGGATTGTCGGTCCACCCCGTCCGCTCCATCGTTCCGCCGTCCAATCCGGGGAGGAACGCCATGGGATTCGCAAGCGACTGGAAATCCGCCAAGACGACGTTTGAGACGGCCACCGGCAAGAAGAAGCCGAGCGCCAAGTTCATGGGCGTCTTCCACAAGTCCGGGCTGGAGGACGTGACCAAGGCGCTCGACACCGCGCTGGGCAAGAGCGACGCCAAGGCGCTGGAGAAGGCGCTGCTCGACTATGTGAAGAGCGCCACCGCCTACCAGACGACCCTGGAGAAGTCGGCCAAGGCCGAGGGCGTCGCGACCATCGCGGCGGAACTGAAGAAGCTCGGGCAGGCTCTGGACGACATCGGGCGCCGCGCCGGCGTGGCCGTCAACGAGCGCATCGCCGAAATGCGCGAGGACGCCGAGGCCGAGAAGGCCAAGGAGGTCGAGGAGCAGGGCAAGGCCGCCCGCGCCATCGCCGACAAGACCGCGGTGCAGATCGACGGGCTGCTGAAGACCGCCAACGCCGACGTCAAGCTGCTCGATCAGGCCGCCGCCAACGCCGACCTCGCGCTGCGCAACGTGCTGGAGGCGCAGGGGGCGGGCAACGCCAAGGAGGCGAAGGCCCAGGCCGCCGCGGTCCAGACCGCCGCCAAGGCGGTGGACACCCAGGCCAAGAAGATCGCCGCCACCGCCACGCAGGCCGCCAAGCTGTTCTCCCAGGGCAAGGCCGCCGTCGCCAAGATGAAGCTCGATCCCAAGCAGCATGGCGGGCGCGACCCGGCCCAGGGGGCTTTCGACCGGGCCGACGGCATCGTCATGAAGCTGGACCAGATGAAGGATGAGGCCGCCGAGGCCGCCGTCGAGGCCGCCGGCATCGTCAAGGAGGCCGCCCAGGCGCTGAAGGGCGCCCTGGACCTGCGCGCCACCTATCTGGCGAGCTGCCGCAAGCTGGCCAAGCGGGCGCAGGACGCCGACTCCCTCTACGACACCGTCGCCCGCGACGTCGGCGGGCAGGCCGACCGCGCGCAGCAGGAGCAGATGGTCGCCGCCGAAGCGACGGAGGACGACAAGAGGGCCGCGTCGATCAAGACGGCGACCTTCTACATCACCCAGGTGCGCCAGCAGGCCGCCCAGGCGAAGAAGGAGATCCTCGCCGCCGCCAACGAGATCACCGGCACCCGCAAGTCCTTCCCGGCCATGGTCTCCGACAAGGACCCCGACTTCGGCCCGCTGCTCGCCGGGGCGAAGGTGTCCCTGGACGGGCTGAAGGAATCGCACGCCGCCCTGACCAAGGCCGAGACCAAGATCGACAAGGTCGAGACCGCTCTGAAGAAGCTGGGGTAATTGGACCGCGCCAAGCCTTCCCCGCCACCCGGAGGGCGGGGGAGGCCTGGCGCGCCGTCACATCATGACTTCGGTCAGGCTGTCCATCACTTCCCGCTCATGCTCGATCAGTGTCAGCTCCTCGCCCAGGAAGTCGCGCATGGACACCACGCCGATGACGCGGCCGTCACGGACAACCGGCAGATGCCGCAGGCCATGGTCGACCATCCGGCGCAACGCCTCGCCCACCGTGATGTCGTGGGGTGCGGTGACCGGGCACGGGGTCATCACCTCCGACAGCGGGGTCTGATCCGGGTCCAGCCCATCGGCCACCACGCGGTCGGTCAGGTCGCGCTCGGTGAAGATGCCTTCGATCTGCTCGTTGATGGAGGCGGTGACCACGACGGACGCCACATGGGCGGCCTTCATCTGCCGCGCGGCGTCCCGCACCGTCGCGCCGGCCGGAAGGCTGACCACGCGGCGGCGATTCATAAGATCTCCGATGTTGCGATGCATCATGGCTTTCCTCCTCCAAGTGCGGATGTTTTGGAAGACCACGGCGGCTGTTTTCGTTGGTCGGACCGCCGCGCCCGCGCCTCGTCGTCGGCTCCCGCCTCCTTTCGCTGTTCATTTGCGGATGCGAAGAGGATGCCGCATCTGCGAAATGCCGAAACGGGCGAATTCTGTCCACTGACCTTTTTATCAAGTGTTGAAAAAGGTAATCACTTTCCCGTCCCTTGACGAGCAAAGCCACCGCAAAGCAACGTCATGGTTGCCATGACGGCGCAACATGCGACAAAACCACTCACCATTGGCCGGCGGCGGAGGTTGTGGCATGGAAAATCAGACCATTTTCGCTGGCGGATCAAGCTTAACCATTATTAAAGGAAATAGGTCCGAAACTCCGGACAATTGCAGTTCTGTCATGATGTTGTCTGGAAGGGGCCTGGGCCGCCATGTCGTGGTTGTCGAAATTGAGCGGACGAGGCAAATCCACCGCCGCTTCCACGGCGTCCGCCAAGGAACGCCCCACCGATCCTCCAACCATCCGGATCGACAGCCACGAATATGTGCCGGAGGAGTTCGTCCTCGGGTCTTTCCGCATCCGCCCTTATGACGGCGACCTGATCGCCAAGCAGCAGTTCGACTTCCGCATCCTCTTCCGGCTTGGCGAGGAACATTCGGATTTCGCCTGCCGGGGCGTCGTCGTGAAGATGGACGAGCAGGCCGGCCTCGTCGCCCGTTTCCACCAACCGCCGCCGGCCCACACGCGCAAGTTGATTGAGTACCTGAAACTCTGGAAAGGTCTGTAAAAAACGGACCGTTCCCCCGCACAAGGAAGGCCCGCCGTTGCGACGGCGGGCCTTCTTCATTCAACCGTCATGCGACGGCACTGGACGGACCGCCGATCAGGCGGTCTCCAGCGCCTTGCGGCTGTGCAGGGCGATCATCTGCTCCTCGTCGGTCGGGATGACGTAGACGGGGATGCGGCTGGTCGGGGCGGAGATCAGCGGGCCGTTGGCCTCGTTGGCCGCCGGGTCGAGGACCACGCCGAGCCAGGCCAGCTTGTCGCCCACCCGCGCCCGCACCGGGGCGGAGCGCTCGCCGATGCCGGCGGTGAAGACCAGCGCGTCGATGCCGCCCATGGACGCGGCGAGCGCGCCCGTCTCCTTGGCGATGCGGAAGCAGAACAGCTCCACCGCCTCCTCGGCGTGCGGGTCCGCGCTGTCCAGCAGGGCGCGCATGTCGTTGGACAGGCCCGACACGCCGAGCAGACCCGACTTGTTGTAGAGCAGCTTCTCGATGGCGTCGGCGCCCATGCCCTTCTGGCGCATCAGGTAGATCAGCACGCCGGGGTCGATGTTGCCGCAGCGGGTGCCCATGGGCAGCCCGTCCAGCGCCGTGAAGCCCATGGTGCTGTCCACGCTGCGCCCGGCGTGGATGGCGCACATGCTGGCGCCGCTGCCGAGATGGGCGACCACCACCCGGCTGTCGGCCAGTTCCGGAGCCAGCTCCGGCAAGCGGCGGGCGATATACTCGTAGGACAGGCCGTGGAAGCCGTAGCGGCGCACGCCCTCGTCGGTCAGCTCCCGCGGGATGGCGAACATCTGCGCCTGCCAGGGCTGGCCGCGGTGGAAGGCGGTGTCGAAGCAGGCGACCTGCGGCAGCTCGGGATGGGCCTCGGCCAGCGCGCGGATGGCGGCGAGGTTGTGCGGCTGGTGCAGCGGCGCCAGCGGGATGAAGCTCTCCAGCTCCTCCATCACCGCCGGGGTCAGCAGCACCGGGGCGGCGTGGCGGGTGCCGCCATGCACGACGCGGTGGCCGGCGGCCAGCAGCTTCGCCCCGTCAAGCCGCCCCTCGATCCATTCCAGCAGGAAGGCCAGAAGGGCGGTGCGGTCGGACGGCTCGCCCGCCGTCCAGACCCGCTCGGCCAGCGGATTCCTGGCGGCGTCCTTGGCCTCGAACTTCGGCTCGGTGCCGATGCCGGAGATCTGGCCGTTGATCGTGACCCGCAGCCCCCCCGCCCCGCTTTCCCGGAAGACCGAGAATTTCAGGCTGGAGGAACCGGCGTTGATGACCAGGATGGCGTTGCCGCCACCCGCGTTCTGGCTGGTCATGACGGTCGCCCCTCTCACTCGGCGGCGGCGGCGGCGCCACGGCGGCGGGCGGCGGCGGCCAGGACGGCCACGGCGCAGGACGCCAGACGGGTGCGCACGTTGTCGGCGCGGCTGGTCAGGATGATCGGCACCCGCGCGCCGAGAACGATGCCGGCGGCGTCGGAGTTCGCCAGGAAGGAGAGCTGCTTGGCCAGCATGTTGCCGGCCTCCAGGTCGGGAACCAGCAGGATGTCGGCTTGGCCGGCGACCTCGGAGACGATGCCCTTGGTGCGGGCGGCCTCCAGGCTGATGGCGTTGTCGAAGGCCAGCGGGCCGTCGAGGATGCCGCCCTTGATCTGGCCGCGGTCGGCCATCTTGCACAGCGCCGCCGCCTCCAGCGTCGAGGCGATCTTCGGGTTCACCGTCTCGACCGCCGACAGGATGGCGACGCGCGGCGTCTCGACGCCCAACACCTTGGCGAGGTCGATGGCGTTCTGGACGATGTCGACCTTGTCTTCCAGCGTCGGGTAGATGTTGATCGCCGCGTCGGTGATGAGAAGCGTGCGCGGGTAGGTCGGCACGTTCATCACGAAGACGTGGCTGAGGCGCCGGCCGGTGCGCAGGCCGGTCTCCTTGCGGACGACCTCGGCCATCAGCTCGTCGGTGTGCAGGCTGCCCTTCATCACCGCCTCGCACTCGCCGGAGCGGGCCAGCCGGACGCCGGTCTCGGCCGAGGCGTGGGAATGCGCCACGTCGACGATGCGGTAGCGGCTGATGTCCAGTCCATGGGCCTCGGCGACCGACTTGATCTTGGAGGCCGGGCCGATCAGCACCGGGTCGATCAGGTTGGCCTCGGCGGCCTCGACCGCGCCCTTCAGCGAGCTTTCGTCGCAGGGATGGACGACGGCGGTCGGCACCGGGGGCAGCGTCTCCGTCTTGCCCAGCAGCTCGTCATGCCCGTCGTGGCGGATGACCTGGACCTGCGGCAGCTCGTGCGCGGCGCGGCGGACCTTGCGGGTCGGCGCGATCACCTCGGCGAGGCCGGAGACGACCTCCTTGCCGTCCTGGTTGCGCGCCACGCAATCGAAGACGACGATGTTCTTCTCGCCGTGCTTCTCCTTGGCGGTGACCGTCACGGTGATGACGTCGCCCAAGCCCACCGGGCGCTTGAAGCGCAGGTCCTGGCCCATGTAGATCGTCCCCGGCCCCGGCAGCAGCGTGCCGAGCACGGCGGAGATCAGCGAGCCCGACCACATGCCGTGGCCGATCACCTTGTGGAACTGGCTGTCCGCGGCATACTCCTCGTCGAGGTGCGCCGGGTTGATGTCACCGGACACCGTGGCGAACAGCTCGATGTCGGACATGGTCAGACGCCGCGACAGGCTCGCCTGCTGGCCGATCTGGATTTCCTCGAAGGTGACGTTCTCGATCATGGCTGAGCCGTTCTTGCCGAAGTCGGGGGTGGCGGGCGCGGTAACACGGTCCATTGGAGAAGCTCCTCAATCGGATAGCGGCTCGGAAACGCATGATCCCCGGGCCGAATCCTCCCGGCCTGCGGATCGCCCTGTCGTCCGCGGCCTTTTTGTTGGGCCCCTGGATCGGCCGGCCCGGCAAGGGCCGACCGGCAAGGGCCGGTTCGGGGTGCCCTGAATAGCGTGGCACCGTGAAAGAGATGTGACAGGGTGGCGCATTTCGCGGTTCCGTTGCGGTGCAACAATGTCGCACCCCCCGGTCGCCGCCGGTTCCGCCGGCCCCGCCGCACCCCGCGCCGCCCGTCGTTGCCGGCTGGCGGAAGTCTCGTTCCGTCACGGTCTTACGACGGCCCAAGGTCTCACCCCATGACCTATGTCAAGCGGTTGGACGACGGATTCCGGTTACTTCCCAGCACGACAAACCGCTCGCGCAGCATTGTATCACTGAGCGGGCGCAGCATGGCAAGACCTTGCGCGCGGAGGGGCAGGATTGACGGTTCGTTGGGGTTTTCGTGAAAAGATGACGAAAATATCAGCCCATCCCTGCCGATTTCGCAGCGCACACACCCATCGCGCGCATGGTGGCGCCGGGCGGGCTCAGGCGCTCGCCACCGAGGTGGACGGTTCCTCGGGCAACGGGTGATGGCGGTCGCCGACCATCAGAACGGCGATGGAGAAGACCGTGCCCTTGCCGACGCGCGACCGGACATCGACCTGATGGCCGAGGATGTTCGCGGTGCGCCGGACGATCGAAAGCCCCAGCCCCAGCCCGCGCCCGCTGTCCCGCTGGTCGGTGCCGCAGCGGTAGAAATCGTCGAAGATCAGCTTGAGCTGGTCGGTGGGAATGCCCGGCCCGGTGTCCCACACCTCGACCACCGCCTGCCCGTCGCGGCGCCGGCAGCCGAGAAGGATCGTCCCGGTTCCGGCGTAGCGCAGCGCGTTGACCAGCAGGTTGCGCACCATGCGCTCCAGCAGCACCGGATCGCTGAGCACATAGGCGGAGGTCGGGACCATCCGCAGCACCATCCCCTTGCTCGCCGCCTGCTCGGCGAACTCCCTGTTCAGCCGGTCGGCGATGTCCTGGAAGGGGAAGACGGTGGGGCGCGGCTTGACGTTGCCGGCCTCCAGCGCGGAGGTGTCGAGCAGCGTGTTGAGCAGCGTGTTGCCGGCGGCGATCGCCTCGCCCAGCTTGTCCGCCACCTCCCGCTGCTTGGCGTCGGACAGGCGGGCGGACAGGATGTGGTGGAACAGGCTCATCGCCTGGAAGGGCTGGCGCAGGTCGTGGCTGGCGGCGGCCAGGAAGCGCGATTTGGCGCGGTTGGCCCGCTCCGCCTCGGCGTGGGCTTCGGCCAGCGCCTCGCGGATGCGCACGCCGTCGGAAATGTCGATGGCGGCGCAGATCACCCCCGACACCGCCCCGGCCTCGTCCCGCAGCGGTTCGACGATCAGGTCGAAGACCTGCTCCGGGCCGGGCGCCATCCCGATGCGGACCTCCTGCCGGGCGCCGGTGCCGCTCTCCAGCACGCCCCGCTTGACCGCGTCCAGCCGGGCCGCGTCGTCCGGCGCGTGGAGTCCGGCGTTGGTCCGCCCGATGAAGTTTTCCGCCGCCCGGCCGGTCTGCGGGTTGTACATCCACATGTAGCGCAGGTTGCGGTCCAGGCTGAAGACGGCGACGCGCGAGTGGCGCAGCGCCATCCGGAAGCGCTCCTCGCTCTCGCGCAGCGCGCGGGCCATGGCGGCGCGGGCGCGGGCCTCGGTCACCAGGAAATGCTTGGCCTGCGCCTCGCGCCGGGTGTAGCCGGCCAGGGCGCCGGTCAGCAGAAGCCCCATCACCAGGACGATCCAGGCCGGATAATCCGCCGGCGTCAGCCGCGGTTCGGGCGGAATCGCCAGGGCCAGGGTCCAGCGCCGCCCGCCGATCGCCAGATCGCGCTCGACCACCGTCTCGCCCTCCTTGCGGATCTCGCCGAAGGGCACGCCCTCCCGGCTTGCCGACAGGGCGTCGAGGTCGCGGGACGCCAGGACCCGCCCGCCGTCCCCGGCCGGCCCGTCGAGCAGATGCACGGCGCCGTGCAGACCGTTCACGCGGTTGCCCGCCTCCTCCAGCAGGCGGGCGATGCCGAAGACCGAGGCGACGTAGCCGGCGACCTCCGCGCAGCGGTCGGCGCCGTCCATCTCGTCCACGGGATAGCGGTAGACGGGAAGATACAGGCCGATGCTGCGCCCGGTCTCTCCCTGCTGGCGCGGCGGCAGGGCCTCCGTCGCCGTCAGTTCGCCCGACGCGCAGGCCCGCGCCAGCACCTCCGCCCGGTTGGGCAGCGACAGGATGTTGACCCCCTGCGTGAAGGCCCCGCCGCGCTCCGGCTCCACCAGCGTGTTGATGAACAGATCCCCCTGGGACGAGCCCGGGGCCGCCGCCGGGGTCTCCCCCCGTCGTCCCCATCCTGAACGACGAAGTCCTTCCGTCCGGCGGCCCTCATGTCCGCCTCCAGCGCCGGAACCTCGGCCGGCGGAACCCGCCGCACCCAGGTGACCGACCACAGGCCGGGATAGAGGGGCATCATCGGCCGGACCGCCGCCGCGAAGGCGTCGCGGGTGGCCGGGCGGGCGTCCGAGAAGGCCGAGCGCAGCGTGCGCAGAAGCAGCGCGTGGCTGCCGATCCGCTCCGTCAGGGCGTCGTGGAATTGGGTGAACTGCCGCTCGTGCTGCGCGCGCTCCGCCTCGCGGTTCGCCGCGCGCATCTGGAAAAAGGCGCCCAGAGTCAGCGTCAGGCCCGCGGCGACCAGCACCGGGACCGCAAACGAGACCCGTCTCCTTTTGTCCAACAGCGGCATGCCACCCGTTCCCAACGGCTATCACCGAAATCGTCGGATCGTTCGACTATAGCAAGCGGCCCCACGCCTCGATAATGGAAAAGCCATTATCCTCCCAAATGGATAGTATGTTCCGACGAGAACATGCGGGCGGCCGACTATTGATTGTCGTTTGCAAGGTCATTGCGCGCTCATTTCGATGTCAATCTTGCAATACAGGACGCACGCTGGGGATCGCCGCTTGAGAGCGACCCGAAACCTTTTCAGGATTTCAGCCGCTCGCGTCCGAGAAGCCGGGCGACCGCCCCCCGCAGGGCCATCGGCGCCACCGGCTTGTGCAGCAGCGGATAGCCGGACAGCCGCGCCTCGCGCAGGCGCATCGGGTCGGTGTCGCCGGTCAGGATCAGGCCGGGCAGCGTGGCGTCGAGCGCCTTGCCGATCTGACGAATGGCGACGATCCCGTTCATCGCCCCCTTCAACCGCAGGTCGGAGATAACGAGGTCGGGCGGCTGCGGGCCGGGGCCCAGCCGCTCCAGCGCGGCATCCACCGAGTCCGCGGCGACCACCGCGCAGCCCCATTGGCCGAGCAGCGCGCCCAGCGCCTCCAGCACCATCGGATCGTCCTCGATGACCAGCACGCGGGCGCGGCTGACATCCTCGCCGGGCTCCGTGACGATGACCCCGGCCGGGCCGGGGGGCTCCGCGGCGGCCGGCGGGTCGTCCGCGCCGTCCGCCGCACGCGGCACCAGCACCGCCAGCATGGTGCCGCGGCCGGGCGCCGAGTCCACCTCGATCCGGTGCCCCAGCCGCCGCGCCAGACCGCAGGCAAGACGCAACCCGAGGTCGATCACCGACGGGTCTCCCGCCCCGTCCGGGCGCCGGATCTCCTCCCGCAGGGCGAGAAGCTGGTCCGGCTGCAGGCCGCGGCCGGTGGACCACAGCTCGATCCGCAGATCCGGCCCCCGGCGCCGGCAGCCGAGCACCACCCTCCCCCGCTCCGTGTGACGCAGGGTGCTGGCGACGAATCCCTGGAGAATCCGCTCCAGAAGCGAGGCATCGGTGGCCACCCGCACCGAGCAGGGCAGCACCGAGAAGCGCAGACCACGCCCGTCGAGGCGGGGTGCTGCGTCCAGCGCCATCCGCGTCAGGATGCCGTTGACCACGGGGGCGCCGATGTCCGGCTGCACCAGACCGGCCTCCAGCCGCACCAGATCGAAATGCCCGTCGACCATGCCGCGCAGCGACTGGACGGCGTTGCCCATGGCGTTCAGCAGGTCGCGCGCCGCCGGATCGTTGAGGGCGCCGGCGCGTCCCGTGGCGCCCTTGCCGCCGTGAGCCCCGGCCCCGTCGAGCCGCCCCTCCAAGGCCCCCAGCAACAGCGACAGGGCGGCCAGCGGCTGGCGCAGGTCGTGGCTGGCCGCGGCGAACAGGCGGCCCGACAGGTCGGCGCCCGCCGCGGTCCCGCCGCCGGAGGGTCCGCCGCCCGCGGTTTCGTCGCCGGTGGCGCGGCGGACGAACCCGCCGCCGCTGAGCGGCCAGTCGGTGACGGTGTGGCCGGGGGGCAATCCGCGGAACAGCGGCGCCAGCGCCTCCGGCAGCGCTCCCTGGACCAGAAGGCGGTCGGCATCGGCCAGCGCCTCCGCCGCCTCGTTCCAGCCGGTCAGCCGGTCGTCGGCGTCGAAGACCAGGACCGCGCCGTGCCGTCCCGCCCCATGCGGATAAGCTCCATCGCTCGTCACGGGCGGCGTCCCCCACTGCGTGCACGCGGATTGCCGGCGACCGGAAGTGGTCCCGTGCGAACAGGCTACGGATGCGGCGCCAAGGATCAAGCCCACCGTTCGTCCGATCACCGACAGGACTATTCGGCCCGGCTTCGGGCACGGCGCCCGGCACAGCCTCAGCGGCCGCTGGCCATGCGAACAATTCAACGTGCTTTTATATAAAAGTCAAGAAAAGGCCATGAGCATCACTCCGGGCACCGTAGTAACGAAGGGATCTGTCGCAATTTGTCGGTTGCATGCTTCTCAAAATTTTTCGACTATGCGACCAATGGATGCCGTGATCGAAACCCCTTTCCGCGACCGACAACCGGAGGCGGCAACGCCGGCTGGCGCGGATTCTGCTGTGCTGTTGAACGGCGGCGATCCCGACGGGAACGGTTCGGCCAACCGTGCACAGGGGAACGATGCACGGAGCGACGATGCCCTGCTGGGCGCGGCGATGGCGGCGCTCGCCGACGGCATCGGCGTTCTGGCCGCGGTCCGTGACGACACCGGCGCCATCCGTGATTTCGAGTGGCTGACGGCCAACCGCGCCGCGGAGCGGCTGTTCGGGCATCCTCTGGCCGGGCGCCGGCTGCGCGCCGATGATCTCCAGGACGGCGAAGGGGCCGGCCTGTTCGCCGGTCTCACCGATTGCCTGACGGAAAAGCAGACCGTGCGCCGCCTGGTGATCGCCCCCGGCGGCGCGCGCTGGCGGATCGCCGCCACCCCGCTCGACCCTGCTTCCGTCGGCTCCGGCGGCGCGGCGCCGACCGTCTGCGTGTCCCTCGTGGAGCTTGGCGCCGAGGTTCCCGTCGTTCCGGAATCGCACCGCGCCCACCGGGCCAAGGCGGAATTCCTGGCGCACATGAGTCATGAGCTGCGCACCCCGCTGAACGCGGTGCTGGGCTTCTCCGAGGTGCTGCTGGCCGAGACCTTCGGCCCGCTCGGCTCCCCCCGCTACCGCAGCTACGCCGCGGACATCCACGCCAGCGGCACGCATCTCCTGTCGCTGATCGACGGCATCCTGGACCTCTCGCAGAGCGAGACCGCCCGGACGGACATGCAGGAGGAGGCCATCAACGTGGCCGACGCCGCCCGTCAGGCGCTCGCCC
Source organism: Azospirillum sp. UENF 211521 (assembly GCF_058780535.1). Lineage (NCBI taxonomy): Bacteria > Pseudomonadati > Pseudomonadota > Alphaproteobacteria > Rhodospirillales > Azospirillaceae > Azospirillum > Azospirillum sp. UENF 211521. The sequence continues at coordinate 3,146,543 of NZ_JBSNCF010000001.1, forward strand.
AGATGGGCGACAAGGCGGCGGCCCGCGGCGTCGACATCGGCGAGGATCTGTCCGCCGATCTGCCCCTGCTCTACGGCGACGCGCGGGCGCTTCAGCGGATGCTGACCAACCTGCTGTCGAACGCGGTGAAGTTCACCCCCTCGGGCGGGCAGGTGATGGTGTCGGCCAGCCCCATGCCGGACGGCGGGATCGGGCTGATGGTGGCCGACACCGGCGCCGGCATCGCCGAGGACGAGCTGGCCCGCGTCCTGGAACCCTTCGGCCGCGCCGACATGGCCGTGCCGCGCGGCGCCGCCGGGGCGGGCATCGGCCTGCCCGTGGTCAAGCGGCTGATGGAGATGCACGGCGGGCGGCTCGACCTCTACAGCGAGCCCGGCGCCGGCACGACGGCCATCCTGATGTTCCCGCCGCGGCGCAGCCTGCCGCACACCCACACCGGCGCCCGCGCCTGACCCTTTCGCGCGGCCCACGTTCGGCAGAAGTCCCTTGGCAAAGCCGCCAAGCCGGGTCATTGTGCCCCTTCGTTCCTGAACTGTTCCGTTTCAAATGGTCGATATCCTGTTGCAGGGCGACGAGCCGCCGATGCCGGCGGGCGGCGCCGTCCCGATCTTCCGCGGGGTGCGCCGGGCGCTGGCCGCGCGCGGCTTCGTCAGCATGGCGGAGTTCCGGCTGGCCAGCGGGCGCCGCGCCGACGTCCTGGCGATGGATGGCGCCGGCACCGTCGTCATCGTCGAGGTGAAGAGCTGCGTGGCCGATTTCCGGGCCGACCAGAAATGGCCGGAATACCGGGACTGGTGCGACGCCTTCTACTTCGCCGTGGACGATGCCTTCCCATCCGAGCTGATTCCCGACGACTGCGGCCTGATGGTCGCCGACGCCTACGGCGCGGAGATCCTGCGCGCGGCGCCGGAGCACCGGCTCGCCCCGGCGCGGCGCAAGGCGCTGACCCTGCGCGCCGCGCTGACCGGGGCCGGGCGCCTGCACCGGATCGAGGACCCGTCCTGGACCCAGGACACCTCGCCGGTGTGACGCCCCCGGCCCGGCCGCCCCACCCAACCGAAGCGCCATGGCAAAGCCTCGCCAAGCCGGTGTACTCTGCGCCATGAACGGGAACGGGCGGCCGGACATGCACGCACAGGACGCCGGGCCAGCCGCCGCGGCGCGAACGCACCATCGGGACGGCGGCCCGCGCATGGAATCCCCCAAAACCGGCACCGCCTGGGCAAGCGGCTTCGGAATCGGCGCCGGCGGGATCGGCGCGCTCGTCCTGGCCGCTCTGCTGGCCGGCGCCGGCGCCGGCGGCTCCGTCTGGCTCGCCCTGGCCGAGATGGACGCGCGCGCCCGTGGCCAGGCCACCCGCAGCCTGGACGAGGCGCTCGACCTGATGCGCGTCGCGGAGTTGGCCGCCGGCCTGTCCTCCAACGCGGCCGAGCTGGAATCGGCGCGCACCGCACAGCACCGGCTGACCGCCCACAACGCCTTGCGCCAGCGCACCCAGCAGCTCGGCGCTACGCTGGACACCCTGCCGCGGGAGTGGCGCGCCGAGCTGCGCTTCGCCACCCAGTCCATCCGCGCCGAAGCGGACGAGCTGAACGCCGCCGTCGAGCGCCGCCTGACCGTGCAGCGCGACCTTCAGGACCTCACCGAGCAGGTAACGGCGCGCAGCGAGGCTCTGGCCGCGGCGCTCGCCGCGGCGCACGCGCCGCCGGACGGCGCCCCCCTGCGCCGGATCGACGATTCACGGCAGGCGGTGGCCCTCCGGCTGCTCGCCGCTGGGACGGCGACGGCTCCGGCCTCGGCCGCGCGGGACGATTTCCGCAAAGCCGCCGGGGCTCTGTTCGACGCACTGGCCAGTCTGCCGATCGACGGCGCGAGCCCACGCCGCGCCGATGCGGCGCGCCAGCTCGTTGCGCTGGGCATGGACGAGCAGAACCTCTTCGACCTGCGGCAGGAGCAGGAGGCGCTGACCGCCAAGGCGGCGGGGATCGCCGCGCTGTTGCGCGGCACCGCCGCGGACCTCGTCCAGCGGACCGGGCATGGCGCGCTGGCCCTGCGTGACGGGTTGCGGGACGGAACGCGGGAGGGAGTGAACGCATCCCCACGCCGGGTGGAGGCGGAGCTGTCGGTCGCCGCCCCGGTCGGGGTCGGGCTGCTCACCGGACTGGCGATCCTCGCGACCGGCCTGGGCGTGGCGCGGACCCGCGCGCCCCGCGCGCCCCATCCCCCGGCGGAACGGACCGGCGAGTCGCCCGGCAAGCGGACGCTGCGCATCCTGCTGGCGGAGGATGAGCCGGTCAGCCAGCAGGCCGCGGCCATGCTGCTGCGCCGCGCCGGCCACGCGGTGACGCTGGCGGGCGACGGGCGGGCCGCCGTGGCGGCGGTGGAGCGGGAGCGCTACGACCTCGTCCTGATGGACATGCAGATGCCGGAAATGGACGGGGTCGAGGCGACCCGCCGCATCCGCGCCCTTCCCCAAGGCGCCGGAACCGGGGCGGCGGGGCTGCGCATCGTCGCCTTGACCGCCTCCGCCGTCCCCGGCGCGGCGGAGCGCTGCCGGGCGGCGGGGGCCGACGCCGTCCTGGAGAAGCCGCTGCGCCTGCCCGCCCTGACGGCCCTGCTGGACCGCTTGTCCGGCGCCACCGGCACGCCCCCCACCGTCATCGAACACCCGCCGCCGGAGCATGACTCCGGCCCGCCGGTGTTCGATGACGAGGCCATCCGCCAGATGCGCGAGCATCTGCCGGCGGAACGGGTGGCCACGCTGGTGGCCAACACCCTCGTCACGCTGCGCGGCTACCACGCCGCGCTGGAGCAGGCCTGGAACGCCGGGGACCGGGCGACCGCCGGGGCCATGGCCCACAAGATCGCCGGGGTGGCCGGAATTTACGGCTGCGTCGCCCTGCGGAGCGCCGCAAGGGCGCTCGAAGCCGCGCTGGACGCTGGCGGGGGCGGGCGCGAGGGCGAAGACGACCCCGACGCCCGGCGCCGCGCGCTGGACGACGCCGTCCCGCCGGCGCTCGCCGCGCTGGAGCGGTGGAGCGACGGCGGCTAACGCACCGCCACCGGCTGGCCCGGCCCCTGGCCCTGCGGAATGTCCGACCGCCCGGCCCCCAGATCCTTCTGCATCATGACCACGTCCAGCCAGCGCCCGAACTTCAGCCCCACGGCCTCGACGACGCCGCAGGTGCGGAAGCCCAGAGCGGCGTGCAGCCCGATGGAGCCGGTGTTCTCCGATCCGCCGACCAGCGCCACCATCTGCCGGTAGCCCTGCGCCACGCAGCGGTCGATCAGCGCCTGCAGCAGCAGGCGCCCGAGGCCCCGGCCGCGCGCCTCCTCGGCGATGTAGACGGAATCCTGGATGGTGAAGCGGTAGGCGGAGCGGATGTGGTAGGCGCTGCCGTAGGCGTAGCCCAGGACCACCCCGTCGCGCTCGGCGACCAGCCAGGGCAGCCCGGCGCCGGTGATGGCGCGGAAGCGCGTCTCCAGTTCGGCCGCGTCGGGCGGCTCCTCCTCGAAGGTGCCGACGCCATGGAGGACATGGTGCTCGTAGATCCGCTGGAAGGCGGGGACATCCTCGATGCGGGCGTCGCGGACGGTGGGGGCGCTGGTCATGGCGGGACGGGTCCGACGGGTAAGGTGTGGACGGCCATCCTGCCGCACGCATTTTGCTGTCGCAACCGTGCCACCCAGCCGATATGTACAGAACTGGAACGCGCTGTGTGCAACAGGGCTTTTCAGGGCAGGTTTTTTTCAGGGCAAGGGATTGGAAGCGATGAAGATCAACGGCCGGACGGTGCTCGTCTGCGATTGCGCCCACAGCATGGCGCTCGACGGCAAGGCGTTGGCCAGGGCCTGCGGGGCCGCGGCGGGGGCGGAGGGCGAGCTGTCGGTCGCCACCCAGCTCTGCCGCACCCAGCTCGACCGCTTCGAGGCGCGCGTGGCGGAGGGCGCCCCGCTGCTCGTCGCCTGCACCCAGGAGGCCCCGCTGTTCGCGGAGATCGCCGCCCAGGACAATCCTGACGCCACCTTGGCCTTCACCAACATCCGCGAGCGCGCCGGCTGGTCGGACGAGGGCGCGCTGGCGGGACCGAAGATCGCCGCCCTGCTGGCCGAGGCGGCCATGGACATCCCGCCGACCGGCACCATCACCCTGGCGTCGGAAGGCACCGCGCTGGTCTACGGCACCGACGAGCGCGCCATCGAGGTCGCCCGGCAGCTCTCCGGCAGCCTGGACGTCACCGTTCTGCTGAAATCCCCCAAGGACGTCGCCCCGCCGCGCGTCATGGACGTGCCGGTCTTCAAGGGCACCATCCGCGCCGCCAAGGGCTGGCTCGGCAATTTCGAGATCGTGGTGGACGACTACGCCCCGGCTCTTCCGGCCTCGCGCGCCGTGCTGGGCTTCGAACAGCCGCGGCACGGCGCCGCCTCGCGCTGCGACGTCATCGTGGACCTGACCGGCGGTGCGCCGCTGTTCCCCGCGCACGGCAAGCGCGACGGCTACCTGCGCCCCGACCCGGACAGCCCGGCCGCCGTCGCCAAGGCGGTGTTCGAGGCCGCCGATCTGATCGGCGAGTTTGAGAAGCCGCGCTACATCGACTTCAAGGCCGACCTCTGCGCCCATTCGCGCAGCCGCAAGACCGGCTGCACCCGCTGCCTGGAGGTCTGCCCGACCGGCGCCATCACGCCGAACGGCGACCATGTGGCGATCGACCCGCACATCTGCGCCGGCTGCGGCTCCTGCGCCTCGGTCTGCCCGACCGGGGCCAGCACCTACGCCCTGCCGCCGCTCCAGACGGTCTACGAGCGGCTGCGCACGCTGCTCTCCTCCTACGCCAAGGCCGGCGGGACGGAGCCGGTCCTGCTCGTCCACGACCCACGGCACGGCGATGAGATGATCTCGCTGATCGCGCGCCACGGGCGCGGCCTGCCGGCGCGCGTGCTGCCCTTCGCGGTGAACGAGGTGACGCAGCTCGGCTTCGACGTGTTCGCGGCGGCTTTGGCCTATGGTGCTGCGCGGGTGCGCGTTCTGGTCGGGCCGGGCAACGCCGGCGAGACCGCCGGGCTGGCCAGCCAGATCGGTTTGGCCGAGACGGCAATGGCGGGCCTGGGCTACGGCTCGGGCCGGGTGTCGATCATCGACGCCCAGGACCCCGACGCGGTCGCCGCCGAGCTGTGGGACCTGCCGCGCCAGGGCGCTCCGGCTCCCGGCACCTTCCTGCCGATGGGCGGCAAGCGCACCGTCACCATGCTGGCGCTGCGCCATCTGCACAAGGTCGCGCCGGAGCCGATCGAGGTGCTGCCGCTGCCGCCGGGCGCGCCCTTCGGGCGGGTGCAGGTGATGACGGAGGGCTGCACGCTCTGCCTGTCCTGCGTCGGCGCCTGCCCGACCGGGGCGCTGCTCGACAACGCCGACAAGCCGATGCTGTCCTTCTCGCAGGATGCCTGCGTACAGTGCGGCCTGTGCAAGACGACCTGTCCGGAGAAGGTCATCGCCCTGGTCTCGGAGATCGACTTCAGCGACAGCGCCCGCGGCGCCAAGGTGCTGAAGGAGGAGGAGCCCTTCTGCTGCGTCAAGTGCGGCAAGCCCTTCGCCACCAAGTCCTCGATCGACAAGATCGTCGCGGTGCTGGCCGGGCGGCACGCCATGTTCGCCACGCCGGAGGCCGCCGACCGCATGCGCATGTGCGGCGACTGTCGCGTCGTCGACCAGTTCGAGCGGGGCGACTCGCCCTTCGCCCTGGGCGCGCCCCGGGCGCCGCGCACCACCGAGGACTATCTGCGCGAGCGCGAGCAGGCCCAGAACGGCAAGGGCGGCGGCCCAGATGGCGGCAGCGTCCACTGACCGGCCGGACGCCTCGCACCGAGCGGCGCCGCGACTTGATCCCCGTCAAGCTCCGGCGTCGCGTGGCGTGGTTTCCTGCCCCCGAAATTCCAGGTGGCGAAAAAGCCGCAACGCAAACCTATATATCAGAACCGGATTCGGGGTCATAATCGCGATCCGGACCGCATGACACGGACCCCCCTGGGGAGAAGCCTGACGATGACGACCGTTCCGCCGACCGCCGCCGCCCCGCTCGTCGATCCGTTCGGGCGCACCGTCAGCTATCTGCGCGTGTCCGTCACCGACCGCTGCGACCTCCGCTGCGTCTACTGCATGGCGGAGGACATGAGCTTCCTGCCCAAGGCGGAGGTGCTGACGCTGGAGGAGATCGACCGCGTCTGCTCGGCCTTCGTCAAGCTGGGCACCCGCAAGCTGCGGCTGACCGGCGGCGAGCCGCTGGTCCGCAAGGGCATCCACGAGCTGATCCACAGCCTGGGCCGCCACGTGAAGGCCGGCGACCTGGACGAGCTGACGCTGACCACCAACGGCAACATGCTGTTCAAGTACGCCGGCGATCTGGCGGAGGCCGGCGTGCGCCGGATCAACGTGTCACTCGACACGCTGGACCCCCACAAGTTCCAGGCGATCACCCGCTGGGGCCGGCTGGACAAGGTTCTGGGCGGGCTCCAGGCCGCCAAGGAGGCGGGGCTTCAGGTCAAGATCAACACGGTCGCGCTGAAGGGCGTGAACGACGACGAGTTCCACCGGCTGGTCGGCTGGTGCGGCGAACAGGGCTTCGATCTGACCTTCATCGAGGTCATGCCGATGGGCGAGATCGGCGACGAGGCGCGGCTCGACCAGTATCTGCCGCTCAGCCTCGTCCGGGCGGAGCTGGCCAAGCGCTGGACCCTGGACGAGATCGACTACCGCACCGGCGGCCCGGCCCGCTATGTGCGGGTGGCGGAGACCGGCGGGCGCATCGGCTTCATCACGCCGCTGACCCACAATTTCTGCGAAAGCTGCAACCGCGTGCGGCTGACCTGCACCGGCACCCTCTACATGTGCCTGGGCCAGGAGGACGCCGCCGACCTGCGCACCCCGCTTCGCCTCAGCGACGACGACGGGCTGCTGGTCCAGACGGTGCGCGACGCCATCGCCCGCAAGCCCAAGGGCCACGACTTCATCATCGACCGCCGCCACCAGGGCCCGGCGGTCCCCCGCCACATGAGCGTGACCGGCGGATGATCCGCCCGCAGCCGAGCGCCCTCGCCCCTCTGGGGAGAGGGAGGGGACCCACGCCGCCGGCGTGGGGTGGGTGAGGGGGCTGCACGTGGTGGTGCGTTCGGCAAAAGCTCATCCCCTTCACCCTGACCCTCTCCCCAGAGGGGAGAGGGACATGAAGTGCGACGGCCCCGCCCGTCGACCGAAGCGGCCTTCTGCAACCGGGCACTCTGCGCTATGGTCCCCGTGACATGACCGAAACCGCCGCCAAGCTGCCCGCCGATCCGACCCTGGACCCGCTGGCGCCCGATCCCCGCAAGCCCGCCGACCTCCGCATCGCCTTCTGCGCGGCGAACACGGAAGAGGCGATGCGGGCGCGCACCCGGCTGGTCCACCGCTACGGCAACGCGCCGCTGGAGGACGCCGACGTCGTGGTGGCGCTGGGCGGCGACGGCTTCCTGTTGGAGACGCTGCACCGCGCGCTGAAGCGCGACGGGCACAACCCGCCGCCGGTCTACGGCATGAACCGCGGTTCGGTCGGCTTCCTGCTGAACGTCTTCCGCGAGGACGAGCTGGCCGAGCGGCTGGCCAGCGCCCAGAGCGTCACGCTGCACCCCCTGCGCATGAGGGCCACCCGCTGCAACGGCGATCAGGTGGAGGCGCTGGGCATCAACGAGGTGTCGATGCTGCGCGAGACGCGGCAGGCCTCGAAGCTGCGCATCACCGTGGACGGGGTGGTCCGCCTGCCGGAGCTGATCTGCGACGGCGTGCTGGTCGCCACCCCCGCCGGCAGCACCGCCTACAACCTGTCGGCTCATGGGCCGATCATCCCGCTGGGCGCCGGGGTGCTGGCGCTGACGCCCATCAGCTCCTTCCGGCCGCGACGCTGGCGCGGCGCGCTGCTGCCGCACAGCTCCAAGATCACCGTGGACATCCTGGAGGAGGTCAAGCGCCCGGTCAGCGCCGTGGCCGATTCGACCGAGGTGCGCGAGGTCATCCGCGTCGATGTGGAAGAAGCGCGCGATGTCGCGCTGACCCTGCTGTTCGACCCGGAACTGAACTTCGAGGAGCGGATCCTCAAGGAGCAGTTCTCGCCGTAACCGCGCCCGTTCCCGGCTGGGACGTTACTCGGCGGCGCGGCGCGCGGTGCTGGCCTGCGCGTGGGCGCAGATGCGCCGGGTCAGCGTGGTCAGGTCGGCCTGGAGCCGGGCGAAACCCTCGTTCCGCTCCAGAGTCTCCTCGTTCATGTAGAGACGCCGGTTGATTTCGAGCTGGAGGGAATGGCGGCCCCGCGCCGGATCGGAATGGCGCGACACCAGCTCGACGCCCTTGAAGGGATGGTTCCGCGCGACCTTGTAGCCGAGCCCGGTCAGAACCTTCTCCACCAGGGCGGTGAAGCCCGGCTCGCAGGTGGTGCCGTCGCGGTCGCCCAGCACGAAATCCATGCCCAGCTTGTGCGCCGCCGCCGGCCCGACCGCTGAGGGCATGGAATGGCAGTCGACGTGCCAGACGGCGCCGAAGCGCGCGGCCAGATCGTCCATCACGCTGGCGACCTGGAAATGATAGGGCCGGTAGTAACGGTCGATGCGCTCCGCCACCTCGGCCACCGACAGCCGCCCATCGTAGAGCGGCATCCCCGGACGGCACAGCGTGCGGATCAGCCCCATGCCCGCGGCGCTCTTCTCCGTCGGGCGCAACGGCTCCGGCCAGCGCCCGTCGAGAAGCGCCGGGTCGATGTCGTCGATGGCCCGGTTCGCGTCGATGTAGGTGCGGGGGAACAGAGCGCAGAGCAGCGTCGCGCCATGCTCCGGCGCGTGGGCGAACAGCTCGTCCACATGGGTGTCCTCGGCCTGCCGCAGGGTGGACAGCGGGCAGACGAAGGCGAAATCGCGCGGGTAGACGGTGCCGCTGTGCGGTGAATCGAAGAACACCGGCAGGCGCGGGACGATCGGATCGTTGCGGACGAGCACGTCCTCGATCACGAAACTCATGGCTGACCCCGGTGTACCAACTGCGCCGACCGACCACGGCACCTGCCCGGATGACGTAGCAGGACGCTGCGGCGGATGGATTCGGGTATAGACGATGGCCGGAAGCCCGTCGACCAAAAACCGTCATACACCGGTAAGGCAAAGGACATGATCGGCCGGGGGAATGGCGGGGCTGGCGCGGCGCCGGACTCTCCGCCATACTGACCATTCAGCGACAGCGCCCGGCACCGGCCAGACCCGCAAAGGCGATATCCGCTTGACCGAATCCCTGCCACCGATTGAATTGACGCCGCCGGACATCGGCCCCTACCGCCGCGGCAACACCGGCATCGACCACGTCACGACGCTGGAGTCCGGTCGTCCCGGCCCCCACGCCGTCATCGTGTCGCTGATCCACGGCAACGAGATCGGCGGGGCGGTGGCGATGGACCGGCTGTTCCGGCTGGGCGTCCGCCCCACCCGCGGGCGGCTGACCCTGGCCTTTGCCAACACCGCCGCCTACCAAGGCTTCGACGCCGAGCGCCCCTACGCTTCCCGCTTCGTCGATGAGGACATGAACCGCGTCTGGTCGCCGGAGGTTCTGGACGGCCCACGCGACAGCGCGGAACTGCGCCGCGCCCGGCAGCTCCGCCCGGTGTTCGACGCCGCGGACGTCATCCTCGATCTGCATTCCATGACGGCGGACACGCCGCCCCTGACGCTGTGCGGGCGGACCGACCGCGCCCGCGCCCTGGCCCTCCGGCTCGGCTATCCGGCCTGGATCGTCGCGGACGAGGGGCACGCGGCGGGGCGGCGGGTGATCGATTACGCGGACTTCGCCGCAGCGGACGGGCGGCGCACCGCCATCCTGGTCGAATGCGGCCAGCACTGGCGGAACGAGACGGCGCTGGTGGCCCTGGAAAGCGCCATGCGTTTCCTGCTCGCCCAGGAGATGATCGCCCCGTCGCTGGCCGACCGCCACATCCGCCGCCACCCCGATCCGCTGCGCACCGTCGAGGTGACCGAAGCGGTGACCGCGGAAACCGACGAGTTCTTCTTCGACCAGCCCTATGTGGGGATGGAGATCATTCCCCGCGCCGGAACGGTCCTCGGCCGCGACGGCGACCGTCCGGTCGTGACGCCCTACGACGACTGCGTGCTGATCATGCCGGCCCGGCGCCCCAAAACCGGGCAGACCGCCGTCCGGCTGGGTCGGATCGTTCCGTGAACCGGACACAGCGGGCGGCATGACCATCGGACCGGGGCTCCGGCCCGTCGCGCTCGCCCTCGCGCTGGGAACGGCGGGGGGCGCGCTGTTCAGCTATTTCCACCTGCCGCTGGCCTGGATGATCGGCGCCATGACCGCCACCACGGTCGCCGCCATGGCCGGCGTCGCGCTGCATGTGCCGAAGCCGCTGCGCAACGCCATGATCATGATCCTCGGCGTGATGCTGGGCAGCGGCTTCACCCCGGACATCCTGGGGCGGCTCGGCGAATGGAGCCTGTCGCTGAGCGCGCTGGCCGTCTATCTCGTGCTGGCGACCACGCTGGGCGTACAGTACCTGCGCCGCGCGGCCCGGCTGGACCCGCCCACATCCTTCTTCACCGCTACCCCCGGCGGGCTGAACGAGATGGTGATGGTCGGCACCCAGATGGGCGGCGACAGCCGGACCATGGCGCTGTCCCACGCGCTGCGGGTGATGCTGGTGGTCCTGGTGATCCCCTTCGCCTTCCAGGCGCTGGGCCTCTACGACCCGTCGCGGCGCGGCACGCTCGGCCCGCCCCTGCTGTCGCTCGCCCCGCTGGACGTGGCGCTGCTGTCCGCCTGCGCGCTGGGCTACCCCCTGGCGAAGCTGCTGCGGATTCCCGCCGCCCAGATCGTCGGGCCAATGCTGCTGTCCGCCGCGATCCACCTCGCCGGCCTGACCGAGGGCAAGCCGCCGGGTGTGCTGGTCGCCGCCGCCCAGGTGGTGATCGGCGCGTCGCTGGGCTGCCGCTTCACCGGGCTGAACATCCGCCGCATCGGGCGCGACGGGCTGACCGCGCTGGGCCTCACCGGGCTGATGCTGCTGGTCACCACGGCGGCGGCCTGGATGGTCGACGAGGCGACGGGGCTGGGGCTGGCCGCGCTGATCCTCGCCTTCGCGCCGGGCGGGCTGGCCGAGATGACGCTGGTCGCGCTGGCGCTGAACATCGACGTGGCGCTGGTCGCCACCCACCACATGGTGCGCATCATCCTGATCGTGACGCTGGCGCCCGGTGTCTACCTGCTGTGGCGCAAGTGGCGGTCCCGCCACGGCCAAGCCTGACGAGTCGCCGCCGAGCCCGCCGGCCAATCCGCCGCACACGCATGTGTGGAGTTTCCATTGCGCCCATCCCGCGCGCCGTGCGAGGTGGAGGCGCGGACGGGTGATGGGTGGCCATCACCCCGCCGCTCAACGAGGAGGCTCGGAGGATGAAGGAAATCCTCGGTCTCCTGATCCTGCTGCTCCAGATCGTCAAGGCGATCCTTGATCTTCTGAACCGGCAGTGATCGGGCCGGGAGGCGGGGGATAGCAGCCCCTGCCTCCCAAGCCTGATGATGGCGCCGCGCCCGCCCGATTGCAAGCCATCCGATCATTTCACGGGAGGTTTACCCTTTTCCCACTGGGGGTTCGTGTCGATCAGCGGCACGCTGGAGATGGCCATCTTCGCGGAGGCGTCCTTCACCTGCCGGCTGTAGACGACGTAGATCAGCGTGTCGTTCACCCGGTCGTAGATGCGGCGGATGGCGATGGACTTGAAGACCAGGCTCTTGCGCTCGGAAAAGACCTCCTCGCCCTTCTGCGACAGCTCGATGTCGCCGATCACCAGCGGCCCGGTGCGCCGGCAGGCGATGGAAGCGTTGGACGGGTCCTCGAACCAGTTCCCCTTGGTCAGCCGGTCGAGCACGCTGCGGTCGAAATCCACCAGATGGCAGGTGATGCCCTTCACCTTCGGATCCTCGATCGCCTGCACCTGAAGCCCGTTGCCGGTCCAGTCGTTGGAGAAACGCCCGACGACGGCGTCCTCGGCCAAAGCAGCGGTGGAGGCGGCCATCGGTGGCAGCACGGATAGCGCCAGGACCATCAGGCCGCGGCGAACGTTTATCGAAGGGAACGGGCTGCGCATCTCGTGGAACTCCGGTCATCGCGAAGCGGGGCCGCGTGGGCGCGGTCCTGGAATACCCCTAAATCGGGCGGGGGTCCGGCGCCGTCAAGCGTCCCCCGGCCCGCTACTCCCGGAGTGCCTGCCCCCGATGAGCGACCGCACGATCGATCCGCCCCTCACCCCGCCGCCGGAGCCGGTGACCGAGCCCCTGCCCCCGGCCCGGAATCCCCGCGACCCGGTGCGGGTGGCCGTGGTGGGTCTGTTCGTCATCGCGCTGCTGTTCACGCTGTATTTCGGGCGCGACGTGCTGCTGCCGATCATGCTGGCGTTGATCCTCAGCCTGCTGCTGCGGCCCTGCGTGCGCGGCCTCTACCGGCTCGGCCTGCCGGAGGCGCTGGGCGCGGCGGTGGTGGTGCTCCTGGTGATGTCCGCCGGGCTGGGGGCCATCTACACGCTGACAACCCCGGCCACCGAATGGGTCAACCGGATGCCCCGCGTGGTCCATGAGCTGGAATTCAAGCTGGGCGACATTCGCGAGGGGATCGACCGCGCCCGGGAGGCCTCCCGCCAGATCGAGCAGATGGCCTCCGACCGCAACGGCGCGGCGCGGGAAGTGGTGGTGCGCGGCCCGTCGCTGGCCGAGCAGGTGCTGCACCAGGCGGAGGCGGTGATCGCCAACGTGGTGATCCTTCTGGTGCTTCTCTATTTCTTCCTGGCCCGCGGCCGGCAGAGCCTGGAAGCGCTGATCGGCACGATGCGCGACGTCGACGACCGCGTGCATTACGCCATGGTCGCCGCCACGGTGCAGCAGAACATCGCCGCCTATCTGGCGACCATCACGGTCATCAACATCGGGCTCGGCCTCGCGACGGCGCTGGCGATGTGGCTGTGGGGGGTGCCCAACGCGGCGCTGTGGGGAACGCTGGCCGGCCTCATCAACTACGTCCCCTTCATCGGGCCGGCGGTGATGACGGCGGTTCTGTTCCTGGTCTCGGCGCTCACCTTCGACGGGGGGCTGCACATCTTCGGGCCGCCGCTGACCTTCGTGGCTCTGACGATGATGGAGGGCAACTTCCTGACCCCGATGATCGTCGGGCGGCGGCTGGCGCTGAACCCCATCGCGGTGTTCGTGTCCATCCTGTTCTGGGGCTGGATGTGGGGCATCCCCGGCGCCCTGCTGGCGGTGCCGATCCTGGCGATTCTGAAGATCCTGTTCGACGCGCACGAGCCGCTGAAACCTGTCGGCGCCCTGCTGGGCTGACGCTGCGGCTCTGGCCGGGACGGCGCGGCCGTGGCATGGTCGGAAGGAGGAAACGACCGGATGGGAGATGGGGTGATGGTGGTCAGCGGCCTGACGCTCTTCGTCATCGCGCTCTTGATCTTCGCTCTGGCGCTGGTTCTGCTGGGCGTGCGGACCGTGCCGCAGGGCCAGGAATGGACGGTGGAGCGGTTCGGCCGCTACACCCGCACGCTCCAGCCCGGCCTGCACCTGCTGCTGCCGCTGGTCGACCGCATCGGGCGCAAGCAGAGCATGATGGAGACGGTGCTCGACGTGCCCTCGCAGGAGGTCATCACCCGCGACAACGCCATGGTCACCGCGGACGGCGTCGTCTTCTTCCAGGTGATCGACGCCGCCAAGGCGTCCTACGAGGTCAACAACCTGGAACTGGCGATCCTCAACCTGACCATGACCAACACCCGCACGGTCATGGGCTCGATGGACCTGGACGAGCTGTTGTCGCAGCGCGACCAGATCAACGCCCGCCTGCTCGGCGTGGTGGACGAGGCGACGAGCCCGTGGGGCGTCAAGGTGACGCGCATCGAGATCCGCGACATCCAGCCGCCGCGCGACCTTGTGGACAGCATGGCCCGCCAGATGAAGGCGGAGCGCGACCGCCGCGCCTCCATCCTGGAGGCGGAGGGCCAGCGCCAGGCGGCCATCCTGCGGGCGGAGGGCGCCAAGCAGGCCGCCATCCTCCAGGCCGAGGGCCGGCGCGAGGCCGCCTTCCGCGACGCCGAGGCCCGCGAGCGCTCCGCCCAGGCCGAGGCGGAGGCGACCCGGCTGGTTTCCGACGCCATCGCCGGGGGCAACGTCCAGGCCATCAACTACTTCGTCGCCCAGCGCTACGTCGACGCCCTGACCGCGGTGGCCGCCGCCCCGAACCAGAAGGTGCTGTTCATGCCGCTGGAGGCCGCCAACGTGATCGGCGCCATCGGCGGCATCGCGGAGATCGCCCGCGAAGCCTTCCCGAACCGACCGCAGACTTCCGGAACGGTTTCCGCACCGCCGTCGGCGTCGGCGCCGCGCAGCCCCTGGAATCGTGATGACCGGAATCGTGATGACCGGAATCGGGACGAGCCCAACAGGGGCGATGCGCCGGTGCCGCCGGGGTCGTAGGACGGGGTCGTGGAATCGGGCGCAACTCCAAGGGCGGAGCCGCGATGATCGAGTTCTGGCACTGGTGGGTTCTGGCCGTGCTGCTGGGTGCGCTGGAGACGGTGGCGCCGGGGGCGGCTTTCCTCTGGCTGGGCGGGGCCGCCGCGCTGGTCGGCTTCGTGCTTCTGGTGTGGCCGTCTTTGCCGTGGGAGCATCAGGGGCTGCTGTTCGCCCTGCTCGCCATCGCCGCGCTGGCGGGCACCCGCTTCCTGTCGCGCGGGTCAGCGCATACGACGCACACGCCGCATCTGAACCGCCGGACGGCGCAATACATCGGGACGCTGCACACGCTGGACGGGCCCATCGTCAACGGACGGGGCCGGGCGCAGATCGGCGACGGGCTTTGGACCGTCGAGGGGCCCGACCTCCCCGCCGGAACCCGTGTCCGCATCGTCGGCGCCGAGGGCACTCTGCTGAAGGTGGAGAAGGCCTAGGCGCCAACCGAAGCGGCGAGTCGGGGCTTCGGCCAAATCATGCTGGATTTGCTCGGCGTGGCGCTCCAGGCGCCGCGCCAGGGCGTCCATGCTGCCGTCGCCGGTGGCCGCGGCGCGCTCCGCCGCCTGACGGCTGAAGGCTTCCAGTTCCCGCGCCATCGCGCGGTAATCGGGAGCGCCGCCTCTCGATCCGGATGTCCCGTCCATGGCCCCCGCCATGCTGCATTGCCGCAAATTACACCGGTATGCTGGCACAGCGTGGGCGCGTCTGAAATCGGGCTTACGGCGGGTCCGGCTTCTCTTTCGGCACAGCGGAATCGGTCCTTAGGTCCCTCCGCCTATGCTCTTCCGCAGAGTGGACGAATCAGTCGATCAGCTCGTCCAAGGTCGCCCGGACGACCTGCACGATCTCTCCGCCGTAATGGCTGACGTCGAGGTCGCGGGCGCCGACGATGATGGACAGCTCGCGCTCCGTCGTGGGGGCGAAGCGGGCAATTTCCGGCACCAGCTCGTCCGCCAGGATGGCGTCGCGCGGCAGCCCTTCGCCGGCCGCCCTGCGGTCCCGCCAACCGTTGAGGGCGGCGTTGATCGCGGCCTCGATCTGGAGGGATTCCTCCTTGCGCTTCAGGTCCTTGTAAAGCACGAGGACACGCCAGGCGCCGTCGGCGTAGGCCGTGTCGATGCGCTGCACCTCGACCGTGCGCAGGAAGGAGGACAGGTGCCCCTGCGCCTCGTCCGCGCTCGCGTCGGGGATCATGAAGGTGCGGATTTCAGTGCTCATCCCAGTCCTCGATGCGTGCCTCGTCTTTTGCGCAAGACTACACGAAAGAGCCGCCACCCGGCTACTCCGGCACGACCCCGAGCGCTGCGCCCTTCGTCATAGGAGGTGCCAGCGGAAAACACGCCAGTGGGAAACACAGTGGAAAGCGGCGCGGCGCGCGGGACCCAGCCCCCTCCCGAAGTGTTGGAGTCACCGGACACCACGCATCGCTGGACGCATCGCTGGGCGCACCGCTGGGAGGGAGCAGAGGGACCATGACCGGGCCTGTTGAACCGCAAAAGCACCGGACGGACCGGACTGGGCCGCAAGCCAAGCCGCGGCGGTTGTGGATCACCCTGCTGGCGGTGATCCCCGCCCTGTTCGCGGCCGGGACGGCGGGGGCCTTCTGGACCGGCTACAGCCTCCACGACCGGCCCTTCACCTGGTACAACAGCAACCGCATCGCCGCCACGGCGGAGCGGGCGGCGCGGGACCTGTCCCCGACCGTGGTGGTGGCGCTGGGCAACTCGGCGCTGCGCCACGCCACCCTGGACGAGCCGGGCATGGCCGCGCTGGCGGCGAAGCACGGGGTGGAGAGCCTGCATTTCCTGCGCATCGTCCACGACCACGCCCGCATCGAGGATTTCGAGCCGCTGCTCGGCGACGTGCTGAAGCTGAAACCGGCGCTGGTCCTGCTGGACGCCGACCTTCTCTTCGCGGAGCGCAGCGACGTCGCCGGCCTGCGCCGCTACGGCGCGCACCTGACCGACGTGGCGATGCTCGGCCGCTCCTACCTGCCCGACCAGAGCGCCCTGCAATACGCCAAGCCGTGCCACGCCGTCGGCCCGCAGGGCTGGACCGCCACCGCCGCCGACCGCTGGGTGGAGGTCCGCGAGGCCGCCGTCCGCATGAACGACAACTCGCCGGCCTTCGAACGGGTGCGCCGCTTCGCCGACCAGGCGCGCGCCGCCGGGGTCGGGATCGCCCTGCTGCTTCCGCCCCGCCCGGCGGCGGTGGAGGAGCGGCTGTACGGCGCCGGCAACGCCTACCGGCCGGCGGCGCTCGACCGGCTGCGCGGGCAGGCCGACCTGCCGCTGTGGCGCTTCCCCGACTCGGCCCGCCTCAAACCGGCCAAGGCGTCGGCCTTCTGCCGCAACGGCATGCTGGGGCCCGAGGGCCGCGATGCCTATTCGGCATGGCTGGCCGGCGGAATCGCCGAACGCCTGTCGCATCCAAGGGTGGAAGAGGCCGCGCTGCAATAAAGTCCGCCCATTCCAGCCGGATGACCCGGTGCCGACACGGCAGCGTCATCAAAGTGCAATTCCCGGGGCCTTAGAATGCGCCCGCGTCCCCGCCGGACCCAGCCCACCGGGCCGGCAGGGGATTGCGCCTCTCTTCGGCCACGGGTGAACCACAGATGAGCGCCGCCATGGATTTCTCCGTCCGCGAGGCCCCGGCCAGCACCGAGATCGTGCTGAGCGGGCGCATGACCTTTGCCGATCACGACACCTTCCGCGACGTCATCGCCACCTTCGAGCGCCCGGCGGGGCACCGGGTGGTCTTCGACCTGTCGCGGCTCGACTTCGTCGATTCCTCCGGCCTCGGCATGTTCATCATCGCCCGCGACACCGCGCAGCGGCGCAACCTGGACTTCGCGATCCGCGGCGCCCGCGACGAGGTGCGGCGCCTGATCACGATCGCCAAGTTCCACACCATGTTCAACATCGCCGACTGACGCGGCGGGAACGGACGCGATGGGCCACGCCCGCGCCATGGCGGCGCCTTCCGGCGCCGACGGGGATCTCCCGCCGCCCGCCGCCCGCCCCGGCGCCGGAGCGTCGGTCTACGGGATGGAGCTTGGCATCCCGCTCGGCGGCTGCCGGGTGCTGATCGCCGACGACAGCGCCTTCAACCGCCGGACGCTGAGCCGCTTCCTGCAATGGGCCGGCATCACCCAGGTTGCCTTCGCCGCCTCGGCGGACGAGGTGATGGAGCGGCTGGAGAGCTTCGCCCCCGACCTGCTGCTGCTCGACGCGGCCATGCCGCGGATGGACGGGATCGGCGTCTGCCGCAGCCTGCGCGGCGACCCGCGCTGGCGCGACCTGCCGATCCTGATGCAGAGCGCGCTGCATTCCGACCAGATGAGGACGGTCTGCTTCAGCGCCGGGGCGACCGACCTGATCGCCAAGCCGATCAACCCCGGCGAATGCATCGCCCGCGTGCGCTATCACCTGGAGCGCCGGTCGATGGTGCAGGAGTTGCGCGCCTTCCACGAGCGGGTGGAGCGCGACCTGCGGCAGGCCCGCGCCATGCAGCTTGCCCTGGTCCCGGAGGCGGCGGAGCTGGCCGCCCTCGCCGAGCGGAACGGGCTGGCCGTGGAGTCGGTCTTCCGCGCGTCGGACGAGATCGGCGGCGACTTCTGGACGGCCTTCGCGTTCGATGGAAGCCGCGTCGGGATCTTCGCCGCCGACCTGTCGGGCCACGGCATCGCCGCGGCGATCAACGCCTTCCGCCTGCACACGCTGCTCACCCGCACCCCGCCGGAGGAGTTGCGCGACCCCGCCCGCCTGCTGCGCCAACTGAACGGGCGGCTGTGCGAGATCCTGCCGCTGGGCCAGTTCGCCACCGCCTTCTACGGGGTGATCGACCGCGCCGACGACACTCTGCTCTACGCCGCCGCCGCGTCGCCCAGCCCCCTCCTGATGACCAACTTCGGCATCCAGCCGCTGGACGCCTCCGGCCCGCTCCTCGGCGCCTTCCCGGACTCGGCCTACACGAACCGGCGCGTTCCGCTGCGGCGCGGCGACAGCCTGTTCCTCTATTCCGACGGGCTGAGCGAAGCCCGGGACGCTGGCGGCGCCATGCTGGGCGAGGACGGTCTGCTCCGTCTGGCCGAGCGGGCGGCGGCGGAGGTCCCCGACCGCCCCCTGCCCACCCTGATGGCCCGCCACGCCGCGATCCATGGCGAGCATTTGAACGACGACGTGACCGCGCTCTGGATCACCCGCCGCTGACGCGCCGCAGCAATTTATCCATTGGCCCCATACCCTTATTCGCGTTATGGATATTGCTGCGTCGGGCGACGTGTAACAGGAGACGGAACGGATATGGCTTCGATCATGATCAAGAAGGCCGGCGAGGGCCTGATTTCCCAGGCTCACCGCAACGCCGACGTTGGCCCGACCAGCGGCAGCTCGGTCGTGTACGAGATTCTCAACGTGCCGGCGGGCGTGTCGGTGGACGACGTCATCGCCGCCTTCAAGACCTTCAAGCCGGCGGACAAGAAGTACGAGTACGACTACGCCGACCTGTCCAAGTAAGGCGCGTTCTTCGCCCTTCCCGCGGTCCCCGCAAGGGCGGGAACCGCGGGAAACGGCCTTTATCCCTTCTTGGGGAAGCGCTCGATCCAGCGCTCCAGTTCCGCCACATGCTCCGCCTCTTCCGAGGCGAATTCCTCGGCCATCATGCGGACCTCCGGGTCCGTGGTGGAGGCCGCCACGTCGGCGTAGAAGGCGTGCCCGCGCTTTTCGCTGTCGAGCGCCAGTTCCAGCGCGTAATCCACCGTCATCAGATAGTGCGAGCCTTCCATGGAGGCCGCTTCCGGGCTCTCGTCGTCCGGCCACTGGAAGTCTTCCGGGGCGAGCACCGGCACGTCGCGGAAGGCGGAGCGCTTGCGGGCGTCCGCCAGATGCAGGCGCGAGAACTCGGCCATCTTGGCGAAGAAGGCCGCGACGTCCGCGTTGCCGTAGGTCTTCATGGCCTCCGACAGGTCGGCGAAACGGTTGGCGGCGTCCTCCTCCAGCGCGCAGGCGTGGGCGAGGAACAGGGCGGGGTCGTGAATGTTGGCCATCGGGTCCCGGGATCGTTAAGTAACAAATGGTTTGTGGTTATTTGAACCATAACGCCTTGTTGCGAAAGCTTCTCGGATCGCCGGCCGGTTGCGGGCCTCTGCGACACTTTGACACGCCCACAAGGAGCTGCACCCCTCCCCCGCCAGCTTCGCGGGACGGGAAAGATGAAACCTCTGCAATGATCGCCAAGGA
Source organism: Azospirillum sp. UENF 211521 (assembly GCF_058780535.1). NCBI lineage: Bacteria > Pseudomonadati > Pseudomonadota > Alphaproteobacteria > Rhodospirillales > Azospirillaceae > Azospirillum > Azospirillum sp. UENF 211521. Next base: position 3,166,358 of record NZ_JBSNCF010000001.1, read on the forward strand.
ACGCCGCCACACGCTTGACCGGCTTCACTTCCAGGAATAGATCAGCACCAACGTCACCGCATGATTGGCGGGCGTCCGGACGCGCGGTCCGGTCCCGCGCCGAGAAAGCAAGAGATGGACAGCCACAGTCGTCGACCCCGACCAATCTTCGGTACTCTGCCGATCCTGGGTTGACCTTTCGCAGGTTCGCCACGGCCGGCCACGATGCCGACAGCCGCACAGGTGAACCATGGTGACGTCTTCCTTCACCATTCCGATTCCGTTCCGCGCGCCCTTGCCGCCTCCAGCGCCGGGCTGACCGCCATCCTCCCCCTTTGACGCCCACCCGACGCCGCACGGGGTCGGGTGCCTGCACACGCCGATTGCGCATGCCGAACGCGGCCGGACTCCGATCCGGCCGCAGGATGGAGGGGCCATGGTCTGGACCCAGACAAGCGTTTCCGTGAAAACGGCGGCCGCCACGCCCAACCGCTGGGACCTCGTGGCCCTGCCGCTGGTCGTCGGCCTGCTCGCCCTGGCCGCCGTCGGCGGTCACCAGATGGCCGCCCCCCTGGCGAGCCTCGACGCGCCGGCCGTCTCGCTCGACCCGTGGAACCTGCCGGACTACGCGCTGCGCTCGACGCTGCGCATGCTGGCGGCGATGGCGGCCTCGCTGCTTTTCACCTTCACCTACGCCACGCTAGCAGCCAAGAGCCGCCGGGCCGGCATGGTGCTGATCCCCGTGCTGGACGTGCTGCAGTCGGTGCCGGTGCTCGGCTACATCTCCTTCACCGTGGTCTTCTTCCTGTCGCTGTTCCCCGGCAGCGTGCTGGGCGCCGAATGCGCGGCGATCTTCGCCATCTTCACCAGCCAGGCCTGGAACATGACCTTCAGCGTCTACCAGTCGCTGCGCTCGGTGCCGCGCGACCTGGACGAGGCGGCGACCAGCTTCCGCTTCTCCGGCTGGCAGCGCTTCTGGCGGCTGGAGGCGCCCTTCGCCATGCCGGGGCTGGTCTGGAACATGATGATGTCGATGTCCGGAGGCTGGTTCTTCGTCGTCGCGTCGGAGGCGATCACCGTCGGCGACCGCACCGTCACGCTGCCCGGCATCGGCTCCTATCTGGCCGAGGCCATCGCGCAGAAAAACCTCGGCGCCGTCGGCTGGGCGGTGCTGGCGATGCTGGCGGTCATCCTGCTCTACGACCAGTTCCTGTTCCGCCCGCTGGTCGCCTGGGCCGACAAGTTCCGCGTCGAGCAGACCGGCGCGCAGGAGGCGCCCGAGTCCTGGGTGCTGCGGCTGTTCCAGCGCACCCGCGTCTGCCGCGCGCTGCTGGCGCCGGTCGAGGTCCTGCTCGGCCGGCTGGCGTGGCTGCGCCTGTCGCCGCTTTCCTCTCTCGCCGCCGCCCTGCCCCCGGCTTTGCAGCGCCGGGTTGCCGGCCCGCCCTCCCCCGCGCTCGAACGCACGCTCGACCGGGTGTGGTACGCGGTCGTCGCGGCGGCGGCGCTCGCCCTGGGCTGGACCATGTTGCGGTTCATTGCCGGCGGCGCCGGCTGGGGCGATGTCGGGACCGTGCTGCTGCTCGGGGCGGCGACGCTGCTGCGCGTCATGGTGTTGATCGCCATCGCCTCGCTCGTCTGGGTGCCGCTCGGCGTGCTGATCGGGCTGCGCCCGCGCCTCGCCGAGATGGTCCAACCGCTGGCGCAGTTCCTGGCGGCCTTTCCGGCCAACCTGCTGTTCCCGGTCGCCGTCGTCACCATCCTGCGCTTCGACCTGAACCCGGACGTCTGGCTCAGCCCGCTGATGATCCTGGGCACGCAGTGGTACATCCTGTTCAACGTCATCGCCGGGACGTCCGCCTTCCCCGGCGACCTCAAGGAGGCGGCCTCCAGCTTCCGCATCCGCGGCTGGCAATGGTGGCGCGACGTCATGCTGCCCGGCGTCTTCCCCTACTACCTGACCGGCGCGGTGACCGCGGCCGGCGGTTCGTGGAACGCCAGCATCGTCGCCGAGGCGGTGCGCTGGGGCGATGCCGAGGTCATCGCGCACGGGCTGGGCAGCTACATCGCCCAGGCGACCGCCGCCGGGGACTACCCGCGCATCGTGCTCGGCATCGCCGTGATGTCCCTGTTCGTCACCCTGCTCAACCGGCTGCTCTGGCGTCCGCTCTACGGCTACGCCGAACGCCGCCTGCGCCTTGCCTGACGGAGGCCGTACCATGATGATGCAGAACTCGCCCCTCTTTGAACTCCACGGCGTCCGGCAGGCCTACCGCAAGCCGTCCGGCCCGCCGTATGTCGTGCTCGACGGCGTGGACCTGACGCTGCGCGACGGCGAGATCGTCGGGCTGCTCGGGCGCTCCGGCTCGGGCAAGTCGACGCTGCTGCGCATCGTCGCCGGGCTGGCCCAGCCGACCTCCGGCCAAGTCCTGCACCACGGCGCGCCGGTGGCCGGGCCGACCGACGGGGTGGCGATGGTGTTCCAGTCCTTCGCGCTGTTCCCCTGGCTGACCGTCGAGGAGAATGTGCTGGCCGGGCTGAAGGCGCTGCGCGTTCCCGCGAACGAGGCGGCGGCGCGCGCCGAAGAGGCCATCGATCTGATCGGCCTGTCGGGCTTCGAGAGCGCCTACCCCAAGGAGCTGTCCGGCGGGATGCGCCAGCGCGTCGGCTTCGCCCGCGCGCTGGTCGTCCATCCGGAAATCCTGCTGATGGACGAGCCCTTCTCGGCGCTCGACGTGCTGACGGCGGAGACTCTGCGCACCGACCTGCTCGACCTGTGGATGGAGCGCAAGCTGCCGACCCGGTCGATCCTGATGGTCACCCACAACATCGAGGAGGCGGTGCTGATGTGCGACCGCATCCTGGTCTTCGCCTCCAACCCGGGCCGCGTGGCGGCGGAGATCCGGGTGGAGATCCCGCACCCGCGCAACCGGCTGGCCCCGGACTTCCGCGAACTGGTCGACGACATCTACGGCCGGATGACCGCGCGCAAGCCGCTGAGCGCTCCGCCAACAACACCGGTGGGGACAACCGGGCGCCCGCGGCCGGTCTACGCCGAACCGCTCCAGCAGGTCTCGACGAACCTGCTGTCCGGCCTTATGGAGACGCTGGCCGCCCCGCCCTACCAGGGCAAGGCGGACCTGCCGCACCTCGCGGCGGCGCTGCGGCACGAGATCGACGACCTCTTCCCCATCGCCGAGACGCTCCAGATGCTCGGGTTCGCCGAGGTGGCGGAGGGCGACATCCGGCTGACCGAGCCGGGCCGCCTGTTCGCCGAGGCCGGGATGGACGACCGCAAGGCGCTGTTCGCCGAGCATCTCGTCCATTTCGTGCCGCTCGCCGCGCACATCGACGCCGCCCTGGCGGAACGCACCGACCACCGCGTTCCCTACGCCCCGTTCGCCCGTGAGCTGGAAGCCTTCATGAGCGAGGCCTACGCCGAGGAGACGCTCAACGCGGTGACCGGCTGGGCACGCTACGCCGAGCTGTTCACCCACGACCGCGAGGCCGGGGTCTTCTGCCGGGGGGAGGCCGAATAGCCGCCAGGACCCGGCGGAAGGCTTGACCGGCGCGCCCGCCGCTGCCAGGAACACGGGCGGCGCCCCTCTCCACCATCCCGCAGTGTCCATGAGCATCCCGCCCCTTCCCATCGATCCCGTGCTTCCCGAGCTGCTGGCCGCGCTGGACGGGCGCGGCGTGGCGGTGCTCCAGGCGCCGCCGGGGGCGGGCAAGACCACCCGCGTGCCGCTGGCTCTGCTCGACCGGCCCTGGCTGGCCGGGCGCAAGGTGATCGTGCTGGAGCCGCGGCGGCTGGCCGCCCGCGCCGCCGCCCGCCGCATGGCCGCGATGCTGGGGGAAAGCGTCGGCGAGACGGTCGGCTACCGCGTGCGGCTGGACACCAAGGTCGGGCCGAAGACCCGGATCGAGGTGGTCACCGACGGCCTGTTCCTGCGCCAGCTTCAGGAGGACCCCGAGCTGCCGGCGGTCGGCGCCGTGCTGTTCGACGAGTTCCACGAGCGCGGCATCGACAGCGATCTGGCGCTGGCCCTGGTGCAGGAGGCGCGCGGCGCGCTGCGCGACGACCTGCGGCTGGTGGTGATGTCGGCGACGCTGGACGGCGCCCCCGTCGCCGCCCTGCTCGGCGACGCCCCGATGGTGACCAGCGAGGGCCGCGCCTTCCCGGTGGAGACCCGCCATCTCGACGCCCCCGCCACCAACACCAGCGGCGGCACCCGCGTCGAGGACGCCGTGGCCGCCGCCGTCCGCCGCGCCCTGCGCGAGGAGAGCGGCAACGCGCTGGTCTTCCTGCCCGGCGCCGGGGAGATCCGGCGGGTGCAGAGCCTACTGGAGAACGCCGACCTCGGCCCCGGCACGGTGATCGCCCCGCTCTACGGCGACCTGACGGCGGACGCCCAGGACCGCGCCATCGCCCCCAGCCCGCCGGGCACGCGCAAGATCGTGCTCGCCACCCCCATCGCCGAAACCAGCCTGACCATCGAGGGCATCCGCATCGTCGTGGACGGCGGGCTGATGCGCGTCCCCCGCTTCGACCCGCGCAGCGGCATGACCCGGCTGGTCACCGCCAAGGTCTCCCAGGCGTCGGCGGAGCAGCGGCGGGGCCGCGCCGGCCGGCTGGAGCCCGGCGTCTGCTACCGCCTGTGGCCGGAACCGTCGCACAAGGCGCTGGCCGCCTTCACCCCGCCGGAGATCATGGACGCCGACCTCGCCCCGCTGGCGCTGGAGCTGGCGGTGTGGGGCGTGTCGGACCCGGCGTCGCTGGCTTGGCTCGACCCGCCGCCCGCCGCCGCCATGACCCAGGCGCGGGAGCTGCTGCGCGAGCTGGGGGCGCTGGACGCCAATGGCGGCATCACCGCCCACGGCCGCCGCATGGCCGGCTTCGGCGTGCATCCCCGGCTGGCCCACATGATGCTGAAGGGCAAGGCGATGGGGCTGGGGGCGCTGGCCTGCGAGGTCGCCGCCCTGCTCGGCGAGCGCGACATCGTCCGCGCCCAGCCCGGTTTCCGCGACGCCGACCTGCGGCTGCGCGTGGAGCTGCTGCGCGGGCTCGACGATGAGGGCCGGGTGCGCGGCGCCGGGCGCGGCCTGACCGTGGAGCGCGGCGGCGCCCAGCAGGCGCTGAAGCAGGCCCGGAACTGGAAGCGGCAGTTGGGCGTGAAGGGCAATGGTGGCGACCTCGGCGCCACCGGCCTGCTGGTCGCCCTCGCCTATCCCGACCGCATCGGCCAGCGCCGCCCCGGCGGCAGCGCGGGCGGGGCGGCCGCGCAGTACCGGCTGTCCAACGGGCGCGGCGCCTATTTCCAGGACGCCGAGCCGCTGAGCGCCCAGGACTGGCTGGCCGTCGCCGACCTCGACGGTGCCGCCCGCGAATCGCGCATCTTCCTCGCCGCACCGCTCACCCTGGCCGAGCTGGAGGAGGCCTTCGCCGAGCACATCCGCAGCGAGACCGTGGTCGCCTGGGACGGGCGGGAGCAGACGGTGCTGGCCCGCCGCCGCCGCATGCTGTTCGCGCTGGCGCTGGAGGACAAGCGCCTGCCCAACCCGCCCGCCGAGGCCATCGCCGCCGCCATGCTGGAGGGCGTCCGGGAGATGGGGCTGACCGCCCTGCCCTGGACCGACGAGCTGCGCAAGTGGCAGACCCGCGTCCTGTTCCTGCGCCGCATGGAGGGCGAGGAGTGGCCGGACGTCTCCGACGCCGCCCTGCTGGAGACGATGGAGGAGTGGCTGGCCCCCTTCCTGAACGGCGCCTCGCGCCGCGCCCATCTCGACCGGGTGGAGCTGGGCAACGCCCTGCGCGGCCTGCTGCCCTGGGCGATGCAGCAGCGGCTGGACAAGGAGGCGCCGACCCATGTCGAGGTGCCCAGCGGCTCCCGCGTTCCCATCGACTACAGCGGCGAGGAGCCGGTGCTGGCCGTCCGGCTGCAGGAGATGTTCGGGCTGGCAGAGACGCCGCGCATCGCCGGCGGACGGGTGCCGCTGCTGCTCCACCTGCTGTCCCCGGCCCGCCGCCCGGCGCAGGTGACGCGCGACCTCGCCAGCTTCTGGGCCAACGCCTACAAGGCGGTGAAGGCCGACCTCAAGGGACAGTATCCCAAGCATTATTGGCCCGACAACCCGCTGGAGGCCGAACCCACGGCGCGGGCGAAACCACGCGGACGGTAACGGAAAGGCGGACGGTCATGGCGATCATCGGAGTGATGGGGTCGGGGCAGGAGGAATGGGCGGACTACGCCGAGCCGCTCGGCGCGTGGATCGCCGGGGCCGGGCACGACCTGCTGACCGGCGGCGGCGGCGGGGTGATGCGGTCGGCCGCGCGGGCCTTCCACGGCACGCCGGGGCGCCGTGGCCGCTCCATCGGCATCCTGCCGTCCGAGCCCGATTCGGTCCGCGGCCATGTGCCCCTGCCCGGCTACCCCAACCCCTACATCGACCTGCCGATCCTGACGCCCTTCGCGCGCAAGCCGGCCGGCGCGCCGCCGACGGAGCTGAGCCGCGACCACGTCAACATCCTGACCAGCGACGTGATCGTCGTCCTGCCGGGCCGCCACGGGACCTTGGACGAGGTCCGGCTGGCCCTGCGCTTCGGAAAGCCGATGATCGGTTTCGGACCGGAGCTTGACTTTCGGGCCATGCCCGCCGAATTGCGGACAACCGGCGACTTCGGAACGGTCACGGCCTTCATCGCGGACGCCCTGTCCCGCCGCTGACCCTCCGTTCCCGGAAAACGCGACCTGTGGCAGGATGGCGGGCATGGATGCGCAAGGGATTCTCGACCTCAGCCGCTGGATCGCGGAGGCCGGTCTGCAGGGGGTGCCGGAAACGGACCTCATCGGCGGCCTCTGCGAGCGGCTGGTCGCGGCGGGCGTGCCGCTGACCCGCACGGTGGTCGGGGCGGACACGCTGCACCCGACCATCGCCGGCCACGTCGTCACCTGGGACAGCACGGGGCGCAACGCCGCCGAGGTCCACCAGAGCGATTATGGCAACGGCAGCGATCCCGAGATCGACGAGAAATGGCTGCGCAGCCCCTTCCACCGGCTCTACGCCTCCGGCGAGACGATGCTGCGTCTGCGGCTGACCGGCGGTGCGGCGGAGAACAGCGACTTCCCGATCGTGGAGGAGTTGAAGGCGCAGGGCGCCACCGACTACATGGCCATCGTCAACCGCCTCGGCCCGCGCGCCGCCATCGGCGAGCTGGACTGCATCTTCTCCTCCTGGGTGTCGCACCACCCCGACGGTTTCAGCGACGCCCAGCGCGACGCCCTGCTCACCCTCACCGGCAGCCTGGCGCTGGCGCTGCGCGGCCACGCCATGGCCCACATCGCCAACACGCTGGCCGAGACCTATCTGGGGCGGGACGCCGGCCACCGGGTGCTGCGCGGCCACATCCGCCGCGGCGTCGCAGAGGAGCTGGACGCCGTGCTGTGGTTCAGCGACCTCCAGGGCTTCACCCGCATCACCGACACCGCGGCCCCGGAAACCATCCTGCCGCTGCTGAACGACTATGCGGAGCTGGTGGTGACGGCCATCCACCGGCACCGTGGGCAAGTGCTGAAATTCATGGGTGACGGCATCCTGGCGGTCTTCGACCGCTCCAGCGCCGAGGACGCCTGCCGCGCCGCCCTCGACGCGGCGGAGGAGGCGCGGGAGCGCTGCAAGGAGTTGAACAGCAGCCGTTCCGCCGCCGGGCTGCCGGTGACGCGCTTCTACCTCGGGCTGCACCAGGGGAAGGTGTTCTACGGCAACATCGGCGGTGTGGATCGGCTGGACTTCACCGTGGTCGGCCCGGCGGTGAACGAGGCCAGCCGCATCGCCGCCATGTGCCGGTCGCTCGACCAGGACATCCTGCTGTCCTCCGCCTTCACCGAGTCCGCCCCGGAGTGCCGGGAGCGGCTGATCTCGGTCGGGCGCTACCTGCTGCGCGGCGTGGGCCGCCCGCAGGAGCTGTACACGCTGGACCCGGAGGCGGTGGGAGCGGCCTAAAGCCTACCGGGAACGGGTGGGAGGTGTTGCGCCCACCCCGGCCCTCCCCCGCTCTCGCGGGAGAGGGTGCCTTATGCTAAGCGGCGGCAGTCCCCTCCCCTGCGTCAGCGGGGGAGGGTTAGGGAGGGGGCAAGTGCGGCCGAACCCCGCTCCCATCACCCCCCGATGCCGCTCGGCGCGGTGACGGCGTGCTCCTTCAGGATGGCATCGGACAGGGCCGACACCTCGACGAGTTGGACCTCGTAGCCCCACAGGTTGGCGATGTGGCGCAGCACCGCCTTGGCGTCGCTCTCGTCCAGCAGCACGCCGTTGGTCACGCGGTGGTGCAGGATCAGCTTGCGGTCGCCGGCCAGATCGACGTCGACGATCTGGATGTCCGGCTCCAGGAAGCCCAGGTCGTACTGCCGCGCCAGCAGCTTGCGGATGCCGCGGTAGCCACGCTCGTTGTGGATGTTCTCGACCAGCAGATAGGGGTCTTCCGCGTCGTCGCGCACGCTGAACATCTTGAACTTCCGCATCAGGTGCGGGCTGAGATACTGGAGGACGAAGCTCTCGTCGCGGAAGTTGGCCCAGGCGTCGCGCAGCGCGCCCATGCCGTCGCCCCGCCCGGCGAGGTCGGGGAACCAGTAGCGGTCCTCGTCCGTGGGAGATCTCGGCGATGCGCTGGATGTCCTGCATCATCGCGAAGCCCAGCGCGTAAGGGTTGATTCCCGAGAAACGCTGGTCGTCGAACTCCGGCTGGAACACCACCGAGGTGTGCGAATGCAGGAACTCCAGCGTCGCGCCTTCGCTGATCATCCCGCGCCGGTGCATCTCGTTCAGGATGGTGTAGTGGGTGTAGGTCGCACACCCCTCGTTCATCAGCTTGGTCTGCTTCTGCGGGTAGAAATACTGCGCCATGTGGCGGACGATGCGGAGGATCTCGCGCTGCCAATGCTCCAGCCGCGGCGCCTTCTTCTCCAGGAAATAGAGCAGGTTCTCTTCCGGCAGGCCGAGCAGCTTCTTGCGCTCCGACACCGACTTGGACGGGCGGGCGCCGCCGACGGCGACCTTCGGCACGGTCCGCCACAGGTCGTTGAAGGTCTGCTCCTGGTACTCCTGCCGCTCCCGCTCGCGCTTCTGCTCCAGCCGCAGGTCGAGGCTGCGCTTCTTCGGATACTTGTGCACGCCCTGGTTCATCAGCGCGTGGGCGGCGTCGAGCACCCGCTCCACGGCGTGGTGGCCGTAGCGGTCCTCGCACTGGCCGATGTAGGACTTGGCGAATTCCAGATAGTCGAGGATGCCCTCGGCGTCCGTCCACTGCTGGAAGAGCTGGTTGTTCTTGAAGAAGTGGTTGTGACCGAAGGCGGCGTGGGCAATCACCAGCGTCTGCATCGTCATGGTGTTCTCTTCCATGATGTAGCTGATGCAGGGGCTGGAATTGATGACGATCTCGTAGGCAAGGCCGCGGTAGCCCTTGCGGTAGAGCATCTCGTCGCGGGCGAAATGCTTGCCGAAGGACCAGTGCTTGTACATCAGCGGCATGCCGATGGACGAATAGGCGTCGAGCATCTGCTCGGCGGTGATGACCTCGATCTGGTTGGGATAGACGCTGAGACCCATGTCCTTGAGGGCGATGTCCTCAATGGCGTCGTAGACGCGCTTGATCTTGTCGTAATCCCAGTCCGCCCCGTCGTAGAGCAGGCTGTCGGGCTTGTCGATCACAGCGGTCATGCCTCACATCCTCTCGATACTCTGTGGGGTGTTGGCCCCGTTCTTTGGTGCGGCCTCGCGGTGGAGGGCGGTGCCCCCTCCCTGCCCCTCCCCCGCTTCGCGGTGGAGGGAACCGGCCCCCTCTCCCGCGCCAGCGGGGGAGGGTTGGGGGAGGGGGCTGGAAATCAGGCCTTCGCTTTCTCGCGGGCGAACAGGTCGCGGAAGACCGGGAAGATCTCCCGGCGGGAGCGGACGCGGCGCATGGCGATCGGCAAATCCGGCCCCTGGACCGTCTTGTAGGTCCGCCACAGCTCCGTCTCGCGGCCCAGCGCCGACAGGCCCATGTTGTGCTCCGCCGCCACCTCGATGTAGGCGAAATACTGGCACAGCGGCAGGATGCCGTCCCGCAACAGGCCCGCCGACCGCGCGTTGTCCGACGACATGTTGTCGCCGTCCGACGCCTGGGCGGCGTAGATGTTCCACTCGTTCTCGGGATAGCGCTCCTTGACGATGCGCTGCATCTCCTCCAGCGCCGTGGACACCACGGTGCCGCCGGTCTCGGTGGAGTAGAAGAACGTGTCCTCGTCCACCTCCTTGGCCTCGTGGGTGTGGCGGATGAAGACGATGTCGACCGACCGGTAGCGCCGCTTCAGGAACAGGAACAGCAGCATGAAGAAGCGCTTGGCGAGGTCCTTCATGTGCTCGGTCATCGAGCCGGAGACGTCCATCAGGCAGAACATGACCGCCTGCGCGATGGGCTTCGGCACCGTCTCAAACCGGTTGTAACGGACGTCGATCGGATCGATGAAGGGGATGCGCTTGGAGCGAAGGTAATGCCGCTCCAGCTGGTCGCGCATCTCCCGCAGCTTCTCGGGATCGTCGCCGCGGTCCTCCGCCTCGCGCAGAAGCTCCTCCAGTTCCAGCATCTCCGCCGGCTTGGGGCGCTTCAGCGCGATGCGCCGGCTGAGGCTGTTCCGCATGGTGCGGACGAGGTTCAGGTTGGCCGGCGAGCCGGTCACCGAGTAGCCCGCCCGCGTCAGCGAATGGGATTCCGTCTGCTTGACCTTCTGCTTGACGAGATCGGGAAGCTCCAGGTCCTCCAGGAAGATGTCCAGAAACTCCTCGCGGGACAGGACGAAGCGGAAATCGTCGTCGCCCTCCCCGTCCGGACTGCCTTCGTTGCCGCCGCGGCCACCGCCGCTTTCGGGCCGTGCGATGGTGTCCCCTTCCACATACTCCTTGTTGCCCGGCACGACGTAGTCGCGCACGCCGCCGGCCCCGGAGCGGTGGAAGGAGGGCTCCCGCACCCCACCGGTCGAGATGGTCACCTTCTCGCCGTTTTCGATGTCCTGGATGCCGCGTTTGCCGGAGGCATCCCGCACCGCCTTCACCACCTGCTCCTTGGCACGGCGCAGGAAACGCTGGCGGTTGGCCAGGCTCTTGCCTTGCGGATTCAGGCGACGGTCGATGATGTTCATCAAGGGGGAGCCCCTCCTACCCGTTCACGCTCGTGTGGTGAAGCGGGCCGTCAGCCGGCCTGCTTCACGCGCATGTACCACTCGACCAACCGGCGGACCTGCCGCTCGGTGTAGCCGCGCGACATCATGCGCGACACGAACTCGTTGTGCTTCTTCTCGGTCTCGCCGTCCTTCTTGGACCCGAAGCTGATGACCGGAAGCAGATCCTCCACCTGGGAGAACATGCGTTTCTCGATCACCTCACGGATTTTCTCGTAGGACGTCCAGGAGGGGTTGCGCCCGGCGTTCGCCGCCCGCGCGCGCAGCGCGAACTTGACGACCTCGTTTCGGAAGTCCTTCGGGTTGGCGATCCCGGCGGGCTTCTCGATCTTGGTCAGCTCCTGGTTCAGAAGCTCGCGGTTCATCAGCTGGCCGGTGTCCGGGTCCTTGAAGTCCTGGTCCTCGATCCACGCGTCGGCGTAATCCACGTAGCGGTCGAACAGGTTCTGCCCGTAGTCGCTGTAGGATTCCAGATACGCCTTCTGGATCTCGTTTCCGATGAACTCCGCGTAGCGCGGCGCCAGCTCGGCCTTGATGAACTCGATGTATTTCTTCTCGGTGTCGTCGGGGAACTGCTCCCGCTTGATCGACTGCTCCAGGATGTACATCAGGTGGACGGGATCGGCCGAGATCTCGTTGGAGTCGTAGTTGAAGGTCGCGGCCAGCACCTTGAAGGCGAAGCGGGTGGAGATGCCGTCCATGCCCTCGTCCACGCCCGCCTGGTCGCGGTATTCCTGCATGGACTTGGCCTTGGGGTCGGTCTCCTTCATGCTCTCGCCGTCATAGACGCGCATCTTGGAGTAGAGGCTGGAGTTCGGATGGTCGCGCATGCGCGACAGCACCGAGAACTTCGCCAGCATTTCCAGAGTCGACGGCGCGCAGGGCGCGGTCGCGAGGTCGGAGCCCTTGACCAGCTTGTCGTAGATCCGCTGCTCCTCCTGCACGCGCAGGCAGTAGGGGACCTTGATGACGCAGATGCGGTCGATGAAGGCTTCGTTGTTCTTGTTGTTCTTGAAGGTCTGCCACTCCGCCTCGTTGGAGTGGGCGAGGATGATGCCCTGGAACGGGATGGCGCCGATGTTCTCCGAACCGACGTAGTTGCCCTCCTGGGTCGCCGTCAGCAGCGGGTGGAGCATCTTGATCGGGGCCTTGAACATCTCGACGAATTCGAGCAGGCCCTGGCTGGCCCGGTTCAGGCCGCCGGAGAAGCTGTAGGCGTCGGGATCGTTCTGGCTGTACATCTCCAGCTTGCGGATGTCGACCTTGCCAACCAGCGAGGAGATGTCCTGGTTGTTCTCGTCGCCCGGCTCCGTCTTGGTGACGCAGATCTGGCGCAGCTTGCTGGGATGCAGCTTGACGACGCGGAAGCGGGAGATGTCGCCGCCGAACTCGTCCAGGCGCTTCACCGCCCACGGGCTCATCAGGCCGGTCAGGCGGCGGCGCGGGATGCCGTAGCGGTCCTCCAGCAGGTCGCCCATCTCGTCCGGGTTGAACAGGCCGAGCGGGCTTTCGAAGACCGGGCTGACCTCCTTGCCGGCCTTTAGCACGTAGACCGGGCATTTCTCCATCAGTGACTTCAGCCGCTCCGCCAGCGACGACTTGCCGCCGCCCACCGGGCCCAGCAGGTAGAGGATCTGCTTGCGCTCCTCCAGACCCTGCGCAGCGTGGCGGAAGAAGCCGACGATCCGCTCGATCGTCTCCTCCATGCCGTAGAAGTCGGCGAAGGCCGGATAGATCTTGATCGTCCGGTTCATGAAGATCCGGCCAAGGCGCGGGTCCTTGGCGGTGTCGACGACTTCCGGTTCGCCGATGGCGGCGAGGATGCGCTCCGGCGCGGAGGCATACATCATCGGGTCGTCGCGGCATTCCTGGAGGTATTCCGTGAGGCTCATCTCGACCTCACGGCGCCCCTCATAGGACTGTGTGTAGCGCGTGAACAGTTCGTCGGCCGGGAACATTCCGCTCTCCGTGTCTCTTAGTCCGATGCGTCGGGGCTGCCGCCGGGGGACCCGGGCGGCGGGGGCGGCACCTGCCGCAGGTGCGAACTCTGGGGTGTCACGGACACAACGGTCCCGCGGCACCCCCGCTCACCGTCGAAAGCCAGACCTTTTATCCAGTTGCCCTTCAAATGAAGCGCCCCCTTCGGAGTGCTAAACTCGAATGCTTCAAAACTGAATGTAATGCTCGACCTAGAGCTTTCCAGGAGGAAAGCCTTGATAGCCGGAAAAGACGGGCGGTCGGACCCACCGGTCGTCAGTAATAGACCACGCGGCCGGGTTGTCCGGGAAAACCGGCGCGCAAGCACCGGCGGAAAGGACGGCAAAAGCAACGACGTTCGATGGGGTTGAAACTTCCAGCCGGCTTCCGGAACGCGGCCCGGATGCCGTTCGTCGGGGACTCGCTGGACTTCGCCGATCACCCATCGACCTCCAGTGCATCCACGCGCCTTAACCCACTAAGGCGCTACGGTTAACGTTAAGTGTGCCGACTATTTCTTAACAACACACTTCCGTGCCTGTGACCATCGCCGGGCCTGCGGATATTAACGCATGGGCCATCGGCGCGGTCCACACCTTCCAAAGAAGGATGGTGAGCCTCATCACAGCAGATCAACAAGGCAGAATTTGGGTGAGCCGCCTTTGCCGTTGCGGCGCACAATCCCCACGGAATCCGGAAGGCGGCTGAAATCAAGCACTTGGCCGCGATTTTGCAGTCCTGCCACAGGTCGGGGAAAAAGTGTGACCGGCGCGGGCGCCCCCGGCCGGCCTGGGAGCCCTCAACCGAGCTTGGCGCCCAGCTTTTCCTTGAGCGACGCCGGGGTGGCCGGCTTGACGATGAAGGTGTCGGCGCCGAAGGCCGCGGCTTCGTCCATGCGGCTCTGGTCGGCGCGGTTCGTCATGAAGACCACCGGCAGCGCACGGTGACGGGCGTCGGGGCTGGCGCGCAGCGCTTTCAGGAAGCCCAGCCCGTCCATCGGCTGCATTTCCACGTCGCAGACGACCAGATCGGGTTCGTGCGCCTGCACGGCGGCCAGCCCGGCCTCGCCGTCGGCGGCCTGATGGACGGAGCGGAAGCCCAGCGTGGCCAGCATCTTCGCCAGCACCATGCGGGTGAAGCTCTCGTCTTCGATCACCAGAACCGAAAAATCCCCGAACGCCGCCGGCATCGACCTGTCCCCCGACTCCGATAGGCCGTGTGTGTACGCCGCAAGCCTGTCCTTTGCAACGGGCTGGCATCGCCCCCCGCCTGGCATCGCCCAAGGACGACGGAACGGCCGGCGCGGAGCCGGTTCACGGAAGAACGGTTGCACGGCGGGGGGCGCTGCGGCTACACGGAGTCGCATGAGCTTCCTCGACCACATCCGCGCGTGCAACGCGCATGACCTGTCCGGCTTCCGTCCGTTCGAGCTGGAGGGACATCGTCTCGGCTGGGTCCGCCACGCGCTGGCCGAGCGGCTTCCCGGAGTCGATCCGGGCTTCGTCGTCACCGCCGACCGGGTGACCCTGGCCCCGGAGGTCCGCGACTTCGAGGCGCGGTCCTCGGTGCTGGCGCACGCCGCCCAGTTCCTCGTCGAGACGGGGGCGGTCACCGCCCTGCGCGGCGAGTTCTACCCCGTCGCCCCGGCCTGGGGCGCGGAACCGCTGATGCGCATCGACCGCGCGGTGGTGGCGCAGTTCGGCACCTCCTCCTATGGGCTGCACGTCAACGGATTCGTCCGCCGGCCGGACGGCGGCCTGTCGCTGTGGATCGGGCGCCGCGCCCGCGACCGCGAGGTCGCGCCGGGCAAGCTGGACAACATGATCGCCGGCGGCCAGCCCATCGGCCTGACGCTGGCGGAGAACCTCGTCAAGGAGGCGCAGGAGGAGGCCGGGATCGACGCCGCCCTGGCGTCCCGGGCCGTTCCCGTCGGGGCCGTCACCTACCGCATGGAGACGGAGGCCGGGCTGAAGCAGGACACGCTGTTCCTCTACGACCTGGAACTCGACGCGGATTTCGTTCCGCAGAACACCGACGGCGAGGTCGAGCGGTTCGAGCTGTGGCCGCTGGACCGCGTCGCGGAGTCGGTGCGCGCGACGAAGGACTGGAAGTTCAACGTGCCCCTCGTCGTCATCGACTTCATGATTCGTCATGGCTGGCTGACGCCGGATGAGCCGGGCTATCTGGAGATCGTGAAGGGCCTGCGTCGGTAGACGCCGCCGCGGCGGCGCCCGTCCCGCCGGTCATTCCGCCGCGGCCCGCCCCCGCGCTTCCTCCAGGTGGGACGACAGCTCCGACAGGGTGACCGGCTTGTGCAGGACGGTGAAGCCGCTGCGCCGCGCCTCGCGGATGCGGTCGGGGCTGGTGTCGCCGGTCAGCAGGATCGCCGGGATGAGATCGCCGGCGAAGGCATGGATGTCACGGATGGCGTCCACCCCCGTCCGGCCGTAGCGCAGGCGGTAGTCGGCGATGATGACGTCGGGAAGCCGCTCCGCCCCGTCGAGCTGGCGCAGCGCCTCCTCCCCCGATGCCGCGGCCAGAACGTCCCAGCCCCACTGCTCCAGCACCAGCCGCAGGCTCTGCAGGATCAACTCCTCGTCGTCGATGATCAAGGCGAGCGCGCCGGGACGGTCCAGCGACGGCATGGCGCGTTCCGTCGCGTTGGGATTCCAGGAAGCGTGCAAGGGAACCTCCACCGTAAAGCATGTGCCCCGCCCCGGCCGCGACCGCACGCGGACCGGAAGGCCAAGCAGACGCGACAGCCGCCTCACCACCGCCAACCCGAGGCCCAGGCCACGGCTGCGGTCGCGTTCGGCGTTGCCGAGCTGGACGAACTCCTCGAAAATCTCGTCGATCTTGTCGGCTGGGATGCCGACGCCCGTGTCCGCCACCTCGATGCACAGCATCCTGCCGCGCCGACGGCAACCCAGAAGCACGCCGCCCGACGCCGTGTAGCGCACCGCGTTGTCGAGCAGGTGGCGCAGCAGCCGTTCCAGCAAGGTGGCGTCGCTGCGGACCTGCAGCGTGAGCGGACGCACCCGCAGCTTCAGCCCCTTGGCGGCGGCGCGCGGGCCGTAGTCGGCCTCCAGCCGCCCCATCATCTCGGTCAGCGCGAAGAGCGCCAGATCGGGCGACACGATCCCGGAATCGAGCCGGGCCACGTCCAGCAGCGCGTCGAGCAGGCCGCGCATCGCCTCGACCGCCCGGTTCATCGTCTGGACCAGCGGCAATTGCGGATGATCGGACAGGCGCTCCGCCAGGACAGCGCCGAACAGGGTCAGCGACTGGGCGGGCTGGCGCAGGTCGTGGCTGGCGGCGGCCAGGAAGCGCACCTTGGACTGGCCGACCCGCGCCACCTCGTCCCGCGCGGCGCGCAGGGAATCCTCCAGCCCGCGCAGCCGCGCCTCCGCGACCATGCGGCGTCCGGCGTCCGCCGCGGTCATGACGATGCCCGCCGGCTCCCCGCCGCCCGCCGCCGGCAGCGGCGTCAGGGCGATGTCGAACCAGGTTCCGTCGCCGGTGAGGGTCAATTCCTGGACCTGCCCACGCCCCGCGCCGGCCACCGCCTGGGCGAAGCGCTCCGCCGCGTCCTCCCGGCCGCCCCAGACGAAGGCGCCGGCCATGGGCTGCCCGATCAGCAGATCCCGCGGGCAGCCGATGGCGCGTAGCATCGCCGCGTTGAGATCCGCAATGCGCCCCTGCCGATCGAGCAGGGCGACCGCCACGCCGATCGTGTCGAAGACCCGCCGCAGCCCGGCGGGATCGGCTGGGTCACCGCCGCGTTCCGCCACATCCTCCTCTCGCATCGCTTGCCCCCTTCGGATTGCAAGCCGACCAATCGTGTGGCGCCAACCGTCTGGCCGAACAAACAATCGGTCGAGATTCAAAAGATACGTGCAAGAGGAGGAAGATTCCAGGCGACTCGCCTCAAACGGATAGCCGGGCAATGCTTGTAATACACAGTTGGTGGTAGATCATAACTCTTCCGGAAAGCCGGCCAGAGCACGCACCGCCGCCGCCGTTTGCCCGGAATCCCGAAGCGATCGCAAAGTCTTGGCGTTGTCGCGCTTGGCAAGGCGTTCGCCGCGCTCATTCACCAGCAAAGGGTGATGATGGTGGTCGGGTGGATCGACTCGGAGGAGTTCCTGAAGAAGACGATGCACGTGGGTCGCGAAAAAAAGATCCTCGCCGCGGGTCACCATCGTCACGCCCTGGAGGTGATCGTCCAGTGTAACCGCCAGATGATAGCTCGTCGGAACATCCTTGCGGGCCAGAACGACGTCGCCCAGGAGCCCCGGCGCGGCGTCCTGCCAGCCCTGCCGCCGGTCGTGCCAGCGCAGCGGCCCCGTCATGGCCATGGCCATCCCCACGTCCAGCCGCAGCGCATAGGCCGCACCGGCGGCGATGCGGTCCTGGCGCTCCGCTTCCGACAGGCCGCGGCAGGTGCCGGGATAGAGCGGGCCGTCCGGCCCATGCGGCGCGTGGCCGGCGCGGGCAATCTCCGCGGCGATGTCCTTGCGGGTGCAGAAGCAGGGATAGACGACGCCCAGATCGTCAAGCCGCGCCAGCGCGGCGCGGTAATCGTCCAGATGCTCCGACTGGCGGCGCACCGGTTCCTGCCAGGTCAGGCCCAGCCAGGCCAGATCCTCGCGCAGGTCGCGGTCGAACTCCGGACGGCAGCGCTGCGGGTCGATGTCCTCGATGCGCAGCAGGAAACGGCCCCCGGCCTTGCGGGCGGTGGTCCAGCCGAACAGAGCGGAATGGGCGTGCCCGAGATGGAGATGGCCGGTCGGGCTCGGCGCGAAGCGGGTGACGACGTCGGTCATTCCCGCCTTATACCCCAACCGCGCCCGGCCTGCATGTCGGTCGGGCGCCGCGGACGGAGGACGCGGATGGCAGGGCCGGATGTCGCTGGGCTCAGATGTAGGGATTGTCCTTGATCGGCTCGACCGGGATGTCCTCGCCCTCCAGATACATGGCGAGGCGGCGGCGCAGTTCGCGGTCGAAGGCGTCGATGCGGCGCTGGCGGTCGCGCTCCTCGCGCTCGGCGCGCTTCTCGGCAAGGTCGATGATCGTGGCGCTCATGGATGTTCCCTTTGAAAGCGTCCCCCTCGGGCGCCGTCACCATCTCAGAGCATGGTTAACGCACAGTAACCACGATGTCGGAAAATGCACGATCAAGGCTCCACAACCAAATGTCACAGGCAATCTGGCGGGTTCGGCCTTGCCGGCCCCGCCCATCGAAAGGGTTACAGGATCGTGAAGAAATGACGCAGTGCGGCGCGACATATTGAGTTCGAAGCACAAATCAACTATGTATCTGGTGTTCCGCTCACCCGGCGGCGTGTCATCCCGCGAGGGGGCGGAACAGCAGACTAAGGTTCCAGACACGTCTCAGATAAGGGAGTGGCCATTGGCTCCACCACCCGATCACTGTCCGGCCCTGGTGCTGAACGCCGATTTCCGGCCGCTCAGCTACTTCCCCTTGTCGCTCTGGTCCTGGCAGGAGGCGGTCAAGGCCGTCTTTCTGGACCGGGTGAACATCATCTCCGAATATGATCGCGTCGTCCGCTCCCCCACCTTCGAGGTCAAGCTGCCGAGCGTCATTTCGTTGAAGGAGTTCATCCCGGCGACGCGGCGGCCGGCCTTCACCCGATTCAACGTTTTCCTGCGCGACCGCTTCACCTGCCAGTATTGCGGCCACCACTTCCCCACGCAGGAACTGACCTTCGACCACGTCATTCCACGGTCGCGCGGCGGGCGCACCACCTGGGACAACGTCGTCACCTCCTGCTCGGCCTGCAATCTGGCGAAGGGAAACAGGCTGCCGCACAGTTGCGGCATGATCCCCCTCAGTCCCCCGTTCCAGCCGAGTGCCTACCAGCTTCAAGAGAACGGACGTGCATTCCCGCCAAACTTCCTTCACGAAAGTTGGCGGGATTTTCTTTATTGGGACACCGAACTCGATCCGATGTAGAAACGCCGCGATCGGGAAGGCTGGACCAGGAAAGATTTGGGTATGGACGACGAGAACCCCTGCGTGGGCATCTGCATCATCGGCGAGGACGGCTACTGCGAAGGCTGCGGGCGGAGCGAGGACGAGATCTACGGCACGCCGCCCACCCCGACGCCCATCCCGGCTCCCACTCCGGCGAAGACCGGAGCGGACGGCAAGGCCGCCTGAGTCCGCTCCGGTTTCCGCCAAAGTGGGAGCCTGTCACACCCGTTCGGCCACCCAGATGACCGCCTTGGTGCCGGCCTTGATGGCGGCGGACAGCACCGGATAGGCTGGGGCCTGCTCCGCGCCGTTGAGCAGGCCGATGTCGCGGTGCTCCACCTCCTCCGCCTGGAATTTGAGGATGGAGGTCTTCAGCTCCTCCTCATCCGGGCCGAGGTGCTTCAACTGCGCCTCGTAATGGCCGTCGATGACCTGCTCGACGGCGACGGTGCAGGCCATGGCCGCCCGCTCGCCCATCACCGCGGTTCCGGCGCCCAGCAGGAAGCCGGCGACGTGCCACAGCGGCTGCAGCACGGTGGGGCGAACCTGACGGGCAACGAGCTGCTTCTCGAAATACTGGAGATGCTCCAGCTCCTGGTCGGCCATGTGGCGCAGGGTCTTGGCGTGCCGGCCCCGGCCCATGACGGAGAGCTGGCCTTCGTAGATGCGCTTGGCTCCATACTCGCCGGCATGGTCCACGCGCACGATCCGCGCCAACCGCTGTTCCGGAGTCGGGTCGCCGGGCAGGCGTCCGCGCGGGCGGGGACGGGGGGTGGGCGACTCGCCAGTGGACGGGGTGGCGGACGAGGTGGAAGCGGTGGCGGCCGTGGCGTCGAGCGGTGTCATGCGAAGGTCCTGGAAACCGAGGTCCGGATGTAGGCGGCGCGGGCCGCCGCGAAGGCGAAGGCGGACAGCGCCAGCGAAATCACGACGTTGTAGCCCGCCATCGAAATCCCGAACAGCGACCACGCCACTTCGTCGCAGCGGGTGACCGGGGCGGCGAGCACCTGGGCGCGCAACTCCTCCAGCGTCTGGGGCGCCCGTCCGCTGGCGCCGCAGGCCGAGGTGCCGGCCCACCAATGCTGCTCCACCCCGACATGGTAGGCGGCGATCCCCGCGCCGGCCAGCAGGGCCAGCCCGCTCGCCACCAGCAGCGCGTCGCCCAGCCCGCGCCACTGGCGGAACAGCAGGGTGACGATGCCGAAGGCCATCACGGCGCCATAGGGCACGCGCTGCCACAGGCACAGGACGCAGGGCTGGTAGCCCAGCGCGAACTGGAAAAACAGCGCGGCGGCCAGCACGCCGGCGCTGGCGATGGCCAGAAGCCCGGCGGTGTAGCGCGGATCGTCGATGGGGAGGCGGTTCATCATACGGGTGAGATTAGCGCGCCCCACAGGCTTAGGCCAGACACGCCGACGCATCCGCACAAAACACTTTGTCCCAGGGCGAATTCCCCTCTATATAGCGGGCACCGGTCGCCACGAGCGCCGGGTCCGGCAGGCACCGTGCGGGCGTGGCGGAATTGGTAGACGCAGCGGACTCAAAATCCGCCGTCCTCACGGATATGTCGGTTCGAGTCCGACCGCCCGCACCATCTTCCCTCCTGTGCCCGATCCGCGGACCGCCGCAAGGCCACATCCGCCCTCCCCGCTTGTTTCCGTCACGCAGCCCCGGCCTTGGGGCCACAGCGGAGGATTCGACCATGGAGATCATTCGGGTTGGCGCGCAGCCATCCGTCACCGGACCGGCCGACTGGTTCACCGGCACGGTCCGCATCGACCCCCTCGTTCAGACCGAAACCCCGGCCCGCACCGCGGCGGCCAGCGTCACCTTCGAACCCGGCGCCCGCACGGCGTGGCACACCCATCCCCTGGGGCAGACCCTGATCGTCACCGCCGGCGTCGGCCGGGTCCAGCGCGACGGCGGCCCCATCGAGGAGATCCGCCCCGGCGACGTCGTCTGGTTTCCGCCCGGCGAGAAGCACTGGCACGGCGCGTCGCCGACCATGTTCATGACCCACATCGCCATCCAGGAGCAGCTGGACGGCAAGGCCGTCGACTGGATGGAAAAGGTCACGGACGAACAGTACGGGGCGTGAGGCAACAGGACCGGCCCCAAAACCTCATTGCGCATGCGGGCTTGTTCCAAAGTCCAATTCGGCGGCCCGACCCAGCCCCTTAAAATGCGCGGCATCGACCGCCGCCGCGACCGGCGCCGCGGGTTTCTGGCTGGGGAGCCACCTCACATGTCCGTTTCCAGATTCGTCATCGCCGCCGCCCTTCTGCTCGCCGCCGGCACGGCCAACGCCGAAAGCGGGCCGCAGCCCAAGACGGCCGAGGAAGCCGCCGGCAAGCAGATCTTCCATCAGTGCGCGGCCTGCCATTCGTTGGATTCCAGCAAGAACGCCTTCGGCCCGAGCCTGTACAACGTCGTCGGGCGCAAGGCCGGCTCGATCCCGCGCTTCGACTATTCCAACGCGCTGAAGGCGTCCAACATCACCTGGACCGAGGACAACCTGCGCCACTGGATCGCCGGCAACGACAATTTCGTGCCGGGCACCCGCATGCGCCACGTCGCCATCACCGACCCGGCGGAGCAGGACTATCTGATCGCCTTCCTGAAGTCGCTGAAGCAGTAAGCACAGAAAAGCCGGTTACGGTGCGGCGACCGGAACCGGCTTCCCCTCCTCGGTCGGCAGGCCCGCCTCGGCCCAGCCGTCCGCCCCGTCGCGGTACCAGAGGACGCGGCGGTAGCCCATCTCCAGGGCGCGCTTGCCCGCGTTCCACGACATCCAGCAGTCCGCCAGACAGTAGAACAGCAGGCCGCGCCCGCGGTCGCCGCCGGTCAGCCGCTCCAGGTTGGCCCGGAAATAGCCGTCCAGTTCCGGCGTCAGTGCGCCGAGCCCGACGTTGGGCAGCCAGACGCTGCCGGGGATTTGCGGAAAGGGCTTCGGCACCAGCCAGGGACCGCCGGGCAGCGTGCTGCGGTCCAGCTTCATCACGTTGATCGGAAGGGCCGCCCCCGACTCCACCAGAGCGCGGGCCCGCACCGTGTTCACCGTCTCGGCCCCAGGCAGCGAGGCCGGGGTCGGCGACCGGTATTCGGTCATCCGGTAGCCGTCCGGCACCGGAACCGCGTCCGCCGCGGCGTCTCCCGCCGGCCCGGCCAGCAGCAGCGCCAGCCCGGCGGCGCCCAGCCATCGTCCGCGCACCACGTTCCCTCCCCCATTGTTCTGCGGCATCCACGAAATCCCCCCGTGCCCGACAGGGTCAAGTTGCCCGATAGTCGAATACCGGGGACCGGCGGACGAGGCCTAAGCTCACCGTTCGCCATCGTGGGATTCCCGCGTTCCGCTGCGCCACCGCACCGCAGAGGCCTGCCTTGCAAACGACCGCAGGACGCATCATCATCAGGCTAGGGAGACAGGGGTCTAGCCACCCCTGCCTCCCGGCCCGATCCTTAGCGGTTCAGGAGATCAAGGATATTCTTGATCACCCGAAGCAGCAGGATCAGGAGAGTGAGGATTCTTTCCATCCTCGACACCTCCTTGTGATGGGACACGGGCGGTGGCCAATCCGCCGCCCGGTCCACCGCGCAACCATGACGCGGCCCACCCTCCATACAAATGCAATTTTTGACGCAGGGGCGGTGCCATGCGCCTGATGTCCCTCGTCCGGCTGTTTCTGGTCCTGGCGCTGGTCTGCGTCGCCACCGTGGCGCGTGCGGCGGACCGGCCCACGGTGACCATCGGGGTGCTGAAGTTCGGCACGGTCAGCTGGGAGCTGGACGTCATCCGCCACCACCGGCTGGACGAGGCCGCCGGCTTCGAGCTGAAGCTGATGGAGCTGGCGAGCGGTCAGGCGGCGCAGATCGCGCTGCAGGGCGGGGCGGTGGACATGATCGCCAGCGACTGGCTGTGGGTGGCCCGCCAGCGCGCGGCGGGGGCCGACCTGACCTTCATTCCCCATTCCGCGGCGGTCGGCGCGCTGATGGTTCCGGCGGCTTCCCCCATCACCTCCGTCGCCGACCTGAAGGGCCGGCGCATCGGCGTCGCCGGAACCCCCATCGACAAGAGCTGGCTGCTGCTGAAGGCGCTGGCCCGCGACCGCTACGCGCTCGACCTCGACGCCGCGGCAACGCCTGTCTTCGCCGCCCCGCCCCTGCTCAACCAGAAGGCCACGACAGGGGAGCTGGACGCCGTGCTGAATTTCTGGCCCTACGCCGCCCGCCTCCAGGCAGCGGGCATGCGGACGGTTATCGGGGTGGAGGGGATGATGCGGGACCTCGGCCTGTCGGCCCAGGTGCCGGCGGTCGGCTTCGTCTTCCATGAGGGCTGGGCCAAGGCCAACCCGGCGGCGCTCGACGCCTTCGTCGCCGCCTCACGCAAGGCCAAGGCGATCATGGCGCAATCCGACGCGGAATGGAACCGGCTGCGCCCGCTGATGAAGGCGGAGGACGAGGCCACCTGGGCGGCACTGCGCGACCAGTTCCGCGCCGGCATCCCGCAGCGTTGGACGGAGGAGGAGCGGGAGGCCGCGGCCAAACTCTACGGGCTGATGGCCAAGCTCGGCGGGCGGGAGCTGGTGGGCAACGCCATGGCCCTGCCGGACGGCACCTTCTGGCCGAGGGTCCGCTTCTGATGCGGTGGCGGCGGCTGGCCCCCGTCCTGTCGCTGGCTCTGCTGGTCGGGCTGTGGGCCGTCGCCGCCGAACTGGCGGCCAGCCGCAGCCTGCCCGGCCCCACCGCCGTGCTGTCCGTCCTGGTCCGCGAGGCGGCGGACGGCGCGCTGTTCCATCACCTGGGGATCACGCTGGCGCGGATGGCCGCGGCTTTCGTCATCGCCATGTCCATCGGCTCGGCGCTGGGCATCCTGCTCGGCCGCTCGGCCACCGCCGACCGGCTGTTCGGGCTGTGGCTGACCGTGTTCCTGAACATCCCGGCGCTGGTCGTCATCGTGCTCGCCTATGTCTGGTTCGGCCTGACCGAGGCGGCGGCGGTCGGCGCGGTCGCCGTCAACAAGATCCCCAACGTCGTGGTCGTCCTGCGCGAAGGGACGCGCGCCATCGACGAACAGTATGTGGAGATGGCGCGGACCTTCCGCATGGCGCGGTCCGACGTGCTGCGCCATGTGCTGCTGCCCCAGCTCACCCCCTACTTCGCCGCGGCGGCGCGGTCCGGCCTTGCGTTGATCTGGAAGATCGTGCTGGTGGTCGAGCTTCTGGGCCGCAGCGACGGGGTGGGATTTCAGATCCACCTCTTTTTCCAGATGTTCGATGTGGCCGGCATTCTTGCGTACACCGTCGCCTTCGTGGCCGTCGTCCAACTTCTCGAGCTCTGCGTCCTGCAACCCGTCGAGCAGCGGCTCACCCGCTGGCGGCCGGTGCGCGCTGAGGCTTGAGATCCGCTCCAAGCGCTTCGCCGGGCGGGAGGTCATCCGTGGCCTGTCGCTGACGGCGGCGCCGGGCGAGTTCCTGGCGCTGGTCGGCCCGTCCGGCTGCGGCAAGACCACCGCGCTGACCATCGCCGCCGGGCTGGACCGTGATTTCGACGGAACGCTGGACTTCGGCGGGCCGGAGCCGGTGCTCGGCTGCGTCTTCCAGACGCCCCGCCTGCTGCCCTGGCGCACGGTGCGGCAGAATGTGGCGCTGGTTCTGCCCAAGGCACGGCGGAGCGATGGCACGGCGGAGCGCTGGCTGGCCGCCATGGGGCTGGAGGCGGTGGCCGACGAGTATCCGGGCCGCCTGTCCGGCGGCATGGCGCGGCGGGTGGCGCTCGCCCGCGCCTTCGCGGTGGAGCCGGGCCTGCTGCTGATGGACGAGCCCTTCGTCTCGCTGGACGAACCGACGGCGCAACGGATGCGCGCCCTCCTCGCGACGATGCTGGAGCGGTCCCCGGCCACCGTGCTGTTCGTCACCCACAATCTGCGCGAGGCGATCCAGCTGGCCGACCGCATCCTGGTGATGGCCCCCGGCCCGACGCGGGTGGCGGCGGAGGTGCCGCTGGAAACGCCGCGCTCCCTGCGCGACGACGCGCTGGTCGAGCGCGTGCGGGCGGATCTGCTGGCCCGGCCCGATCCGGCTTTCCGGCTGCTCGCTTGAGTCTTTCGGTGAAACTGTGAAGCGGCTCACACCCGCCGCCGTCCGCCGGGCGCAGTCTGTCCCGCTGCGATGACACCGGCGGAGACGATGATGCGCACCCTGTACCTTCCATTGATTCTGCTGGGCGCCGGCCTGACGCTCCTGTCCGGCGCGGCGCGCGCCGGGGAGATCGTGATCCTCGACCAGCACGGTCCCGGCCCCAACCACGCGGACCGGTCGCGCGATCTGGCGATCATCGGCGATTCCGCCACCGGGTCCTCCATCGTCATCATCGAGCGGACGACGCGTGATGAACAGCTCGGGCGGCGCGACCCCGGCCTGGAGGCACGGCGCGCCGTGCGCAAGGCCGAGGCGAAGCGGCGCAGCAAGGACAAGGACTGGTCGGATTGGGCGGAGTTCGACGGCCATAGCCTGGACGGCTTCGGCTGGCTCGACGGACCGGTGCCGCTCGGCTTCGGGCGGGGCGATCCGGGGCAAGAGGCGGCGCGCGCCGCCGCGGACGCGCGGCGGATGCGGAACCGCTGAACGGTAAAGGCCCGCCCGGTCAGATGCCGAAGCGGGCCTTCTCCAGTTGCAGGCGGTTGGCAAAGACCACGGCCTGGGTGCGGCTGTAGACCTTCAGTTTTTGCAGGATCGCCGAGACATGGGCCTTCACGGTGGTTTCCGTGATGCTCAGCTCATAGGCGATTTCCTTGTTCAGCTTGCCGGTGCCCAGCATCTCCAGCACGCGAAGCTGCTGCGCCGTCAGGGTCGACAGGCGGCGGGCGATCTCCGCCGTTTCCTCGTCCTCCGCCGCGGCGCCCTCCTCGACCGAGGCGGGCAGATAGACCTCCCCGGCCAGAATCTGGCGCAGCGCGCCGGCGATGGCGTCCCGCGGCGTCGATTTCGGGATGAAGCCGGCGGCGCCGCAACGCACCGCCTCCAGCATCACCTTGCGGTCCTCGTGCGCCGAGACGACGGCGACAGGGATGGCCGGGAAGCGGCGGCGCAGGGCGATCAGCCCGGTCAGACCGTTCATGCCCGGCATGTTGAGGTCGAGCAGGACGAGGTCCGGCTCCCCCTTGCCGCCGTGCATGGAGTCGAGGATGGAGATGGTTTCGTCCAGGCAACCGGCCTCGTGGATCTCCTGCGCCTGGCAGGAATAGAGGACGGCGCTGCGCAGGGCGTCGCGCACCAGCGGATGATCGTCCGCAATCAGAATTCGGCTCATGGCGTGGTTCCCACGCTCATCGTTTCGGGGCGTTTCCGGGTCCGATCATGCCGGACTGTTCAAGAATGCGCAAGGACGGGAACGGGTATTCCCCAAAACAGCCGATCGTAGGCAATTCCGTTTTAAATCCATGCCCAAATCCTCTTGCAAGCGGTTCGCAAGAAAAGACGGCCCGAAGTTTTCGGGCCGCCCTTTCCTGGTCCGGTCACGGCACGGGGTTTCCCCCTCAGGCCTTCGGCAGCTTGAAGACCCAGAGCGAGCCGCCCTGGTTGATGTCCTTGACCAGCTTGGCGACATCACCGCCCCACAGCGGCACCGCACCACCCCAGCCGGAGACCACGGCCACATACTGCTCGCCGTCCTGTTCCCAGGTGACCGGGGAGCCGACGACGCCGGAGCCGGTGTTGAACTTCCAGACCTCCTTGCCGGACTTCGCGTCGAAGGCCTTCAGGTAGCCTTCCGGCGTGCCGGTGAAGACGAGGTTGCCGCCGGTGGTCAGCACGCCGCCCCACAGCGGCGCCGGGTTCTTGTATTCCCAGACGATCTTGCCGGTCTTCGGGTCGATGGCACGCAGCGCGCCGATGTAGTCATCATACAGCGGCTTGATGGTGAAGCCGGCGCCCAGATAGGCGGCACCCTTTTTGTAGGTGATCGGCTCGTTCCAGATGTCCATGCCCCACTCGTTGGCCGGGACGTAGAACAGCTCGGTCGCCGGGCTGTAGGCCATCGGCATCCAGTTCTTGGCGCCGAGGAAGGCCGGGGCGGCGAAGACCGACGTGCCCTTCTCCGCGCCGACCGGGGTACCCGGACGGTTGTCGTCGTTGTAGACCGGCCGCCCGGTCTTCACGTCGATCTCCTTGGCCCAGGTGATCTTGGTGACGAAGGGCGAGGCGCTCAGCAGCTTCCCGTTGGTGCGGTCGAGCACGTAGAAGAAGCCGTTGCGGTCGGCCTTGGCGCCGGCCTTGATGGTCTGGCCGTCCTTCTTCAGGTCGAAGGACACCAGCTCGTTCACGCCGTCGAAGTCCCAGCCGTCGTGCGGCGTGGTCTGGTAGTGCCACTTGATGTCGCCGTTGGCCGGGTCGATGGCCAGCGTCGAGGAGGTGTAGAGGTTGTCGCCCGGACGCAGGTGCGAATTCCAGGGCGCCGGGTTGCCAGTGCCGAAGAACAGCGTCTTGGTCTCCGGATCGTAGGTGCCGCCCAGCCAGGTGGCGCCGCCGCCGGTCTTGTAGAGATCGCCCGACCAGCTGGCGTTCATCACGCCGGTCATGGTCGAGTCCTTGCCATTGAGGGTGCCCATATTGCCCTCGATGGTCGGGCGCTGCCAGACCAGCTCGCCCGTCTCGGCGTCGCGCGCCTCGACCATGCCGATGATGCCGAACTCGCCGCCGGAATTGCCGGTGATGACCTTGCCGTCGACGATCAGCGGGGCGGCGGTCGCCGAATAGCCGGCCTTGTAGTCCTCGATCTTCTTCGACCAGACGACCTTGCCGGTGTCCTTGTTCAGCGCGACCAGACGGGCGTCCAGCGTCGCGAAGTAGATCTTGTCCTTGTAGAGCGCGGCGCCGCGGTTCACGACGTCGCAGCAGGGCATGATGCCTTCCGGCAGGCGGTGGTCGTACTGCCACTTCTTCTGCCCGGTCTTCACGTCCACGGCGTAGAGGCGCGAGTAGGAGCCGGTGACATAGATCGTGCCGTCATGGATGAGCGGCTGCAACTCCTGCCCGCGCTGCTTCTCGCCACCGAAGGAGAAGGACCACACCGGCACCAGCCCTTTGACGGTGTCCGGGTTCAGCTTGTCGAGCGGGCTGAAGCGTTGCGCCTGAGGACCCATGCCGTAGGTCAGGACGTCGCCCGTCGACTTGGCGTCGTTCAGCAGGTCGTCGTTGCCCGGCCCGTCGGCGGCCAGCGCTGGGCCGCTCAGGCCAAGGCCGGCGGCCATGGCGCTCGCAAGAAGGCAGGTGCGGAAGAGACGCTTCATGGTGCGGATACCTCCCAGGGGAATGGACAGCCGGAGTCGCGGGCAGAGATCGTGCGTAGACAAACGATCATGCGCAGACGAATTGGCGGAATCCGTCGGCCTCGTCCGCCCGTCCTCGGCTTCTTTTCGGAACAATCAGGGGTTCTGCGCAGGAGCAACGCGGCATCGCGAGGCCCCTATCCTTCTGACAATAAAGCAGTTTACCGGCGCCCCGGATGGGGTCCATTGGCAAATAGTCGAATGGGCGGAGCGTTCTGCTGGACGACGGAAACCGTTTCATTGCGAACGGCGTCAATTCACCCGCGGCAGCACGGCCTTCTCGATCCCCGGCCAGAGGTGGGAGACGGAGCGCCGGTACTCCTCGCGCAGCAC
This sequence comes from Azospirillum sp. UENF 211521, assembly GCF_058780535.1. Taxonomy (NCBI): domain Bacteria; kingdom Pseudomonadati; phylum Pseudomonadota; class Alphaproteobacteria; order Rhodospirillales; family Azospirillaceae; genus Azospirillum; species Azospirillum sp. UENF 211521. The sequence goes on from NZ_JBSNCF010000001.1 coordinate 3,195,177, forward strand.
GCCCATTCCGGCGAAGCGCTCGGGGATCGGCGCGTCGAGCAACTCGGCCATGTCGGCCCCCGCCTCAGCCCGCTCGCGCAGGGTGCGGTCCAGCCAGCTCAGCCAGTCGCGGGTCTGGGCAATGGCGGCCTTGTCGGAGCCGATGCGCCCGTGGTTGGGCACCAGGACCGTCACCTCCAGGGCATCCAGCGCGTCCAGCGCCGCCAGCCACTTTCCGATGTCGGCGTGGGGCGTCGTCGGCGTCCGGTCGGAGAAGACGACTCCGCCGGCGAACAGAACGCCCGTCGTCTCGTCCAGGATGGCGAGGTCGGCGGCGGTGTGGCCCTCCAGCGGGATCAGCCGCAGCCGGTGCGCACCGAAGACGACGGTGGAGCCGTAGACCGTCTCGGTCGGGACCAGCGGCTCGGTGCCGCGCATCCAGTCGCCGACGAGGCGGTACATGTTCTCGGTCATCCCCGGACCCTCGGTCTTGATGCCCTCGATGGTGCCGGGGAGTGCGGCGATGGGCACGTCGGCGAAGGCACGGTTGCCCAGCCAGTAGTCGGGATGCAGGTTGCTGATGAAGACCTTGCGGATCGGCTTGTCGGTGACCGTGGCGATGGCCGCACGCATCTCCTCGCCGAAGCGGCGCGACGGGCCGGTCTGGATCACGATCACCCCGGCGTCGGTCACGATGAAGCCGGGGTTGAGGATGTTGCCGCCGTTGATTCGGGTGAAATGCTCCCGCGTTCCCTCGAAGACCCAGGTGTCCGGCGCGATGGCGACGGGCTTCAAATTATAGGTCAGCGGGCCGGCGGCCCAGCCTGGCGCGGCGGAGACGACCAGCAGGAGAAGGGCGACCAGCGCTCTCATGGCAGCGCTCCTTGGACCCAGGGCAGCGGGATGGCCGCCTTGACCTCGCCGCCCTGGTTGTCGCGGCCGTCGAGCGTCAGGCTGCGCGCGCCCGCTGCGGGCTGCACCTCAAGCGTGAAGACGGGGTTCTCGGACAGCGGCTCCGCCGTCTGCAGCCGGGCCAGCGCCCGCCCGTCGGCGTCGCGCAGGGTCAGCGCCTCGATGAAATAGGCGGGGATGCCGGCGACCAGACCGGTGTCCATGGGGTGGCGGACGAGGAAGCGGACGCGCGTCGCCTTGTCTTCCCCGGTCGGTGCCCAGGCGCGGCCCTGCACCTCCCCCACATGGTCGGCCCAGTCGGCGGCGGCGTAGGTCGCGGGCGGCGCGGTGCAGCCGCCGCCCGCCGCGTCGAGCAGCTTGCCGCCGATGTGCCAGACGCCGTCCGGCGTGCGGGCGGCGGCGCGCAGCGGTGTCGCCTGCTGCACCTTGAAGCGCGTGGCGATCACCGGCTTCGCCGCCAGCGGCTGGAAGCGCAGGATGACCGGGAAGGGGTTGAGGTCGGCGAACAGCACCATCTCCTCGACCGCGCCCAGCGCCGTGGCGTCGGCCATCACCGGGACGGCGGCGGCGTTCTCGGCGTTGTCGGGGGCGGTGACGGTCACGCGGTCGTCGAATTGCACGGGAGCGGTGCCGAACAGCTCCGGCCGCAGCACGTCCCACATGACGGAGGCGAGCGGGTCGGCGGGGTCCGGCGGGCCGGCGTAAACCGGGCTGGAGAGCGCGGCCAGGAGCGCCGCGGCGGCGAGATGGCGGTTCATGGCGGTTTTCCCCCCTCCCTTGCGTCGTTGTTCTTGTGTGGGCGCTTGCCCCCTCCCTGACCCTCTCCCGCCTTTGACGAGGGAGGGGATTTGGGCAAAGGCGGCGGCAGTCCCCTCTCCCGCGAAAGCGGGGGAGGGTTAGGGAAGGGGGCCGCAGCCGCATCACTCCACCGGAATCGCGTTGTGCGTCACCCCATGTTTCCGGAAGATCTCCGGCAGCGTCCCGTCCTCCAGCATCGCGGTCACCGCGTCGCCCACCGCGTAGGCGAGGTCGCGGGAGTTCTCCTTCACCGCCATGCCGATGTCCCAGTTCGACGCCATCATGCCAGGGAAGGTCACCGGGGTGATCGGGAAGCCGGCGGCGCGGTCGCCCAGCGCGGCCTCCACCTGGCTCTGCGTCGCGACGACGGCGGCGACGTCGCCCTTGACCAGGGCCTCGACCGCCTCGGGGATCGTCATGTAATGGACCAGCCGCTCGCGCAGCCGTCCGCCGAAGGCTCCCAGCAGGTAGAAGTCGGGGATGCTGTCGATCTCCACCCCGATCGGCTCGTCGGGCAGGGAGGCGAGCATCGGCTGGGTCATGCGCATCGGGTTGCGGGCCAGCGCGAAGCCCTCCCGCTGGTAGGGGCCGAACAGCACGGCCTCCGGGTTGCGCAGCCCGAACTCCTTCTGGTAGGGCACATGCATCATCACGTCGGCCACGCCGCCCCCGACGACCGGGCCGCGCCACACCGCGTTGCGCAGGTCGTCCGACACGGCCTCCCCAGCGGTCAGCTCCATGAACTCGACGCCGACGCCCAGCCGCCCGGCGATGGCGCGGGCAATGTCCACATCCACCCCGACCAGGGCGCCGCCCTTGCGGTGGGAGAAGGGCGGGTTGTCGCGGTAGACCGCGACCATCAGCCGCCCGGCGGCCATCACGTCGTCCAACGGGCGCGCGCCGGCGCGCCGGGGGAGGACCCCGGCGGCCAGCGCGGCGGCGGCGAAGGACAGCAGGTGGCGCCGCGTCGGAGGCGCGGTCTTCCCAAGTGTCGTCATTCCTCGTGCACCGTCTCCAGCCACGACCGGATCGCCCACAGCGCCTCCTGGCCCAGCGCCTCGCCGAAGCGCGGCATGTAGGTGACGCCGTTGCGGATCGAGCCGTTGGTCACCCGCTCCTTGAACCACTCGTCGCCAGCGTCGCCCTTCTCCAGGTAGCGCAGGTCCGGGGCGATACCGCCCGACACCGCGCCCAGCCCGTGGCAGCGGGCGCAGTTCTGGTTGAAGGCGGAGGCGCCGATCTCGATCGCCCGCGGATTGCCGCGGTAGGGGTTCGCGTCGCGCCAGTCCTCGCCCAGCTTGTCGAGGCCGGTTGTGTCCACGGCCTGGGGCGTCACGTCGCCATGGGCGAAGGCCGCCGTGGGGACAACCGTGGAGATGACGGCGGCCGCGCCGGTCAGGAAACCGGCCGTCGCAAGCCGGAGAAGCCGTGCGTTCATAAGGGGCGTCCTCATTCAGAGAAGATGCGATGGGAGCGTTGTCCGTTGCCCCGGAGCATAGCGGGCGGTCCGCGACGCCAATAATTGGACTTTGGTAGCAACCGTGCGCGGCTCCCCCCGCGATCGGACCGAAACGCCATTTTCCGCCCGCGCAATCGTACCAAAGTTGCATTCCGGGACGCCGCCCGGCGGGGATACCCTGGTCTCCCGAAACCAGGCGAGTGCAAACCCGCGATGCGTTTCAGCCTTTGGTTACCCTCCTTGATGCAGATCGCCTTGCTGGCCGGCGGGCTGTGCGCCTCGCCGGCCGCCTTTTCGCAGGAGGCGGCGCCCGCTGACGTCTCGACCGTCCGCATCGCCTACCTGACGCAGGAAGTCGAGCATCCCCCCGCCCTGTCCAACCTCGACGAACCGCCCGCCGACGAAGGGTTGGCCGGCGCCAACCTCGCCGTGGCCGACAACAACAGCACGGGCCGCTTCCTCAAGCAGCGCTTCGACCTGGAGGCGGTGACCGTCCCCATCGATGGCGACCCGGCGCAGGCGCTGCGCGACCTCGCCGCCGCCGGACACCGCATCGTCGTGCTGGACCTGCCCGGCGAGACGCCCGGCGCGCTGGCCCGTCTGCCCGAGGCGGCGAACCTGCTGCTGTTCAACGCCGGCTCCACCGACGACAGCCTGCGCAACGCGCTGTGCGCGCCCAACCTGCTGCACACGGCCCCCGACCGCGCCATGCTGGCCGACGCGCTGGCCCAGTATCTGGCAGTCAAGCGCTGGACGAAATGGCTGCTGATCGTCGGCACCCGGCCCGAGGACCGGCTCTACGCCGCCGCCGTCAAGCGGGCCGCCAAGCGCTTCGGCGCCGAGGTGGTCGAGGAAAAGACCTGGAGCGAGGACCACGACGCCCGCCGCACCGCCCAGGCCGAAATGCCGGTCTTCACCCAGGGCAAGCGCCACGACGTGGTGATCGTCGCCGACGAGATCGGAGACTTCGGCGACTATGTGCTGTACCGCACCTGGGAGCCGCGCCCGGTCGCCGGCACGCAGGGCCTCGTCCCCACCAACTGGCACCGCGCCCACGAGGCCTGGGGGGCCGCCCAGCTCCAGTCCCGCTTCAAGGCCGCCGCCCAGCGCGTCATGTCGCCCCGCGACCACGCCGTCTGGGCCGCCGTCCGCGCTGTCGGCGAGGCGGCGACCCGCACCCGCTCCACCGATCCTACGGCGCTGGCCGCCTACATCCGCGGGCCGGATTTCACGCTGGCCGCCTTCAAGGGCGTGCCGCTGTCCTTCCGCAGCTGGGACGGGCAGTTGCGTCAGCCGGTGCTTCTCGCCGCCGACCGCTCGCTGGTGTCCGTCTCGCCGCAGGACGGCTTCCTGCACCCCAAGACCGAACTCGACACGCTGGGCCACGACCAGCCCGAAACGGGCTGCCGTCGCTGATGGGCCGCCGCTGATATTTCCCAATCATTTCCGCCAAGAGGACGCCGCCCCGATGACCACCGCCCGCTCCCTTCTCCTCGCCGCGCTGCTGGCCGGCTGCGCCGTTCCTGCCTTGGCGGAGACCGTCTATGTCTCGAACGAGAAGGACAACACCCTGTCCATCATCGACGGCGCGACCCTGACGGTGACGGAGACGGTGAAGGTCGGGCGGCGCCCCCGCGGCATCACGCTGAGCGCGGACGGCAAGCATCTCTACATCTGCGCCAGCGACGACGACACGGTGCAGGTGATGGACCTCGCGACCAAGAAGATCCTGCACAACCTGCCCTCGGGCGAGGACCCGGAGCTGTTCGCCCTGCACCCCGACGGCAAGCACCTGTTCATCGCCAACGAGGAGAGCAACGTCGTCACCATCGTGGACGTGCCCAGCCGCAAGGTCGCCTATCAGGTGGATGTCGGCGTGGAGCCGGAAGGCATGGCGGTCAGCCCCGACGGCAAATGGGCGGTGAACACGTCGGAGACGACGAACATGGTCCATTGGATCGACACCGAGAAGCGCGCCGTCGTCGACAACACGCTGGTCGACGCCCGCCCGCGCTACGCCCAGTTCAGCAAGGACGGCAGCCGCCTGTGGGTGTCGGCGGAGATCGGCGGCACCCTGTCGGTGATCGACACGGCCGACCGCAAGGTGGCTCAGACCATCCGCTTCAAGATCAAGGGCGTGCCCCAGGACCGCATCCAGCCGGTGGGCATCAAGCTGACCGACGACGGGCGCTACGCCTTCGTGGCGCTCGGCCCGGCCAACCACGTCGCGGTGGTGGACGCCCAGACCTTCGCGGTGAAGGACTATCTGCTGGTCGGCCGCCGCGTCTGGCAGCTCGACCTGTCGCCCGACCAGAAGCGGCTCTACGCCACCAACGGCGTGTCGGGCGACGTGTCGGTAATCGACGTGGACAGCCTGAAGGTCGTCAAGTCGATCAAGGTCGGCCGCTACCCCTGGGGCGTCGCGGTGAAGGGCTGAGCGGTCGAAGGGGTAAGGGCATGGCGGAACCGGCGCTGTCGATCGAAGGGCTGAGCTACGCCTACGGGCGCGGAACCTTCGCGCTGAAGGACGTGTCGCTGGCGGTCGGGGCGGGGTCCTTCACCGCCCTGCTCGGCCCCAACGGGGCGGGCAAGACGACGCTGTTCGCCCTGGTCACCCGCTTGTTCGAATCGCCGGGCGGCACCATCCGCATCGGCGGCATCGACCTGCGGCGGGAGCCGGCCCGGGCGCTCGGCCGCATGGGGGTGGTGTTCCAGCAGCCCACGCTCGACCTCGACCTGACGGTGCGGCAGAACCTGCTCTATTTCGCCGCCCTGCACGGCATCCCCCGCCGCACCGCCGAGGACCGCGCGCGGGAGTCGCTGGAGCGGCTGGGCATGGCGGAGCGCATCGGCGAGACGGTGCGGGCGCTGAACGGCGGCCACCGCCGTCGGGTGGAGTTGGCCCGCGCCCTGCTGCACGAGCCGGCCCTGCTGGTGCTGGACGAGCCGACCGTCGGGCTGGACGTCCCGGCGCGGCGCGCCATCGTCGAGCATGTCCACGCGCTGTGCCGGGAGCACGGCATCGCCGTGCTCTGGGCCACCCACCTGATCGACGAGATCGGCGAGGGCGACCGCGTGGTGGTGATCCACCGGGGGCAGGTCCGCGCCGCCGGGCCGGTGACGGAGGTGAACCGGGCGACCGGGGCAGACACGCTGACCGAGAGCTTCACCCGGCTGACCGCGAAGGAGGCGGCGTGACCGCTTTTGCCCATTACGCGCGCGCTCTCGGCGGGATCGTCGGGCGCGAGGTGCTGCGCTTCGTCCACCAGCGGGAGCGCTTCCTGTCGGCCCTGGTCCGCCCGCTGCTCTGGCTGTTCGTCTTCGCGGCGGGCTTCCGCGCGGCGCTGGGCATCGCCATCACCCCGCCCTACGAGACCTACATCCCCTACGAGGTCTACATCGTCCCCGGCCTCGCCGGGATGGTTCAGCTGTTCAACGGGATGCAAAGCTCGCTGTCGATGGTCTACGACCGCGAGATGGGCAGCATGCGGATGCTGCTGGTCAGCCCCCTGCCCCGCTGGTTCCTGCTGACGGCGAAGCTGCTGGCCGGGACGGCGGTGTCGATCCTCCAGGTCTACGCCTTCCTCGCCGTCGCCTGGGTCTACGGGGTGCAGGCGCCGCCGCTCGGCTATCTCACGGTGCTGCCGGCGCTGGTGGTCAGCGGGCTGATGCTGGGGGCGCTGGGGATGCTGCTGTCCTCGGCCATCCGCCAATTGGAGAACTTCGCGGGCGTGATGAACTTCGTCATCTTCCCGACCTTCTTCCTGTCCACCGCGCTCTATCCGCTGTGGAAGATGCAGGAGGCCGGGGAGCTTCTGCACTTCCTGTGCACCGTCAACCCGTTCAGCCAGGCGGTCGAGCTGATCCGCTTCGCGCTGTATCTGGACGTGAACCTGCCGGCGCTGGGCTGGACCGTGCTGGCGCTGGCCCTGTTCCTGGGCGGCGCGGTGTACGGCTACAACCCGGCGCAGGGCTTCCTGGCGCGCAAGACCGGCGGGGAGTAGGAAGAGCCCCCCCTCACAGGAGGCTGCCGAACCCGTTGGTGATCGGGTAGCGGCGCTCGCGGCCGAACGGCCGCCGGGTGATCTTCGGGCCGGGAGGCGCCTGACGGCGCTTGTACTCGGCCGCATGCAGCATGCCCCAGACCGCGTTGACCACCTCCGGCGCGTGACCGCGGGCGATGATGTCCGCGACGCCCAGGTCCTCCTCGATCAGGCAGCGCAGGATGTCGTCCAGCGCCTCGTAAGGCGGCAGCGTGTCCTGGTCGGTCTGGCCGGGGCTCAGCTCGGCGGTCGGGGCCTTGACCAGCACCCGCTCCGGCACGACGCGGCCCGCCGGACCGAGCGCCCCCTCCGGCACCTGCGCGTTGCGCCAGCGCGCCAGCGCGTAGACCGTGGTCTTGTAGACGTCCTTCAGGACGGCGAAGCCGCCGCACAGATCGCCGTAGAGCGTGGCGTAGCCGACCGACATCTCCGACTTGTTGCCGGTGGACAGCACCATCGGGCCGAACTTGTTCGACAGCGCCATCAGCGTGACGCCGCGGGCCCGCGCCTGGATGTTCTCCTCGGTCACGTCCGGGTCGCGCCCGGCGAAGGCCGGCCGCAGCATGCGCTCGAACGCCTCCATCGCCGGCAGGATGGAAACGGTGTCGAGCCGGCAGCCCAGCAGCTCCGCCGACTCCGCGGCGTCCTCCTGGCTCTCCGGCGCGGTGTGGGGCGACGGCATCATCACGCCATGCACCCGCCCGGCGCCCAGCGCGTCCACCGCGATGGCCGCCGCCAGCGCCGAGTCGATGCCGCCCGACAGACCGAGGATCACACCGGGGAAGCGGTTCTTGGCCACATAGTCGCGCAAGGCCAGCACCAGCGCCGCGTAGACCGATTCCAGCTCGTCGGGCGGGGCGACGCACTCCGTGTCGGCGCAGCTCCACACATCGTCCTCGCCGCGTTCCCAGCGGGTGACCAGCAGATGCTCGGCGAAGGCGGGGGCCTGCGCGACCAGCCGGCAATCGGCGCCCAGAGCGAAGCTGGCGCCGTCGAAGACCAGCTCGTCCTGCCCGCCCACCTGATTCACGTAGAGCAGCGGCAGGCCGGACTCGGTGACCCGCCGGACGGCCAGCTGCACGCGCTGGTCGTGCTTGCCCAGCTCGAACGGGCTGCCGTTGGGGACCACCAGGATCTCCGCCCCGCTCTCCGCCAGAGTCTCGATCACATCGGCGGACCACATGTCCTCGCAGATCGGAACGCCCAGCCGCAGGCCGCGGACGTTGATCGGGCCGGGCAACGGGCCGGGGGCGAAGAGGCGCTTCTCGTCGAAGACGCCGTCGTTCGGCAAGTCCACCTTGAAGCGGGTCGCCGCGATCCGCCCGCCGTCGAGCAGCAGGGCGGCGTTGTGGCGTTTGTCGCCGTCGCGCCAGGGCGCGCCGACCAGCAAAGCCGGGCCGCCGTCCGCCGTCTCGGCGGCGAGTTCACGCACCGCCCGCTCCACCACGTCCAGGAAGAAGGGCTTCAGCACCAGATCTTCCGGCGGGTAACCGGTCACCGCCAGTTCCGGGCAGACCATCAGGTCGGCGCCGCGCGCGGCGGCCTCCGCCCGCGCGGTGCGGATGCGGTCGATGTTGGCGGTGATGGCGCCGACGGTCGGGTTGATCTGGGCCAGCGCAATGGAAAAACGGTCGGTCATGGCGGCGTCGTCCGGTGAAGCAGCGGATCGGCGACACCGTAACAGCCGGAGGCCGGGTGCGGAAGCGGCGCACGGCCGCAGCGGAACCGCGCCACCGCACGCTGTGTTGCCGGAAGGACAGGACGCCAACGGAAGGAGATCCGGTCATGCAACAGTCCGGGCAGGGTTCCGGTGCCACGACCTCCGTCTGGATGGACCGCGGCGGGGCGGCGATGCCCGCCGGGACGGTCGCCCCCACCGCCGCGGGGCTGGGCGCCCTGCAACCCGATGTGATCGTCGTCGGGGCGGGCATCGCCGGGGTGACGACGGCCTATCTGCTCCAGCGCTCCGGCAAGTCGGTGCTGCTGCTGGACGACGGGCCGCCGGGCGGCGGCGAGACCGGGCGCACCACGGCGCATCTTTCCAACGTCATCGACGATCGCTTCACCGAGATCGAACGGCTGCACAGCGAATCCGGCGCCCGCATGGCGGCGGACAGCCACGGCGCCGCCATCGACACCATCGAGCGGATCGCCCGCGAGGAGAACATCGACTGCGGCTTCGCCCGGCTCGACGGCTACCTGATGCTGGCGCCGGGGCAGGACTCCGCCGGGCTGGAGCGCGAGCGCGACGCCGCCCGCCGCGCCGGGCTGGACGATGTCGAGCGGCTGGACGCCCCGCCGATCCGGCATCCCGGCCCCTGCCTGCGCTTCCCCCGGCAGGCGCGCGTCCACGCGCTGGATTATCTGGCCGGGCTGGCCCGCGCCTTCCTGGCGCGCGGCGGCGCGCTGTCCACCGGGGCCCATGTCTCCATGATCCGGCAGGAGGGGGAGCGCGTGCGCGTCGAGGCCGGTCCGGACCATGCGCTGGTCGAGGCCGACGCGGTGGTCGTCGCCACCAACTCCCCGATCAGCGACCGCTTCGCCATCCATTCCAAGCAGGCGCCCTACCGCACCTACGCGATTTCCGTCAGCGTGCCGAAGGGCAGCGTGCCCGACGCCCTGTATTGGGACACGCTCGACACCTATCACTATGCGCGGCTCCAGCCGGAGGCCGACCACGACCGGCTGATCGTCGGCGGCGAGGACCACAAGACCGGCGAGGCCCGCGACATGGCCGAGCGCTGGGCCGCGCTGGAGGCCTGGACGCGTGCGCATTTCCCCCAGGCCGGGGCGGTCGAGCACCGCTGGTCCGGGCAGGTGATGGAGCCCTTCGACGGGCTGGCCTTCATCGGCCCGGACCCGGCCTATGGCGGGCGGGTCTTCGTCGCGACCGGCGACAGCGGCATGGGCATGACCCACGGCACGATCGCCGGGCTGGTCCTGTGCGAGCTGATCCATGGAAGCGGCAGCCCGTGGGCCGCGCTGTACGATCCCGGCCGCAAGATGACCAACAAGCTCGGCACCTATCTGCGGGAGAATCTGGACGTGGCCCGCCACTTCCTGCCCTACGTCCAGGGGCCGGAGCTGGAGGGGGAGGACCGCATCCAACCCGGCCAAGGCGCGGTTCTGAAATCGGGGGTCTGGCCCGTCGCCGTCTTCCGCGACGAGGCGGGGACGCTGCACCGCCGCTCGGCCATCTGCCCCCATCTGAAATGCGTGGTGCGCTGGAATCCCGGCGAGCGGAGCTGGGACTGCCCCTGCCACGGCTCCCGCTTCGCGGTGGACGGGACGGTTCTGAACGGTCCCGCCACCCAGCCCCTCGCGCCCATGGAGGACTCCGCAAGCAAAAACTGATAAAATCCTTCGAAATCGAAGAGTTTCGACCGGGCGTTGCAGGAGCCCTGCGACGAATTAACCTGTGGTAAAGGACTCCGGTACGATCATACCCTTACGGCGAAACGATCACGCGCGGGAGGCGGCGATGTATTACTCGGAAATGTCCGGACCGACAGGGACGACCAGTACGGTCCTGCAACAGGCGAACAACGCCAAGAAGGCAACCGAGAGCAAGGCCGCGGACGGCGCCAAGGCCGCCACCACCACCGCCGACGCCGCGACGCCCGCGAAGAGCGCCAGCCCGGCCTACACGATCAGCCAGTCGATGGAGAACCTGCTCGACAACCTGTCGGGCAAGAAGCCGGCGGCGGGGGCCGACGGCGCCAACGCCGGTGCGGCGGGCGACGCGGCCGGCGGCGGCAAGACCGGCGCCCAGGCGATGGCCGACCGGGCCAAGCAGGCCGAGCAGATCATGCAGAAGGCGCTGGAGCAGTCCAAGGGTCTTTCCGGCCTGTTCGAGAAGGCCATCGACAACATGGCCGGCGACCTCGGCAGCCTGCTCGGCGGGCTCGGCATGTCGGACGACGACGTGAAGGGCGCCGTCGGCGATTTCGGCAGCGCCATGAAGGACAAGCTGAAGTCCATGGATTTCAGCCAGATGGGCATGAGCATGGAGGAAGCCCGGTCCCAGTGGTCGATCGAGTCCCGGGGCATGGAACTGACCATCCAGGACGGCGACAAGTCGGTCCGCATCTCCTTCGCCAAGTCCACCCTGGACTTCACCCGCGAGGACCGCGGGCTGGCCGCCACGCTGAACGCGGACGGCTCGGGCAGCGCCATGTTCTCCGCCGCCACCACCAAGGTGTCCGGCAAGGCCACCGGCATGATCGTCCGCGCCAACGGCTTCAGCGACGATGAGATCAAGGGCGTCCTGGAGAAGTTGAACGGCATGGCCGCGAAGGGCGGGATGAACGGCCTCGGCGCCCTGACGCCGACCAAGAGCGCCGACGGCGTGATGCACCTGAACCTGGACCTGTCGCAGCCCATCGCCGGCCTGACGGATGGCGGCGGCAGCGCGGCCAAGGGCGCCGCCGCCGCGGACACGGCCCAGAAGGTCGACATCAAGGCGTGAGGAAGGTCGGGCCGTTCTCCCCGAAAGGGCACCCGCGAAAGGGGTGCGATCTGTGATAACGGGGGCCGGCGCTTGCCGTCGAGCCGGCTCCCTGTATAGAAGCGGCTTTTGCTGTTTCGGAGATTCGCTTCCCCATGACCGACCGCCCCACGACCGACCGCAACGCCGTGCTGGCCGCGAACCGGGCTTTCTATCAGGCCTTCACCGGGCGTGACTTTCCCGCCATGGACCGGCTGTGGGCCTCCCGCCTGCCCGTGTCCTGCATTCATCCCGGCTGGACCATCCTGTTCGGCCGGGAGGCGGTGGTGTCGAGTTGGCAGGACGTGCTGCGCGCCCCCCGCGGCCCGGCGGTGCAGTCCCGCAACGAGCGCGTCAGCCTGTACGGCGACACCGCGGTCGTCCTCTGCGAGGAGATGGTGGGAGACACCGTCCTGGCCGCGACCAACCTGTTCGCGCGCGAGGACGGCGAATGGCGGCTGGCCCACCACCAGGCCGGACCGGTCGCCGAGCCGGCCTCGCAGATCCTGACGCCGCCCGACCGTCCCCCGCACGGCGGCCTGCTGCACTGACCGCGGCCCGCAATCCGTGTCAGCGGCGCTCCGCCGCCCTTTCCAGCTGCCAGATCAGGTCGCCCACCACCCGGTCGGCGGTGACTCGCTCGGGATCGCTGTTGGTCAACGCCACCGCGGCCCAGCGATGGGCGCGTGAAAAGGCGATGTAGGCGTTGAAGCCGCCGGTGGACCCGGAATGCCAGAGGATCGGCGTTCCATCCGCCGCCCAGGCGACGAACCAGCCGAGCGCCATCGCCCCCTGCCCCAGCGCGCCCGGATCGCGCAACGCCCGCCCGTCCACCTGCACCGACTGGGCGAGCGCCAGCGTCGCGGCGGTCTCGCCGTCGCAGGCGGCCTTCCCCAGGCCGCTGCAGTCGCCCATGTTGGCGCGCAGCCAGCGCAGCAGGTCGTCGGCGGTCGAGTAGAGCCCGAAGGAGGGCTGCATGGCCGGCGCCTCCCAATCGGGAACCACCTGCCCGCGGGCGTGGCCCACCGCCTTGCGGGCGCGTTGCCCGGCCGTGGGCGCCAGGGTGGTGTCGGTCATGCCGAAGCGGTCGGTGACCACCCGCTTCAGCAACGTCTCGTAGGGAATGCCGGAGGCGGTGGACAGCGCCTCGCCCAGCACCGCCATGCCGACGTTGGAGTAGCGGAAGCGCGTGCCCGGCGGCACCGTCAGGCTGAAACCGGACAGCCACGCCCCCACCTCCTCCCGCGTCAGCGGCTTGTAGGGGTTGCGTGGGTCCTCCAGCCGGCTCCACGAGAAGCGCGGGGTCTCCGGCACGTTGGGCAGCCCTGCGGTGTGGGTGGCGAGGTCGAGCAGGCGGATCGGCGTGCCGTCAAAGTCCGGGGCATGGACCGGCTTGGGCAGATGGCGGGCCAGCGGGTCGGTCGGGGCGACGCGCCCGGCGCGGATCAGCTCCGCCAGGATGGTGCCGGTAAAGGGCTTGGTCAGCGAGGCGATCTGGAACAGGGTGCGGCCGTCCGGCGGACCGCCGTCGGGCCGCCCGCTGTCGCCGCGCCCGACGACGAGGCTGCGCCCGTCGCGGATCACCCCGACGACGATGCTGCCCGCCCCCGCCTCCTCGAGACGGCGATCGGCCAACGCCGTCACCGCCTCGCGAAGACGGTCCGGGGGCACCGCGTCCGCCGGGGCCGGCGCCGTCGCCCAGACGGTGAGCGCAAGAAACGACACGACACCGAGCACCGGCCCCCGCATCCCCACCCTCCGTCATCGGCGCGCGGAATGGGCGCGCTGAAGGAAGAGTGGGACGTGCTCGCGCCCGCCGGTACGCCCGCGGACGGACATCACGCCAACGGAGCAGGCCATGCCGGGCGGGTTAGACCGGTGAGGTCCAGCCCACCCGGCCGAAATTTACCTGGCCACTTTCGTCTCGGCCAATTTCTACTCGGTGGGAATTTCCGCCAGTGGCGGGCGGCGGTCCTTGACGATGGTCAGCGGCACGTCGTCGGCGGCGATCTCGATGATCGGCTGGCCGCCCAGCAGGCTGGGGCACTGCTTGACCTGGGTGAAGGCCATGAAGAAATCGGCCTTGCGCCAATCCAGGCCGGTGCCGTTGACCAGCTTCAGCCAGGGCGGCAGCTCGAAGCGGACGGCCAGGGTGTTGCCGCAGACCGACAGGGTGTACTGGCGCGGCGGCGCCTTGCCGCCGTTCTCACGTTCCACCAAGGCGACAAGTTCGGCCAGTGCCTCGTGCTGGGAGTTGCCCCAATAGTCCAGCTCGAACCGGCCCTCGGCGCCCTTCAGCCCGCCGGCGAACTGGTTGTAGTAGACGTACTGGTTCGGGTGCATGGCGCCGAGCTGCCACGCGTACAGCACGGCCACCGCGATGGCCGCCGCCCCGTACGCCTGCCCTGTACGCCGGCCCAACGCCTCGGCCCCGCTCCACAGCCGGTCGAAGGCGATGCCGGCCAGCACCGCCATCGGCGGCGCCACGAACAGGAAATGGCGGATGCCGTTGTAGACGGACGGCCGCATCAGCATGAACAGGAGCACCGGCAGGAAGGCCGCCAGCGCCAGCGGCACCCAACGCACCGCGCCGAAAGCGCCATCCACGCTGCGCCAGCCGCCGCGCACCACCCACAGGGCGGCCAGCGCCACCGCGGCCAGAGTGCCGAGCAGCACCGCCTCCGGCAGCTTCACCCCCAGATAGACCGGCAGATAGAGCGCCGGCGGGGCGGCGGAGCTGACCATCTGCCCCATGAACAGTGTCTGGATGTCGATGGGAAAGTGCGAGACAACGCGCAGCGCCTCCAGCGGGTTCAGCGGCTTCTGCACCGCCCAGGGCCAGAACAGGGCCATCACCGCGTAGGCCAGCGGAATGGCCGGCAGCAGCGGCGGCACCGCCCGCCGGACGACGCCCAGCGCCGGCCGCAGCCCGCCCTGCCACGCCACCAGCACCACATAGAGCGCCAGCGCCACCGCGAGGTAGAAGCCGGCCAGCACCCCGCCCACCCGGATCGCCAAGGTCAGGCCCAGCGCCAGCCCGAACTTCAGCACGGCGCTTTGGCGCGGGGACGGCATCTGGCCGATGATGCGGGTGGCGAAATAGAGCGTCCACACCATGCCCGCGGCGAAGGGCACGTCCTTGGTGTTGTTGAACATGGCGCCGTAATAGACGCCGGACAGCGCCAGCAGCGCCGCCGCCAGGAAGCCCGCCCGCGGCCCGGCCAGCAGCCGGGCGTAGCGCCAGCAGCCGGCGATGCCCACCACCCCGACCAGCGCGCAGAGCAGGTGACGCGTCTCGTACTCCTCGAACGGCGAGATCGGGACCACCAGCGCGGTCACCAGATCGAACAGCCCGCCATAGAGGTACAGGTCCTTGAAATGGAAGGCCGACCGGTCGGTGAAGCCGGACAGGTAGAAGGACAGCAGCTTCTTGCCGTAGATGTGCTGCACCTCCTCGTCGGTGCTGATCCCGTAGTTCCGGAAGGTCAGCGCGGCGAGGATGATCAGGCACAGCAGAAGCGCGCGCGCCATGTCGTCCCACAGGGCGCCGGCGCGGCGCTGCGAGAGGGCGCCCGCCGGGGGCGTCGCCCCGAGGGGATTCAGGCCGATCGGCGGCATCAGGCTCATGAAGGGCGGTCCTCGCTTCCGGGCCGGCGCCAAGCGCCTGCGTTGGCCCCCGGATTGGCCGCCAAATTGGATGCCGGAGCGGCAGCCTCATCCTCGAAGCCGTGCGCGGAACGGACGATGTAGAGGGGGCGCCCCTTCACCTCGTTGAACACCCGGCCCAGATAGTCGCCGATGACCCCCAGCGTGACGAGCTGGATGCCGCCCATGAACAGCACCGCGGCGAGCAGCGATTCATAGCCGGGCACGTCGATGCCGTAGATCAGGGTGCGCAGCAGGCGCAGCAGGATGTAGACGAAGGCGAAGCCGGAGATCGCCATGCCCACCAGAACTCCACACCCGCAACGGGAAGGTGGAGAAGGCGGTCAGCCCGTCGAAGGACAGGCTGAGCAGCTTGAGGAAGCCCCACTTGGTGTCGCCGCCGGCGCGCTCCCCCTGCTGGTAGGGGATGCTCGCCTGACGGAAGCCGACCCAGGCGAAGATACCCTTCATGAAGCGCGTGCGTTCCGGCATGCGGTTGATGACGTCGACCACCCGCCGGTCCATCAGCCGGAAGTCGCCGACCTCGCGCGGCAGCTTGACCTCCGACAGGTTGTCGAAGATCCAGTAGAAGGCGCGGGCAAACGCCCGGTGCTTCAGGCTCTGCCCGACCCGCGCGTGGCGCACGGCGACGACGACGTCGTAGCCCTCACGCCATTTGGCGAGGAATTGGGGCAGCAGCTCCGGCGGGTGCTGCAGGTCGGCGTCCATCGGCACCACGGCGTCGCCGGTGGTGTGGCGCAGCCCGGCCGACAGGGCCAGTTCCTTGCCGAAGTTGCGCGACAGGTCGACCACCTTGACCCGCGGGTCGGCGTCGTGGACGTCCAGCAGGCGGTCGAGCGTGTCGTCGCGGCTGCCGTCGTTGACGCAGACCACCTCCCACTCGGCGTCGAGCCGGTCGAGCACGGGCACCAGCCGCTCGAACAGCGCCGCGACGTTGGGGCCTTCGTTGTAGAAGGGGATCACCACCGACAGCCGGCCCCGCTTGGTGCGGGCGGAGCGCGACGGCTTCGGCGGGGAAGCGGCATCACCGGGGGCTGGGGCGGAGGGGGCAGCGGTGTTGGCGGAAGCCGCCAGAGGGGGCGCGTCGGTCAGGGACATGGCCGGCCGTTGGGTCAGATGATCACGAGCCGGGTCGGAGGGGTCCAGGCAGGCGTCCCCGGCGGGGCGCTTCGCCCTTTGGCATATAGCACGATACATGTGGATGAGCAAAACGCCTCTATTGTGACCATCCACGGCCTAAGCCGTGACCAGCACACCGCTGGAACCGGCGCCGGAACGGTCCGTCGCTGGTGGGCTAACGCCACGGTCCCGACAAATATTCCAAGGTCCCGCGAAACCGCCAGAGCCCGGAAGGATAAGGACATCCCCAAGGGTGCGCGAAGGATTGGCATGCCCGTTTTCGGAGACGGGAAAGCAGTTGGCACACTTAATGAATTGGTAAGCGGGCACTGTCATGTTTGATGTCTAAACCAATCAGCCTCATCCGGAGTTTTCCCGATCATGAGCCTGTTCAACCATCTTCGGGTCGGCACCAAGATCACGGCGGCGAACGCCGGGGTCCTCCTCTTCCTGGTCGCCGTCGGCGGCATCGGGGCCTACGCCCTGATGGACGCCAAGCACGGCTTCGCGACCTATCAGACGCTGGCCCGCCAGACCACCGAGGTCGGGCGCATCCAGGCGACGATGCTGGAGGTCCAGCTCCAGGCCAAGACCTTCCTGCTGACCGGCAGCGAGGAGTCCTCCCACACGGTGGACTCGCTGGCCGCCGACCTGGACGGGCGGATCGACGAGGCCAAGACCCTGTTCACCGAGCCGACGCTGAACCGCACGGTGATCCAGATGGACAACGAGCTGGGCCAGTACCGCGAGGCCTTCACCCGCATCATGGAGTTCCAGGCGACCCGCAACGAGGCGTCGGCGGAGCTGGTGGACCTCGGCGCCAAGATGGAAAAGGCGCTGAGCGGCGTCATGGACAGCGCCTACGCCGACGGCGACACCGAGGCCGCCTATCAGGCGGGCATGGCGTCCCGCCATTTCCTGGCCGCCCGCAACGCCGTCAACCGCTTCCTGACCGACGGCTCGCCGGAGAGCGCCGACAGCTTCCGCAAGGAGCTGCAGAACGCCCGCGAGCGCGGCAACGCGATGCTCGCCAAGCTGACCGAGCTGGAGCGCCGCCGCGGCGCCTCGTCCTTCCTGGCCTACCAGCGCGTCTTCGCCACCCAGTTCGAGAAGGCGGTCGTCGCCACCACCAAGCGGGACGAGCTGGTCGCACAGGTGCTGGAGACGCTCGGCCCGACCGTCAACGCGCGGGTCGAACAGCTGCGCGACGCCAGCGCCCGCCAGCAGGCGGCGCTCGGCACCACCGCCACGGAGAACATCGACCGAGCCCGCACCGTGACCACCGCCGCCGCCGCGGTCGCCGTGCTGCTCGGGCTGATCTCCGCCCTGTTGATCGGGCGCGGCCTGTCGCGGCCCATCGTCTCGATGACCGACACCATGACCCGTCTGGCCGGCGGCGACCGACGGGTGGACGTGCCCGGCCTCGACCGCGGCGACGAGATCGGCGGCATGGCCAAGGCCGTCGAGGTGTTCAAGCACAGCCTCATCCAGGCCGACCGCATGGCCGCCGAGCAGGCCGCCGAGCATGCGACCCGCCGCGAGCGGTCGGAGCGCATCGACTCCCTGACCCGCGAGTTCGACCGCATGGTGATGGAGGTGCTGTCCCGCGTCTCCTCCGCCGCCACCCAGCTCAACAGCACGGCCCAGGGCATGTCGGCCACCGCCGAGCAGACCACCCGGCAGGCCAGCGCCGTCGCCGCCGCCTCCACCCAGGCCACCGCCAACGTGGAGACCGTCGCCGCCGCCGCGGAGGAGCTGTCCAGCTCGATCCAGGAGATCAGCCGGCAGGTCGCCCAGAGCAACAGCATCGCCGGTCAGGCGGTCAGCACCGCCGAGCGGACCGACGCCACCGTGCGCGGGCTGGTCGACGCCGCCCAGCGCATCGGCGAGGTGGTCCAGCTCATCAACGACATCGCCAGCCAGACCAACCTTCTGGCGCTGAACGCGACCATCGAGGCCGCCCGGGCGGGCGAGGCCGGCAAGGGCTTCGCCGTGGTGGCGTCGGAGGTCAAAAGCCTCGCCAACCAGACCGCCAAGGCCACCGAGGACATTTCCGGCCAGATCGCCGGCATCCAGCAGGTCAGCCGCGAGGCCGCCGGGGCCATCGCCGAGATCGGCCGCGTGATCGGCGAGATCAGCCACATCTCCACCACCATCGCCGCGGCGGTCGAGGAGCAGGGTGCGGCCACCCAGGAGATCAGCCGCAACGTCCAGCAGGCCGCCCGCGGCACGCAGGAGGTGTCGGGCAACATCGCCGGGGTGACCCAGGCGGCGGAAGCCACCGGCGACGCCTCCCGTCAGGTGCTCGACGCCGCCGACGGGCTGACCGGCGAGGCCGAGGGGCTGCGCGGCTTCGTCTCGCGCTTCCTGACCGACATGCGGGCGGCCTGACGGCCTTTTCTTGCCCCCTCCTCCGTCCGATGGCGATGGAGGAGGGGTTTTTCTTGCGCCGCCCCGGCCCTGTTGGGCAAATAGGGGTCATTGCGCACCCCGGACTGCTGTTCCCATCATGATCCTGACCCCGATCCCGGCCGAGACGATGCCGGAGGCCCTGGCGACCTTCGAGCGCCTGCTGGCCGGCAAGCCCCTGCCCCTCGCCGCCTTCCGGCGCATCGCCGCGACCTGGCCGGTGCCCGGTGGCGTCGACACGCCGGAGCAGCGCGCCGACGCGGTGCGGCTGGCCCACGCCCACGGCATCGGCACGCTGGACGAGCCGCCGAACGCCTCCTTCATGTGGGACGGCGAAGTCATCCGCACCGACGTGGAATCGACGGTCATCGTTCATGAGGTCGCCCACTGGCTGGTCGCCGCGCCCGAGCGCCGTCCGCTCTACGACTTCGGCCTGGGGCCGGGGCCGGAGACGACGCTGCGCAAGGAGGCGCGCAGCCAGCAGAAGCTGACCTTCGAGGACTGCATGCACGAGGAGCAGCAGACCTCCCTGCTCGGCGTGCTGTGGGAGGCCGAGTTGGGCCAGCCGGCGATCCTCGCCTTCCTGGAGCAGAACTGGATGGAGCATTGGGAGCGGGAGAGCACCGCCGCCTTCTTCATCCGCCACGTCGAGGAACTCTTCACCCGCGGCCTGATCGACACCGAGGGGCGCCCGTCCACGGCGCGCGCCTGGGCGGACGAGCGGGCGGACGAACGGATGCGGGCTGCCTGAACTTTGCGCTGCCCATAAATCAATCATAAAATCCCTGGAGGCTGGACCGTCATGACCCGCAACCTGCTTACGCTGGCCTCCGCGCTGGCCCTGCTCGCCACCCCGGCGGCGGCGGACACGCTGAAGATCGGCATGATCACCACCCTGTCCGGCCCCGGCGCGGGGCTGGGCATCGACATCCGCGACGGCTTCGCGCTGGCGGTGGAGCATGCGGGCGGCAAGCTGGGCGGGCAGGACACCCAGGTCATCGAGGCGGACGACCAGCAGAAGCCGGACGTCGCCGTCGGCCTCGCCAACCGCATGGTCGAGCGCGACCGCGTGCAGATGGTGACCGGCGTGGTCTGGTCGAACCTCGCGCTGGCCATGCTGCCGACGCTGGCCGGCGGGCAGACCTTCTTCATCAGCCCGAACGCCGGTCCGTCGCAGCTGGCGGGCGCGCAGTGCAACCCGTATTTCTTCAACGCCGCCTACCAGAACGACCAGATCCACGAGGCCGTCGGCAAGCATGTCCAGGACGAGGGCTTCAAGAAGGTCTATCTGATGGCCCCCAACTACCCGGCGGGCAAGGACGGTCTGGCCGGCTTCAAGCGCTACTACAAGGGCGCGGTCGCGGGCGAGGTCTACACCCAGGTCGGGCAGCTCGACTACGCGGCGGAGCTGGCGCAGCTCAAGGCCGCGGCGCCGGACGCCGTTTACGTCTTCTACCCCGGCGGCATGGGCATCAACTTCATCAAGCAGTATGAGCAGGCCGGGCTGAAGGGCGCCGTTCCGCTGTTCGGCCCCGGCTTCTCCTTCGACCAGGACATCCTGTCGGCGGTCGGCGAGTCCGCGCTGGGCGTCAAGAACTCGGCGCAGTGGAGCCCGGACCTCGACAACGCCGCCAACAAGACGTTCGTCGCCGACTTCAAGGCCAAGTACGGGCGCATCCCGTCCATGTACGCCGCCCAGGGATACGACACGGCGCTGCTGATCGACACGGCGGTGAAGGCGGTCGGCGGCAACCTGAAGGACAAGGACAAGCTGCGCGCCGCCCTGGCCTCCGCCAAGCTGCAGAGCCTGCGCGGCGAGGTGGCCTTCAACACCAACCACTACCCGATCCACAACATCTACCTGCGCGAGGTCGTGAAGGGTGCCGACGGTGCGGTGACCAACAAGACGGTCGCCACGGTCTTCACCAACCACGCCGACGCCTACGTCAAAGACTGCCCGATGAAGTGAGGCGCAGCCAGGACGCCGGAGAATGGACGCGCTCCTCCTCGTCGAACAGGGTTTGAACGGGCTTCAGCTCGGCGTGATGCTGTTCCTGATGGCCGCCGGGCTGACGCTCGTCTTCGGCATCATGGACCTCATCAACCTCGCCCACGGCACCTTCTACATGGTCGGCGCCTACCTGACGGCGGCACTGGTGCCGGTCCTGGACAGCTTCCCGCTGGCGCTGGCGGCGGCGGTGCTGCTGACGGCGCTGCTCGGGCTGGTGGTGGAGGCGGTGGCGCTGCGCACGCTCTACCGCCGCGACCACCTGGATCAGGTGCTGGCGACCTTCGGGCTGATCCTGTTCTTCAACGAGCTGGTGAAGATCGTCTTCGGTCCGGTCCCCATCTTCCTCAACCCGCCGGCGGCGCTGGCCGGGACGGTGGATCTGTTCGGGCTGAAATACCCGGCCTTCCGGCTGGCGATCCTGGCTGTGGGGCTCGCGGTGGCGGTGTTCCTGTGGCTGCTGATCGCCCGCACGCGGGTCGGCATGCTGATCCGCGCCGGCGCCACCAACCGCGAGATGGTGATGGCGCTGGGGGTGGACGTCCGGCTGCTGTTCGGTCTGGTCTTCGCGCTGGGCTGCGGGCTGGCCGGGCTGGCCGGCGCCATGGCCGGGCCGGTGCTGGCCGTTCAGGTCGGCATGGGCGAGCAGATCCTGATCCTGACCTTCGTGGTCATCGTGATCGGCGGCATCGGCTCGATCCGCGGGGCGCTGGCCGGCGCCCTGCTGGTCGGCATGGTGGACACGCTGGGCCGCGCCCTGCTGCCCGCCGCCTTCCGGCTGGTGATGGATGCCGCCAACGCCAGCGCCGCCGGGGCGGCCCTGGCCTCCATGGCGATCTACGTGCTGATGGCGGTGGTCCTGGCGATCAAGCCCAAGGGGCTGTTCCCCGCCCATTGACGGCGGGCGTCACACCCCGCCATAGGCCACCGGGTCGGCCAGCCCGGCCTCCTGGAAGCCTTTCAGCCGCAGCAGGCAGCTGTCGCAGGACCCGCAGGCGGTGCCGTCCGGCGCCGGGTCGTAGCAGGAGTGGGTCAGGCCGTAATCCACCCCCAGATCCAGCCCGCGGCGGATGATGCCCGCCTTGTCGAGGGTCATCAGCGGGGCGTGGATCGTGAACCGGCTGGTGCCCTCCACCCCCGCCTTGGTGGCGAGGTTCGCCATGGTCTCGAAGGCGGCGATGTATTCGGGCCGGCAGTCCGGGTAACCGGAGTAATCCAGCGCGTTCACGCCGATGAAAATGTCCGATGCTCCCAGCGTCTCCGCCCAGGCCAGCGCGAAGGACAGGAACACCGTGTTGCGCGCCGGGACGTAGGTCACCGGGATGCCCGTCCCCAGATCCGCGGCGCTGGCGTGCTTGGGCACGTCGATGGCGTCGGTCAGGGCGGAGCCGCCGAAGGCCCGCAGGTCGATGTCGGCGATGACGTGGCGGTCCACCGCCATGGCTGCGGCGACGCGCCGGGCCGCCTCCAGCTCCACCGCGTGGCGCTGACCGTAGCGGAAGCTGAGCGCGTTCAGCCGGTATCCCTGCTCCCGCGCGATGGCCAGCACCGTCGTTGAGTCCAGCCCGCCGCTGACCAGCACCACCGCGTTCCTTGCCGTCATGTCCCAGCCCTTTCCCATCGTCCCCGGCCGGCCCGGCATAATCCCGTCCTCGCCCTTGGTCAATGGCGGCGGCCAACCGGTGGCGATCCCGCGTCCGGTCGAAAAAACCTCAGGCTGTTAACGCTTCGGAAATTCCCCTTGCAACACTCTTGTTAGCAAAACGAACATTCAGAAAGCAGGTACGAAGCCGGCGCCGCGACCTCCGCCGGTTGCGAGGGAGACATTGCCGTGAACGCAGTCCAACCGCCGCCCAGCGCCCAGGACGACCACACGGACCGGACCGGCATCGCCCCCCCTTGTCACTGCGACGGCGCCGCCAAGGCGGCGGATTGCCAAGCCTCCTGCCATCTGAACGATTCGTCCTTCCGCGAGCGGGCCAAGGAAATCCTCTTCAGCGGCCGGCTCATCACCGCCGGAGCGGTGCATCTGATCGGGCTGGACGACATCCGGGACCATCTCGGCAACCGCTGGGAGCGGGTGAAGGAGCGGGTCCACACCTACACCGACCGCCTGCTCGAAAAAACGCTGTCCGCCCAAGACGTGTGGTTCCGGCACGGCGATTCCCAGTTCATCATCGTGTTCGCCCACGCCGACCTGCAGGCGGCTCAGCTCATCTGCGGAAAGATCGTGGAATCCCTGCATCAGGCGCTGCTGGGACACAGCGACACCAGCCAGATCATCGTCAAGACCGCGCTGGTGGAGATCGACGGCAGCATCGCGGTCGGCAGCGCCCGGCTGGACGAGTTGCTCAACGCCGCCAGCCAGTCGAAAGCACCGGCCGGCCAGCCGCAGGCCGAGGAGCGCCGGCGCCCTTCGCTGTCCGCCTTCGCGCTCGGCAACGACGAGCCGCCGCCGCGGCCCAAGGTGCTCTTCCGCCCGGTCTACGACGTGCGGCACAAGGTGATTTCCACCTACACCTGCCGCCCGGACCTCCTGACCTGCCGGAACATCAACCAGATCATCATGGCCGATTTCCTGCAGGAGGAGGCCATCTTCGATTACGACATGGAGGCCCTGTGCCACGCGGTCTGCACCTACAATGAGCTGTACAAGAACAATTTCCGCTACGCCCAGACCATTCCCGTGCATTTCGAGACCCTCGCCTCGGCACGGCGGCGGCGGGAGTATCTCCAGTCCTGCCGGATGATTCCAAGCTATCTGGTCCCCTTCCTGGCCTTCGAGCTGGATGGATTGCCGCAGGGCGTTCCCAGCGGACGGCTGGCCGAATTGGTCACCCTGCTGCGCCCCTTCGGGCGCGCCACCATCGTCATCCTGCGCGAGGAGAACACCGACATCGGCGCCTACGCCAGAGCCGGCGTCAAGGGGGTCGGGCTGTCCATGGACTTCCGGGACGGCGATCAGCGCTGCATCGACAAGATCAACGCCTTTTGCCCCGTCCCGCGCAAACACGGCCTGTTCGCCTATCTGGACGGCATCCGGAACGTCGAGCAGTTCCAGGCCGCGATCGAGGCTGGGGCGGCCTATATCGGCGGAGCGGTGGTCGGCAAGGATTCCGACCTTCCCAAGCACATGCGGCGCTGCACCGAGCGGCAGATGCTCTTGAGAGCCAGAGTAAAAGCGCGGCGCGGTTCGGCGGAGTCGGATCCGGCAAAGAGCTGAGTCTTTCCGCATAGGACGTCGAGAAGAACCGACAGAGTGCTTCTGTTAACGCATTAGCAAGTGCGAAAGGATCATCCTGAACCCCAAGTCGATCCAGTGACGTCCGTACCCAGTCCAGGCGGCTGTCCTGCCGTTGGGTTCGCGCTCCCCAACAACCGGAAAGGGAAGCTCGGCCATGCTCATGCATCAATCCTCCGGTCCGGAGGGCACCATAGCGGACCAGGATGACGGGGCCACGCCGTCCTCGCCCCCCGCCCAATCAATCGACGAATCCTTCAAGGAACGCGCCCGGCAGATCCTGGCGCACAGCCAGACGGTCACGGCGGGGTCCGTCCATCTGATCGGCCTCGACGAGATCCGCCAGGAGCTGGGTGACCGCTGGGGAAGCGTGAACGAGCGGGTGCACGTCTACACCGAGCGCATGCTCAAGAAGGTGCTGTCGCCGCGCGACGTCTGGTTCCGCTACGGTGAGAACCATTACATCATCGTCTTCGCCCAGGCCGACCGGAGGTCGGCGCAGCTGACCTGCAGCAAGGTGATGGAAAGCCTGCATCAGGCGCTGCTGGGCCACGCCGACACGCGGCGCATCACCGTCAAGACCGCGGTGGTCGATGTCGGCGGTGGGGTCGCGCTGGACACCGCCCGGCTGGCCGACCTGCTCAAGGACGCCGTCCACAAGCCGGAGGGCACCGCGGCGGCCTCCCCCCGCCGGCGGACGCCGTCTTTCCGGCGGCTGTTTCAACGGCGATTCCAGCGGCGGAGGCGCGGCGCCCGCACCGGCCCGAGATGCCGGCGGACACCATCACGCCGCAGAGCCGGCCCAAGGTGCTGTTCCGCCCGGTCTTCGACGTGAAGCACAAGGTGGTGTCGACCTACTGCTGCCGCACCGACGCCGACACCGCCCGCTACCTGAACCTGATGGACGCCTTCGACCCGGAGCGCGAGGAGGCCGTCTTCGACCTCGACATGGAAACGCTGAGCCTCGCGGTCAGCACCTACAACGAGCTGTACGCCAACAAATTCCGCTACGCCCAGACCATCCCCGTCCATTTCGGCACGCTCGCCTCCAGCCGGCGGCGGCGGGAGTACATCCAGGCCTGCCGGATGATTCCGCGCGTTCTGATGCCTTTCCTGGCCTTCGAACTGGACGGGCTGCCGGCCGGCGTTCCCTATGGCCGGCTGGCCGAGATCGTGGCGATGCTGCGCCCCTTCGCCCGCGCCGCCATGGCCATCCTGCACGAGGACGCGGGCGACCTGTCGGTCTACGCCACCGCCGGCGTCAAGGGGGTCGGGCTGCGGCTGGACGGCCGGGAGGACGAGCCGCACATCCTGGAGCGGCTCCAGACCTTCTGCCCCGGGCCGCGCAAGTTCGGCATGTTCGCCTACGTCGACGGCGTGCGCAACCCGGTGGAGCTGGAGGTGGCGGAGGCCGCGGGCGCCGCCTATCTGAGCGGTCCCATCATTGGTGAGGACTCGGAGGTGCCGGAGCACATGAAGCGCTGCACCGAACGCCAGCTCCTCCAGCGGTCGCGGCGGCGGCACCATCCCGAGACGCCCTGGGGATGAGAAGGCGGGGGTGAGGAGGCGGGGCTAAGCGGGCCGGCGCGACCTTTTGTGTTCAAGCCCGCCCATCTGTGCGAAAAGACGGGCCTGCCGATTCGCTTGCCGATTGGCCCGCCAATTGGTTGACCGCCCCTCTGTTCCGGCCCTCCATGCCCCCGACCGCGCCCCGAACCGCCCATCTCACCCGCCCCCGCATCGCCCTGCTGATCCTGCTGGCCGTCGCGCTGGCGCTGCCCACCGTCGCCGACTGGATGGGGGAACCCTTCTACGTGCGGCTGGCGACGCGCATCCTGGTCTTCGCGCTGGCGGCGGTCAGCCTCGACCTGATCCTGGGATTCGGCGGGATGGTCAGCTTCGGCCACGCCGCCTTCGTCGGGATCGGCGGCTACGCCGTCGGCATCCTGTTCGCCCACCAGTCGGACGGATCGACGCTGTTCGGGCTTCCCGGCACGGTGAACGGGCTGATCGTCTGGCCGCTGGCCATGCTGGCCGGAGCATTGGCGGCGCTTCCGGTGGGGGCGATTTCGCTGCGCACCACCGGCGTGCCCTTCATCATGATCACGCTGGCCTTCGCCCAGATGCTCTTCTACCTGATGACCGGGCTGAAGGCCTATGGCGGGGACGACGGCATCGCGCTGTGGAGCCGCTCCACCCTGCCCGCCCCGCTGAACATCGCCGACCACACCACCTTCTATTACGTGGTGCTGGGGCTTCTGGTGGCGGCGCTGGCGCTGGGCTGGCGGCTGGTCAACTCCCGCTTCGGGCGGGTGATCCGCGGCGCCAAGGACAACGAGCGGCGGATGGCCGCCCTCGGCTACCCGGTCACCCGCTACAAGCTGGTCGCCTTCGTCATCGCCGGGGCGCTGGCCGGGCTGGCCGGGGCGCTGCTCGCCAACGCCACCATGTTCGTCGGCCCGCAGTATCTCCATTGGAGCCGCTCCGGCGACCTGATTGTGATGGTCGTGCTGGGCGGCATCGGCACGCTGATCGGCCCGGTGCTGGGCGCCGCCGCGCTCCTGCTGCTGGAGGAGTTCGTGCCGGAGCTGATGGACCTCGCCCATGCCGGGCTGGGCGAGCATTGGAAGATCGTGCTGGGGCCGGTGCTGATCCTTCTGGTGCTGTACGCCCGCAAAGGGTTGTGGGGCGTCGTCGCGGGGAGGCGCCCGTGAGCGTCCCTCTGCTGAGCACCGACTCGCTGGTCAAGCGCTTCGGCGGTCTGGCCGCCACCGACGGCCTTTCGCTGTCCGTCGCGGAGGGGGAGCTGCACGCCCTGATCGGCCCGAACGGTGCCGGCAAGACCACCCTGATCGGCCAGCTGTCGGGGGAGCTGACCCCCGATTCCGGAACCATCCTGTTCGACGGCCGGGACGTGACCCGTCTGCCCGTGCACAAGCGGGCGCAGCGCGGGCTGGCGCGCAGCTTCCAGATCACTTCGATCTTCCCCAGCTTCACCGCGCTCGACAACGTGGCGCTGGCGGTGCAGGCCCACGCCGGGCACAGCTTCCGCTTCTGGCGCGACGCCGGGCGCGACCGCCGGCTGGCCGACCCCGCCCGCGCCGTGCTGGAGCGGGTCGGGCTGGGCGCGCGGGCCGACACCCGCGCCGACGCGCTGGCCCATGGCGAGAAGCGGCAGCTCGAACTGGCGATGGCTCTGGCGACCGGGCCGCGTCTGCTCCTGCTCGACGAGCCGATGGCCGGCATGGGACCGGAGGACTCCGCCCGCATGGTCGAACTGCTGCAGGAGTTGAAGGGCGGCGTGACGATCCTGCTGGTGGAGCACGACATGGACGCCGTCTTCGCACTGGCCGACCGCATCACCGTTCTGGTGCGCGGCAAGGACCTCGCCAGCGGCACCCCGGAGCAGATCCGCAACGACCCGGCGGTGCGCGAGGCCTATCTCGGCGACGAGCTGGAGGTCGCCTGATGCTGCGCGTCGCCAACCTGACCGCCGCCTACGGCTCCAGCCAGGCGCTGTTCGGCATGGAGCTGTCCGTCGACGCCGGCGAGGCGGTGACCCTGATGGGCCGCAACGGCATGGGCAAGACCACGACCATCAAGGCGATCATGGGCCTCGTGGCGCCGAGCGGCGGCTCCATCGCCTTCGAGGGCGCGGAAATCGCCGGCCGGCCGCCGCACCGCATCGCGCGGGCCGGCATCGCCCTGGTGCCGGAGGGGCGGCAGGTCTTCCCCACCCTGACCGTGCGCGAGAACCTGATCGCCACCGCCGCCAACCGCTTCGGGCGCTCCGATCCCTGGACGGTGGAGCGGGTCCACGCCCTGTTCCCCCGGCTGGCCGAGCGCGCCGGCAACCTCGCCCGCAACCTGTCGGGCGGGGAGCAGCAGATGCTCGCCGTCGGGCGCGCCCTGATGACCAACCCCAAGCTGCTGATCCTCGACGAGGCGACGGAGGGGCTGGCCCCGCTGGTCCGGCAGGAGATCTGGGACTGCCTCGCCCGCCTGAAGGACGAGGGGCAGGCGATCCTGGTGGTGGACAAGAACGTCCACGCCCTCGCCGCCCTGGCCGACCGCCATCACGTCATCGAGAAGGGGCGGCTGGTGTGGTCCGGCAGCTCCGCCGCCCTGCTCGCCGACCCCACCCTGAAGGAGCGCTATCTTGGCGTCTGAAGCCCTGTATGGCGGCATGACCGCCGCCGAGATCGACCGCCAGTACAATTTCCGCAAGCTGGTGCCGGAGCACCCGGCCTATTTCGCCCGCTGGCAGGCGGAGAGCGAGGCGGTGCGCGCCCGGCTCGGCGGCCGCTACGACATCCCCACCGGCCCGCACCCGCGCCAGCGCGCCGACGTCTTCTCCGCCGGAGACGGCGCCCCGGTGCTGGTCTTCATCCACGGCGGCTACTGGCGGGCGCTGTCGAAGGACCTGCATTCCTTCATCGCGGCGCCCTATGTGGAGCGCGGGGTGGCGGTGGTCCTGCTCGGCTACGGCCTGTGCCCCGAGGTCACGATGGACGAACTGTGCGGCCACGCCCAGGCCGGGCTGGACTGGGTGTTCGCCAACGCGGCCGGCTTCGGCGGCGATCCGCGGCGGGTGGTGGTCTCCGGCCATTCGGCGGGCGGCCATCTGACGGCCAAGCTCGTCTCGGAGAACCGCGACCGCGTGGCCGGCGGCATCCCGATCAGCGGCATCTACGACCTGGAGCCGATGCTCGGCTTCGAGGTGAACGAGCAGCTGCGGCTCGATCCCGACTCGGCGCGGCGGCTGAGCCCGATCCACGCCGTTCCCGCCCCCGCCCCGCTGCTGATGACGGCGCTGGGCGGCCTTGAGACCGACGCGATGCACCGCCAGCAAGCCGACTACGCCCTGGCCTGGGCCGCGCAGGGCAACGCGGTGCGGGAGATCGTGGAGCCGGGCGCCGACCATTTCAGCGTGGTCGACCGCTTCGCCGAACCGGGCAGCGCGCTGTTCGAGGCGGCGCTGGCGATGCTCAAGGACGCTTGAGGCACACCCGGGGCCGGAAACGAAAAAAGCCTTCCCGGTCGGGAAGGCTTCTTCGTTTGAGCGTTCGCTCGAATGAGAGTGGCGGATGGGGGGAGATTCGAACTCCCGATACCCTTGCGGGTATGCCGCATTTCGAGTGCGGTGCATTCAACCGCTCTGCCACCCATCCGCTGCCCCGTTTCCGGGGTGGCGCGGAACCTACCCAAAAGCCTGGGGGGATGCAAGCCCTTGTTTGCAAGAAAATGAACGGGAAAATGCCACCATGCCTGTTGACTCCCGGTGGCCCATCGGTTAAATCCCCGCTCTCACGAACGGGCTTGCACCTCAAACGGTGGGCGAGCGGCCCTTCCGTTTGTTTTGAGATAGGCAGTGACGACGATGTTTGCAGTGATCCGCACCGGCGGCAAGCAGTACAAGGTCGCCAATGGCGACGTGATCCGCGTTGAGAAGCTCGAGGCCGAGGCCGGCGCTTCCATCACGCTCAACGACGTGCTGATGGTCAGCGACGGCGGCAGCACCACCCTTGGCACCCCGACGGTTGCCGGCGCTGCTGTGACCGCCGAGATCGTCGCCCAGGATCGCGGTCCGAAGATCATCGTCTTCAAGAAGAAGCGCCGCCAGAACTACCGCCGTAAGAACGGCCACCGCCAGGACCTGACCGTCCTGCGCATCACCGGGATCAACGGCGCCGCCTGAACGGCCGCCGACCAGTCACAGGAGTAACTCCCCATGGCCCATAAAAAAGCAGGCGGCTCTTCGCGCAACGGCCGCGATTCCGCTGGCCGCCGTCTCGGCGTGAAGCGTTTCGGTGGCGAGAACGTCGTCGCCGGCAACATCATCGTCCGCCAGCGCGGCACGAAGTTCCACCCCGGTGAGAACGTCGGCATCGGCAAGGACCACACCCTGTTCGCCAAGGCGGACGGCGTGGTGGCCTTCAAGCACAGCGCCCAGGGGCGCACCTACGTCGCCATCGAGGCGGTCGAGGTCCAGGCGGTCGCGGCCGAGTAATCTCGTCCGGCCCGTACGGTGTGTTGGGATGATCGGGGGTTCGGGCAACCGGCCCCCGATTTTCTTTTTTTGATGGTCTGGTCACCGCCCCCTTCCCCCGGTTGGAGGACGGTGCGCAAACGGTAGATTGGCCGGCACGGTCCCCGATGAAGTTCCTCGATCAAGCCAAGGTGTATCTGAAAAGCGGCGACGGCGGCCCCGGCGCCATCGCCTTCCGCCGCGAGAAGTTCATCGAGTATGGCGGACCGGACGGCGGCAACGGCGGCCGCGGCGGCGATGTCGTGATCGAGGTCGTGAACGGCCTCAACACGCTGATCGACTACCGCTACAAGCAGCATTTCAAGGCGCAGCGCGGCAACCACGGCATGGGCGCCAACCGCAACGGCGCCCGGGGCGAGGACGTGGTCCTGCGCGTGCCGGTCGGCACCCAGATCCTCGACGAGGATCAGGAGACCGTGCTGCTCGACCTGACGGAGCCCGGCCAGCGCGTCGTCCTCCTGAAGGGCGGCGACGGCGGCTTCGGCAACGCCCATTACAAGACCCCGACCAACCGCGCCCCGCGCAAGTCGCACCCCGGCTGGCCGGGCGAGGAGCGCTGGGTCTGGCTGCGGCTGAAGCTGATCGCCGACACCGGCCTGCTCGGCCTGCCCAACGCCGGCAAGTCGACCTTCCTGGCCGCGACCACCGCGGCGCGCCCGAAGATCGCCGACTACCCCTTCACCACGCTGGCCCCCAACCTGGGCGTCGTTCGCGCCGGTGACGAGGAGTTCGTCATCGCCGACATCCCCGGCCTGATCGAGGGCGCACACGAGGGGCACGGGCTGGGCGACCGCTTCCTCGGCCATGTGGAGCGCACCCGCGTGCTGCTCCACCTGATCGACGGCACGGCGGAGGATGTGGTCCAGTCCTACACCACCATCCGCAACGAGCTGGTCGCCTATGGCGGCAACCTCGCCGACAAGCTGGAGATCATCGGCCTGAACAAGGCCGACGCCCTGCTCGACGAGGAGGTCGCGGAGAAGAAGGCGGCGCTGGAGGCGGCGTCAGGTGCCGAGGTGATGGTTCTGTCCGGCGCCACCGGCCAGGGCGTCCAGGCGGTGCTTTACCGCTTGCTCACGCTCATCAAACAGTCCAAGGAAGAGGAGCCCGACGTCATCCAGGCTCCGGTCACGCGCTCCATCCCCCGGGCCCCGGTCGGCCAGAAGATGGACGACGAGTATGCCGGCTGGAACGAGGAGACGGGCGAGTACGACGATCTCCCCGAGGAGGCGGACGACGGCTCCGACCCGGATGGGGATGACTGGGACGATGAAGGCGACGATGACGGTGACGACACCGAACACAGCGACGGCCACGACGACAACGCCAAAGGCTGAGGCTCCCTCCCTGCTTCCCACCCTGCTCGACGCGCGGCGGCTGGTCGTCAAGATCGGCTCCGCCCTGCTCGTCGACAGCGCCACCGGCCGGATGCGCCGCGAGTGGCTGGACGCGCTGGCCGACGACGTGGCCGCCTGCCGCAAGCGCGGCCAGGAGGTGGTGATCGTCACCTCCGGCGCCGTTGCCTGCGGGCGCGAGCATCTCGGCCTCGTCGGGCGCGCCCTGCGGCTTGAGGAGAAGCAGGCCGCCGCCGCCACCGGCCAGATCCGCCTCGCCGCCGCCTATCAGGAGACGCTGGCCCGCCACGGGCTGACCGTCGCCCAGGTGCTGGTGACGCTGGAGGACACGGAGGAGCGCCGCCGCCACCTCAACGGCCGCGCCACCATCGACACGCTGCTGCGGCTGGGCGCCGTCCCGGTCATCAACGAGAACGACACGGTCGCCACCGCCGAGATCCGCTTCGGCGACAACGACCGTCTGGCCGCCCGCGTCGCCCAGATGATCAGCGCCGACACGCTGGTCCTGCTCTCGGACATCGACGGCCTCTACACCGCCGACCCGCGCAAGGACCCCGAGGCCCGGCACATCCCGGTCGTCCAGGAACTGACCTCCGACATCGAGAACATGGCGGGCGAGCCGCCGCCCGGCTACAGCTCCGGCGGCATGGTGACCAAGATCGTCGCGGCGCGCGTGGCGCTGGCCGCCGGCTGCCGCATGGTCATCGCCAAGGGCAAGCGCATGAATCCGCTGGCCGCGCTGGAACAGCGGCCCGAGCAGGGCGGCGCGCTCTGCACGTGGTTCCTGCCCGCCGCCTCCCCCTCCTCCGCCCGCAAGGCGTGGATCGGCGGCAACCTGAACGCCCACGGCGCGCTGACCGTGGACGCCGGCGCTCTGTCGGCGCTCGCCCGCGGGGCCAGCCTGCTGCCCGCCGGGGTGCGCGCCGTCGAGGGCGACTTCGAGCGCGGCGACGTCGTGGTGGTGAAGGCGCCGGACGGGCGCGAGGTGGCGCGCGGCCTGACCGCCTACGCCGCCGAGGACGCCCGCCGCATCGCCGGCCGCAAGAGCCACGAGATCGAGGAGATCCTCGGCTACCACGGCCGCGACGAGATGATCCACCGCGACGATCTGGTGGTGCGGTGAGCGTTCCGATCCTGGCCCGCCCGCCCCTCCAGGCGATCCTGTGGGACATCGACGGCACGCTGCTCGACAGCGAGCCCTGGCACCAGCGCGCCACCATCGCGGTCTGCCGGCTGCACGGCCATGTTATGTCCGACACGGACTACGCGGCCACGCTGGGCGTCGCCTTCCCCGAGCTTTACGCCCGGCTGCACGCCGCCCGTCCCATGGCCCTGACCTTTCGGGAATGGGCGGACGCCATCACCGACCTCTATCTGGAGCGCATCGCCGAGGTCGAGGCGCGGGCCGGGGCCCTGGCGCTGGTCGACGCCTTCGCGGAACGGGGGCTGTTGCAGGCCTGCGTGTCGAACAGCGGGCGCCGCGTGGTCGAGGCCAACCTGCGCCACATGGGCAGCCCGCATTTCCTGTTCGGCCTCAGCCGCGACGACGTGGGCAAGGGCAAGCCGGACCCCGAGCCCTACCTGACCGCCGCCGCCCGCCTCGGCGTGCCGCCCGCGGCCTGCGCGGTGATCGAGGACAGCCCGACCGGCGCCCGCGCCGCCAGGGCCGCCGGCATGCTGACCATCGCCTGGCCCCAGCACGCCGACCTGCTGTTCGAGGCCGCCGATCATGTGGTGGAGGACCCGGCGACGCTGGACTGGGACGGCCTGTGCGGCATCGCGGAGCGCATGGCGGCGGACTGACCGCCGCCGCTCCCTGGGGCGCCTCAGCCCTTCACGACGAAGAAATAGACCGTCATCGCCACGCCCACCAGGATCACGAACTTGCGCAGGACCGGCGGCGGGATGTGGCGGGCGACGGCGGCCCCGGCGTAGCCGCCGGCCATGGCGGCGACCAGCATGATCAGCGCCTCGTTCCAATAGACCGCGCCACCGAAGACGAAGGCCACCACCGCGACCGCGTTGAGGCAGCCGGAGACCAGCGCCTTCAGCCCGTTCATCGCGTGCAGGTCGGTCAGGCCGAAGACGCCCAGCGTCGCCAGGATCAGGATGCCGATCCCCCCGCCGAAATAGCCGCCGTAGATGGCGATGAAGAACTGCACGATCAGCACCGTGCCGTGGCCGACCTTGAAGTTGCGGCGGATGTAGGCCGACACTTTCGGGCCGAAGGCGAACAGCACCGTCGCGAACAGCAGCAGCCAGGGAATCACCGCCTCGAACACGCGCTGCGGCGTCCACAGCAGGAGCAGCGCGCCCAGCAGCCCGCCGACCAGGCTGACGCCGAGGAAGGCCGGCAGGCTGACCTCCTTGATCCGCCCCAGTTCCCGCCGGTAGCCGTAGGCGCTGGCCAGCGCGCCCGGCGACACCGCCACCGTGCTGGTCGCGTTGGCGTTCAGCGGCGGCACGCCGGCCATGATCAGCGCCGGAAAGGTCAGGAAGCTGCCGCCACCGGCCACGGCGTTGAGCACGCCCGCGAAGAAGGCGGAGACGATCAGCAGCAGGGTCAGCATGGGGCCACGGTCCGGCGGGTGGAAAAAACCCGCGGACTATGCCCTCTCGGCAAAGCTTACGGTACTGCGTTTTCGGCGGTGCGGTATTTCACGCACGGCCGGTGGGGTCTAGCGGGCCGGGGGAAGCGTACGCAGGTAGGCGACCAGGGCGCCCAGCTCGCCATCGCTCATGGACTTGTAATAGTGATAGCCCATGGGCGGGCTCAGCCGGTGGCCGTCGGGACGTACACCCTCGGTGATGGCCCGGCGGATCTCCGCGTCGGTCCAGCCGCCCAGCCCGTGCTCCTTGTCCTGCGTGATGTTGCGGGAGACGGCGTTGCCCCACGGACCGGCGAAGTTCCGCCCGCCGGCCCCCATGCGGGTCGTGTCGAGCCGCCCGTCCGGCAGCATCGGCGTGTGGCATTCCATGCAGTGGCCGAGCGGACCGGCCATGTACGCGCCGTACGTCACCGGGTCTGTACGCGGCACATCCGCCACCGACCCGACCGGTGGTCCGTAGGCGGCGGGCAGCGCCATGCGGTACTCGGACTTCGGGACAGAATGCCGCACCGGCGGCACGCTGCGCAGATAGGCGACGATGGCGCGCAGGTCGCCGTCCGACAGGCCGCGGTAGAAGCCGAAGGGCATCGGCGGCCCGATCAGGCTGCCGTCTGGCCTCTTGCCCTCGCGAATGGCGGTGACCAGCTGCTCGTCGGTCCAGCGCCCGATCCCCGTCTCCGGGTCCGGCGTGATGTTGGAGGCGTAGGCGGTGAAGGGCTCCTCGACGAAGGGCGTCCCGCCGGCCAGCTCCCGTCCCGCGACCGGACCGCCGGGTCCCTGCGGGGTGTGGCAGTTGCCGCAGGCGACGATGCCGTTGACCAGGGCACGCCCCCGCTCCACCGGTGATTCCGACGGCGTTTCGGCCCTAGCGGCCGCGATCATGGCGGTCGCGATCATGCCGGACAGCATCAGGCACGCGGCGACGCTGCCGCGGCGGACAAGCCGGACCATGGAGTTCTCCCCCTCACCGATGACGCAGAGGGCCACGCTACGCCGGCAATCGACCGTGGCCCAGGCGGATTGTTGAGTAGGCCGATCAGCAATTCGGCTTAGCCGCCATGGCTTTCGCGGCGGCGCGGGATGGGCTATGGTTTCCGCCCTTTTCAACCGGCCGATGCCGCTTGGCGAACGCCACTGGAGTGAGACCGATGTCCGCCCTGCTTGAGACCACCGACGCCTTGCACGATCAGATGCTCGCCCTCGGCCGCGCCGCCCGCGCCGCCGCGGCGGCGCTGGCGACCGTGCCAAGCCCGTCGAAGGATCAGGCCTTGCGGGCCGCGGCCGCCGCGATCCGCGCCCGCAAGGCGGAGATCCAGGCGGCCAACGACGCGGACGTCACCGCCGCCCGGGAGCGCGGCCTCGCCGGTCCCATGATCGAGCGTCTTGCCCTCAACGACGCCCGCATCGAGGCGATGGCCAAGGGGCTGGAGGACATCGCCGACTTCCCCGATCCCATCGGCGGCGTCATCGCCGAATGGACCCGTCCCAACGGGCTGGCCATCCAGCGCGTGCGCGTGCCACTGGGGGTGATCGGCATCATCTACGAGAGCCGCCCCAACGTCACCGCCGACGCCGGCGGCCTCTGCCTGAAATCGGGCAACGCGGCGATCCTGCGCGGCGGATCGGAGAGCATCCGCTCGTCCCGCGCCATCGCCGCCTGCCTGGCCGACGGCTTGCGCGCCGCCGGGCTGCCGGAGGCGGCGATCCAGCTCGTCCCGACCACGGACCGGGCGGCGGTCGGCCATATGCTGACCATGCGCGACTGCATCGACGTGATCGTCCCGCGCGGCGGCAAGTCGCTGATCCAGCGCATCGCCGAGGAGAGCCGCATCCCGGTCATCAAGCATCTGGACGGCAACAACACCGTCTACGTCGACGCCGGGGCCGACCCGGAGAAGGCGCGCAAGGTGGTGATGAACGCCAAGATGCGCCGCACCTCGATCTGCGGCGCCGCCGAGACGCTGCTGGTCGACCGCAAAATCGCCGACGCCATGCTGCCGGTGCTGGTGAAGGACCTGCTCGACGCCGGCTGCGCCGTCCGTGGCGACCCCGCCGCCCAGGCGGTCGATCCGCGCGTGACGGCGGTGACGGCGGAGGATTGGGACACCGAGTATCTCGACGCCATCATCGCCTGCGGCGTGGTGGACGGGGTGGACGGGGCGATCGAGCACATCAACCGCCACGGCTCCCACCACACCGACGCCATCGTGACCGAGGACGCGGCGGCGGCGGAGCGCTTCCTGCAGCGCATCGACAGCGGCATCGTGCTATGGAACGCCAGCACCCAGTTCGCCGACGGCGGCGAGTTCGGCATGGGTGCGGAGATCGGCATCTCCACCGACAAGTTCCACGCCCGCGGCCCGGTGGGGGCGGAGCAGCTGACCAGCTACAAGTATGTCGTGCGCGGCGATGGTCAGACGCGGCCGTGAAATTCAAGTCCCTGGAGCTTACGTCTGCCCCCTCCCCCGA
This sequence comes from Azospirillum sp. UENF 211521, assembly GCF_058780535.1. Lineage (NCBI taxonomy): Bacteria > Pseudomonadati > Pseudomonadota > Alphaproteobacteria > Rhodospirillales > Azospirillaceae > Azospirillum > Azospirillum sp. UENF 211521. The sequence continues at coordinate 3,231,779 of NZ_JBSNCF010000001.1, forward strand.
CCCTCCCCCGCCTTCGGCGAGGGAGGGGGATTGATTCCCTCCCCTGCGCAGCGGGGGAGGGTTAGGGAGGGGGCAAGCATGTCGCCACCCCCCCACCGCTACGCCGGCCCGCTCCACGCCGGCCTGCGCGTCGGGCTGCTCGGCGGGTCCTTCAACCCGGCCCACGCCGGGCACCGGCACATCAGCCTGTACGCGCTGAAGGCGCTGGGCCTCGATCAGGTGTGGTGGCTGGTCAGCCCGCAGAACCCGCTGAAGCCGGTGCGCGGCATGGCGCCGCTGGCCGAGCGGCTGGAAGAGGCCCGGCGCACCGCCCGCCATCCGGCCATCCGGGTCACCGCCATCGAGCGGGAGCTTGGCACCCGCTACACCGCCGACACGCTGGCCAAGCTCACGCTCCGCTTCCCCAAAACGCGCTTCGTCTGGCTGATGGGGGCGGACAATCTTCGGCAAATCCCCCGCTGGCGGCATTGGACGCGCATCTTCCGGCTGGTGCCGGTTGCAGTTCTCGCCCGTCCAACTTATTCTATAGGGGCGCTTGGTGGCATAGCCGCTCAGCGCTATGCCCGTCGCCGGGTGAGCATGCACAAGGCCAAGGGGTTGGCCGGTTCGAAAACACCGGCCTGGATTTTCCTCCGCAACCCGCTGCATCCGGCTTCGGCGACGGCGATCCGCCGGGCACGCGCCAGCGGGTCGTGACCCTGTATCGCGAGGTAGGTACCATCAACACGTTCATCGAACCGGCCGCGCCCGTTGTGCGGCCCGCGCCCGTTCCCGTTCCCCAGCCGGACGAACTGAAGGCGCTCGTCGAGAAGTCCCTGGACGACGATCAGGCCGAAGACGTCGTCGTCATCGACCTTGCCGGCAAGACCAGCATCGCCGACTACATGATCGTGGCGTCGGGCCGCAACACCCGGCACATCGCCGCCATGGCCATGAAGCTGGCCGACCGCATGAAGCAGGCCGGTCTGCGCGGCGTCGAGGTCGAGGGCCTGAACCAGTGCGACTGGGTTCTGGTCGACGCCGGGGACGTCATCATCCACCTGTTCCGCCCGGAAGTCCGGACCTTCTACAACATCGAGAAGATGTGGGGTCTGGAGACGCCGCGGCCCTCCGCCGAGCGCATGAGCGCCTGACGGACACCATTCAGGACGGGTGACGAACGGGAGTCGGACCGATGCGTCTGTGGCTTGCCGCGGTTGGGCGGTCACGGACCGGTCCGGCGCGCGACCTGTATGACGAGTACGCCGGCCGCCTGTCCTGGCCGCTGACTCTGCGCGAGGTCGAGGTGAAGAAGCGCCTCGCCTCCGACGAGTTGAAGCGGCAGGAGGCGGAGCTGCTTTTGGCCGCCATCCCCGCCGGGGCCATCGTCGTGGCGCTGGACGAGCGCGGCAAGACCATCACCAGCGAAGCCTTCGCCGCGAAGATCGGCGGCTGGCGGGACCAGGGGGCGGGCGACATCGCCTTTCTCATCGGCGGGGCCGACGGCCACGGCGACGCCGTGCGGGCGCGCGCCGATTTCCTTTTGGCCTTGGGCGCCATGACATGGCCGCATATGCTGGTGCGAGGCATGTTGGCGGAGCAAATCTACCGTGCCCAGCAAATTCTGGCCGGACACCCCTATCACCGTGCATGACTCCCATTGTGCGCGTGCGCAGGCATGCCATTTTCTGATCCGGCCCAAGGCGATGCGCGCGTAAAAGGCATCAGCCACAAGAAACCGCGTCAGACAGTTCGACCGAGACCCGCAACCCGACCGTGACAGGCGTATGAGGACCGTGATGACCGAGACCAATCGTCCCCGACCCGTAGTGCTGTGCATCCTGGATGGCTGGGGCTACCGCGAGGAACGCGAGGACAACGCCATCGCCCAGGGCAACACGCCCAACTGGGACCGGCTGTGGTCGTCGGAGCCGCGCGCCTTCCTGGAGGCCAGCGAGGAGGAGGTCGGGTTGCCCAAGGGCCAGATGGGCAACTCCGAGGTCGGTCACATGAATTTGGGCGCCGGCCGCGTCGTCCGCCAGGATCTGGTGATGATCGACCACGCCATCGTCGAGGGCGAGCTGGAGCGCAACGTCGCGCTGAACGACCTCGCCAAGACGCTGCTGGCCTCGGGCGGGCGCTGCCACATCCTGGGCCTGCTGTCGCCGGGCGGCGTCCATTCGCACCAGGACCACATCGCGGCGCTGGCCGGTGTGCTGGCCCATGAAGGCGTCCCGGTCGAGATCCACGCCTTCACCGACGGCCGCGACGTGCCGCCGCAGAGCGCCAAGGACCAGATGGCCGAGTTCATGGCCGACGTCCACGCCCTGCCCGGCGTCAATGTGGCCACGGTCAGCGGTCGCTACTATGCCATGGACCGCGACAAGCGCTGGGACCGCGTCGCCAAGGCCTACGCCGCGTTGGTCAGCGCCGAGGGCTTGACGGCGGCCGACCCGATCCAGGCGATCGAGCAGAGCTACGCCGCCGGCACTCACGACGAGTTCATCCTGCCGACCGTCATCGACGGCTACGCCGGCATGAAGGACGGCGACGCCATCCTGATGGCGAACTTCCGCGCCGACCGCGCCCGCGAGATCCTGGCCGCCTTCGTCGACCCGGCCTTCGACGGGTTCGAGCGCGCCTCGGTCCCGAAGCTGGCCGCCGCCGTCGGTATGGTCGAGTACTCGTCCACACTCGCCAAGCTGATGACGACCATCTTTCCGCCGAAATCCTTGACCAAGGTGCTGGGCGAAGTGGTCAGCGAGGCCGGATTGACCCAGTTGCGCATCGCCGAGACGGAAAAGTACCCGCACGTCACCTTCTTCTTCAACGGTGGCGAGGAGCGCGTGTACCCCGGCGAGGACCGCATCCTGGTGCCGTCGCCGAAGGTCGCCACCTACGATCTCCAGCCGGAGATGTCCGCCGCCGAGGTGACCGACAAGGTCGTCGCCGCCGTGGACAGCGGGAAGTACGATCTGGTGGTCATCAACTACGCCAACCCCGACATGGTCGGCCACAGCGGCATCCTGTCCGCCGCCATCAAGGCGGTCGAGGCGGTGGACGTCAGCCTGGGCCGGCTGGAGGCCGCAGTGCGCGCCCAGGGCGGCGTGATGCTGGTCACCGCCGACCACGGCAACTGCGAGCTGATGAGGGACCCGCAGACCAACGGCCCGCACACCGCCCACACGCTGGACAAGGTGCCGCTGGTGCTGGTGAACGGCCCCGCCGGGGTGTCGGCGATCCGCAGCGGGCGTCTGGCCGACATCGCCCCGACGCTGCTCGATCTGATGAAGCTGCCGCAGCCGGCGGAGATGACCGGCAAGAGCCTGATCGACCGCGCCAGCGCGCGGGCCGCCGCGGAATAAGGCGGAATCGGAGCATGGGCGCAGGGCGCGATCATCCGGCGGGTGTTGCTCTGCTCCCCCTCCCCGTCTCCCGTCCGCAAGGCGCCGGGCGGGAGCGGGCGTTTTCCTGGCGGCCGGCCCTGCTGACCGCCACCCTTCTCGTCCTCTCCACCGCCGCCGCGGCGCAGACCGAGTCCCCCGGCCAGACGCTGAAGCGGGTGGAGCAGGATCTCCAGTCGGACAAGGCCCTGCAACGGCAGCTCGACCGCCAGTCCCAGACGCTCCAGAAGGAATTGGACGAGCTGCGCGACCGGCTGGTTGGCCTCGCCGACCAGGAGCGGGCGCAGGAGGACGAACTCGCCCATCTCGAAGAGTCCCTGACCGCCCTGGAGACGCAGGAGCGCAATCAGGCCGAGAAGCTGGAGGGCGAACGGCAGCAGATCGCCGCCCTGCTCGCCGCCCTGCAGCGCGTCGCCCGCATCCCGCCGGAAGCGGCGCTGGCCCGCCCGGACGGGCCGGTGGACACGCTGCGCTCCGCCCTGCTGCTGCGCGACACGGTGCCGGCCCTGCGCGCCCGCGCCGACGCGCTGGCCCAGGCGCTGACCCGGCTGGCCGAGACGCGCGAGACGCTGCAGGCCCAGCGCACCCGCACCTACGCCGCCCGCCTCACACTGATCGACCGCCAGAAGGAGATCGGCCAGCTCGTCGCCCGGCGCGAGGAGCTGTCGCGCCAGACCGAGGAGGAACGGCAGCAGGTCGCCCAGCGCACCGCCCGACTGACCGGTCAGGCCGCCGACCTGCGCCAGCTGATGGACCGCATCGAGGCCGAACGCCGCGCCGCCGCCGCCATGGCGGCCAAGCGCGAGGCCGAGCGGCTGGAGGCGGAGCGCCGCGACGCCGAACGCCGCCTCGCCGAGCAGAAGGCCGCGGAGCAGAGGGCGGCCGAGCAGAAGCTCGCGGAACAGAAAGCGGCGGAACAACGGCAGGCCGAGCAGAAGCTCGCGGAGCAGAGGGCCGCAGACCAGAGGGCCAGGGCCGAGACGGAAACCGCCCGCGCCGCGCCCAGCCCGCCCGCCGGGGAACGCCTGCCGGTGGGCGGCCGGGTGACCGTCCGCTACGGCGAGGCCGACCGCTACGGCGCGACCAGCCGGGGCGTCACCATCCAGGCCCGCGCCGGCTCGACGGTGGTGTCGCCGCAGGCCGGAACGATCGTCTTCGCCGGGCCGTTCCGCGGCTATGGCCAAATCTTGATCGTGGAACACAGCCACGGATATCATAGTCTCATCGCTGGATTTGGCCGCATCGACACGGCCGTCGGACGGCGCGTGGCCACGGGGGAACCCATCGGCCTGATGCCCGCCGACGGGTCACCCGATCTTTACTTCGAGCTTCGACGTCACGGACAGCCGATCAATCCACAGCGCGGTTTCGGCGCCCCGGAGGGGAAAGGACAAGGGTAGATGAGGATAGTCAAGCGTGCCGCCACCGCCGCGGCCCTGGTGTTTCTGGGGGCCGGCGTCGCCACCGTCACCGCGCAGGTGAACAGCACCGGCAACAGTTCCGAGACCTACCGCCAGCTCAACCTGTTCGGCGACGTCTTCGAGCGCGTGCGCGCCGAGTATGTCGAGTCGACGACGGACGAGCAGCTGATCGAGTCCGCCATCAACGGAATGCTCACCTCGCTCGACCCGCATTCCAGCTATCTGAACCGCAAGAGCTTCCAGGACATGCAGGTTCAGACCCGCGGCGAGTTCGGCGGGCTGGGCATCGAGGTGACGATGGAGAACGGCCTGATCAAGGTCGTGTCGCCCATCGACGAGACCCCGGCCTTCCGCGCCGGGCTGCAGCCGGGCGACCTGATCATCCAGCTCAACGGCGAGGCCGTGATGGGCCTGTCGCTGAACGAGGCGGTGGAGAAGATGCGCGGCCCGGTGGGCAGCGACATCAAGGTCACCGTGCGCCGCGGCGAAGCCGGCGAACCGTTCGAGGTCACGCTGACCCGCGCCGTCATCAAGGTGCAGTCGGTCCGCTACCGCACCGAGGGCGACATCGGCTACGTCCGCATCACCAGCTTCAACGAGCAGACGCAGCAGGGGCTGGAGAAGGCCATCGCCTCGATCCAGCAGCAGTTGGGCGACAAGCTGAAGGGCTACGTCCTCGACCTGCGCAACAACCCCGGCGGCCTGCTCGACCAAGCGGTCTCGGTCTCCGACACCTTCCTGGAGAAGGGGGAGATCGTCTCCACCCGCGGCCGCAAGGCCGAGGAGGGCACGCGCTACAACGCCAAGCCCGGCGACCTCGCCAAGGGCCTGCCGATCGTGGTGCTGGTCAACGGCGGCTCGGCCTCGGCCTCGGAAATCGTCGCCGGCGCGCTGCAGGACCACAAGCGGGCGCTCGTCCTCGGCACCCAGTCCTTCGGCAAAGGGTCGGTCCAGACGATCATCCCGCTGCCCGGCCACGGCGCCATGCGCCTGACCACGGCGCGCTACTACACGCCGTCGGGCAAGTCGATCCAGGCCCTGGGCATCACCCCGGACATCGAGGTGCACCCGGCCCGCGTCGAGGAGACCGACCAGGGTCTGATCCGCCGCCGCGAGAGCGACCTGCGCGGCGCGCTGCGCAACCCGGACGCCCCCCGTCCGGCGACCACCCAGCCGGCCCCGGCGCCGGGCGCCAGCAACGCTCCGGCCCCCGGTGCGGCTCCAGGCGCGGCCCCCGCGCCGGGTGCGACGCCGGCTCCCGCCAACGGCAACGCCCCGGCGGCGCCGTCCGCGGAGAATGGCGAGGGCGCGCCCAACCAGCCGCCCTTCGACTACCAGCTGGCCCGCGCGCTCGACCTGCTGCGGGGCGTCGCCCTGTTCCAGGCCCGCGCGCACTGAGAGGAGGGACCGGGTCCGTGAACGCTGCCGCCCTGCTGGGCCGCCTGAAGCCCGCGAAACGGGAACGTTCCGGACCCGGCCTGCTGGCCCGCCTCCGGCGCCGCAAGGCCGGTGGCGATTCCGACGACGCGCCGCGCGCGCAAGGAGCGCCGCCCGCTGTCGCCCCTCGCCAAACGGCTGCTCGGCGCCTACGCCGTGCTGGCCCTCGGGCTGGGCGGGCTGGCCGGCTGGCTGGTGATGAACGCAGAGCACACCACCGAGGCGTGGCGGGCCGCCATTCCCAGCGTCGAGGTGGCGGTGAAGGGCGCCCAGCCCCCGGCCGTGCCGGCGGCACCGCCCGCCACGGCGGCGGCGGTTCCCGTCCAGCCCGCACCCGCCACGCCCACAGCGGCGCCCGCCCCGCCGCCCGCCGCCGCGGCTCCCCCGCCGCCGCTTGCCGTGACCGTGAACGAGCCGGTCACCTTGACCCCAGCGCCGGTCCCCGGCCTGGTCGAGGACTCGCGCAACGGGCCGCTGCCGCGCATCGCCGAAGACGGGCGCAAGCCCTGGCAGGTCTACGCCCGCCCCTTCCCTGCCGCCGACCGGCGCCCGCGCATCGCCATCGTGCTGGCCGAGATGGGCATCTCCGGCGTGACCACCGGCAACGCCCTGCAGAAGCTGCCGCCGACCATCACGCTGGCCTTCGTCCCCTACGCCGAGCGGCTGGACAACTGGGTCGAGCGCGCCCGCAGCAAGGGGCACGAGGTGATGCTCTCCATCCCCATGGAGCCGCAGGACTATCCGCGCAACGACCCGGGCCCCAACGCCCTGCTCAGCATGCTGCCGCCCGAGCGCAACATGGAGCGGCTGGAATGGTCGCTGGGCAAGGCCGTCGGCTATGTCGGCATCACCAGCACCACGGGCAGCAAATTCACCGCCAACCCTGACGCGGTGACGCCGGTCGTCGCGGCGATGAAGGCGCGCGGCCTGATGGTGCTGGACGCCCGCGCCAACCCGCGCAGCGTCGCCGGCACCCTGGCGGGCGAGGCGGGGGTGCCGCGGGCCTTCGCCGACCGGGTGATCGACCGCGACCTGTCGCGCGGCGCCATCGACGACCAGCTCGCCGAGCTGGAGACCATCGCCAAAGCCAACGGGGCCGCGGTGGGAATCGGCGCGCCCTATCCCAGCACCATCGAACGGATCAACCTGTGGCTCACCGGACTGGCCGACCGTGGCATCGCCATCGTGCCGGTCTCCGCCGTGGCCAACATGCAGAAGCAATAAGGCGCATGAGCAAGAAGCCCATCGACCGCGAAGCCCTCCCCTACCGCCCCTGCGTGGGCGTGATGCTGCTGAACGACCGCGGGCAGGTCTTCGTGGCCCGGCGCTGCGACAGCAAGGACGCCTGGCAGATGCCCCAGGGCGGCATCGACGAGGGCGAGGGCGTGCATGAGGCCGCCTTGCGCGAGCTGAAGGAAGAGATCGGCACCGACAAGGCCGAGATCCTCGGCGAGACGGCGGAAAAACTGCGCTACGACCTGCCCGACCATCTGATCGGCAAGGTCTGGAAGGGCCGTTGGCGCGGTCAGGAGCAGGTCTGGCTGGCCGCCCGCTTCACCGGCACGGACGCCGACATCGACCTCGCCACGGAGCACCCGGAGTTCGACGCCTGGAAATGGGTCGACTCTGACGACTTGGCCGGCCTGATCGTGCCCTTCAAGCGCCCGGTCTACGAATCGGTCCTGGCGGAGTTCGCCCCGATCATTGCGGCGCTGCGGCGGGGCTGATTTTAGAAGAATTGCATTTGAAGTCCCCTCTCCCCTCCGCTCTCGCGCAAACTTCGTTTGCGCTGACGCGACAGGCGGACCTTCGGTCCGCCGAAAGCGGGGAGAGGGTTAGGGTGAGGGGGTTGCGCTTGTGCCGGACGTACCGCCTCGCGCATCCCCCTCACCGCCCGCTTCGCGGGCACCCTCTCCCCAGAGGGGAGAGGGCTACAGTTGAGGCCCGACCGTTCAGGCCACCTTGGCCAGCCGCTTGGCGCGGCTCTCGATCAGCCACCAGGCGCCGCGCGCGGCGACGCTGTAAAAGCGGGTGTGCGGCTTCAGCCCGCAGGCCTTGAAGACCATCGCCACCGCGCGGTCGACGTGCTTGGGCCGGTAGCGGCCGTAGGCGCGGCGCATGTAGGCCTGATTGTAGGTCTTGTGCGCGTAGGGCTCGCCCTCCGGCGCGTTGGCCGCGTAGTAGGCGTAGGCCAGTTCGTCGTCCTCCGACTCGCCGATCCGCGACAGCGCGACCTTGAGGCGCTGGAACTTGTTGAGCTGCTCCAGCTCCAGATACTTCTTCGTGTAGGTGTAGAAGAGCTTGAAGTGGCGCAGCTCGTCGGCGGCGATGTTCTTGCAGATCAGCTTGAGGACCGGTTCGTCCGTCGAGTCGCCGATGGCCGCGTAATAGCTGCTGGTGCCGGTCTCGACCATGCAGCGGGCGATCATCTCGCCGGTGCGCGAGCCGCGGACCGAGGCGTCGAGGTCGATCGGCACCTTGTAGCCGGCGCGGAACCGCTCGACGGCCCGGTCGAAGTCGAAGGTCGGATCGACCAGCTCCGCCCACTTGCCGAGCGCGCGGCCGTGCTGGACCTCCTCGACCGCCCAGCCGTGGGCGACCTCCTGGAACTCGGGATCGTCGTGGAAGACGTTGCAGAGATAGGCCGTGTAGTCGTCGGCGTTGAACTCCACCAGGGCCGCCGCCTTGATGAGCGGAACGAGATCGGGATCGACCTTGCTGTGGTCCAGCTGATCCCAGGGAAGCTCTTCGTATTTCCAGTGCAACGCCACACTCCACTCCCGCTGCGGCCGCCGTTCCGGGCCGGTTGTTCCACGCTCTGACGGAGAATAGGACGATAAAAACAAAAACGCCTCGACGGACGGGCCGGGAGGCGTTCGATCCCCTAGGGGACACTATGTATGGCTGCGATGGCGCAATGCAACGGAAACGGCCCAGCCGGCGGTCGCCGCCGGGCCGCGGCCGCTGTCAGTGCGTGGTGGTCGCGCCGGTCGCGTCGAGCTTGGCGCGGGCGATGGCGATCTTCGCCTCCACGCGGGCCTTCTCGTCGTCGGACTTGGCGTCTTCCAGATCCTCGCCCAGGTCGCGGATCTGCTGCTCGACCTTGGCGCGGTCGATCTCGGCGACCGCGATGGCCTCCTCGGCCAGGACGGTGCAGCGGGTCTCGGTCACCTCGGCGAAGCCGCCGGCGACGAACACCCGGTCGACCACGCGGTCGGCCTCGTAGACGTCGATCACGCCCGGACGGACGGTCGAAATCATCGGCGAGTGGCCGGCGAGGACGCCGAAGTCACCTTCCGAACCCGGCACCACGACCATGTCGACGGGCTGCGAGGTCAGCAGCTTCTCCGGAGAGACCAGCTCGAATTCGACTTTATCGGCCATGGGTTTCCTGGTGCCTCTTCATAAGAACCCCCTCCCCCGCGCGGGCGGAGGAGAGGGTTAGCCTCGTTACCGAACCTCAGCCGACCCTGATCAGGCGGCTTCGGCGGCCAGCTTCTTCGCCTTGGCGATGGCTTCGTCGATGGTGCCGACCATGTAGAAGGCCGCTTCCGGCAGGTGGTCGTAGTCGCCGTTCACGATGCCCTTGAAGCCCTTGATGGTGTCTTCCAGGCTGACGAGCACGCCCGGGGTGCCGGTGAACACCTCGGCGACGTGGAACGGCTGCGACAGGAAGCGCTGGATCTTGCGGGCGCGGGCCACGACCAGCTTGTCCTCTTCCGACAACTCGTCCATGCCCAGGATCGCGATGATGTCCTGCAGCGACTTGTAGGTCTGCAGAACGCGCTGCACCGAACGGGCGACGGTGTAGTGCTCCTCACCGACGACGCGCGGGTCCAGGATGCGGCTGGTCGAGTCCAGCGGGTCCACCGCCGGGAAGATCGCCATTTCGGCGATCGAACGCGACAGCACCGTGGTGGCGTCCAGGTGGGCGAAGGAGGTGGCCGGGGCCGGGTCGGTCAGATCGTCGGCGGGCACGTAAATGGCCTGCACCGAGGTGATCGACCCCTTCTTCGTGGAGGTGATGCGCTCCTGCAGGGCGCCCATGTCGGTGGCCAGCGTCGGCTGGTAACCCACCGCCGACGGGATGCGGCCCAGCAGAGCCGACACTTCCGAACCGGCCTGCGTGAAGCGGAAGATGTTGTCCACGAAGAACAGCACGTCCTGGCCTTCCTCGTCGCGGAAGTATTCCGCGAGGGTCAGGCCGGACAGGGCGACGCGGGCGCGGGCGCCCGGCGGCTCGTTCATCTGGCCGTACACCAGGGCCACCTTGGAGCCCGGGCCGTCGAGCTTGATGACGCCCAACTCGATCATCTCGTGGTAGAGGTCGTTGCCCTCACGGGTGCGCTCGCCCACGCCCGCGAACACCGACACGCCGCCGTGCGCCTTCGCGACGTTGTTGATCAGCTCCATGATGGTCACGGTCTTGCCCACGCCGGCGCCGCCGAACAGACCGATCTTGCCGCCCTTGGCGTAGGGAGCCAGCAAGTCGATGACCTTGATGCCGGTGATCAGCACTTCGGCGTCCGTCGACTGCTCGACGAAGTCCGGGGCCGCACGGTGGATCGGCAGGGTGCGCTCGGCGCCGACGTCGCCGCGCTCGTCGATCGGCTCACCGATCACGTTGATGATGCGGCCGAGGGTGGCCGGGCCGACCGGCACGGCGATCGGGGCGCCGGTGTCCGTCACTTCGGCGCCGCGGACCAGGCCGTCGGTGCTGTCCATGGCGATGGCGCGGACGGTGCTCTCGCCGAGGTGCTGGGCAACCTCGAGCACGAGGACCTTGCCGTCGTTCTGGGTGTGCAGAGCGTTCAGAATGGCCGGCAGCTCGCCGTCGAACTGGACGTCGACAACGGCGCCCGTGACCTGCGTGATCTTGCCGACGGCGTTCGTCGCCTGGGTGGTGGTGGCCATGGAGTAAAGCTCCCTCGGAACTCGATAATTGTCGGATGTGCCGTCGTATCGACCGCGAACGCTGCGCCGTTAAACCGCCTCGGCGCCGGAGATGATCTCGATCAGCTCCTTGGTGATGTAGGCCTGGCGCGTGCGGTTGTAGGTGATCGTCAGCTTGTTGATCATGTCGCCGGCGTTGCGCGTCGCGTTGTCCATCGCGGTCATGCGGGCGCCCTGTTCGGACGCGGCGCTTTCCAGGAGGGCGCGATAAACCTGGATCGACAGGTTGCGCGGCAGCAGCTCGGCGAGGATCTGCTCCTCGTCGGGCTCGAACTCGTAGATCGCCTTGACCTCGGCGCCCGCGGCGTCCTCGTCCGCCTGCGCCTCGACGGCGAAGGGAACGAGCTGCTGGACGGTCACGATCTGGGAGATCGCCGACTTGAACTTGTTGAAGATCACCGAGCAGACGTCGAACTCGCCGGCGTCGTACATCGCCAGGACCTTCTGCGCGACGACATCGGCGTCGGCGAAGGACAGCTTGCGGCGACCCACATCCTCGTAGGTCTCGACGATCAGCGAGCCGAACTCGCGGCGCAGCTGGTCGCGGGCCTTGCGGCCGACGGTGAGCAGCTTGACCGTCTTGCCTTCCGACTGGAGGCGCAGGATCTGGCGGCGGGACTCACGGACGATGGCGCCGTTGAAGGCGCCGCACAGGCCGCGGTCGGAGCTGATGATGACGAGGAGATGCACCTGATCGGAACCGGTGCCGGTCATCAGCTTCGGGCCGTTGCCCGAGTCCTGCACGTTGGCCGCGAGAGAGGCCAGCATGCGGCCCATGCGCTCGGCGTAGGGACGACCGGCTTCCGCCTGCTCCTGCGCGCGGCGGAGCTTGGAGGCGGCGACCATCTTCATCGCCGAGGTGATCTTCCGCGTCGATTGGACGCTGGCGATCCGGTTCTTTAGGTCCTTGAGGTTAGGCATGCCGGCCCTTCATTCCGCTCGGGGTCGTTCGGGTTGACGGACGGGGCGCAGGAACTGCGCCCCCGCCGTCGATCAGACGAACACCTTGGAGAAGTTGTCGAGGAAGGCCTTCAGGCGCTCCTCGGTCGCAGAGGTGATCTGCTTCTCGTTGCGGATCGTCGCCAGGATGTCGGCCCCCTTGGAGCGGACCTCGGCGAGGAACTTCTGCTCGAAGCGGTTGACGTCCTCGACCTTGATCTTGTCGAGATAGCCCTTCACGCCCGAGAAGATCGACACGACCTGCTCTTCGACCGGCAGCGGCTGGAACTGCGGCTGCTTCAGCAGCTCGGTCAGACGGGCGCCGCGGGCCAGCAGGCGCTGGGTGGCGGCGTCGAGGTCCGAGGCGAACTGCGCGAAGGCGGCCATCTCGCGGTACTGGGCCAGCTCCATCTTGATGGTGCCGGCGACCTGCTTCATCGCCTTGATCTGGGCGGCGGAGCCGACGCGCGACACCGACAGGCCGACGTTGATGGCCGGACGGATGCCCTTATAGAACAGGCCCGTCTCGAGGAAGATCTGGCCGTCGGTGATCGAGATCACGTTCGTCGGGATGTAGGCCGACACGTCGCCGGCCTGCGTCTCGATGACCGGCAGGGCGGTTAGCGAGCCGTTGCCGTGGGCGTCGCCCATCTTGGCGGCGCGCTCGAGCAGGCGGCTGTGGAGGTAGAACACGTCGCCCGGGTAGGCTTCGCGGCCCGGCGGACGGCGGAGCAGCAGCGACATCTGACGGTAGGCGACGGCCTGCTTGGACAGGTCATCGTACACGATCAGGGCGTGCATGCCGTTGTCGCGGAAGTACTCGCCCATCGTGCAGCCGGTGTACGGCGCCAGGAACTGCAGCGGGGCCGGCTCCGACGCGGTGGCCGCGACGACGATCGAGTATTCCAGGGCGCCGGCGTCTTCCAGGGTCTTGACGATCTGGGCGACGGTGGAGCGCTTCTGACCGACGGCGACGTAGATGCAGTAGAGCTTCTTGCTCTCGTCGTCGCCCTGGTTGATCGGCTTCTGGTTCAGGAAGGTGTCGATGACGACGGCGGTCTTGCCGGTCTGGCGGTCACCGATGATCAGCTCGCGCTGGCCGCGGCCGATCGGAACCAGGCTGTCGACGGCCTTCAGGCCGGTCTGCATCGGCTCGTGCACCGACTTGCGCGGGATGATGCCGGGGGCCTTGACCTCGACGCGGGTGCGGGTGACGTCCACCAGCGGGCCCTTGCCGTCGATCGGGTTGCCCAGGCCGTCCACGACGCGGCCCAGCAGACCCTTGCCGACCGGCACGTCCACGATGGTGCCCGTGCGCTTGACGGTGTCGCCTTCCTTGATCTCGCTGTCGGTGCCGAAGATCACGACGCCGACGTTGTCGGTCTCGAGGTTCAGCGCCATGCCCTTGATGCCACCGGGGAACTCGACCATCTCGCCGGCGCGCACGTTGTCCAGGCCGTGCACGCGGGCGACGCCGTCACCCACGGAGAGGACCTGACCGACCTCGGCGACATCCGCCTCGGTCCCGAAATTCGCGATCTGCTGCTTGAGGATCGCAGAGATTTCTGCGGCGCGGATATCCATCAGACTGATCCCCCTGAGGCCTTCATGGCGAGTTGCAATTTGTTCAGCTTCGTGCGCACCGAGGTGTCGACCATGCGCGAGCCGAACTTAACGATCATGCCCCCGATCAGCGCGGGATCGACCGTGGTGTTGATCAACACCTTGGAGCCGATCGACGCCTTCAGCGCGTCGGTGACCGCGGCCAGCTGAGCGTCGCTCAGCGGCTGGGCCGAGGTGACCTGGGCGGTCACTTCGCCACGACGGCGGGCCAGTTCGGCGAGATAGCCTTCGATCATGCCTTCCAGCGCGAACAGGCGGCGGTTCTTGGCCACCAGCCCGATGAAGCGCTTGGTCAGATCGGACACTTCGGCGCGGTCCAGAACCGCGGCCATCGCCCGGCCTTGGTCGGCGCGGCTGATCACGGGACTGCGGACGAGGCGGCGAAGGTCGGCGCTCTCAGCCAGGATTTGCTTCAGCGCAACCAGATCGCTCGCGACCTGATCCAACGCTTTGTTCTCGTCCGCAAGCTCGAACAGCGCGATGGAGTAGCGCGTAGCGAGTTCGGAAACGCCTGTACCTTCGATTGCCACCTGATCCCTCGAATTGAGTTCGGTAGACGGTGAATTTTCAGGGCCTTAAATAGGGCAAAGCCCACATCGCGGCGGCCCAGCCCGCGAAAGCGAGCGGTCCAATATCACAGGATTAGGCCCTGCGCAACGGGGTCTGGACAATTTGCACGCGGCTTGCGTGCGGCGTTTTGCGCCCCTGCGGCGTGGGGTCCGTTCTTGGCGACGGCGGCTGGAAATGGGCATACCACTTCACAACCGCAACGGATCACCTTGGCATCTGAAGGACCTGCCCTCCCGGAGGCCGGCCCCGGAGGCCGATTTCCGGTGCCCGCCGCGCGGCGGTCCGGAGCCCCGCCAGAGACCAGACTGTGACCTAACGCCCCGCTTAACACCCGTTTAACCATTCGCGCGCACGGTCGCCTCACAGCCCGTCTGACAGGACAAACCCAGGCCAATCATGACCGTCGTCGCCTTTTCCTGCGCCCGCTTCACGCCCGCCGACCTCAACGAGTTCGAGGCGGTGGCCGAGCCGAAGCTGCGCCTTGGCCATTGGGCCGGGGTCATCCGCGAAACGGGCCGGGAGCATGACCGGCTCCTCGTCCTCCTGCCCGGCGTGGACCGTCCCGTCTTCCGCTTCGAGCGCGACGGGCGCGGGCGCTACAGCCTGTCCTTCAACGACCGCTCCGGCTGGTACGGCATCGGCTCGGGCGGCAGCGCGTCCGAATGCCTGTCGATCTGGCGCCCCCGGCCGCGGGCCGACCGGTCCGTCTCGGTGCTCTGAGCCTCTTTTTCACCCTTCGGAAAAGTTCGATTCGGCCGCCGCCGGCCCGCTGGATCGCCTGCCGGATCGCCCTCCGATGAAGCCGGTCAGCGATACACGCCGACCGACAGCAGGTAGGGCTCGCCGCCCAGAACGACGCGCCGCACGATCATCGTCTTCGGCGCGATCTGGCCGGACAGCGGGTCCGTCCATTTGTAGCTGACGGCGCCCGACTCCCGCTCCGCCACGATGTCCAGCGCCTCCCGGATGAAGGGCTTGCCGTCGACGTCCTTCAGGTCCTTGAGGTTCGAGCCGTTGAGCGACGGCGTCCAGCCGTGGGCCACCATCACGCCGTCGCGGTCGATCAGCATCGGGTAGAGGTCGCGGTCGATCAGCGCGCCGTCCCGCTGGGCGAAGGCGTCCGGGGCGGCGTCGGCGCCATGCTGGCGCAGATAGCCGCTGGTCTTGTCGAGCAGCGCCTTGGCGTCCGATTCCGTCCCCCGGGTCTGGGCGGGCACGCCCGCCGCCAGCGCGATGATCGCCAGCAACGCGAGAACCGGGAGAACCGTCAGCAAGGTGGGGAGGTGGAAACGACCGCGCAGCCTGGACATGAGATCGCTCGGCGAAAGATGACTTCCATACTCTGGTAATACCATGACCCGCCGCTCGCAACGGACCAAACGTCACAGGTGCCTTGCGGAGCGCGCAGGGACAATCGGTCGCAGCCCCCCTTTACAGGAGTGCGATATTTCTTAACGGGCACCGCACCTCTACAGGAAGCTGTAGGGATCGACGTCCACTTGCACGCGCACATTGGGCGGAATATCCACCTGCTCCAGCCAATGCGCGATCAGCGGTTGCACCTGGACGGTGCGTGGCGCCTTCAGCAGCAGGCGCCGCCGGTGCCGCCCCCGCAGCAGGGCGAGCGGCGCCGGGGCGGGGCCCAGCACGGCGACGGTGTCGCTGCGCGGCGCGGCGCGGCCCAGCGCGATGGACAGCTTCTCCACCGCCGCCGCGTCCTCCCCCGACACGATCAGGGCGGCCAGCCGTCCGAAGGGCGGCATCCCGGCCTCCAGCCGCATCTCCGCCTCCAGCTGGTAGAAGCCGTCACGGTCCCCGGCGGCCAGCGCCTGCATCACCGGATGCTCGGGCATGTAGGTCTGCAGCATCACCCGCCCCGGCCGCTCGCCGCGCCCGGCGCGCCCGGCCACCTGATGGAGGAGCTGGTAGGTCCGCTCCCCCGCCCGCAGATCGCCGCCAGCCAGCCCGAGGTCGGCGTCCACCACCCCGACCAGGGTCAGCATGGGGAAATGGTGCCCCTTCGCCATCACCTGGGTGCCGATCAGGATGTCCAGCTCATGGTCGGCGATCCGGCGGACCATCTCCTGGATGGCGCGGGGGCCGAACAGCGTGTCGGACGCCATGATGGCGGCGCGGGCGTCGGGGAACAGCTCCGCCACCTCCTCGGCGATGCGCTCCACGCCGGGACCGCAGGCGGCCAGCGTCCCCTCCTCGCCGCATTCCGGGCAGGTCGGGGAGAGCGGTTGCGACAGGCCGCAATGGTGGCACTGGAGCTTGCGGGCCAGCCGGTGCTCGACCAGCCACGCCGTGCAGTTGGGGCATTGCAGCCGGTGCCCGCAGGCCCGGCACAGGGTCAGCGGGGCGTAGCCGCGGCGGTTGAGGAACAGCATCACCTGCTCCTTCTCCGCCAGCGTCTGCTCGATGGCCTTCTTGAGCGACGGAGCCAGCCAGTGGCGGGCCGGCGGCCGGTCCTTGCGCAGGTCCACCAGTTCGACGTCGGGCAGCACCGCCCCGCCGTGGCGGCCCGGCAGCTCGATGCGGGCGTAGCGGTTGCTGTCGGCGTTGACCTTGGTCTCCAGCGACGGCGTGGCGGAGACCAGCACGGTGGGGATGCCGCCGAGATGCGCCCGCGCGACGGCCATGTCGCGGGCGTGGTAGATCGACCCCTCCTCCTGCTTGTAGGCGGAGTCGTGCTCCTCGTCGATGATGATGACGCCGAGCGCCTTGTAGGGCAGGAACAGGGCGGAGCGGGCGCCGACCACCACCGGCACCTCGCCGTTGGCCACCGCCCTCCAGGTGTCGCGGCGCTGCGCCCCGGTCAGCTCGGAGTGCCATTCCGCCGGCGGCGCGCCGAAGCGGCGGGCGAAGCGATCCAGCCACTGCGCCGACAGGGCGATTTCCGGGAGCAGCACCAGCGCCTGCTTGCCCGCCTTCAGGGCGGCGGCGATCGCCTCGTAATAGACCTCGGTCTTGCCGGAGCCGGTGACCCCGTCGAGCAGCACGGTGGAATAGACGCCGGACTCCACGCGGGCGCGCAGGTCCGCCGCCGCCGCCTCCTGGTCGGCGGACAGGGTGGGGCCGGGACGGTGGCAGTCGGGCCGCCCGAGCTTGGTCGGCTGGAGCAGCACCGGCTCCAGCAGCCCGGCCTCGGCCAGCCCGCGCACCACGGTGACGCCGCAGCCGGCCTCCTCCGCCAGTTCCGCCGGGGTGCGCGGCGGGCCGTCGTCCAGCAGGGCCAGCACGCGCCGCCGCGGCTCGGTCATCTTGAAGCCGGGCGGCGGCTCCGCGTCGGGCTTGCGCAGATAGGCGAGCGTCGCCTTCGCCGGCTCCAGCGCCGAGGGCACGCTGATCGCCATGCGCAACACATGGCCCGGCGGCGTCATGGTGTAGGCGGCGACCCACTCCACGAACTTGCGCTCGACCTCCGGCATCGGCGGCACGTCGAAGCGGCGGACCACCGGCTTCAGCCGCGCGGCCTCGACAACTCCGGCACCGTCGCCCCACACCACCCCCAGCACGCGGCGCGGCCCGAGCGGAACCTCCACATAGTCGCCGGGGACGAGGGTCATCCCGGCGGGCACGCGGTAGTCGTAGGCCTCGCGCAGCGGCAGCGGCAGGAGCACGCGGACGCGCGGGTCCGCGTCCGCCGGCACCGTGCCCGGCAGAAGAGCCTGCGCCGGCCCCCCTCCGGAGGTGGTCCCGGAAGCGGTTCCGGGGTTGGCCCCGGATCTGGCGGAATTTTCACGCATCGGCTAGAGTGCCCCCTGGCCGCGACGCCGGGCAGCGAATCCCGGGAAACAGGGCACGGTCTTCCTCAGCAAGTATGGATTCCAGGTCATGAAGTTCTTCGTTGACACCGCCGACATCGCCGAGATCCGCGATCTGGCCGACACGGGCCTGCTGGACGGTGTTACCACCAACCCCTCCCTCGTCGCCAAGACCGGTCGCAGCTTCCTCGACCTCGTGGCCGAAATTTGTGATGTGGTGGACGGCCCGGTCAGCGCCGAGGTGGCCTCCACCGACTTCGAGACCATGCTGGCGGAAGGGAAGAAGCTTGCCAAGATCGCCGACAACGTCACGGTCAAGGTTCCGCTGACCCCGGCCGGCCTGAAGACCTGCAAGGCGCTGTCCTCCGAAGGCACGATGGTCAACGTCACGCTGTGCTTCTCCCCGGCCCAGGCGATCCTGGCCGCCAAGGCCGGCGCCAGCTTCGTGTCGCCCTTCGTCGGCCGCCTGGACGACATCGGGCAGGACGGCATGGGCCTGATCGCCGACATCGTGGAGATTTACAGCAACTACGACTACTTCAAGACCGAAGTGCTGGTCGCCTCGATCCGCAACCCGATCCACATCGTCGACTCCGCCCGCCTGGGCGCCCACGTCGTCACCGCCCCGCCGTCGGTCCTGAAGCAGCTCTTCAACCATCCGCTGACCGACAAGGGCCTCGCCCAGTTCGTCGCCGATTGGCAGAAGACCGGCCAGTCCATCCTCTGAGGACGGCGGCATGGGCCGGGAACCGGGACACACCCCCCAGAGGAAGGACGCGCCGACCGCCGAGGACGTGTGCGCCTACCTGCGGGACCATCCCGACTTCCTGGTCCATCACGGCGAGCTGGTCCACCATCTGACCCCGCCGTCGCAGGACCGCGGGCGCGGGGTGGTGGACCTGCAGGCCTACATGCTCGAACGTCTGCGCGGCGAGGTCCGCCTGCTGAAGGACCAGCAGCGCGATCTGATCGGCACCTCGCGCGCCAACATGAACAGCCAGAACCGCATCCACGCGGCGGTGCTGTTCCTCCTCGACGCGCAGAGCTTCGAACAGCTCATCCAGACCATCACCACCGATCTGGCGGTGCTCCTGGACCTGGACGTCGCCTGCCTGATCGTCGAATCGAACGGCCACGACACCCCGCATGTCCAGACCTCCGGCGTGCGGGTGGTCGAGCCGGGGACCGTCGACCGCTGGCTGGGCAAGGCCGACGTGGCGCTGAACGCCGACATCCAGGGCGATCCGGAGCTGTACGGCCCCGGCGCCGGGCTGGTGCGGTCGGAAATCCTGATCCGCCTCCAGGTCTCCAGCGAGACGCCGGACGGCATGCTGGCCTTCGGCAGCCGCGAGCCCGACACCTTCCACGGCAGCCAGGGCACCGAGCTGGTCGGCTTCCTCGCCCGCGTGGTCGAGCGGGTGATCCGCGGCTGGCTCGAACTCCCGGCCTGACCCGACAGAACGCATGACCGGAAAGCAGAACCCCGTCCTCGGTTTCGCCGCCCAGCCCGACGTGCAGGACGTGCTGGTCCACTGGCGCCGCTGGATGGAGAGCGAGCGCAACGTCTCGCCCCACACGCTGACCGCCTACATCGGCGACGTCGCGACCTTCCTGGAATTCATCACCGGCTATCAGGCGAAGCCGCCGTCGATGAACGACCTCGCCGCGCTGACCGTCACCGACTTCCGCTCCTGGCTGTCCCACCTCGCCATGAAGGGGATCGGCTCCAACAGCCGGTCGCGCGCCCTGTCGTCGGTGCGCAACCTGTTCCGCTGGATGGACCGCGACGGCCGCCTGCACAACCCGGCGATCAACACCTTCTCCGGCCCACGCATCAAGCGCCCGGCGCCAAAGCCGCTGACCGTGCTGGACGCCGACCGCCTGCTGGAGGAATCGGAGAAGGAGCCGGACGAACCGTGGGTCGGCAAGCGCGACCGGGCGCTGTTCACCCTGCTCTACGGCTGCGGCCTGCGCATCTCGGAGGCGCTGAACCTGACGCGCCGCGAGGCGCCGCTGGGTGAGACGCTGCGCGTCACCGGCAAGGGCAACAAGGAACGGATCGTCCCGGTGCTGCCGGCGGTGACGGAGGCGGTGCTCGCCTACATGGACGCCTGCCCCTACCGCCAGGGTCCGGACGCGCCGCTGTTCGTCGGGGTGCGCGGCGGGCAGCTCGCCCCGGCCATCGCGCAGCGGCGGATGCGCGACCTGCGCCGCCTGATGGGGCTTCCGGAGACCGCGACGCCGCACGCGCTGCGGCACAGCTTCGCCACGCATCTGCTGGCGGACGGCGGCGATCTGCGGGCGATCCAGGATCTGCTGGGCCACGCCTCGCTGTCGACGACGCAGCGCTACACGGACGTGGAGAGCGAGCAGCTGATGCAGGTGTACCGCTCGGCGCACCCGCGGGCGAAGAAGACGCCGTAGAGTCGGAAGGTGGGAGGTGCATTGCCCCCTCCCCGACCGGAGCGACCCCACTTGAAGTCCCCTCTACCCTCTGGGGAGAGGGTTAGGGTGAGGGGGTTGCGCTTTTGCCGAACTTCCCATAAGCGCAACCCCCTCACCGGCCCTCCGGGCCACCCTCTCCCCGGAGGGGAGAGGGTTATGAGAGAAGCGCGCCTCAGATGTGCAGGGCGCGGCCGTCCACGGCGAGGGCGGCTTCCTTGGTCACTTCCGACAGGGTCGGGTGGGCGTGGCAGGTGCGGGCGATGTCCTCGGCCGACGCGCTGAACTCCATCGCCACGGCCAGCTCGCCGACCATCTCCGACACGTTCGGGCCGACCATGTGGACGCCCAGCACCTTGTCGGTGCGCGCGTCGGCCAGGATCTTCACGAAGCCGTCGGTGGTGCCGCTGGCGCGGGCGCGGCCGTTGGCGGTGAAGGGGAACTTGCCCGCCTTGTAGGCGACGCCGGCGGCCTTCAGCTCCTCCTCGGTCTTGCCGACCGCGGCCACTTCCGGCCAGGTGTAGACGACGCCGGGGACGAGGTCGTGGTTGACGTGGCCGGCCTGGCCGGCCAGCAGCTCGGCGAGCGCGACGCCCTCCTCCTCGGCCTTGTGGGCCAGCATCGGGCCTTCGACCACGTCGCCGATGGCGTAGATGCCCGGCACGTTGGTCTCGAAATGCGCGCCGATCTTCACGCGGCCGCGGTTGTCCATCTCCACGCCGACGGCGTCGAGGCCCAGGCCGTTGGTGAAGGCGCGGCGGCCGATGGCGACCAGCACGACGTCGGCCTCGACCTCCTCGGCAGTGCCGCCGGCGGCGGGCTCGACCGAGAGGGTGACGCCGGTGTTGGTGACCTTGGCGCCGGTGACCTTGGAGCCGAGCTTGAAGGTCATGCCCTGCTTGCCCAGGATGCGCTGCATCTGCTTGGACACCTCGCCGTCCATGGTTGGCAGGATGCGGTCCAAGAACTCGACCACGGTGACCTGCGCGCCGAGGCGGCCCCAGACCGAGCCCAGCTCAAGGCCGATGACGCCGCCGCCGATGACGACGAGGCGCTTCGGCACCTCCGGCAGCTCCAGGGCGCCGGTGGAGGAGACGATCTTCTGCTCGTCGATCTCGATGCCCGGCAGCGGGGTGACTTCCGAGCCGGTGGCGATGACGATGGCCTTGGAGGCCGTGACGGTGCCCACACCCTCGACCTCGACGGTGTTCGGGGCGGTGATGCGGCCGGCACCCTTCAGCCAGGCGATCTTGTTCTTCTTGAACAGGAACTCGATGCCGCCGGTGTTCTCTTTGACGACCTTGTCCTTGTGGGACAGCATGCCCGGCAGGTCCAGCTCCACGCCGCCGACCTTGATGCCGAACTTGGCGAGGCCGTGCTTGGCCTCCTCGAACTTCTCCGACGCGGCGAGCAGCGCCTTGGAGGGGATGCAGCCCACATTCAGGCAGGTGCCGCCCAGCGCGCTGCGCTTCTCGACGCAGGCGACTTTGAAACCGAGCTGCGCCGCACGGATCGCGCAGACATACCCGCCGGGACCGCCGCCAACCACGACGACGTCGAAAGTGCTTTCAGCCATTGGGGGCTTTCCTTCCGCCATTTTTGTGTTCGCCAAAAGCCTTCCCGTCCAGCGGGGAGGGCCGCGCGCCGATTTATGCCGCCGCTCACGCCAACTGGCAACGGAACAGTTCGTCCGGAGGGAGGGATGCCGGGTTGAGCGACCGGCATGGGAACGCGCGGGAACCGCCCCGAATTGATGGTAATCAGCGGCGGACCCCCGGTCTCCCCGTCGCGATGCTCCGGCTCCCGCCGCGTCTCCGGGATCCGGACCATCCGCCGGACTGCGCCATCACGCAGGAAAAGCGCGGCGAGGATTGGCCCCAGGGCCAAGACGCACAAGGCGAAACATCACGACGGGACGGTGGACCGGCCTCCGAAGACGCTGAAACGGAAGGAATACAGCGCGGAGCCGGCGAGACTCCGTATGGAACTGGCAAAGCTTCAGGAGCGGGTACGCCCGCGCGTCTTCCGCGTCGTCGCACCGCCCATCCCGATGGAGCGCGAAATGTCGCAGATGTCCATCCAGCGCTTCATTCCCCATTTTCCCGCGACGGGCGAGCACATGGTCTTCGACCGGAGCTGGCAGAACCGCGCCGGAGTCGCGCGGGTCATGGGCTTCTGCACGGGCGCGCAAGACCTGGAAGCTGTCACCCACGCACCTGAAACCCGACAACCGCTGGCACAACCATTCCCGCAGCCGTTGTCACTCCTTGAACAGTGTCTTTTCTTCGATCTTCATTGGACTCCCCCACAACTCGGGCCTGAACATGCCTCCTTTGTAATCCGGCTGATTGATGACGGAAACAGCAATGAAGAACGGACGATTTTTCTCACTAAGATCGACATCTTCAAGCTTGGTAACGCTCTGCAATTCCAAATCATAGACATAGGCAACGCGCTTTCCAGTTTCCCAGTAACCAGCAAGAGCAGGCTGCTCTCCCCTCACCGCGTTCTCCGGAAAGTAGCCACGCGCCACAAGAACCGAAATGCAGTTCAGGGTTGGATTGTGGCGAAGAAGGTCCGTCTGCTTTTCGATATCATCATCGAAACGCTTCCAGGCATTCCCAAGCGGATCGACATGAGACTGATTGATGCACTTCAGCTCCACGTATGTGTCGTCCCCAAAGAGGAGCCCCTTCTTTCTCAGAAGAAAATCTGAACATGCCGCTGAGCGTTGGTCGAGGGTGACCCCCGCCCTATTGATGTACTGCCCCATTACGGTATAAGGATAGGTTTCTTCCCGCGCGCAAGTGAAGCCGTAGCCCTCATCGGTGGCAATCTTCAAGAAGCCGTAGGCGATTTCGAGCTGCAACCAGACTTCCCAGCCGCCCGTGATCGCCTTGCTCGTGGAAAATTCTTCGAACTTGGGGTAATCGATCAAGCTTTTGTCGAAGCATTTTTTGATGGTTTCCAGAAACTGCTGGCAGCGCATAGCGGTGTTCCATCCTCAGTGCCGGCCCGAAGCGGTGCTTCGGGTCTCGGCAAAAGGACGGTCCCGCGATGCACGGCGTGAGGATCACTCCGTGAGGAAGTCCAGCAGCGCCCGCGCCGTCTCCTCCGGCGCCTCCTCGGGGATGAAGTGGCCGGCGGGCATTTCCTGGCCCGCGATGGCCGGGGCGTAGCCGCGCCAGATGCCCAGCGGGTCGTCGTAGAGGCGCCCGACCGCGCTGTTGCGGCCCCACAGGAACAGGGCCGGCCCTTCCACCTTGCGGCCCGCCGCGCGGTCGGCGCGGTCGTGCTCCAGGTCGATGCTCGCCGCGGCGCGGTAGTCCTCGCACATGGCGTGGACGGTGGCTGGGTCGCGGAAGGCGGCGCGGTAGGCCTGCATCGCATCCGGCTCGAAGATATCGGCGCTGCTGCCGATCGAGCCGAGCACCTGCCCCAGATAGAAGTCGGGGTCCGACCCGATCAGCCGTTCCGCCAGATTGTTCGGCTGGATCAGGAAGAACCAGTGGTAATAGGCGGTCGCCATGCGCTGGTCGATGCGGGCGAAGACCTCCAGCGTCGGCACCACGTCGAGGAAGGCGACGCGCTCGACCCGGTCGGGATGGTCGAGGACCAGCCGGTGGGCCACCCGCGCGCCGCGGTCGTGCCCGGCCAGCCGGAAGCGGTCGAAGCCCAGCGCGGCCATCACCGCCACCTGGTCGCGCGCGTTGGCGCGTTTGCAGTAGGTCTCGTGCGCGGAATCGCCCGGCGGCTTCGACGATTGGCCGTACCCCCGCAGGTCGGTCAGCACCACGGTGAAGCGTTCGGCCAGCCGCGGCGCGACCCGGTTCCACAGGGCGTGGCACTGCGGAAAGCCATGCAGCAGAAGGAGCGGCGGCCCCTCGCCGCCGACCAGCGTGTGGATCTCGGCGCCGTCGGTGGCGATGCGGTGGCGGGTGAACCCTTCGAACATGCGCGCCCTCCCCTATCCGTTTGAGTGTGGAGAACTGTCCTTCCGCATCGCGGGTCTTCGGAAACCTTGGGTGGGTTTCTCGCGTTTTTCAGGCGATTGTTTTCGACCTCAAGAGGAAAAATGCCATGCGCAGCCTGAAGAAGCTCGTCCTTTTCGCCGCCCTGGGTGCCGCCCTGACCACCAGCCTCGCCGCCTGCAACACCGTCGAAGGCATGGGCCAGGACGTGCAGGCGGGCGGCCGCGCCATGGAGCGCTCGTCGGACAGCGTCCAGAAGAAGATGTGATCGCGCGGCGCGGACGCCCCGGAGCCCGGGCTCCGGGGTTTCAGCGCCCCGCTCTCCAGCGCCTCGGCGCTCAGCGCTGCATGCGCTTGATGGTGTTGGTCGTGCTCTGGCCGTCCACGAGGTCGGCCAGCACGACCTTGCCACCGTAGCTCTGCACAAAGCCGGCGCCGACCACCGTGGCGACCGTGTAGTCCGCCCCCTTGACCAGCACGTCGGGCCGCAGGGCGCGGATCAGTTCCTCCGGCGTGTCCTCGCCGAAGACCACCACCAGATCGACGCAGGCCAGCGAGGCGAGCACCGTCGCCCGCGCCGTCTCGGTCTGCACCGGGCGCGTCTCGCCCTTCAGCCGCTTCACCGAGGCGTCGCTGTTGAGCCCCACCACCAGCACGTCGCAGGCCGCCTTGGCCTGGTTCAGCAACGAGATGTGGCCGGGGTGCAGCAGATCGAAGCAGCCGTTGGTGAAGCCCACCCGCTTGCCGCGGGCGCGCCAGCGTTCGGCCCGCTCGACCGCCTGCTCCAGCGTGTCGACCTTCTCCTCGCCGCTGCGCCATTCCTGCTCGTGCAGGGCGGACAGCAGCTCCGGCGCGCGGACCACCGCGGTGCCGACCTTCCCCACCACGATCCCGGCGGCCAGATTGGCCAGCCGCGCCGCGTCGGTCAACTCGACCCCCACCGACAGGGCCGAGGTCAGCGTCGCCACCACCGTGTCGCCGGCGCCCGACACGTCGAAGACCTCGCGCGCGTTGGCCGGCAGATGGGTGGCGCCGTCGCGGGTGACCACGGACATGCCGCGCTCGCTGCGCGTCGCGACCACCGCGTCGATGCCGCAGGTCTCCAACAGGAAGCGGCAGGCGGCCTCGACCTCGGCGTCGCTGTCGGCGGGCATCCCCGTCGCCTGGATCAGCTCCTTGCGGTTGGGCGTGATCACGCTGGCCCCGCGGTAGCGCCCGAAATCGTCGCCCTTGGGATCGACCACGACCGGAAGCCCGGCCTCGCGCGCCGCCTGGATGAGTTGCGCCACCAGAGCGTCGGTCAGCACGCCCTTGCCGTAGTCGGACAGGATCACCGCGCCCACCGTTAGCAGTCCGGTGCGGGCGGCGACCATCACCTCCTCCTCCGACGCGATGGCGGCGATGGACTCGGCGTCGGCGCGCAGAAGCTGCTGGCGGCCGGCGATGAAGCGCGTCTTGACGGTGGTCTGGCGCCCCGGCTCGGCCACCAGCCCGCCGCAGTCGCCGGTCTCCTTCGCCACGAGGCGGACCAGCTCCAGCCCCGCCGCGTCCTCGCCGACCACCGACACGAAGCGGCAGCCGGCGCCCAGCGCCATGAGGTTGGCGGCCACGTTGCCGGCGCCGCCGAGCATGGCCGTCTCGCGCTCGATCCGCAGAACGGGGATCGGCGCTTCGGGGGACACGCGGTCGACCGACCCGTAGATGAATCGGTCGAGCATGACGTCGCCGACGCACAGCACGCTGGCGCGGGACAGGGAGTCGATGTGACGGGCAAGGTCGCTCATGCCGGTTCTACTACCAATCTTGGAAGTGGCGCGCCAGAGGAGAGCGCGGCCCCGGACCGAGCGCTACGCCTATTCGAAGGCCGGGACCTCGTGCCGCAGGTCGCCGGTGCCCTTGGCGAAGGTCAGGGTCAACTGCCCCTGCAGCTCCCGCTCCGCCGCCTCGCCGGTCCCCGGAAGGGAGGGCGGCAGCGGCGGGCTGACCAGGATGCCGGCGGCGGCCAGCGCGTCGCCCAGCGCCGTCGTCCGGTTGGCGGGGACGCAGAAGGCGATGACCGCCATCACGTCGGAGAACAGCGTGTGATCGACGATCCAGCCGCCGTTGCCGGTGATCCCGTCTGCCGCCGCCATCAGCGCGGCGGTCCGGTCGGTCTGCAAAACCGCTTCGAATCGCAGGATGGACATGGCCTGCCCTCCTTTTCGGGCTGTTCGGAAGAACCAGTATGGACCGGCGGCAGCGCGCCCTCAACCGGACAAAACCCCGCACCGACCCGGCTGCGGCTAGGCAGCCGCCCCCGCCTGACCTATCTTCCGCCATCCTCTCCCCCGGACCCTGCCCCCGGACGCCGCCCATGCCCATGCCCTCCGTGACGCGCAGCCTGTCGGCCAAGCTGCTGGTGCTGACCGTGCTGTTCGTCCTGCTGGCCGAGGTGCTGATCTACACGCCGTCCATCGCGCGTTACCGCCTGACCTATCTGGAGGAGCGGCTGGCCGCCGCCCATCTCGCCGCCCTGTCGGTCGAGGCGACGCCGGACATGATGGTGGCGATGGAGCTTCAGAACGAACTGCTGGCCCATGTCGGCGCCCACGCGGTGGAGCTGATCCGCCCGGACAGCCGGGTCTACATGCTGTCCCGCTCCATGCCGCCGACGGTGGACGCCGTCTTCGACCTGCGCGCCACCATGGCGCCGCGGCTGGCCGCCGACGCCTTCATGGCGCTGGCCCAGCGGCGGGACCGGGTGATCCGGGTGATCGGGCCGTCGCCCAAGGACCCTGCGTTCCAGGTCGAGATGGTGATCGACGAGCGGCCGATGATCCGGGCGATGGTCGACTTCTCGGGCCGCATCCTGGCGCTGTCGGTGGCGATCTCGCTGATCGCGGCGGTGCTGGTCTTCGTCTCGCTGACCCGGCTGCTGGTGCGGCCGATGCGCCGCCTGACCGAGGGGCTGGTCGCCATCCGCCGCGACCCCGACGGCACGCCGCCCTTCCAGCCGAGCACCCGCACCGACGAGATCGGCGTGGCGGAACGCGAGCTGGCCGACATGCAGGCCACCATCCGCAACGCGCTGCGCCAGCGCGAGCGGCTGGCCGCTCTGGGCACCGCGGTCGCCAAGATCAACCACGACCTGCGCGCCATCCTGTCCACCGCCGCCCTGCTGTCGGAGCGGCTGGCCGAAAGCGCCGATCCGGAGGTGCGGCGGGTCACGCCGCGGCTGATGGCTTCCATCGACCGGGCGGTGGAGCTGTGCGGCCAGACGATGACCTACACCCGCGACGGCCTGCTGCCCCTGGCGCGGGCCGCGGTGCCGCTGCGCCCGCTGGTCGAGGAGGCCGGGGCCGCGGCGCTGGCCGCCCTGCGCCCGGATGGGGAGCGGGCGGAGCTGCGCTGGAACAACCGGGTGCCGGAGGGGCTGACCGTCCGCGCCGACGCCGCCCAGCTCTCCCGCGCGCTGGTCAATCTGGGGCGCAACGCGGCGCAGGCGGGGGCCGGAGCGGTGACGGTGATGGTGGAGACCCGGCCCGGCGGCGGGCTGCTCCTGCTGGTCGCCGACGACGGGCCGGGCCTGCCGCCGCGGGCGCGGGACAACCTGTTCCAGCCCTTCGCCGGCTCCGCGCGGGCGGGCGGCGTCGGGCTGGGCCTCGCCATCGCGCGGGAGGTGCTGCGCGCCCATGGCGGCGACCTGCGGCTGATGGAAAGCACCGCGGCGGGCACCGTCTTCGCGCTGGAGCTTCCCCCGGGGATCGTCGTGGAGGGGGCCGCCCGCTTGGGCGAAATGCCCACATCGGATTCGCCCATCCCGGATTGATTTCCGGCGCCCGCTCCACCAGAATTCGCGGCACGGTCAACCCGTCGGCATCCCGCCGGGCGCACGCCCCGCGCGGGACCGGCAGCGAAGGAAGGGAACGGGACTTTGGAAGGCACGGGCAAGTGGATCACCGGGGGGATCCTGGGCTTCATGGCGTTCATCGGCCTGCTGGCGGCGTCGCGCGCGGCGGACACGGCGTTCTATTACGGCGGTTGGCTGCTGGCCATCGGCTGCATCGGGACGATCTTCATGATGGTCACGAAGCACTACAACCACATGGACGAGCAGATCGCCCGCCAGCGCGAGCAGGAATAACCCCCAAACCCCTTCAACCGGTGGAGGCCGGGCATGCCGTGGGACCCCGAGCAATACGCACGGTTCGAGTCCTGGCGCCGCCGCCCGGCCCACGACCTCGTGGCGGCCCTGCCCTCCCTGACCCCGCGGACGGTGGTCGATCTCGGTTGCGGGGCCGGGCAGCTTGCCCGCCGGCTGGCCGAACGCTGGCCGGAGGCCGAGGTGCTGGGGGTGGACAATTCCCCGGCCATGCTGGAGCGCGCGCGGACCACGCCGTCCGGCGTGCGCTGGCTCCAGGCCGACCTGCGCGACTGGCGCCCCGATCGGCCGGTCGATCTGCTGATCTCCAACGCCGCCCTGCAATGGCTGGACGGGCACGAGCGGCTGTTTCCGGACCTGCTGCGGGCGCTGGCCCCCGGCGGGGTGCTGGCCGTGCAGATGCCCCGCAACTTCGACGCGCCCTCGCACCGCTTGCTGTACGAGACGGCGGCGGACGGCCCCTGGGCCGAGCGGCTGGCCCCGGTCCTGCGCACCGCCCCGGTGCACGCGCCCGACGTCTATTACGGCTGGCTCGCCCCGCTCACCCGTCGCCTGGACCTCTGGGAGACCGAGTATCTCCAGGTTTTGGAAGGCGACGATCCGGTCCTGCAATGGACACGCGGCACGACGCTGCTGCCCGTCCTGGACACGCTGGCGGGCGCGGAGCTGGACGCCTTCCTGGCGGCCTACCGCGCCCGGCTCGCCGCCGCCTATCCCCGACGCCCCGACGGCCGCACGCTGTTTCCCTTCAAGCGGCTGTTCCTGGTGGCGCGGGTGTAGGCGGGCGCTTCCACGACGTTACGATGCCGGCTTCGGCTGCTTGGCGGCGGTGAGGATGTTCGCCACGCCCACCGCGTTCATGCCGGCGCGGCTGCCGATAACCGACAGCGATTCGCCGTGCTGCGCCTCGATGTTGGCGGCCTTGAGCGCCTGGATGGCCTTGTCGGGGTCCAGCCCGAAGACCGGCGCCACCGTCGCCAGCGGGGCGTTCGCCACCGCCCGCATCATCGCGCCGGGGCCGCCGGTGGAGGCCGGCGTCCCGGTCATCGCGGTGAAGACCAGCGAGCCGGCAACGCTGACCACGAAGGCCGACAGCGCCACGTTGCGCTTGAAATACTGAAGGAATGCCGTCCAGTTGCGCGCCAGATGCCACAGGCCGATGGCCGAGAAGCCGACGCTGAGCCATTCGTGGGAAAAGCGCACCAGATTGCCGTTCCAGTGCAGCAGCAGCATGATTCCCGTCACTGTGGAGACCACGAACAGGACGATGGTCACCGGCGTGACGATCTGCCGGGTGATGGTGGAGGAGAGGGAGGGCATGGGGACGGCTCGCGGGTTGAACGGAATGCGGCCAAAGTGAGGCCGGATTGTAACCGCTTGATGTCCCGCGCTGCCGCCGAACGTAACAGAGTGTAACGGCGCCTTTCCGGCTCACGCCTTCTCGATGTAGGCCAGCAGCGGCTCCCAGTCGGCGCGGTGCTCGGCGGCGCGCTTGCCGGTCAGGTCGAACAGGCTGAGGCCGGAGGCCGCGGCGTCGGCGTAGATCTGGCTGTCGCGCAGGCGGGTCACCACGCTGTGCCCGACCCCGCCGAGGAACTGGTCCAGCCGGTCCGCCGCCTTGGTGCGGGGGCGCAGGCGGTTGCCGACCACCGCCACCGACTTGCGGTTCTTGGCGATCGACTTCAGCTCCTCCAGCTTGCCGAGGAAGCGCTGCGTCGCCTGCTCGTCAAAGGCGCTGGGCAGCACCGGCAGCACGACGACGTCGGCCATCCGCACCAGATCCTCGATCTGCTTGGTCTTCAGCGCGGCCGGCGCGTCGATGACGAGGCGCTGGATGCCCTTCGGCGCGTCGGACAGGTCCTTCGCCCAGTCCAGACCGACCAGGGCGGAAGCCGTGGCCGGGCGGCGGGCCAGCCAGCCGAGCGAGGAGCGCTGGCGGTCCACGTCGGCCAGCGCCGTGCTGTGACCGGCGGCGGCGCAGGCCGCGGCGAGGTGGGTGGCGATCGTGGTCTTGCCGCAACCGCCCTTGATGTTGGCGACGAGGATGGTCCGCATGGGGGGAAAGGTTACCCCTCCCGGTCGGGCTTTGACCAGAAGGCTTTCGCGTCGGCGAACTCCTTCCACAGGTCGCGGAGCGACGGTTCGGACTCCGCCACGCCGCGGGCGTGCCAGCCGATGACGATGCCGGCGGCGCGCGGCTCGCCCGGCTCGGGCCGGCTGCCGTCGTCGTGCAACTCGTGCAGCAGGCGGGTCGCCGTCGCCACGTCGTTCAGATGGCCCAACGCGTCCTGGAAGGCCGACAGGTCCTGGATGTAGCGGCGGGCCGGCTTGTCGTCGTAGAGGCTGCGGAAGAACTCCGCCGCGTAACGCAGCTTCTTCAAGGCGATGCGCAGCTCGTGCCGCTCGGTCACCGACAGGCTCGCGAAGCCGTGACCGGCGCGGCGGGCCTTCTTGGCGCGGCGCGACAGCAGATGGTCGGCCAGATCCTCCACCGGGTCGAACAGCCGGGCGGAATGCTCGCTGACCGGCTGGTCGCGCCAGCCCCGCGACTCGACCCAGGCGCCGAACGTCAGCAGGAAGGTGGTGTAGCGCTCCGACCGGATGGCCTCGCGCACCCCCTCATAGGCGCGGTCGCGGCGGGCGCGCGCCGCGGCGGCGAGCGCGTCGATGTCCTCCTGGAGCGGCTTGCCGTGGCCGTCGGCGCGGTGGAAGGAGTCCTTCACCGGCTCCAGCAACTCGGCCAGGAAGACGTCCCAGTCGCGCGCCGGGCCAAGGCTGCCGCCCAGCCACTTCACCTCGCCGACCAGCCAGGCGTAGGAGTCGGCGGGAATGAAGTGCTTGAACAAAGCGAGCGCCGAGCGCAGGCGGCGCAGCGCCACACGCATCTGGTGGACGCCCTCCGCATCCTCGCCGACCAGGGTGACGGCTTCGTTCGCCAGCATGTGGCCGATGCAGGAGCGCAGGATGCGTGCCAGCGCGCCTTCCACCGTGGTGTCGCGGTCCAGTTCCAGCTTGCCCGCCTTGACCACCTTGTCCACCGTCCCGTCGGCGAGCGCGTAGCCGCGCTCCGCCTTGGTGCGCGGGTCGAGCCGCAGCGGGGCGGCCTGGGCCAGCTCCAGCGCCAGATCGTAGAGGGCGGCGGCGGAGCCTTCGAGAAGCTCCAGCTCCACCTCCGACACCGGGATGGAGGCGCCGTCCGGGCCGCGAACTTCGCCGCTGTCGAAGGCGACCTCGATGCGGCTGGCACTTTCGCCCTCGCCCATCGTCACCACCCGCACGGTGCGCTGGATGAGCGTGGTGAAGAGCGGCTGCAACTCCGCCGCGCCGACCGAGCCCAGCAGGTCCAGCGCGTCTTGCGATTCGATGGCCGACAGGTCGGGAGCCGGTCCGGCGACCGGATGCTCCCACTCCGCCCGGCTAAGCTCGCCGCTCTCCGGCGCGCCCTTGACCGTCTGGAGATACTGGTTGCCGACCTTGCGCACGCGCAACGTCACCAGACGCCCGGCCAGACGCCGGTCGGCGGTGTCGTAATAGGTGCTTTCCAGGGTCTTGGTGCCGGCTTTTCCCTTGGCTCGGGACGCGACCGCCGGGCAGGACCGGAGCTTCGCCATGTCTTCGGCCCTGACGGCCAGCTTCAGCTCGGTTTCCCGGTTGGACTCCGCTTCGACCACCATTCGTGCCCCGTCGTTTCCGGTGGGTCCCCGTTTTGCACAGGCCCCAGCCACGGTCAAGTTACAGAACCATGACGCTTTTGTTGCAACCTTCCGTGATCAGGCCTCCGGCTTTTCCAAAACCAGGAGCTTGGACATGTAGGCCAGCGACGTGTCGCGCAGGCGCAGCCCGGCGGCGGCGAACAAGGCAAACAGGTCGTCACGGGCGTAATGGGCGTAGAAGGGCTCGTGGAAGGACTGCGGGAAGCGGTCGATCAGCCCGTCCATCATCGGGTTGTCGCCGTACTGCACGCTGTCCATGAAGACCAGGATTCCGCCGGGCTTCAGCACGCGGGCCATCTCGGCGGCGGCCTGGGCCCGGATCTTCGGCGGCAGCTCGTGGAACAGGTAGATGCAGGTCACGATGTCCTGCGACCCGGTGGCCAGCGGGATCGCCTCGGCCGCCGCCTGGACCAGCGCGCTGCTGCGCGCCCAGGGGGCGAGGTTGCGCCGCGCCTCGCGCAGATAGGCCGGGGAGAGGTCGAGCGCGGTGACCGGCAGACGCGGGTGGTTGTCCTTCACGAAAGTCAGGAAGCGCCCCGTCCCGGCGGCCACGTCGAGCAGGCGGCAATCGGCGCTGCGGCGCGTTTTCAAATACTCAAAGATCGGCACCAGGGTTTGGCGGCGCATGGCGTCGGCGCCGCCGCCGAACAGCACCTCCACCTGATGGTCGTACAGGCGGGCGCTCTCCTCGGTCAGGTAGCCGCCGGTCTGATAATGGAAGTTCTGGCGGTAGTAGGCGGGCAGCCCCCCGCTGCCGGGCGGCGGGTCGGCGCGCACCTCCACCGCCGCGTGGTCGCGCCGCCGCCGCGACACCTCCGGCACGTCGCGGAAGAAGGCCGCGGCCTCGGTCAGCAGCCGGCGCGGGTCGGGCAGCAGATCGTGCGGCAGGCGGTAGTAGCCGGCTTCGATGTTGGCGAGGTCGCGGGCCAGCAGCGCGCGCAGCTCCTCCAGGATCGCGCGGGTGCCGGGCACCGGACGGGCATCGGGAGGGCTTTGCCGCGGCGGTCCGGTGATCCGCCGGCCGATCCGCGCGGCCATCATGTACTGGCCAAGGAACCAGGCGACGCGGGCGGACTGGCTGGCCGCGTAAGCAAGCCGGGGAGACAACCGGGGGGCTGGCCGGGGAGCTGGCCGGGCGGAGGACTGCGGGGTGATCCTGTTCATGAGGATAGAGATGGGATCGGCGGTCCCGCCCGCCCAGAGCCCGGTCCTTTCGCCGCATGGGGCAACCGGTCGCCCACGCGGGCCGTTGCAAAGCGTGCGCCCCTGTGCTGGATTGCCGGGCAAAAGTTCAACCCGCAGGGACAGCAACCATGACCGAGTTCAACACCATCGACGACCTCGACGTGAACGGTAAGACGGTGCTGGTGCGTGCCGACCTCAACGTCCCGATGCAGGACGGCAAGGTCTCCGACACGACCCGCATCGACCGTCTGGCGCCGACTCTGACCGAGCTGGCGAAGAAGGGTGCGAAGGTCGTGGTTCTGTCGCACTTCGGCCGCCCGAAGAACGGCCCGGACGCCAAGAACTCGCTGCGCAACGTGCTGGACGCGCTGAGCGCCGCCGTCGGCCAGACCGTCGCCTTCGGCGAGGATTGCGTCGGCGAGAAGGCCAAGGCCGCCATCGACGGCGTGCGGCCGGGCGCCATCGTGCTGCTGGAGAACACCCGCTTCCACGCGGAAGAGGAAAAGAACGATCCGGCCTTCGCCAAGCGGATCGCCGAACTCGGCGACCTCTACGTCAACGACGCCTTCTCCGCCGCGCACCGCGCCCACGCCTCGACCGAGGGCGTCGCCCGGTATCTGCCGGCCGCCGCGGGCCGCCTGATGCAGGCCGAGCTTGAGGCGCTGACCAAGGCGCTGGAGAAGCCGGAGCGTCCGGTGGCCGCCGTCGTCGGCGGCGCCAAGATCTCCACCAAGCTGGACCTGCTCGGCAACCTAGTGAAGAAGGTCGACATGCTGGCGCTGGGCGGCGGCATGGCCAACACCTTCCTCTTCGCCCAGGGCGTGGATGTCGGGGCCTCGCTCTGCGAGAAGGACATGGCCGATCAGGCCCGCGCCATCATGGAGACCGCCAAGGCCGCCAACTGCGAGCTGCTGCTGCCCAAGGACTTCATCGTCGCCAAGGAGTTCAAGGCCGGTGCGGCCAACCGCGCCGTTCCGGCGGACGGCATCGGCGCCGACGAGATGGCGCTGGACGTCGGCCCCAAGACGGTCGAGTTCCTCGGCCTGAAGCTCCAGGGTGCGAAGACGGTGGTGTGGAACGGCCCGCTGGGCGCCTTCGAGATCCAGCCCTTCGACGGCGGCACCAACGCCGTCGCCGGCCTCGTCGCCGAGCGCACGTCGGAAGGCGGCCTGCTGTCGGTGGCCGGCGGCGGCGACACCGTGGCGGCGCTGGCCCACGCCGGCGTGGAGGAGAAGTTCACCTACATCTCCGCCGCCGGCGGCGCCTTCCTGGAGTGGCTGGAAGGCAAGGACCTGCCGGGCGTTGCCGCGCTGAAGAAGAAGTAAGGTTTGGGGGATTGGGTGGGTGGTCGAGGCGAGCCCCCACCCTTCCCACGGCTCCGCCGCGGGCCCCTTCCCTCCCCCGCTTCGCAGGAGAGGGAGTTGATCCCCTCCCCTGCGGAGCGGGGGAGGGTTAGGGAGGGGGCAATGCTTCCCTCACAAAAACACGTATCTCACAACGGCCGCCGCGCCTTCAGCGCCGCGGTCAGCGTCCCGTCGTCCAGATAGTCCAGTTCCCCGCCCACCGGCACGCCGTGGGCCAGACGGGACACGGAGACCCCGCTGCCGGACAGGCGGTCGGTCACCACATGGGCGGTGGTCTGCCCGTCCACCGTGGCGTTCAGCGCCAGGATGACCTCGGTCACCGCCGGGTCCTTCGCGCGCTCCACCAGGGACGGGATGTTCAGATCGTCCGGCCCCACCCCCTGCAAGGCCGACAGCGTGCCGCCCAGCACATGGTAGGTGCCGTGGAAGGCGCGCGTACGCTCCAGCGCCCAGAGGTCGCCGGCATCCTCCACCACGCAGATGGTCGAGCGGTCACGGCTGTGGTCGGAACAGACGGAGCAGGGGTCGCGGCTGTCGAGGTTGCCGCAGACCGAGCAGTTGCGGATGGCCTCCGCGGCGAGCGCCATGGATTCGGACAGCGGCACCAGCAGGCTGTCGCGACGCTTCATCAGGTGCAGCGCCGCCCGCCGCGCCGACCGCGGCCCCAGCCCCGGCAGCTTGGACAGGAGCTGGATCAGGCGCTCGATTTCAGGTCCGATCATTCAAGGCTTCGCTGGCACGGCTTCGTTTTTTTAAAAGGGCGGCCGGGCCGCCTTCGCGCCCGGCCTTTCAACGCTTAGAACGGCAGCTTCATGCCCGGCGGCAGCTTCATCCCGCCCATCAGGTTCTGGGTCTCGTTGGCGACGTGCTGCTCCACCTTGGCCTTGGCGTCGTTGAAGGCGGCGATGATGAGGTCCTCCAGGACCTCGATGTCCTCCGGATCGACGATCGACTTGTCGAGCTTGATCTTCTTCATCTCGCCCTTGCCGTTCACCGTCACGTTGACCATGCCGGCGCCCGACTGGCCGGTCATCTCGACCTCGCCCAGGCGGGCCTGCATCTCCTGCATCTTGGCCTGCATCTGCTGGGCCTGCTTCATCATCTGGCCGAGGTTCTTCATGGGTCAGAAATCTCCTTCATCGTCGAGCGGGTAATAAACCCCGTCGTCCTGCTGCATGACCATAAGGTCGGGATTCTCCCCGTCATCCGCAACCTGGGGCTCGGCCTCGACCGCCGCCTTGAGGTCGCGGACATCGGTGATCTTCGCGCCGGGGAAGGCGTCCAGAACGGCGCGCACCACCGGATGCGCCTCCGCCTCCTCCAGTGCGCGCCGCTGGGCGGCCTGCTCCTGCTGGATCAACGTCGGCTCGCCCGGCGCGTCCGAGACGATGACGACCCAGCGCTGGCCGGTCCATTCCGTCAACAGTTGGCCGACGCGATTCGGCAGGGTCGCCGGCGCCAAAGTCGTCAGGCGCAGCTCCAGCCGCCCCGGCTCCATACGCACCAGATGGACGCTGCCGGTCAGGTGGCCGTAGAGCGCACCCTCGCGCTTCTCCGCGAAGACCTGGACCAGGGTACGGAAGTCGCGCGGCATCGCCACACGCTCCTCGTCCGCCACGGCGACGGCAACGGTTTGCACAGGCTGCTGGCTCGGCTGAGGGCTCGCCTGAACCTGGGCGACGGCGCGCACGGCGGAGCCGCCGACCGCCACCGGCCCACCACCGGGACCGCGCGGGGCCGGATTGCCACCCTGGCCGCCTTGCCCGCCGCCATTCTGCACATTCTGGAACTGGCGGATCAGGTCGCCGGGAGTCGGCATGTCGGCGGCGTAGGACAGCCGCACGATGACCATCTCCAGCGCCTGCTGCGGCACCGGGGCCGCCTGCACCTCGCCCAGCCCCTTCAGCAGGAGCTGCCACGCGCGTGTCAGCGCCGGCATGCCGAGCTTGGCCGACAGGGCGGCGCCGCGGGTGCGCTCCGCCTCCGGCAGGCCGGGGTCGTTGGCGCTGTCCGGCACGACCTTCAGCCGCGTCAGATTGTGCACGAGGTCGAGAAGGTCCTGCAGAATCACCACCGGATCGGCGCCGACGCGGTGCAGGTCGGACAGCAGGTCCATCGCCTCCGCCGGCCTGGCCGAGACGGCGGCCTCGAACAGGTCGATCACCTTGCTGCGGTCGGCCAGACCCAGCATGTCGCGCACCTGCTGCGCGGTCACCGTGCCGGCGGCCAGCGCGATGGCCTGGTCGAGCAGCGACAGCCCGTCGCGCACCGACCCGTCGGCGGCCCGCGCGATCAGCGCGGCGGCGTCCGGCTCGATCCCCGCCCCCTCCAGGCCGGTGATGCGGGTAAAGTGCTCCTTCAGCACCTGGGCGTCGACGCGCCGCAGGTCGAAGCGCTGGCAGCGCGAGAGCACCGTCACCGGCACCTTGCGGATCTCGGTGGTGGCGAAGACGAACTTCACATGGGCCGGCGGTTCCTCCAGCGTCTTCAGGAGCGCGTTGAACGCGCTCTTGGAGAGCATGTGGACCTCGTCGATGATGTAGAGCTTGTAGCGCGCCGAGACCGGGGCGTAGCGCACGCCGTCGATGATCTCGCGGATGTCGTCCACGCCGGTGTGGCTGGCGGCGTCCATCTCCATCACATCGACGTGGCGGTCCTCGGCGATGGCGCGGCAATTGTCGCAGACGCCGCAGGGCGTCACCGTCGGCCCGCCGCTGCCGTCCGGCCCGGTGCAGTTCAGCGCGCGGGCGATGATGCGGGCGGTGGTCGTCTTGCCCACGCCGCGCACGCCGGTCAGCATGAAGGCCTGGGCGATGCGGCCCGAATGGATGGCGTTGGTCAGGGTGCGGACGAGCGCGTCCTGCCCGATCAGCTCGGCAAAGCTCTTCGGACGGTATTTCCGCGCCAGAACCCGGTAGGCGAGGCCCCCGGACGTCCCGGAAACGGAAGAGGATGCATCGGCAACGGTGGTATCGGTCACGCGGCTGGCCCGGTAATCGGCTTCACGACGGAGCGCAGAATAGCGTCACGGCACGGGGCTGTCGCCGTTTGAATTCGCTGCCGGATTTTATGGGGAAGGGTGGGAGACTGGACGAACGACCCGAGCCGAAACTCGTTACGGCTGCTTCCTTCCGGACCTGACCGGGTTGGCGAGGGACTCGTCCGCCGCCAGCCTCCCGCGCTCTATATCGGCGATAGGGCCGTCATATGCAAGGCCAATCTGCCGGCTTTCCGGTTGAGGCGGAACGAAAAAGCCCCGCGTCCGATGGAGCGCGGGGCTTTTGCCGGTTTCCCGGACGGGACCGCCCTAGATAAGGCCGCCGCGGGTTACTGCGGCAGCGGCGCCGGGCTGTCGGCCAGGGAACGCAGATAGGCGATGATGTTCGCCCGGTCCTGGTCCTTCTTGACGCCGGCGAAGGTCATCTTGGTGCCCGGCGCGTAGGCCTTCGGGTCGTAGAGGAAGTGGTTCAGCTCGTCGTAGTTCCAGGGGCCGGCCTTGCCCTTGATGGCGTCGGAATAGGCGAAGCCGTCCAGATGGCCGTGCGGGGCGCCGACGATGCCGTAGAGGTTCGGGCCGACCTTGTTCGGGCCGCCCTTGTCGAAGCTGTGGCAGGCGGCGCAGGCCTTGGCCGCGGACTGGCCGGCGGCGGCGTCGGCCTTGGCGAGCAGCGGGGCGATCTCGGCGGGGCCGGACGGGGCCGCGCCACCGCTGGGAGCCGGAGCGGCGCCCTCCGGCATGGCCACCACATAGCCGGGTTTCTCAGGCGTCTTCGGGTGCACCAGAACTTCCGCGGCGAAGCCGGCCAGCATGGCGATCAGACCCGCCAGCAGCACGGCGCCGAAAATCTTGTTCCACTCCATGCTCATAACGTCTTGTTCCCCTTTTTTGTCGTGCCGCGGGTCCGTCGCCAGGGCTGGCTGGTTCTCCGCCGCACGATAGCGTGACCGCGGCGGCTTGTCACCGCTTCGGCCCCCTCCCTTGCCACAGGAATATCGGTTCTCCGACTGTTGGCCAGTTGAATATTGGAGTGACGCCGCTTGACGCAAAGGGCGATCCATGGTTCACCCGCCCCACCTTTCCGACGCGACAGGGGGCCGTTCCACACATGAACGCCAACGCAAATATCCAGAGCACGGCGAACCCGCCGCCCTCGAATCCAATCGTCGTGATCCCCGCCCGCATGGCCTCCACCCGCCTGCCGGGCAAGCCGCTGGCCGACATCGGCGGGGCGCCGATGATCGTGCAGGTGTGGCGCCGCGCCATGGAGGCGGAGATCGGCCCGGTGGTGGTCGCCTGCGCCGAGCCGGAGATCGCTGCGGCGGTGGAGGCGGCGGGCGGCACCGCCGTGCTGACCCGGCCCGACCATCCCTCGGGCTCCGACCGCATCTTCGAGGCGGTCAGCCTGCTCGACCCGGAGGGAAAATACGACGCGGTGGTGAACGTGCAGGGCGACCTGCCGACCATCGAGCCGGCGGTGGTCCGCGCCGCCTTCGCCCCGCTGTCCGACCCGCAGGTGGACATCGCCACCCTGGTGGTCGAGATCACGCGGGAGGAGGAGCGCACCGACCCCAACGTGGTGAAGGCCATCCTGGAGCTGCCGCCCGGCGCCCGGCGGGGCCGCGCCCTCTATTTCAGCCGCGCCACCGCGCCCTGGGGCGACGGGCCGCTGTTCCACCACATCGGGCTCTACGCCTACCGACGCGCCGCGCTGGAGCGCTACGTCCGGCTGCCGCCCTCGGCGCTGGAGCAGCGGGAGCGGCTGGAGCAGCTCCGCGCCCTGGCCTTCGGGATGCGCATCGACGCCGCCGTCGTTGACGCGGTTCCGCTCGGCGTCGATACTCCCGCCGACCTGGAGCGCGCCCGCGCGATCCTCGCCAAGCGCACCCCCCTTTAAAAGAAGACCTCCCGATGACGACCTCGAACGTGATCGCCTTCCAGGGCCTGCCCGGCGCCTATTCGGACCTGTCCTGCCGGACGGTCTTTCCGGAGATGACGACGCTGCCCTGCGCCACGTTCGACGACGCCTTCGCCGCCGTGCGCGAGGGGCGCGCGGCGCTCGCCATGATCCCGGTGGAAAACTCCATCGCCGGGCGCGTGGCCGACAACCACCATCTGCTGCCCGAAGGCGGCCTGCACATCATCGGCGAGCACTTCCAGCGGGTGAACCACCAGCTCCTCGCCCCGAAGGGCGCGACGCTGGCCGGGCTGAAGACGGTGCGCAGCCACATCCAGGCGCTGTCCCAGTGCCGCAACATGACGCGGGAACTGGGGCTGACGGCGATCTCCCACGCCGACACCGCGGGCGCCGCCGCCGAGATCGCCAAGCTGGGCGATCCGCAGCACGCCGCCATCGCCTCCTCGCTCGCCGCCGACATCTACGGGCTGGACATCCTGAAGGGCGGCATCGAGGACGCGGAGCACAACACCACCCGCTTCCTGATCCTGTCGCGCGAGCCGAAGACCCCGCCGCTGCCCGCCGAGGGGACCGGGGCCAAGATCATCACCACCTTCGTCTTCCGCGTGCGCAGCGTGCCGGCGGCCCTCTACAAGGCGCTGGGCGGCTTCGCCACCAACGGCATCAACATGACGAAGCTGGAAAGCTACATGGTGGGCGGGCACTTCACCCAGACCCAGTTCTACGCCGACGTGGAGGGCCATCCGGAGGAGCGCTCCCTGCGTCTGGCGCTGGAGGAGCTGGCCTTCTTCGCCCGCGCCGGCGAGGTGAAGATCCTGGGCGTCTACCCCGCCAACCCCTTCCGCTATCAGGAAAGCCAGCGCATCGGCGAGGATTGAGCATCCCCCCACTTGCCCCCACCCTTCCCACGGCTTCGCCGCGGGCCCCTTCCCTCCCCTGCGAAGCGGGGGAGGGCTAGGGAGGGGGCAATGAGCGAGGGGGCACGCGATGCGACGCCCTCACTCCCCCTCGGCGATCCACTCGTCGATCAGGCGGCGGGCGATGCTGTCGGGGCGGGCGAGGCGGAATTCCTCGCTGGGCGTGACGGTCCGCAGAAACTCGCGGTCGAACCAGTGGGCCGTCTCCAGCTCCTCCATATCCGTCTGGATGTCCAGCGTCACCGCCCGCGCGCTGAAGCCCAGCATCAGCGAGGACGGGAAGGGCCAGGGCTGGGACGAGTGGTAGCGGATGTCGGTGACCTCCAGCCCCACCTCCTCCAGCACCTCGCGCCTGACGCTGTCCTCCAGGCTTTCGCCCGGCTCGACGAAGCCGGCCAGCACCGAATGCATGCCCGGCGGGAAGCGGGAATTGCGGCCCAGCACCATGCGCCCGGCCCCGTCATGGACCAGCATGATGACCGCCGGGTCGGTGCGCGGGAAATGGTGGGTGGCGCAGTCCGGGTTGGTGCAGACACGCACATGCCCGCCCTCGGCACCCGCCGCGACCGAGCCGCAGACGCCGCAGAAGCGATGCCGGGCGTTCCACCACGTGATGCCGCGGGCGTAGGCGCACAGCCCGGCCTCCGTCGCCTCCATCACCGGGCCGACGGCGCGCAGGTCCTCGAAACGGCCGAGCCCGGCCAGGGCCGGATGCTCCTCCGGCGCTTCCAGGCCGGTCAGGTCCACGGTGAAGTGCGGAACGCCGTCGAGCAGGCCGAGGAACACCGGCTCCACCCCCCAATCGCCACCACAGGCGACGGCGACCGCGTGGGCCGAGTCGGCGTCGCCGGTCACGAAGTTGCGCGACTTCGCCACGGGCAGCAGGCGCGCAGTCGGCGAGGCCCAGGCGTCGTTCAGCCAGTCCTTGTCCTTGCGGCGCACG
The DNA here is from genome assembly GCF_058780535.1 of Azospirillum sp. UENF 211521. Lineage (NCBI taxonomy): Bacteria > Pseudomonadati > Pseudomonadota > Alphaproteobacteria > Rhodospirillales > Azospirillaceae > Azospirillum > Azospirillum sp. UENF 211521. The sequence goes on from NZ_JBSNCF010000001.1 coordinate 3,273,464, forward strand.
CCAGCGCGGTCGAGCGGAATGCCGGCATAGGCGTTCGGGGAGGCGTTCGGGCGGTCGGGTGGGGAGGAGCGGTGGTGCATGGCGAAGAGGCTGCCACAAGCCCGCGAAACGGGGAAGCGGCGTCGAGCGCAACCCTCCCCCTTCATTGCCTTCCCCCGCATTGATGGTTTGCGCCGGGAGAGCACCCGACTAGGATGCGGCCCTCCTTCCCACCACGCGCGATCCGGCGGAGCGACCATGACCGAACCCTGCCCCACCCCCCTGGTGACCCTGGCGGAGCGTCTGGCCGACGCCTCCGGCCCGGTCATCCGGCAGTATTTCCGCACGCCGGTGGCGGTGGACGACAAGGCCGACGCCTCCCCCGTCACCATCGCCGACCGCGAGGCGGAGCGGACCATCCGCGCCATCATCGAGGCCGAGCGCCCCGACGACGGCATCTATGGCGAGGAGTTCGGGACGAAGAACCTGGACGCCGAATGGGTCTGGGTGATCGACCCCATCGACGGCACCAAGTCCTTCATCACCGGCCGTCCGATCTTCGGCACGCTGATCGCCCTGCTGCACCACGGGCGCCCGGTGCTCGGCGTCATCGACCAGCCCATCGTCCGGGACCGCTGGCTGGGCGTCGAGGGGCGCCCCACCCTGTTCAACGGCCAGCCGGCCCGCGTGCGCGCCTGCGCCGGGGGGCTGGCCGCGGCGACGCTGGGCACCACCTCGCCCGACCTGTTCCCCGGCGCGGACCAGGACGCCTTCCGCCGGGTGGCGGGGACGGCCAAGGTGTCGGTCTATGGCGGCGACTGCTACAGCTACGGCCTGCTGGCGGCGGGCTATTACGACCTCGTCGTCGAATCGGGGCTGAAGCTCTACGACTTCGCGGCGCTGGTGCCGGTGGTGACCGGGGCCGGCGGGCTGATGACCGATTGGGATGGACGCCCGCTCGACGCCACCTCCAGCGGGCGCGTGGTCGCCGCGGGCGACGCCCGCACCCACCGCGAGACGCTGGCCGCCCTGGCCGGCTGAGACAGCCGGCTGAGACAGGAGAACCACACCCATGGCCACCATCGCCACGCCCGCCCGCTCCGTCTTCGAGACCTCGCCGGAGAAGCTGCGCCCCTTCCTGCACTCGCTGGCCGGCCGGGTGTCGGGCGGGGCGAACTGGATGGTCCGCAAGAAGACGGTCTGCGACCTGCTGCTGGGGCTGGACGCCTTCTTCGCCCTACCGGCGGAGGAGCGCCGCGCCCTGATGGGCGCCGGAGACGACGCCGCCTCCCACGGCAGCCAGGACGGCACCGGGCCGGAGGACTTCCGCAACGTCCTGCCGCTCTATGTCGGGGCGATCCTGGAGGGGCTGAAGGAAGAGGCCGTGACGCAACCGGAGCAGGCGGCGATCTACATGCTGTCCATCCACCCGGAGCACCAGATGGCCGCCGAGGAATGGATGCTCGCCGACCCGCGCAACGGCAAGGCGGTGCGCCGGATGATGCGGTCCGACCGCCGCTACCGTCAGCTCATGGAGCGCATGGCCGACCACTGGAAGAAGACCCGCGCCGGTCAGGGCAGCAGCGAGACGGCCAGCAGCCCCAGGTAAATGCCGATGAACAGGCCGAGGACGATGCCGTAATCCTCGTCGGTCATCGGGTTGGAATCGGGGTCGAACTGCCGCATGATATACTCCCTGTGCGTCAACGGATGTTCAGAATAACCGTTGACGCACGCGAAGTTCCCGCGACAAGGCCGTGACTTCCGCCGGGAAGGAAGGAATGTCCCCATAAAAAACGGACCGCGCCGGAGGGGCACGGTCCGCTGAGTCGGGAGGGACCCGAAGGGAAAGGGTCAGCAAAGGCTCAGGTAGACGGCCGGGCCTCGCCGGTGATGGCCGGTTTCGGCGGCATCTCCTCGGCCAGCGCGCGGTAGGCCAGCCCGCCGAGCAGACCGCCGACCAGCGGCGCCACCCAGAATGCCCAGAGCTGTTGCAGCGCCCAGCCGCCGACGACCAGCGCCGGTCCGGTGCTGCGCGCCGGGTTCACCGACGTGTTGGTGACGGGGATGCTGATGAGGTGGATCAGCGTCAGCGCCAGACCGATGGCCAGCGGCGCGAAGCCCGCGGGCGCCCGCCGGTCGGTGGAGCCCAGGATGACGATCAGGAACATGAAGGTCAGCACCACCTCGATCAGCAGGCCGGAGGTGAGGTTGTACGCGCCCGGCGAATGCTCCCCGTACCCGTTGGCGGCCAGCCCCTTGGCGGCCAGCGACCAGTCGGCCTTGCCGGTGGCGATGACGTACAGCACCACCGCCGCCAGAAAGGCGCCGACCACCTGGGCGATGACGTAGGGCAGGATGTCCTTGGCCGGGAAGCGCCCGCCGGCCCACAGCCCCACCGTGACCGCCGGGTTCAAGTGGCAGCCGGAGATGTGGCCGACCGAATAGGCCATGGTCAGCACGGTCAGGCCGAAGGCCAGGGAGACGCCGGTCAGCCCGATCCCGACCTCCGGGAAGGCGGCGGACAGCACGGCGCTGCCGCAACCGCCGAAGACCAGCCAGAAGGTGCCGAGAAACTCCGCGCTCGTGCGCCGGAACATCGACATGTCACCACCTCGTCGGGCTTGCCACATTTCCGCCTTGTTTGCGCCCCCGAACGGGCCGGCGCCAGCGGTCGGGCGTAAGATACCGTTGCGTACGCGGACTTGACGCGCCGCAAGGCGCGTACATGCTAGGGCTGATCCGCCTTATCATCTCAGGCCCAACCACATCAGGACCGACGATGCGCCGAGTTCTCGCTGCCGCCCGGACGACCGCTTTCTTGGCTCTCCTTGCGCTGTCAGCGCCAATCCAGGCGAACGGGGCTCAGGCGCAAACCGTCACCGTCCCCGCCTTGAAGCAGTTCGGCGAGCCGGAGTTCAAGCCGGGCTTCACCCATTTCCCGCACGCCAACCCGGAGGCCCCCAAGGGCGGACAGATTACCCTGGCCGCGCAGGGCAGCTTCGACAGCCTGAACCCGATCATCCTGCGCGGCGTCACCCCGCGCACGCTGGGGCTGATCGCCGACTCGCTGATGGTCGGCTCCGGCTGGGAGATGGACGCGGCCTACGGGGCGCTGGCGGAAAGCGTGGAATTGCCCGACGACAGGAGCTGGGCCGTCTTCCACCTGCGCAAGGACGCGCGCTGGCACGACGGCGTGCCGGTGACCGCCGGCGACGTGGTCTTCGCCTGGGATTCCATCCAGGCGCACGGCAACCCCTTCCTGAAATCCTTCCTCGACCGCGTCGCCGCGGTGGAGGCGGTGGACGAGCACCAGCTGAAGATCACCCTGAAGACCACCGGGGAGATGAAGCCGATCATCGACTTCGCCACCAGCATCGCCCCCCAGCCCGAGCATTGGTGGACCGCCAACGGGCGCGACATCTCCAAGACGACGCTGGAGCCGGTGCTGGGCAGCGGCCCCTACCGCATCCGGACCGTCGATCCCGGCCGCTCGATCACCTACGAGCGGGTGACCGACTGGTGGGGCCGCGACCTGCCGACGGCGCGCGGATTCTACAACTTCGACAGCGTGAAGGTCGATTACTACCGCGACGACGACGTGATGTTCGAAGCCTTCAAGGCCGGCGCCTATGACTTCCGCACCGAGCACCGGGCGCAGCGCTGGACCATCGGCTACGACTTCCCCGCCGCCAAGGACGGCCGGGTGAACCGCGTCGAGGTGAAGAGCGACCTGCCGCTGGGCGCCCAGGGCTTCCGCCTGAACACCCGCCGCGCCAAGTTCGCCGACCCGCGGGTGCGCGAAGCGCTGGGCTATCTGTTCGACTTCGAATGGATTCAGAAGAACATCCTGTACGGCCAGTATCTCCGCACCACCTCGAACTTCCCCAACTCCGATTTCGGCGCCAAGGGGCCGCCGACGCCGGAGGAGCTGGCCCTGCTGGAGCCCTTCCGCGCCCAGCTGCCGGAGCGTGTCTTCACCACCCCCTTCGAACTGCCCAAGACCGACGGCAGCGGCAACACCCGCAACAACCTGCGCGAGGCCATGCGCCTGTTCCGCGAGGCCGGGTGGGAGCTGAAGAACGGCCGGATGACCAGCGCGAAGACCGGCGAGGTGCTGAGCATCGAGTTCCTCGACGGCACCGGCGCGCTGACCCGCGTGATCCAACCCTATGTGGAGGCGCTGCGCAAAGCGGGCATCGACGCGGTGCTGCGGGTGGTCGACACCGCCCAGTTCCAGGCGCGCACCGACGAGTTCGACTTCGACGTGGTGGTGGCGAACTTCAACTTCTTCACCCCGCCGGGAACCGAGCTGCGCAGCTATTTCGGCTCCGCCGCCGCGGACGTCCGGGGATCGGCCAACTACGCCGGCATCAAGGAGCCGGCCGCCGACGCGATGATCGAAAAGGCGCTGGCGGCGAAGGACCTGGCGTCGGTCCAGGCGGCGACCCGCGCGCTCGACCGCGTGCTGCTGTGGGGCTTCTACATGGTGCCGCACTGGTACAACCCGGACAACTGGATCGCCTATCGGACGACTCTCGGCTTCCCGGAGAAGACGCCGAAATACGATCTGGGCTTCCGCAACAGCGGCTTCCCCGAGGCGTGGTGGGTGAAGCCGTGATCGCCCGCTTAGCCCCTTAAAGCCGAGGCTCCGCCTTGATTGTGCCACAAGGGAGACCCTACCTTACCGGAAACAATAAGGACCGAGAGGGGCATGAGGAAGACCGGTAAAGCGATCCTGGCCGCGGTCATGTGCCTGTATCTGGCCGAACCTTTCGCCACGGCCCGCGCGCAGGCCAACCCGCGCGAAACCGCGGGGCATGCCGTCACGGCCCATGGGACGCCCAAATACGGGCCGGACTTCCAGCATTTCGACTACGTCAACCCCGACGCCCCCAAGGGCGGCGAGATCAAGCTGGCGACCTACGGCAGCTTCGACAGCCTGAACCCCTTCATCCTGCGCGGGTCGACCGCCGCCGGGGCCAGCCTGCCCTTCGACACGCTGACGGTGGAGAGCGGGGACGAGGTGCTGACCCGCTACGGGCTGCTGGCAGAGACGATCACCGTCGCCGAGGACCGGAGCTGGGTGCGCTTCACGCTGCGCCCGCAGGCGCGCTTCCACGACGGCGCCCCGGTGACCGCCGACGACGTGGTGTGGAGCTTCGAGACGCTGCGCGACAAGGGCCACCCGCTCTACCGCACCTACTACGCCGACGTGGTGAAGGCGGAGAAGACCGGCGAGCGCGCGGTCACCTTCACCTTCCGCGACGGCGGCAACCCCGAGCTGCCGGTCATCATGGGCCAGCTGCCGGTGCTGCCCAAGCACGTCTTTCAGGAGCGCGACTTCGCCAGCACCACGCTGGACCCCATCGTCGGCAGCGGCCCCTACCGGATCGTCGAGGTGCAGCCCGGCCGCTCGCTCGTCTTCGAGCGGGTGCAGGATTGGTGGGCCAAGGACCTGCCGGTCAGCCGCGGGCGCTACAACTTCGACCGCATCCGCTTCGACTATTACCGCGACCTCGACGTGGTGTTCGAAGCCTTCAAGGCCGGGGCCATCGATTTCCGGGTGGAGCATTCGTCGAAGAACTGGGTTACCGGCTACGACGTGCCCGCGGTCCGCGACGGCCACATCGTCCGCGAGGAGATCAGGCACCAGGACCCACAGGGCATGCAGGCCTTCGTCTTCAACAGCCGCCGCCCGGTCTTCGCCGACCGCAAGGTGCGCGAGGCGCTGAATTATCTGTTCGATTACGAATGGACGCGGACGAACCTGTCCTACGGGCTGTTCCAGCGCACCAAGAGCTTCTTCTCCAACTCCGAACTGGCCTCCACCGGCCTGCCCTCGCCGGAGGAGTTGAAACTGCTGGAGCCGTTCCGCGGCAAGGTGCCGGAGGAGGTCTTTACCAAGCCCTTCGAGCCGCCGCAGACCGACGGGTCCGGCAACATCCGCCCGAACCTGCGCACCGCGCTCGCCCTGCTGAAAGAGGCCGGGTGGGAGCTGAAGGGCAACAAGCTGCTGAACGCCAAGACCGGCGAGCCGATGCGCTTCGAGATCCTGCTGGTGCAGCCGGACATGGACCGCATCGTCCAACCCTTCGTCCGCAACCTGGAGCGCGCCGGGATCGAGGCGGCCATCCGCGTGGTGGACACCGCCCAGTACCAGAACCGGATCGACCGCTACGACTTCGACATGGTCATCCAGCGCATCCTACAATCGACCTCGCCCGGCAACGAGCAGCGCGACTACTGGCAGGCGGCCCGCGCCGACCAGCCGGGCAGCCGCAATCTGGCCGGCATCAAGGACCCGGTGGTCGACGCGCTGATCGACCGGGTGATCCAGGCCCCCGACCGCGAGAGCCTGATCACCGCGACCCGCGCGCTCGACCGCGTGCTGCTGTGGGGCTGGTACGTCATCCCGCAATGGCACGACGACGTGCGGCGCGTCGCCTATTGGAACCGTTTCTCCCATCCGGCGGTTGCGCCCAAATACGGCTTGGCCTTCACCGACACCTGGTGGGTCGATCCCGACAAGAACGCGAAGCTCGCCAACACGGCCCGCCGCGCGGCGCCCTGAGACGGCAAACAGAAAGGCGAACCCGCGCGATGCTGGCCTACATCATCCGCCGTCTGCTGCTGATCATCCCGACGCTGTTCGGGATCATGGTCATCAATTTCCTGATCGTGCAGATCGCCCCCGGCGGTCCCATCGAGCAGATGATCGCCCGCGTCCAGGGCACCGCCGTCGAGGCGACCGCCCGCATCGGCGGCACCGGCGGCGGCGAGACCGGCGGCCCCGGCGCTCAGCAGCAGGCCCAGGGCGGCGACACCGGCAGCCGCTACCGCGGCGCCCAGGGGCTCGACCCGGAGTTCATCAAGCAGCTTGAGAAGGAATTCGGCTTCGACAAGCCGCTGCACGAGCGCTTCATCCACATGATGTCGAACTACCTGATGTTCGACTTCGGCAAGAGCTACTTCCGCGACCGCAGCGTCGTCGATCTGGTGATCGAGAAGATGCCGGTGTCGATCTCGCTGGGCATCTGGACGACGCTGATCGTCTATCTGGTGTCGATCCCGCTGGGCATCGCCAAGGCGGTGCGCGACGGCCAGCCCTTCGACGTCTGGACCTCCGGCGTGGTCATCGTCGGCTACGCCATCCCCAGCTTCCTGTTCGCCGTGCTGCTGATCGTCGTCTTCGCCGGCGGGCGCTATTTCGACCTGTTCCCGCTGCGCGGGCTGGTGTCGGACAACTGGGCGAGCCTGCCCTGGTGGCAACAGATCCTGGACTATGCGTGGCACATGGTGCTGCCGGTGCTGTCGATGGTGATCGGCGGCTTCGCCGGGCTGACCATGCTGACCAAGAACTCCTTCCTGGAGGAGATCAACAAGCAGTATGTCGTGACCGCCCGCGCCAAGGGGCTGGCGGAGCGGCGGGTGCTCTACGGCCACATCTTCCGCAACGCCATGCTGATCGTCATCGCCGGTTTCCCCGGCGCCTTCATCGGCATCCTGTTCACCGGGGCCCTGCTGATCGAGGTGATCTTCTCGCTGGACGGGCTGGGGCTGCTGGGCTTCGAGGCGGCGATCAACCGCGACTATCCGGTGATGTTCGGCACGCTGTACTTCTTCACGCTGCTGGGGCTCATCATGAACCTCGTCGGCGACGTGACCTACGTCGCCGTCGATCCCCGCATCGACTTCGAAGCGCGGAGGGTGTGATGAACATGCATCCGTTTCTGGCGCTTGCCCCCTCTCCCCTCTGGGGAGAGGGGAGGGTGAGGGGGTTGCGCGTGGCGGTGCGTCCGGCAAAAGCGCAACCCCCTCACCCCGACCCTCTCCCCAGAGGGGAGAGGGCAAATGCCCGTCGGGAGGGCCGTGCATGAGCGGCGACCGTTTCCTCGGCCTGCGCGTCACGCCGCTCACCCGGCGGCGGCTGGCGAATTTCCGGGCGAACCGGCGGGGCTTCTGGTCCTTCTGGATCTTCCTGGTGCTGTTCACCCTGTCGCTGGGCGCGGAGTTCATCGCCAACGACCGCCCGCTGGTCATCAAGTACGACAACGCGCTCTATTGGCCCGTCTTCACGGCCTATCCGGAGACCACCTTCGGCGGCGAGTTCGAGACGGAGACCGATTACCGCGACCCCTATGTGCGCCAGCTGATCGAGGAAAAGGGCTGGATCGTCTGGCCGCCGATCCCCTACGGCTACCGCACCATCAACTACAATCTGCCGGTCCCCGCCCCGGCCCCGCCGTCCGCCGACAACTGGCTGGGCACCGACGACCAGGGGCGCGACGTCGTGGCGCGGCTGATTTACGGCTTCCGCATCTCGGTGCTGTTCGGGCTGGTGCTGACCGCCTTTTCCTCGGTCGTCGGCATCATGGCGGGGGCGGTCCAGGGTTACTTCGGCGGCATCACCGACCTGCTGTTCCAGCGCTTCATCGAGATCTGGCAGGGCCTGCCCACGCTGTTCCTGCTCATCATCCTGTCCAGCGTGGTGACGCCGAACTTCTGGTGGCTGCTCGGCCTGCTGCTTCTGTTCTCCTGGACCTCGCTGGTCCATGTGGTGCGGGCGGAGTTCCTGCGGGCGCGCAACTTCGACTATGTGCGGGCGGCCCGCGCGCTGGGCGCCACCGACGCGACGATCATGGTGCGCCACGTGCTGCCCAACGCCATGGTGGCGACGCTGACCTTCCTGCCCTTCATCCTCAACGGCTCCATCACCACCCTGACGGCGCTCGACTTCCTGGGCTTCGGCCTGCCCCCCGGCTCCCCCTCGCTGGGCGAGCTGCTGGCCCAGGGCAAGGCCAACCTCCAGGCGCCCTGGCTGGGCCTGACCGCCTTCTTCGTGCTGGCGATCATGCTGAGCCTGCTGATCTTCATCGGCGAGGCGGTGCGCGACGCCTTCGACCCGCGCAAGACCATCGGCCAGCTTTCCACCGCCACCGGAACCGCCAACGAGGCGGGCGCGGTGGCGCAGAAGGCCGCGGAATGATGCACCCCACGACCACCAGCCCAAGAAGGCGGAACCGCCCATGACCGACATGACGACCAATGGGACCGACGATCTCCTCCAGGTCCGCAACCTCCATGTCGAGTTCCGCTCGGGCGGCGGGGCGATGCACGCGGTGAAGGGCGTGTCCTTCGACATCGCCAAGGGGGAGACCCTGGCGCTGGTCGGCGAGTCCGGGTCGGGCAAGTCGGTCACCGCCCTGTCGATCCTGCAACTGCTGCCCTACCCCATGGCCCGCCACCCGCATGGCTCCATCCGCTTCCGCGGGACCGAGCTGGTGGGGGCGGAGGAGAAGGTGCTGCGCGAGGTGCGCGGCGACCGCATCGCCATGATCTTCCAGGAGCCGATGACCTCGCTGAACCCGCTGCACAGCATCGAGCGGCAGATCAACGAGACGCTGTTCCTGCACAAGGGCCTGTCGCGTGCCGCCGCGCGCAAGCGCACGCTGGAGCTGCTGCGGCTGGTCGGGCTGCCCAACCCGGAAAAGCGGCTGAACGCCTACCCGCACGAGCTGTCGGGCGGCCAGCGCCAGCGCGTGATGATCGCCATGGCGCTCGCCAACGAGCCCGACCTGCTGATCGCCGACGAGCCGACCACCGCGCTGGACGTGACCATCCAGGCGCAGATCCTGGAGCTGCTGAAGGACCTCCAGCGCCGCTTCGGCATGGCGCTTCTGCTCATCACCCATGACCTGGGCGTGGTGCGCAAGATGGCCGACCGGGTCTGCGTGATGAACCAGGGCGAGATCGTCGAGCAGGCCGACGTCGCCGACATCTTCGCCCGCCCGCAGCACCCCTACACGCGCAAGCTCCTGGCCGCCGAGCCGAAGGGCGACCCGCTGACCCCGCCCGCCGACGCGCCGGAGGTCATGGCCGCCGACAACCTCAAGGTCTGGTTCCCCATCAAGAAGGGCCTGCTGCGCCGCACCGTCGATCACGTCCGCGCCGTGGACGGCGTGTCGGTCAACGTGCGGCAGGGACACACCGTCGGGGTGGTCGGCGAGTCCGGTTCCGGCAAGACGACGCTGGGGCTGGCCCTGCTGCGCCTGCACGCCAGCGAGGGGGCGATCCGCTTCGACGGCAAGGACATCCAGGGCTGGCAGGCGAAGAAGCTGCGCGGGCTGCGCCGGGAGATGCAGGTGGTCTTCCAGGACCCCTACGGCAGCCTGTCGCCCCGCCTGTCTGTCGGCCAGATCATCGGCGAGGGGCTGACGATCCACGGCATCGGCTCCGGCGCCGAGCGCGACGCCATGGTGGCCAAGGCGCTGGAGGAGGTGGGGCTCGACCCGTCCAGCCGCCACCGCTACCCGCACGAGTTCTCCGGCGGCCAGCGCCAGCGCATCGCCATCGCCCGCGCCCTGGTGCTGAAGCCGAAATTCGTGGTGCTGGACGAGCCGACCAGCGCGCTCGACATGTCGGTGCAGGCGCAGATCGTCGATCTGCTGCGCGACATCCAGGCGCGCAACAACCTCGCCTACCTGTTCATCAGTCACGACCTGCGGGTGGTGCGGGCGCTCAGCAGCCACGTCATCGTCATGAAGGACGGCAAGGTGGTGGAGCAGGGGCCCACCCGCCGCATCTTCGAGGAGCCGCGGGAGGACTACACCCGCGCCCTGCTCGCCGCCGCCCTCAACCTGGAAGCCGTCAAGTCCGACGCCGTGCGGATGTAGCGCAATCGCATTCAATGTCCCCTCTCCCCTCCGGGGAGAGGGTTAGGGTGAGGGGGTTGCGCTTGTGCCGGACGTACCGCCATGCCCATCCCCCTCACCGGCCCTGCGGGCCACCCTCTCCCCAGAGGGGAGAGGGCTATGAGGGTCAAGTGCGATTGCCTTGGCCGCGAGGACTCTTCTCCTTGGTGCCGGGCGGCGTCTTCGGGGACTCCCGCCCCGGCACCGTCACCTCGCGCCATTGGCCGGGCGCCAGACCGTCCAGCGTCCAGTCGCCGATGGACCAGCGGATCAGCCGCAGGGTCGGGAAGCCGACCGCGGCGGTCATGCGGCGCACCTGACGGTTCCGCCCCTCCTTCAGGGTCAGGGCGATCCAGCTTGTCGGGATGGCGGCGCGGAAGCGCACCGGCGGGTCGCGTGGCCACAGGCCGTCCGGCTCCGCCATCCGGCGGGCCTCGGCGGGCAGGGTCGGGCCGTCGTTGAGCGTCACCCCGTCGCGCAGGCGCTGCAACGCCTCCTCGGTCGGGACGCCTTCCACCTGCACCCAGTAGGTCTTCGGCAGCTTGTGCTTGGGCGAGGCGATGCGGGCGATCAGCCCGCCGTCGTCGCTCAGCGCCAGCAGCCCCTCGCTGTCGCGGTCCAGCCGCCCGGCGGCGTAGACCCCCTTCACCGGCACATGGTCGGCCAGCGTCGGACGCCCCTGCTCATCGGTAAACTGGGGCAGCACGCCATAGGGCTTGTTCAGCAGGATCAGACGGGGCACGGTTGGCTCGAACGGGTTTGAGACGAACAACGACAACAGTACAGGGGTTTGCACCGTGACGCTGCTTTTCTGCTCCACCACCGACCGCTCCGACCGCTGGCTGGGCGAGCTGGATGCCCGCCTGCCCGGGCTGGAGGTGCGGGTGTGGCCCGAGATGGGGGACCCGGCGGACATCGAGATGGCGCTGGTGTGGAAGCCGCCGCACGGGCTGCTCGCCACGCTGCCCAACCTGAAGCTGATCGTGTCGCTGGGCGCCGGGGTAGAATCGCTGCTGCTCGATCCGACCCTGCCCGAGGTACCGCTGGTCCGCATGGTGTCGGAGGGGCTGACGGTGGACATGGCCGGTTATGTGGCGCTGCAGGTGCTGCGCTGGCACCGGCTCCTCGACGAGTACAAGGCGCTCCAGCAGGCCGGGCGGTGGGAGCCGCTGGACCCCTGCCCGGCGTCGGAGGTAAAGGTCGGCATCCTGGGCATGGGCGAGCTGGGCATGGCCTCGGCGAAGACTCTGCTGAGCATGGACTACCGCGTGCTGGGCTGGAGCCGGACGCCGAAGACGCTGCCGGGGGTGGAGAGCTTCTCCAGACCCGACGGGCTGGCGGCGATGCTCGGGCAGTGCAACATGCTGGTCTGCCTGCTGCCGCTGACGGCGGAGACGCGCGGCCTGCTGAACCGCAAGCTGTTCGCCGCCCTGCCCAAGGGGGCGGTGGTCGTCAACGCCGCGCGCGGCGGCCATCTGGTGGAGGAGGATCTGCTGGCGGCGCTGGAGTGCGGGCACATCGCCGGGGCCAGCCTGGACGTGTTCGCGGAAGAGCCGCTGCCCGCCGGCCATCCCTTCTGGACCCACCCGAAGGTCCATGTGACGCCGCATGTCGCTGCCGTCACCCACCCGTCGCGCTCCGCCGCGGTGGTGGCCGAGGCGATCACCGCCTTCCGGGAGGGCCGTCCGCTGCCGAACCTCGTGGACCGCAGCCAGGGCTATTGAAAGCGATCGCCGCTCAGGCGGGCACCGCCACCGGGGTGGAGGCGCCCAGCTGCGCCTCCAGCCGCGCCTTGGCGGAGGCGGCCACCTCCTCCTCGGCGCGGATGACCGCCATGTCCTCCGGCGCCACGGCGCCGGCCGCGACGACCAGCTCGGCGAAGTCGGACAGGAAGACGCTGCCCTTCACGGTACGCTGGACGAGCACGCTGCGCTTGTCCTCGACGTCGCGCTTGCGCTTGATGAAGCCGAGCAGCGACAGCCGGTCGAGCGCGCGGGTCACCGCGGGCTTGGAGATGTTCAGCGCCGCCGCCAGACCGCGCACGGTGTGCGGCGGATCGGTCAGATAGACCTGGAGCATGATGGCCATCTGCCGCGCCGACAGGTCCGGCCCGTCCTGCCGGACGCTGGCGATCAGAGCCGTCCGCCACAGGCCGAGCGCTTTCAGGTTCCGTGCCATGTTTTTCCCCCGCGAGCCGCGTCCCTTGTCCCGAAGGCCCCCGCATTCGGAACGCGCGACGAAGGAGTGTCCCCCAACCCGGCCCGGACAGGCAAGCGTTTCGCAGCCGGATCGATCGGTCAGGGTGTCGCGGGTGGGCGAGCGCGTCCTCCGCCCGGAAGCGCCATGCCCTGTTACAGAAGCCGCCAATCGGAATGTGGCGTTGCGGACAGGGGCAGGGCCGACTGAACGGTCGTTCCCTGCATCGTCCACAGCGACATGCCGCCCGTCGAAGTGGATCGCCACAAAATGTCCGTTTGTCCGTCACCATTGAAGTCGCCGAGCTTGGCGACTTGCCAATCGACGGAACCCGGGTCGCCGATCGTCCGGACCGCCGACACCCGCGTGCCGTCCATTTCCCACAACGACATCGCTCCGGTGGCCGCCGACCGCCAAAGGATGTCGATGGCGCCGTCCCCCGTAAAATCAGCCGTTCCCGCAATGATCCAGTCCGTCGATCCAGGATCTCCGACGGCGTTGACCGCAACCACCTCCGTTCCATTCATCGTCCACAGCGACATGATGCCCGTCGAAGCGGAGCGCCAGAGAATGTCGGGCCGACCGTCGCCGCTGAAGTCCGCGGTTGCCGCAACCTGCCAGTCCGTGGAGCCAGGGTCACCCACCGGATGCACCGCGGACACAGTGTCACCGTTCATGGTCCACAAGGACATGCTCCCGCTGGACGCGGAGCGCCAGAGGATGTCGGCCTTACCGTCGCCGGTAAAATCCTTGACCGCGGCCACACGCCAATCGGTCGATCCCGGATCGCCGATCGGGGTGACGGCGGCCACGCCTCCGGTTCCATCCATCGTCCACAGCGACATGATGCCCGTGGACTCCGAGCGCCAGAGTATATCGGTCCTGCCATCGCCGCTGAGATCCTGGAACCCCACCGGCTGCCAATCCGCCGATCCGGTGTCGCCGATCACCTTCTGGGTCGCCTGGGATCCATTCATCAGCCAGAGCGTCAGGGCCCCATGCGCGTCCTGCCACAGGAGATCGGTACGCCCGTCCCCGTCGAAATCCGATTCGACCGATGAATCCACGAGTTTTCGAGGAGAAACAGGGGTTTGCGTGCCGATCTGGATGTATTCGACACCCCGGATGATGTCGACACCCTCGACGCTCGTCAGTTCGAAGCCATAGCCAAGGTAGCGGATGGTGACGAAGGACGCCGATGGCAGGATCAGCGTGTCGAAGCCGTTGCCGCCGTAGATGACGTCGTTTCCGCTGCCTCCCACGATCACATCGTCACCCGCGCCGCCGTCCAGCAGATCATCCCCCTCCCCTCCGGAGAGGTAATCGTTGCCGAAGCCACCGAACAGCGTGTCGGGGCCGTCTTCCTGATAGATTTGGCTGCCGTCACCGCCGCCACCGACAAGCTGGTCGTTTCCCGCACCACCGTCCAGCCAATCGCGGCCGCCGCCACCGACAAGAAAGTCGTTCCCGCTCAACCCGATCAGAGTGTCGTCGCCGCTGAAGCCATGGATGTCGTCGTCACCGGACATTCCGGTCAGCCGGTCACCGTAGTCCGATCCGCCAAGCCGTTCGATGCTGACCAGCACATCGCCGACAGCGTCGCCGCCGAGTTGCGGCCCGGCCAGGGAAAGGTCGACCTCGACGCCTGTTGCCGAGAAAATGTAATCGACCCAGTCGATGCCATTTCCTCCATCGAGGGAATCGGCGCTCGGCCCACCGCTCAGATGATCCGCCCCCTCCCCTCCCAGGAGCGTATCGTCACCGGCATTTCCGTACAGAACATCGTCCCCGGCCCTACCGCTCAGATAGTCCGCTCCATCGTTGCCGGCGATGATCTCATTGCCATCGGCACCGGACAGTATGTCGCCGTGGTTCGATCCGGCGAGCGCTTCGATGCTGATCAAGTGATCACCGAAAGCCTCGCTGAGACCGAGTTGCAGCCCGTTTAGAGAAAGATCGACCACGACGCCCGCTGATGCGAGGGAATAGTCGGCCCAATCAAATCCATTTCCTCCGTCAAGGAGGTCCGGACCCGGTCCACCGCACAAACGGTCCGACCCCTCCCCTCCGAGGAGCGTATCGATTCCATCGCCTCCGTATAAATTATCGCTTCCATCTCCCCCGACCAGATAATCAAAACCATCTTCCCCAAGCAGAACATCATTGCCATCATAACCATAAATAAAGTCATCATGACTTGAAATCGTATCATCTTTACTGGTGCCAACCAGATAATCATTTCCGTTAGCTCCCATGAACAACGTCATTTGCATTCTCCGGTTGACGAGAATCGATATCAATCAATCATTGAGAAAGAAACGTCCCTGCGCACCAAGTCCACAACGACCTTTGGCGCGGCTGAAATACTGTTCGTCAACCTCAGGGGGAGTCAAGGCCGCGCTATTCGCGGTTCACTTCGCAGTCATCTGCGCGTCACACGCCTGAACACATGATGTGGAGTCATGACCGCGAGACGCGCAGCAGAGTCAACAATGACCCGGCCACTTGCGGAAACGAGAGCAGGCGTGGCAACGGTCGGGCGACACGAACGCCCCAGGCACGTCCGAAAACAGGATCACGACGGCCCGGAAAGCCTATGTTCCGGTGCCGCCATCGGCCTCAGTAAATCAACTCGTTCTCGCCGCTGCCTTCGGAGATGACGATTTCGCCGCGGGCCGCCAGGTCCTTGGCAAGCTGGACCATGTACATCTGGGACTCGTCCACCTCGCGGACGCGGACCGGCCCCATGGCGGCCATGTCCTCGCGCAGGATCTTCGCCGCGCGTTCGGACATGTTGGAGAAGAACAGGTCCTTCAGCGTCTCCGACGCGCCCTTCAGAGCGGTGGCGAGCTTCTGCTTGTCGACGCTGCGCAGCAGGGCCTGGACGCCGGAGGGGTCGAGCTTGGACAGGTCCTCGAAGGTGAACATCAGCGACTTGATGCGCTCGGCGCTGTCGCGGTTGCGTTCCTCCAGGGCGGCCATGAAGCGGTGCTCGGTCGTGCGGTCCAGGCCGTTGAAGATTTCCGCCAGCATCTCGTGGCTGTCGCGGCGGCTGGTGCGGGCGAGGTTGGTCATGAACTCGGTGCGCAGGGTGCGCTCCACGTCGTCCAGAACCTCCTTCTGCACGGCCTCCATGCGCAGCATGCGCATGATGACCTCCATGGCGAAGCTCTCCGGCAGCTGGGTCAGCACACGGCCGGCGTGTTCCGGGCGGATCTTCGACAGCACCACCGCGACGGTCTGCGGGTATTCGTTCTTCAGGTAGTTGGACAGGACCGACTCGTTGACGTTGGCCAGCTTGTCCCACATGGTGCGGCCGGCGGGACCGCGGATCTCCTCCATGATGGAGTCGACCTTGTCCTTGGGCAGAGTCTTCAGCAGCAGGCGTTCGGTGGAGTCGAAGGAGCCGACCAGCGAGCCGGTGGCCGACATCTGCTCGGCGAATTCGACGAACAGGCGCTCGATCAGGTTGGCGGAGACGGTGCCCAGGTTTGCCATCACCTGCGACAGCTCCTTGATCTCCTCGTCGTCCATCATCGCGAACAGCTTGGACGAATGCTCGTCGCCCAGCGCCAGCATCAGAATGGCCGCCTTTTCCGGACCGGTGAGGGTGCGATAATCCTCACGAACCTTCAGCGCCATGTATCCGCCTCCAAAAACCCGGCCGGCACCCGAGTCCACCGGTCCTACCCGAAGGTTTTAATCCTTTCCAAATCGGCACGCCACCCCCGCGACGCCCGCGGGGGTGACAATTTTAACCATATGCCGGTTGTTGCGCCGTCCTATCACCAGAGCCGGCTGGTCACCCGAACCGCTTGGCGATGACGGCATAGACCGCGCGCAGACCCAGCGCCTCGCCGCCTTCCGGGCGGCCGGGGCGGGCGCCGCTGTTCCAGGCGAAGGTGTCGAGATGCGCCCAGGGCGTGTCCTTCGACACGAACTCCTGGAGGAACAGCCCGGCGGTGATCGCCCCGGCCATGCCGTTGCTGGTCACGTTGTTGAGGTCGGCCACTTTGCTGTCCAGCCCCTTGCGGTAGGGCGCCCACAGCGGCAGGCGCCACAGCGGGTCGCTCTGCTCCTCGCCGGCGGCCAGCAGCTCGTTGGCGAGGGCGTCGTCGTTGGCGAACAGCGCCGGCAGGTCCGGCCCCAGGGCGACGCGGGCGGCCCCGGTCAGGGTGGCGAAGTCGATCAGCAGGGCGGGCTTCTCCGAATCCGCCTCGGCCAGCGCGTCGCACAGGATCAGCCGGCCCTCGGCGTCGGTGTTGCCGACCTCGACGCTCAGCCCCTTGCGCGTCTTCAGCACGTCCATCGGCTTGAAGGCGTTGCCGGAGATCACGTTCTCCACGGCCGGGATCAGGACGCGCAGCCGCACCGGCAGCCCCGCCATCATCACCATGCGGCCCAGCGCCAGGGCGTGCGCGGCGCCGCCCATGTCCTTCTTCATCAGCAGCATGCCCGACGACGGCTTGATGTCCAGGCCGCCGCTGTCGAAGCAGACGCCCTTGCCGACGATGGTCACCTTCGGGTGCGTCGGGTTGCCCCAGCGCAGGTCGATCAGCCGCGGCGCCCGCGGGCTGGCCCGGCCCACCGCGTGGATCGCCGGATAGTCGCGGTCGAGCAGCCCGTCGCCGACGATGACGTCCAGCCCGGCCTCGAACTCCGAGGCCAGCGCGGCGGCGGCGGCGGCCAGCTCCGCCGGGCCGAGGTCGTTGGCCGGCGTGTTGACGAGGTCGCGCAGCAGGGTGGTCGCGGTGGCGGTGCGCTGCACCTCGCCCTGGTCGGCGTGCTTCGGCCAGACGAGGTTGGCGAAGGTCTTCTCCGACGCCTTGTAGCGCCCGAAGCGGTAGCTGCCGAGCGCCCAGCCCAGAGCCAGACGGGTGGCGGCGCGGCGGTCGAGCGCGGCGTCCACCGCCGCGTCGAGTTGGTAGTTCCCCGGCGGCAGGCCGCTGGGAAGACCGGCGAGGCCCCACAGGTCATCCAGCGCCGACACGCCGGCCAGCACGCGGGCGACCGCCCCGCCCTCCCCCGGCAGGAACGCCCCCGGCAAAAAGGCAAGGGAACCGGCCTCCGCCGTGAAGTTCACGGCCTTCACCCAGGCCGCGGTGGCGGGCGGCTGACCTTCCAGCCAGGTGGCGAGGCCGGCCTTGTTCAGCGGGGTGATGGTCACGGTGCCGGGGCCGGCCGTGGCGAGCAGGGTGGCGAGCAAGGCGGGCGTCCTTCGTCAGGAAACGGAAACAATGAAGGAAAGCATGGCGCGCCGGGGCGCGCCTGAAAAGGGGGATTGCGTGCCGGCTTGCCGCAAGGTCGCGGGACAGGCATGCTCCGCCCCCCTCCCTTCGCGACCGAGGCGCACCCATGGACGATCTGACCCTGGTCATCGGCAACAAGGCCTTCTCCTCCTGGTCCCTGCGGCCCTGGCTGGCGCTGAAGCGGATCGGCCGGCCCTTCCGGGAGATCGTCATCCCGCTGCGCCAGCCCGACACCGCGGCCCGCATCGCCGAGCATTCACCCTCCGGCCGGGTGCCCTGCCTGCGGCACGGCGACCGGGTGATCTGGGATTCGCTGGCGATCTGCGAGTATCTGGCGGAGTCCTTCCCCGAGGCCGCCCTCTGGCCGGCGGACGCCCACGCCCGCGCGGTGGCGCGGTCGGTCTCGGCGGAGATGCATTCGGGCTTCGTCGGCCTGCGCACCCACATGTCCATGGACCTCAAGGCCTTCCGCCCCGGCGTGGGACGCAACGCCGAGAGCGAGGCCGACATCGCCCGCGTCCTCACCCTGTGGCGCGACACGCGCGCCCGCTTCGGGGCGGGCGGCCCGTTCCTGTTCGGCGACTTCTCCATCGCTGACGCCATGTACGCGCCGGTGGTGACGCGCCTCCTCACCTACGGGGTGGCGATGGACGGGCTGTGCGGCGACTATGCGCGGGCGGTGATGGAGCTGCCGGCCATGGTGGAGTGGGTGGTCGCCGCCAAGGCGGAGCCGTGGGACCTCTACGCCGACGAGCGCGACCCGCAATAGGAGCAGTAGGACCCGCAGCAGGACGACATCAGGGCGTCGCCCCGCCCGTCGGCTCGTTGGCGGCGTTGCCGATCAGCCCGACCTCGCGGTAGTAGCGCTCGGCCCCCGGATGCAGCGGGACCGAGACGTTGGCGACCGCCTTGGTGGCGTCGAAGCTGCGCCCTTTGGGGTGGCCCTCGATCAGCAGGCGGCGGGTGTTCTCGTGCCACAGCGCCTTGGTGACGCCGTGGATCAGGGCGGGGTCGCGGTCGGCGCGGACCAACAGCTCCGCCCCCACCCCCAGCGTGTGCGTCTCCGGCACGCCGGGGTAGGTGTCGGCGGGGATGGTCTGGTCCATGTAGAAGCGCTGGCGGATGCGCAGCCGGTCGGCCATCTCGCCATCGAGCGGGATCAGGCGGATCGGCTCGCGGTTCGCCACGTCGGTGACCGCCGCCACCGGGAAGCCGCCGACCATGAAGAAGGCGTCCAGCTCCTTCTTGGCCAGCCGGTCCGCCGCGGTGCCGGGCTTCAGGTAGGCCGGGGGCCGCAGTTCCCCCTCCTTCACCCCGAAGGCATCGAGGATCGCCCGCGCCTCCACCAGCACGCCGGAGCCCTCCTCGCCCAGCGAGACGGCCTTGCCCTTCAGGTCGGCCACGCCGTGCAGATCGCTGTCGGCGCGCACGACGAGCTGGATCGCCTCCGCGTAGAGCATGCCGATGGAGCGCAGCCCCTCGAAGGGCGCCTTGCCATGGAAGATGCCGGAACCGGTGTAGGCCCAATAGGCGATGTCGGCCTGGGACATCCCGGCCTCGACCGCGCCGGAGCGCAGCAGTTCGATGTTCTCCACCGAGCCGAGCGTGGCCTGCGCCACCGCGATCAGCCCCGGCACGCCGCAGCTTCCCCCGCGGTCGCAGGGGCGGGAGCCGGGCGGGTTGGAGATGGCGTTGGCGATCAGGCCGCCGATCGGGAAATAGGTGCCCGACGTGGTGCCCGTGCCGATCCGGAAATAGCGGATGTCCTGCGCCGCGACACCCCGCGGCAGCAGGCCCAGGAGGGAACCCCCCGCGAAACCGGCCAGCACATGGCGGCGGCTGGGAAGGCCCTGGGACGAAAGGCGGGCGTCGGAAAGGCGGGGGTTGGCTCCTGCGCGCGGCACCGGCGGGTCCACCTTTCCTGCTGGCCAGCCGTCCCGGCGGCGTGTGTTGGACACGCTCTTACAAGAATACCCGCAGCCGGGCTTTTTCAAGGCGTCGGAGGCTTAAAAGACGCCCGCCAGATCAAGAACTCCGGCGAGTGCTACCGCGCCGCCACACATTTGCACGACCCGGCCCGACGCCGCCTGCCCCAGCGCCGCCGACAGGCCCAGCCCGGCGCAGATGACCAGGAGCACGCCGGACGACAGCCCGGCCCAGAACAGCGGCCCGCCCATGTGCACGTAGCCGTGGAAGGCCCCCGCCGCGGCGACCGTCAGCACCCCTAGGGCCAGGGGAGCCTTCAGCGCGACGGCGACCAGCCCGCCCATCACGATCAGCGACGCCGACAGCCCTTCCGCGGCATAGGGGAGGCGGATGCCGATCTGCGCGGCCAGCCCGGCCGCCAGGACCGCGGTCAGCGTCGCCACCGGAAGCTGCCAGACGGCGGCGCCGCCGTTCTGCCCGCTCCACAGCCCGATGGCGAGGAAGCCGAGCAGATGCTGCAGCACCCACACGGGTTCGGTCAGGCCGGTGCCGAACGGCCCGGTCACCGTCATCCGCGCCAGCGCGGGCGCGGCCCCGACGCCAATCAGCAGAATCGCCAGAAGAACCGACCGGATCGCCACCATCCCCCACCCCTTTTCCCCAACGTCTTGCGCCGCACCGGGCCGGTATGGCCGCTGCGCGGGGTGGGGTCAAGTGACCAGGGCGGGAGCTTGTGGAGGCCGGACGTCAGTATCCCAGGGGACCAGGTCCGTACTGGCGGAGGTCCTGCTGCTTGCGGAGCAGGTCGCGCTGCTGCAGCGGGTCGAGCCGGCCCATGGCGTCGTCGGTGCGCAGCCGGTCGACCTCCGGGCTCATCAGGTCGCGCTTGGCGCGGTCGGTCAGCCCCTGGGTGGAGCCCGGCGCCGGCAGGGCGGGCGTGGCCGGCTGGTCGATGGGCGGCGGCGGCGGGGACGAACTGCCGCGGCGGCGCACCGGCGGCTGGTCGGGAGGCTGGCCGGGCGCCTGCGAGGCGTCGGAGAGCTTTTGCGGCGGGGCGGGCGCCGGCTGCGGTCGCGGTGGGGAGATCGGGCGGGCGTTCTCCTCCGCCTGGATCTGGCGCAACGTCTTCAACCCGCCGCTCTGCGCGGCCGCCGGCGGTGCCGCCTGGGCCCGTCCCGGCATCTCGTCGTGCACATCCGGAGCGCAAGCCCCCAGCGCGAAGGCGGTGAGCGCGACGGCGACGGGCAGAAAGGCGGCGGGGGGGCGGAGCGGTGTCATACCAACCATGTCGTGTCCTGCAAAGGCGTGACAAGGCCCACCACCCATCTGCCCCTTTTTGGCGAGGCCGCAAGGGGACTCCCACCCGCCGGATTTTGCCGCTAGAATGTTCTTGTTTTGTTCGGTCTGGGATTGTTGGCATCCGCAGCGGCGAAGGGAGGGTTGGGCATGACGGAACGGGCGGCGCGGCGCATCCTGTCCCTGTGGCTGCCGCGGCTGCCCACCGACGCCCACAGCCGCCGCCATCCCGAGCGGCGCGGCCATCCGCTGGCCGCCATCCTGGCCGAGCGCGGGCGGCTGGGCGTGGCCGCTGTCAACCGCGGGGCCGAGGAGGCCGGGGTGTGGCCCGGCATGAGTTTGGCCGACGCCCGCGCCATCGAACCCGCCCTGGCCGTCTTCGACGCCGATCCCGAGTCGGACGCCCGCCTGCTGGAGCGGATCGCCGGCTGGTGCACGCGCTACACCCCCTGGACCGCCCCGGACGGCCCCGACGGGGTGGCGTTGGACATCACCGGCTGCGCCCATCTGTTCGGCGGCGAGGCGGCCATGGCCGCCGACCTGACCGCCCGCCTGACCGCGGCGGGCTTCGAGTTGCGGCTGGCGGTGGCCGACACGCCCGCGGCGGCCTGGGCGCTGGCGCGGTTTGCTGCCCCCTCCCTAACCCTCCCCCGCTCTCGGCGGACCGAAGGTCCGCCTGCCGCGTCAGCGCAAACCTTTGGTTTGCGCGAGAGCTGCGCGAGAGAGGGAACCGCTGCCATCTTTGCAAATTGGCCCTCTCCCGCGCAGCGGGGGAGGGGGGGACCCGCGAAGCGGGAGGGAGGGGGCAACCGGGCCGACACCCTCCTCTCCCCCCTCCCCGTCGCGGCGCTGCGCTTGCCCGCCGCCACGGTGGAGGGGCTGGCCGCGGTGGGGCTGCGGCGGATCGGCGACCTGCACGCCCTCCCCCGCGCCACGCTGGCCGCCCGCTTCGGGCCGGAGCTGCTGCGGCGGCTCGACCAGGCCTACGGACGGCTGGACGAGCCGCTGTCCCCCCGCCTGCCGGTGCCGCCGCACTGCGCCCGCCTCGCCCTGCCCGAGCCGATCACCACCGCCGAGGCCATCGCCGAGGCGCTGCGCCGCCTGCTGGCCTTCCTCTGCGCCGGGCTGGAGAACACAGGCGAGGGCGCCCGCCGCCTGCGGTTGGAGCTGCACCGGGTGGACCGCCGGCTGGAGGACGCGCCTCAGACGCTGGCCATCGGCACCGGCCACCCGGTGCGCCGCCCGGACACGCTGATGCGGCTGTTCGCCCAGAAGCTCGACCGGGTGGAGCCCGGCCCCGGCCTGGAGCTGATGGTGCTGTCGGCCACCGAGGCCGGCCCGCTCGCCGCCGCGCAGGCCGCGCTGGATGGCGGTACAGATGGAGGCATGGGCGGGCAGCCGGAACTGGCCGAACTGCTGGACCGTCTGGGCAACCGGCTGGGGGAGCGGGCGGTGCTGCGGCTGGTCCCGCGGCAGAGCTGGCTGCCGGAGCGCAGCGTGGCCCCCGCCTCCGCCTTTGCCCCGGCCTTCGCGCCCCCCCCCGGCTGTGCCCTGTGGCCCGCCGACCGCCCCCGCCCGGTGCGGCTGCTCGCCCCGCCGGAGCCCATCGAGGCCATGGCCCTGGTTCCCGACGACCCGCCGGTTATGTTCCGCTGGCGCGGCGTCCAGCATCGCATCCGCCATGCCGACGGGCCGGAGCGGATCGAGGCCGAATGGTGGCGGCGCGACGGCGAGCCCCGCGACTATTACCGCGTCGAGGACGAGGCCGGCCGCCGCTTCTGGGTCTTCCGCCAGGGGCTGTACCGGCCCGGCGTGGCGGCGCTGTGGTTCCTGCACGGCTTCTTCGGATGATGGGGCCGCCATGACCCCCTACGCCGAACTCCAGGTCTCCACCAGCTTCACCTTCCTGGAGGGCGCGTCCCACCCGGACGAGCTGGCGCTGACCGCCGCCGGCCTCGGTCACGCCGCCGTGGCGGTGACCGACCGCAACTCGCTGGCCGGGGTGGTGCAGGCGCACGCCGCCGCCCGCAAGCACGGGCTGCGCCTGATCGTCGGCTGCCGGCTGGACCTGACCGACGCGGACAGCCTGCTCGCCTACCCCACCGACCGGGCGGCCTACGCGCGGCTGTCGCGGCTGCTGACGCTGGGCAAGCGGCGGGCGCCCAAGGGCGCCTGCTTCATCGGCCGCGCCGACCTGCTGGAGCATGCGGAGGGGATGCTGTTCCTGCTGGTGCCGCCGGACCGGCGCGACCCCGCCTTCGTCCACGCGCTGCGCGGCTGGCGCAACGATCTGGGGGACCGCCTGCACCTCGCCGCCAGCCACCGCTACCGCGGCGACGACCAGCGGCGGCTGTCCTGGCTGGGCGGATTGGCGGAGGCGGAGCGGGTGCCGCTGGTGGCGACCAACGACGTGCTCTATCACACGCCCGCCCGCCGCCCGCTGGCCGACGTGATGACCTGCATCCGCAGCGGCACGACCATCGACGCGGCGGGCTGGCGCCTGTCCGCCAACGCCGAGCGGCACCTGAAGGCCGGGGTGGAGATGGCCCGCCTGTTCCACCGCCACCCCGACGCGGTCGCCCGCACGGTGGAGATCGCCGCCGCCTGCCGCTTCTCGCTGGAGGAACTGCGCTACGAATACCCGGACGAGGTGGCCGAGGACGGGCGCAGCCCGCAGGAGACGCTGACCGATCTGACCTGGGCCGGCGCCGCCCGCCGCTACCCGGACGGCGTCCCGGAGACGGTGGCGCAGACTCTTCACCGCGAATTGGCGCTGATCGGGCAACTCGATTACGCACCCTATTTCCTGACGGTGCACGACATCGTGCGCTACGCCCGCTCGCAGGACATCCTCTGCCAGGGGCGTGGCTCGGCGGCCAATTCGGCGGTCTGCTACTGCCTGGGCATCACCTCGGTCGATCCCGCCACCACCACGTTGCTGTTCGAACGCTTCATCTCCTCGGCCCGCAACGAGCCGCCGGACATCGACGTGGATTTCGAGCATGAGCGGCGCGAGGAGGTCATCCAGTACATCTATCGGAAATACGGGCGCGAGCGGGCCGGGCTGACCGCCACCGTCATCCGCTACCGCGCCCGCGGCGCCATCCGCGAGGTCGGCAAGGCCATGGGCCTGTCCGCCGATCTGGTGGCGCGGCTGTCCTCCTCCGTCTGGGGCTGGAGCCGCCACGGCGTGGACGAGGAGCGCGCCCGGCAATACGGCTTCGACCCCGACGACCCGCGGCTGCGCCAGACGCTGGAGCTGGCGCAGGAGCTGATCGGCTTCCCCCGCCACCTGTCGCAGCATGTCGGCGGCTTCGTCATCACCCGCGGCCCCCTGAGCGACCTGTGCCCCATCGCCAACGCCGCCATGGAAGGCCGCACGACCATCGAGTGGGACAAGGATGACATCGACGCGCTGGGCATCCTGAAGGTGGACGTGCTGGCGCTGGGCATGCTGACCTGCCTGCACCGCGGCTTCGATCTGCTGAAGCGGCATTACGAGCGTCCCCTGACGCTGGCAACGGTGCCGCAGGGGGACCCGGCGACCTACGACATGCTGTGCCGGGCCGACAGCTTGGGCGTCTTCCAGGTGGAGAGCCGGGCGCAGATGTCCATGCTGCCCCGCCTGCGGCCCAAGAGGTTCTACGATCTGGTGATCCAGGTCGCCATCGTGCGTCCCGGCCCGATCCAGGGCGACATGGTCCACCCCTACCTGCGCCGCCGCAACAAAGAGGAATTGGTCACCTACCCATCTCCCGACCTGGAAGCGGTGCTGAAGAGGACGCTGGGCGTGCCGCTGTTCCAGGAACAGGCGATGCAGATCGCCATCGTCGGCGCCGGCTTCAGCGCAGAGGACGCCGACCGGCTGCGCCGCGCCATGGCGACCTTCCGCAAAACCGGAGAGGTCCAGCTCTTCCGCGACCGGTTCATCGAGGGCATGGTCGGGAAAGGCTACGACCGCGCCTTCGCCGAGCGCTGCTTCCAGCAGATCGAGGGGTTCGGCGAGTACGGCTTCCCCGAGAGCCACGCGGCAAGCTTCGCCCTGCTGGCCTATGTGTCGGCCTGGATGAAGTGCCATCACCCGGACGTCTTCGCCGCGGCGCTGCTGAACAGCCAGCCCATGGGCTTCTACGCCCCCGCCCAGATCGTCCGCGACGCCCGCGAGCATGGGGTGACCGTGCTGCCCCCGGACGTGAACGCCTCCGACTGGGACTGCACGCTGGAACCCCTGTCACCCTCTCCCGCCCCGGGAGAGGGAGGGACCCGCCAAAGGCGGGAGGGTGAGGGTAACGCCGAGAATCAGCGCGCCAATCCTTGGATGCACCCTCACCCGGCCGCTGCGCGGCCACCCTCTCCCGGGGCGGGAGAGGGGATAAGGCATGCCCTGCGCCTCGGCCTGCGGCTCGTCCGGGGGATGGACGCGGACGACGCGCAACAACTCGTGCTGTGCCGTGGAGCGGGCTACCGCGATCCCTACGACCTGTGGCGCCGCGCGCGCATGCCGGTCGCCGGGCTGGAGCGGCTGGCCAAGGCCGACGCCTTCCGCTCCGTCGGGCTGGACCGGCGGGCCGCGCTGTGGGCGGTGAAGGCGTTGGGGGCGCAGCCGCTGCCGCTGTTCGCCGGCCTCGCCGACTCCGCCCGGGACGAGCCACAGGCCCTCCTGCCGGCCATGGCGCTGGGCGAGCATGTGGTGATGGACTACGGCAGCCTGTGCCTGTCGCTGAAGGCGCACCCCATGGCGCTGCTGCGGGACGGCTTCGCCGGAGTGGCCCCGACCGAACGGCTGGGCACGGTGCGGGCCGGAACGCGGCTGACCGTGGCGGGACTGGCGTTGGTCCGGCAGCGGCCGGGCAGTGCCGAGGGCGTGGTCTTCATCACGCTGGAGGACGAGACCGGCATCGCCAACCTCGTCATCATGCCCGACGTGTTCGAGACGTTCCGCAAGACGATCATCGGCGCCCGCCTGATCGCCGCCACCGGCCGGGTGGAGCGCAGCGGCAAGCCCAACGACGAGGGCGGCGAGGTCATCCACCTGCGCGTCGAGCGGCTGAGCGACCTGACGCACCGGCTGCGCGACCTGACCGACCCCGACGCGCTGCCCAACCGGTCCACCGCCGCGGTCTTCCCGGAGGGGCGGAATTTCCGCTGAGGAGCGGTTGGAAAGGAGCGGTCAGTCGATCAGATCCGCGACCTCGCGCACCCGGCCGTTGTCGATCATGAACTGGACCAGATCGGGACGCTCCAAGCCATAGCTGCGGTGGCGGGCGCGGACGGCGGCGACCAGCTCGCCCTTGCGCTCCAGGATCTCGTCGGCGAATTCGATCATGCGCAGGTTGGGCCACGCCTTGTGGCGGATGTTGACCACGGCGGCCATCGCCTCGGCGGCGGGACGGTCGGGGCTGGCCTGGGCCAGGATCATGGTCAGGGCGGCGGTCGAGCGTGAAATGCCGGCGTGGCAATGGACGAGCAGCCCACCCACCCCGGTCGGCTCGGTCATCAGGTCGCGCCCGAAGGCCAGGATGCGCTCGACGTCGGCGCGCTGCGGCAGGGACTGGCCCATGTAGGGGTCGATGATGTCGTGGAAGCGCAGTTCCAGCCGCGTGTGCTCGCCGTAGGACCCGAAAGCAGTCGGCTCCGGGTGGCCGGGGTCGAGGATCGACAGGACGTGGGTCACGCCGGCCTCGCAGAAGCCGTTCAGCTCCTCGATGCCGCAGACGGTCAGTCCGAAGGGAACGAAATCGCGGGCCATGGTCCTCGTCTCTTGCCGTGCGCGCGGAGGGCGGCGCGGTTCGCATGTGGCGCCGCCGGTCCGTGCCGTCAAGCCGATCGAAGGCCCGATCAGAGGACGTTGAACAGGTACAGCAGAAGAATGATCGGAATGGGAATACCGACAAGCCACAGCAAAACGCCCTTCATGGATCGCTCCCTTGGTTGAGGCCCGCTTGCGTTGAGACCCAAGCGGCCGATGCAATCCCCAACAGCGAAACGGCGTGTTGGTTGCCGCGGCCGCCCTGGTCGAGGGGGCTTACCCGGAAAGGGCGATCCCGGAAGAAATGCGGATTATTCCGCCTCGTCTCCTTCCGCGGCCGGCTCCGCCGCGTCCGCGCGGGGCGGCAGAACGGGGCGCGGGCGCGGCGCTCGCAGCTTCTTCAGCAGCAGCGCGAAAGGCTTCAGCGCGCGGTCGAGGACCGCCGGCTCGGCCTCCAGCCGCGACAGCAGGAAGGCGGCGGCCTCCAGGGTCGACACGCTGTCGCGCCGCGGCTCCTTGCGGGCCTGCCCGTAGAGGGAGCGGAACTGCGGGTTCAGCACGATGCGCCGGCACTTCAGGAGCCACGGGTTGCGCCACCACAGCGTCTTGGCCTGGCTCCAGGTGCCGTCCAGGACGATGACGCCCTCCAGGTCGCCCAGCACCAGTTCGCTGTCCTTCTGCGGGACGCCGCCCTTGTCCACCACGGACACCTCCGGCAGCGGGGCCGCGCCCTGCTTGACCGGGCCGAGATAGAGCACGCCCCAGCGCTTGTAATCGACCTCGCGTCCCAGGATGCGCTTCAGGTTCGACCAGCTCAGCCCCACCTTCAACGCGGAGTTCTTGAACTGGAGATGGGCGATCTGCGCGGTGCCCAGCGTCTCGCGCTTTTCCTGCGGGTGCTGGAGGATGAGCAGGAAGACGGCGTTGTCGATCGGCTCCACTGCCTCGCAGACGCACAAATGCATAGGTTTTAGGCAGGTGGGGCAGGGTTCGGCGTGCATGGTCGGTCTCGGAAGAAGGAACATCGGCGGGAAAAGCGGGAGGCGGGGACTATGGGCCTCTCATCCGAAAAAAGGAACGGGGCCTGAAAAAAGAAACGGGCGCATTAAAGTTTGCATAACGCGTGATCTGCATCACTTAGAGGCCTGGACCTTGCATGATAGCGTCCAGACACACAGGACGGGTTGGGCCGAGGGCGGCCGACAGGACCGCTCCCCAGGCTCTCCCGACGCTCAGAAGGAGGCTTGCCATGCTGCCCGCTCATTTGGCCGCCCGCTTGCTGGAGCAACGCCGGGCCGAGGAATCGGCGGAATTCGCCCGGCAACTGCCGCTCTACGCGGACGACGCGCCCTTTCCGCCCGACGCCGACCGGGATGGCGAAACCGGGCGTCCCCTGCCCGACTGGGCCACCAACTACTGACCGGAAGCCGACAGACGGCCGTCGCGCAAGCGACACGGGCAACTGTCGCGTAAGCGACATCGCCGCCCGTCCTTCCGTCCGCATCACGCCACCTCGGCCCAGGACGGTCCGCTTCCGCTCGCCGGGGCCGGACGCCGAACCGGGGTGGACGTTGATGCCGGCGCGGGAACGGCCCGCTCCGGTGCTTGCGCCGGGACCAGGGCGCCGTCGCGCCAGTCCAGAAGCCACGCCCCCGGGCGACCGCCCCGGCAGCGCTCCAACTCGGCGCGCCAGCGCGGATCGCCGACGCCCGGCTCCGCCGTCCAACTGGCGGCCGGCGCGATCCGCCAGCGGGTGACCGCCGCACTCGCCGCCGAGCGGCGGGCGGTGCCCTGCAACAGGAATCCCGTCACACCCGACGACTCGGCGGCCAGTTGCAGCCGGCGGCTCGCCGTCAGGTCCACCCCCCCGACCTCCCCCAGCACGGCGGACAGCCGCCTGCAGCGCAGCGCCTCCTCCATCGCCCACAGCGCGTCGGCGTCACGGGTGACGCGCACGGCGATCAGCCGGTCCGGCGTCAGCCCATAGGCGGCCAGCCCGGCGGCGTGCAGGTCACGCCCGCGCACGACCCACAGCGCGGGCGCCGCCACGCTGGCGAGGCGGGCCAGCAGATGCGCGGCGAAGGCCGTGCCGGCCCCCGGCTCCTCCCCGGCCACCTCGTGCAGGCAGCCGAGCGGCAGCCCCCCCGCCGGAAAGGCCCCGTCGAGGTCCGGCAGGCCGAAGGGCAGCACCCGCGCCCCCTCCCCGCCCAGCCCTTCCAGGCCCCGGATGCGGGCGCGCAGGTCGGCCAGCACCGCCGCCCGGTTTGGCGGAGGCTCTTCGGACATCCGGGAATGTGGCATTTGGGAATGGGCCATTTGGGAATCGGGCATGACTCGCTTCCGCTGGACAGGTATTTGTTCCTGATATGTTCTATCATGCCCCGCCTGTCCAGGGGAGTCCGGAAATGCGAAAGGGGGCGCCCTTTCGGACGCCCCCCCGCGAGACCGGTTGAGGAGTGGAGAGTGGTCAGCCGGCCTGTTGGATCGCCGACAGGACCCAGCGCCCGCCGCGCGGACGGGTGAAGGTCCAGATTTCCGTGGCTTCGACCGGACGGTTCGGATCGCCCTCGACCACGCGGTTGCTCGCGCGGTCCACCGTCACGTCGGTCAGCGAGAAGCGCATCGCCACGGTGGCGTATTCCACGTTGCCCTCGCGCCACGCCTCGGCCAGGTCGCCCTGGAGCAGGCGGACGTCAGACAGGCGGTTGACCACGCCGCGGTTGTGGTTCGCCGCCAGTTCCTCGGTGAAGTAGGAGGCCATCTCCGGCGTCACGGCGGCGCGCAGGGCCGTCAGGTCCTCGTTGCCGTAGGCGGTCTGGACCGCGACCAGAGTCTGCTCGAACGCCTGATAGTCGGCCGGACCGATGCCCAGGTCGTCACGGCGCACGCCCGGACGGCCGGACGAAGCCGGACCCGCCGCGGCGCTGCCGCGAGCGCCGCCACCCAGCGGGTTCGAGCGCGCGTCCACCGCCTCGCGGTTCATCGCACCAGGGTTCATGGCGCCCGGATTCGGGCCGGCATAGGCGGCGTTGGAAGCGCCCATGCCCGCCGGCCGCGCCGCGCCCGCCGAACGGTTGCGGAAGAAGCGCATGGCCAGCCGGACCAGGAAGACGACCAGCAGGATCTGGAGGATGAAGCCCAGGATGCCCGCGAAGCTGCCCAGCCCGTCGAGGAAGCCGCCGCCGAACAGCATGCCGGCGATGCCGGCGCCGATCAGGCCGCCCATCAGGGCCGGCATGAAGCCGCCGCGCGAGAAGAAGCCGCCGCGCTGCGCCGCCGCCGGGGACGCCATGCCCGGCTGCTGCATGCCCGGCTGCTGGGCGCCCGGCGTCTGGGCGGGGGCGGCCGAGCGCTCCATCGGGGCGGCGCGCGGCGCGGTGTTGGTCTGGGCCGGCGCCTCGTAAGTGCGCGAGCCGCGGCTGCCCGCGGAACTGCTCTTACCGGCGCGGGCGTCGGCGGTTCCGGCTGTCAGCGCCACGGCCAGCGCCAGAGCGACGGCGCCGAAGGCGCGGGCCGGAGTGCGGGAAACGGTGCGGGGGGATCGCGTGTTCTGGGTCATGGCCGTGTTCGGTAAAGCCCTCGGTTCGGGGGACGCTCACTCATGTAGCGTCCTCCTATATGGTATGGCAGCCCTGCTGTTTTAGAGGGGCCACAACCAAACCGGCCAAAAAATGCGCAGACTGCCTGCGACGTTCCCATCGTCACCGCTCAGGCGGAGGCGCGCTCCCACACCCTGTCCACCGGATGGAAGGCTCCCGAACCGACCGGCACCACCGGCGTCAGCGGTGCGGCAGCCGACCGTTCCGACGCCTGCAGAGACGCCCAGACGCGGCGGCGGACCTCGATCTGACGGCGGCAATCGCGCGAGCAATAGAGCGGCGCCGGGCCGCGCGGCGAGCTGCGGCGGAACGGCTGTCCGCAGCAGGCGCAATAGAGTGTGGTCATGACGATCCTCCCTGCTTTCTTCCGATGACTGGTGCCCCGCCCATCACCCTGTGGAGCGGGTGCCCGTTCGGTTCTTTTCGGTCTTAAGTCTCGACCTGCGCGCACCATTGTTGTGCTTAAGGGCGTTCCAGACCAGAGAGGCCTTCGACATATGGCCGTCGAAAAGTCCGGAAACGCCGCAGAATCTCCTGGAGTATCAAATCACTGGCTCCAGGCACGCGGGACCCGCGCGTCCATTCGCCGCATCCGGTCCGCCACCCCCTCTCCTTTCGGACGATGACCCTGCGTCCGCCCGATCATCCGTATGACGACGGCCCCGCCCGGGCCGTGAGCGCGTCCGTGGTGCCGGACACCCGATGGAGATAGGCCGGGAACCGCGGGGACAGCCGCGGGTTGCTCAACCCGACACGCCCGACCGGCACCGCCCACGGCTTTCCCCGCCGGCGGCTCCCCACGGCGGCTCTTCTGCTCCGGTGAAGCCCCATGAGCGACATCCGCACGCGTCCCGCGCCCGCCACCACCCTCTCGGGCGTCGCCACGGCGCCGCCGGTCATCTCCATCGATCTCGAACGGCTGGAACGGCTGCGCCGGCTGACCCGGCTGATGGACACGCGCTGGCGCGTTCCCGGCACGCGCATTCCCTTCGGACTGGACGGCATCGCCGCCCTGGTCCCGGTCGCCGGCAGCACGGCGACCACCGTGGTGGCCGCCTACATCATCATGGAGGCCACCCGCTTCGACCTTCCGAAGAGCCTGATCGCCCGGATGATCGCCAACATGGCCGTGGACTGGGCCGGCGGCTCGGTCCCGGTGGTCGGCGCCCTCTTCGACATCGGCTTCAAGGCCAACCGCCGCAACCTGAACCTGCTGCTGGAGCATCTGGAGAACCGGCTGGCGGCCGCCTGACGGGTGGGTCTGACCGGCGGGCGTTCGAACGCTTGACTTGTGTCAAAGCGGCGGACGGCGGTCTGCACGATCCTCCCCGCCATGAACGCGATCTCCCCCGTGGCCTGCGCCACCGCCGCCCCGACCGCCCCGCTGAACGCCGCCCTGCTCGCCAAGTACGACGGGCTGCGGGTGCCCCGCTACACCAGCTACCCGACGGCGCCGCACTTCACCGCCGCCGTGGGGGCGGAGCGCTACGCGGGCTGGCTGGCGGAGTTGGACACGGCGGCGCACACGGGGTCGCTGTACCTGCACGTGCCCTTCTGCGCGAAGATGTGCTGGTACTGCGGTTGCCACACCAAGATCGTCGCCCGCTACGCCCCCATCGCCGAGTATCTCGGCCATCTCCGGCGCGAGATCGGCATGGTCGCCGACCGCATTTCCGGACGGCTGCGGGTGCGGCACATCCATTTCGGCGGCGGCACGCCGACCATGATGGCGCCGGACGACTTCGAATCGCTGATCGCCCTGCTGCGCGAGCGTTATGACGTGACGCCGGACGCGGAGATCGCGGTGGAGATCGACCCGCGCACCCTGACCCGCGACATGGCCGAGGCGCTGGGCCGCGCCGGGGTCAACCGCGCCTCGCTCGGCGTGCAGGACTTCGACGCCGGGGTGCAGGCCGCCATCAACCGCATCCAGCCGCGGGAGCAGACCGAGCAGGCGCTGGAGTGGCTGCGCGCCAACGGCATCCGCCACATCAACCTCGACCTGATGTACGGCCTGCCCGGCCAGTCGGTGGAAAGCGTCGCGCGGTCCGCCGAGATCGCCCTGACCATGGCGCCGGACCGGCTGTCGGTCTTCGGCTACGCCCATGTGCCGTGGATGAAGACGCACCAGAAGAAGATCGACGAATCGGCGCTCGCCGGAACGCTGGGCCGCTGGGAGCAGTTCGCGTCCATCGCCGCGGTGCTGACCGACGCCGGCTTCCAGCCCATCGGCCTCGACCACTTCGCCCGGCCCGACGACGAGCTGGCCGTGCAGCAGGCCGAGGGGCGGCTCAGCCGCAACTTCCAGGGCTACACGACCGACGACGCGGAGGTGCTGCTGGGCTTCGGCGCCTCGTCCATCGGGGCGCTGCCGCAGGGCTATGTGCAGAACGCCGTTCCCTTCGACCAGTACGCCCAAGCTGTCGAGGCCGGAGCCTTCCCGACCGGCAAGGGGCTGACGCTAACCGCCGACGACCGGCTGCGCCGCGACCTGATCGTGCGGCTGATGTGCGACCTGTCGGTGGATGTCGGCGCGGTGGCCGAGGCCCATGGGCTGGCCGCCGGCACCTTCGACGCCGACCTGGAGGCCATGGCCGATCTGGTGGCCGACGGGGTCGCCGTGGTGGAGGGCCGCCGCGTCCATGTGCCGGAGCCTGCCCGCCCGCTGATGCGCATCGTCGCCGCGCGCTTCGACACCTACCTGTCCACCGGCGCCGGGAAGCACAGCCGGGCGGTCTGACGACGGAGTCCTTCGGAACGGCCGGCAGAAAGGCGCTTTTGGCCTGCCTCTGGCCTTCCGTGCGCAAATCGGCGAAACTGGCGCCTGTTGAACGCCTTTGCGGACATGGCAAAGGGACAGGCTCCAGGGACGGGCACCGATGATCACGCTCTACACCTTCGCGTCGCCGAACGGGCAAAAGGCTTCGATCCTGCTGGAAGAGCTGGGTCTCACCTACAAGGTCCACAAGGTCGACCTCGTGGCCGGCGAAGGCCGTCAGCCCGACTATCTGGCGGTCAGCCCGATCGGCAAGATCCCGGCCGTCGTCGAGGAACTTCCCGGCGGCAAGAGGCGCCGCCTGTTCGGGTCGGGGGCCATCCTGCTGCACTACGCGGAGCGCACCGGCCGCCTGCTGCCCGAGGACGAGGACGAGCGGGCGGAGGCGATGAGCTGGCTGATGCTGGGCGTCAGCGACCTCGGCCCCTCGGGCCTGAGCAAGTTCCGCTTCGCCGTCATGGCGCCGGAAAAGATCCCCTACGCCATCGACTATTTCAAAGGCGAGCTGCAGCGCATCCACGCCGCGATGGAGGAGCGTCTGGGCGGGTCGGAGCATCTGGCCGGCGGCGCCTACTCCATCGCCGACATCGCCTGTTTCCCCTTCGTCGCCGTGGCCGCCAAGGCGGAGGGCAACGTGCTGGACCGCTACCCCAACCTGAAGCGCTGGCACGACGCCGTCGCCGAGCGCCCGGCGGTCAAGCGCGGCATGGCGGTGCCGGAGTGAGCCGCCGCATGACCCGCCCAGCCGTCGCGCTTCTCGCCCTCACCGTGGCGCTTCCCCTTCTCGGCGCCTGCCAGACCGCCCCGGACGGCACGGAGCCGCAGGCCCTGCTTCCCACCGACGCCGATCCCGGCACCTATTGGCAGGGCGATCGCAGCCAGGCTTACGAGCGCGCCTATGTGGTCGCCCGCAACCCGCAGGAATGGAACGACCTCTGGGCCCGCGTCGGCGAGGCCGCGCCGGGCCCTCTGCCCGGCGACCGCATGGCCGCGGCGGTCTTCCTCGGCCCGCGCGACACCGGCGGCTACGGCGTGTCCATCGTCAGCGCGCGGGCGGCGGGCGGCGACGTGGTCGTCGGCTACCGCGAGCGGGTTCCGGGCCCGGCCCAGGCGGTGGCGCAGATGCAGACGTCGCCTTATGCAGTGCGGCTGATCCCGATGGCGGCCGGGGCGGCGAAGTTTCAGCGGGAGAAGTGAGGGGCACTTGCCCCCACCCTTCCCACGGCTTCGCCGCGGGCCCCTTCCCTCCCCCGCTGACGCAGGAGAGGGAGCTTGATCCCCTCCACCGCAAAGCGGGGGAGGGTCAGGGAGGGGGCAAGACCTCGCTCCCCTACTTCTTCCCCACCACCCGCGGGTCCAGCGCGTCCTGCAGCCCGTCGCCCAGCAGGTTGACGGCGATCACCGTCAGGAAGATCAACAGCCCTGGCCACACCGCCAGCAGCGGCGCCGTCCCCACCAGCTCCTGCGCGTTGGTCAGCATGTTGCCCCAGGAGGGCAGCGGCGGCTGGATGCCAAGACCCAGGAAGCTCAGCACCGACTCCAGCAGGATCACGTTGCCGACCGTCAGCGTCGTCGCCACCACGGCGGGAGCGGCGACGTTCGGCAGGATGTGGGCCAGCATGATGCGGCGGCTGCCCGCCCCCATCGCCACCGCCGCCCGCACATAGTCGCGCCGCCGCGCCGACAGGGTGGCCCCGCGCACCAGCCGCGCCACCGTGGTCCAGCCGAACAGCGCCACCAGAACGACGATGCGCAGCAGGCTGGCGTCCTCCGATCCCGCCACCTCGGGCGGGATGCCCAGCCGCGTCAGGTCGATGGCGCCCAGAACGATCAGCAGCGGCAGCAGCGGCAGCGCGATCAGCCCGTCCGTCACGCGCATCAGCAGGTCATCGAGCCGCCCGCCGAAATAGCCGGCCAGCAGCCCGATCCCCGTGCCGATGACGGCGGAGGCCAGCGCCGCCGCCACGCCGACGAACAGCGACACCCGCCCGCCGTAGAGCAGCCGCACCAGCACGTCGCGCCCCAGTTCGTCGGTGCCCAGCGGGTGCAGGGCGGAGGGCGGACCGAAGCGGTCGAGCAGGCTGATGCCCGTCGCTTCCACCCCCAGCCAGTGCTCCACCCAGGGCGCCGCCGCGGCGGCGACGGCCAGCACCAGCAGCAGCAGGGCGCTGACCACCGCCAGCCGGTGGCGGGCGAAGCGCCGCAGGAAGCGCCCGGCCCTCACGCCCCGTCCCCCTTGAAGGAAATGCGCGGGTCCAGCCCGGCGTAGGCGGCGTCGGCCAGCAGGTTGCCGGCCAGCGTCGTCAGCGTGGCGAACAGCAGCGCCACCAGCGCCACGTTCAGGTCGTTGCCCATGATGCTGTCGTAGATCAGCTTGCCCATGCCCGGCCAGGCGAACATCGTCTCGGTCACCAGCGCGCCGGAGAAGAGGGCGCCGAACTCCAGCGCCACGATGGTCACGATGGGGATGGTCGCGTTGCGCAGCGCGTGGCGCCAGACCACCCGCCCCTCCCCCAGCCCCTTGGCGCGGGCGGTGCGGACGTAATCCTGGCGAAGCTCCCCCATCATCGCGGCGCGGACGTAGCGCGTGTAGCCGCCGATGCTCGCCAGCGTCAGCGAGGCCACCGGCAGCACGAGGTAGGGCAGCCGCTCCCACCAGCCCTCGCCGCCGACCGGGCCGAGGCCGGAAGCGGGCAGCCATTGCAACTCCACCGCGAAGAGCAGGATCAGCAGCAGCGCCAGCCAGAAGGCCGGGACCGAGATGCCGGCGAAGCAGAACAGGTTGATGGCGTTGTCGGCCCAGCCGTAGGGCCGCCGCGCCGCGTAGACGCCGAGCGGTAGCGCCACCGCGAGCGTCAGCGCCATCGCCGCGCCGAGCAGCAGCAGCGTGTTGCCCAGCCGCGGCAGCAGGATCGTCAGCACCGGTTGCGCGTAGAGCCGGGAGAAGCCGAAATCCCCCATCAGCGCCGCCTGGAGCCAATGCCAGTAACGGTCCAGCAACGGCTTGTCGAGGCCGTAGAGCGCCTTCAGCCGCGCCGCGTCGGCGGGCGTGGCGCGCGGGTTGCCGGCCAGCATCATGTCCACCGGATCGCCCGGCATCAGCGTCATCAGGACGGTGATGACGAAGCTCATCAGCAGCAGGACGACCAGCGCCTGGAGCAGGCGGGAGGCGAGGAAGCGGGTCATGGGCTGGTCATGGTCCCATTTGCCCCCTCCCCAGCCCTCCCCCGCTTCGCGGGAGAGGGGGCCAACTTTCCCTCTCCCGCGAAGCTCTCGCGCAAACCTATGGTTTGCGCTGACGCGGCAGGCGGACCTTTGGTCCGCCGAGAGCGGGGGAGGGAGGGACCCACGCGCAAGCGTGGGAGGGTGGGGGCAACCAACCGCGACAGCCCCTTCACTCCTTCGCCTTCCACGTCTCGATCCACAGCGTGCTGGAATCCAGATGTCCGGTCGGCACCACGCCCTCCAGCCAGGGCGGCAGGATGAACGGATCGGCGCGGAAGAACAGCGGCAGGTTCGGCAGGTCCTGGGCGTAGAGCGTCTGCAGCTTCGCCCAGAGCGCGCGGTTGGCGTCGGGCTCGCAGACATGCTCCAGGTCCTCCAGGACCTTGTCCATCTCCGGGTTCCGGTAGCCGGTGTAGTTCTGGCCCGCCCAGTTGTTGGCCTCCGTGGGGATCATGCTGGAATGCAGGATGGTGCGCGGGATGTTCTCCGGCGCGCTGATCCAGGCGAACAGCGCCATCGACTTGAAGCGGCGCTTCTCCAGCGTGTCGCCGAACAGGACGCGGGCCGGCTCGTTGACGATGCGAACCTCCACCCCGGCCTGCCGCCACTGCGCCTGGAGCACCTGCTGCAGCACCTCGCGGGAGCGGTTGCCGGCGGTCGTCATGATCTCCAGCGACAGCCGTTCCCCCTTGGCGTTGTGACGCACCCCGGCGCGCCGCTCGCTCCAGCCCGCCTCGTCCAGCAGCTTGCCGGCCAGCGCCGGGTCGAAGGCGTAGGTCGGGTAGCCCGGCGCGTGCACGCGGTCGAGCGGGCTGATCTCGTTGTGGGCGACCGGCTGGCGTCCGTCGTAGAGCTGCTTGGAGATCGCCTCGCGGTCGATGGCGTGGAGCAGCGCCCGGCGCACCCGCACATCGGCCAGCGCCGGGTTGTCGAGGTTCAGCTCGACATGCTCGAAGAACAGGCCCGGCTTGTAGAAGACGTTGTAACGGCTGCCGTGCCGCTTCTCGAAGGCGAGCACCTGGTCGAGCGGCAGGCCGGTCTCCCCCGGCACCATGTCGACCTGCCCGGCCAGCAGGTTGGCCTCCAGCGCGGCGGTGTTCTCGATGGACTTCACGATCACCCGCTTGAAGGCCGGCTTCGCGCCCCACCAGGTCGGGTTGGGCTCCAGCACCACATGGCTGCCCGGCTCGACCTGGGCGATGCGGTAGGGGCCGAACCACAGGCCGGGGTTCGTCGTGTCGGTCTCGTACTTGGAGCGGTTGCGGTAGGTCGCCGGGTCGGCCTCGAACACCGCGCGCTCCAGATGGGCGGGCAGGATCTCGAAGTCGTTGATCTCGGCGTAGCTGCACACCGCCTTGTCGCGGTGGATGGTGAAGGTGCGCTCGTCCTTCGCGTCGATCGCCACGATGTCGCGGGCGAACAGGTCGAAGTTGCTGTAGCCGCTCTGCGCGTGCTTGCCCACCGTCCAGGTGAACAGCACGTCCTCGGTCGTCACCGGCGTGCCGTCGCCCCAGGTCGCCTTGGGGTTGATGGTGTAGGTGACCTTGATGCCCTTCTTGCCGTCGGCCCGCGTCTCATACTCCGCGGTGCCCTTGTCCAGCGCCGGCAGCTCGGTGCAGAGCAGGCAGGTCAGCCGCCAGTCGGGGTCGTAGGCGGTAAAGGGCCGGCGCGCCATGGACAGGACGTAGCTCTTCGCCATCATCGCTTCCATGGAGGGGTGCCAGTTGGACGGGAACTGGGTCATGCCGATCACCAGCTCGTCCTTCGCCGCTTGCGCGGACGAGCCCATCGGGGCGGCGGCCAGAGCGGCGGCCAGGGTGAAAGCGGCCAATCCCGTTCGCGCCAATCCCGTTCGCATCGCGGCGTCATCTCCGTCCGGTGAAGTCCCGGCTACGAACTATGGGGACCCGCGGCCTTGCGGTCCAGAGTGGAAGCAGGCTTTGCGAAGCCCCAAGGGAAGCCCTTGACGGAACGGGGCCGCCGGTGTTTGTGGTCTTTCCCATACGCAACCGAATGGATGGGGAGCCCGACAGGCCATGGCCGGCACCGTGACCCTGAGCCGCGACGGCGTCGTCGCCACGCTGACCCTCAGCAACCCCGACAAGCTGAACGCCTTCGACAAGCCGATGTGGCAGGCGCTGATCCCGCTGCTGCGCCGGCTCGGCGCCGACGAAACGGTGCGCGCGGTGGTTCTGCGCGGCGCCGGCGGGCGGGCCTTCAGCCCCGGCGCCGACATCTCCGAATTCGAGACGGAGCGCAACAGCCCCGAGCAGGGCGCCGACTACGGCGTGCTGATGGACGAGGGGCTGGCCCTGCTGCGCGATCTGCCGCACCCGACGCTGGCGGCCATCCAGGGCGCCTGCTGCGGCATCGGGCTGGCCGTCGCGCTGGCCTGCGACCTGCGGGTCTGCACGGCGGGCAGCCGCTTCGGCGTGCCGGTCAGCCGGCTCGGCATCTCCATGGCGCTGCCGGAGCTGAAGCTGCTCCACGACATCGCGGGCGGCCCGGCGGCGCTGGAGATCCTGCTGGAGGGCCGCGTCTTCGGCGCGGAGGAGGCCAAGGACAAGCGGCTGGTCCACCGCCTCGTCGCCGACGAGGCCTTCGAGGAGGAAATCGCCGCGACCTGCGAACGCATCGCCGGGGGCGCCCCGCTGGCCGCCCGCCTACACAAGCAGTTCGTCCGCCGCCTGTCCGACCCCGCCCCGCTGTCGGAGGCGGAGATCGCCGAATGCTACCACTGCTTCGGCACGGAGGATTTCCGCGAGGGCTACCGGGCGTTCCTGGAGAAACGCAAGCCGGTCTTCAAAGGGCGCTGAGCGGCCGCGCATGCCAGGGTTCGCGCCATAGCGGTGGTTTCCGGACGGGGGAAGTCCAGATTGGGAAAACTGCCTCCCCCGTCCCACCGCCCCATCCCCGCCATGCCTCCCACCATGCCCCGCGCCACCCGCTACATTCCCTTCATCATCGCCTGCGCTCTGTTCATGGAAAATTTGGACGCGACGGTGATCGCCACCGCGCTGCCGGAGATCGCGCGGTCGATGGGCGAGGACCCGTTGCGCCTCAGCCTCGCCATGACCTCCTACATGCTGGCGCTGGCGGTGTTCCTGCCGGTCAGCGGCTGGATGGCCGACCGCTACGGCACGCGGACGGTCTTCGCGGCGGCCATCGGCGTGTTCACCGTCGGCTCGATCCTCTGCGGCCAGGCGGACGGGCTGTACGAGCTGGTGGGCGCGCGCATCGTCCAGGGGCTGGGCGGCGCGATGATGGTGCCGGTCGGGCGGCTGATCCTGCTGAAGACGGTGCCCAAGGAGAAGCTGGTCGCCGCCATGGCCCAGATGACCCTGCCGGCGCTGATCGGCCCGGCGCTGGGGCCGCTGGTCGGCGGTTTCATCGCCACCTACGCCTCCTGGCGCTGGATCTTCTACATCAACGTGCCGATCGGGCTGATCGGGATCGCGCTGGTGCTGGCCCTGATCCCCAACGTGCGCGAGACCGAGCGCGACCCCTTCGACGGCCGCGGCTTCATGCTGAGCGCGCTGGCCCTGGCCGCGCTGATGTTCGGGCTGGAGAATGTCGGGCGCGGGGTGCTGCCGCCCGTCGCGGTGGCCGGAGTGCTGGGGCTGGGGTTCGCCGCCGCGTGGCTCTACCTGCGCCACGCCCGCGGGATGGAGCGGCCGGTGCTCGACCCCTCGCTGCTGCGCCTGCCGACCTACTTCGCCTCGGTCATGGGCGGGACGCTGTTCCGCATCGGCATCGGCGCGGTGCCCTTCCTGATGCCGCTGATGCTGCAGGTCGGCTTCGGGCGCACGCCCTTCGAGTCCGGGGCGCTGACCTTCGCCGGGGCCGCCGGGGCGCTGACCATGAAGGCGCTGGCCGGCCCCATCCTGCGCCGGCTGGGCTTCCGCCGGGTGCTGACCGCCAACGCGCTGCTCAGCGGCCTGATCCTGGCGAGCTACGCCGCCTTCCGGCCCGAGACGGCGCACTGGGTCATCCTGGGCGCGCTGCTGATGGGCGGCTTTTTCCGATCGCTGCAATTCACCGGGTTGAACAGCCTGGCCTACGCCGAGGTGCCCAAGGAGTGCCTGAGCCGCGCCAACACGCTGGCCAGCGTGATGCAGCAGGTCTCGCTCAGCCTGGGCGTCGCGGTCGGGGCAACGGTGCTGCACCTGACGCAGAGCGTCACCGGCGGCCCCGGCGCGACGCTGACGCCGACCGACTTCGTGCCGGCCTTCCTGACGGTCGGCGGGATGGCCTGCGTCTCGGCCCTGTTCTTCCTGCGCCTGCCGCCCGACGCCGGCGCCGAGATCAGCGGCCACCGCGCCCGCGCGCGGGCCAAGGAGCCGCCGCGCGCGCTGGAAGCGGCCGACTGAACCGCAGCCGGATCAAAGGCGGCCGGATCAGCGGTCTTCCCAGTCCGGCTCGTCGGCCTTGAGAAGCTCCAGGAGCCGGGCGACCCGGCCCGAGGGGGGATGCCGCGTCGCCTCCCCCATGTAATCGTCGGCACCGGTCCAGCTGGTGGCCTCCATCAATTCGGCGGGCGTCGCGCCCGTGCCGATGATGCTGGCGATGCGCATGTCGTCCAGGCGCCCGCAGATGTCGATCACC
This sequence comes from Azospirillum sp. UENF 211521, assembly GCF_058780535.1. Taxonomy (NCBI): domain Bacteria; kingdom Pseudomonadati; phylum Pseudomonadota; class Alphaproteobacteria; order Rhodospirillales; family Azospirillaceae; genus Azospirillum; species Azospirillum sp. UENF 211521. Next base: position 3,314,758 of record NZ_JBSNCF010000001.1, read on the forward strand.
TGATCGCGGGTGAGCGCCGGCTGATGCTGATCGGGCATTCGGAACCCCTCCTTCCCAAATCCGCGTCACCCCCGATTAGCGATCCGCCGCCCGCCCGGCGCAACCGCGCAAGGGGGGAAGCCCCACCGCAACAGGGGGCCGCAACAGGGGGCCGCAACAGCAAGTAAGGTGCCTTCCCAGGGGTCGCCGGCCCGAGTCTCCGGCTGCCACGCCGGTCCTCGATTGTCCTCCGAGCAAATCCAGCGCGGCGAAGTCGTCCTTCGGTTGCGGAGAAGGTAAAAATCCCACAATGCGGGATAAACAAATGTGCGCTCTTCGCAGCACATCGGAAAATTCTTACCAAGCTTGGCTCTTTTTCGTGCGGTGCGCCTTTGGTTGGGGGTGCGTTCGCCGCGCGTTCCCGGTATAAATGAGCATGGCGGCTATGCGCCGTCTTCAAGAATGAACGGGAGGCTCCCCGCCAGGGCGCGGGCAGCAAGACAGGCATGATGGACTGGGACAAGCTTCGGGTCTTCCACGCCGTGGCCGAGGCTGGAAGTTTCACGCACGCCGGCGAGACGCTGAACCTCAGCCAGTCGGCGGTCAGCCGCCAGATCAGCGCGCTGGAGGAGAGCCTCGGCGTGCCGCTGTTTCACCGGCACGCGCGCGGCCTGATCCTGACCGAGCAGGGCGAGCTTCTGCACCGCACCGCCCGCGACGTCTTCGCCAAGCTGTCGATGACCGAGGCGATGCTGACCGAAAGCCGGGAGCATCCGAAGGGGCCGCTGCGCGTCACCACCACGGTGGCCTTCGGCTCGACCTGGCTGACCCCGCGCGTCAACGAGTTCCTGTCGATCTACCCGGACATCCAGCTCACCCTGCTGATCGACGACAACGAGCTGGATCTGGCGATGCGCGAGGCGGACATCGCCATCCGCATGAACACGCCGCGCCAGCCCGACCTGATCCAGCGCCACCTGATGTCGGTGCATTTCCACCTCTACGCCCACCAGGACTATCTGAAGAAGCGCGGCGCGCCGAAGATCGGTGCCGACCTGGACGGGCACGACATCGTCGCCTACCCGCCGGACGTCCGCGCGCCCATCGCCAACGTCAACTGGATCAACGAGGTCGGCGATCCGGCCCCGGGGGCCCGCAAGCCGATCCTCCAGGTGAACAGCATCTACGCCATGTACCGCGCCGTGGAGAGCGGCCTGGGCATCGCCGCCCTGCCCGACTTCCTGGTCGACGGCAGCAAGGAGCTGACGCGCGTCCTGCCCGACGTGGACGGCCCAAAGGTCGACGCCTACTTCGTCTACGCCGAGGAACTGCGCCATTCCAAGCGCATCGCGGTGTTCCGCGACTTCCTGGTGAAGAAGGTGGCGGAGTCGGCCTTCTGACCCAGCCCAGTCGTTGTGCAGGCAAGGTGTTTGCCTGTTTTTGATGCAAAGGCGCCCGTGCAGCCATGCCGGGCGCCTTTCTTTTTGTACGGATTGTACCGAAACCCATCCCGCATCTTTGCAATACGGTTGCCGTTTTCCCCGCGGGGCCACCCACCCTTCAGCTCCATACGCCTCCGCACGCCAATTTCTCGTTCCTCTTCAATGCTTTACAAGCTATGCGGTTCGCGCATGGCCGAATTGGATATTTGGGGATGGAATCCTTTGGGCAGAATGGTCAAATCTTGGGCGTTGGATGTTGCGCCGCAGCATCCGGCGTTTCGTCCCGGAAGCCCGCTTCCGGGGTTGGGTCCTCGGACCCAGCGTCTCCCAGACGTGAAGCCTCCCTGTTCAACTCGCCGCTAGCCCAATGGGTTAGCGGCAGTTTTTTTATGTGGAACTGGTCACGGCCCATGGAGGAGCCGCCGGCGCGTCATCGGGCGTCGGGAAGCCGGGCGCCCTCGCGCGCGTAGATCTGACGCGGCGTGCAGATTTCATCGAGTTGCACCACCACGGCTCCGGGCTGGCTGTTCAAGCCGACCCACGCGTCGTAGCCGACGATGTCCCCGGGTATGTTGCGATACAGGCCATAGGCAAGATAGCGGACGTCGGACACCGGGATACGCACCCCGGCGAGGGACGAGGCGACGGCTCCATTGCAGCGGCTCGGGCTCAGCCGGTCCAGGGCGCTCACCGCGCCGGGCTCGGGAGCGGCCTGAGGCGGTGGACTCAGCCCGGCGCAAGCAGCCACGAGGACCGCCGACGCCATGGCCCCGCCCCGCAGGACGGTTCGCAGACACGCCGCCTTTTTCACTGTTCCGCCCGGCATCGGATCACCCTCCCACGCAGCGTTCCATCGTTGCCTCGGATCAACAGGCGGGAGGATGCCCTGTGCCGGGTCGTTGGCTGCCGACCGGCGACCAGCCGGCTTCAATCCACCACTTTGATGCCCTTGGGGCGGCTCGTCTCGGTCGGCAGATGGTCGGCGGACAGGACGCGCTGGTAGGTGCCGTTCGTCTGCACCATCACGCGCTGGCCGGGGGCGAAGACCGGCTCGTTGGCCGCCTGCTCCTGCACGATGGTGATGGTCCGGCCGGTGGCCAGCGTCACCACATACTCGATCCCCATGCGGTCCGAGATCGCCTGCTCCGCCACGGCGCCGGCCACGGCGCCCACCAGCGCGCCGCCCAGGATCGCCGCCACGTTGCCGGAGCCCTTGCCGACGTTGGACATCGCCAGCCCGCCCGCGGCGGCGCCGACCAGCCCGCCGGCCCCGGTGTTCTGACCCTGGATGTCCACCGGACGGCTCGCCATCACGGTGCCGAAATCGACCGAGGTCGCATGGCCGACGTCCCGGTAGCTGTAGCGGTTCTGGCTCTGGCTGGCGCAGGCGCCGAGCGACAGGACCGTCACCCCCAGCACCGCCGCGGTCAGGCCGCGTCTCGCGGTCCGTCGAACACTCGTTTCTTGCTTGGAAAAGGACATCGCACCCTCATGCACGCACGGCGCGGCGCTCGAAACCAAGCGCCACCACGGCGAGCATGGCCGGGCAACGGGATGATGTCCATGCGAGAATGCGCCGCTTCGGTGCCGATGACGGGAAGCCTTCTTGCGGATGGACCGGCATCCTCCGGACCGGCTTCAAGCGGATCGCGCCTTCACCAGCCCCGGCCGGCGGACCAGCCGCCGTAGAACTGCACGCTCGGTCCCGGATAGGGACGCGGCCCCCAATCGTTGCGCCATCCGCGGTGGTGGTGATGGCGGGGCGGCGGCCCCCAATAGGGCGGCGGAGCGACCACGATGGGCGGCGGCGGGCGGTAGCCGGGCACGACGATCACCCGGCTTCCCGGCGGCGGCACGATCACCGACGGCCCACCATAGGGAGGACCGCCATACCAGGACCCGCGGTCGCGCGGGCCGTGCGCGTCCGCCGTCGTCGGCAGGACGGCCAGCGCCAGCGCCCCGGCGATGCCCAGCACCGCCATGCGGGCCGCCGGACGGAACACCGCGGCGATGCCCGAAGGACGCACGCGGTGGAGGAATGTGGAAATCAGCGCGCTCATGCCGGCCTTCCTTCGCAGGTCCGCGGCGCCCGTCGATGCAAGCCCATCGACCAAAGTCTTTCGGCCGAAGCCCGGCGCCGCCACACTGGGATGAACAGGCGGCCCCGCCGGACTATTCCCGGACGACCGAATGGCCTCAATGGCTCATCAGGACCGGAACCGTCATGTGCTCCAGCATGTAGCGGGTCATGCCGCCCAGCACCTGTTCGCGCAGCCGCGACCGTCCATAGGCGCCCATGACCAGCAGATCGCAGGATTCGTCGGCGACCGTGTTCAGCAGCGTGTCGCCCGGATCGATCTGGTCGGTCACGATGTGGGTGGCCTCAACCCGGCAGCCATGGCGCGACAGGTGCTTGGCGATGTCCGCCCCCGGCTCGTCGCCGATGCCGACGGGACCGGCCTTGGGATTGACGGCCATCACCACCACGCGCTTGGCGGCGGTCAGGATGGGCATGGCGTCGGCCACCGCGCGGGCTGCCTCGCGGCTGCCGTTCCAGGCGACCAGAACGCGCTCCCCGATGTGCGGGAAGCTGCCGGCGTAGGGCACGACGAGCAGCGGGCGCCCGCATTCGAACACCAGATCCTGCGGCAGGGCGATCGGGCGGTCGCGGTCGCGGTGCGGATCGGCCTGCCCGACCACCAGCACGTCGGCGTAGCGCCCGTGCAGCGCCGCGCTGTCCGTCGGATGCCCATAGAGCGCCCGCCACTCCGAGCGGTCGGTCAGGCCGTTGCGGCGCACCGCGTCGTCGAAGAGGGCTTCCGCCTTGGCCGCTTGGCTTTCGGTGAAGCCCCGCTGCATGGCGCGCACCTCGTCCGGCAGTTCGGCCTCGACATAGCCCGGCAGTGTCAGCGGAACGATGGGGTAGAGGCCGGTGATGTGGCCGTCGGTGCGCGCGGCCAGTTGGGCGGCGGCATCGATTCGCGCCGCTGCGGCGGCGGTGTCGTCGACGACCACCAGCAAATCCTTGAGTGCCATGGCGATTCTCCCTCGCTGGCGCGGGTGGCGATCGTGGCGCACCACCTCTTCTCGCGCATTGGTCGAAATTATAGCCTGCGGTGGCCGGTTCTGACGACGGTCAGAATGGAGAACGCTGACATGCCGCATCTGCGCGCCCGTCCGGACCATCCTTGGGCCTACGATTCGGCGGGCCTACGATTGCCTGCGGCGACGCCGGCAACCTGTCGTGGTCCGCCGTGGATCGCCACACGACCCGCCGGCCCGGAACACCGCCGATGCCACAAATCCAATCAACTCCGCCCGAAACATCAACCGTGATTTGCACGAATACCCGAGTATGATGGTTGGCCCGGTCGTTCGCCCATTATAGTGGGGCGATGCTTTCCACCATCTTCGGCGGCTTTGGTTTTGACGGGCGGGCATTCTTTCGCGTAAGTGTTGATCGTGGTTTTCCCAACGGTGTCTCGACCATTCCCGCCCATGAAGCCGGACCCTCATCTCGCCTCGCTTGCCGCAGCCCTGTCCGGCACCGCTTCCGGGGCTCCGGCGCTCGACACCCTGCGGCAACTTCTCGACGTCATGCCGGCGATGGTCGGCCTGCTCGACACGCAGCGGCGGCACCTCTACGGCAACCAGGCGTATCTGGATTATATGGGCCGCAAGCTGGACGCCCTCATCGGGACCACGGTGGGCGACATCCTGGGCCCGGAGACGCTGCGCAACAACAGCGCCGCGGTTGAACGCGCGCTCGACGGCGAGACGGTGCAGGTGGAGGGCTGGCTTCCCCGGTCCAACGGCGGCAACGACTACGTGTTGCGGGTGTACGCGCCCTACCGCGACCCGGACAGCTCCATCGCCGGCTACTTCGTCATCATGCAGAACATGACGGAGCGGCGCCGCACCCAGGACGACCTTTTCCGGCTGGCCTACTACGACCCGGTGACCGGGCTGGCGAACCGGCTGCTGCTGGTCAAGCACATGGCCGATTTCCACGCGATGGGGGAACCCTTCACGGTGGTGATCGTCGATTTCGACCGCTTCGTCGACGTGCGCACCAGCCTGGGCCAGGGCTTCGCCAACGAGATCCTGACCGACGTCGCCACGCGGCTGAGCGTGCGGGCCGGGTCGGTCGACCTGATCGCCCGCATCAGCGACCACGCCTTCGCGCTGCTGATCGGCGGCACCCAGGACCCGCTCGCGGTGGAGGAGCGGCTGTCCACCATCGCGTCGCTGGTCCGCTCCGCCAAGACGGCGTCGGGCGCCTCGGTTTTCCTGTCGGCCAGCATCGGCGTCGCCGCCTCCTGCGACACCCACACCCGTCCGGAGGACGTGCTGCGCGACGCGGAGATCGCCACCGGCCGCGCCCGCGAGCAGGGTGGCGGACGCCACGCCTGGTTCGACCCGGCCATGCACGCCCGCGTCGTCGAACAGGTCCGGCTGGAGCACGACCTGCGCCGCGCGCTGGAGCGCGGCGAGGAGCTGTGGGTCGCCTACCAGCCGATCGTCGAGATGGTCACCGGCGGGCTGGCCGGCTTCGAGGCGCTGGTGCGCTGGAACCATCCGGAGCGCGGCAACATCCCCCCCGGCGTCTTCATTCCGATCGCCGAGAGCACCGGCCTGATCGTCACGCTGGGCGCCTGGGTGCTGCGCGAGGCGTGCCGGCAGATCGCCCAATGGCAGGACCAGCGCCTTCCCGGCTCCGCCAACCTGTTCATGAGCATCAACCTGTCCACCCGCCAGCTGAACGATCCCGACATGGTCGCGCTGGTGCGCGAGGTGCTGCGCGAGACCGGGGCCGAGCCGTCCTGGATCAAGCTGGAGATCACCGAAAGCGCGGTCATGGAAAAGGCCGAGCAGTCGATCCGCCTGCTGCAGACCCTGCGCGGGCTGGGCATCAAGATGTCCATCGACGATTTCGGCACCGGCTATTCGTCGCTGTCCTACCTGCACAAGCTGCCCATCGACAGCCTGAAGGTGGACCGCTCCTTCGTCATGGCCATGCACCAGTCGGAGGAGAACCGCGCCATCGTCCGCATCATCATGGATCTGGCGCGGCTTCTCGGCTTCGACGTCATCGCCGAGGGCATCGAGACGAGCGCCGACGCCAACCTGCTGCGCGCGCTGGCCTGCGACTATGGACAGGGCTACCATTTCGCCCGCCCGATGCCCGCCGCCGACGCCGACCGGCTGGTCGGGGCCGAGCATCTTCCCTGGCAGGTGCCGCGCTGAGCGGCTGATGCCGCTCCGCTTTCAAGACGGAGCGGCAACCCTTCTTCCAATCAATAATAGGGCGCGCCGAGCCCTTCGGCCTCGAACGCCGCCGTGACCGCAGGGCGCTCCAGCACGCGGGCGAGGTAAGGGCCGAGGTTGGGCAGGCTGCGCGCCGGCGTGCCCATGAAGCGGGTCCAGCGGGCCAGCATGAACAGGTAGGGGTCGACGGCGCTGTAGCGGTCGCCGAGGAACCACGCCGCGTCGCCCAGTTGACCGTCCAGCAGCCTGAAGCGCTCCAGCAGCCGCGCCTCCGCCATCTCCTTGACCGAGGCCTGCGCCTCCGCCCCTTCGGCGTGGCGCTCCGGGTAGAAATAGACCAACATGTCGGCCTGGACGGTGTTGGTCAGGAAGACCAGCCACTGGTAGAAACGCGCGCGCTCCGCCGTGCCAAGCGCCGGGGCCAGTCCGGCGGCCGGATGCGAATCGGCCAGATGCAGGCAGATCGCCGCCGCCTCGAACAGCACAAGATCGCCCTCCACCAGAGTCGGCACCCGCCCGTTGGGGTTCAGGCGCAGATAGTCCGGCGCCTTGTGGGCCGCGGTGGCGCGGTCCAGCATGACCAGGTCAAAGGGCAGCCCGATCTCGCGCAGCAGGATGTGCGGCGCCATCGATGCGCTGCTCGGCATTCCATACAAAGTGATCATGTGTCCCCTTCCCGTCCGAATCGCCGGACCTCGCGCAACGGGTCCGAGCGAAGACTTCTTCCACCGCCAAGACGCGGAGATCCGGTCACATTCTCTAACACCGTGCACCGGCGTGTCCGCGTGGCGAAGAGTCCCGCCAGCGGGCGGGGTGCCATGCAGGACGGGAATGCCCGCTCCACCCCCCGATTCTCCGGCTTTGTCAGGAGGGCCAACCATGCCTATGATCGGGGGCGCCGTTTAACATTTTCAACATCGGCGAAGCAACATCGGCAACGACCGACACCGGCAGTGAACACAGGGATAGAGATCATGACCGAACAGGGCGTCGCGGCGACTGAAAATTCCGGGCCCGACAATCATGGCGCCGGGAACTCCGCCGCCAGCCGCGACAAGGCGTATTTCCTCCACCCCTACACCAACCTGCACGCGCACGAGACCCAGGGTCCGCTGATCATCGAGCGCGGCGAGGGCGTGCGCGTCTTCGACGACAGCGGCAAGGAATACATCGAGGGTCTGGCCAGCCTGTGGTGCGTGTCGCTGGGCTGGGGCGAGGAGCGCCTCGTCGAGGCCGCCACCCGCCAGATGCGCAAACTGCCGACCTACCACGTCTTCGGCCACAAGAGCCACGAGCCGGGCATCGATCTGGCGGAGCGGCTGATCAAGCTGGCCCCGGTGCCGATGTCCAAGGTGTTCTTCGCCAACTCCGGGTCGGAGGCGAACGACACCGCCGTCAAACTGGTCTGGTATTACAACAACGCGCTGGGCCGGCCGGAGAAGAAGAAGATCCTGTCGCGGGTGAAGGCCTATCACGGCGTCACTGTGGCGACGGCCAGCCTGACCGGCCTGGTGAACAACCACCGCGACTTCGACCTGCCGATCGCCCGCATCCAGCACACCGACTGCCCGCACCATTACCGCTTCGCCGAGCCGGGCGAGAGCGAGGAGGATTTCGCGACCCGTCTGGCGGAAAGCCTGGAGGCGCTGATCCTGGCCGAAGGGCCGGAGACCATCGCCGCCATGTTCGCGGAGCCGGTGATGGGGGCCGGCGGCGTCATCGTCCCGCCCGCGACCTACTTCGCGAAGATCCAGCCGATCCTGAAGAAGTACGACATCCTCCTGGTCGCCGACGAGGTGATCTGCGGCTTTGGGCGCACCGGGAATTTCTGGGGCAGCCAGACCATGGGCATGCAGCCGGACATCATAACCTGCGCCAAGCAGCTGTCCTCCGGCTACCTGCCGATCTCCGCGGTGATGGTGTCGGACGCGGTCTACCGGGCCTGTGTCGAGGAGAGCAAGAAGATCGGCACCTTCGGCCACGGCTACACCTACTCCGCCCACCCGGTGGCGGCGGCGGTGGCGATCGAGACGCTGAAGATCTACGAGGAGCGGGACCTGATCGGCCATGTCCGCGCCGTCGCCCCGCTGTTCCAGCGCCGTCTGAAGGCCCTGGCCGACCATCCTCTGGTCGGCGAGGCGCGCGGCGTCGGCCTGATCGGCGCCCTCGAACTGGTCGCCGACAAGGAGAGCAAGACCCCGTTCGATCCGGTGGGCCGGGCCGGCGCGGTGGTGAACGGGCTGAGCCAGGAGAACGGCCTGATCATCCGCGCCATGGGCGACAGCGTGGCGGTCTGCCCGCCGCTGGTCATCGGCGAGGCGGACATCAACCTGATGTTCGACCGCCTGACCACGGCGCTGGACGCCGCGATCCCCGTCCTGCGCGGCTAACGGCCGGTTCCGCGACGGGAAAGGGCCGCCCCGCCATCCGGCGCGGGCGGCCCTTTTTCATTCCGAAGCGGTGCTCAGGATCGGGCGGTGTTGATGACGTGGGACGAGACCGGGACGCCGGCCGCTGCCGCGTCGCGGATCAGCGCGTCGGCGGTCGGCCAGACCATCCGCCCGTTCAATTGCACCAGCGTGTCCTCGTGCACGGCCATGTAACCGCCCACGCTGGCCATGAAGATCAGACGCGCCAGACGCCCCGCCGGCGGAGCGGACTCGTCCGTCGGCCCCTCGTCGGCACGGGTCACCGCGTCGGAGCGGAGCGACGACGGCACGGCGGGACGCCGCGGCAGGGACGGCGCCGGGGACACAGCGGCGGCGGACGCCGGGCGGAAAGGGATGACCATGCTCCCACCGGGGGCAATGGCGCCACGGCCGGGCTCCAAACCCGACACTCGCCGGCCTCGCGCGCTGTCGAAGGTCAGAACGGCATTCATGGCGCAACACTCCTCATCAACGTCTTGAATGAATGCTCTCACCTTCCCTTGTCAGCGTCCATACCACCTTGTTCGTAAAAGAGCTCAACAAAGGTATTCGGCGCAATCGGACAGCATATTCAGCAAAACTTGCGCTCCGTTATACCTCGGGAACATTCGCAATCACTTGGAATCATCAATGAAACGGGAGGGCGAAAGGGTGTTTCCCAACGGCGGCAACGGTGCAACGGGCACCGGGCGGGAAACGCTCCGACCAAGCGATCATCCATAGGTCGAATGGTCCCGCCGCGGCGGATCGGGGAGAATTGGTGTCTCACAGGGCAGACCTTTTGACCTCGGTCAATGCCGGGTGGCAACACGGCAACGATCATGCCATCTTCCTAACGTGCTAGGCCCGGTGGCTGGACTGCCCGGACTGCACCCGCCCCTTCGGATGAATGCGAACGGAACGCGCGATGGATTACGAGAGCTTTTTCCGCACCCAGATCGCCAGCCTGAAACAGGATGGCCGCTACCGGGTCTTCGCCAACCTCGAACGGCACGCGGGGAACTTTCCGAAAGCCACCTTCCGCGACGCCTCCGGGAAGGAGCGGCAGGTCACCGTCTGGTGCTCGAACGACTATCTGGGCATGGGCCAGAACCCGGTCGTCCTGCAGGCGATGCACGACGCCGTCGACGGCGTGGGTGCGGGCGCCGGCGGCACGCGCAACATCTCCGGCACCAACATCTACCATGTGCTGCTGGAGCGCGAGCTGGCCGACCTTCACCAGAAGGAGGCGGCGCTGCTCTTCACCTCCGGCTACGTGTCCAACGACGCGACGCTGGGGACGCTGGGCAAGCTGCTGCCGAACTGCGTGATCCTGTCGGACGCGCTGAACCACAATTCGATGATCACCGGCATCCGCAACAGCGGCGCCGAGAAGCACATCTTCCGCCACAACGACCCCAAGCATCTGGACGAGCTGCTGTCGCAGATCGCCCCGGACCGCCCGAAGGTCGTGGCGTTCGAGAGCGTCTATTCCATGGACGGCGACGTCGCCCCGATCCATGACCTGTGCGACGTCGCCGACAAGCATGGCGCCATGACCTATCTGGACGAGGTGCACGCGGTCGGCATGTACGGCCCGCGCGGCGGCGGCGTGGCGGAGCGCGACGGCGCCATGGACCGGCTGACCATCATCGAGGGCACGCTGGGCAAGGCCTTCGGCGTGCAGGGCGGCTACATCACCGGTTCCACCGCGCTGGTCGACTGCATCCGCAGCTTCGCCGCCGGCTTCATCTTCTCCACCTCGTTGTCGCCGGTCCTGGCCGCCGGGGCTCTCGCCAGCATCCGTTATCTGAAGCAGAGCCAGACGGAGCGCGACCAGCACCAGGAGCGCGCGGCGACGCTGAAGCGGCTGATGGCCGAGGCCGGCCTGCCGGTGATGCCGTCGGCCAGCCACATCGTTCCGGTGATGGTCGGCGACGCCCACCGCTGCAAGCGCGCCTCGGACGAGCTGATGGAACGGCACGACATCTACGTCCAGCCGATCAACTACCCGACCGTGCCGCGCGGCGGCGAGCGCCTGCGCTTCACCCCCACCCCGCTGCACAGCGACGCCGAAATGGCGCGCCTCGTCGACGCCCTGCTCGACGTGTGGAGCCGCCTGGACCTGCGTCTGGCGGCGTAACCCCTCACCCCCTCCTGCGCGCTCTCCCGCGCGCAGGAGGGGATTCGGTGATCTCCCGGCGATAACGGCATCGGCGCTCTGGACTTGTGGGCCGGAGCGCCTTACCTTTAGACGTTGCTGAGAACGTTTCGCAACGTTCGGTCCGCAACCGTCGACAGCCGCCGTCCAATCGCCACCGCCCAGGGGTTCGCCATGTACCGTGACAACTCGCTGATGCCGAAGGAGGCCGTGCGCCTCGCCGTCCTGGGCACGCTGATCCAGAACGGGCCGCAGCGTTACGCCGACCTGGCCGGCGCGCTCCGCCATTTCCTCGACCGCATCGTCGGCCCGTCGCTCGACCTCATGGGCACGTCGCTGGAGATGCTGCGCTACGAGGGGCTGATCGAGGCGCTGGACGGCACCGGCATGGAGGACAACGCCCTGCTCGGCGCGACCGAGGCCGGACGGGCGGAGTTCGACACGCTGATGCGCGCCAACGTCCGCGCTCCGTCGGCGGACGGGCTGAACAAGCTGGTCATCGCGCTGAAGCTGCGTTTCCTGCATCTGCTGGACGTCGAGTCGCAGCGCGACCAGATTGACCACCTCGCCTCGCTCTGCGAGACCGAGCTGGCGCGTCTGGGCGACCTGAAGCGGGGAAGTGCGGGGACCGACGGCCATTTCGCCGATTGGCTGGAGCATGACATCGCCCAGGCCGAGGAACGGCTGGCCTGGTTCAACACTCTCCTGTCACGGTTGTGATCGGCGCGGCGTTTTCGTCGCCTTTCATGCGAGTGTCTGTTCCGCGTTAGGGTTCTGGTGTAGTTTTCGGGCCATACTGCCTAACCCGAAAGCATAGTCAGGACCCCCCGCCATGGCTTCCAACCTGTCGCCCGACGATCTCGAAGACCGCCTGCGCGTCGAATTCATGGACGACGCCCGCGACCGGTTGGAGGTGATGAACGCCGCACTGGAAGGCGTGGCCAAGGGCACGCGGGAGGAAACCGCGGTCATTGGCGTTCTCCGGCTGGAAGCCCACAATTTCAAGGGCATGGGCACCAGCTTCGGCTACCCCACCGTCAGCCTCGTCGCGCACCGCCTGGAGGAGTATCTGTCCGGCCTGAAACGGCTGGAGGCCCGCGAGCTGAACGACGCCCAGGTCTTCGTGGACCGGATCGCCGAGCTGGTGGACCGCGCCGAGCAGCCGCAGGTTGCGGAAACGAACCGGATCATCCGCGCCCTGCCGGTGCGCTACCAGTTCGAGATCACCGACATCCAGATCAGCAACGTCGAGATCATGCTGGTCACCCCGTCCAAGGTCGTCGCCAAGAAGCTGGGCAGCGAACTGGCGGCCTGCGGCTTCCGCACCGTGACGGTCAGCGACCCCATCGAATCGATCAGCCTCGCCGTGCGCGTCCCGCCGGACATGCTGATCGCGTCGATGGTGATGGACGGCCTGTCCGGCCTGGACCTGATCCGCGGCCTGCGCGCGATGAGCGTCACCCACAACGTGCCGATGGCGCTGCTGACCTCGATGAGCCTGGACAACCCGGCGCTCAAGGAAATCCCGCACGGCGTCTCGGTCATCCGCGTCGGCGAGCATTTCGGCGACGACTTCGCGGCGGTGGTGGCCAAGCACAACCTCGGCTGAGGTTCAGGAGTCTTGCGGGCAAAAGGACTTCACGGATTACACGGATCTTTCCACGGATTACACGGATTTTTCTTTGATCTTGCTCAGCAGAAGCCTCTCAAAAAGCCATTGCCGAGCAAGCATCAGAAAAAATCCGTGTGATCCGTGCTTTAAATCCGCGAAATCCGCGTAAATCTTGTGCGCCCAGAGTCTTACCCCCAACGGGCGACCACCCGCATCAATACAAATGCTGCCCGCCGGTGATGAACATCTCCGTTCCGGTGACGTAGCCCGAGTCGGGGCCGCACAGGTAGAAGACCACCGCCGCCACATCCTCCGGCGTGCCCATGCGCTTCAGCGGGATGCGCGGGATCAGCACGTCGTATTCCGGGCCGGTCATGGCGGTCTCGATCTCGCCCGGCGCCACGGCGTTGACGCGCACGCCGATCTCGGCGAACTCCACCGCCATCTCGCGGGTCAGGCCGGACAGCGCCGCCTTGGACGTCGAATAGGCCGACCCGGCGAAGGGGTGCACCGAATGGCCGGCGATCGAGGTCACGTTGACGATCGCCCCCTTCGCCCGCGACAGCGGCGCCGCGAAGCCGCGCGCCAGCACCAGCGGGGCGAAGAAGTTCAGCTCGAACACCCGGTGCCAGCCTTCGATGGCCCCGTTCAGGCAGCCGAGTCGCTCCTTGATCGGCGTCTTGGGCGAGATGCCGGCGTTGTTGATCAACGCGTGCAGCGGCGCTCCATCCAGAGCCCGGTTGGCTTCCTCCAGGAAGCGGGCGCGGCTGTCCGGATCGGACAGGTCCGTCGGGATGTGGTGGGTCCAGTTCGGATCGCGCCGGCAATGGTCCGGCACCTCCTCGCGGGAACAGGAAATGACCCGCCAGCCCTCGGCGCTGAAGCGCTGAACGGTGGCGTGGCCGATGCCCCGGCTCGCGCCGGTCAGAATGACGGTTTTACGGTGCGGCATGATGTCCACGATAGCCCGCTTCGTCGCACCGCGCCAGCGCGGCCGTTGCCGGTCAGACCCTCCACCGTTGACGGGCGCGCTCCACCGCCCAACCTTCAGCCTGAGTCCAACCGTTTCACGATATCCAGGAGGGCCGCCGACGTGCTCCCCCGTTTGATGGCTGCCCTTCTGCTTTCCGGCGGCCTGCTGGCCGGCCTGGGCGACACGGCTGCGGCGCAGGCCGCCGCCCGAACCGATGCCTGCGTGCCGCCCGGCGGCTGGGCCGACGCCGCCGCGCGCCCGCTGAACGCCGCCGACCTGCTGCGCCGCGCCGCGGCATCGCCCGCCGTGCTGCTGGGAGAGCGGCACGACGACGCCGACCACCACCGCTGGCAGCTTCACACCCTGGCGGCGCTGCACGCGCTGAACCCCGATCTGGCGGTCGGCATGGAGATGTTCCCACGCAGCGTCCAGCCGGTCCTCGACCGCTGGAGCGCCGGGCAGCTGACCGAGGCGGAGCTGCTGCGCGAGACCAACTGGCCGAAGGTCTGGGGCTACGACGCGCGCTTCTACCTGCCGATCCTGCATTTCGCCCGGATGAACCGGCTGCCGGTGGTCGCGCTGAACGTCGACCGCGGGCTGGTCAGCCGCACCGCGCGCGAGGGCTGGGCCGCCGTCCCCGCCGGCGAGCGGGAGGGCGTGGGCGACCCGGCCCCTCCCCCCGCCTCCTACACCGAGCGGCTGCGCCAGGTGATGGCCGCCCACGGCCCGACCGAGCGCCGCTCCGGCAGTTTCGAGCGCTTCGTCGAGGCGCAATCCGTCTGGGACCGCGCCATGGCCGAGCGGATCGCCGAGACCCACCGCCAGACCAACCGGACTGTCGTCGCCATCCTCGGCCAGGGGCATATCGAAGGCCGCGACGGTGTCCCCCATCAGCTGGCCGACCTCGGCGTCCGGAACAGCGTCGTCCTGCTGCCCTGGGACGAGGACCGCCCCTGCGCCGAGTTGGACGGGCGGATCGCCGACGCGGTCTACGGGCTGGGCGCGAGCGAGGCGCCGGCCGAGACGCCCCGCCCCCGGCTGGGCGTGATGCTGGAGCCGGGACCGGAGGGTGTGCGCGTGCGCTCCGTCACCGAGGGCAGCGTCGCCGCCGCCGCCGGCCTGACAGCGGGCGACCTTGTGGTCGCCGCTGCGGGCTCTCCGGTCCGCGAAGCCACCGACCTGACGGCGGTGGTGCAGCGTCAGGCCCCCGGCACATGGCTGCCGCTGACCGTGAAGCGCGAGCAGGGCACGGCGGAACTCGTGGCGAAGTTCCCCGCCGCGCCCACCGTGGAATAACGGGGTGGAGTGATCGGAGTTAGAGCATCCGCTCCCACTGCGCCAGCACGTCCGGCGTGGGGTTCACCGCCGGGGCGAAGTCCTGGCGGCCCAGCCGCGACCGGTGTTCGCGCAAAGCCCACTGGACGGTCGGGAAGGCGAGCTCGTCCCAGGGGATCTCCTCCCAGCGGAACAGCCCGACCTCCTGGCTTTCCGGCCCGGCCGACACGTCCGGCGACAGCAGGCGGGCGCGGAAGATCATCTGCACCTGGCTGATGCGTGGGATGTCGTAGACGGCCAGCAGCGAATCGATGGCGATCCTGGCCCGCGCCTCCTCCCACGCCTCGCGGGCGGCGCCCTCCATGGTGCTTTCCCGCTCCTCCATGAAGCCGGCGGGCAGCGTCCAGTAGCCCTTGCGCGGTTCGATGGCGCGGCGGCACAGCAGGATGCGGTCCTCCCAGGTCGCCACCGACCCGACGACGATCAGCGGGTTCTGGTAGGCGATGTAGCCGCAGTCCGGACAGGTCAGCCGCTCGCGGTCCTCGCCGGGCGGGATGGTGCGGACGCGGGGGCCCTTGAGGGGACCTTGGGAAGAGCCGGAATGGGAGGAGGGATCGTCGGGCATCCGTCGGATATGGCGCAGACGGGGACGACGGGCAAGCCCGCATCGCCGACCCGAATCGCGAGTGGAACGGAACCGCCGATGGGTTCTTCTTTGTTCATTGCCCGTTCTCTTTCCTGATTCGTTCCTGTAGTCTCGGCGTTCGCAGCGATCTCCGGGGAATTTCATGCAATTCGCGTTCGACGCACAGTCGGTGCTTCTCGGCGGCCTTGCCGGCGCCCTTCTCGGGGCGATCCTGGCGGGCATGATCGTGCGCCTCTACGCCGCACGCGCCGAGGCGGAGGCCGCCGCCATCCACGCCGAACTGGTCACCCGGCTCGACGTCGCCGAGCGAATCGAGGGCGACCTGCGGGAGGAGGTCGAAGCCCGCGACCACCAGATCGCCCGGCTGACCGGCGAGCTGTCCGCCGCCCGCGAACGGCAGGCGGAGCTGTCCACCACGCTGGCCCGCGAGCGCGCGTCGGCGGCGGAGAAGCTGGCCCTTCTGGAGCGCGCGCAGGCCACCCTGTCCGACAGCTTCAAGGCCCTGTCGGCGGAGGCCCTGCGCTCCAACAACCAAAGCTTCCTCGACCTCGCCAAGGAGACGCTGACGACCTTCCAGGAGCAGGCGCGCGGCGACCTGGAGAAGCGGCAGACCGCCATCGCCGACATCGTCGCCCCGGTGCGCCAGTCGCTGGAACGCATGGACGGCCAGATCCAGGAGATGGAGCGCAGCCGCGCCGGCGCCTACGAGGGGCTGAAGCAGCAGGTGCTGTCGCTGGTGGAGACCCAGTCCCAGCTCCGCACGGAGACCGGCAACCTCGTCCGCGCCCTGCGCAGCCCGGTGGCGCGCGGGCGTTGGGGCGAGATCCAGCTCCGCCGGGTCTGCGAGATGGCCGGCATGCTGGACCATTGCGACTTCGTGGAGCAGATGAGCGTGGAGGCCGCCGGCGGCCGGCTGCGCCCCGACCTCGTGGTCAAGCTGCCCGGCGGCAAGACCATCGTGGTGGACGCCAAGACGCCGCTGGAGGGCTATCTCGACGGCGTGCAGGCGGCCGACGACGGCGCCCGCCGCGACGGGTTGTCGCGCCACGCCCGCCATGTGCGGGAGCATATGAAGCAGCTCGGCACCAAGGCCTATTGGGATCAGTTCGCGGATTCCCCAGAATTCGTCGTGCTGTTCCTGCCCGGCGAGAACTTCTTCTCCGCGGCGCTGGAGCACGACCCGGCGCTGATCGAGGCGGGCATCGACCACCGGGTGATCCTCGCCACCCCGACGACGCTGATCGCGCTGTTGCGCGCCGTCGCCTACGGCTGGCGGCAGGAGCGGCTGACCGACAGCGCCCGCGAAATCAGTGCGCTGGGCGCCGAACTCTACAAGCGCCTGCACGATCTGGGCGGCCATATGGAACGGCTGGGCGGGCAGCTCGAAAAGGCCGTGGGCAGCTACAACGGGGCGGTCGGCAGCCTGGAATCCCGCGTGCTGGTCACCGCCCGCCGCTTTCGCGACCTGCACGCCACCCCGGACAGCGCCGAGGAGATTCCTCTGCTGGAACCGCTGGACCACGCCCCGCGCCCGCTCCAGGCGCCGGAACTTCGTGCGGCCGAGCCCCGGGCAGCGGAATTGAGAGCAACAGAATTGAGGGCGGCGGAACTGCGCGCGGCGGCCAGAGCGTAGGGCCGAAGTCTGCAACCCAGATTTGCCCGTCTTGTTTCGCCTTGCAAAGGAGGGGAGCGGTCCCAATTTCCCTCCTGTCATTCTGCTTCGGACTGCCGGCCTGCTACGCCTTCGGGTGCCCAGATCGTCGCTATGCCTGGACACAGTCTGATGCGCCGCACCGGCCGATGCGGCGCCTTTCATACTAATCGGAGAGCAATCATGCCCGTCGGTACCGTCAAGTGGTTCAACAGCACCAAGGGTTATGGCTTCATTCAGCCGGACAACGGTGGCGCGGACGTCTTCGTCCACATCTCCGCGGTCGAGCGTGCGGGCCTGCGCAGCCTGAATGAAGGCCAGAAGGTGTCCTACGAGGAGCAGCGCGATCCGAAGCGCGGCAAGACCTCGGCGGAGAACCTGAAGGCCGTCTGAGCCACGTCTCACGGCACGGCATCGGAGGGGGCACCGGGAAACCGGTGCCCTTTTCCGTTGCGCGCTTTTCCTCTACAAGCCCCCCCCTGACGTTCGGAGTTCCCCCCATGGCCAAGACCAAGAAGAAGCAGCCGGTGGACAGCGCCTTCGTGCTGTTCGACGTGCTGTACGAAGACGGCGCCCGCACCTCCAACCGCAAGGTCCCCGGCACGCTGGTCGGCGGCCTGGACGGCGACGAGCCGGCCCGCGGCTTCATCGAGGAGCAGGACCGCAAGATCGCCGAGATGTCCGGCAATCCCCGCGGCCCCATCAAGTCGATCACCCGCTCGCCCCTCTGAGGAGCGGCCGTCATGACAGGATCGGCGGGTCGCCCCGGGTTGTGCCTTGCGCCTTCCTTGACCTCGTGGCCCGCCCCTCATATTTTGACGGATTGTCGCACCTCCACGCACCGTTGCTGAGTTCCCATGGCCGTTCTCGATATCCTCGTCGCCCCGCACCCTGTCCTGAAGCAGAAGGCGAAGCCCGTCGACAAGGTCGACGCCCGCATCGCCAAGCTGATGGACGACATGGTCGAGACCATGTACGCCGCGAAGGGCATCGGCCTCGCCGCGCCGCAGATCGGCGTCCTGGAGCGGGTGATCGTCGTGGACGTGCACGACAAGGACGAGAAGCCGAACCCCATCCGCCTCGCCAACCCGGAAATCGTCTGGAAGTCGGACGAGACGTCGGTGTGCGAGGAGGGTTGCCTGTCGGTGCCCGACCAGTACGCCGAGGTCACCCGCCCGTCCTCGGTCCGCGTCCGCTATCTGGACGAGACCAACGAGACCCGCGAGATTGAGGCCGACGGCATGCTGGCCACCTGCATCCAGCACGAGATCGACCATCTGAACGGCGTGCTGTTCGTCGACTACCTGTCGATGCTGAAGCGCAACATGATCCTGCGCAAAGTCCAGAAGATGCAGCGCGCCTAACCTTCTGACGCCTAACCTTCTGACGTTGGACGACTCTTCATGACGCCGCTCCGCCTCGTTTTCATGGGCACGCCGGACTTCGCCGTGCCCAGCCTGCGCGCCCTGGCCGATGCCGGGCACGAGGTGGTCTGCGTCTACAGCCAGCCGCCCCGCCCCGCCGGGCGCGGGCAGCAGGTCCAGAGTTCCCCGGTCCACCGCTTCGCCGAGGAACGCGGCATCCCCGTGCGCACGCCCAAGTCGTTGCGCAACGCCGAGGCCCAGGCGGAGTTCGCCGAGTTGAAGGCCGACGCCGCGGTGGTCGCCGCCTACGGTCTGATCCTGCCGCAGCCGATCCTCGACGCGCCGCGGCTGGGCTGCCTGAACGTGCACGGTTCCCTGCTGCCGCGCTGGCGCGGCGCCGCCCCGATCCAGCGCGCGATCCTGGCCGGCGATGCCGAGACCGGCATCACCATCATGCAGATGGACATCGGGCTGGACACCGGGGCCATGCTGCTGAAGGGCGCGGTGCCGATCACCGCGGAGACCACCGCCAGCAGCCTGCACGACGCGCTGGCCGACATGGGCGCCCGCCTGATCGTCGAGGCGCTCGACGGCCTCGCCGCCGGCCGCCTGACCGCCGAGCCGCAGCCCGAGGACGGCGTGACCTACGCCGCCAAGCTGACGCGCGAGGATGGCCGGCTCGACTGGAGTAAAGGCGCTCCGTATATTGACAAGCAGGTGCGCGCACTGACGCCTTGGCCCGGTTGCTGGTTCGACGTGCCGATTGCGAACAGAGTCGAGCGCATCAAGGTGCTGGCGGCCGAAGTTGAGGATATTCCTCATGGAAGGCCGACCGGAACACTGCTGGATGATTACCTGACCATTGCCTGCGAAGATCACTTCGGGGCTATCCGCCTTCTGATCGTCCAGCGACCGGGCAAGGCGCCCGTGAGCGGTGCGGACTTCCTGCGCGGCCTGCACGGCGCCCTGCCCGTCGGCACCCGTCTCGGCGACGCCGCATGCAGCGCTGGAAACTGACCCTCGAATACGACGGCCGGCCCTTCGTCGGCTGGCAGCGGCAGGACAACGGCCCCTCCGTCCAGCAGACGCTGGAGGAGGCCATCGAGCGCCTGTCCGGCGAAACCGTGCGCGTCCACACCTCCGGACGGACGGACGCCGGGGTGCACGCGCTGGGACAGGTCTGCCATTTCGATCTGGAAAAGCCCTTCACCGGGCTGAAGCTGCGCGACGCGCTGAACTTCCACCTGAGGCCCGCCCCCGTGGCCGTCCTGCTGGCCGAGGCGGTGCCGGAGGATTTCCACGCGCGCATGACCTGCCTGGGGCGCAGCTACGTCTTCCGCATCGTCAACCGCCGCGCCCCGCTCGCCCTGGAGACGGGCCGCGCTTGGCACGTCATGCGGCCGTTGGACGCCGAAGCGATGCACACGGCCGCTCAAGTCCTGGTGGGCCAGCACGATTTCACCAGCTTCCGCGCCGCGCTCTGCCAGGCCAATTCCCCGGTCAAGACGCTGGAGCGGCTGGCCGTCGAGCGGGTCGGCGACGAGGTCCGGGTGCACGCCGCCGCCCGTTCCTTCCTGCACCATCAGGTGCGCAACATGGTGGGCACGCTGGAGCTGGTCGGGGCCGGCAAGTGGAGCGCCGACGATCTGCGCCGCGCGCTGGAGGCCCGCAACCGCTCCGCCGCCGGGCCGACCGCCCCGCCGGACGGTCTGTATTTCGTCAACGCCCGCTACTGACACTCCCAAGGCGGCGGCTGGCGCTCGTCGCCAATTGCCGATAGACTCTCCGGCGAAGCACAACCGGCCGGGTTTCCGTCGCCGTGCACCGCCGTCCGCTGCGCCTGTTCCCGCTGTTCCTTCTGCTGATGGCCGCCCTGCTGCTGACCGGCTGCGGCGTGGACGGCGATCAGGCCGCTCTGTGCGGCAAGCTGATCCCGGCCTTCGACTCCGGCCCCGTCACCATCCTGGACACGGAGGCGCTGGGCGGCGACGAGCCGGCGCTGCGCCTGACCTACCGGGCGGAGACCGGCACCCACTGGATCGCCTGCCGCTTCGGCGGACGCTTCTTCGATTCGCGACGGCATGAGCTGGTGATGGTAGCGACCGACCGCATGGGGCGGCTGCGGCCCATGCAATTCACCATGCTGCGCATCTGGGCCGGCCTGCCCGCCGCCCGCCTCGGCCTGCCGCCGGAGTCGAGCGGACCGGAACCGCAACCGCGGACGGACTGGGCGCCGCTGCTGTTCTTCCTGCAACAGCTCATCAACGCGGCCACGGTGGCGTGCGTCTACGGGCTGCTGGCGCTGGGCTACACGCTGGTCTACGGCATCCTCGGGCAGATCAACCTCGCCATGGGCGAGTTGACGATGATCGGCGCCATGCTGACCGCCATGGGGGCGGCGGCGCTGGGCATGGCCGGGCTGGGCAACCTGCCGCTGGCGGTGCTGGGGGTCTTCGCCACGGTGATGGCCTTCACCGCCGTCCAGGGCTGGACCATGGACCGGCTGGTGTTCCGCCGCCTGCGCCGCGCCCACAATCACACGCCGCTGATCGCCGCCGTCGGCCTCTCCATCGCCTATCAGGAGGGGATGCGGCTTCTGCACGGTGCCCGCGACTGGTGGCCCGCCCAGTTCCTGGCCGACCGGCACGAGCTGCTCAGCGACGGCGCCTTCACCGTCACCGCCCTGACCTCGCAGGCGGTCATCCTGCTGATGACCGGGGGGCTCTACGCCCTGCTGTGGGCGATCATGCAGCGCACCGCCTACGGCCGCGCCCACCGCGCCTGCGCTGACGACGTCGGGGCGGCGGAGCTGGTCGGGGTGGACGTGGACCGCACCGTCGCCACCACCTTCGCGGTGGGCGGCGCACTGGCGGCGGCGGCGGGGGCGGTGATCGCGCTCTATTACGGCGGGGTCAATTTCTACACGGGCTATCTGATCGGCTTCAAGGCGCTGGCCGCCGCGGTGGTCGGCGGCATCGGGTCGGTCCCCGGCGCCATGCTGGGCGGAGCCCTGCTGGGGCTGGTCGAGACCTTCTGGTCGGCCTATTTCGCCATCGCCTACAAGGACATCGTGGCCTTTGGCCTGCTCACCCTCTTCCTGATCTACCGCCCGGACGGGCTGATGGGCCGAAGCCGTGGGCGGGGGGATTGAAGCCCCCACACCGCAAGCCGGTCAGCACAGGACCGCTCCCATGGCGGCGGCGATGGTGTCCAGGTCGCGGTCGGTCACCGTGAACAGCCCGAAGCGGAACGGATAGCCCCAGTTCCGCACCCCGGCGGAGAAGTCCAGCCGGTCGAGCAGGGGCTGGATCGGCGTCTCCCGCCCGTCCAGCCACCGCACGTCGCGGCGGAAGGGCACGAAGCCCCCGCCCATGTCGAACGGGTAAGGCGTGCCGTCCCGCACGATCCCCACGGCGGTAAAGGATTGCAGGCGGTCCTTTCCCTGGAAGCGCTCGGTCGGCGAATAGTAGGCGACGCGGTCCCCCGGGCGGATGCGGCGCAGCGGCGCCGCTTTGCCGTGGCAGACCTGCATGAAGCCCTCCGCCCGCCCCCGCCGGGCATGCTCGGCGGAGGCGACGGCGATCCAGCTGCGGCTGGCGGTGGTCCGATCCATGACGGGCCTCACGCTTCCGTCGGGGCGAAGACGCGCAGGCGGTGACCGTCCGGGTCCAGCGCGACGAAGGTGTGGCCGAAATCCATGGCGGTCGGCGGCTGGGCGATGGTCAGGCCGCGCCGCACCCAGTCGTCGTGAAGGGCTTGCACCGCCTCGGCACCGGCCACCCGGAAGCCGATCTCGCCGCTGCCGCCGAGCGGCCCGACGGAAGCCGCCGGCTCCACTGTGTGGCGCGACCACAGCCCCAGCATGACGCCGGAGTCCAGGGCGAACATGGCGAAGGTGGGCGACGCCTCGACCGGCGGCTTACCGGTCAGGTCGGCGTAGAAGGCGGCGCTGGCGGTCGGGCTATCCACATAGAGGAGGATGGTGTTGGCGCTGAACATGGGCTGCTTCCTCGCTGGTCTCCGGTGCGGGCGATCCCGTCCGGTGAAGACCAAGCTAAGGCACCACACTGACAGTTTCTGTCAGCAGTCGTGCGCGGACGCGCTCACCGCGCCGGGATGCCCTCGGCCTCGCGCCATTCCTTCAGCAGCGCCTGCCGCCGCCGCGGGTAGCGGGCCTCCAGCGCCGTCACGGAGACGATGCGGTCGGCGCGGAAATGGCGGATCGCCCCGCGCAGCTCGCACCACGCGACCAGGACGCGCAGCCGGTCGAAGAAGCCGAGCGCGAAGGGCCAGACGACGCGCTCGCTGGCAGCCCCGTCGCGGTCGCGGTAGGCGATGGACAGCTTGCGCTCCCCGCGGATGGCCCGCCGGACGACGGCGAGGTCGACGCCGTCCCCGATGATCGGCTCCCCCGGCCCGACGAGCAGCGCCGAGGCGTCCATGCGGTCGCGGAGGTCCGGCGGCAGCACCGCCGCGATCTTGGCGAGCGCGTTCTGCGCCGCCGCCCCCAGCGCGCCGTCCGCCCGGTCGGCCACCCAGCGGATGCCCAGCGCGAGCGCCTCGATCTCCTCCTCCGCGAACATCAGCGGCGGCAGCAGGAAACCGGGTTGGAGGAGATAGCCGACGCCCGGCTCGCCGTCGATGCGGGCGCCCTGCGCCTGGAGGGTGGCGATGTCGCGGTAGATCGTGCGCAGGCTGACGCCGAGTTCGTCGGCGAGGACATGCCCGCTGACCGGCCGGCGATGGCGCCGCAGGCACTGGATCAGGTCGATGAGGCGTTCGGCGCGCGACAGCGGAGGATGCCCCTAAAAACGACGAAGCGGGGACGGCTGAAAGGCCATCCCCGCTCCGGGCGTACCAGCGGACCGTGAGAGCTTACAGGCTGCGCACGTCGGTCAGATGCCCGGTCACCGCCGCCGCGGCGGCCATGGCCGGGCTGAGCAAGTGGGTGCGCCCGCCGCGGCCCTGGCGGCCCTCGAAGTTGCGGTTGGAGGTCGAGGCGCTGCGCTCGCCCGGCGACAGGCGGTCGGCGTTCATGGCGAGGCACATGGAACAGCCCGGCTCACGCCACTCGAAACCGGCCTCGGTGAAGATCTTGTCCAGACCCTCTTCCTCCGCCTGCTCCTTGACGAGACCCGAGCCCGGAACGACCAGGGCGCGCACGCCCTCGGCGACCTTGCGGCCCTGGGCGATCACCGCGGCGGCGCGCAGATCCTCGATGCGGCCGTTGGTGCAGGAGCCGATGAAGACGGTGTCCACCTTCACGTCGGTCAGCTTCTGGCCGGGCTCCAGGCCCATGTAGGCCAGCGAGCGCTCGACGGCGGCGCGCTTGCCGGCGTCGGCCACGTCGGCCGGGTTCGGCACGGTCGCGGTGATCGGCAGCACGTCCTCCGGGCTGGTGCCCCAGGTGACCTGCGGAACGATGTCGGCGGCGTTCAGCACGACGGTGGTGTCGTAGACCGCGCCCTCGTCCGACGGCAGGGTCTTCCAGTACTCCACCGCCTGTTCCCAGGCGCCGGCCTTCGGGGCCAGGGCGCGGCCCATCACATACGCGAAGGTCTTCTCGTCCGGGGCGATCAGGCCGGCGCGGGCGCCGCCCTCGATGGCCATGTTGCAGACGGTCATGCGGCCTTCCATCGACAGGCCGCGGATGGCGTCGCCGGCGAACTCGATGACGTGGCCGGTGCCGCCGGCGGTGCCGATCCGGCCGATGATCGCCAGCACGATGTCCTTGGCGGTCACCCCGGCCGGCAGCTCGCCGTCGACGCGGACCAGCATGTTCTTGGCCGGCTTCTGCAGCAGGGTCTGGGTGGCCAGCACATGCTCCACCTCGGACGTGCCGATGCCGAAGGCCAAGGCGCCAAAGGCACCATGAGTCGCCGTGTGGCTGTCGCCGCAGACGATGGTGGCGCCGGGCAGCGTGAAGCCCTGCTCCGGACCGACGATGTGCACGATGCCCTGGCGGACGTCGTCCATCGGGAAGTAGCGGACGCCGAAGTCGCGCGCGTTCTTGTCCAGCGTCTCGACCTGGATGCGGCTCTCCTCCTCGGTGATGCCCTTGGAGCGGTCGGTGGTCGGGACGTTGTGGTCGGGAACGGCGAGGGTCGCTTCCGGACGGCGCACCGGACGGCCGGCAAGCCGCAGCCCCTCGAACGCCTGCGGGCTGGTCACTTCATGGACCAGATGGCGGTCGATGTAGAGGATGCAGGTGCCGTCGTCCTGACGGTGGACGACGTGGCTGTCCCAAATCTTGTCGAACAGGGTGCGCGGCTTGGACATAGCAACTCTCTCTCGCGGCAATTCTCTCTCGCAAACCACAGACCGGACGAACGAAGCGTGCGGTAAGAGGGCCGCACAATAGCCGTCTCTTTCAACCAGGACAAGGCCGAGCCTGTGGAAAACACCCCTCATCCCGCAGCGAAAAATCGCCGCTCCCCCGCGCCGCCCATCGGCTGGCGGGGAAGGCGCTCCTTATGGTAGCGTCCGCCCACCGAACTCCATTGCCCCATTCGATGAAGGGTCATCCCGTGACGGACCCCACTGTCCGCTGTGAACGCTGCGAACGGCCTTATCCCGCCGAGCTTCCCGGCTGCCCGAACTGCCGGCGCATCCGCCAGACCAACATCGCCATCGCCACCACCATGATCCTTCTGGTGCTGTTCGCCATCGGCGGCTGGTTCGGCATCCAGGTCTTCACCGGCTTCTCCACCAGCGGCGCGCCGTAACGCCGGCCCTCCCGCGGGGCTGCCGCACCGGGAACGCAGACCTCCCGCCCCCACCCGCGCCGTAGGATGCGGCAAAATTCGGGGCGGGAGGACTTATGGCGGATCAGGCCATGCCACGCACCACGGCCGGCCAGGGACCCGTGGGCGGTCCGGGCGCCGTGGTCTACGCGCAGCTTGCGGGAATTGTGCTGTTCTGGGGCGCCAACTGGCCCCTGATGAAGCTGGCGCTGTCCGACATCGGGCCGCTGACCTTCTGTCTTCTGCGCTTCACGGGGGCGGCGGCGGTGCTGGCCCTGCTGTCGCGGGTGCTGCGCTTCCCCCTTCTCCCGCAGCGCGGCGAACGCTGGCCGCTCGCCCTGGTCGGGCTGCTGCAGATCGCCGGCATGCTGGACCTCAGTTCCATCGGCCTGCGGGTGGTGCCGCCGGGACGGGCCGCGGTGCTGGCCTACACCATGCAGATGTGGGCGCTGCCGCTGGGCGTGCTGCTGGCCGGGGAGCGCTTCACGCGTGGGCGCGTGATCGGCGCGCTGCTCACCTTCGCGGGCGTTCTCATCTTCTTCAACCCGGCGCTGGTCGATTGGAGCGACCCGGCGGTGCTGCTGGGCAACGGGCTGCTGCTGGCCTGCGCGCTGAGCTGGGCGCTCGGCGCCACCCTCTACCGCCGCCGGCGCGGCGGCTGGCGCACGCCCTTCTGGACTCAGACCTTCTGGCAGATTGCCGCCAGCGCCGTGGCGACCGCGCCGCTGGCCCTGGCGGCGGAGCACGCCCGGCCGATCCACTGGACTCCCGCGCTGGGGACCGTCCTGGCCTTCAACTGGGTGATCGCGACGGGGCTGTGCTTCTGGTGGTGGGCGAAGTCGCTGACCGCCATGCCGGCGGCCCAGGCCGGGCAGATCATCTGCCTCGTCCCCATCACCGCCCTTTTGCTGAGCGCGGTCTTCATGGGTGAGCCGCTGACCGTCGGCGTGCTGGTCGCGGTGGCGCTGATCGGCGCGGGCATCCTGGTGACGGTGCGCGCGCGGTAGGGGGAGCGGCTGCACTGGGCCCCCACCCAACCCTCCCCCGCTGACGCAGGGGAGGGCTTAAATCTCCTCCCCCTGCAAAGCGGGGGGAGGGAGGGAGGGGGGCATCGGCGCAACCACGTCCCCGCCATCACCGCCCCAACGCCAAACACCCGCCCGGATCGCTCCGGGCGGGTGCTGGTTCAGGCGTACCGAACGAAAGGGCGCCGGATTACTCCGCGGCGGCCTTCGTGTTGTTCATGCCGCGGCCGGTCGTGCGCTCGGCGATACGGGCCGACTTGCCGCGACGGTCGCGCAGATAGTACAGCTTGGCGCGGCGGACGGCGCCCTTGCGGACCAGCTCGATCGACTCCAGACGCGGGGAGTAGAGCGGGAACACGCGCTCCACACCCTCGCCGTAGCTGATCTTGCGGACGGTGAAGGACGAGTTCACGCCGGCGTTCCGGCGGGCGATCACGACGCCCTCGTAAGCCTGGACACGCTCGCGCGTGCCCTCGACCACCTTCACGTTCACGCGGACGGTGTCGCCCGGCGAGAACACGGGAATGGTCTTGCCGCCGAGGGCCTTCTCGATCTGCTCCTGCTCGAGCTGCTGCAACAGGTTCATGACACTACCCCTTTCCATCGGTGCGCCTCGCGGCGGACCGTCACTCTGGTTTCGGGCCGCGCCGGCGACCCCGTTTTCCAATCTGACCCTCGGCCTTCCTGCCCGCCTCGTAGCGGTCCCACAGATCCGGTCGCCGGGCCTGCGTGATCCGCTCCGCCTCGGCGAGCCGCCAGGCGCGAACCTTCTCGTGGTGGCCGGACAACAGGATGTCCGGAACCGACCGTTCCACACCCTGCCCGTCGGTCCAGACCGCGGGCCGGGTGTAGTGGGGGTATTCGAGCAACCCCCGTTCGAAACTTTCCTCGCCCGCCGTCTCCACATTGCCCATGACACCGGGGAGCAAGCGCACCACGGCGTCGATCAGGCACAGGGCGGCGGTCTCGCCGCCGGACAGCACGAAATCCCCGAGGCTGACCTCCTCAAGGCCGTGCGCGTCCAGCACCCGCTCATCCACCCCTTCGTACCGGCCGCAGAGCAGGGTGACCACCGGAGTGGCCGCCAGCTCCTTGACCAGCTCCTGGTCGAGCACCCGTCCGCGAGGCGACAGGTAGATCGCCCGTCCGCGTCCAGGAGTGCCCGGAGGACCCGCCGTCGCGGTCAGAGCCGCGTCCAGCACGTCGGGCCGCATGACCATGCCGGCCCCTCCGCCGAAGGGGGTGTCGTCGACGGAGCGGTGTTTATCGCGCGCGAACGAGCGAATGTCCACTGATTCCAACGCCCAGACTCCATTTTCCAGCGCCTTTCCCGCGAGGCTGAGCCCCAGCGGACCCGGAAACATCTCCGGGAACAGCGTCAGAACCTTGGCCGTCCAGACAAGGGAACCGGAAGCGCCGTGATTCACGGGCGGGTTCCCTTGTTTTCAACGTCGTCTTCAGCGGCATCCGCGCCCTCCGGCGCGTCCTCTCCGTCCTTTTCCGCCTCGCCTTCGCGCGCTTCGATGACGGCGGGAAGATCGACCACGACGCGGCCTCCCTTCACATCGACCACCGGAACGCAGGCGCGGGTGAAGGGCAGCATCTCCAGCGGCCCCGATTCGGTGCGGATCTCCAGCACGTCACCGGCTCCGAAGTCGTACAGCGCCTTCACCGTGCCCCAGACGGTGCCGTCGGTGAGTTCCGCACGCAGCCCGATCAGGTCGGCGTGGTAGAACTCGTCCTCGTCCTCCGTCTCGGGCAGGGCGGAACGGTCCACATAGAGCCGGACACCGGTCAGCTCCTGCGCCTGTTCGCGCGTGGCGATGCCATCGACGCGGACCAGGAACAGGTCCTTCATGGTGCCCTGAAGCGTCAGCACGAAGCGCCGGGCGCCCCGCTCGTCCGAGAGGGGGCCGTAGGACGCCACGGCCGCCGCGTCCTCGGTGAAGCTTTTCACCTTCACGAGGCCGCGGACGCCGTGCGCCCCGGCGAATTGGCCGACGCAGACTTTTGTGGACATGGCTTGAGCGTGTGCGTTGCGGGGCGTTTCTTGCCCCCTCCCTACCCCTCCCCCGCCTTCGGCGAGGGAGGGAATCTCAGCCCTCCACCGCCAAAGGCGGGGGAGGGAGGGACCCGCAAAGCGGGAGGGAGGGGGCAAACACGCCGATCCTTATCAGCCCTCGGCGGCGGCCTTGGCGGCGGCCTCGGCCTTCAGACGCTCCTGCGCCTTGGCCTTCGGGGCGGACTTCTTCGGGGTCTCGCGGATTTCCGGCTTGGCGATCAGGCCGGCGTTCGCCAGGAACAAGGCGACGCGGTCCGTCGGCTGGCCGCCGACCGACAGCCAATGCTTGGCGCGCTCGGCGTCCAGGACGATGCGCTGCTCGTGCTCGCGCGGCAGCATCGGGTTGTAGGTGCCGATCTTCTCGATGAAGCGGCCGTCGCGCGGGCTGCGGGCGTCGGCAACGACGATCGAGTAGAACGGGCGCTTCTTGGCGCCGCCACGGGCGAGACGGATCTTCAGGGACATGGGAGAGTCGCTTCCTTGGTGTAGTCGCTTGATAGGCGGTTGAAGGTGATCGCGCTCATCGCGCGTTGCGGTCGCCGGGGATCAGGTCGGTCCCCGGAAATTCTTCGGCAGGAGGCTCTGCAGCCCGTGGCGCATCAGCCCCTTCTGCCCCAGCTTCTGCACCTGCTTCATCATGCCGCGCATGGTGTCGTACTGCTTGAGCAGCTTGTTCACCTCCTGCACGCTGGTGCCGGAGCCGGCGGCGATGCGCTTGCGGCGCGACGCCTTGATGAGCTCGGGGTGCTTGCGCTCCTTCTTCGTCATCGAGGAGATGATCGCCTCCTGGCGCTTGATCATCCCGTCGTCGATGTTCGCGTCCTTGAGCTGGTTCTTGATCTTGCCGATGCCCGGCAGCATGCCCATCAGGCCGGACATGCCGCCCATCTTGCGCAGCTGCTTGAGCTGGGAGGCCATGTCGTCGAGGTCGAAGCCCTGGCCCTTCTCCATCTTGCGGGCGAGCTTCTCGGCCTCTTCCTTGTCGATGCTCTCGGCGGCCTTCTCGACCAGCGACACGACGTCGCCCATGCCGAGGATGCGGCCGGCGATGCGGTCGGGGTGGAAGGCCTCCAGGGCGTCGATCTTCTCGCCCATGCCCAGCAGCTTGATCGGCTTGCCGGTGATCTGGCGCATCGACAGGGCGGCACCGCCGCGGGCGTCGCCGTCCACGCGGGTCAGCAGGATGCCGGTGATGCCGACCTTGTCGTTGAAGTTGGTGGCGACCGTCACCGCGTCCTGGCCGGTCATGGCGTCGGCGACCAGCAGCGTCTCCGCCGGCTTGGTCGCGTCGCGCACGGCCGCGACCTCGGCCATCAACTCCTCGTCGATGGACAGGCGGCCGGCGGTGTCGAGCATGACCACGTCGTAGCCTTCGCGGCGGCCGGTCTCGATGGCGCGGCGCGCGATGGCGACGGGATCCTGGCCGGGAACGATCGGCAGCGTGGCGACGCCGGTCTGCTCGCCCAGGACCTTCAGCTGCTCCTGCGCCGCCGGGCGGCGCACGTCCAGCGAGGCCATCAGGACCTTCTTGCGGTCCCGGTTCTTCAGGCGCAGCGCGATCTTGGCGGTGCTGGTGGTCTTGCCCGAACCCTGCAGGCCGACCATCAGGATCGGCACCGGGGCGGCGGCGTTGAGGTTGATCTCCTCGCCCTGCCCCAGCATCTCCACGAGGTTGTCGTGGACGATCTTGATGACCTGCTGGCCGGGGGTGATCGAGCGCAGGACCTCCTGGCCGATCGCCCGCTCCTTGACCTGGTTGACGAACTGCTTGACCACCGGCAGGGCGACGTCGGCCTCCAGCAGCGCCACGCGCACCTCGCGCAGCGCGGCGTTGACGTCCTCCTCGCTCAGCGCGCCGCGGCGGCGCAGCTTGTCGAAGATGTCGCCCAGGCGTCCGGTCAGGCCATCGAACATGGGTCAGCGGTCCTCAGTTTCGGTCTCCATCCGCTCGAACGCGATCGGCTCAAGCACAAACGAGCCAGTGCGCGAAACTCGCGGACTGGCGGAGGTCCCCGGCACACAGGCCGATGGTACCCGGTCGATGGCTCGACGGATGCAGGTCGGCGGACCATACGCATCGCCGGGGGTGGAGTCAACCATCCAGAGCCGGCGCATCGCGCGGGAGCCTCTTGCGCAACGGCGCGCAAAAGGTCACTATTTCCATACACAACAAAGGGCTTTGCGGCCCCGGGGCAGCGCCCGCGATAGAACGCATTCGAGGCGCACTTGAATAAAGCGTTACCGATCGTTAACTTTTTCTTCGCGGCTCCCCTTTAAAGTGTGCCGCGACTCCAACCCGGGATTTCCCTGATGCCCCCCGCGCAAGGCTTCGGAACGAACACGCCGCGCACGAAGCTGACGCAGAGTCAGCTGAACACGATCCTGCTCCGCCATCAGGCTTTCCGGAAAAGCCAGCCGGGCGGTGTGCGCGCGAACCTGAAGATGCGCGACCTGTCGCATCTGGACCTGTCCGGCATCGACCTGTCCGACGCCGACCTGTCCGGGGCGAAGCTGTTCAGCGCGCGGCTGACCCGGGCCAATCTGACCAACGCGAACCTCTACGCCGCCGACCTGCGGCTGGCCAACCTGGAGAAGGCCGACCTGCGCCGCGCCGACCTGCGCGGCGCCTGCCTGCGCGGCGCCGTGCTGTCGGAAGCCATGCTGGTGGAGGTGGACCTGCGCGACGGCACGCTGCTGCACTACACCCCCTCGGGGGAGATGATGGCGCACAATTTCGAGGATTCCGTCCTGACGTCGGAGCTGACGGCGGCGGTCATCCGCGGCGCCGACCTGTCGCGGGCCAAGGTGGCGAACGCCTTCGTGATGCAGACCGACCTGACCGACGCGATCCTGCGCGGCACCAAGTTCATGCGCGCGAACCTGACGAACTCCAACCTGACGGGCTGTGACCTGACCGACGCCGATCTGTCGGAGGCCAACCTGTCCGGCGCCCGGCTGTCCGGCGCGGTGATGACCAACTGCGCCATCGGGCGCGCCAATTTCACCAACGCCAACCTGATCGGCGCCATCCTCGACGCGGCCCAGCTCCGCTCGCCCAACCTGTCGGCCGCGGTGATGGCGAAGGTTCTGGAGAATCCGGACGACGACCTGCGCAACATCCTGACCCTGCACCTCTCCTGGATCGACAGCGGCGGCAAGGACGGCAAGCGCGCCGACCTCTCCTCGCTCGACCTGTCGGGGCGCAATCTCGACGGCATCAACCTGTCGGCCGGCATCCTGCAATGCATCACGCTGCGCGGGGCCTCGATGATGGGGACCTCGCTGGCCATCGCCGACCTGTCGCTGTCGGACCTGCGCAAGGTGAACTTCACCAAGGCCGATCTGCGCGGCGTCAATTTCGAGCGGGCGACCCTGACCGGCGCCAACCTGACCGAGGCCCAGCTCGGCCCCGTTCACATCCAGGGGTCGAGCAGCCACGTCTGGCGGGCCAACCTGCAGCGCGCCCGCCTGGGCATGGCCGTCCTGAAGGACGCCGACCTGCGCAAGGTGAACCTGTCCGGGGCCAACCTCGCCGGGGCGGACCTGCGCGGCGCCAACCTGAGCGAAGCCGACCTGACCGGCACCGACCTGACCGGCGCGGACCTCGACGGCACGGTGCTTGACGGCACCAGCCTGACCGAGGCCATCGGGATCGAGGAGATGACCGGGACCTGATCCGTTCGCGGATTTAGGGCCGCCGCCCTCAGGAACGCCGCGTCCAGGGGCCGGAGCGGTAGGCGGTTCGGACATGGTTGATCAACAGATTGCGCGCGTCGATCAGCTGGGCCATGCGGTCGCGGCAGGCGACCACCCCGGTGTCCGGGTGATAGACCGGGGCCAGCTCGCGGAAGCGCTTCACCACCCGGTCCTCGTCGAAGCACCACTCGTTGACGAAGCCGAACATCTGCGCGGCGTCGCGCACCTGGGTCAGCTTGCCGTCGAGCGGGCGGAAGGACACCCGCTCCAGCGCGTGGGCCAGCGCCTTGTTGCGGTAGGTCAGGGTCTCCACCGCCCCCTCCAGCCGCCCCGCCTCCTCGGCGGGCATCAACCGGCAACCCGGTTCGGCCAGCGCCAGCGCCGCCGCCAGAGCCCGGCGGATCGCCGCGTCGCCGTGGCCGGGCGGCAGCCGCAACTCCAGCACCGCCCGCTCCGCGCCATCGTCCGGGGTGCCGGGATCGGGCGTCCGCTCGGGCGCCAGCAGCAGCGCCGCGGCGGCGAGCGCGGACAGGTCGGTGCCACGCCGGACGGCCAGACGCACCGCCGCCTCCGCGAAAGCGGGGGCGCAGGGAACCCGGTAGGGGATGGCGGGCGGAACGCCGACGCTCCTGGCCGACGGGAAGAACCCGGCGTCCGCTTCGGTCAGCGCGGCGAAGGGATAGCCATCCGGAGCGGTCATAAGGGACACCGACGCGTCGTGCGTGTGGCGCGACTCTAGCGCAATCTCCGGATTCCGCGCAACGGCCCACCCCGTCGCAGGAG
Organism: Azospirillum sp. UENF 211521; assembly: GCF_058780535.1. Classification (NCBI taxonomy): domain Bacteria; kingdom Pseudomonadati; phylum Pseudomonadota; class Alphaproteobacteria; order Rhodospirillales; family Azospirillaceae; genus Azospirillum; species Azospirillum sp. UENF 211521. The sequence goes on from NZ_JBSNCF010000001.1 coordinate 3,347,846, forward strand.
GTGTAACGCGGACCGCGTCATCCCCCGCCTGTCCGCGCTAGCACCGCCGCGCTCACCCGGCCGGTCAGCGGTGCATCAGCGCCGGCTTGGCGGGCAGTTTCTGCAGCATGTCCTCGATGTAGGCCTCGTCGCTCTTGCCCGACATGGCGGCGAAGCCCTTCAGCATCTGGCTGCCGAAGCTGAAGACGCCGGTCAGGTCGATCTTCCAGGCACCGGCCTCGCGCACGAAGTCGGCGGGCACCAGGGCCGGGCGGTTGTTGACCATCAGGATGGCCGAGGCGCGGTCGCCGCGCACCCGCACCGGGCCGAGCCCGCTGCTGCCGATGACGTTGGGGCCGAGCCAGCCGTTCTTCATACCGTGATCGGCCAGTTCGCCCAGCGACATGCGGCGCAGGTCGGCCGGGCTGACGTAGCGGCGCAGGCCCATGGCGGCGAACTTCTCCGCCGGCTCCAGCTTGGCGAGGCCGGCGTCGTTGCCGCTGCGGGCGACGCCGCGCACCTGCTCCAGCTTGTCGACCGAGGCGCGGGAGAGCAGCGGGACGACCGCCGCGCCGCGCTTCTGCGCCAGGGCGGAGCGGGCGCTCTCGAAGACCGCCGCGACCTCCCGCTCCTCCGGGGAGGCGGGCGGCGGGGCGGCGGCAGCGGGAAGGGAGAAAACGGGAAGGGAAAGACCGAGGAACAACAGCAGCAGGGCCAGGGCGCGCATGAACGGTTCCGTGTGGTGGCGCGGCGTCAGGCCTTCTCCTCGACTCCGAAGAAGGCGAGCTGCCAGCGCATCTCGTCGTCGGACATCGGGTAAAGGACGCCTTCCCTTGCCATAAGCGCGGTTTTTGGCGGAATCTGGGCGATGCGCAATTGGATCTGCCGGGCGAAGCGCATCGACAGGCCGCAGCGCCACACCAGCGAGGTGACGGCGCGCGGGGCGTGGGTGCCGATGATGCGGTCGATGATCGGCATCGGAAGCTGCGCCAACTCGCCCAACCCGGCCAGGACGAAGGCGCGGTCGCCCTCCGCCAGAGCGCCCTCCAGCAGCTTCTCCGTCAGCTTGCCTTCCTTGTTCAGCCGGGCCGCCTTGTCGGACGGGCGTTCGGCCGCCTTGTCCTTGTCGCCCGGCGCGTGGCCAAGCTCCTCCTCCCCGAAATCGACGAGGCCGCGGGCGACACCGGCTCCGGCGCCATTGCCCCCGGCTCCACGGTTGACGCGCGCCCGCACGCCCTCGGCCAGGGCGTGGGCGGCGGCGGGGTCGAGGTCGGTGCGCTCCCGCAGGACCTTCAGCAGGTTGTCGGCGACGAAGCTCGCCAGACGCGCCACGGCGCGGGCCGGCAGGCGCGGCCGACGCACCAGCGGGGCGTGCCAGGGCTCGTGCTGCGGCGCCTGGTCGAGGATGCGGTCCAGCGTCTCCTCGCGGATCTGGGCCGAGGGGTTGGCGAGCAGGGCGGTCATCGCCGCCTCGTCGTCGGACCGCGCGATGGCGTCGGCGACGGAGGCCGAGATCTGCTTGCGCCCGGCGATCGCCGACAACGCGCCGGCCACCGGCCCGCGCATGATGATGTCGGCCAGATCCTCGTCGGTCAGGATGGGCGAGAACTGCAGGACCGGGGCGCAGACCGACAGTTCCACGTCGCGGGCCAGCGTGTTGATGACGCCGTGCGGCGCGCCGGGCAGTTCCTTCAGCGCCTCCGACAGGATGCCGCGCACCTCCGTCGCCTGGTCGCGGGCCAGCGCCTCCAGGCATTCCAGCGTCAGCCGCTCGATCTGCGACGCCTGGTCGGCGGACAGGTCGGGCAGCAGCCGGGCGACCTTCTGGGCCAGGGCGCCGCGCACCGCGACCTCCCGGTCCTTGGCGAGCATCAGGTCGGCCTGCCGCGGCGTGCCGGCGTTGGTGGCGATGGCCTGACGGACCTCCGCCGCGGTGTCGGCGGCCAGGAAGTAGAGCAGCTCCGGCCGGGTCTGGGGCGACGCGGCGACGCGGCGGCGCACCGCCGGGTCGGCGCTGCGCGCCATCTCCTTGGCGGCCTCGTAGTCGGCGGGATCGAGAATCTGGGGATCGCCGCAGGCGCTCATCGGGACGCCTCCGCCACGGCGCCGACCTCCACGGGGAGCGGGGCGACGGCGTAATGGCCCTTGCCGCGCTTCTTGGCGTCGTACATCGCCGAGTCGGCGCGGTCGGTCAGCTCCTGCAGCGTCTCGCGCCCCACCCGGTGGACGGCGATGCCGATGGACAGGCCCAGCGGCTTGTCCGGCGCGGCGGACAGGTGGCGCAGCGCGACCATGCCGGCCAGCAGGCGCTCGGCCACCGCCACCGCCTGCGCCTCGTCGGTGCGGCCCAGCCACAGGACGAACTCGTCGCCGCCCAGCCGCCCCGGCAGGTCGCCGGGCCGGACGCCGTTGGTCAGCAGCCCGCCGATGGCCTTCAGCACGGCGTCGCCCTGCTGGTGGCCATGCAGGTCGTTCACCGCCTTGAAGTTGTCGAGGTCCACGTACAGCAGGGCGGACGGCCCGGTGTCGGGACGGCCGAGCACCTCCTCCAGCCGCTCGAAGAAGGTGCGGCGGTTGAACAGGCCGGTCAGCCCGTCGCGCTCCGACAGGCGGCGCAGCCGCTCCTGATAGGCCAGATGCGCGTGGGCGATGCCGATGTGGTCGGCCACGCCGGACAGCAGCATCCGGTCCTCCTCGTCCCAGGGATCGGAGTCGTCGCCGCGCCAGACCACCACCGCGCCGTTGATGGCCTGACGGTGCTCCGTCCGGGCGGCCAGCAGCCGGTTCGCCCCCAGGGTCAGCTCCTGCGTGTCCTCGCCGGCGGCGACCGCCTCCAGCACCGGCCGCGACAGATCGGACAGCAGCTCCTCCGGCACCTCCGCGGCGAAATCGGCGGCGGGACGCAGGGTGCCCGCCTCCGTCGCGCGGTAGATGCGGCAGCCGTCGGCGCCCAGAGCGCGCGCGGTCTCCACCGCGGCGACGTGCAGCGCCTTCTGTGCGTCGAGCTGGTCGCGCAGCGTGTGGACGATGTGGGCGAGCATCTTCTCGCGGTTGCGCACCCGCGCCAGCTCGGCGGAGCGCAGCACCTGCTCCGTGGTTTCGCGGCAGACGCCGCGCGCGCCCAGCCATTCGCCCTGCGGCCCGAACAGCGGCACCGCCGAGACCACGAAGCAGGCGGGCAGCTCGTCCACCCGCTTCAGCCACAGCTCCGCCTGATCGACGGGGCGGCGGCTGTCGAACGGCAACGGCAGGTCGCCCCACTCGGTCACCGCCAGATCCTTGGGGTTGCGACCAATCAACGCATCGGCGCTGTAGCCCAGCGCGCCCTTGGGTGTGACAAAGACGAATCGCCCGTCGCTGCCCGTTTCCCAGGCAAAATCGCTCGAAACCTCGACCAGATCCTTGTAGCGGCGGCGCGACTCGATCAGCGTCTGGCGGAGTTGCCGTTCCAGCGTGGCGTCGCGTCCCAGCAGCAGGATCTCGCCGTCGGGCAGCGGCGTGGCCGCCCATTCGACGATCATCACGCCGCGCGGCAGTTCCACCGGAAGGGAGCGCAGGCCCGGCGCCACGCTGCACGTCGCCAGCCAGCCCTGGATGTCCGCGATCCAACGCCCGCCGGCGGCCAGCAGCTCTTCCGCGGCGGCGTTCGCGGCGGCGACGGTGTGGCTGGAATCGAGCCGGAGCGCCGGACCGGGAAAGGCGGCCAGGAGCGAGGACGTCGGAGCGGTGCCCGGCGGATGGGCCGGAGGAACTTCGGATTGTGGGTCTGCGGACACGGTGTCAACCTGAGACTGCGCGGGCCGGAGTATACCGGAAAAATGCGTTTCCTCCCCGAATCTTTCTTCAGGCGGTCCGGGTACCTGCCATACGCAACCACTCATTGAAGGCCTTCCCGCTTCGCAGCGGAAACGGGCCATGCGGCGAAGCGGCTTGCGGGCGGGCCGGCGAAACCCCATTGTTCAGCCCATGATGGCTTCCCTCCGCGACACCGGGGTCTGGATCTTCGACCTCGACAACACCCTCTATCCCGCCTCCTGCAACCTGTTCGCCCAGGTGGACCGGCGCATCGGCGATTTCATCGCCGGGCATTTCGGCATCACTTACGAGGAGGCGCGCGTCATGCAGAAGCGCTTCTTCCGGGAGCACGGGACGACCCTGCGCGGCCTGATGGTGGAGCACGACGTCGATCCGGTGCCCTTCCTGGACTACGTCCACGACATCGACGTCAGCCCGGTGGCCCCCTGCCCCAGCCTGGCGGGCACGCTGAACCGGCTGCCGGGGCGCAAGATCATCTACACCAACGGCTCCGTCCGCCACGCCGAGAACGTGACCCGGCAGCTCGGCATCGACGGCTGCTTCGAGGCGACCTTCGGCATCGTCGAGGCCGGTTACGTGCCCAAGCCCGACCCGCGCCCCTACGGCATCCTGGTCGATCACTACAACATCGACCCGGCCCGCGCCTGCATGGTGGAGGACATCGCCCGCAACCTCGCCCCCGCCCACGCGCTCGGCATGACGACGGTGTGGGTGCGCAGCGAGGCCGACTGGTCCCGCCCCGACGAGGGCGGAGTCGGCACCGGCAGCCACATCGACCACACCGTGGACGACCTGCCGGCCTGGCTGGAGGAGATCGCCGGCTAGCGGCGGCCGCAAGGCCCCTCGAGCCTCCGTAGGAACCCTTTGAGAACAAGGCAACGTTGACGCAACGTTGACAAGGCGGCGCGGCCCGGCCCATGTTCCGAACCCTCGAACAGACAGCCCAGCGAATGCCGCCATGAGCCACGCCAGCCTCGAATCCGCCGTCAACGCCGCGTGGGAAACCCGCGACACCCTGAACGTCTCGACCAAGGGCGCCGTCCGCGACGCCGTCGAGGAGGCCCTGTCCGGCCTCGACTCCGGCGACCTGCGCGTGGCGCAGAAGACGGACGCCGGCTGGGTCGTGAACCAGTGGCTGAAGAAGGCGGTCCTGCTGTCCTTCCGCCTGAACGCCAACGAGACGATCCCCGGCGCGCCGGGCGGCGCCTCCTGGTACGACAAGGTGCCGCCGAAGTTCGAAGGCTGGTCGGAGGCGCAGTTCCAGGCCGCCGGCTTCCGCGCCGTTCCGGGCGCGGTGGTCCGCCGCTCCGCCTACGTCGCGCCGAACGTCATCCTGATGCCCAGCTTCGTCAACGTCGGCGCCTATGTCGACAGCGGCACCATGGTGGACACCTGGGTCACCGTCGGCTCCTGCGCGCAGATCGGCAAGAACGTCCACCTGTCGGGCGGCGTCGGCATCGGCGGCGTGCTTGAGCCGCTCCAGGCCAACCCGGTCATCATCGAGGACGATTGCTTCGTCGGCGCCCGCTCCGAGGTGGTCGAGGGCGTGATCGTCGAGCGCGGCGCCGTGCTCTCCATGGGCGTCTTCATCAGCGCCTCGACCAAGATCATCGACCGCAACACCGGCGAGGTCTTCGTCGGCCGCGTCCCGGCCTACTCCGTCGTGGTGCCGGGCACCCTGCCGGGCAAGCCGCTGCCCGACGGCACGCCGGGTCCGGGCCTCTATTGCGCGGTGATCGTCAAGCGCGTGGACGAGCAGACCCGCGCCAAGACCTCCATCAACGACCTGCTGCGCGACTGACGCCGGGGAAGACGCCACGATGACCACCGCCGCCGCTCCCTCCTTCGACCCCTGCGATCCCGTCGCGGTGGCGCAGGCCCTGATCCGCTGCCCCAGCGTGACGCCCGAGGACGGCGGCGCTCTGGGCGTCCTGGAGGCGGCGCTGGCGCCGCTGGGCTTCGTCTGCCACCGCCTGCGGTTCGAGGAGGAGGGCACGGCGCCGGTGGACAACCTCTACGCCCGCCTGGGCACGGAGGGGCCGAACTTCTGCTTCGCCGGTCACACCGACGTGGTGCCCCCCGGCGAGCTGAAGGGCTGGTCCATCGATCCCTTCGCCGCGGAGATCCACAACGGCCGCCTCTACGGCCGGGGTGCGGTGGACATGAAGGGGGCGATCGCCGCCTTCGTCGCCGCCGCGGCCCGCCACATCAAGGCGGCCAAGGACACGGGCGCGGCGCCCAAGGGCTCCATCAGCCTGCTCATCACCGGGGACGAGGAAGGGGTCGCCATCAACGGCACCCGCAAGGTGCTGGATTGGATGCAGGCCAAGGGTGAACAGCTCGACGCCTGCGTGGTCGGGGAGCCGACCAACCCCAAGGCGCTGGGCGACATGATCAAGATCGGGCGGCGCGGCAGCATGACCGCCTTCCTGACCGTCCACGGCGCGCAGGGGCACGTCGCCTACCCGCATCTGGCCGACAACCCGCTGCCCCGGCTGGCCCGCATGCTGGCCGCCATCACGGCGGAGCCGCTGGACGCCGGCACCCCGCATTTCCAGCCGTCGAACCTGGAGCTGACAACCATCGACGTCGGCAACCCGGCGCACAACGTCATCCCGGCGCAGGGCAAGGCGACGCTGAACATCCGCTTCAACGACCTGCACACCGCCGACACGCTGCTGGCGTGGCTGCGCGAGCGGCTCGACGGGGTGGGCGGCTCCTACGAGCTGGACCATTTCGTGTCGGGCGACAGCTTCCTGACCCCGCCCGGCCCGCTGACCGAACTGGTGGCGGACGCCGCGGAGCGCGTCACCGGGCGCCGTCCCGAATATTCGACGACCGGCGGCACGTCGGACGCCCGCTTCATCAAGAATTTCTGCCCGGTGGTCGAGTTCGGCCTCGTCGGGCAGACGATGCACAAGGTGGACGAGCACACCGCGCTGGACGACCTGACCCGCCTGACCGACATTTACGGCGAGGTTTTGCGGAACGTCTTCGACCGGATCGGTTGACGTAAGGCCCCCTTCGCCCGTTCCCACCACCCTCCGGTGACCGCAACATGCCGCTGACCGCCCGGGACGTCGCCTCCTCCGTCTTCGGCGCCTATCGTCTGGCGCGGTTCGACCCCACCGGATTGCAGCATCTCGACCGCAGCCCCGAAGGGGCGTGGAAGTCCTTCTACGCCGCGGTGATCGTCGCTCCGGCCTGGACGCTGCTGCTGGCGATCCGGCTGTGGGGCCAAGTGCCGGACACGCCGCTGTTCCAGCTCGTGGTGGTGGAGGCCATCGCCTACGTCATCAGCTGGACGGCCTTCCCCGTGGTCATGCACGGGGTGAGCGGGCTGCTGGACCGGCAGAACCGCTACATCGACTTCCTGTGCGCCTACAACTGGTCCTCGGTCGTGCAGATGGGCATCTATCTGCCGGTGGTGATCCTGGCCGCCACGGGGATTCTGCCCGGCCCGATCTCCGAAGGGCTGGTGTTCGGCATCATGCTGGCGATGCTGACCTACCAGTGGTTCGTGATGCGCACGGCGCTGGACATCTCCGGCGTCGCCGCGGCGGTCCTGGTGCTGCTCGACCTGTTCCTGTCGGCGCTCATCACCGACTTCGCCGACGGGCTGCTGTAGGGCCGTTGGCGGGGGCGGATGCCCCCTAACTTGGACCGGGGGCGGATGCCCCCTTGCCCGGACCGTGGGGGCGGATGCCCCTTATACCGCCGAGCTTAAGCACTGACACATGGGAGCCACGGATAGCTGGTGAGGGAGCGTAGGCGCTCCGGTGTGGCGGTGAGGGCGTTCCAGGCGTCACAGCAGGCCTGGACGACGGCGTCGTAGTCGTCCAGTAGCCGGTGGGACAGAAAGCGCTCACGCAGGTACAGCCAGACGCGCTCGACCGGGTTCAACTCCGGACTGTAGGGCGGCAGCGGCACCAGCGTGATGGTGTCAGGCACGACCAGCGTCCGCGATCCATGCCAGCCGGCCTGGTCGAGCACGAGCACCGCCTGGACGTCCGGTTCCAGGCTTCGGGAGAAGCCGTCCAGGAACAGGCTCATGGCGGTGGTGGAGACGGTCGGCATGACCAGCGCGAAGTCGGCGCCGCTGGCCGGGCAGACGGCGGCGTAGAGGTAGGCCGAGGTGAAGCGCTTGTCGCACAGCCCGGCCGGACGCTGCCCGCGCTCCCACCAGCGGTGCGTGGTGCGGCCCTTCTGGCCGATGCGCGCTTCGTCCTGGAACCAGAGTTGGAGGCGCCGCTCCGGATGCGCGGCGGCCGCGGCCTTCAGCGCTTCGCGCAGCCCCTTTTTTGGAAGGCGGCCTGGGCCTTGGCGTCGGACTGCGGATGGCGGGGCCGCGTCTTCTGCTTCGACAGGTTCAGCCGACGCACGATGCGCGACAGACTGGCCGGATGCAGCGTCTTGGCGAAGCGGTCGGCGATCACCTCGCACAGGATCGGCAGGGTCCATTCCACGCAGCCATGCCGCTTGGGATCGGGACCGGCCAGGATGATGGCCTTGAGCGTCGCCTGCTCGCCTTCGGTCAGCCATTCCGGACGGCCGGGCAGCGGACGATCATAGAGTCCGGCGACGCCTTCGGCGTTGTAGCGCACCACCGCATCGCGCAGGGCTTGGCGGTCCATGCCGGCCAGCCGCGCCGCTTCCGCCCGGCTCACCCCGTCGAGCGCATGGGCGATGGCGAACATGCGTGCCGCCACCCGCCCTTTGTTCTCCCGCCGCGCCAAAGCACGCAATTCGCTGGCGCTCAGGTCTTCCCGGATCGGCAACGCCGCTGGCATTCGCTCCTCCCCATCGCGATGGGGAATCGAATCACGGGTTGCCGGCCTTGGGAATCCCTCTCAGTGAGTCAGCGGCTCCGCTCGCCGGTATTATTCGGACTTCCTCCCGCCGTCCAGCGCCCCGACCCGCTTCTTCAGGTCGGACACGTCCGCGTGCATCCGCTTCAGCCGGGCCAGCCCCTTGTACTGGTCGAAGGCGCGGTCGCGCGGCACCGCCGGATAGCCCATGTAGACGGCCTTGGCCGGGATGTCCGTCCCCACGCCGGAATTCGCCGCCACCACCGCGTCGTTGCCGATCTTGACGTGATCCGCCACGCCGACCTTGCCGGCCAGCACCACGCGGTCGCCGATGGTCGTGCTGCCGGCGATGCCGACATGGCCGCACAGCATGCAGTTGGTGCCGATCTGCACGTTGTGGCCGATCTGCACGAGGTTGTCGATCTTGGTGCCGGAGCCGATGCGGGTCGCCGTGATGGTGCCGCGGTCGATGGTCGCGTTCGCCCCGACCTCGACGTCGTCGCCCAGGATCACCGTGCCGATGGAGTTCACCCGGTGGATCAGCACGTTGGTGCCGACCACCTTGCCCGTCGCCTTGGCCGATTCGACGCTGCCCGGCTCGGGCGTCACGAAGCTGAAGCCGTCGTTGCCGACCGCGGCGTTGGGGTGGATGATGCAGCGCTCGCCCATCACCACCCGCTCGCCGATGCGGGCGCCGGGGTGCAGCAGGCTGTCCTTGCCGATCAGCGCGTCGGCTCCGACCGTGGCGTGCGGCATGACGATCACGCCCTCGCCCAGCACCGCCCTCGGCCCGACATAGGCTAAGGGACCGACCGACACGCCCGCCCCCAGGATGGCCTCCGGCGCCACGAAGGCGGCGGGGTGGACCCCCGGCTCGGCGTGGACCGGCTTCTCGAAGACGGTGGTCAGGCCGGCCATGGCGAAGCGCGGGCGCTTCACGACGATCCAGCCCTTCAGGTTGGCCGGCGCCTCCGCGCCTTCCGCGATCACGGCGGCGACGGCCCGGCCGTTGGCCAGCAGCTCCGTCAGGCCCTTTTCCATGGCGAGCGCCAGATCCTCCGGCCCCTCGGCCTCCGACGGGTGGACGGCACGGGAGATTGGCAGCGTGCCGTCGCCCTCCAGCGCCGCGCCCAGGGCGGCGGCGATCTCGGCGAGGGTGACCGGGGCGGCGGGGGAAACGGGAGTCATGGCGGCGCTCTGGCTGTCGGTCCGAAGAGGCCGGGACGCTACCACGGCGGGCCGGTGCTGGCGAGGCCCGGCGCTTTTTGTCATGCGCGGGCTTCGCTCATTCCCCGGTCTGCAGCAGCGCCCCGCGCACCCGCGCCTGATGGAAGGAATAGAGGAAGGCCGCCGTGCACAGCCCCATGAACAGCGCGTTCAGCCCGACCGCCCAGGCCAGATGGTCCCAGCGCATCGTGCCGTCGAACAGGATGGCGCGCATCCCCTCGAAGACGTGGGCCGACGGCAGCGACAGGGCCACCCATTGCAGCCAGCCCGGCAGGACGCTGACCGGGTAGTAGACGGCGCTGACCGGGGCGAGCATGAAGACGACGATCCAGGCCAGCCCTTCCGCCCCCATGCCGTAGCGCAGGATCAGCGCCACGATGACCAGCCCCAGCGACCAGCCGAAGACGATCAGGTTGGCGAAGAAGCCGGCCAGCGGCAGCCCGAGGTCGAACAGCGAATAGCCGAACAGCGGGATCGCCAGCAGCGCCGCCGGCACCACGCCGATCACCGTGCGGATCAGGCTCATCCCGAACAGCGCCGCCACCCATTCGCCGGGGCGCAGCGGGCTGACGAAGAGATGGCCGAGGTTGCGCGACCACATCTCCTCCAGGAAGGACACCGACACGCCGAGCTGGCCGCGGAACAGCACGTCCCACAGCAGCACCGCGCTGACCAGCACCCCCGCCCCCTGCGCCACCCAGGCGCTGGAGGAGGCCATGAACTGGTTGATGTAGCCCCACAGGATCATCTGCATGGTCGGCCAGTAGGCCAGCTCCAGGAAGCGCGGCCAGGAGCCGCGCAGCAGGTACCAGTAACGCAGCACCATCGCCCCGACCCGGCGCAGCGAGAAGGCCGGGTTGGCGTGAACCATCGCAGCGGCGTCACTCGGCAGCATCGGCGGCCTCCCGGCTGACGTTCTCCGCGCCGGCGCGGTCACGGGCGATGTCGAGGAACACCTCCTCCAGCGAGGTCCGGCCGTAGCGCGCCAACAGCCCCGACGGCGACCCGCGGTCGACGATCCGCCCCTGACGCATCATCAGCACGTCGTCGCACATCCGCTCCACCTCCAGCATGTTGTGGGAGGCGAGCAGGATGGTGGCCCCCGACTCCAGGCGGTAGCGCTCCAGATAGGTGCGGATCCAGTCCGCCGTGTCGGGGTCGAGCGAGGCGGTCGGCTCGTCCAGCAGCAGAAGCTCCGGCCGGTTGAGCAGCGCCTTGGCCAGCGCCACCCGCGTCTTCTGCCCGGCCGACAGCCCGCCGGAGGGGCGTTCGAGGAAGCGGGTCAGCTCCAGATGCTCGGCCAGCTCCTCGACCCGCCGTTTCACCCCCTTCAGCCCGTAGAGATGGCCGTAGACGGTCAGGTTCTCCCGCACGGTCAGCCGGTGCGGCAGCTCCACATAGGGCGAGGAGAAGTTCATGCGGGGCAGCGCCGCGTGACGATGGCGCACCATGTCCACCCCCAGCACCTCCACCGTGCCGGAGGTCGGCAACAGCAGCCCGAGCAGCATGGAGATGGTCGTCGTCTTGCCGGCCCCGTTGCCGCCGAGAAGCCCGGTGACCGACCCCGCCGCGACGGTGAAGGAGATGCCGTCCACGGCGGTGACCTCGCCGGACCGGGCGGTGCCGTAGCGTTTGGTCAGGTTCACGGCCCGGATGGCGTGCTGTTTTGCGCATTGATCCATAGGCGGAGAATATGGCCGCTTGGCGTGCAAACGCCAGAGTGGCAAAACAGCACCCAGCCATTCGATGTGACGCCGCGGGAAGAGCGGCCTTGCCGGAAAGTCCGTCCCCATGACCGTCGGTTCCGCAACCGCCGCCACCTCCCTTCGCCACGCCATGACCCAGGCCGGCCGGCCGGGTCCGGCCCAATGGACCAACCTGGACGGGCGAGTCACGCTGCGCACCCTGATCCTGATCCGCTGGATCGCCGTGATCGGGCAGCTCGCCACCGTGGCGACGGTGCAGCTCGTCATGGGCTTCCCCTTGCCGCTGGGGCCGGTGCTGGCGGCCATCGGCGCCTCGGTGCTGCTGAACCTCGTGGCGATGGCCCAGCGCGGCGGGCGGCTGCGGCTGGCCGACCGGGACGCGGCGCTCTATCTCGGCTATGACATGCTGCAGCTCACGCTGCTGCTCTATCTGACCGGCGGCCTCGCCAACCCCTTCGCCATCCTGCTGCTCGCCCCGATGACGGTGGCCGCGGCGATCCTGTCGCGCTACAGCGTGGTTCTGCTGACCGGCCTGAACCTCGTCTGCCTGACCGTGCTGGCGATGTGGCACTTCCCGCTGCCCTGGCCGGAGCCGATGCCCTCGGTCGCCCCGCTCTACGCCTTCGGCATCTGGCTGTCGCTGTCGGTGTCGGCCGGCTTCATCAGCGGCTACGTCTTCCGCGTGGCCGAGGAGGCGCGGCGCTTCGCCAACGCCCTGTCGGCCTCGCAGGTGGCGCTGGCGCGGGAGCAGCGGCTGTCCTCCCTGGGCGCGCTGGCCGCCGCCGCCGCGCACGAGCTGGGGTCGCCGCTCGGCACCATCGCGGTGGTGGCGAAGGAGCTGCTGCACGACATGCCGCCGGACAGCCCCTTCACCGAGGACGTGGCGCTCCTGCAAAGCCAGGTGATGCGCTGTCGCGAGATCCTGGCGGAGCTGGCCCGCAAGCCGGAGGCCGACGGCGGCGACCCGTTCGAGCGGCTGCCGCTGACCGCGCTGGTGGAGGCGGCGGGCGCGCCGCACCGGCTGGGCCACATCCAGTTCACGGTCGAGCGCAGCGACGGCTCCGTGGGGGAGGAGCCGATCGTCCGCCGCAGCCCGGAGATCATCCATGGCCTGGGCAACTTCATCCAGAACGCCCACCAGTTCGCCGACGGGCGGGTGACGGTCGCCGCCTCCTGGGACGCGCGGTCGGCCACGGTGGTGGTGATGGACGACGGGCCGGGCTATCCCGCCCATCTGCTGAGCCGCATCGGCGAGCCCTACCTGTCCGCCAGAAGCGAACGGTCGGGCCATATGGGGCTGGGAATCTTTATTGCACAAACGCTGCTAGAGAAAACGGGTGCCCTTGTAGCCTTTAGCAATAACCGTAGCGGCGGCGCGCGAGTTGTCGTACGTTGGGACCGTGGTGTCTTAGAACCAGAGGACTAGTGGTGGATAGCGCGATGACCACGGACGAGAGTCCAACGGGCGAAACCGCCAAGCTGACGTTCACGGGTGACGTTACCCGCAGCCTCCTCATCGTCGACGACGACGCGCCTTTCCGAACCCGCCTTGCGCGCGCCATGGAAAAGCGCGGTTTCAACGTGGTCGCCGTGGACAGCGTGCAGCTCGGCATCGACGTCGCCCAGGAATCGGCACCGGCCTTCGCGGTGGTCGACCTGCGGCTGGCCGACGGCAGCGGCCTGGACGTGGTCAAGACCCTGCGCGACGCCCGCCCCGACGCCCGCATCGTCATGCTGACCGGCTACGGCAACATCGCCACGGCGGTGGCCGCGGTGAAGGCCGGCGCGGTGGATTATCTGCCGAAGCCGGCGGACGCCGACGCCGTGGAATCCGCCCTGTTGGCCGACGGCCGCCCGCTGCCCTCGCCGCCGGAAAACCCGATGTCCGCCGACCGCGTGCGGTGGGAGCACATCCAGCGCGTGTTCGAGCAGTGCGACCGCAACGTCTCCGAAACCGCCCGCCGGCTGAAGATGCACCGCCGCACCCTGCAGCGCATCCTGAACAAGCACGCCCCGCGCGGCTGATCCCGCTTTTTCCAAAACAACAACGCCCCCTCTCCACGTCGGTGAGGGGGCGTTGCCGTTTCGGGCTCACCTCACGCCGGGGCGGGCTGGCGCGCGGCCTCCGGCGGCTTAGGGCGGTGGGCCGCGACGCAGGACAGGACGCTGCCGGTCACGCAGACCAGGGCGGCCAGCTCCATCCCCGTCGGCAGCCGCTGCTCCCACAGGAAGCCGTAGAGCAGAGCGAACAGGGTCTCGAACAGGATCATCTGCCCGACCAGGGTCAGCGGCAGCAGCCGGCTCATCCGGTTCCACAGGGCGTTGCCGACGATCGAGGCGAGGATGGCCAAGCCGGTCACCACGGCGGCGAAGCGCAGCCAGTCCCCGGCGGCGTGGCCGCTCTGGGCGAACAGGAAGGCGGGAACCGCGAGCAGCAGCGCCTGGGCGCCGGTCACCACGCCGGTGAGCAGGCTCCAGTCATGCGCCGAGACGTGGCCGAGCCGGGCGAGCCAGCGGCTGTTGCCCACGGCGTAGACCGTCCAGGAGACGAGCGCGCCGACCGCGCAGAGCAGGCCGGTTAGTTCGGCCATTGGCATCCCCGTCCGGCCATCACCCAACCTGTCCCCCAGCGATTGCCAGCCGATGCACAAGATTCCGGTCGCGCCGAGCAGCAGCGACGGGACAAGCTTCCGGACCGGAACCGCCCCATGATCCCGGCTGCCGATGACGGTGACCGCGACCGGCAGGAAGCCGATCACCAGCGAGGTCATCGCCATCCCGCCCACCTGAACGGCGGAGGCAAGCAGCGCGTAATAAAGGATGTTGCCGAGCAGGCTCAGCCAGGCCAGCGCCCACCACTCGCGCAGACCAAGCCCGGCGCGCAAAGCGCGCCAGCGCGGCGCCACGAGCAGCACGGCGAACAGGCCGTAGGCGAGGTAGCGCCCGGCGGCGAGTTGGAGCGGCGTGAAGGCCGAGGCCAGTTCCGGGGCGAGGAAGACCAGTCCCCACAAGGCCCCCGCGGCAATGCCGCAAGCGATCCCCAACCACGTCGTGCCCATTCTTGCTCCCGACCCTCACTGGTTTCCGGGGCGAAGATGGCATGGGGCGCGGCGCTGGTCTTGTCCCGGGCTACGGACTTTTGTGCCGGGTCTCGCGGCTTTGGCGCCGGTAGGCCGCGGGGGTCAAGCCGCTGGCCCGTCGCATCGCCCGGGTGAAGGCGCTCTGGTCGGCGTAGCCGGCACGGTAGGCGATCTCCGCGATGGACAGGTCCGACCGCGCGAGCCAGTCGCGCGCCCGCTTCAGCCGGACCTCTGCCAGCCACGCGCGCGGGGTGGTGTCCAGTTCGGCGCGGAACAGGGCGTGCAACCGGCTGACGCTGACGCAGGCGCGCTCCGCCATCGTCTCGGCGGTCCACGGCCTGGCGAGGTCGGGCTCGACCGCGGCCAGCAGGGTTCCAAGCCGCGACCGGGGCCGCGCCGGTTCCTCGGCAAGCGCGTCGAGCAGCAAGGGCACCCAGAGGCGCAGGGTGTCCGCCGACACGCCACGGCTGTCCAGCATCAGCCCCATGTAGTCGATCAGCTTGCCGGCCACCGGGGTCAGCGCGACGAAGGGATGGCGGATCAGCCGGTCGCCGGTCGCGGGTTCCAGGAGAGTCGGATCGAGGTCCAGGATGAGCGAGCGGTTTGGCCCCTCGCTTCCCTGGGTGTGCGGGGAGCCGGCTTCGACGAACGCCGCCCGGCACGGCCCGAGACGGCCGCCCTTTCCGGCGATGTCGATCTCCAGGGCGCCGCTCAACGGCAGGACGAGCTGAGCGAAATCGTGCCGGTGGGCGCTGTGCGCCGCGCCGTAGCTGCGGACATCGATGCTGAGGCGCGGCGATGTGGACATCACCCTCCTATAGCCGAAACCCGGCGCGCCGGCCACCCGCCGAAAGGGGACGGTGCGGTCTGCCGCTTGGCGCCCTGCTCCCGGTCCCTCACTTTTTGATGGGGCAGCTCCGCACGCCGAACAGGGTGTAGGCCGGGCAGAAGCCGACCACCGCGGTCAGCAGCGGGACGAGGCCGATCCAGCCCCAGGGGGTCTGCGGGCCGACGAAGACGAGGGCGATCAGGACGAGGCCGACGATGGCGCGCAGCGCGCGGTCGATGGTGCCGACGTTGACGGGCATGGTGCACCTTATGGACTGGTGTGAGCGGTTGGTGCACCCATCCAAGCCCCTTTCCGCCCGTCGGTCTGTGACTCCGTCACACCCCGCCCGACCGCTCCAGCGCCAGCAGCGCGTCGGGATCGCGCACCCCGACGCGGCCGCGCGACAGCTCCACGAGGCCGCGCCGCTCGAACTCCTTCAACTGGCGGCTGACCACCTCGCGCGCCGTGCCCAGCTCGACGGCCAGCGTCTGGTGGGTGGTGTCCAGCCAGCCGCGGGCGTCGCGGTGGTCGACCAGGAAACGGGCCAGCCGCAGGTCGATGCGCCCGAAGGCCACCTCCTCCACCAGCATCATCATGCCGAGCAGCCGCGTGCCGAAGGAGGCGAAGACGACGTCGCGGAACACCGCGGAGCGCGCCAGCAGCTCGTGGAAAGCCCCGGCCCCGAGCGCGACGGCGTCGAGGTCGGTCTCCGCCACCCCCTCGGCGCTGTAGTCGGCGCGCGTCATCAGGCAGGCAGTGGTCAGGATGCAGGTCTCGCCCGCCCCGACGCGGTAGAGGACGATCTCCCGCCCGGTTTCGGCGGTCATCTGCACCCGCACCGTGCCGTCCAGCAGCATGAGAAAATTGTGGCACAGGCTGCCGATGCGGAACAGCACCGTGCCGCGCGGCACCGCCATCCGCGCGCCCTGCACGCGCAGAACAGCGCGCGCGTCGGGCTCCAGCGCGGCCAGCGCCGGAAACGCCCTCACCCAGAATTCATCAATCTTTTCAATATGTTGCGGTAGCATCCCCGGCCCCCTTCGATCGGCGATGACCATTATCGGCGAAGGGGCTTCCCCGGTCCACCCCAAGCCCTCGTCCTGGGCCACTCCACCCATGGCGTCTCCGGGGAGGGTACCCAAAGAGCGTGTCTTCCCCACCATATGCCCTCCGGGCAGCATGAAACGGCCGGACGGTCGATGACGTTCTAGGCACCGTAACGCCCCGAACGGGGTGCCGTTCGGCATGCGAGGAGGACCCGCTTTGGCCACCCAGGACATTCAGGATCAACCCCAGCGGCGGCAGTCGGCACCGGTCCCCGGACCGGTCTCGTTCGACCTGTCGACCGCAGCGGCCAGCGCGGTGCGCCGCACCACGGGCATGCTGCTGCGCCACAAGCTGCTGATCGGGACGGTGATCGTGCTGGGGACGGGCATCGCGGGTCTCGTCGCCCTGCGCATGACGCCGCTCTACACCGCCCAGACCCTGATCATGGTGGAGCACCGCAAGAACCAGGTGATGAACTACCAGGAGGTCGTCTCCGGCCTCTCGACCGAGCTGGGCGCCCTGCAAAGCGAGGTGGCGATCCTGAAATCCCCCGCCTTCGCGGAAAAGGTGGTGAACAAGCTCGGCCTGATGAACGACCCGGAGTTCAACGCGGCGCTGCGGCCCGAGCAGACCAACTGGTTCTACTACCTGAACCCGCGGAACTGGGTGCCCGACTCCTGGTGGAACAGCGCCCGCGGCGACCGCCCCGAGATCGCGCTGAGCCCGGAGGAGAAGGCGGCCAACGAGCGGACCTCGGTCGTCAACAGCTTCATCGAAAATCTGGCGGTGCGCCCGCAGGGCCGCTCCTACGTCATCGCCGTGGATTTCGACAGCGAGGACCCGCGCAAGGCCTCGCTCATCGCCAACACCATCGGCGAGATGTACCTCGTCGACCAGCTCGACGAAAAGTTCAAGGCGGCCAAGCGCGCCACGGCTTGGCTGGAGGAGCGCATCACCGAGCTGCGCCGCGAGGCCAAGACGACCGGCGAGGCGGCCGAGAAGTACCGCGCCGAAAGCGGCCTGACCAACGCCAACGGCGAAACCACCCTGATCGCCCAGCAGCTGGCCGAGCTGAACACCAGCTACGTGCTCGCCCGCACCAAGCGGCAGGAGGCGGAGTCGAAGCTGCGCGAGGTCTCGACCCTGGCGCAGAGCCCGCGCGGCGTGTCGGCCATCGGCGACGTGCTCGGCTCCCCCCTGATCCAGGCGCTGCGCCAGCAGGAGGTCGAGCTTCAGCGCAAGATCGCCGAGGCCGCCAACAAGTACGGCGCCCGCCACCCGACGCTGACCGCGTTGCAGAGCGAGCTGCGCGACCTGCAGGGCCAGATTCGGGCCGACGTGAACCGCATTGTCCAGAACCTGAGCAACGATGTGGAGGTGGAGCGCGGGCGCGAGGCCGCCCTGAAGGCCAACCTCGACCAGCTCCAGGCCCAGCGCAACCAGCAGCAGGAATCCAACGTGACGCTGCGCACGCTGGAGCGCGACGCCGAGACCTCGCAGACCATGTACGAGGCGATGCTGACGCGCTTCCAGGAGATCGCCGGCCAGACCGAGATCCAGCAGCCCGATGCCCGCATCGTGTCGGAGGCGGCGATCCCCCTGAACCCGTCGCAGCCCAACAAGAAGATGATCGTCCTGCTGGCCCTGGTCGCCTCGGCGACGCTGGGCGTGCTGCTGGCGATGCTGCGCGAGCAGTCGGAGCGCGGCTTCCGCAGCCCGCACCAGTTCGAATCGGCGACCGGCGTGCGCTCGCTCGGCATCGTCCCGGCCATCGGGCGCCGCCGCCGCGGCACGTCGCCCGCCGACTACGCCGTCGACAAGCCGATGTCGGCCTTCGCCGAAGCGATGCAGAACCTGCGCACCACGCTGCTGCTCGCCAACCCGGACGGCCACCAGCGGGTGATCCTGTTCAGCTCCTCCGTCCCCGGCGAGGGCAAGAGTTCCATTGCCGCGGCCTTCGCCCGCATCTGCGCCAACGCCGGCCAGAAGACGATCATCCTGGACTGCGACATGCGCCGCAAGGGGCTGCACCCGATGCTGGGGCTGGAGAACCGCCACGGCCTCTACGAGGTGCTGTCCGGCGAGTGCGCGCCGAACGAGGTGATCCAGACCGACCCGCGCACCGGCCTGCATTTCATCGCGTCGGGCCGCGGCTCCGCCCTGCCGCAGGACATGCTGGGCTCCAGCCGGATGCACCAGCTCATCTCGCGGCTGGCGCTGGAATACGACCGGGTGATCCTGGACAGCCCGCCGGTGCTGGCGGTGTCGGAGGGCAAGCTGCTGGCGGCGCTGGCCGACCAGACGGTCTTCATCGTGCATTGGGGCAAGACCAAGCGAGAGACCGCCATGGCCGGGCTGAAGGAGATCGTCGAGGCGGGCGGCGAGGTCGTCGGCGTCCTGTTCTCCCAGGTCGATATCCGCCGCCACGCCCAATACGAGTTCCCGGACAGCGGGCGCTACCACGGCTACCGCCGCTACTACGCGAACTGACGGCGGCGCTTGAGAAAAGCGGTCGCGTCGGTCCCCCCACCCAACCCTCCCCCCGCTTTCGCAGGGGGAGGGTTGGGTGGGGGCCCAGCGCCCGCGTTTGCCCACACACCCGAAAAGACCGAATGACCGCCGCCAAATGACTGCCGCCAAATGACTGCCGGACGACGCATCTTCCTGAACATCCGCGCGCTGGGGCTGGCCCGCGTCGCCACGCTGCTGAGCGGGCTGATCACCACGGCCTGGACCGCGCGCGCGCTCGGACCGGACGGGTTTGGCGTGCTCGGCTTCGGCACCTCCATGCTCGCCTACGCCGCGCTGTTCGTGAATCTCGGCCTGTCCACCTACGCCGTGCGCGAGATCGCCCGCGATCGGGAGAAGGCGACCGATCTTGCCGACCACGTGCTGACCCTGCGGACGCTGCTGGCCGTGCTGGTCGGCGGGCTCTACGCCCTGTTCGTGCTCCAGCTCGACAAATCGGCGCTGGTCAAGGCGGTGCTGCTGGTCCAGGCGGTGCAGCTGCTGGGCAACGCGCTGCTGCTCGACTTCGTCTATCAGGCGACGGAGCGGATGAGCGTCATCGCGGTGCGCGAGATCGGCACCTCACTCGGCAACATGGTCGCCGTGCTGGCGCTGGTGCGCGGGCCGGACGATCTGGCCATCGCCGCCGGCATCACCGCCATCTCCTTCGTCATCAACGCCGCCCTGATGCTGGCCCGCTTCAGCCGCGATTTCCGGATGCCGCGGCCGCGGGTGGACCTCGCCAAGTGGCGGGAGATCCTGAGGACCTCCGCCCCGATGGCGGTCAGCGTCTTCGCCTGGGCGCTGTTCTCGCACCTCGATCTGGTGATGCTCGGCTTCATGGCGCCGCAGACGGAGGTCGGCTGGTACGCCGCGGTGACCAAGCTGCTGGTGCTGTCCCTGACCGCCGGCAACATCATCCTCAGCGCCTTCATGCCGCAGCTCGCCGCCGCCTACGGCGACCGCGAGGCGATGCGGGCGCGGATGCGCGACTATGCCGCGACCATCCTGTCCATCGGCGGTCTGATCGCGGCGGGCGGCCTCACCCTGGCGCCGGCCATCCTGGGCACCGTCTTCGGCCCGGCCTACGCGCCGGCCGCCGACACGCTGCGCCTGCTGATGATCGCGGTCGCCATCGTCCACATCAACCTGACCATGGGCAACCCGCTGCTCGTCTGGCACCGGCAGACCGGCTACATGACCGCCATCCTGGTCGGCGGGCTGACCAACGCGGCGCTCAACCTCGTCCTGATCCCGCGCTACGGGATCGAGGGCTCCGCCGCCGCCACCATCGTCGCCGAGCTGACCGCCATGACCGGCCTCGCCTGGCTGCACCGGCGGGCGGTCGGCCAGCTCTATCTCGGCATCGCCGCGCGGGCGGCGCTGTGCGCGGTGCTCGCCATGGGCGCCACCATGGGGCTGACCCACGCGCTGCCCGACCTGATGGCCCCCGCGCACCCGCTGCCCGCCCTGCTGATCGGCGGCAGCGCGCTGGTCGCGGTCTACGCGCTGGCGGCGCTGGCGACCGGGCTGGTCCGCCCGTCGCGGCTGCGCCGGCTGATCGTGGCGGCCGCATGATGCGCCCGCCTCATCCCGAATCCCGAAGGACGCCGCCCGGACGCGCCCTTGGCGCCGGTCCGGGGTACCACGAACAAAACAATGCCCGATCAACGGCATAGCCAATTCACGCCACCCCGAACGGCCGGAACAATGCCGCGTTGCAAGACGTTCGGATTGCGCATGGCGCGGGTGGCGGATGGCGGCGCCTTTGGATGCATGCTCCAATCACTAAGCAGGATCGAAAGACTATGCTCCCAAAGTCCTTTCCCGACCGGAACGTCTGCGTGCTCGGTCTCGGCTATGTCGGGCTGACGCTGGGCGTGGCCATGGCGGACGCGGGGTTCCAGGTGCACGGCGTGGAGGTGCGGGACGAGGTGCTGGACAAGCTGGCCCGCGGCGTCCCCCATTTCCATGAGCCGGGCCTCGCCGAGAAGCTGCGGCACGTGATGGAGCGCGGGCGCTTCACCTTCGGCCGCACGCCGGAGAGCGCCCGGGACTGCACCGTCTTCATCATCACCGTCGGCACCCCGCTGGACCGCGACGGCCGCGTGCGCACCGACATGATCGAGGCGGCGACCCGCCAGGTGGCCGACCGCATCCAGGACGGCGACCTCGTGATCCTGCGCTCCACCGTGAAGCTGGGGACCACCCGCGAGGTGGTGGCGCCGATCCTGCGCCGCACCGGCAAGCGCTTCGACATCGCCTTCTGCCCGGAGCGCACGCTGGAGGGGCAGGCGCTGGTCGAGCTGAACCAGCTTCCCCAGATCATCGGCGCGGAAAGCGTCGAGGTGGCGGCCCGCGCCTCGCAGATCTTCGGCATGCTGACGCCGACGACGGTCAAGGTCTCGACGCTGGAGACGGCGGAGATGATCAAGCTGGTGGACAACACCTACCGCGACGTCACCTTCGCCTTCGCCAACGAGATCGCCCGGCTGTGCAACGCCATGGAGGTGTCGGCGCTGGAGGTGTCGCGGGCGGGCAAGCTGGGCTACCCGCGCACGCAGCTTCCGCTGCCCGGCCCGGTCGGCGGCCCCTGCCTGGAGAAGGACCCGCACATCCTGATCGAATCCGCCCGCGAGTTCGGGGTGGAGATGGACATCACCGCCGCCGGCCGGCGCATCAACGAAAGCCAGCCCCACGAGGTGTCGCGGTTCCTGGAGCGGCTGACCGGCTCCATGCAGGGCTTCCCGCAGGAGCCGACCATCAGCCTGATGGGCCTCGCCTTCAAGGGCCGCCCGGCGACCGACGACCTGCGCGGCACCATGGCCAAGCCGCTGTTCGAGGAACTGCGCACCCGCTTCCCCAAGGCGCGCTGGCGCGGCTTCGACGCGGTGGTGGCGGCGGACGACATCCGCAGCTTCGGGCTCGAACCGGCCAACAGCATGACCGAGGCGGTGGACGGCGCCAACCTCGCCGTCATCCTGAACAACCACCCGGTCTTCACCTCCATGCCGCTGCCCGATCTGGCGCGCCGCATGGACCGGCCGGGGGTCATCTACGACTTCTGGAACAACTTCAACAGCCGTGAAGTGGACCTGCCCGAGGGCACGGCCTACGTGGCGCTGGGCAGCCACGGCGCCGCCCGCTTCGCCCATGTCGCTTGACGCCGCTGCCTGAGGGAACAGACCAATGCCGAAACATTACCTCGTGACCGGGGGCAGCGGCTTCATCGGCGCCGCCCTGGTCCGCCGTCTGGTGCGCGACGGGCACCGCGTCCGCGTGCTCGACGACAACTCCCGCGGCCACCCGCGCCGGCTGGGCGACGCCGCCCAGGCGGTGGAGTTCGTGTCCGGCGACATCCGCGACCCGGCGGCGGTGGACAAGGCGGTGCGCGGCGTCGACGGCGTGCTGCATCTGGCCGCCGTCAACGGCACCAAGCATTTCTACGAGAAGCCCGAGGTGGTGCTGGACGTCGGCGTGCGCGGCATGCTGAACGTGCTGGACGCCTGCCGGTCGAACGGGGTGGGCGATCTCGTCGTCGCCTCCTCCTCCGAGGCCTACCAGACCCCGCCGATGGTGCCGACCCCGGAGGACATCCCGCTGGTCGTGCCGGACGTGCTGAACCCGCGCTACAGCTACGGCGGGTCGAAGCTGATCTCCGAGCTGCTGGCGGTCAACTGGGGCCGCACCGGCTTCGACCGCGTCGCCATCTTCCGCCCGCACAACGTCTACGGCGCGGACATGGGCTGGGAGCATGTGGTGCCGGAATTCGTGCGCCGCGCCGTGGCCGCCATCGACCGCAGCCCGGAGGTCCTCGTGCCCTTCCCCATCCAGGGCGACGGCACCCAGACCCGCGCCTTCGTCCACATCGACGACGCGGTCGACGGCATCATGACGGTGATCGAGCGCGGCGAGCATCTGGGCATCTACCACGTCGGCAACCCGGAGGAGATTTCCATCGCCGAACTCGCCCGGCAGATCGTCGGCGTGCTCGGGCGGGTGGCGGACATCCAGATCGGGCCGCCCGCCCCCGGCGGCACCCAGCGGCGCAGCCCCGACATCGCCCGCCTCTCCGCGCTCGGCTACACGCCGCGCATCCCGCTGAAGGACGGTCTGCCCGGCGTGGTGGACTGGTACGCCGCCCGCAGCCGCGACGGCGACGCCCCGATCGCCAGCGCCGCCGAATAAGGGAACCGAGACCCATGGAGCGAAACAGCCGCATCTTCGTCGCGGGACACCGCGGCCTCGTCGGTTCGGCCATCGTCCGCCGTCTGGTGGAGAGCGGCTACAGCGACCTCGTGCTGCGCGGCCGCGACGAGTTGGACCTGACCGACCAAGCCGCGGTGCGCGCCTTCTTCGACCGGGAGAAGATCGACTACGTGATCCTGGCTGCCGCCAAGGTCGGCGGCATCCTGGCCAACGAGCGCTTCGGCGGCGACTTCATCCGCGACAACCTGCTGATCCAGACCAACGTCATCGACGCGGCCTGGCGGGCGGGGGTGAGGAAGCTGCTGTTTCTCGGCTCCTCCTGCCTCTACCCGAAGTTCGCGGAGCAGCCCCTGAAGGAGGAGGCGCTGTTGACCGGCCCGCCGGAGCCGACCAACAAGCCCTACGCCATCGCCAAGATCGCCGGCATCACCCAGTGCCAAGCCTACCGCAAGCAGTACGGCTTCAACGCCATCTGCGCCATGCCGTCAAACCTCTACGGCCCCGGCGATCATTTCGACCCAGAGGGCTCGCACGCCATCCCCGGCATGATCCGGCGCTTCCACGACGCGAAGACGGAGCAGGCGCCCAGCGTCACCCTGTGGGGCACCGGCACGCCGCGGCGCGAGTTCCTGTACGTCGACGACATGGCCGACGCCTGCCTGCACCTGATGGAGCGCTACGACGGCGAGGACATCATCAACGTCGGCCCCGGCGAGGACATCGCCATCGGCGATCTGGCCCGGCTGATCCGCGGGACCGTCGGCTACGAGGGAACGCTGACCCAGGACCTGAGCAAGCCGGACGGCCACCCGCGCAAGCTGATGGACGTGTCGCGCCTGTTCGCCACCGGCTGGCGGCCCAAGGTCGGGCTGGAGGAGGGCCTGCGCCGCACCTACGGCTGGTTCCTGGAGAACGCCGCCCCGCCGGCTCCCCGTCCCGCCGCCACCACGACCGGCGAAGCCGCGGAGTGACCGCCCATGCCCGATGACTCCACACCCCTGCGCGCCCGGACCGTGGATCCAGCCGCCCTCCCGCCATCGGTCCTCCTGGTGGCGATGAGTTACTGGCCGGAACCCGCCGGCAGCGCGCCGATGATGACCGACCTCGCCACGGCCTTCGCCGCGGCGGGGACGGACATGACCGTTCTGACCGCACGCCCCAACTATCCGGGACACGCCATCTACGACGGCTACGCCAACGGGGCGGAGGACCGCCGGACCGTGAACGGCGTGCGCATCGAGCGGCTTCTCACCATACCGCCGAAGGGCGGCGGCATGAAGGCCCGGCTGATCCACGAGGGCGTGCTGCACGCCGGCTTCCTGGCGGCCCGCGCCCGCGGGCGCGTCGCGCGGCACAAGGCCGTGCTGTCGCTCTGCCCCTCCATCTTCAGCGTCGGCGTCGCCGACCGCTTCCGCGCGCCGGGCGGCCGGCACATCGCCATCGTCCACGACATCCAGTCCGGCCTCGCCGGCGCGCTGGGCATGGGCGGCGGGGCTGCGCTGAAGGCCATCCAGGCGGTGGAGCGCACCGCGCTGAACCGCGCCGACGGCATCGTCGTGCTGTCGGAGGCGATGGCCGACGTGCTGCGCGACCTCGGCGTGCGGCGGCCGATCACGGTGATCCCGCCCCATGTCGACTCCGACGCCATCCGCCCCCTGCCCCGGCCGGAGGGCCAGCCTCCGACCGTGCTCTACAGCGGCGCCTTCGCCCGCAAGCAGGGGCTGGACCAGGTGCTGGAGATGGCCCGCCACCTCCACGCGCTGCGCCCCGACGCCCGCGTGCTGCTGCGCGGCCAGGGCGGGCTAGAGGAGGAACTGAAGGCCCAGGCCAAGGCGATGGCGCTGCCCAACGTGGAGTTCGCGCCGCTGATCGCCTCCGACCGGCTCGCCGAGGGGCTGGCGGAGGGCGACGTGCATCTGGTGCCGCAGCGTCCGGAGGGGGCGGCCTTCGCCATGCCGGGCAAGGCGGTGACCATCCTGGCCGCCGGACGGCCCTTCGTCTGCACCTGCCTGCTGGGCTCCGCGCTCGACCGGCTGGGGACGGAGATCGACGCCTTCCGGCGCACCCCGCCCGACGCGCCGGAGGCCATGGCGCAGGCCGTGGCCGACCTGTTGAACGATCCCGCCCGGAGCGCGGCCATGGGCCGCCGGGGCCGCGCCTGGGTGGAGGGCAACGCCAGCCGCAGCGCCGTCCTGGCGCGCTACGCCGCGCTGCTGCTGGGAGACGACGCCGCATGACGAAGCCCGCCCTGGTCTTTTCCTGGGAGATGTTCGGCCCCTACCACATGGACCGCTTGGAGGCGGTCGGGCGACGGCTCGGCCATCTCTACGACGTGGTCGGTTTGGAGGTCGGGTCGAAGTCCCACACCTACGCCTGGGACTCCACCGGGGAGGGGCAGCATTTCCGCAAGGTCACGCTGTTCCCCGGACGCTCCAAGGCGGACATCCCGTCCTTCCAGGTCTACCGAGCCCTGCTGCGCGAATGCCGCAAGGCGGGAGCCAGCCACGTCTTCCTGTGCCATTACGAGGAGCCCGACGTCTTCGCCCTGGCGGTGACGATGCGGCTGATGGGCCGGCGCGTCGTCAACATGAACGCCTCGAAGTTCGACGACAAGCCGCGCGTCCTCTGGCGCGAGGCGCTGAAGTCCCTGCTCTACAAGCCCTATCAGGCGGCGATCGGGGGCAGCCACCGCACGGTCGACTACTACCGCTTCCTGGGATTGCCCAAGGACCGGCTGTTCATCGGCTACGACACCCTGTCGCTGGAGCGGGTGCGCCGGCTGTCCGGCATGACTCCGGCACCCGACGGCGTGCCCTTCGCCGAGCGGCACTTCACGATCATCGCCCGTTTCGTGCCGAAGAAGAACCTGTTCCGCGCGGTCGAGGCCTACGACCTCTACCGCCGGCTGGCCGGAGACGCGGCGCGGCCCCTGCACCTCTGCGGCTCCGGCCCGCTGGAGACCGACCTGCGGGCGGAGGTCGCCCGGCGCGGGCTGGAGGAGCACATCATTTTCCGCGGTTTCCTCCAGGAGAAGGGGATCGCGGAGACGCTGGGGTCGACCCTGTGCCTGCTGCTTCCCTCGCTGGAGGAGCAGTTCGGGCTGGTGGTCAACGAGGCGCTGGCGATGGGCGTACCGACCATCCTGTCCGACCAGTGCGGCGCCCGCGACGTGCTGATCCGCAGCGGGTTGAACGGCCACATCGTCGAGCCCGACAACCCCGAGGGGCTGGCCCGCCACATGCTGTCCGTCGCGTCAGACGAGGCGGAATGGCGCCGCCTCAGCCTCAACGGACGGCCCTTCCAGGCGCTGGCCGACGCCGGCTATTTCGCGGAGGCCGTGGAGAAGGCCCTGCACAGCCTGGGCGCCCGCAAAGACGCTGCCCAAAGCACTGATGAAAGCGCCCGCAAGGGCACCCGTGAAAGCGAAGCCTGATGACCGACCGCCGCAACACCCCTCACATCGTCGTCTCGGGCCGCTTTCCCCCGCCCATGGACGGGATGAGCCGGGTCACCGCCCTGGTGCTGGACCGCCTGCGCGATCGCGGCCCGGTGGAGGTCGCGGACCTGTCGCCGGGCTGGAACGGCGGCGGCCTGCGCTACCACGCCGCCAAGGCGATGCGCGTGCTGCTGGCGGGCCTGCGTCTGGCGGCCGGGGCGACGATCCCCGGCCGGCGCTTCTACATGCCCGTCGATTCGGGGCTCGGGATCTTCTACACGGCGGCGCTGGCCGGCGCGGCACGGCTGTTCGGCTATGAGCGCACGCTGCACCACCACTCCTTCGCCACCATCTCCAGGCCGACCTGGCGGATGAGCCTGCTGACCCGGCTGGCCGGGACGGACTGCATGCATGTGCTGCTCTGCCCAGCCATGCAGGCGCGGTTCCAGGCGCTCTACCCGGCGGCGAAGACGGCGATGAGCGTCTCCAACGCCATCTTCACCCCGCCGGTGCCGCGCCCGCGCCACGGCAAGTCCGGCCCGCTGCGCATCGGCCATCTCTCCAACCTGTGCGCCGACAAGGGGCTGGACACGCTGTTCACCCTGCTGCGCGCCCTGCGGTCGGAAGGGGTCGACGTCAAGCTGGTGCTGGCCGGGCCGGGCCTGGGGCGCATGGACAACGCGCTGGTCGCCGCCGGCCTCGCTGCCTTCGACGGCGACGTGGAATATCACGGCCCGGTGGACGGCGACGCCAAGGCGGCCTTCTACCGCGACATCGACGTCTTCGTCTTCCCCACCCGCTACCGCAACGAGGCGCAGCCGCTGGTGCTGTTCGAGGCGATGGCGGCGGGCGTGCCGGTGCTGGCCTACGACCGCGGCTGCATCGGCAGCGACATTCCCCGCCCCGGCCTCGTCCCCCAGGAGCGTGACTTCATCCAGGCGGTGCTCCCGGCGCTGCGCCTGTGGGCCAAGGACCGCGACGCTCTGGCGCTCGCCTCCGAACAGGCCCACGCCCGCGCCCGCGCCGCCCACGAGGCCGGGCACAGCGGCATGGACGCGTTGCTCGACCGCATCGCCGGCCCGCTTCCCGAAGCCGCCGGAACCGCCGTCCGCCCGAAGCGCGCCATGGGATGAGTCCTCTCGATGGAATTTCCTGAAGGGCAGTCGCGTTTTCGGGTCGGCCGGCTGGACCCGCGGGCCGGAATGCGCCATCATCGCCGCATACATTCGCAATCCGACCGACTCGATGACGCCCGCCGACAAAGCCCCGTCCATCCGCTCGACCCGAGCCAGGGCCGTCCTGCCGGACGAATCCATCGACAGTGACACGAAAGCGGTTCACACTCCAACGGACGGACGCTCCACCGAGCCGGTTTCCGCGCAAGAACGGATGGCACGCATGGCTTACGTGACTCAGGACAAGTTCAACGAAGCCATCGATCATCTCGGCCATCACATCGACCGCCGGTTGACCGCGCTCGAAACCGAGGTGAAGTCCCTGCGCACCGACATGGTGCAGGGCTTTGAAAAGGTGGATCAGCGGTTCGAAGCCATTGACCAGCGGTTCGAGGCCATCGACCAACGCTTCGAGGCGATCGACCAGCGGTTCGAAAACCTCGAAGGGTCGTTGGCCGCGTCGAACAAGGTCCACAACGACAATCACCTGGAATTGAAGCAGATGCTCGGCGTCCTGCTCCAGGAAATCCGCAGCAAGTAACCGTCACACCCAGCGCGCCACCCTCACCCCCACGCCGGACAGGAACACCGCCACCCCGGCCAGCGCGCGGGCGGTCCAGGGCGGCGCCGGGTCCAGCCGGGCGGCGTCACGGGCGTGGAGGCGCTCGTCGAGACGGCAGGCCTCCAGCAAAGTCAACAGGTCCGGGTCGGGGGCGAGCCGCCGCGCCAGGGCGATCTGCCGGGCGTAATGCCCGTCCACCCAGGCCTCCACCCCGGCGACCACCGCGTAGAAATAGGGCGGCCCGAGCCACGCCGGCAACCCGCCCATCACCCGGCCCGACCAGCGCCAGAAGGCCAGCGGTGCGCTGCGCTTGTCCGGCGGCAGGACCGCCTCGAACAGCCGCAGGTGCCGCCGTTCGACCCTCCGGTGGGAGGCGGCGAAGCGCAGGACCTCCGGATCGCTGGTGGCGCCGGCAACCCCGTCGTAGAGGGCGACCGCCACGGTCTCGCCGACATGGCTGGCGCGCAGTTCGCGCCGGATGCGCGGCGGCAGGGCCGACAGGTCGAGTTGCAGCGGCGCCAGCCCGATCGTGGCGGACGGCGGGGCCTCCGGCGAGGGGTCGGGCGACGGGCTGTGCGTGTCCACCGGTTCAGCGCGCCCCTTCCGGACCGATGCGCGACCAGGGAAGCTCCTGGAAGCCGATCTTCAGGGCGGGGGAATTCGGGCGCAGGCGGTAATCGTCCTTCGCCGGGTTCATGAAATAGGGGTCCGGCTGGTTGCCCCCCTGAACGGAGCGCGCCTGCGTGCGCTCCACCGGCGCCCCCGGCGCGCGCAGCCCGCGGCCCGGCCGGTCGAAGATGTTGTTCTCCAGCCGGTACTCGCCGCCGGTCAGCGCGGTCACCAGCTGCTCCACCGGGACGCGGGCGTGGATGATGTTGCGGCTGGCCTCGTTGTCGCGCAGGAAGCCGGCCGTCCCGGCCTTCGGCACCCATTCGAAGCGCAGGAAGCGGTCGCGCTCGTCGGTCAGCACGGCGATGTTGTTCTCCACCCGGTTGCCGTCGCCGCCATGGATGAACACCGCCGCCCAGCCGGTGTCCTCCAGGAAATTGCCCTCGACCCGCACGCCGTTGGTCAGGTCGTCCAGATAGACGCCGAAGCCCTTGTAGCGGGTCATCCAGCGCCCCGCCGCGTCGGTGGCGATCCCGCCGGTTCCCCGGATGTCGTTGAAGCGGATGACCAGCTTGGTGTCGATGTCGCTGCGCCCCAGCGTCTCGATGGCGCCGAGGTCGGCGGTCTCCCGCCCGACGTCGCGGATGCGGTTGTACTCGATCACGTTGTCGGTGTTCTTGGTCTCCGGGTTCCAGTTCTTCATGGAGATGCCGTAGCGCGCGGCGTGCCGGATGTCGTTGTGGGCGATCCGTGTGCGGGTCACCCCGGCGCTCATGATGCCGCCACCGTAGAAGTTCACTTCGCCGACGTGGCGGATGGTGTTGGCGACGATCCGGTTGCCGACGCTGCCGGGGGTGAGTTCGATCCCGCTGCGCCCCAGATGCTCCAGCCGGTTTCCGCGCACCTCGCTGTCCGCGACGCCGACCAGCAGCACGCCAGTCCCGACGGCGGAGAAGCGGTTGTCGAAGACGCGGTGCCCCGAACCGCCGGCCAGCCGCACCGCCGCTCCGTTGTAGGGCACGTCGGCGAAGGACAGCCCGTCGAGCGTGATGGAGTCCGCCTTCTCCGTCTGGATCAGCGGGGCGGTGCGCGCCACCACCGCCTCGCCGTCGCGGGCGAAGCCCGCCGCGCCGTCACGGGCAAAGCCCGCCGGGTCGTGGGGGCGGAGCAGCAGGCGCCGATCCTTGGCGCTCCAGGCGAACTGGCCGGGGAATTTCAGGAAGTCGGGATGGCCGAGCAGGCGAAAGGTGCTGCCGTCGCGGAACGGGTACCAGCCGTCGCGGTCGAGGACCAGCGTGCCGTTGCGGTCGATGCGCTCGATGCCGCGGATGTCGTCGGCCTGCCGCTCGCGGTCGAGCGCCTGGACGCGCACACCGGGGGCCGCCCAGGCCGCCTGGACGGTGCCGGGCGGAAAGCGGAACTGCCGCTTGTCGCCGCCGCCCTTGGTCTGCTGGGCGACGAACCAGCCGCTGCGGATCGGGTCCTGCGGGTCGAAGGCGCCGCTCTGCGCCGCGCGCAGCCGCACCCCGCCGGCGCTGACGTCCAGCCCCGGTTCCCGCGCCAGCGGGGCGGAGACGACGCCGTCCCGCTCCGCCTTGAAGCCCGTCACCACCTCGCCGCCCGACAGGACCGGGGTCTCGCCGGGAAAGGCGGCGATGCGCAGCCCGGAATCCTCCGGGCCCAGCGTCACCGTGTCGGTCAGCCGGTGGGTGCCGCCGCGCAGCAGGATCAGGTGCAGGCCGCGCTTGCGCGCCTCCTCCACCGCGCGGGCCAGCGTGGCGACCGGGCCGTCCCGCCCGTCCGGGGTGGAGGCGGCGACCCGCCCGGACCAGCGGTCGTCGCCCTGGGGGGAGACGTGGATCGCCGGTTCGGCCGCAAGGGACGGGTGGGGACCAGCCAGGAAGAGGACCAGCCACAACAGCCCGCCCGCGAAGAGTCCAGGAATCCGGCGCGTCATATCACCTCCGTTCGGCACCCCAGCGAAACTGGCGGCGGGGGGCGGATGAAGCAAAAGCGCGGACGGGGTGCCTCGAAGGCGCGGCGCGGATAGCCCTGACCGGACGAACCTCGCCGTCTGCGCTCCCGGACGGGGGGACCCGACCGGGGCCGGCGGTGTTGCTTCCGGATGTGCCGCCTTCGCTTCCGGGGGCCGGCACGACGACACCGCCCCACCGGCCGCCACACCACCGGCCGTGGCTGGCGGTGCCGCGCGTTCACGAGGTAAGGCGGAGTCCGGCATGATCGAAACGGCGTTGATCGCGCAGGTGCTGGTGGTGGTCCTGGTCGTCGTGGTGTTCCTCAGCACCGGCACCGCGTCGATGTTCCACCCGCTGACCTACTATCTGATCTTCCACACGCTGGTCTTCGTGATCCGCCCGCTGCTGGTCCACGGCTTCGGCATCGACAACGCATGGCTGTTCATGGGCTACTGGCCGAGTGCCGCGGAGTTCGTGAAGTCGCTGACGGTCAGTTCGGTCGCGCTGGTCGCCTTCTCCGTCGCCTGCGGCTGGGCCGGGCGGGTCAAGCCGGACCTCAGCCGGGCGCCCACCTTCACCTTCGACCGGCTGGACATCACCGCCTTTGCCCTGACCGTGGCGGCGTTGGGGCCTCTGGCCATCTATTCGGCGATCCTGCGCCAGGACGGCGCCGACTTCACCGGCACCGGCGACGTGCAGATGGAGCGCGACCCGCTGACCGGTCAGCCGGTCTACGTCAACACCACCGGCTACATCGCCGAGGCCCATTCGATGGGCCTGCCGCTCACGCTGGGCATCATCTGGGTCAGCCGCTTCCACCCGCTGTCCTTCATCCCCTTCATCGCCTTCGTCAGCTACCGCGCCTATCTGGGCTGGGGGCGCTGGGCGATCATCATGGGCGTGCTGGGCATGGTGCTGCTGATCCTCTACCACACGCGCACCAAGTGGTTCCGCTGGTGGCAGCTCGCCTGCGGCCTGCCGGTGCTGCTGCTGTTCCACACGCTGGGCAACAACCGCGACTTCCTGCGCGGCGTGCTGGCCGGCACCGAGAATCCGGGCAAGCTGTTCAGCATCTTCCAGGGCGGCGAGGGCTCCTTCGTCGAGAGCGTGTCGAACCAGGACATCGCCAACTTCGACTTCCTGGCCTTCATCCTGTGGGCGGTGCCGCAGCAGTCGGGGACCTACACCTGGTTCACCCAGTATCTCCAGCTCTTCACCGAGCCGATCCCGCGCATGCTGTGGCCGGACAAGCCCATCGGCGCGCCGGTCAAATGGGTGTCGCTGCACGATTTCGGCAACTTCTCCAACCTGACCACCTCGCTGGCCGGCGACGGCTGGATGAGCGCGGGGTGGATCGGCGTGATCGTCACCATGGTGGTGGTCGGGCTGATCCTGGGCCGTCTGCACCGCTGGTTCTGGGAGTCGGGCTTCACCAACCGCTACGCGGTGCTGTTCTACTGCGCCTTCATCCCGCTGTCGCTGCAATGGTACCGCGACGGCAACATCACCATCGTCAAGTTCGGCTTCTTCTCGCTGCTGCCCATCCTGCTGTGGATCGGCGCGACCAAGGCGCTGCGCCTGTGGATCGGCGACTCCGCCGGGTCGCCGCTGGCGCAGAGCCGCATGTCCGTCTTCCGTATGCCGGGCTTCCGGTTCCCCGCGGACCGGGCGTGAGGCGACCGGTGGCGGCCGGTCTGGACAGGTTCCTTCTGCGCGGGCTGGCGCTGGCCGCCGCGCTGGTCCTGCCGCTGGCCTTCGCTCTGGACCCGCCGGACGGCGACCTGACGGAGCTGGGCGGCTTCGCCGAGAACCGCTTCGGCTCCCGAGCGCCCCAGGCGATCTTCGTGCCGCCGCTGGCCGAGGCGGCGCGGCCCGGCGCCGATTACGACGTGCTGGTGTTCGGCGACGGCTTTTCCCGTCCCGACGCGGAGGAGCGCCACGGTCGCTACGGCCATTACTGGACCGACCATCTGCGCAACCTGACCGGCCTGACCGTCGGCGTGCGGCCCGCGGATGCCGCGACGCTGGCCGCGCAACTGGTTTCCCCCGAGTTCCGCGAGCGCCCGCCGCGCGTCGTGATCCTGCAGTTATCGGAGAGCGCGCTGGAGACGCCGGTCGGCGGGCTGGAGCTGTCCACCGTCACCGCTCCCCGCCCCCACGGCGTTGCGGCCCCGCGCGCCCTTCCCGTCGAGCCGCTCAACCGCCAGCCGCGGTCCCTGGAGCGCAGCCGAGCCCAGGCCTGGAACCCGCCGCCGATCGGCCACGCGCTGGACCTGCTGGTCAAGGCGCTGCCGCGCGCGGTGCTGAACGTGACCGGCGGCCCGGTGCAGGAACGACCCCTGGCCTATGCCGGCCTGTTCAGCTCCGCCGCCGCGACCACGGCTCTCTTCCGCGCCCAGGATTTCCTGCCCTGGCGCGCCGACCACCGCCTGCTGGAGGAGCGCCGCGCGCGCCTGCACGCGATCCAGGACGCGGTGGAGGCCAACGGGGTGACGCGCTTCCTGCTGCTGGTCGCGCCGGACAAGGGGACGGTCTACGCCGATTTCCTGCTCGAACCGCCGCCCCACCGCTCCGCGGTGGACGAGGTGCTGGGCGCCGACCCGACGCTTCAGGCGGTGCCGCTGGCCGCCGGCCTGACGGCGCTGGCAGCCGGCGGGGTGCGCGACCTCTACGCGCCCAACGGCAGCCGCTGGGGGCTGGAGGGGCAGCTCTACGCGGCGCGGACGGTCGCCCGCACGCTGGGGCGGCTGGGCGTGCTGACCGGCGCCACCGACCCCTCGCCGGACGTCGCCATCCTGCCCTGCCGGCCAAGCCAGGGCGACTGCGCACCCACCCGCACCCAAACCGACTGATGGACAGGACCAGGAGGAACCGCCCAGCCATGGCGCACGACACATTCCCGGCGGACAAGGTTTCGACAAACACTGTTTCGGGGGACATCGCCCACGGCGTCGTGGCGATCGTCGTCACCCACAACCGCCTGCCCCTTCTCGCCACCTGCGTCGCGGCGATCCTCGGCCAGCAGCCGCGGCCCGAGCGGCTGGTGGTGGTGGACAGCGGCTCCAGCGACGGCACGCCGGAGTGGCTGGCCGCCCAGGCGGAGGAATGGGACGACGCGCTGATCGTGGTGCGGCAGGCCAACTGCGGCTCCGCCGGCGCCTACCACACCGCTTTCGAGACGGCGCTCGGCCTCGGCGCCCGCTGGATCTGGAGCACCGACGACGACGGCATCCCGCAGCCCGGCGCGCTGGCCGAGCTGCTGGTCCAGGCCAAGCACCACGGCCTGTCCATGGTCGGCCCGCTGGTGCTGGCGGCGGAGGACCGTACCACCCTGGCCTTCCCCATGCAGGGCACCCGCGACCCGGACAGCCTGATGGCGCGGGCGGTGGACGGGCTGGCGCCGGGCACCATCGCCCTGTTCAACGGCACGCTGATCGGCCGCGCCGTCTTCGAACGGATCGGCAACGTGAAACGCGAGATGTTCATCTGGGGCGACGAGTACGAGTTCACCCTGCGCGCCCGCCGCGCCGGGCTGAAGGTCGGCACGGCGGTGAAGGCGCTGCACGTCCATCCCGGCATGTCGCGGACGGAGCACAAGGTACTGGGCGGCCGGCTGGGCACGGTGGAGACGATGCGGGCCGACCGGGCGCCGCATTTCTTCCGCAACATGGGCTACATCCACGCCACCTACGAGAAGGCCGGAGTGATCCCGCGCATGATCGCCAAATACACCGCCCATTATCTGGTGAACCGGGATTTCCGGGGCCTGCGGGTCTTCCTGGACAGCTACCTGTCCGGTCTGCGCGACGAGTATCCGGAGGAGCTGAAGCGCCCACCGGTCCGGCTGCCCCTGCCCGAGCGGCCGCGCGCCGCCCCGTCCTCCTCCAGCGAGGTCGCCTGATGCCCAGCGTCAGCGCCGTCATCGCCACGTTCAACCGCGCGCCGGAGCTGCGCACCGCGCTGTCCCGCCTGCTCGCCCAGACCCACCCCGTCGCGGAGATCCTGGTGGTGGACGACGGGTCCACGGACGGCACCGACGCCATGGTGCGGGGGGAATTCCCCACCGTCCGCTACGTCCGGCTGCCGCACAACGCCGGGCTGATCTACGCCCGCAACTTCGGCTTCGTGAACACGGCGGGCGACTACGTGCTGTCGGTGGACGACGATTCCTGGTTCGCCGAGCCGGACGGCCTCGCCCGCGCGGTGGCCTACATGGAGACGCACGCGGACGTGGCGGCGGTGGCCTGCAACATCGAGACGCGCGACAGCTTGGTCTATTTCCCGCCGCAGGCCGATCCCTTCGACGCGCCCTGGTACGTCGGCTGCGGCCACCTGCTGCGCCGCAGCGCGGTCGCCGCCACCGGCCTCTACATGCCGGAGCTGTACCGCCAGGGGGAGGAGAAGGACCGCTGCCTGCGGCTGATCGGCGCCGGCCACCGGGTGGTCGCCCTGCCCGGCATCATGGTCTATCACGACAAGAGCGAGAAGGGCCGCAAGCCGGGGCTGGAGCGTTTCTACAACCACCGCAACGACCTGATCCGCGAGGTGGCCCGCTGCCCCGCCGGCCTGCTGCCCTGGCGCTTCGCGCGGAGCTGGATCGGCAACAGCTGGAAGAACCTGCGCCACGGCCCGCGGCTGACCGACCTGAAGGTCCTGCTGGCCCTGCCGGAGATCGTCCGCATCGGCCTGAAGCACCGCGCCCCCGTGAGCGAGGACGCCTACCGCCGCTGGCTGCACCTGTCCAAGACGACCGCACCGTTGTCCGCAACGGTCCTTTCATCCCCTCCCCCGCCCAGCGGGGGAGGGTCAGGGAGGGGGCCGGCCGGCATCCACCGCACCTCCCCCTGAAGCCGCCACCTACGCCGACGTCCGCGCCAGATGGTGCCCGATCGCCGTGCGCAGCTTGTTCAGGCGGCGCGGCAGCTTGCGCAACTGGCGCAGCACGGCGGGCTGCGGCGGGTTGATCGGTTCGCTCAGCAGGTCCGGGGCCATGCGGCGGATCAGCTCAGCCTGATGCTGGCTTGAGCGGCGGACGTCCACCGGCATGGCGAGCGCGATCGCCAGGAAGTCGGCGCAGTTGCCGACCTGGAAGAGCTGCCGCCCGGTCAGGTCCACCCCCTGGTCGATGGCCGACAGCCAGCCGGCCACCCGCTGCTCCAGATAGAAGCGGTCGCGCAGGTCCATCGTACCGCCCGGCAGCACGTCCGGCGTTCGCGCCACCCAGGCCAGCCACTCGCGCAGCGCCTCGCAATGGGACGGCGGGTTGTAGAGCTTGCCGCGGAAGGCGTCGAAGATCCGGGCGGCGGTGTCCTCGCCGTCGGCGGCGAGCCCCGGCGGGATCTGCCCCCAGTAGAAGCAGCGCGCCACCTCGAAGACGCCGCCGTGCAGAACCACCGCGCCCTCCGGCACGCCGTCCCAGGCGCCGTTGGCGTAGAACTCGCCGTCCATCGCCGCGGTGTGCCCGCCGGTGTGGGCGGCGTAGTCGCGCGCCCGCTCGGCGTCCAGCGGCGGACAGGGGATCAGGTGATGCTCCACCCCGGCCAGCCGGGCCAGCTTCGGCGGCAGCTTGCGGTCGCCCGGCGTCAGGTCGCGGTGGTCGAAGGTGAAGGTGGCGAAGGGCACCTCGGCCTTCTGCGCGGCGGCCAGCAGCAGCCGTGTGTCGTAGCCGGCGGTGAGCTGGAGCAGCAGCGGGCGGTGGCCGCCCTCCGGCCCCGCCAGGGTCCGGTGCAGGTTGCGGATGGCGGTGACCAGGATCGATTCCATCCGCTCGTAGGCGAGCGAATCGGAAAAGCCCGGCGGAACCGCCGGGAAGGGCCGGCGGAAGGTCAGGAAGCCCGGATCGTCCATCGGGCGGGCGGGGTCGAGCACCTGGGTCGGCAGCAGCCGGCGCACCCCGGCCAGCCCGGAGCCGGGCAGCGGGTACCAGTCCAGCCCGGCCTCGTGCGCCAGCGGGCGGCGGAAGCTCGCCTCCTCGCCCAGCAGTTCGGCCATCACCCCCGCGCTGGAGGTGAGGGTCAGGGCGCCGTCCACCATTGCGTAGAAGCAGCCGAGCGTCCCGCCGGTGTCGAGATGGACCGCGCGGTTGTTGAGCAGCAACCAGCGCCCCGTCCAGGAGCGGCACAGCTCCGCGATGTCCCCGGCGCGCGACGCGGCCAGCGCCTCGACCGGGTCGGGGCGCGCCGGGTCGGTCTGCACGGGCAGCCCCAGCAGATGCCAGACCGTCTTGTCGGCGCCCAGCACGCGCCGGACCGGTAGGTCGGGACAATGGGACAGGACCAGCCCGCCGATGTCACGGCTCACCCAATCCGGACGGAGCGCGTGGGTGTTTTTGGACACGATGAATTGCCGCCGGTGCAGCATGCCGACTTCCCCCGGACCTTTCGCGAATGTCAGGGGGTAAACACGCCGCACGGCAAGGGAGGCAGGGCCCTACCCCTTTTCACCCTCCTTTGCGCCACCCTTCTTGCCTTTGCCCATCCGAACGGAGAATATTTCCCACGCTTGGGTGGCAGCGCGTGATTGACTCCGGGGGTCGGTACCTCTATACAGCGGGGCTCATTTTTTGCCCTGAGATCGAGGAGTATGGTGCCGTGAAACGCACGTTCCAGCCCAGCAAAATCGTGCGCAAGCGCCGGCATGGCTTCCGCGCCCGCATGGCGACCGTCGGTGGCCGCAAGGTGATTGCCCGCCGTCGCGCCAAGGGCCGCAGTGTCCTGAGCGCCTGATACGCATGGCGGCGCCGGACCCCAGGGTCGGGCGCCTGAAGCGGCGGCCGGAGTTTCTGGCCGTGGCCGGTACACGGCGCAAGCATGTGGCTCCCGGCCTTATCCTGCAGGTGCGCCGACACGACGAACGGCAGCGGCCCGCCCCTGGCGAGCCGCCGATTCGTCTTGGCCTGACGGCGAGCCGCAAAGTGGGGAACGCGGTCGTGCGCAATCGCGCACGCCGCCGCCTTCGCGAAGCGGCCCGCCAAATTCTGACCGCCCACGCGGCCCCCGGTCACGATTTCGTGCTGGTGGCCCGCGCCGCGACGGCCGAAAGGCCGTGGACGGAGCTTGTGGGCGATCTGATCGCGGCGCTGAAACGCCTCGGTCTATGGCGCGACGTCTCCAAGAGCGAGGCGCCAAAGAACGAGGTGAATGGCGGGCCAAACGCCGTCGCTTCCAACGGCGGGACCGGCAACGGTTCCGGCGGCGGGGAGGTCGGCGCGTGAGCCCGCTCGCCTATTTTCTGCGCGCGCTCGTGGTCGGTTATCAGTGGACCCTGTCGCCCTTCATCGGGTGGCACTGCCGATTTCAGCCGACCTGTTCAAACTATGCGCTGGATGCGCTATCTAAGCACGGAGCGATCCGGGGCAGTTGGCTGACCGTCCGGAGGCTTCTGCGCTGCCATCCCTGGGGCGGGTGGGGATATGATCCCGTGCCCGAACCGGGGCGGTCCACCCGCTGTTCGCACGGGCCGGACGAAGCGGCGCATCGATGCAGCAATTCGCATGCCGGCCTGAAAACCGGCGTTCGGCCCCCTTCTTAACAGAAGGCCCACGGCAACCGGGATGCCATGACCGATCAACGCAACCTCATCCTCGCGATCGCTCTGTCGATCGCCATCCTCCTGGGATTCCAGTATTTCTACGATGGACCCCGGGTGAAGCAGCAGCAGGCTGCGCAGCAGGCCGCCCAGACGGAGCAGTCGGTCGCCCCCGGCGCCGCGCCCGCTCCGGGCGCCGCTCCCGGTTCGGTTCCCGGCACGGCGGCTCCCGCCACGGTCCGCGACCGCGCCGGCCTGCTCGCCGAGCAGATGGCCGCCGGAACGCGCGTCAAGATCAACACGCCGTCGCTGCACGGATCGGTCAATCTGGTTGGGGGCCGCATCGACGACCTGACGCTGGCCGACTACCGCGTCACCCCCGATCCCAAGAGCCCGGAAATCGTCCTGCTGGCCCCCGCCGGCACGCCCGAGGCCTACTACGCCGAGTTCGGCTGGGTTCCGGAGGACAAGTCGCAGCCGGTTCCCGGCGCCGACACCCGCTGGACCGCCGCCGGCACCGCGCTGACGCCGGACCAGCCGCTGGTCCTGACCTGGGACAACGGCAACGGGCTGGTGTTCGAGCGGACCGTCGCGGTCGATCCGAACTTCATGTTCACGATCACCCAGAAGGTGCGCAACACCGGCTCCGCCCCGGTCAGCCTGCTGCCCTACAGCCTGGTCAGCCGCGCCGGCACGCCGCACACCGACGGCTACTACATCCTGCATGAGGGCCCGCTCGGCGTCTTCGACGGCAAGCTGAACGAGCACAAGTACGACGACCTGCGCAAGGCCGGCACCATCTCCGCCCAGTCGACCGGCGGCTGGATCGGCATCACCGACAAGTACTGGCTGGTCTCGCTGGTCCCCGACCAGAAGGCTCCGATCACCGCCCGCTTCGTCCACTCCGCCCCCGGCGCCGCCGACCGCTATCAGGTCGACACGCTCGGCAAGGCCGTGGAGGTCGCCCCCGGCGCCACCATCGAGCTGACCGACCGCCTGTTCGCCGGCGCCAAGCAGGTCCGCCTGCTCGACGACTATTCGGACAAGCTGGGCATCGCCAACTTCGACCTGGCGATCGACTTCGGCTGGTTCTACTTCCTGACCAAGCCGTTCTTCTACGGGCTGGACCTGCTGGGCCGCCTGTTCGGCAACTTCGGCATCGCCATCCTGGTCTTCACCGTGATCGTCAAGGCGGCCTTCTTCCCGCTGGCCAACAAGTCGTATCACGCGATGGCCAAGATGAAGAAGCTGCAGCCCAAGATGATGGAGCTGCGCGAACGCTTCGGCGACGACAAGGTCCGCCTGAACCAGGAGATGATGGCGCTCTACAAGCGCGAAAAGGTCTCGCCGGTGTCGGGCTGCCTGCCGATCCTGATCCAGATCCCGGTGTTCTTCGCGCTGTACAAGGTGCTGTTCGTGACCATCGAAATGCGGCACGCGCCGTTCTTCGGCTGGATCCACGACCTGTCCGCGCCCGATCCGACCACCATCTTCAACCTGTTCGGTCTGATCCCGTGGCAGCCGCCGCACATCCTGATGCTGGGCCTGTGGCCGATCATCATGGGCATCACCATGTACTTCCAGCAGAAGCTGAACCCGGCACCGCCCGATCCGGTGCAGCAGAAGGTGTTCCAGTTCCTGCCGATCATCTTCACCTTCATGCTCGCCAGCTTCCCGGCTGGTCTGGTGATCTACTGGGCCTGGAACAACACCCTGTCCATCGCCCAGCAGTGGATCATCATGCGGCAGGACGGTGTGAAAGTGACCTGAGGGTCCGTTCCACCTGATACCCGGCCTCCCTGATTTCAGGGCATTGACCGCCGGCAAGCGCCTCCCTTGACGGGCGTTTGCCGGCGGTTATGTTTTGGGCCGGTCACGATCATCCGCACCCTGTGTCTTTCGAAAGCGCCGTCCATGACCTCTTCCAGCAGCTCCCCGATCTCCGGTTTCGACGAGGAGGCCCTGGAAGCGGGGCGGCTTCTGTTCGCCAAGGAATGCGATTTCATCTGGGGCGCCCAGACGGCGGAGCAACTGCCGGAGGCCGACCTGCCGGAGGTCGCCTTCGCCGGACGCTCCAACGTCGGCAAGTCCAGCCTCGTCAACGCGCTGACCGGGCGCAAGACGCTGGCCCGCACCTCCAACACGCCGGGCCGCACCCAGCAGCTCAACTTCTTCAACCTCGGCAACCGGCTGAAGCTGGTCGACATGCCCGGCTACGGCTACGCCAAGGAGTCGAAGGAGAAGATCGAACTCTGGAACGACATGGTCCGCCGCTTCCTGCGCGGCCGCGTCACGCTGCGCCGGGCGCTGGTGCTGGTCGATTCGCGCCATGGGCTGAAGCCCAACGACGAGGAGATCATGACGATGCTCGATCAGGCGGCGGTGCCCTACGTCGTCGTCCTGACCAAGTCGGACAAGGTGCGGTCGCAGGAGCTGGCCGAGGTGAGCAAGCGCACCGTGGCGGCCATCAAGAAACACCCCGCCGCCTTCCCGGAGATCCACGCCACCAGCGCCGAGAAGGGCCAGGGCATCGCGGAGCTGCGGGCCAGCCTCGCCCAGCTCGCCAGCCTGGGATGACCCCATGCCCGTCGAGCTGACGCCGGCCCTGCTGTTCCTCATCCAGGCCATCCTGCTGATCGCCGGCCCGTTCCTGCTGTGGCGGCTGTCCGGCCTGAAGCATGTGGCTCCGATGGTGGTGATCCAGATCCTGTTCGGGATCGCGCTCGGCCCGTCGGTTCTCGGGCAGGCCGCGCCGGAGCTCTGGCAACCGCTGTTCGCCAAGGAGTCGCTGGCGCCGCTTTCCGGGCTGGCCCTGCTCGCCGTGGTCTTCTTCGCCTTCCTGACCGGGCTGCATCTCGATCTGGAGGAGTTCAAGGGGCGCGGGCGCGCCTTCGTCGGGATCAGCCTGTCGAGCATGCTGGTGCCGACGCTGCTCGGCGGTGCGCTCGGCGGGTGGATCGTCGGCGCCTTCCCCGAGATGGCCGGACCGAAGGCCGAACCGCTGCTGTTCGCCGCGGGGTTCGGCATCTGCGTCGGGGTGACCGCCCTGCCGGTGCTGGGCGCCATCCTGCGCGAGATGGGGCTGATCGGGGAGCGGGTCGGCCGGCTGGCGCTGGGCTACGCGGCGGTCAACGACGCGCTGCTGTGGCTTCTCATCACCGCCGTGCTGGCCCTGGCGGCGGGGGGAGGCGGCGGCTTCGCCGGGGTGGCGCAGATCGCCGTCCTGGGCTTCGCCTATCTGGCCGCGACGGAGCTGTTCGCCCGCCCGCTGCTGACCCGCCTGATGAACCGCATCGCCCCGGACGGCGCCGTCGGCGACATGGTGGTGGTGGTCACCTGCGCCGCCCTGCTGGGCTCCGCCGCGGTGACGGAGCTGATCGGGCTGCACTACATCCTGGGCGCCTTCGTCGCCGGCACGGTCATGCCGCGGCGGCTGGCGGCGGCCATCCTGGACCGGCTGGAGCATTTCGCCACGCTGATCCTGCTGCCCTTCTTCTTCACCCTGACCGGCCTGAAGGTCACGCTCGACCTCGCCGCCTCGGCGCAATGGTGGGTGTTCGCGCTGGCGACGGTGGCGACCATCGCCGGCAAGGTCCTGGGCACCGCCCTGCCCGCCCGGCTGTCGGGCGAGAGCGCCGCCGATTCCTGGCGGCTCGGCACGCTGATGTCCTGCAAGGGACTGATGGAGGTCATCGTCCTGACCATCCTGCTGGAAGCCGGGGTGCTGTCGGACGCCTGCTTCTCGGCCATGGTG
This sequence comes from Azospirillum sp. UENF 211521, assembly GCF_058780535.1. Lineage (NCBI taxonomy): Bacteria > Pseudomonadati > Pseudomonadota > Alphaproteobacteria > Rhodospirillales > Azospirillaceae > Azospirillum > Azospirillum sp. UENF 211521. The sequence goes on from NZ_JBSNCF010000001.1 coordinate 3,390,094, forward strand.
CTGATGGCGGTGGTGGTCACCGCGCTGACCCAGCCGATGACCCTGCTGGCCGGGCGGATCGCCGGCCGCCGGGCGGGCCACGCCGGCACGGCCTGACCCGTTTCAGACCGTGGGCTTGCGCACGTTCCCGGTCACCACCGGATCGGCGCCCGGCCCCTCGGAATCCAGCCTGCCCGACCCGGCCTTTCCACCCCCGCGGGCCTGCTCCTTCAGCGCCTTGTTGGCCTCCGTCACCTCCTGGGCGTCGGGCGACCCGTAGATCTCCTCGGCCCGCCGGGCGGTCTCCTCCATCTCGGCCTTGTGGGCCTCGGTGAAGGGGTTGCGCGGGGTCGGCATGATGCGGTCGTTCATGGCGGGGTCCTTGCTGGCTCGTCCTGCTTTGGCGAACCGCCGGCGTGGTCAAGGGTTCCCGGACGCGGCGCCCCCTGAAAAAGCCCCCTAGGCACCCCCCGCGCTTTCCGTTAAAGAGTCGGCGGAATCTCACCCGATTGGCCCACCCCGACGAACGGCTCCATCCCGTGCAGAACACGACCCGCGACGAGTGGCTCGCCAAGGCCCGCACCCTGTCCGAAGCCCTGCCCTACATGCGCCGCTACGCCGGGCGCACCTTCGTCATCAAGTACGGCGGCCACGCCATGGGTGACGACAGCCTGGCGGAGAAGTTCGCCCGCGACATCGTCCTGCTGAAGCAGGTCGGCATCAACCCCGTGGTCGTGCACGGCGGCGGCCCGCAGATCGGCCAGATGCTGCAGCGGCTGGCCATCAAATCCAGCTTCATCGACGGCCTGCGCGTCACCGACAAGGAGACGGTCGAGGTGGTCGAGATGGTGCTGGCCGGCTCCATCAACAAGCAGATCGTCGCCGCCATCAACAACGCGGGCGGCCGCGCCGTCGGCCTGTCGGGCAAGGACGGCAGCCTGATCACCGCGCGCAAGCTGCGCCGCACCCAGCGCGACCCGGACAGCAACATCGAGAAGGTGCTGGACCTTGGCTTCGTCGGCGAGCCCTATCAGGTGAACCCGCAGATCCTCACGTCGCTGGCCCAGTCGGACATCATCCCGGTCATCGCCCCGATCGGCTTCGACCGCAACGGCGACACCTACAACATCAACGCCGACACCGCGGCGGGCGCCGTCGCCTCGGCGCTGGGCGCCACCCGCTTCTTCCTGCTGACCGACGTCGCTGGCGTTCTGGACAAGAACAAGGAGCTGGTGCCGCGCATGTCGCTGGACCAGGCGCGCGCCGCGATCGCCGACGGCACCGCCACCGGCGGCATGATCCCGAAGATCGAGACCTGCATCGACGCCGTCGAGCAGGGCGTGGACGCCGCCGTCATCCTGGACGGCCGGGTGCCGCACGCCCTGCTGCTGGAGATCTTCACCGAGGGCGGGGCCGGCACGATGATCGGCCGCGAGTGACCGGGTAAGCGAAGGGGACCCGCCATGTCCGACGTGCGCAAGGACCTGCTCCGCCAGATGAAGGCCATCCGCGAACGGATGGACCCGAAGCTGCTGGAACGCGCCAAGCTGTCGGTCTTCGGCAAGGTCCCCTACGACCGCGACTCGGCAAAGGAAGCCGTCGGGCATTTCCTCGACTCCAAGGACGACGGCGGGGCCTTCCGGCGCAAGCTGGAGGCCGCCCTGCGCCAGGACGGCGCGCCCGCCGACCTGCCGAATCGGCTTCCGGATGGGGACTCCGCGAGCGACTCCTCCGGCCCCGCCGAGGAGCCGTCCCAGCCGCGCAAGCCCCGCCGTTTCGGCCGCCTCCTCTAAAAGCCAGGGGGCCGCCATGCTCCACGTCTTCGCCTGCGACGGTGACCGGCTGCGCTGGGCCCGCGAGGCCGAGGGCGTCCGCACCCCGCTGCCCACCGAGGCCGTCTGGCTAGACCTGCAAAACCCGACGCCGGAGGAGCTGGCCCGCGCCGAGGCGCTGATGGGCATCAAGCTGCCGACTCGGGAGCAGATGGCGGAGATCGAGGAATCGAGCCGCCTGCGCATCATCCCCGGCGCCATCCACATGACCGCGCTCGTCCTGGTCTGGGCCGACACCGACCAGCCGCGCATCGTGCCGGTCAGCTTCGTCCTGGCCGGTGGGCGGCTCGCCACCATCCACGCCGTCGATCCGCAGCCCTTCCTGGCCTTCCGCCGCCGCGTCACCCGCAACGGCGGCGGGGAGCTGACGGCCGAGGCGGTCCTGGCCGCCCTGCTGGACGGGGTGGTGGAGCGCACCGCCGCCGTCCTGCGCCGCGTCGGGCTTGAGCTGGACACCATGGGCAGCCGCGCCTTCCGCGGCCGCGCCCTGCCGGTCAAGGGGGAGCGGCGGGACGACGCCCGCACGCTCAAACGCATCGGCCACACCGGGCACCTGATCGGCAAGGCCCATGTCAGCCTGTCGACGCTCAACCGCCTGCTGACCTTCCTGGCCCGCGGCGAGGGCTGGACCCCGGCCAAGCGGACCCGGCGCTGGGCGCGCGCCGCCCTGCAGGACGTGACGGGGCTCGGCGAGTACGCCCAGTTCCTGTCGGGCAAGGTCAGCCTGTTGCTGGACACCACGCTGGGCCGCATCAACGTGGAGCAGAACGAGATCATCAAGATCGTTTCGATCCTGACGGTCGCCCTGTTCCCGCCGACCCTGGTCGCCAGCATCTACGGCATGAACTTCGTGCACATGCCCGAGAAGAACTGGACCCTTGGCTACCCGCTGGCGGTGATGCTGATGATCCTGTCGGCGACGCTGCCCATGATTTACTTCAAGCGGCGGCGCTGGCTGTAGCGACCGCTCAGCCGGCGTGCGGCGAGGCGGACTCCCGCCCCCGAGCGCTGCCGACCTTCTCCCGCGTTTCGGAGAATTCCTTCCGCACCTCCAGCCATTCCTTGATCATCTTGCCGGCGGCGAACAGGAACAGGCCGTGCGCGGTGGTGATCTCCGTGCCGACGAAGTCCTCCAGCATGGTGTCGAACAGCTCGAAGAGCGCGCTCAGCAGCAGGACGGCCGACTGCGCGATCTGCAACAGGGTGGGGAAACGGGACAGGAGTTTCATGGCACCTCCATCGGCCCGAGGGCGCATGGTCAAGCGATGCCATAAGGGGACGCACCGGGGAGACGGGCCGTGAAAAGGCGCGGCGTCAGGCGATGGCGAGCACCAGCGCCCAGCCGAGCACGACGAGGTTGACGGTCAGCGTGACCGCCATGCCCGGCGCCCGCACATAGGGGTGGATCAGATAGCCCGCCCAGAACAGCAGGCGGCCCAGAACGAACAGCGCGGTCGCCAGCCGGGCGAAGCCCAGCTCGGGCAGCGGCATCTGCGCCACCAGCGCCGCCAGGGCGGGCACGAAGATCAGCGTCTGCTCCACCGTGTTGGTCAGCACGCGCTGGCTGACCCGGTAGAAGCGCGACTCGGCGTCGTCGATGGGGTTCAGGGCGACGGAGCGGGCGCGGGCGACCAGCACCCCGCCCACCGTCAGGAACAGCAGCAGCGCCGGCCAGAGGACGAGCCGCCCCCAGAAGGCCATGCGCGCGCCCGGATCGGCGATGCCGGGCGGCGGCGCGAACAGCGGCGGCAGCAGCCACAGGGCCAGCAGCGCCACCGCCACCGCGGCAAGGTTGACGGTGGCCGCCAGACGCAGAAGACGGGTCTTGGAGGGACGGGTCTCCGGTGCGGCGGCCATGGCGTCTTACCCCAGGCCCTTCTGGCCCATGTCGAGGAACTTCTGGCGGCGCTGGGCGCGGATCGCCGCGCCATCCAGCCCGTCGAGTTCACCCAGCGACTCCTCGATGGCGTCGCCCAGCGCCTTGACGATTTCCGCCGGGTCGCGATGGGCGCCGCCGATCGGCTCGCTCACCACCCGGTCGATGACGCCGAGCTCCTTGAGGTCGTGGCTGATCAGGCGCAGCGCCACGGCGGCCTCGCCGGCCATGTCGGGGTTGCGCCACAGGATCGACGCGCAGCCCTCCGGCGAGATGACGGAGTAGATGGCGTGCTCCAGCATCAGCACCCGGTCGGCGGTCGCGATGGCGATGGCGCCGCCGGACCCGCCCTCGCCGATCACCGCGGCCACCATGGGCACGGTCAGGCGCAGGCAGCGCTCGATGCTCTTGGCGATGGCCTCGGCCTGGCCGCGCTCCTCCGCCTGGACGCCGGGGAAGGCGCCGGCGGTGTCGACCAGCGAGACGACCGGCAGCGTGAAGCGGTCGGCGAGGTCCATCAGGCGCTGGGCCTTGCGGTAGCCCTCGGGCTTGGCCATGCCGAAGTTGTGGCGCACGCGCGTCTCGGTGTCGTGGCCCTTCTCCTGCCCGATCACCACGACCGAGCGCCCACGGAAGCGGCCCAGCCCGCCGATGACCGCGCGGTCCTCGGCGAAGCCGCGGTCGCCGGCCAGCGGCGTGAAGTCGTCGATCAGCCCCTTCACATAGTCCAGACAGTGCGGACGGTTGGGGTGGCGGGCCACCTGAACCTTCTGCGCCGGGGTGAGCTTCGCGTAGGTCTGCCGGAGGAGCTTGTCGACCTTGGTCTGCAGCTTCGTCACTTCGTCGGCGATGTTGATGTCGCCGGCGTTGGTCAGGTGGCGCAGTTCCTCGATCTTGCCTTCAAGCTCGGCGATCGGCTTTTCGAATTCCAGGAAGGTTTGCATGCCGGAAGGATCACGGACCGAATAGGATAGGACGCGGACGTCGCGGACCGGCCTTGGTACCACGGTGCGCGGCGGCGATGCCACAGCTTATCGCGCGAATCGCCGGCCAAAACTGACCAGAAGCACCCCCAGGACGATCACCGCCGCTCCGCCCCACACCCAAGGGGAATAGCGCTCGCCAAACAGCAGCGTCCCGGTGCCCAAACCGACGGAGGTCGCCACGTAGCCGATCTGGCTGAGATAGACCGGCCCGGCGACGACCTGGAGCCGGAAATACAGCACGTAGGTCAGCGCCGTCACCGCGATCTGGAGCAGGGCCAGTCCGGGCGCGAGACCCAGCGCCGGAAGCTCTACCACCGCCCCGGTGCCGAGCAACGCGAGCAGGACCCATCCTGCCCCGCCCAGCATGGTCCCCGCGGCGAGCGCCACCGGCTGCCCACCCGGCGGCCAGGCCATGGTGCGGTAGACGTTGCCCGCCGCGACCGACAGCGGCATGACGAAGGCCAGCGCCATCCAGCCGGCCAGATCGGGCGAGGGCAGGCTGCCGCGCGGCCCGACGATCATCAGCGCGCCGACGAATCCGAGCAGGATGCCCGCCACCCGCCCGCGGTCGGGCGTCTCGATCCGCACCGCCACGGCCATCAGCAGCGTCAGGATCGGCGGCAGCGTGTAGACCACCGCCGACAGCCCGGCCCCCAGCCAGGGCATGACGAAGAACAGCACCACGTTGGGCAGCGCCATGGACAGCAGCCCCGACACTGCGAAATAGCGCAGGTACCGCCCGGTCAGCGGCATCGCTTGCCGTTTGAAACGCGCCAGCCCGGCCAGGATCACTCCGGCGCCCAGCATCATGGAAAAGGCCCAGGGCAGCGGCGGCACGCCGGCCGCCTGCGCGATCTTGGTGACCGGAAAGATCACCCCGATCAAACCGCCGACCAAGAGGAGCAGCGCAAGCGATTCGGCCCCGCGCGAGATCGGCGGGACGGTGGACAGGGTGGACACGGGAACGGAACCTCTGGCTCAGGACGCGGACGGGCCAGCGAACATGGCGAAGCCCCCGCCTTTTGCCAAGCCGGTCGGGCAGGCTGGTAACGCGCCTGAGTGTTGCCCCCACCCCGGCCCTCCCCCGCTGCGCAGGGGAGGGAGATGATCGCGAAGCGGCGGCAGTCCCCTCCCCTGCGCAGCGGGGGAGGGTTAGGGTGGGGGCCTCACGCCCCCTGCGCGACGATGCGGTCGTAGGCCGGCAGGGTCAGGAACTCCACGAAATCGTCGCGCTCCACGAGGTCGCGGAGCATCACCGCGGCGTCCTCGTACAGGCCATGGTCGAAGGCGCGGTCGCCGACACGGGCCTTCCAGGCGGTCAGTTCCTCGGCGATGGTCTCGTCCACCAGCTCCATGGTCACCGGGCGACCGTCGTCCAGCGCGGCGCCGTGGTGGACCCACTGCCAGAGCTGGGTGCGGCTGATCTCCGCGGTGGCGGCGTCCTCCATCAGGTTGAACAGCGGCACGCAGCCGACGCCGCGCAGCCACGACTCCAGATAGCCGATGGCGACGGCCACGTTGTTGCGCAGGCCGCGCTCCGTCTTCGGCCCTTCCGGCACGGCCAGCAGGTCGGCGGCGGTCACGCTGACGTCGGCACGCTTGCGGTCGATCTGGTTGGGCTTGCGCATGTAGGCGTCGAAGACCTCCCGCGCGACGGGGACGAGGCCGGGATGGGCCACCCAGGTGCCGTCATGGCCGTTGGACACCTCCCGCTCCTTGTCGGCGCGGACCTTGGAGAAGGCCACCTCGTTGGCCGCGGGATCGTCCTTCACCGGGATGTAGGCGGCCATGCCGCCGATGGCCGGGGCGCCGCGGCGGTGGCAGGTCTTGACCGCCAGCAGGCTGTAGGATTGCAGGAAGGGCGTCGCCATCGTCACCTCCGCCCGGTCGGGCAGGACGGCGGCGGGGTCGTTGCGGAAGGTCTTGATGAAGCTGAAGATGTAGTCCCAGCGCCCGCAGTTCAGCCCGGCGGAATGGTCGCGCAGCTCGTAGAGGATCTCGTCCATCTCGAAGGCGGCCAGGATGGTCTCCACCAGGACGGTCGCCTTGATCGAGCCGTGCGGGATCTTGAGATAATCCTCGGCGACCGAGAACACCTCGTTCCACAGCCGGGCCTCGAAATGGCTCTCCAGCTTCGGCAGGTAGAAGTAGGGGCCGGAGCCGTGGGCCAGCAGTTCCTTCGCGTTGTGGAAGGCGTAGAGCGCGAAGTCGAACAGCGCGCCGGACACCGGTTCGCCGTCGAATCGGACGTGCTTCTCCGCCAGATGCCAGCCGCGGGGACGGACCGTCAGGACGGCGGTCTTGTCGTTCAGCCGGTACTTCTTGCCCGACGCCGGATCGTCGAAGGCGATGGTGCGGCGCACGGCGTCGCGCAGGTTGACCTGCCCGTCGATCAGGTTGGTCCAGGACGGGCAGCTCGAATCCTCGAAATCCGCCATGAAGACCTTCGCGCCGGAATTCAGCGCGTTGATGATCATCTTGCGGTCCACCGGCCCGGTGATCTCCACCCGGCGGTCGAGCAGGTCGTGCGGCAGCGGCGCGATGGCCCAGTCGGCCTCGCGGATGGCCCGGGTCTCCGGCAGGAAGTCCGGCTTGTGGCCCTGCTCGATCAGAGCCCGCCGCTTGGTCCGCACGTCGAGCAGACGCAACCGTTCCGACCCGAACCGTCCCTCCAGCTCCGCCAGGAAGGCCAGCGCCTCCGGTGTCAGGATCGTCTCGCCCCCCGGCGTGATCGGACCCAGGATCTCAAGCCCGGAGATGGTCGTGGCCATGCGGTTCCCCCTGTTCGTCGCCGGGGCGGCCCGGCGCGCCCGCGCCGGCCAACCCCATTGGGACAAGGGCTATACCACAGCGGGAGAAGCCGCCATAGCCGGATTGGTATCTTTTGAAAGGACCACCCCTTTTGCGCGCAACGCTATTGCGTGCGAACGGTCTTTCGCCGGGCGAGCGGGTGATGCTCGTGCACGACCTGTTTCAGCCGCTCCGACACCACGTGGGTGTAGATCTGGGTTGTGGCGATGTCGGCGTGGCCCAGCATCTTCTGGACCGAGCGCAGGTCCGCCCCGCGGTCGAGCAGATGCGTGGCGAAGGCGTGGCGAAGGACGTGGGGGCTGACCTTCTCCGGGTCGATGTTCGACTCGATGGCCAGCTCCTTCAGAAGCTGGGCGAACCGCTGGCGCGTCAGGTGCCCGTTGGTGGAGCTGCGCGACGGGAAGAGGAAGGCGATCGGCCCGTTCTCCCGCCCGGCCAGGATGAAGTGGCTCCGCCAGGGCAGATAGGCGCCCAGCGCGGCGGAAGCCGGTTCGGACAGCGGCACCATGCGCTCCTTCCCGCCCTTGCCGCGCACAATCAGGCCGCGCCCGTCGCGCAGGATGGCCGCCATCGGCAGGCCGACCAGCTCCGACACGCGCAGGCCGGTGGCGTAGAGCACCTCCAGCAGCGCGACCAGCCGCAGCCCTTCCGGCCCGCCGCGGGTCTGGGCGGAGTCGATCATGCGGGTGACCTCCTCCACCGTCAGGATCTTGGGCAGCGGGCGGCCCTGCTTCGGGCTGTCGAGCGCCGAAGCCGGATCGTCCACCCGCCGGCCTTCCGAGACCAGGAAGCGGTAGAACTGGCGCATCGCCGACAGGCGGCGGGCCAGCGTGCGCGGCGCCGGCTTCTGCCCGCCCTCCACATACTGGAAGGCGAGGTAGGCGCGCAGATCCTCCGTCACCGCCTTCTCCAGCGGCTGGCCGCGCTGGGCCAGCCAGAGGGCGAGGTCGGCGAGGTCGCGCTCGTAGGCCATGCGGGTGTTGAGCGCGGCGCCGCGCTCCGCCGTCAGCATGTCCAGGAAGGCGTCGACATGGGGCGAGGCCGCGATCGGGCGCGGCTTGCAGGGGCGCCCGCGCCGCTTCGGCTGGGCTTTCGGCAGGGGTGTTTTGGGCATGGGACTCATCCGGCCAGGGCCGCGGCGGCTTCACGGGCGATGGCGCGGGCGTCGCCGTCCAGCCCCACGGCGCGCAGGGCACCCACCACCCGCGCCACCACCGCGGGCGGCGTGCCCGCCGGCCCGGCGTTGCCGAGCAAAAGCAGGGCGGCCAGCGCCGTCTCGCCGACGCGCCGGTCGGCGGAGGCCTCGGCCAAGCGTTGCCACAGGGCGGGGTCGGCGGTGGGAGGACGGGCGGCATCCGCGGGCGTGGGCGCCGACTCCTCGGGGTCGGCGGTCCGGCGCCACGCCTCCTCCGGCACCGCGAGGCCCATCGCCTGGAGCAGGGCCAACTGCCCGGCGACGCGGGCGCGGGCCTCCGGATCGGCGCCGCGCAGCGATTCGTCCAGCCACCCGGCGAGGCCCAGCGCCCCGCCCCCCGGCGGCGGACCGAGCGCGATGACGGCGAGCGGCCACAGCCGCGCCACCTCCGCCGTGGGGCGGCTGCGCAGGGCGAGATCGTGCCAGCGCTTGCCCTTGTCGGCCCGGCCCAGCGCGAAGCAGAGCCGCGCCGCGGCGGGCGCCAGGGCGGCGGCGTCGGGAGTCGGCGACAGGGTGTCGAGCATGTCGGCCACCACTGCCCCCACCGGCCCGGCCAGCATCGGCGGGTCGAGAAGCTCCAGCGCCAGCCCGGCCAGCTCCACCCGCCACACGCCGCCCATGGCGGCGAGCATGGCCTGCTGCACCAGCGCGCGGGTGCGGGCCGTGCGGTCGCGCGCCGCGGCGTCCTTCAGCCGCAGCAGCTCGTCGCCCTTGGCCGGGGCGGCGCGGTACGCCTCCTCCAGCCGCCGGGAATCGAGGAACAGAGCGGTGGCGGCGCGCTCCGCCGCGGTCACGCGAGTCGCCGGGTCGGTGCCGCTGTTGGCCGCCACGGCGGCCAGCCGCGCCGGGTCGGTCAGGGACAGCACGTCAGGGGGCAGCGCGGCCTGGAGCGCCCGCAGGGCGGCCAGGGTCAGCGGGCTGGGGTCCTTCAGGCTGCGCGGCCGGACCGCCGGACCGCCGGCCATCGCTTCGGCCACCCGCAGGAAATCGGCATCGCCGCCCGGCTGCTCACGCAGCATGTCGAAGGCGAGGTCGTCGCCCGCCGGGGCGGCCCCGGTCTCGGTGGGCATTCCCCCGCCGATCCGTCCGGCGCGCAGGCGGCAGAACAGCTCCACCCGCTGCCAATAGGGGCCGGAGAAGGGCTTGGCGCGCTCCGTCGCGGCAGCGCAGTCCAGCGGGCCGGCGAGCAGCTCGGCGTCGGTCAGGGCGCGGGCGGCGGCCTCGTCGGCCGTCATCGCCTCGGGCAGCAGCGCGGCGAGGTCGGCGGCGCCGCGCGGGTCGCCCATGGCCGCCAGCTTCTCCACCCGCAGCGCGCCGAAGCGGCGCGCCGGTTCGGGCTCGCCGGGAGCGGCGGCGGGCGAGCCGCGGCTGAGCAGCAGGCGGCGCTGCAGCTCCTTCACGGCGGGCGACGGGGTGAGGGTGGGCAGTTCCGTCAGCAGGGCCAGCACCTCGGCGCGCGGGATGCCGCGCCAGGGGTCGTTGCCCAGCCCGGCGGCCCCCGCCAGGGGACCGGCGCCGTCGGGGTCGAGCGGTCCCAGCGTCTCCACCGCGATGGCCGAGGGCGGCACCACGATGGGCACCACGTCGAAGGACGGCGCACGGTCGGGCGCCGGAGCCAGGAGCGGCGTCAGCGACAGCGGCGCGGCGGACCGCCCCGGCGACGCCAGCGGATCGTCCAGCACCCGCCCGGCCCCTGGCTGGACGCCGGGGTCGGCCTCGGGCGCGGTCAGCCTGTCCGGCGGCGGAAACAGGCGGATCGGCGGCCCGGAGGGCACGGCCTGGGCCAGCGCGGGCGTTGCCGCGCCCGCCAGAGCGCCGCTCAAAACCAAGCCGAGAGAGACGACGGCAAACATGGAAATGGCGCCGGCACCGGCCCGTCCGCCCCGTGGCGGAGCGGCGAACCGGCGGCGGCGCCCATCGGCTTTCCCGACGGCGTCCCCGGCGTCAGCGGGGGAACCGCTCATCCGGGATGACCTTTTCCACCGTCTTGGACGGTGCCGGCATGTCCCAGGAGGCAAGGAAGGCCATGCCACCCCCGATGACGAAGAGGAACAGGACGAAAAGAACGGAAATAACCCGGCTCATGGCGATCGGAGTCGTGTTTCTGTGGAAGGAACGGCGGCGCTGTATCACGGTCTGCGTCCGTGCGGCTTGGGACAAGGGTGCGCTTTCATGCTAATCATCGCACACCGCCCGCACCGCTGGCCCGATGGCCGATGAACGCAGGACGTACCACTTTAGCCACGGGGGCGCCGCTGCGCAACATGCGGAGGCCCCTGCGACCGAATCGAACACCCGCCCTCCGGAACCGCATCAGGCCGGAACCGCATCAGGAAAGTCCACAGCACCATGACCGCCCGCCTTCCATCGCAGGGACAGCCGCCGGACCCGTCGAAGACCCTTCCCAAGACGGTGGTGCTGGTCGGCCTGATGGGCGCGGGCAAGAGCGCGATCGGCCGGCGGCTGGCCGCGCGGCTGCACCTGCCCTTCACCGACGCCGACACGGAGATCGAGACGGCGGCGGGCTGCTCCATCGCGGAAATCTTCGCCCGCGACGGCGAGGCGGTGTTCCGCTCGGTGGAGCGCCGGATCATCACCCGGCTGCTGACCGAACAGCCGGTGCACATCCTGGCGACCGGCGGCGGCGCCTTCATGGACCCGGAGACGCGCGCGGCCATCCGCGCCCACGGTGTGTCGATCTGGCTGCGCGCCGAGCTGGACGTGCTGCTCGCCCGCACGGCGCGGCGCACCCACCGCCCGCTGCTCAACGCCGGCGACCCGAAGGACATCCTGAGCCGGCTGATGACCGCCCGCTACCCCGTCTATGCCGAGGCCGAGCTGACGGTGATCAGCGACGAGCGCCCGCCGGAGGCGACCGTGGAGCAGGTGATCGAGGCGCTGGAGACCCATTTCGGCATCACCCTGCCCCACGCCTCGCACCACCACCATCACCGCCACCCGGCGCACCACCACCACGACAAGCCCTGATCCCGCCATGAGCTCCTCAGACATGCCCACCGCCACGGCCATCGACACCGTCCGCCTCGACCTCGGCCCGCGCAGCTACGACATCCTGGTCGGCGACCGGGTGCTCGACGGCGCCGGGCCGCGCATCGCCGCGATCACCGGGGGCAAGGCGCCCATCGTCGTCACCGACGAGAACGTCGCCCCGCGGCACCTGCCGACGCTGGAGCGCACGCTGCGCGCGGCCGGCGTCGAGCCGACCCAGGCCATCGTCCTGCCGGCGGGCGAGAAGACCAAGGACATCGCCCATTTCGAACGGCTGATGGACGCCGTCCTGGCGCGCGGGATCGAGCGGTCGGCGGTCCTGCTGGCGCTGGGCGGCGGGGTGATCGGCGACATCACCGGCTTCGCCGCCGCCTCGGCGTTGCGCGGCATCGACTTCATCCAGGTGCCGACCACGTTGCTGAGTCAGGTGGACAGCTCGGTCGGCGGCAAGACCGGCATCAACAGCCCGCACGGCAAGAACCTGATCGGCGCCTTCCACCAGCCGCGGCTGGTCATCGCCGACACCGCCACGCTGGACACCCTGCCGCGGCGCGAGGTGCTGGCCGGCTACGCCGAGGTGGTGAAGTACGGGCTGATCCGCCTGCCCGGCTTCTTCGCCTGGCTGGAGGAGCACGGCGAGCGGGTGGTCGCCGGCGACAGCGACGCCCGCCGCCACGCCGTGACGGAAAGCTGCCGGGCCAAGGCCGCCATCGTCGGGGTGGACGAGCGGGAGAGCGGCGACCGCGCCCTGCTGAACCTGGGGCACACCTTCGGCCACGCGCTGGAGGCGGCGACTGGCTTCGGCTCCCGCCTGCTGCACGGCGAGGCGGTGTCGATCGGCATGGTGCTGGCCTTCGACCTGTCGGTCCGGCTGGGGCTGTGCCCGGCGGCGGACGCCGAGAAGGCGCGCGCCCATCTGGCCCGCGTTGGCCTGCCGGTCCGCCCCACCGACGTGCCCGGCGTGGACTGGGACATCGATGGGCTCATCCTGTCGATGGCCAAGGACAAGAAGGTCAAGGACGGACGCATCACCTTCGTTCTGGTGCACGCCCTGGGCGACGCCTTCACGCAGCGCGACGTCGATCCGGCGGTGGTCCGGTCGCTACTGGAGGATGCCGTCGCCCGCTGATGCGGTGCACCATAATCCCTTGACCGTTGGGGCAACAAACTGTCAGAGTTCACGACAGTTCCGATTCGCGTCCAAGATGCGATGGAGCGCTGCCCCAGAAAAGGGAGAATGGACATGCCGAACCGCAAGCTCATCCCCGACGTCATCAAGGACCAGCAGTTGGTTTGCCTGCCGCCGGAGGCCAGCGTCCAGGACGCCGCCCTCCTGATGGCGGAGCGCCGCGTCGCCGCCCTTCTGGTCACGCAGGACCGGCCGAAGGGGGGCCGGTCCCTCAAGGGCATCTTCACCGAGCGCGACCTCGCGGCCCGCGTCGTCGCGGCGGGCCGTGACCCGGCGGCCACCCGGCTCGCCGAGGTGATGACCGCCTCCCCCGACACGCTGGGGCCGGACGCCCACGCCTACGAGGCGCTGGACCTGATGGAGCGCCACCACTACCGCCACCTCCCGGTCACCGCCGACGGCGAGTCGGACGGCACGGTGCTGGGGATCGTCTCCATCCGCGACCTGTTCGCCGTGGTCCGCGCCCATCTGGAGGACGAGATCCGCGACCGCGAGGCCTTCATCTTCGGGTCGCACTACTCCGCCAGCGCGCCCCCGTAAGCAGAGGACGCGTAATGCTGCAATGCGGTGAAGCCGGCTTGACCTGAACGCTGGCCCCACCGATATTCCCGGGTACGCCCCAACAATCAGGCCGTACGAACTAGGCCGAACGTCAGAGAGTCCCATGCCGCTGTCCGAACCCGCCGCACGCGAACCGATCCACACCCGGGAAGTCACCTGCCGGGGGTATCGGCGGACCGACGGCATGTGGGACGTCGAAGGCCATCTGACCGATGTGAAGAGCTACGGCTTTCACACCGAGCAGCGCGGCCAGATCCCGCCCGGCGACCCGGTGCACGGCATGTGGATCCGCCTGACGGTGGACAACGACCTGACCGTCCACGCGGTCGAGGCGGTGACGGAGAAGAGCCCCTACCGCACCTGCGGCTCCGTCACCCCCAATTTCCAGCGGCTGGTCGGGCTGAAGATCGGGCCGGGCTGGACCCGAGCGGTGAAGGAACGGCTGGGCGGCGTCCAGGGCTGCACGCATCTGGTGGAGCTGCTCGGGCCGGTCGCCACCACCGCCTTCCAGACCATCTACCCCATCCTGGCGCGCGAACAGGCCGAGAAGGCCCGGGCCGCGGGCGGCGGCGAGGCGGGGGGCAGCAAGGAGGACATGCTGCGCACCAAGCGCCCGGTGCTGCTCAACACCTGCCACATCTTCGACAGCAACGGCGAGGTCGTGCGGAAGAACTGGCCCGACCACTACACCGGCGACCGCCCGCGCGACGCCGCGGACTGACGCGTCGGCAGACCCGTCCACCGGGACGCCCCCTCGGGGGCAATCACCCTGGGACAAAAAAGGGGCGCGCCCGATGGACGCGCCCCTTTTCTTGCCTCGAATCGGGCTGTTCAAACCGTCACGCGTCCAGCGCGGACCGCAAAGTCTCGCTGGGCCCGATCGGCTTCGCCGCGGGCGGCAGAGCGGACGCCGTGGTTCCGGCCCCGCTCTCCGAATGGTCCAGCTCGTCCAGCGGCGGCAGGTCGAAGGGCGTGCCGACGAAGGGATCGCCGCCGCCATGCCCGGCCTTGACGTGGCCGTCCTCGGTGCAGGCCCGGCGGAAATAGGCCGCGATGAAGACGCGGACCGCCGAGGTCAGGGTGACCTCCGCGTTGTCCCCACCGGGGCCGCGCCGCCGGATCTGCTCGTCCAGCCGGTCCTTGATCAGCGTGCAGAGGCCGTTGACCGTCAGGCCCTCGCGGCGGGCGATGTCCTCCAGAGCGTCCCACATGGTCGGCTCCAGACGCATGCTCGTGCGGCGCCCGGCAATCATGATGTTCATGCTCTTCAGCGGTTCCACACACGCGTTGGGATTGACTGTTAACCGCTTCTTCGGCCCGCGCTTCGCCATACGCCGCCCTCTCCACGAACCCGCCGGACGACGCGCGAAAAGTGCATCGCCCACGGCGCATTGATTGGTTGCATGCGCTGCACTCTACTAAATACAGCGAGAATTGCAACCACGGCAGCACTCCAATTATGTTTGAAGACTGAAAAGAACCTCTAGTAGTTGCATGCGTATGTATGCATTTGCAGGTGGCGCTTTTCCCTTGCTGCACGGGCAGCGGGCGGGCGTTCTTGTCGGCGTTGCTGTCAGCGGGCCTCTTCGGGGGTCAGCGTGGTCAGGCCGAGGGCGTGAACGCGCTCCGCCATTTCTTGGGCCAGCAGGCCATAGACCAACCGCTGACGCTCCACGCGCGACTTCCCGGCGAAGGCGGCGGAGACGATGGTGACGTGGAAATGCGTCTCGCCTTCCGGGTGGGCGCCGCCGTGGCCGGCGTGACGGCCGGAATCGTCCTGGATGTCGAGCCGCTCGGGAGCCAGCGCGTCGGTCAGCTTCCGGCGCATGCGGGTGGCGTATTCCATGGGGGTCCTCGCTCGGTTTGGGCCAGTGGTCCTGGCAGGGTCGGGTTTGGGATTGAGGTGACGGCGCGGCGCCGCTTCCGTCAAGACGCCAGTGCCGCAGACCGGCCATTTTCCGCAGGTCGGCACCGCCCCCTTGCGTGCGCTTGCCAGAAAGGATGCCTCTTCCCATACTTCGCACATGAGCAAGCCACGCACCCGCTACGACTTCAGCCGCTATGACCAGCCGCGCACCGCCGTGCGCGCCTGCGATCATCCGGGCTGTGCCGGCGAGGGCGCGTACCGGGCGCCGAAGAGCCGCCGGCAGCTCAACGACTACTACTGGTTCTGCCTGGACCATGTGCGCGAATACAACCGCGCCTGGGACTATTACGCCGGCATGAAGCCCGAGCAGATCGAGGCCGAGGTCCGCCGCGACACCACGTGGCAGAGGCCGAGCTGGCCGCTCGGCTTCTGGGGTGTGCAGGAGAAGTTCCTGCGCGACCGGGCGATGCACGGCTTCAGCTTCGAGTTCGGGCGCGAGGCCGGAAAGGACCAGTCCGAGGAGAGCAAGCAGCGCCGCCAGGCCGCCCGCAACGCGGAGGAGGAGGCGCTGGTCGTGCTCGACCTCGCCCCGCCGGTGGATTTCCCGCGCATCAAGGCGCGCTACCGCGAGCTGGTGAAAATCCACCATCCCGACGCCAACGGCGGGGACAAGGCGGCCGAAGAAAAGTTGAAGGAGATCAATCAGGCCTACAACACGCTGAAAGCCTGCTATGGTGCGTAACCCCGACGGTTGGCCGGACCAGATTGGCCGGGCGGCCCCGACAACAGACACGTTGGAACGATAAGAACCTCCCATGCCTTCTCAAGGAGCCACCCAGGCCAGCTCGGCCCTGTTCGATCACGTTCCCGACATCACCCTGTCGGTGCGTCAAGTGTTCGGCATCGACAGCGACATGCAGGTGCCGGCCTTCAGCCAGCGCACGGAGCATGTGCCGGACATCGACGAAGCCTACCGCTTCGACCGCGACACGACGCTCGCGATCCTGGCTGGCTTCGCCTACAACCGCCGCGTCATGGTCCAGGGCTATCATGGGACCGGCAAGTCCACCCACATCGAACAGGTGGCCGCGCGCCTGAACTGGCCCTGCATCCGCATCAACCTGGACAGCCACATCAGCCGCATCGACCTGATGGGCAAGGACGCCATCGTCCTGCGCGACGGCGTCCAGGTGACGGAGTACCGCGAAGGCATCCTGCCCTGGGCGCTCCAGCACGCCTGCGCGCTGGTCTTCGACGAGTATGACGCGGGCCGTCCCGACGTGATGTTCGTGATCCAGCGCGTGCTGGAGGTGGAAGGCAAGCTGACGCTGCTCGACCAGAACCGCGTCATCCGCCCGCACCCGGCCTTCCGCCTGTTCGCCACGGCGAACACCGTCGGCCTGGGCGACACCACCGGCCTCTACCACGGCACGCAGCAGATCAACCAGGGTCAGATGGACCGCTGGAACATCGTGGCGACGCTGAACTACCTGCCGGTGGACGCCGAGGTGAAGATCGTCGCCTCCAAGGTGCCGGAGTACGACAGCGAGGCCGGCCGCAAGACCGTGGCGTCGATGGTGCGCCTGGCCGACCTGACCCGCGCCGGCTTCATCAACGGCGACATCTCCACCGTGATGAGCCCGCGCACGGTCATCACCTGGGCGCAGAACGCCAACATCTTCAACGACATCGCCTTCGCGTTCCGGATCACCTTCCTGAACAAGTGCGACGAGGTGGAGCGGCCGACCGTCGCCGAATACTACCAGCGCTGCTTCGGCACCGAACTGCCGGAGACGGGGGTTCAGGCCAACCTGGTGTGACGGGGGGCGCCCCGTCCCCCGGGACCACAGCCTCCCCGGCAACAGGACAACACGGATTTCACGGATCTGGGCACGGATTTCACGGATGAGGGTCACTCTCGACCGCGACCTGGACGCCTTGACCGAGCGCATCATTGGAGCCGCCTTCGAGGTCTTCAACACGCTCGGCCAGGGGTTCGTCGAGGCCGTCTACAAGAAGGCCCTTCTCTGTGAACTTCGCGAGCGCGGCCTGGATGCGGAACAGGAGGTTCCCTTCCAGATCGGCTACAAGGGCTCGAACGTCGGCACCTACTTCGCCGACATCGTGGTGACGCGCCGCGTTATCGTCGAGCTGAAGGTCGCCGACGCGCTGGCGCAGCCGCACAAACGGCAGGTCATCAATTATCTTCGCGCCAGCGGATTGCCGGTCGGCCTGTTGTTCAATTTCGGCGGCTCCAGCCTCACCTTCTCCCGTGTCCTGCCGTAACCGGGGAACATCCGTGAAATCCGTGCCTCGTCCGTGAAATCCGTGTCAATCTTGTCCGACGATCGCCGGACGCAGACCCAAGACAGCCCGCCATGACCGACCGTGAAAACCCCGTCGAGGCCTTCAAGCGCTCCACCGCCGCCGCGGTGCGGGCCCTCTCCCGCCGGGCCGACGTGCAGGTGGGCTTCTCCACCGAGCCGCCCGGCGTCGCCGGCCTGCGCGTGCGCATCCCCACCCCGGCGCGCGACCTGAACCCGCACGACGTCGCGACGCTGCGCGGCGCCGCGGACGCCGTGTCGCTGCGGCTGCGCTTCCACGACAACGCCGTCCATCTCCAGCGCATGCCGCTGGGCGACAGCGCCCGCGCCGCCTACGACGCGCTGGAGCAGGCCCGCTGCGAGGCGCTGGGCGCCAGCCACATGCCCGGCGTTGCCGCGAACCTGGAAGCGGCGCTGGACGAGCGCTACCACAAGCAGGGCTTCGAGCGGCTGGAGGAGCGCGAGCAAGTCCCCCTGCCCGAGGTGCTGCGCCTGATTGCCCGCGAGGCGATGACCGGCGCCGCCCCGCCCCCCGCCGCCGAACACGCGGTCAGCCTGTGGCGCGGCTGGATCGAGGAGCGGCTGGGCAAGGACCTGCACGGGCTCGCCGGCCACATGGCCGACCAGGACGCCTACGCCCGCGCCGTGCGCAAGCTGCTGACCGAGCTGGACATGGAGGTCGGCAACGACCCCGACGAGCCGCAGGAGCCGGAGGAGGACGAGCGCGACTCCGGCGAGAACGAGAACGAGCCGAACAAGGGCCAGACCCAGGGTGAAGACGACACCCAGAGCCAGGCCGAATCGATGACCTCGCAGGAGACGCAGGAGTCCGACCAGGGCGAGCAGGCCGAGGAGGGCACCGGCGAGGAGGGCGACACCGAGATGGGCCAGGGCGAGGGGGCGGAGGAGCCCGCCGGCCCCGGCCAGCCCTGGCGCCCCGAAGCGCGCGGCCGCAACGAGCCCGACCCCAACGCCTACAAGCCCTTCACCACCCAGTTCGACGAGGTGGTCGACGCCGCGGAGCTGTGCGACCCGGAGGAGCTGGCCCGGCTGCGCCACATGCTGGACCAGCAGCTGGTCCATCTCCAGGGGGTGATCTCCAAGCTGGCCAACCGCCTGCAGCGCCGCCTCCTGGCCAAGCAGCAGCGGTCCTGGGAGTTCGACCTGGACGACGGCATCCTCGACGCCGCCCGTCTCGCCCGCATCGTGGTGAACCCGGTCCTCCCCCTCTCCTTCAAGAAGGAGAAGGAGATGGACTTCCGCGACACGGTGGTGTCGCTGCTGATCGACAACTCCGGCTCGATGCGCGGGCGGCCGATCTCCATCGCCGCGATGAGCGCCGACATCCTCGCCCGCACGCTGGAGCGCTGCGCGGTCAAGGTGGAGGTGCTGGGCTTCACCACCCGCGCCTGGAAGGGCGGACAGGCGCGCGAGCACTGGATCGCCTCGGGCAAGCCCGCCAACCCCGGCCGCCTGAACGACCTGCGCCACATCATCTACAAGGACGCCGACCAGCCCTGGCGCCGCGCCCGCAAGAACCTCGGCCTGATGCTGCGCGAAGGCATCCTGAAGGAGAACATCGACGGCGAGGCGCTGATGTGGGCCCACAACCGCCTGATCGGCCGGTCCGAACAGCGGCGCATTCTGATGGTGATCTCCGACGGCGCGCCGGTGGACGATTCGACCCTGTCGGTCAACGCCGGCAACTATCTGGAGCGGCATCTGCGGCAGGTGATCGAGTACATCGAGACCCGCTCGCCGGTGGAGCTGGTGGCCATCGGCATCGGCCACGACGTGACCCGCTACTACCGCCGCGCCGTCACCATCGTGGACGCCGAGCAGCTGGGCGGCACCATGATGAACAAGCTGGCCGAGCTGTTCGACGAGGACGACCGCCGGGGCCGCAACGGCTGGCGCTGAGGTCGACAACAGGTCCGGAAACGACAACAGCACAAACGACAACGGCGCGGATCACTCCGCGCCGTTTTTTCATGCATGCCGTCCGGTTCGTCCGGTCACTGCAGGCTGCGCTGCATCTCTTCGAAATTGCGCGAGAAGCCGTTCAGCGGGAAGTCGATGTCGCGCTTGCCGGCGCGCAGGAAGTTGACGCGGACCAGCACCGTGGAACCGTTGCGGAACTGGTCGACCACGCGGCCCGACACGAAGTTCGGGAACATGCACATGTTGAGCGTGGCGATCTGCGTCTCGATGCGCGGCTGACGGTCGACGCGGATGGCGCAGTTGTCGATCATGCCCTGGCTGGTCGTCAGGAACAGGTGATAGTCGTTGCCGGTCGGGATGACGCTCAGCGCCACGAAGCCGACCTCCTTGCCGTCGTCGAACAGCCGGTAGTTCATCAGCCGGCAGACCTTGGTGTCGGTCATCCGGTCGATCTCGCAGCGGCTGGTCCAGGCGCCTTCCGGGCCGTACTCGGCGGCGGACTTGGAGAAGTCGACGGCGGAGGCCGGCGTGGCGGCCAGCGCGGACAGCAGCGCCGCACCAAAAGCGAAGAGACCTGTCCAACGCATCCTGACGCTCCCCATCTGTCGTCCCGTTCGGCCGCTCGCACTCCCGCCCGACGGCGGGCATCGCGAACGGATTATAGGCATACCCCAAAGACGAACAAGCCTTTACACCTTTGGTTGGCGTCTTAGTCCGCGATGATCGTTCCGCTCCGCATCCTTTTTGAATATTGAGAATGGTTATCGTTCCCGCTTGACACCCCGGCCCCCGAATGGTCAAGTCGGCTCATGAGAACGCTTCGCAATTGCGGGCGTGAACCGACAAGAATTCGGGAGTCACTGAGGATGCACATCGGATCGCGCGGCGTGTTTGCCGCCACCTTCGCCGCCACGCTGCTGACCATGACCGGTCTCGCCAGCGCCGCCGAGGTGAACATCTACTCCGCGCGCCATTACGATGTGGACAAGGACCTCTACGACGCCTTCACCAAGAAGACCGGCATCAAGATCAACGTCATCGAGGGCAAGGAAGAAGAGCTGATCGAGCGGATGAAGACCGAAGGCGGCAACAGCCCCGCCGACGTGTTCATCACCGTCGACGCCGGCCGCCTGTGGCGCGCCCAGGAGGCCGGTCTGCTCCAGCCGACCCGCTCCAAGGTCATGGAGGAGGCCATCCCGGCCCACCTGCGCGAGCCGGAGGGCCATTGGTTCGGCATCTCCAAGCGCGCCCGCATCCTGGTCTACAACAAGGCCTCGGTGAAGCCGGACGAGATCAAGACCTACGAGGAGCTGGCCGACCCGAAGTGGAAGGACCGCGTCCTCGTCCGCTCCTCGACCAGCGTCTACAACCAGTCGCTCGTCGGCTCGCTGCTCGCCGCCCACGGCGAGAAGGCGACCGAGGAGTGGGCCAAGGGCGTCGTCGCCAACATGGCGCGCAAGCCGCAGGGCGGCGACACCGACCAGATCAAGGGCGTGGCCGCCAACGAAGGCGACGTGGCCGTGACCAACACCTACTACTTCGCCCGCATCGCCTCTTCCACCAAGCCGGAGGACAAGGCCATCGCGGACAAGCTGGGCGTGATCTTCCCCAACCAGGACGACCGCGGCACCCACGTGAACGTCTCCGGCGCCGGCGTCATGAAGAACGCGCCGAACAAGGAGCAGGCCGTCCAGTTCCTGGAGTATCTGGTCAGCCCCGAGGCCCAGAAGATGTTCACGGAAAAGAACTACGAGTACCCGATCGTCGCCGGGGCCGAGACCGCGCCGGTGCTGGTGACCTGGGGCAAGTTCAAGGAAGACCCGCTGAACGCCGCCGTCTACGGCAAGAACAACGCCGAGGCTCTGAAGATCATGGATCGCGCCGGCTGGAAGTAAGCCACCGTCCGGCGTAGCGAAGGGGCGCGTCCCAGCGGTGGAGACGCGCCCTTTTTGTTTGTGAATTTAGAACTTGCCCTCTTCGTAGTCGCGGTAGGCCTGCATCACCTCCTCGCGGCTGTTCATGACGAAGGGGCCGCCCCAGGCCACCGGCTCGCCGAGCGGCCGGCCGGAGAGCAGCAGGAAGCGCGCCCCGGACGGGCCGGCGGTGATCTCCGCCCGGTCGCCCTCGCCCAGCACCAGCACCCGCGGCCCGCCCAGCCGGACGGAGCTGCCGGGCGCCACCACCGATCCTTCGAAGACCACCAGCGCCGCCGCGTGACCGGCGGGCACCGGCTCGGAGAAGGCGGCACCCGCGGGCAGGCTGACGTCGAAATAGCGCGCCTCGGTCGGGCCGCTGCGGACCGGGCCGGCGGTGCCGTTGCCGGTGGTGCCGGCGATCACCGTCACCGTGGTCCCGTCCTCGCGCGTCTCGACCGGGATGCGGTCGGCGGCGAACTCCTGATAGGCGGGGTCCGACATCTTCAGCCGCGCCGGCAGGTTGATCCAGAGCTGGAAGCCCTTCATCAACCCTTCGGTCTGCTCCGGCATCTCGGAATGGATCACGCCGCGCCCCGCGGTCATCCACTGCACGCCGCCGGTCTCGATCACGCCCTCATGGCCGTGGTTGTCCCAGTGGCGCATGCGGCCGGCCAGCATGTATGTGACCGTCTCGAAACCGCGGTGCGGGTGGTCGGGGAAACCGGCCAGATAGTCCTGCGGCGTGTCGGACCCGAAATAGTCCAGCATCAGGAAGGGGTCGAGCATGCGCAGGCGCGGCGTGCCGACCATGCGGGTCATGCGCACGCCGGCCCCGTCGGACGCTTCCATGCCTTCGACGGCGGTCAGGACGGGACGGACGGTTTCGGCGGTCATCGGACGCTCTCCTCAGGCAACATCGCTGAGAGAGAGGTATTCTTTCCGGACCGCCGGATAAAGCCCCAGCGCCGCTCAACACTGTTGCGGCGGGGGCAACAGCCTCACTCGTCGGTCTGGCCGGGGCGGGAGCGGCTGATGGACAGGCTGAGCAGGATCACCGGCACGATGCCGACCGCGACGATGGCCAGCGCCCCGGTGGCGGCCTCGGTCAGCCGCTCGTCGGAGGCCAGCGTGTAGACGCGCACGGCCAGCGTGTCGAAGTTGAAGGGCCGCACGATCATCGTCGCCGGCAACTCCTTCATCACGTCCACGAAGACCAGCAGGCCGGCGGTCAGCAGGCTGCCCCACATGATCGGCGCGTGCACCCGGATCAGCGTCCGCCCCGCCGTGTGGCCGA
Organism: Azospirillum sp. UENF 211521; assembly: GCF_058780535.1. Classification (NCBI taxonomy): domain Bacteria; kingdom Pseudomonadati; phylum Pseudomonadota; class Alphaproteobacteria; order Rhodospirillales; family Azospirillaceae; genus Azospirillum; species Azospirillum sp. UENF 211521. Next base: position 3,412,874 of record NZ_JBSNCF010000001.1, read on the forward strand.
GCACGCGCGAGGCGAAGTCCATCGTCGGGCGGATCTTCCCCAGGCTGGCCTCGATCGTGTTGAAGGACACCGCCAGGAAGCGCACCAGATAGGCGAACAGCACCGCCGCGATGGTGCCGCTCAGCAGCAGGCCGGTGGACACGCCGAAGGTCTGGCGCATGAAGGCGTCGACGGCGTTGTCGAGATGGGCGAAGGGAATCAGCACGCCGACCGCGATCACCGAGCCGGGAATGGCGTAGCCCATGGCGGCGACGCGCACCGCGCCCTTGAGCAGCGGCGTCGGGCGCAGCCGCTGCCCGTAGGCCAGGACCAGCGCCAGCGACACCGCCAGCACCGCGGCCAGCGCCGCCAGTGTGAAGCTGTTGCGGGCCAGCGTCAGGAACACCGGCCCGAAGGCCTGATCCCCGGCGGTGACCGCCATGCGAACCAGCAGACCGGCGGGCAGCAGGAAGCCGAGCAGCAGCGGCAGCCCGCAGGCCGTCATGGCGGCGATGGCGCGCCAGCCCTTCAGCTCATGCTTGGGCAGGCGGCGGTAGCGGGTGGTGGTGTGGTGGTAGCGGGCCTGACGGCGCGACCAGCGCTCCATCAGCACCAGAACCAGGACGAACATCATCAGCACGGCGGCCAGCTGCGCCGCCGCCACCGGCTGCCCCATGGCGAACCACGTCCGGTAGATGCCGGTGACGAAGGTGTTTACGGCGAAATACTGCACGGTGCCGAAATCGGCCAGCACCTCCATCAGCACCAGCGCCAGACCGGCGACGATGCTGGGGCGGGCCAGAGGCAGCGCCACCGTGAAGAAGCTGCGCCACGGCCCGCGGCCGAGCGTGCGGCTGACCTCCAGCACGCAGACAGACTGTTCGAGAAAGGCGGCGCGCGACAGCAGATAGACGTACGGGTAGAGCACCAGCGTCATCATCAACGCCGCGCCTTCGAGCGTACGGATGTCCGGAAACCAGTAATCCCGGCGCGACCAGTGGAAAACCTCGCGCAGCGCGGTCTGCACCGGGCCGACGAACTGGAGCAGGTCGGTGTAGACGTAGGCCATGACGTAGGCTGGCACCGCCATCGGCAGCAGCAGCGCCCATTCCAGCGTGCGGCTGCCGGGGAACCGGCACATGGTGACCAGCCAGGCGGTGCCCACCCCGATGACCAGCGTGCCCACCCCCACCCCGAAGACGAGGCGCACGGTGTTCAGCAGATACTCCGCCAGCACCGTGTCGACCAGATGCTGCCACACCCCGTCCGTCGGCACGAAGACGCGGCTGATCACCGCCAGCACCGGCAGGGTGACCAGCGCCGCGATCACCAGCGTCGCCAGCGTCCAACCGCTGAAACCGATGCGTTGCCAGAGGGAGGAATGGAAGCCGGCGGCCTGAACCGGGCCGCCCGGTGTCGGGCCGGGGGTTTGAAAGGTGTCCGTCGTCAAGGCCGGTTGCGCCCATAGGGATGTGTCGAACGGGAGCCCTATGGTCTCACACTGTGCGAATAACTCGCAATGACAACATGCCGCATCCCTTTCCCCTGATGGTATGACAGGGATGCGGCCACTGTTTGTGGTTACTTGGTGCCGAACATGCGGTCGCCCGCGTCGCCCAGGCCGGGGACGATGTAGGCGTTCTCGTCGAGATGGCTGTCGAGCGAGGCGGTGAAGACCTTCACCCGCGGGTGGGCGGCGGCGAAAACGCGCATGCCCTCGGGCGCCGCGACCAGCGCCATGAAGCGGATGTTCTCGTCGTCCACGCCGTGGCGGTTGAGCACGTCGCAGGCGTGGACCGCGGAATTGCCGGTCGCCAGCATCGGGTCCACCACGATGAACAGGCGGCCCTCCGCCTCCGGCAGCTTCACCAGATACTCGTGCGGCATCTTGGTGTCGTGGTCGCGGTAGAGGCCGATGTGCCCCTCGCGCGCCGACGGCACCAGCTCGTGCAGGCCCTGGGCCATGCCGAGGCCGGCGCGCAGCACCGGCACGATGGCCAGCTTCTTGCCGGCGATGACCGGCGCGTCCATGGGCTGGAGCGGCGTGTCGATCCGCTCGGTCGTCAGGGGCAGGTCGCGGGTGATCTCATAGCCCATCAGCAGCGAAATCTCGCGCAGCAGGGTGCGGAAACCGCCGGTGGAGCGTTCCTTGGCCCGCATCAGCGTCAGCTTGTGCTGGATCAGCGGGTGGTCGAGGATGAACAGATTGGGAAATTCGGTGTGGGTGCGCATGGATCTCGTGCCGCGGCCTGTCTAGACCCCGATCCTAACCCGGCGGACCCGCTTCGGCCAAGCCGCCCTTAAGCGATCCCGCCGGATGCACCGCTCGGGAGATGAAAATCAGCGGCGGTTGGGAAGCGCCGCCCGCCCCGACACAACCTCCGGCTGATCGACCCCGTAGCGGACCACCCGGTTGCGCCCGCTGTTCTTCGCCTGATAAAGGGCGCGGTCGGCGTGGACCACCATCTCCTCCACCGGCAGATCCTCACCGGCCTCGACCAGCCCGAAGGAGGCGGTGACCGCGATCCGCCGCCCGTCCGGCAGCGTCACCGGTGTCCGCGCCAACTCGCCGCGCAGCCGCTCGATGACCCGGAAGCCCTCGGCGATGCCGGTTTCCTTCAGGCAGATCAGGAACTCCTCGCCGCCCATGCGGAAGGCCTCGTCGAAGCTGCGGATGCCCCGGCTGATGGCGGCGGCGGTGGCGGCCAGGACGCGGTCGCCGATGTCGTGGCCGTAGGTGTCGTTGATGCCCTTGAAGCGGTCGATGTCGCAGATGGCGACGCAGAAGGCAGGGCCGTTGCGGCGGAAACGGTTGTGCTCGCGCTCCAGCGCCTCCTGCATGCCGCGGCGGGTGCGCAGGCCGGTCAGCGGGTCCAGCCCGCTCGCCGCCGCCCCGAAGGCGCGCTCGACCCGGCGCAGATGCAGGACGAACTCCTCGAAGCGGGCGATCACCCCCTCGTAATCGGCCTCGCTGGGGCTCTCGCCGCCGGCCGCCTTCAGCAGAAGCAGCTTGGCCTTGCGGTGCATCTGCTCGTGCAGGGTGACCAGCTTCTCCACGGCGGGCTGGTGGGCCAGATCGTCGGCGTTGACCGCCACGCACCACGCCGCGAAGGAGGCCGGCGCCGACACCCGCTCGCCCCCCTGTCCACCGCGGAAGAAGACCGCGCGGTGCCATTGCCCGATCCAGCGCAGATGCTCGTCGAGGACGAGGCCGAGGCTGTCGGATGGCGAGCGTGTGTCGGACGAGTTGGTCATCGGGCTTGCACGGCTTCCCTTCGGACACATCCACCGGTCGCGGCCCATGGATGCCAACAGTATCGCACGAAGTCATACCCCGGGTCCGCAACCCGGTCGTGCGATTAAGTTGTGCCCGTCCGCCAAAAGGGAAAGCCCCGCGGCACCATCAAATTTTATTCAAATGCCTCACCGCGACGCGGCGTCACAACCCGGCCACGCTGTCGAGGAAGCGGCGGATCAGCTCCGGGTCCTTGTGGCCGGGACGGTCCTCCACCCCCGACGACACGTCGAGTGCTGTGGCGCCGGTGGTTCGCACGGCTTCCGCCGCGTTCTCCGGCTTCAGCCCGCCGGACAGCATCCAGGGCTTCGGCCAGCTCCGCCCGGCGAGCAGCGTCCAGTCGAAGGCGATGCCGTTGCCGCCCGGCAGGGCCGACACCTTGGCCGGCGGCTTGGCGTCGAACAGCAAACGGTCGGCGACCTCGGCGGCCTCCAGCGCGGCGGCCAGATCCTCGGGCCCGCCGACCTTGATCGCCTTCATCACCGGGATGTTGAAGGCCGCCTTCACCTCGGCGATGCGGCGCGGCGTCTCCTTGCCGTGGAGCTGGATCAGATCGAAGGGGACCTGACTGACCACATGCTCCAGGAAGTCGTTCTCCGGATCGACGAACAGCCCGACCGTGCGCACGCCCGTCGGGACCAGCCGGGCCAGCTCCGCCGCCATGGAGGGTGCGATGGAGCGGGGGCTCGGCGGGTAGAAGACGAAGCCGACGTAGCGCGCCCCGCCGGCCACGGCGGCGTGCAGCGACAGGGGCTCGGTGAGGCCGCAGATCTTGACGCTGACGGGCATGGGGGCGGGTCCTTACAGTTCCGAAACGATGCGGCGGGCGGCGGCTTCCGGATCGGCGTCGCCGGTGATCGGGCGGCCGATGACCAGATGGTCCGCCCCGGCGGCCAGCGCCTCGGCGGGGGTCATGACGCGCTTCTGGTCGTTGGCGGCGGCCCAGGCGGGGCGGATGCCCGGCACCATCAGGATGAAGTCCGGCCCGCAGGCCTCGCGGATCAGCGCCACCTCGGCGGGGGAGCAGACGACGCCGTCCACCCCCGACTCCTTGGCGAGCAGCGCCAGCCGCTTCACCTGATCGGCCACCGGGACGCTCTGCCCGACGGCCTGGAGGTCGGCGGCGTCCATGCTGGTCAGCACGGTGACGGCGAGGATCTTCGGACGGTTGGCACCCGCGCTGGCCGCGGCGTCCGCCGCCGCGCGCATCATCGCCGGGCCGCCGGAGGTGTGGATGGTCAGGAAGGCGGGCTTCAGCGGCAGCGCCGCCCGGATGCCGCCCGCCACCGTGTTGGGGATGTCGTGCAGCTTCAGGTCGAGGAACAGCGGCGGGCCATTCTCGCCAATCACCGAACGAATGCCCGCCGGACCATGGGCGATGAAGAACTCCAGCCCCAGCTTGATCCCGCCAACCACCCCAGCGATCCGCCGGCCGAGGTCGCGGGCGGTGTCGAGGTCGGTCGTGTCGACGGCGCAGAAGATGCGCGAGGCGGGCGCGATGCTGGGCGTGCTCATGGAAAAACGGCTCTCCGAACCCTGGAAGGTGGTGATGGCGCGCAGCCTAACAAGGGCGGGCGGCAATCACCAGACTTCCGGGGCCGGAGAGGGGGAAGTTGCGCCCGATGCCCTCTCCCGCCCCGGGAGAGGGAGGGCCCCACGCGCCAGCGTGGGAGGGTGAGGGTGCGGCCAAAGAATCAGCGCGGGATCCTCGTCCGTACCCTCACCCGCCCGCTTCCGCGGGCACCCTCTCCCGGGACGGGAGAGGGATTGAACGCGTCAGTCGCGGTTCACGTCGACGCGCCCGGTCGGAGTCGCCGCTGGGGTAACCGTCGGCGTGGCCGCCGGAGCGCCCGCCGCCGGGTTGGCGCCCTGCGTGTTGACGCCCTGTGTATTGACGTCGCGCAGCGAGGCCGCGGCGGCGCGGCGGCGCTCCTCGGCGACCTGGGCGCTGTCGTAATCGGCGGCGGCGGCGTCATAGCCGCTCCAGCCGGCCTCGCGGTAGCCCTGCGCCCGGCCGGGGATGTTCACCGAGCCGTGGCGCTGCATGACGGCCAGCGCGGAATCGCACATCGACTCCTCGACCCGGCCGACCAGCAGGACACCGCCGCGGCGCACGCCCTCGGCGAAGACGTCAGCGTCCTCCCGCGTCACGCCGATGCCGGTCAGCATGGAGACGCGGCGGTCGCGGGCGTCGAAATTCGGGTCCTCCCCGAAATCGGCAGCGTGGCGCCAGCTTTCCAGCCGGTTCTCGGTGGCCAGACTGGCCGAGGAGCCCAGCTTCGCGCTGTCGGCGCCCATCATGGTGAAATCCTGCCGCAGATTGGCGGCTTCGAGTTCGCTCAGCGCGCGTTCGGCGCCGGACAGGTCGTCATACAGCGCGACAATGGTCTTCTTGTTCATGAACCCGCTCCTGTGCTGGTCCGATCCGGACGCGGTCCGGACTCAGAGGAAGAAATAGAGGAGGGCGAGGATCACCAGCACGACCAGCGCGATGATCCACCAGTTCATGGAGCCGGCCGCACCGCCCGTGGCCGTCCGGTTGCCGTCCGTGTCATAGACACCCACTTTGCGAGGTTCGTCGGCCATGGATGCGTCACTCCCTGTCGGTAAGGCTTCAGCCAACACAGGCTGATTGCCCTCTCAACAGGGGTGGAGCCGCACCGTTCCGCCGGTTCCGGGAGGGCGCTCAGTGCCCGGCGGCCCAGTCCGTCAGTGCGGACGCCCGCGCCGGATCGCTGATGGCGCCCGCCAGCGCCTCGCCCAGTGCCGGGGCGAACTTGAAGCCATGGCCGGAGCAGGCGCTCATCAGCCAGCAGCGGGCGGACAGCGGCTCGACCACGAAGCGCTCGTCGTCGGTCACCGTGTAGAAGCAGGTCGCCGCGTTGGCGAGGCTGTAGCGGTGCCCGTCCGCCAGCACGCGGCGGGCGCGGTCCAGCACGTCGCGCGCCTCGTCCGGATCGGGGTCGCGCTCGGTGTCCGGGTCGCCGAGGCGCGAGAAGCGGTGGTCGCCCGCCTTCATCGTCGTGCCGGCCACCGGGGGAACGACGTAGACTCCGCTCTCCCCGTCCGCGTCGATCAGCATCGGCGCCTTGGCCCACACACCGCGCAGCCCCTCCGGCGGCATCAGATAGGCCACGACCTGCCGCGACGGGGTCAGGCGCGCCGCCGTCTCCGGCAGCAGCTTGGTCACCCAGGCCCCGGCGGCGACCACCAGCGCGTCGGCGCCGATGGTCCGGCGGTCGGCGAGCGTCACGGTGGCCCGCTCCGCGTCGATGGCCGTCACGGGGGCACGCGCGTGGACCGTCACCCCCAGCGCGTTCAGATGGTGGCTGAGCAGTTCCACGATGCGCCCGGCGAGCAGCACGCCGCCCGACTCCAGATGCAGCCCCTCCGCCACGGCGTTGGCGTCGACGAGCGGGAACTCCGCGGCGATCTGCGCCGGGGTCAGGCGGCGGAAGGGATGGCCCAGCGACTCCAGAACCGCGACGCTGTCGGCCAGCCAGCGCCGCCCGTCCTCCGCCGAGGCGGTGCAGAGCGTGCCGCTGGGGATGAGCAGCCGCTCGCCCAGGTCGGTCCACAGCCGCTCCCACGCATGGAAGGCGGTGTCGGCCATGCGGGCGTAGCCGGCGCTGGCGCCGTAGGCGTGGCGGAACAGCCGGTGCTGGTCGACGGAGCTGCCGAAGGGGTTGGGCACCTGGCCCTGGTCGAAGACCGCGACCTCGTGCCCGGCGCGGGCCAGCGCCCAGGCGGTGCACAGCCCCATGATGCCGGCGCCGACGACGGTGATGCGGAGAGTCATGATGGAAAAACGCCTCAGCGGATCGTGTCGTTGTGGATCACCATCTCCACCGCCAGCTGGGCCGCGCAGAGGTCTTCCAGCGCGGTGCCGACCGACTTGAACAGGGTGATCTGGTCGTAGAAGCGGCGCCCGGCGCGCTGGCCGCGGGTGAGATCGTAGAGGTCGCCGGCGATGTCCGCGTCGGTCAGGATGCCGGCCTTCATCGGCTGAACGATGTCCCCCGCCTCCTTGCAAGCCCCCTCGCGGGTGTCCACGAAGACGCGGGAGCGGCGGATGCAGTCGTCGTCCGCCTCGCGCATCTCCGGGGTGAAGCCGCCGACGAGGTCGAGATGCGCGCCCGGCTGAAGCCACTCGCCGCGGATCAACGGTTCCTTCGCCAGCGTGGCGCAGGAGATCACCTGGGCGCCGCGCACCGCCCCTTCCAGGTCGGCCGTGGCCTCGATGCGAAATTTCGGGCGGTGGAAGCGGCTGGCCACCTTCTTCGCCTTCTCCAGGCTGCGGCCCCAGACCAACACATGCTTGATCGGCAGGACGGTGGCGAAGGCCTCGATCAGCTCGGGCGCCAGCGCCCCGGTGCCGACCATCAGCAGCCGCTCCGAGTCGGGCCGCGCAAGGTAGGAGGCGGCGAGCGCGGAGGCCGCCGCGGTGCGCCGCTTGGTGAGCGCGGTGCCGTCCAGAACCGCCTGGGGCATCCCCGTCTTGCCGTCCATCAGCAGGTAAAGACCCTGCACCGCCGGCAGGTCCTTCGCCCCGTTGTCGGGGAAGACGGTGACCACCTTGACGCCGATCGACTGGTTGACCTGCCACGCCGGCATCAGCAGCAGCGTGCCGTCGCTCTGGCCGTAGGTCTCGACCGTGTGGTGGTGCCGCATCGGCACCTCGACCCCGGCGCGGAAGGTCTGCCGCATGCGCTCGATCAGCATGCGGAAGTGCAGGACGGACTTCAGCTCGGCTCCGGTGACGGTGCGCATCGGCGGCTCCCTCCACAGGTCCGGCAAAGCGGAACCCCCTCCCGCCCCCCGGCCGGACGGGAGGCCGAAGGGGTTACCGGCGGGCGGTCAGTGGACCGTGGTCGCCGGCAGGGCGGCGCCGGACCCGGTCACCGCGGGCAGGCCGGCGGTGCCGGACAGCGGGCGGTTCATCTCGGCCAGACGCTTCTCCGCGGCGGCGGCGCGGGCCTGCGTCTCCTTCAGCTCGCGCTCCAGATAGGAGACGCGGTCGGAGGAGCGGCGGGCGCGGCGGCGGTAGCGGCGCTGGGCGTTCCAGGCGACGACGCCGCCGGCCAGGAAGCCGATCACCAGCGCCACCAGCGTGGCGAGGTAGACCGGAACCTCCAGCGTGAAGGGCAGCGGCCAGAGCGACAGCGTGACCAGGCCACGGTTGGAAATGGCAAACAGCACCGCGGCCAGCGCGATGGGAACGGCGATGATGAGGGCGATGAAACGCACGGGTGTGGTCCTCGTATCCATGATCGGGGGCCGGGGCGGGGCCGGGTCCGGGCCGACGACTCAGCGACGGGCTGTCAATGAACGGACATCATTCGTCGGTGTTCAAGCGCTCGCGCAACTGTTTTCCGGTCTTGAAGAACGGAATCGCCTTTTCACCCACCTCGACCGCTTCGCCGGTGCGCGGGTTCCGGCCGGTGCGGGCGTCGCGGCGCTTGACGGAGAAGGCGCCGAACCCGCGCAGCTCCACCCGGTCCCCACGGGCGAGCGCTTCGGAGATCTCGTCGAAGATGGTGCCGACGATCTTTTCGATGTCGCGCTGGTACAGATGCGGATTGCGCTCCGCGAGCCGTTGAATCAGCTCTGATTTGGTCATGGCGATTCCGTTTCCCCCGGTTCGAGCGCCCTTGCACCGCGCTCCTTGACCTGCGCGCAAGCGTGCCACCGGGTCCGATGACCGTCAAGCTAAGCCTTTCTGGCGGAACCCTTTTCCCGGCAACGCTCCGGCTTGCCCGACGGCCGCCCGGAAAAAGGCCCGAAATGTGATTAATCCGTCTTACGGATTGCCTTTAAAGGCACCATTTCCGATGACATGGTAGGAACGGTCCCGGTCGCCGGATGCGGGTGAAGGGACGCGGTTGGAGGTTCGCCATGACGCACGCCCATCACACCGGCCCCGCCGACCCGCTGGCCGGCCTGCCCTACGCGGACCGCGTCCGCACCGTCACCACCGCGCAGGCGCTGGGCTGGCTGCGGGCGGGCTGGGCGGACCTGCGGGCGTCGGGCTGGGTCAGCCTCGCCTACGGCGCCCTGTTCGTCGCCATCGGATTCGCGCTGACCGGCGGGCTGGTCCTGGCGGGAATGGCCTATCTGATCGCGCCGATGATCGGCGCCTTCCTGCTGATCGCCCCGCTCCTGGCGCTCGGCCTCTACCGGATTTCCAAGGACGTCGAGGAGGGGCGGCGGCCCAGCCTGTGGCGGGCGCTGACCGCGTGGCGGGCCAACCCTTACCACATCCTGACCGCCGGCCTGATCCTGATGCTCTATGTGATGATCTGGGCGCGGATGAACGTGGTGGCCTTCGCCCTGTTCTTCCCGCACGAGGCCATCGCGCTCGATCATTTCGTGGCGCAGATGTTCAGCCTGGACGGTCTGGTCTTCACCGTCTTCATCACGGCGCTGGGCTTCGCCTTCGCCGCCTTCGCCTTCATCACCAACGTCACCGCACTGCCGATGATGATGGACCGCCCGGTGGACGTCTTCGCCGCGGCGCTGGCCTCGGCCATGGCGGTGCTGCGCAACCCGCGGGTCATGGCGCTGTGGGCCGGGCTGATCGTGCTGGTGACCGGCGCCGGGCTGCTGACCGGCTTCCTGGGCCTGATCGTCGCCCTGCCCCTGGTCGGGCACGCGAGCTGGCACGCCTACCGCGACCTCATCAAGGAGGACGAGGAGGGGTGAGGGGCCACAGCGTATCAGAAAAACGCCACGAGCAATGACAAAAGCCCTGTCCGCCAATCGACGGAAGAGCTTTTGCCACCCTACACATTTGTCCTCATCTGGCTTTGACCAGATTTTTCCCGTTCCCTCATCACTTTTGCGCCCATCTTTTTGGGAAGCGCAAGAGCGGTATCGCTAACTCACCTTGTTTCCGCACTCTTTGCATTTGTATTTCAGATCTCCTTTGATTTTCTTCTGCTCCGTTATCTTACTGCAATGCGGGCAATAGGACTCCTTGTGCTCCGGCCAGGCGGTCTCTGCTTTGTGTCCCATATCAGTCTCCTCATCTCTCGATTCATCTCAAAAGCCAACCATAGATATATCCAATCACACATCTGATGACCGACAGGCGGAATACTCCACGCCCGCCCTATCACTCCAACAGGTGTTCGATGTCGATATTCTCAGGCTGGCTAAACCGCGCTACGTTATCGGTTCAGGTCGTGTCTGATCTTGAGGATCGGCCCAATCAAAAACACCCACAGGAACGCAATGCAAAGGAGCATATCCAGCATATCTTTCCTCCATTTCAAATGGTTGGTTGTTTTTACCAAAACAGCGGTATCTGACCTTAGAAACACTCGCTTTTCTTGTTTTTATTACCAAATTATATAGTCCACCTCACTACCGAGGGATAGGATGATTTTTAGCTCAAACCGGGCTATAATTCGGCATCCGGTTTTTCTGGGGAGCGACACGGCGATCGGTGAACAGGTCGCCTTACAGCGCGCCGCATACCCCCTATCCGCGACACAAGAATGAATAAAAATGGAGGAATTTCAGAAATGATCCTGAGCACCTCGAGCAATAGGGGAAGAAAACCAAGCACAGTCAAGAGCAAGTATCTCGGCGACACCATTCGCGCCGAATTGTCCGTAAGAAACATTACCCAAAAACAGCTTTCAGAATACCTGAATTGTGACGAAAGAACATTACGAGCAAAATTGAATGGAAGCCAAGGATTTTCGTCATCAGATCTTGCAAAAATTGATGTCTTCTTTTCTTTTGTTAATGGATATTCAAGAAAAATTGCATATTATGGAGCGAACATATGCGCCCCCGGCCGTGTTCTTGTGTGCGGATTCACGGGAGCTGAAACAAGCCTAGCTATTTTATTTATCAACTCAGCACTGGGAATTTCCGGTGCAAGTGTTACAGGAATGGTGACGGTTATTGACCGAAACGACAACAAGATTTACTGTCACAAATGCCTGTTTCGCGGAATAATTAACGATGGATACATCCGCTCCATCTTACTGGAAACCGAAAACGGCAATGTGATCAGCGTTGGCGGGTACAATGCGTGCATCGAGCGCTATGCTTTGCAGAGCGCAATCGTTATGGTAGAAAATTGCAACGAGAAAGACATAAATCATATATTTTCTGAGGTTCCTTTGTTAACAATAATAATTTCTGACAATTTCCCCAGCATCCCTGAAAATTATAGAGAATTCAATACACTGACCTTTCGCATATTAAAGATAGGCTGCTTGGATAGCCTGTTGAATTTGGTGGATATTTCCCTCAATGCTGATGAAAATGATAGCAAGAGGATTGAATTGGCTTCTTCAGTGCTGAGAAGAGCGGCATACAGTGCATATTACAGAGAATCATCAAACAAAATATCCGACACCATACTCAGCAAAGCCGTTTCGAACTCAGACTTATCAAGCAAATTAATAGAGCTATCCTTGCCATTTTCACTGAACACTGAAGATGGATCAATACAGTTCATCAGGAAAATTTGCAAAAGATTCATGAGTTTCGAAAAAATATGCTACGATGTAATGATTTCCATATTATCCTCGGCAATTCAAATCAAAAATTACTACGGCATCCATGTTCCCGAGATAGAGATCATGTGCGAAAAAACAGATGCTCTGGGGAATGCTGAAAAAATCAAAGCAATGGACGCTCTCCTAAATCGCTATCTGGCAGACGCGCCATAATGAAGCGCGTCAAAAGGAAAAAGCTGCCGCGGGATGACCGCGGCGGCTTTTTCGTAACCAAGTGCGAGAGGCGGGCCCCCTCCCCGACCCTCCCCCGCTTGCGCAGGGGAGGGGGAGAGACATGCCTTACTCGTCGTTCTGCTGCTTGCGCTTCAGAGCCGCACCCAGGATGTCGCCCAGCGAGGCGCCCGAGTCGGACGAACCGTACTCGGCCATCGCCTGCTTCTCCTCCTCCATCTCGCGGGCCTTGATGGACAGCGAGATGCGGCGGGAGCCGCGGTCGATCTGGGTCACCTTCGCGTCGACCTTCTCGCCGACGGCGAAGCGGTCCGGACGCTGCTCCGAACGGTCGCGGGACAGGTCCGACTTGCGGATGAAGCCGGTGTAGCCCTCGCCGACCGTGACCTCGATGCCACCGTCGGTGACCTGGGTGACGGTGCAGGTGACGACCTCGTTCTTCTTCAGGCCGGCCGTGGCAGCCTCGAACGGATCGTTCGCGAGCTGCTTGATGCCGAGGGAGATGCGCTCCTTCTCGACGTCGACGTCCAGGACCTTGACCTTGACGCGGTCGCCCTTCTTGTACTCGGCGATGGCCTCCTCACCCGACTTGTTCCAGTCGAGGTCGGACATGTGGACCATGCCGTCGATGTCGCCCGGCAGACCGACGAACAGACCGAACTCGGTGATGTTCTTGACCTCGCCTTCCAGCTCCGTGCCCGGGCCGAACTTGTCGAGGAAGGTCTCCCACGGGTTGTCCAGGCACTGCTTGAGGCCCAGGCTGATGCGGCGCTTCTGCGGATCGACGTCCAGGACCATGACCTCGACTTCCTGAGACGTCGACACGATCTTGCCCGGATGGACGTTCTTCTTCGTCCAGGACATCTCCGAGACGTGCACCAGGCCCTCGATCCCCGGCTCCAGCTCCACGAAGGCGCCGTAGTCGGTGATGTTGGTGACGCGACCCTTGAACCGCGAGCTGACCGGGTACTTGGCTTCGACGCCTTCCCACGGATCGGCTTCCAGCTGCTTCATGCCGAGGCTGATGCGCTGGGTCTCCGGGTTGAAGCGGATGACCTGGACCGTGACGGTCTGGCCGATCTGCAGGGCCTCGGACGGGTGGTTGATGCGGCGCCACGCGATGTCGGTGACGTGCAGCAGGCCGTCGACGCCACCCAGATCCACGAACGCGCCGTAGTCGGTGATGTTCTTGACCACACCCTGCAGAACCTGGCCTTCCTTGAGGTTGGCCACCAGCTCCGAACGGGCCTCGGCGCGGCTCTCTTCGAGAACGGCGCGGCGCGACACGACGATGTTGCCGCGCGAGCGGTCCATCTTCAGGATCTGGAACGGCTGCGGGGTGCCCAGCAGCGGGGAGATGTCGCGGACCGGACGGATGTCCACCTGCGAACCCGGCAGGAACGCCACGGCGCCCGACAGGTCGACGGTGAAGCCGCCCTTGACGCGGCCGAAGATGACGCCGGTGACGCGGGTCTGGTCCTGGAAGGACTTCTCCAGCAGCGCCCAGGCCTCTTCGCGCTTGGCCTTCTCACGCGACAGAACGGCTTCGCCGTTCTTGTCTTCCATGCGCTCCAGATACACCTCGACGGTGTCGCCCGCCTTCAGCTCGGGCGGCTGGCCGGCAACGGCGAATTCCTTCAGCGCGACGCGGCCTTCCGACTTCAGGCCGACGTCGATGGTGACCATGTCGTTCTCGACGGAGACGACGCGGCCCTTGACGACCGAGCCTTCGAGGGACTCGGCCGTGCCGAGCGACTCCTCGAGCAGAGCCGCAAAGCTTTCCTTCTCGCCGGTCCGGGCCATAGCTTGTGCCATTGAAACTCCTAAGGTTGGCCGAAAGCGATCCCGCCATGGTCCGTCCCGCGGCAAAACGGGCCGGCCCCCGATGGGACCACCGCGCCGGGCACCACGCCCGGCGACTTGGTTGACATATGTTCCGTTGGAGGGCCGAAGCGCCCGGACCCTGATGCTCAGACCTTGGAGCCGAAACCGGTTTTCGTTCCGATAAAGGCGGTCGCCGCTGCGAACGCCTGGTCGGCGTCGAGGGCGGAGGTATCAAGCACAAAAGCGTCGGCAGCCGGCAGGAGCGGTGCTACCGTCCTCTGGCTGTCGCGCGCGTCACGGGCCTTCATGTCCTCCAGGACATCGGACGGTATAGCCGGAATCCCGCGTTCCCGCAACTCCTTGAGTCGCCGTTCGGCCCGCACCTCCACCGAAGCGGTAACGAACAGCTTGGCATCGGCGTTCGGGCATACGACCGTTCCGACATCCCGCCCGTCCAGCACCGCCCCCGGCGTGCCGCCGGGCGGGGTGGCGGCGAACGCCCGCTGGAAATCGAGAAGGGCGGCCCGCACCTCCGGCACCGCGGCGACCTTGGAGGCCGCCTGCGCCGCCTCGTCGTTGCGCAGGGCCGGGTCGTTCAGGATGCCGTCGTCCGGCCGCAGCGCGCGGGCGGCCTGCGCCGCGGCCTCCGCGTCGGCCGGGTCACCGCCCGCGCGCAGGACGCTGACGCCGACCGCGCGGTAGAGCGCCCCGGTGTCGAGATGCGCGAAGCCGTAAGCCTGGGCGATCCGCTTGGACAGCGTGCCCTTGCCCGCAGCGGCGGGGCCGTCGATGGCGATGATGAGAGAAGGCATGACGGGGGCTTGCTGTGTCCGCGATTGATGGGAATGGGGAAGTGCAACATCTGATACCACACCCTCTCCCGCAAGCCATCCCGCACCGTCACGCTACGGCCGTGGCCCGGGTGCGACGTCGGGGAACGCGTTGAGCGATGGCCTGATCCCTTGCCGGACGGTGCCGGAAGGCGAGGGCGTGGACGGCAGAGACATCTGGGGCCTCCGGACAGTCGCCGCTCCTTCCGTTTTCCTTTTTTCAGCGTCGCTCCCCTTGGCTGCCGACGCCTGATCCTCAAGAGCGGGCCTATGGATGGCCAACGACACCAACATTCCCTTCGCCTGGCTTTTTGCGCTCGGGCCGGCACTGTTCACTTTCGGTGCAAGATCGCCGAGAAGCGCGTCGATCCTCTCCCGCTCCGCGCCCGACGCCTTGCCCTCATCAAGAACAAGCAACCAATACAGCCCCTTGACCTGATCGTCATCGAGCGGCTTTGCGTACCCAAGCAAGGCCGCTATGGCGCCGCGGATGCCGGTTTCCATTGCGGAAGCCCCGCCTTCGCCCTTGGCACCGTCCGACGTCGTCGGGTTTGCCGCGCGCACGGCCTTGGCGACATATCCGGAAATCGTCGCCGGCAGGCAGATCACGGCATAATCCTGGACGTATTTGATCGCCTCGATGGTGCTTGGATTCGGCGACAGACTGTTCTCCCTCAAGTATTTTTCTTGAAAACGCCTGACAAGATCCTGGGTATCCTCCGCATTCAGGGCAAAAACCACGGAGCTCTTGACGACGCCGACGGCTTCTTCGGTAAAGCCCGTCCCAAGCGCGACCAGCGCGATGGACTTTGCCGACGCCTGAACGGCGGAGAGAACCCCCGCAATGGCGGTTCCGGTTATATTCACACCGCTCTTGATCGCCGCCGTGTCTTTCTGCATTTGGGACAGCGCGTCGAAAAAACTATCGCAGCGCCGGTTGACCTCGCGAATTCCGAGATCGATGAACGCTTTGGCGCGTCTTTGCTCAAGGCTCTCGGGAGTCGCCGCGCCACCCCCAGGTGGGTTCTCCGGCAATATTTCAACGGTCATTCCATCCGGTCCGACCGCCTTGTAAGGCATCCCCGTAAAGAACAGCTTGTTCTCGACTTGCAGGCCGTCGATGATGGAAAGAAAGAATTCTATTTCCTGCTTCGTCTTGGCAAGCTGCTCCCGCTCGAAACTTGTCGATATGCCATTACGCAGCAACTCGAATCGCTCGGTACAGGCCGTGACCGTCGCCAGCAACACGCCGGCCACAGTGATCTGGCTGGTCAGCCTGAAGCCCGTTTTCGACATTTCGCCCCCCGAGACACGCGCCTCGTGGACGGCACCGTCCGTCCCCACAACGATCAGGGTAGCAAAATATCAGGGAAGCTCTACAAAAAAATCCACGAATTCAAATGTATGCACGCAAAACAAGAAAGCCCCGCGGCGCCGAAGGCCGCGGGGCTTGCCCGTCTCGCAGCAATCGAGCGTCAACCCATTGAAATCCTGGCGCCCACCCCGTTCATCAGATCGACGAAGCCGGGGAAGCTGGTGTCGATGAAGGCGCCGTCGTCCACCTGCACCGGCTCGGCTGTGGCCATGCCCAGCACCAGGAAGCTCATGGCGATGCGGTGGTCCATGGCGGTGGCGACGGTGGCGCCGCCCTGCGGCGGCTTGCCGGTGCCGTAGACGGTCAGGCTGTCGTCGGCCCCGACCTCGACCTTCACGCCGCACTTGGTCAGCCCGTCGGCGACCATGGCGAGGCGGTCGCTCTCCTTCACGCGCAGCTCCTTGAGGCCGAGCATGACGGTGGTGCCCTCCGCGCAGGCGGCGGCGGCGGCGAGGATCGGGTACTCGTCGATCATGCTGGGCGCGCGGTCCGCCGGGACGACGATGCCCTTGAGCGGGCCGTGCTTCACCCGCAGGTCGGCCACCGGCTCGCCCGCCTCGTCGCGGCGGTTCTCGAAGGCGATGTTCGCGCCCATCTCGACCAGCGTGTCGTAGAGGCCGGTGCGGCGCGGGTTCATGCCGACGCCCGGCAGCAGCAGCTCCGAGCCGGGGCGCAGCAGCGCCGCGACCGCCGGGAAGGCGGCGGAGCTGGGGTCGGCGGGCACGACGATCGCGCGCCCGGTCAGCTCCGGCTGGCCGACGACGGACACGGCGAGCGCGCCGTCCTCCATCCGCTCGGTCGTCACGGTGGCGCCGAAATGGCGCAGCATCAGCTCGGTGTGGTCGCGGGTCGGCTCCGCCTCGATCACGGTGGTGGTGCCGGCGGTGTTCAGGCCGCAGAGGATGATCGCCGACTTCACCTGGGCGGAGGCCACCGGCAGGCGGTAGGTGATCGGCACGGTGCGGTCGCTGCCGACCACCGCCAGCGGCAGCCGCCCGCCGGACCGCCCGACGAAGCGCGCGCCCATCTGCTCCAGCGGGCCGGTCACGCGGGCCATCGGGCGCTTGTTCAGCGAGGCGTCGCCGGTGAAGACGCAGGTGATCGGGTGCGACGCGACGAGACCCATCAGCAGGCGCGCCGCCGTGCCGCTGTTGCCCATGTCGAGCACCTGCGCCGGCTCGCTCAAGCCCCCCAGACCGACGCCGCGCACCCGCCACACGCCGTCGCCGCCGCGCTCCGCCTGGGCGCCCAGCAGGCGCATGGCGGCGGCGGTGTTCAGCACGTCCTCCCCTTCCAGCAGGCCGTGGATGACGGTCTCGCCCACCGCCACGGCGCCCAGCATCAGCGACCGGTGCGAAATCGACTTGTCGCCCGGCACGCGGATCGTGCCGGCCAGCGCGCCGGTGGAGGATGAGCGAAGCGGCTTCGCCTGCAGCATGGGAGGACTCCCCAGACAAGAATGTGACCAGGGCGGAGTACCTAGCACAGCGGGAAGGGCGATGCGAGCGATGCGCGGCTCCCGCGATCAGTCGCCGACCGCCACCCCCTCGCGCCGGGTGTCGGCGCCGCCGGACAGCCCTTGGCCGGTCACGACGATCGCCTGGGTGCCGGAGGTCAGCTCCATCGCCTTGACGGTGTGCCCCCGCGCCTCCAGCGCCGCGATCCAGCCCTCCGCCTCGGTGCCCTGCTCCAGCTCGGTCGGGCCGTTGCGGCTGCCGACATTGGGGGCGTCCACCGCCGCCTGCGGGTCGAGGCCCCAGTCCAGCAGCGCGATCAGCGTCTTGCCCACGTAATTGATGATGTTGCTGCCGCCCGGCGACCCCACCGAGGCCACCAGGGCGCCGTCGCGGAAGACCAGGGTCGGCGCCATCGAGCTGCGCGGCCGCTTGCCCGGCTCGACCCGGTTGGCGACCGGCTTGCCGTCGTCCGTCGGGGTGAAGGCGAAGTCGGTCAGCTCGTTGTTCAGCAGGAAGCCGCGCACCATCAGGCGGGAGCCGAAGCCGTCCTCGATGGTGGTGGTCATGGCGACGGCGTTGCCGGCCCCGTCGACCACGGAGATGTGGCTGGTGCCATGCTCCTCGGCCTCCGCGAAGCCCCAGGCGCGGCCTTCCCGGAAGGGCGGCTCGCCCGGATGGGCCTTGCCCATCGACCGCTCGCCGACCAGGGCGGCGCGGCCCGCCAGATAGCCGCGGTCGAGCAGCCCCTTCACCGGCACCGCCACGAAATCGGGGTCGGCCAGATAGAGACCGCGGTCGGCGAAGGCGAGGCGCCCGGCCTCCGACAGCCAATGGGCGGCCAGAGCCGGATCGTTGCGGGTGGCGGCCATGTCGCGCCCTTCCAGGACGGCCAGCATCTGCAGGACCGCGACCCCGCCGGAGCTGGGCGGCCCCATGCCGCACAGGGTGTAGACACGGTAGGAACCGCAGACCGGTTCACGCTCCTTCACCCGGTAGGCCTTCAGGTCGGCCTCGGTCATGTCGCCGGGGTTGGTGGGGTGGCCGGTCACCGCCTTGACGAGGTCGGCGGCGATCGGACCCTCGTAGAAGGCGGCGGAGCCCTTGTCGGCGATGGCGCGCAGGGTCGCCGCGAACTCCGGATTCCTCAGCACATGGCCGACCGGCCAGGGCGTGCCGTCCGGCTGGTAGAAATAGGCGCGCGCCGTGGGGTTGGCGGGCAGGTGCTTCTCCATCGCCAGTTGGCCGTTCAGCCGCGGGCTGACCGTGAAGCCGTCCTCGGCCAGCGCGATGGCGCGCTCGAACAGGCGGGGCCAGGGCAGTTTGCCGTGGGTGCGGTGGGCCTGCTCCAGCAGCATCACTGTGCCCGGCACCCCGACCGACCGGCCGCCGACCACCGCGTCGTAGAAGGGCATCGGCTTGCCGTCCGCCCCCAGGAAACGCTCCGGAGTCGCGGCGGCCGGCGCCGTCTCGCGCCCGTCGAGGGAGGTCACCGCCTTCGTTGCGGCATCGTAATGGACCAGGAAGGCGCCGCCCCCGACTCCGGAGCTTTGCGGCTCCACCAGATTGAGGACGAGTTGCACGGCGATGGCCGCGTCCACCGCGCTGCCCCCCGCCCGCAGGATCTCCCGCCCGGCCTCCGCCGCCAGCGGATTCGCGGCGGCCACCATGTGGCGCGTGGCGGTGTCGACGCCGCGGCTGCCGCGCCCGGTCGCGCGCTCCGGCGCCACGTCGCCGGCGGCGGAAGGCGCCGCCGAGGACGGTGTCGAGGACGGTGTCTGGGCCACGGCCTCCAGCGGCAGCGCCGCCAGCAGGCCGGCGGACAGCAGCGCCCGCCAGCGGCGGGACAGCAGGATCGGCATCGGTTCCTCCCCCATTCTCATGGTATCCTTGACGGCGGCCCGGCGGACCACCGCAGGGTGAAGTTTGGCACCGGCCGCCGGCCCCGCCAGTTTGCCGGCGGCATTCCGCGAACTTTTTTTTGACAAGCGCCCGCTGGCGTGGCAAAGGGCGCGGCTTGCAATTCCCGAATTGGGCATTCCCTAGGAACGTGACGGAGGACGAGGCGTGGCCAAACCCGAATGGGGCGTCAAGCGCATCTGCCCGAGCTGTGGCGCGCGCTATTACGATCTGCGCAAGGACCCGCCGGTGTGCCCGAGCTGCGGAGCGCAGTTCGATCCCGAGGCGTTGCTGAAGTCCCGCAAGGCGCGCCCGGCGCCGGTCGACGATGTCAAGAAGGCCCCGGTGGTCTCCTCGGACGATGAGGACACCGAGACCGAGAACGACGAGGAGTCGACCGAACTCGACGAGACCGAGGACGAGGTGACCGTCGACGACATCGAGGAAACCGACGAGACGCCCGAGGACGAGGACGATGTCCTGATCGAGGACACCTCGGAGCTGGGCGAGGACGACATGGACGAGGTCGTCGACGTCGAAGGCGAGGACGAGGAGGAGCGCTGATCGCGCTCCCCCTTGGAAGACGGGGGCGGGTGAGCGGAAAAAAGCGGGGCGGGGCTGAATTTTTCTCTTGCATCAACCCCCCGTCCTGACCAATATCCCGCTCCACCGAGGCAGGCCGCAAGGCTCGCCGCCCAGAGTTTCGGGGCCATAGCTCAGCTGGGAGAGCGCTACAATGGCATTGTAGAGGTCAGGAGTTCGATCCTCCTTGGCTCCACCAAACACCCGAAGGGCCTGCGCGACACCGCGCGGGCCCTTTGGCGTTTCAGCCCTCCGCGTCTTGCCGTCCCGGCCGCCGTCATCGTCTTGACAGGCGTCAAGGAACGCTCTTTGGTCGGGCGGTACCGTCGGCTTCCGCCGATTCCCCTTCCCTCCCGCTTCGGACACGCCATGGCCGACATCCTGATCGCCAACACCCTGACCGGCGAGACCACCCTGGGCGCGCTGAACGCCGTCGATCCGGACGCCGTGGGGCGGCTGGCGCAGATCCACCCGGTCTTCAACCCCGGCGTCGGCGTGCCCGACAGCGCCAGCCTGGGCGATCTCGCCAAGGCCACCGGCATTCCGCTGGACGTGCTGCTGGCGACCGCGCGCGGCGCCATCCACGTCACCGCCCCGGCCGGCGGCTGCGGCTGCGGAAGCGGCGGCTGCGGCACCCCCAGGCACTGACGCTTTCCCCCTCCCATTCGCGGCGCCTCTCCCCACCTGTTGGTGGCACCCACCATTGGGAACAGGCTTCGGGAACGGGAGGACAGCATGACGACGGCCCCAACATCGACCGAGTCTCCGGACGGCTGGCTGGAAACGGTGGTCGTTCCGCGCACCAGCGACATCGGCGGCTTCGAGGTGCGGCGCGCCCTGCCCTCCGTCCGCAAGCGGATGGTCGGGCCCTTCGTCTTCCTCGACCAGATGGGGCCGGCGATCCTCAAGGCCGGGGCGGGCATCGACGTCCGCCCCCACCCGCACATCGGGCTGGCCACCGTCACCTACCTGTTCGAGGGCGAGATCCTGCACCGCGACAGCCTGGGCACCGTCCTGCCGATCCGGCCGGGGGCGGTGAACTGGATGACCGCCGGGCGCGGCATCGCCCATTCCGAACGCTCCGCCACCGACGAGCGCGGGCGCGACCGGATGCTGTCGGGCATCCAGTCCTGGGTCGCCCTGCCCAAGACCCATGAAGAGACCGACCCCGCCTTCGTCCATCTCGGCGCCGACGAGCTGCCGGTGGTCGAGGGCGAGGGCAAGCGGCTGCGCGTCGTCGCGGGCGAGGCGTACGGTGTACGTTCGCCCATGAACACGCTGTGGGACACGCTGTACGTCGATGCCTCGCTGGACGCCGGCGCCCGCCTGCCCATCGACCGCGAGACGGAGGAGCGGGCGCTCTACATCGCCGACGGCACCGTCACGATCCACGGCGACCGCTTCGAGTCCGGGCGGCTGCTGGTGCTGCGCCCCGGCGACGCCATCACCGTGGAGGCCGAGACCGCCGCCCGCCTGATCCTGCTGGGCGGCGCCGTGATGGACGGTCCGCGCCACATCTGGTGGAACTTCGTGTCCAGCCGCCAGGACCGCATCGAACAGGCCAAGGCCGAATGGCAGGCCGGGCGCTTCGACGCCGTTCCCGGCGAGACGGAGTTCATTCCGCTTCCGGAACGGTGAAGCCGAGCGCCGTCAGCCTCTCCCGCACCGCCGGATCGGCCAGCGCCGCCAGGAAGCGCCGGACCGCCGGCCGCTCCCGGCGGTCGTTGGGAATCACGAAGTCGTAATGCTCCGCCTGCAGGGGCAGGAAGCCCAGCCCGTAGAGGGTGGCGACGCTGTCGATGGCCACACCCCAGTCGGCACGCCCCTGGGCCACCGCCACCGCCACGGCGTTGTGCGACTTGGCCTGCGACCAGTAGCCGGTGGGACGCGCCGAGCCGAGCAGCCGGTCGGTCAGGATGCGGGTGCCGCTGCCCGCGTTGCGGTTGACCAGGATGCAATCCGGGTCCTGCGCCGCCGCCAGACCGGCCTCCTCGGCCGTTTTGCCTTCGAAACGATCATCGCCCTTGCGGAAGACGATGCCCTGGAGGCGGCGGTAGCCGGTCACCAGGCCGAGCGCCGGGGTCAGGAAGGGGCGGTTGTACTCCCCGCTCTTGGGGTCCATCAGGTGGATGGCCGCCACGTCGCACTCGCCGCGCCGGGCGGCGGCGAGGCCGCCCATCGAGCCGACGTTCAGCGCCTTGACCGTCAGCCCCTCGCCGACCAGCCGGCCGGTGAGGACGTCCAGCCCGACGCAATGGCTGCCGATCACGATCAGGTCGGCGGGCCGGGTGTCGCGGCCGATGCGCTGGACCGACACCGGGGTGCCGGCCTCCACCGCCTCGGCCTGGGGGTCGACGGCGATGAAGCCGTCCGCCGCGCTGAAGGCGGTCACCGCGCCCGAGCCCTTGGACAGCGGATAGGCCGCCAGCCCGCCGTCCGCCCCGCGCACCAGCGAGACCATCACATATTCGGTCCGGCCGCGTTCCGATCCCAGCCGCATCGGCAGCGTCGCGTCCACGCTTTCCTTCGCCGCGGGCGGCAGGCCGGCCAGCGCGCGCAGCACCGGGGCGACGAACTCGTGGAAGGTGAACATGGCGGAGGTCGGGAAGCCGGGCAGGACCACCACCGGCTTGCCCTTCGTTACGGCTAGGCACAAAGGTTTGCCGGGCTTCAGCGCGACGCCGTGCGCAACGATTCCGGGATCGGTCAGGCGGCTGATGATGCGGTGGGACAGGTCGCCCGCCCCCTTCGACGTGCCGCCCGACAGCAGCAGCGCGTCGCAGGCCAGCCCCTGTTCGACCAGCGGCGCCAGTTCCGCCTCGTCGTCGCGGGCGATGCCCAGCCGGACCGCCTCCCCGCCCAGCTCCTCCACCGCGGCGGCGAGAACGGCGGCGTTCGAATCATAGACGGCGCCGGGCCGGATCGGTTCGCCCGGGGCGACGATCTCGTCGCCGGTGGACAGGATCGCCACGCGGGGGCGGCGGACCACCGACACCTCGGCCCGTCCGATGGCCGCCAGCACGCCGATCTCGCGGGAGGTCAGCACCTGCCCGCGGCGCATCACCGTCTCGCCGCGCCCGATGTCCGACCCGGCGGCGGCGACGAAGGCGCCGGGAACCACCGGCTTGCGGATCGCCACCAGGAGGGCTCCGCCGTCCTCGTGCGATTCGGTGTGCTCCACCATAACCACGGCGTCGGCGCCGCGCGGCAGCATGCCGCCGGTGGCGAGCACCGTCGCCGTTCCGGGGGCGACGGTCACGGAGGGGACGCGTCCGGCCGACAGCACCTCGTCGTTCAGGCGCAGCACGACCGGCGTGTCCTCGCCCGCCCCCAGCGTGTCGGCAGCGCGCACCGCGAAGCCGTCCACCGAGGAGCGGTCGAAACCGGGCACATCGACCGCCGCCACCACGTCGGCGGCCAGCACGCGGCCCAGCGCGGCGCCGAGCGGCACCGTCTCCGCCCCCTTGGGCGTCAGGTCGAGATGGCGGCGGAACCGCGCCTCCGCCTCGTCGCGGCTCACCACCTCGAGAAACTGCTCCTGCCGGGCCGCCTGGGCGACAAACCGCCGGATGTCCTGGTTGGACACGCCCTTTCCCCCCTCGCTTGATTCTGTTCAGAGACTTGTACCGTCAAAACAGCGCAGGGTCACGGTCGCCCCGGCGGGGACGCCCTCGCTGTCTGCCGGGATCAGCACGAAGCCGTCGGCCAGCACCGCCCCGGCCAGACCAGGACGGTGCGGGGAGGCGACGGGCTCGACCAGCCCGTCCGCCGTCCGGCGCACGCGGTACAGTTCGGTGCAGCCGATCTCCGACACCAGCTTGCGCACCATCACGGCGGGAAGCGCCGGGTGCGGCAGGGCCGGGGCCCGCCCGGCGAGCCGGCGCACCGCCCGTCCGGCCAGCAGCTCGTAGGCCGTCAGGCAAGCCATCGGCTCGCCGGGCAGCAGGACGGCGGGCACGCCGCCGGCCGTCCCCAGCGCCGCCGAATCGCCAGGGCGCAGGGCAACCCCATGCAGGGCCAAGGCCCCCGCGTCGGCCAGCGCCAGCGGGGCCACGTCGTCCTCCCCGACCCCGGTGCGCCCGGCGGAGATCAGCAGGTCGGCGCCGGGGGCCGCGTAGGCGGCGGCCAGAGCGGCACGGTCCGCCGGCAGCGGCCCCACCAGTTCCACCACGCCGCCGTCGCGCCCCACCAGGGCGGTGAGCATGGCGCCCAGCGTCTCGGGACCGGAGCGCGGCCCGCCGGCCAGCACGACGCGCACCCGCGGGCGGGCGCCGACGAGCAGCGTGTCGACCCCCAGCGCGGCGAGCAGCCCGAGGTCCTGCGGGCGCAGCCGGTGCCCGGCCGTCAGCAGGACGGTCCCGGCGCGCAGGCCGTCGCCCCGCCGCTCTACCCCGTCGCCCGGGGCGGCGCTGTCCAGCGCCTCGACGAAGGGTCCGTCCGCCTGCAGGGCCTCCACGGGCAGGACGGCGTCGGTTCCCGGCGGCATCGGCTCGCCCGCCGCAACCCTGACGGCGTCCGGCAGCGGCACCGGGTTGTAGGAACCGGCGCCGAGCGTGTCGCTGGAAGCGACCGCCACACCGTCGCGGGCGGCCCGGTCGGCGGGTGGCCAATCATCCGGCGCGGTCAGCGGCGCGGCGAGCACCACCCCCTCCGCCAGCGCCGCGGCGAGTCCGGCGGGCGCCACGGCACGCGGCGGCAGCGGGGCGACGGCGGCGTCGATCCAGTCCTCCAGGACCGGCAGGGCGGCCCGGCTGGCGAAGCCGCGCCCGCGCACGTCGGCCGGAGTCGCTGCAGATGGAGTCGCTGCAAAGGAAGGCCGGTCCCCGTTCGCGGTGTGGTCTCCGGCTCTGGCCGCGGTCATGGCTGCACCCGTGATGCCTCAGGTCAGCCCCTTATACCGCAACCTCCACCCCGCCGCTGCACACGCGGTTGCGGCCCGCCCGCTTGGCCTCGTAGAGCAGGCCATCGGCGAGCTGGGTCAGCCGGTCGGGGGTGTCGTCGAGCAGCGGCCGGGCGGTGGCGACGCCCAGGCTGATGGTGATGTGGTCGGCGACATGGGACACCGCGTGGGGGAGGCGCTGCCCGGCCACCGTCTGGCGCAGGCGCTCGGCCACCTGCACCGCCCCGTCCTCATCGGTCTCGGGGAGCAGGCAGACGAACTCCTCGCCGCCGTAGCGGGCGATCAGGTCGCCCGGCCTCATCATCTGCTCGGCCAGGAGCTGGGCCACCGCGCGCAGGCATTCGTCGCCCGCCTGATGGCCGTAATGGTCGTTGTAGGGCTTGAACTGGTCGACATCGAGCATGATCAGCGACAGCGGAAGCTGCACCCGCCCGCAGCGCCGCCATTCGCACAACAGCACCTCGTCGAAGCGGCGGCGGTTGGCGATGCCGGTCAGGCCGTCGTTGAAGGACAGGGTGCGCAGCAGATCGGTCTGCCGCTTCAGCAGCAGATGGTTGCGCACGCGGGCCTTGACGATGGGCGGGCTGATCGGCTTGGAGATGAAGTCGATGGCGCCGACCTCCAGCCCGTAGGTCTCGTCCTCCACCTCGCTCTTGGCCGAGATGAAGATGACCGGGATGTCGCGGGTGATCGGATCGGCCTTGATCCGCGAACAGACCTCGTAGCCGTCCATCCCCGGCATCATGATGTCCAGCAGCACGAGATCGGGCAGCCGCGACTGCACCAGCTCCAGCGCCTTCGCCCCGTCGGTCGCGAAATAGATGTCGTGCTCATCCTTCAGGATGCGGCTCAGCACATGCACATTCGAGGGGATGTCGTCGACCACCAGGATCTTGGAGCGTGCATCGGTCATGATCGGTTCCTGGAGAGCGGGGTCCCGGGAGGCGGTGTGCGGTGTGCGGTGCTGGGCGGGTCAGTCGGCCGGCAGGGACAGGCCGAGTTCCAGCATGATCCTGCGCAAGATTCCTTGAGCCTTTGTAAAGTCGAGGCCATCGACCGCCGACGACAGCGCCTTCATAGACACCGGATCGATCCAGTCGGCCAGCGGCGGCGCCAGGACGGCGAACTCCTCCGCGGCGGCGAAGTTGCTGTCGCGCAGCAGCCGCGCGAACCGGTCCAGCATGGGCTCCAGCGTCTGGATGTCCACCGCCGGCGCCCCGCCGCCGCCAAGCTCCCCGGAAACGCCGCCTGGGACGCCGCCCTGGGCGCGTCCCGGCGCGACGGCCAGCCGGGCGGCGGAGTCCAGCACCGCCTCCAGCTCCGCGCGGAGGACCGGCAGTTGCGCCGCCGCCGCCACGCCGTCCCCGCGGAAGGCGGCGACCTGCACGGCGTCCGCGGCGGCGGACAGGGTGCGGGCGCCGATGTTGCCGGCAAGGCTCTTCAACTCGTGCCCCAGCGCCTTGGCCCGCGGCAGATCCCCCGCGGCCAGGGCGACGGCGATGCCGTCCGCCACGCCGTCGTAGGTCCGCGCGAAATCGGTGACGAACTTGCGGAACAGCCCGACGTCGCCGTCGAGCCGATGCAGCGCGTCCTTCACGTCGATGCCCGGCAGTTCGGCGGGAAGCGCCGCACGGGGCGCGGACGGCATGGGCTTGGGCAGCAGCGGCGCACCCGCCGCCAAGCCCCCCGCCGGCACTCCTCCCGCCGGCTGGCCGAGCCAGCGCGTCACCACGGAGAACAGCTGCTCCACGTCGATCGGTTTGGCGATGTGGTCGTCCATGCCGCCGTCCAGGCAACGCTGACGGTCGGACGGCAGGGCGCTGGCGGTCATGGCGATGATCGGCAACCCCTGCCCGGCGGGCCGGGCGCGCAGCCGGCGCGTCGCCTCGAATCCGTCCATCTCCGGCATCTGCACGTCCATCAGCACAAGGTCGAAGGGCGGGTCCGCCTCCTCGACGCAGGCGATGGCCTCGTAGCCGTTGCCGGCCAGGGTGACGCGGGCACCGGCGCGCTCCAGGATCTCGCGGGCCACCTCCTGGCTGATGCTGTTGTCCTCCACCAGCAGCAGGCGCTGCCCGAACAGGGGGCGCAGCTGCTGCGGCCGGAGGAAGCCGGCGGGATGCGCCGTGCAGGCGTGCAGCGGCGTCTCCTCCACGGCGTCGCCCCCGGCGCCGCGTCCATAGGCGTCGATCACCGCGTCGAGCAGCGAGGAGGCGGTGACCGGCTTGACCAGCGCGCCGCCGAGGGCCAGCCCCTCCAGCCCCTCGCCGCCCGCTCCGGCGCCCATCCGCTCGCGCCCGAAGGCGGAGACCACGATGATGACCGGGGCCTTCACCAGACCGTCGTCGCGGATGCGGCGGGAGGTCTCCAGCCCGTCCATCCCCGGCATCTTCCAGTCCATCAGCACGATGTCGTAGGGCTGATCCGCGGCGGTCGCGCGCTCCAGCTCCGCGATCGCCTCGGCCCCCGACGCGCAGAGCGAGGTCTTCCAGCCGAAGGACGTGACCAGTTCGCCCAACACCTCGCGCGCGGTGAGGTTGTCGTCCACCACCAGCACGGACAGGCCGCGCGGCACGACGCGGGAGCGCAGCGGCCGCTCCCCCGCCCGCCCGGCGCCCATCCGTCCGGTCCCGGCCAAACCGGCCAGCCCGAAGGCGGGATTCCCGAAGACAGCGGTGAAATGGAAATCGCTGCCCTGGCCCGGCTCGCTCGACACGTCCATCACCCCGCCCATCAGGGCGACCAGGCGCGTGCAGATGGCCAGCCCCAGGCCGGTGCCGCCGTAGCGCCGGGTGGTGGAGCTGTCGGCCTGGCTGAAGGCCTGGAACAACCGCTCCTTCTGCTCGGCGTCGATGCCGATGCCGGTGTCGCGGATGGAGAAGGCCAGGACCGTCCGCTCCTCCGCCACCTCGACGGCGCGGACGGACACCACCACCTCGCCCGCGTCGGTGAACTTGATGGCGTTGCCGGCGAGGTTGATGAGCACCTGCTGCAGGCGCAGCGGGTCGCCGATGAGGTCGAGGGGAACCTCCGGCCCGACCGAGAACAGAACCTCGATGTCCTTGTCCTGGGCCGCCGCGCCGACGATCACCGCGAGGTTCTGCAGCAGATCGTCGAGACGGAACTCCACCCGCTCCAGCTCCAGCTTGCCGGCCTCGACCTTGGAGAAGTCCAGGATGTCGTTCAGGATGCCGAGCAGCGACTGCGCCGAGACGCGGATCTTCTGGGCGTAGTCGCGCTGCCGCGACGACAGATCGGTCTGCTGGATCAGATGGACCAGACCCAGGATGGCGTTCATCGGCGTGCGGATCTCGTGGCTCATGTTGGCCAGGAACTCGCTCTTGGCGCGGCTCGCCGCCTCGGCCACCGATTTGGCCTGGCGCAGCGCCTCCTCGGCCCGCTTGCGCTCGGCGATCTCGTGGAAGACCACGACGGCGCCCTCGACCCGGCCGTCCTCCAGCATGGGCGACGCCGCGAACTCCACCGGGAAGCTGGTGCCGTCCTTGCGCCAGTAGATGTCCTCCGAACCGCCCCGCGCCTCGCCGGTGCGCAGCACCTCGAAGACCGGGCAGTCGATGGTCGGCGCCGGCGTGCCGTCAGCGCGGGTGTGGTGCAGCAGCACATGCAGGCTGCGGCCCAGCATCTCCTCGTTGCTGTAGCCGGTCAGCGCGCAGGCGGCGGGGTTGGCGAAGGTGATCCGCTCATCCCGGTCGACGCCGCAGATGCCCTCCGACGCCGATTGCAAAATCAGGTTCAGCCGCCGGTTGGCCCCGGCGAAGGCCCGGTTGGCCTGCTCCAGGCTGCGGGCGGTGGCGTCCAGATCGGCGTTCGTCTCGGCCAGCCGGCGGCGGCCCACCTCCTCGCGCGACAGGCTGCGCGCCGCCGCCGCCGCCAGCGCGGCGCAGGCGGCCACCGCCAGCAGGACCAGCAGCCCGCCGTGGATCGTGCGCTCGCGCCAGGGCGTCAGCGCCTCGTCCTGTGACATGCCGACCTGCACGATCAGCGGCAGGTCCTGGACCCGCAGGTTGGCGACGATCCGGTCCGACCCGTCCACCGGGGACCGGCTGAAGATCGTGCCTCCGGTGGTCCGCGGCGCCTCGTCCATCGGCGGGGGAACCGGCGGGAAGTTCGACGGCGCCGCAGAGAGAGTCGCGGAGGGAGTCGCAGGCGACGCCACGGGGGATGCCGGGGCCGCCGCCGCCGCCGGCGACCCGCCGTTTTCCTGGCCGGACAGGCTGAACAGCAGGGTGCCGTCCTCGCGGTACACGGCGACCGCCCCTTCGCGGCCGATGTTCAGCCCCTCGAAGAAGAACCGGAAATAGTCCAGGTCCACGGCGATGTTGGCGACACCCTGGAAATTCTCCACGGTCCCGATGCGGCGGCTGATGGTGAAGGTCGGCTTGCCCGACAGGCGGCCCCGGATCATCCCGCCGATGTGGAACGCCTCGCCGTTCCGGTGGGCCTGGAAGAAGGCGCGGTCCGTGTTGTTCATCGGCGGAGCCGGAAACTGGCGGGTGGTCAGCAGCCCGCTTCCGGCGGCGTCGTGGATCCAGATGGCGCTGACCTCCGGAATGGCGTCGGCCATGGCGCGCAACTCCTGCCACAGCGGCAGGTCGCGCGCGACCGTGTCCATCTCCCGCGTGCGAAGCCGGTCGTCCACGCGCTGCAACACGAGATCGCTGGTGGCGACGGTGCGGCGCACATGCTCGTGCAGCAGGCGGGCGGCGCTCAGGGTCCGGTCGCGGGCATGGCTCACCGCCTCGTCGCGGTCGGCCCAGGTGGCCGCCCCCCACAGGCCGACTCCGAACAGGGTGATCACCCCGACGATGGTCGTCAGCAGGGTCCGCAGCCGCGTGCGGGGGACCGCGGCGGGCCCCTCCGCCGTCAGGAAAGCGTCGTCCATCACCGGTGCCCGCCCAGTCCGGCGCACGCCGGAGGAGAGAAAATTGCCGCTCATGGGAATTATGGCGTCCCGGCGATATCCTTCGCAAGAGACTTGAAAAGGCCGCCGGCCCGGTCGGCGGCCAGGACGCCGCGCAGGGCTTCCGCGCCCTCCTCCGCGGCGTCCAGGACGCTGGCGATCAGCCCCGCCGCCTCATCCCGGCGGCCCGCGCGGAGGGCGGCGCCGAGCGCGCGGCAGGCCGACGCCAGACGAACCAACCCCAGGCTGGCCGCCGGCGCGACCAGCGCCTGCGCGTCCGCCGCCACGCCGGCGCAATCGCCTCCGGGCTCGCCGGCCGCACGCAGCAGGCTCATCCGCTCGGGAAGCTCATCGAGAAAGGCGACGGCCAGACGGACGCAGACATCCTCCCCCAGATCGTCGCACAGCTGGCGCAGCATCGCGAGGTCGAGCGGCTGACGCAGCGGAATCGGCTCCGCCAGGGTCAGCGGAGACATGCCCGTCCCAGATCCCCCGGGAAGCCAGGAGGCGGCCTGGAACAGGGCGGCCGGGCCGCCCGGCTCCTCCCCATACACCATTCGCCCGTCCACCATTTGCCCATCCACCGCCCGGTCATCCGCCGCCCGGTCGTCCACCGTCCGACCTTCCACCGCCCGATCGATGGCGACGAGCATGGCCCTGCGGTCCACCGGCTTGGCGATGTGGCCGTTCATGCCGGCGTCCTGGCAGCGGCGGACCTCGTCGGGCAGCGCGCTGGCGCTCATCGCCAGGATCGGAATGGCCCCGACCGGCGGCGGCAGGGCGCGAATCGCCCGCGTGGCGGCGTGACCGTCCATCTCCGGCATGTGCACGTCCATCAGCACGAGATCGTAGACGCCGCGCTGCACCGCCTGGACCGCCTGCCGCCCGTCGGTGACGGTGTCCACGCGGTGGCCGACACCGCGCAGCATGGCCACGGTCAGTTCCCGGTTCATCGCCAGATCCTCGGCCAGCAGGATGCGCAACGGACGGCGCACGACGAGAAGGTCCGCCGCGCAGGGCGGACGGCCGCGGGCCGGCGGGTCGGATTCCCGCAGCACCAGTGACAGCCAGAAGGTCGAGCCGACGCCCGCCTGGCTCTGCACACCGACCGTCCCGCCCATCATCTCCACCAGCCGGCGGCTGATGGCGAGCCCCAGGCCGGTGCCGCCGCGCGACCGGTCGATCTGGCTGAAGCGCTGGAAGAGCTGGCCCTGCCGGTCGGTGGGAATGCCGATCCCGGTGTCGGTGACGTTGATCGTCAGATGCGGCCCGGCGGGCGTGTCGGCGATCTTCACGATGGTCAGGCCGACACCGCCATGCTCGGTGAACTTCACCGCGTTGGCCAGAAGGTTGAGGACCACCTGCCGCAGCCGGTCGGGATCGCCGCTCAGCCACTCCGGGACGTCCGGCGCGACGGCGGCGTGCAGCGTCAATCCCTTCGCCTCGGCCTCCAGACGCAGCACCGCCGCGCAGTTGGCGATCAGGTCGCGGATGGCGAAGGGGATGTCGTTCAACACCAGCCGCCCCGCCTCGATGCGGGAGAAGTCCAGAACGTCCTCGATCACCGTCAGGAGCGACCGGCCGGCGTCGCGCACCAGACGGGCGTGGTGGCGCTGCCGGGACGTCAGCTCCTCGTCCAGCAGCAGGCGGGCGAAGCCGAGGATGCCGTTCAGCGGCGTGCGCATCTCGTGGCTCATCGTCGCCAGGAACTCGGCCTTGGCGCGGCTGGCCGCCTCGGCCTCCAGGCGGGCCTGGATCAGCGCCTGCTCGTTGCGCTTGGCCTCGGTGACGTCGGTGACGATGCCGTCCCACACGATGTCGCCGCAGTCGCGCCGGACGGCGCGGCTGGAGGCGCTGATCCAGCGGATCTCGCCGTCCGACCGGACGATCCGGTATTCGAGGTTCCAGGGCTCCAGCGTCTCGGCCGAGGCGTGGATCGAGGCGTAGAGGCGGGGGCGGTCCTCGGGATGGAGGATGCGGTTCAGCGCCTCCAGCGTCACCGGCGCCGTCGGCGGCAGGCCCATCACCTGGAAGAAGCCGGGGCTGCAATAGGGGAAGCGCAGCCGGGCGTCCACCGTCAGCACCCGCTGGTACACGCCGCCCGGCAGGTTGGCCACCGTCGCGGCGAAGCGGCGCTGGCTTTCGGTGAGGGCGGTCTGGAGATCGCAGCGTTCCTGCTCCTTGCGCAGGAACGTGCCCAGCGCCAGCGTTCCGAAGAAGTTTCCGAGACTCAACGGCACCAGCGCGGTGTCCATCAACCGGTGCGCCATATCGGGGGGCAGCAGCAGGAAGCTGAAGGGGGCCATCACCGTCACCAGCAGCGCCAGCGCGGTCAGGTGCCGATTGCCGAAGCGCCCGCTCCGCCGCGCCGCCGCGCCGACCAGCATGCCGATCACCCCGGCCCCGACCAGCGAGGTGACCCCCGCCACCGCTCCAGGACCGCCCATCCAGAAGCGGAAGGCAGCGGACACCAGCGCCGCCGCCGCCCCGGCCAGCGGCCCGCCGAAGGGACCGGCCAGCCCAACCATCACGTTGCGCGCGTCGATGAACAGGCCCGGCGCCACCCGCACCGGATCGGCCATGCCCAGCACCGCCACCGCGCCGAACATCAGGCCCAGCAGGACGTTGGCCGCCGGTGCCGGCCAGCCGGCGGCGCGGCTGCGGATCTGCAGGAAGACAACCGCCACGACCGCGAAGAGCCCGATGTTCTGCGCCAGCCCGAGCAGCAGTTCGCTGGAAACCATGTTCATCGCAATTCCCCCGGCCATCGCAACTCTTTGGCGATCGCGTTTTGCATTTTGCCTGTGCGGCGCGACACGGATTCGCATCGTGCGACGCATTCCCGGCATACGGGGGGATGCCGCTTTGCTCCGGTCCTCCCGTCCGCCGATTTCACGCAAGGGACGTGCCGTTCCGGAGGTGGTCGCCCGTCATAGGCAACCCGGCGGAGGCACCCCGCAAGGCATCGCCATCCGGGTTGGCGGAACGGCACCCTCCCGGCGCAGGAAAGCCCCCGCGTTGCGCGCCGCACCACGCCTTTCGGGGCACCCCGTCCACACCGGCAATCGTCGCAAATGCCATAGGCCTGTGACGTTCCGGGGACGTCCTCCGGCCGGGCCGGCGCGGCTTCGGCATGACCGGGTTAGTACCGAATTCCGGCGGGGCAAAAGGGCCGCCGATCCCGTTGGCGAAGCGGGATGCCGGCGGTACCGCGCCGGTGTCGCCCGAGGTCTGCGCTCTCGCCCGAAGGGGTCGTCCATTGGGTTTCACGCCGTGAAAGCCATCCGCGGGACGGCCATCGGGCCGGGGGCACGGACGGGAGGCGGTGACGGGAGAAGGTTTATGCAGCACGCCGTTGCCGGGGCCCCGCGGTTGTCCGTGGTGGTTCCCTGCTACAACGAGGCCGAGGGAATCGGCGAATTGCACCGCCGGGTGTCCGCGGCCTGCCGCGCCGAGGTCGGGGAGAGCTATGAGCTGATCCTGGTGGACGACGGGTCGCGGGACGGCACCTGGGGCCGCATCGCCGACCTGGTGCGCGGCGACGCGGCGGTGACGGGGGTGCGGCTGTCGCGCAACCACGGCCACCAGCTCGCCTTGACCGCCGGCCTCCATGTCTGCCGGGGCGAGCGCATCCTGATCATCGACGCCGACCTCCAGGACCCGCCGGAGCTGCTGTCGACGATGATGGCGCGGATGGACGCCGGGGCCGACGTGGTCTACGGCACCCGCATGGCCCGCGACGGCGAGACGTGGTTCAAGAAGGGCACGGCGGCGCTGTTCTACCGCCTGCTCGACCGGCTGGTCGACATCGAGATCCCCAAGGACACCGGCGATTTCCGCCTGATGAGCCGCCGCGCCCTGGAGGTGCTGAACGCCATGCCGGAGCAGCACCGCTTCATCCGCGGCATGGTGAGCTGGATCGGGCTGAAGCAGGAGCCGCTGCCCTACGACCGGCAGGCCCGCGCCGTCGGCGAGACCAAGTACCCGCTGGGCAAGATGATCCGCTTCGCGGTGGATGCCATCACCAGCTTCTCCATCAAGCCGCTGCGCGCCGCCTCCTACGTCGGCTTCTTCTTCGCGCTGTGCGCGCTGCTGGCGCTGGGCTACGCGCTGGTGAGCTGGTCGCAGCACGCGACGGTTCCCGGCTGGACCAGCGTGATGGTCGTCTCGCTGGTGCTGGGCAGCACGCAGCTGCTGATCCTGGGCGTCCTGGGCGAGTATCTGGGGCGGCTCTACATGGAGACGAAGCAGCGGCCGCTGTTCGTGGTGGAGAGCATCGCCCGCCATCCGGACGCCATGGCCGCCCAGGTCGCCGCCCAGACCGCGGCCGCCGAAGCCGGTGGGCAGGCCGCGCCGGACCCCGTCGTGGTGCATCTGGGAACCGGCATCGCCGCCGCCGCCGGAGCCTTCTCCCGCATCGAGGCCAAGAGTGGGGCCAACAGTTGAGCGGCATGGAAGGCCGGGGGCGGGCCGTTCCCTGGACGGCCATCCGCTTCGCCCTGGTCGGCCTGCTGAACACCGGGGTGGATTTCGCGCTGTTCCTGGCGCTGGTATCTCTGGCCGGCGCCCCCGTCCTGGCCGCCAACGCCGTCGGTTATGGCGCCGGGGTTCTGTGCAGCTTCCTGCTCAACCGCAGCTGGACCTTCCGCATGCGCCGGGAGGCGGCGCCGATGGCCCGCCGCCTGCCGCTGTTCCTGGCCTTCAACCTCGTCGGGCTGGGGCTGTCCACGCTGGTGGTCGGCCTGCTGGTGCCCGCCGTCCCGCCGCTGGCCGCCAAGATCGCGGCGACCGCCGTCACCTTCGCCTGGAACTACTGGTCGAGCCGGCGGTTCGTCTTCGCAGCACCGGCCGCCAATCCCCTCGCCTGACTCCCCTGGCCTAACTCTCTCCCCTGGCCTAACTCTGCGCGCCGGTTGCGCCGCCGAACGCGCGCGGGCGCTTTGCCGCAACGGCGAACCTTGACCGCCGGGCGGCCTACCCCAATCTATGACGAGGCGGCGCCGATCCTCCCCTTTCGGGCCGCCAGCCAGCCGGGCGCCGGAAACGGGCCCAATGTGCAACTCGCTCGCCTCTCGAGGAGGATGCGCCGTGACGACACGTCTTTCGCTCTTCAACAGTCCGCTGCTCCTGGGCTTCGACCAGTTCGAGCGCACGCTGGACCGCATCGCCAAGAATTCCGCGGAAGGCTATCCGCCCTACAACATCGAACAGATCGGGGACGAGGGCCTGCGCATCACGCTGGCCGTGGCCGGCTTCACCTCCGAGGACCTGTCGGTCCAGATCGAGGACAACCAGCTCGTCATCCGCGGCCGCCAGACCGACGACCGCTCGCGCATCTACCTGCACCGCGGCATCGCTGCCCGCCAGTTCCAGCGCAGCTTCGTGCTGGCGGAGGGGATCGAGGTGGTCGGCGCCTCGCTCGACAACGGCCTGCTCAACATCGACCTCAAGCGGCCCCTGCCGGAACCGAAGGTCCGCACCATCAAGATCGAGCAGCCCGCCCAGGCCGCCAGCGGCACCGCCGGACCGCAGACCATCGACGTCGCGCCCGACCGCGGCGACGCCTGACCGGTCTTCGCTCTCAACCAGCGCGATTGCCCGCCGCCCACACCTCCTCGACCGATTCGTCCAAAGGACTGCGTCATGAACAGCTTCGACATCGACTTCGACTCCGACAAGGCCGCCGCCTACCTGCGCCAACTGTCGCCCCAGGATTTCGCCGGCTTCGGGCTGGACCACGTGGCCTATGTCCGGCCGGTGACCGTCGACGACGCTCCGGCCTTCTCCGTCCACGCCGCCGACGGCACGCCGCTGACGGTGGTCCCGGAGCGCGACGTGGCCTTCGCCACCGTCCGCCAGAACGACATGGAGCCGCTGAGCGTCCATTGACGCCGGTGGCGTCCCTCTGGTGACGCCCGCGGAAACCTCACGCGAGGTTGCGAAAGGGCCGGTCCACCGCGGACCGGCCCTTTTCGTTTCTGTACGACCGGTGCTATGACATTGCTCCGGGACGCCCCCTTCAACCCTTGCCTGCCCCCCTCAACCCGCTATCCTTGTGGGGGACCTCGACAGTGGCCAAGCGGGCGGATGGGCGCCGGCTTGCGGGGAGATGGCATTGAGCGACGGGGCAGACACCAGCGAGGCTGTGGCCGAGGTTGCGGGGGACAAGTCGGCACGTCCCCAGGGCGGAGGCCGGCGCAAGCAGTGGGAGGACGAGGCCCGCGACGCGCTGCACATCATGCCGCTGTCGGCCATCCCGCTGGAAACGCCGGGGCTCCAGCACGCCCGGCTGATCAAGAATGTGCGGTTGCAGACCGTCGTCGAGATGTTCCACGACGTCCAGACCGGCAGCGGGCAGGTCTCGCCCCGCCACCTCACCGCCTATTTCGAATCCTACAAGGAGGAGGTGGAGCGCGACATCGTCAAGATCGAGAAGATCGCCGCCGCCTCCAGCTTCGACGTCTACACCTCCCGCATCGAACTGCGGCGGATGAACATCGACGTCAACAGCGTCGAGTCCCTGACCCTGTCCGACCGCAAGAAGGAGGAATTGACCAACTACATGCGCGTCTTCACGCGCCCGCTGGTCGAGTATGTCTACGGGTCCGAGGACATGCAGGTCCAGGACGTGAAGGACATCATCGGGATGTTCTCCAACCCCAACCGGGACGAGGCGCTGCGCAACCTGCGCATGATGGCCGACCGGCTGGACATCGAGCTGGGGGAGATCCCGCAGTTCCTCGAGGAGTACGGCGACATCTTCCTGTCGCTGGCCTATTTCAAGAAATGCCTGGACGACATCGTCCCGGAAATCCAGCGCTTCCTGTCCTGGATGGCCGAGATCCGCAGCTCCACCGAGGTCAAGCGCGACGCCCGGCAGATGCGCATGCTCGACGAGATCAGCCGCGACCTGACCGACATCTCGACCTCGATCACCGGGCGGTTCGAGAGCTTCGACAACCGGTCCAAGGACTTCTGGCGCGACATCAACGCCGAGACCTTCCATTCCATCCGCGAGCTGATCGCCTCCCACCACGTCACCATCGGCGGCGTGCTGTGCGGTCTGGCGGTGAAGATGGACCTGTGGAAGGCCCGCTTCGCCCGCGGCGGCGGCGGCCCGAACCGGCGCATGGAGTTCGTGAAGTCGGAAATCCTACCCGGCCTGTCCCACATCAAGTCGCTGGAACAGTCCGCCCGCTCCGCCAGCGCGTGACCTTGCGTGCCGCCGTGGACAGCCCCGCGACGGGGCGCCCCCGCACTCCCTACCGCCGCCGGCTGCTGGGGCGGCGGCTGCCGGTGCTGCTCGGCGCGGCGCTGGTGCTGGCCCTGCTCGGCCCTTTCGGCACCTTCGCCGATCTGACGCTGGTCCAGCGGCTGGCCTACTGGATCGGGCTGATCGGGCTGGGCGGCCTCGCCTTCGAACTTCTGACCCTGGCCGCCGCCCGCCTGCTGCGGGACCGGCCCGAGGCGTGGCGCGCCCTGCTGGCCGGGGTGACGCTGGCCGTGGCGGCGCCGATGACGATGGCCGTGGCTCTGCTGGAGCGGTCTCTGCGCGGCAAGGACATGCTGCACCCGTTGGGTCTGGCCGAGTTGTTCGTCTATGTCGTCCTGATCACGCTCCTGGTGTCCGCCATCCCAGTCTGGCTGGAGCTGCGCGACCGCGGGCTTCTCGCCGGCCCCACGCCGCCGCCCGCCCCGGACAACGCGCCGGTACCCCCGGCGGAGCGGCCGGAGCCCGCCTTCCTCGCCCGCCTGCCGGCACGGCTCGGCCGCGACCTGCTGGCGCTGGAGATGGAGGACCACTACGTCCGCGCCCACACGGCGGAGGGCAGCGACCTGATCCTGATGCGGCTGCGCGACGCCATCGCCGAGCTGGCCGGGCTGGACGGCATGCAGGTCCACCGCTCCCACTGGGTCGCCGCCGCGGCCGTCGCCGGGGTGGAGCGCAAGCCGGACGGCAAGCTGGTGCTGGTCCTGCGCAACGGCCGGCGCGTGCCGGTCAGCCGCAGTCACGCGGCGGCGGTCCGCGAGGCCGGCTGGACGGAGAAGACGGGGCCGTAACCAGCGACCTCCCGACGCACACGAAGACGCTGTGAAAACCCAAACAGGCGCGGACACCCCACGCAATAACGGGTGCTTTCTCTATCACCATTGGGCGGCCATTACCGTTGAATTCTTGTTAGGTCATTCAAAGTGCCGACACCCTAAGGCTTTCATTCAATAATTCACTTCAACACGCCGCCACGATGCCATACCATCGAATTCACAGGCATTTTCCCATCAAGAGCATCGAAAACAACAAAGCAATCCAGGCGATAAAAACGCCAACACCACGCCTACCCCCGGAAGCCTTTCCGTCTTCATTGAATTGTCGGGAAGCGATTTCGCCGCTTCCTCTCGCGTAGCCGGGCACTCCCTCACTCCCGCGTCGTTCGCCTCCCGCCGCAGAACCGGGTTCGGGACCGCCGACCCGCATCTCCGTTCCACCCAAACCTTGCGGGTCCCATGATGTACCGCCCCGACATCGACGGCCTTCGCGCGGTATCGATCCTTTCGGTTCTGCTGTTCCACGCGAAGTTTCCCCTGTTCAGCGGCGGATATATCGGTGTCGATGTGTTCTTCGTGATTTCCGGCTACCTCATTGGTTCGATCGTTCTGAACGACGCGCAGCGCGGCACCTTCTCCCTCGCCGACTTCTATGTCCGCCGCATCCGCCGAATCCTTCCCGCCCTGTTCGCGGCGCTGGTGGTCACCGCGGTGCTCGCCCTTTTCCTGCTGTCGCCCCAGGAGTTGAAGAGCTTTTCCCAGAACCTCGTGGCGACCACGCTGTTCTCGTCCAACATCGTCTATTATCTGAAGTCTGGTTACTTCGAGAACGCGGCGGAGATGAATCCGCTTCTCCACACCTGGTCGCTGGGGGTGGAGCAGCAGTTCTACATCATCTTTCCCCTCGCCGTGCTGGTTCTGCTCCCGTACAGGCGTTCGGTGTGGGTCGCCGTTCTGCTGGCGGCGGCGGCGGCGTCCTTCGCCCTGGGGGTGTCGCTGGTGCGGGATCATCCGGTGGCGGCCTTCTACCTGCTGCCGCCCCGGCTGTGGGAACTGGTGCTGGGCGCCCTTCTGGCCTTCGGCGCCGTTCCGGACAGCCGCAGCCGCGCGGTGCGGGAACTGGCCTGCGCGGTCGGCGCCGCCCTGATCCTCGTCAGCGTGTTCGCCCTATCCGAGGCGACGGCCTTTCCGGGCTACGCCGCGCTGCTGCCCTGCCTGGGCGCGGCGCTGGTCATCCATGCCGGGCGGAGCGGTCCGACGGCGGTCGGGAGAATGCTGACGTTGCGCCCCATGGTCTTCATCGGCCTGATCTCCTACTCCATGTACATCTGGCATTGGCCGCTGATGGTCTTCGCGCGGTTCTACAAAGGGCGGGACCTGACCACCAAGGAAACGCTGATCCTTCTCGCGCTCATCACCGCGGTGTCCGTGCTGTCCTGGCGGCTGATCGAGCGTCCCTTCCGCAAGCCCAGGGCGGCGCCGGGGGTGGAGTCGGGCCGCCGGCCGTCCAAGGTCTTCGCGCGGACCGGCTGGGCCATGGCGGGGCTGGCGGGGGTCGGGCTGATCGGTCATCTGTCCAACGGGCTGCCCCAGCGCTTCACCGATTACGCGCCGCAGGACATCTCAGGACGGGAACTCTACAAGGAACACACATGCTTCCTCGAAACCGACCAGCCGCCGGAGGCGTGGCCGGGCCTGGAGGCTTGCCGGATCGGTTCCCTGAAGGCGGAGGCGCCCACCGCCCTGCTCTGGGGGGATTCCTTCGCCGCCCATTATGTGCCGGGGCTCCAGACCGTCGCCGAAACCCTGCCCTTCAACATCGTCCAATACACGGCGTCCGGCTGTCCGCCCATCAAGGATCTGTCCGTCAACACCCGTCCGAACTGCCAGGAGTTCAACAGCCGTGTCGAGGAGATCATCGACCGCAACGGCATCCGCATCGTCATCATGGCGGCGCGGTGGGAATGGTACATGGACACCAACGCCCTCGATCTCCGCCGCCTGCACGAGACCGTGGACACGCTGCTGAACCGAGGCATCCGCATCGTCGTGCTGGGGCAGAGCCCGGTGTTCCGCTTCCGCAACCCCTACGACCACACCTATTTCATGAAGTCGGAGCGGGCCTACTCGATCACCGGCCAAGCCGCCGACCAGCCGCTCATCACCGCGACGCGGGGCGCGCGGTTCGTCGACACCTCCGACTATTTCTGCGACCCCGACCCTTGCAAGGCCCTTCCGCTCTGCCGGATCAGGGATGATCAGGGCTTCTACTTCCTGGACCAGGGCCATTTCTCGGCCCACGGCAGCACCCTGCTTGTGCAGAGCATCCAGGAGGTCCTGCGCGCGCCTGACCCGTCCTATGGAGAGTGAAGCCGGCCGGGGCGCCGCGCAGCGGGAAGGCGATGCCGCCCCCCGCTGCGCCGGCTTCCGTCACTTCGCCAGATTGCGCAGAACGAAGTTCAGCACGCCGCCGTTCCGGTAATACTCGACCTCGTCCACCGTATCGATGCGCAGCAGCAGCGGCACCTGCCGCGTCTGCCCGTCGGCGCGGGTGATGGTCATCGTCACATCCTTGCGCGGGCGCAGGTCCTGCTCGATGCCGGCGATGTCGAAGGTCTCCGTGCCGTCCAGCGCCAGATCATTGCGGGTCAGCCCGTCCTTGAACTGGAGCGGCAGGATGCCCATCCCGACGAGGTTGGAGCGGTGGATGCGCTCGAAGCTCTCGGCGATCACCGCGCGGATGCCCAGCAGCTTGGTGCCCTTGGCCGCCCAGTCGCGGCTGGAGCCGGTGCCGTACTCCTTGCCGGCGATGACCACCAGCGGCACGCCCTCCTGGGCGTAGCGCATGGCCGCGGTGTAGATCGGCAACTGCTCGCCCGATGGATAGTGCCGGGTCTCGCCGCCCTCCACGCCCGTCAGCATCTCGTTGCGGATGCGGATGTTGGCGAAGGTGCCGCGCATCATCACCTCGTGGTTGCCGCGCCGCGCGCCGTAGGAGTTGAAGTCCTGCGGGCGCACCTGATGGCTCAGCAGATACTCGCCGGCCGGGCTGGTCTTCTTGATCGAGCCGGCGGGGGAGATGTGGTCGGTGGTGATGCTGTCACCCAGAACGGCCAGCGCGCGGGCGCCGCGCACGTCGCTCACCGCGTCGGGGGTCTTCGGCATGTCGGCGAAGAAGGGCGGCAGCTTCACGTAGGTGCTGCCCGCCTGCCACTCGTAGGTCTGGCCCTCGGCGGTCTGGATGCCGCGCCACTGCTCCGGCCCCTCGAACACGTTGCCGTAGCGGCTGCGGAACATCTCCGCCGACAGCGAGGCGGCGATGGCGTCCTGGACCTCCTGGTTGGTCGGCCAGATGTCCTTCAGATGGACGGGCTGGCCGTCATGGCCGATGCCGATGGGGTCCTTGGCCAAGTCGATCTTCATGTTGCCGGCCAGCGCGTAGGCGACGCACAGCGGCGGCGAGGCCAGATAGTTCGCCCGCGTGTGCGGATTCACCCGGCCTTCGAAGTTGCGGTTGCCCGACAGCACCGCGGCGACCACGAGGTTGCCCTCCTCCACCGCCGCGGCGATGGGGTCGGGCAGCGGGCCGCTGTTGCCGATGCAGGTGGTGCAGCCGTAGCCGACGATGTTGAAGCCGAGCTGGTCGAGGTAGGGCTGGAGCCCGGCCTTGGCCAGATAGTCGGTGACCACCTGCGAGCCCGGCGCCAGCGAGGTCTTGACCCAGGGCTTGGACTTCAGCCCCTTCTCCACCGCCTTGCGGGCCAGCAGGCCGGCGGCCACCAGAACCGCCGGGTTGGAGGTGTTGGTGCAGGAGGTGATGGCGGCGATCACCACCGCGCCCTGGTCGAGGGTGTAGCCGCAGCCCTTCACCGGAACGGAGCGGTCGGCGTCCTCCGCCTTGAAGGCGCCGACCAGATCGCCGCTGAAGCTCTGCGCCGCCTGGGACAGCGGCACGCGGTCCTGCGGGCGCTTCGGGCCGGCCAGCGACGGCTCGACCGTCGTCATGTCCAGCTCCAGCACGTCGGTGAAGACGGGGTCCGGCGTGCCGGTGTCGCGCCACATGCCCTGGGCGCGGGCGTAGGCCTCGACCATTGCCACGCGGTCGGCGTCGCGGCCGGTGAAGGTCAGGTAGCGGATGGTCTCCGCGTCGATCGGGAAGATGCCGCAGGTGGCGCCGTATTCCGGGGCCATGTTGCCGATGGTGGCGCGGTCGGCCAGCGTCAGATGGTCCAGGCCCGGTCCGTAGAACTCCACGAACTTGCCGACCACGCCCTTCTTGCGCAGCATCTGGGTGACGGTCAGCACGAGGTCGGTGGCCGTCGTGCCCTCCTTCAGCCGCCCGGTCAGCTTGAAGCCGACGACCTCGGGGATCAGCATGGAGATGGGCTGGCCGAGCATGGCCGCCTCCGCCTCGATGCCGCCGACGCCCCAGCCGAGCACGCCCAGCCCGTTCACCATGGTGGTGTGGCTGTCGGTGCCGACCAGCGTGTCGGGATAGGCGACCAGCTTGCCCGCCGGGTCGGTGTCGGTCCACACGCCCTGCGCCAGATACTCGACGTTCACCTGATGACAGATGCCGGTGCCCGGCGGCACGACGCGGAAATTGTCGAAGGCCTTCTGGCCCCAGCGCAGGAAGGCGTAGCGCTCCAGGTTGCGCTCGAACTCCAGCTCGACGTTCTTCTCAAAGGCGGAGGGATTGCCGAAGTAATCGACCATCACCGAGTGGTCGATGACCAGATCGACCGGGACCAGCGGGTTGATCTTCTTGGGATCGCCGCCCAGCGCGGCCATCGCCTCGCGCATCGCCGCCAGATCGCAGACCGCCGGCACGCCGGTGAAATCCTGCATCAGCACGCGCGCCGGGCGGTAGGCGATCTCACGGTCGGACCGCTTGTCGTGAAGCCATTGGGCCACCGCCTTGACGTCGTCGGTGGACACCGTGCGCCCGTCCTCGAAGCGCAGGAGATTCTCCAGCAGCACCTTCATGGAATAGGGCAGCCGGGAGAGGTCGCCCAGTCCGGCGTCCTCCGCGGCCTTGATGCTGAAATAATCGTAGCTCTTGCCCCCGACGGACAGGGAGCGGCGGGTTTTCAGCGAGTCCTGACCGGTGAACGTCGTCACGGTACCCCTCCTTCGCGTTATTGGCGGACCGGCCGGGCGGCGGCCGTGGTTTCCGCATGTCTCAACCGCCTGATTTAGTGCCGGTCCCGCCCCCCTTCAAACGGCGCCGTGCAAAGGGCAGGCAAGCGCAAGCGTGGGGGCTGCGCTCTCTTCGTGCGAAACGGGGCCGGTCCGTACTAGAATCCCGCGCAACGAAAACCGCGCGGACCGGCGGAACGGCCCGGCGCGCGACGGGTGGAGGAAACGGAATGGCATGGCGCGCCCCGGCTTTGGCGGTTGCGGCCCTGGCGATGGCGCTGCTGTGCGCCCCGGCCGAGGCCGTTTCGGAGCCGCCGCAGGGGGCGCAGTTCTTCCCGCACCTCGTCTACCGCAGCGGCCCCTACGCGCCGTACGGCATCCCGCTGGCCGACGGGGTGGCCGACTATCTGACGCTGGTCAA
Organism: Azospirillum sp. UENF 211521; assembly: GCF_058780535.1. Lineage (NCBI taxonomy): Bacteria > Pseudomonadati > Pseudomonadota > Alphaproteobacteria > Rhodospirillales > Azospirillaceae > Azospirillum > Azospirillum sp. UENF 211521. The sequence continues at coordinate 3,456,247 of NZ_JBSNCF010000001.1, forward strand.
CCGGCGCGACGGCGGCATCGGCGGGGTGCCCATCGCCTGGGAGGAGTGCGACACCGGCTACAACACCGACCGTGGGGTGGATTGCTACGAGCGGCTGAAGGCCAAGGGGCCGACCGGCGCCGCCGCCGTGCTGCCGCTGTCCACCGGCATCACCTACGCCCTGATCGAGCGCGGGACCGCCGACCATATCCCGGTCTTCTCCTCCGGCTACGGGCGGGCGGACGTGTCCGACGGGCGGGTCTTCCCCTACGCGGTCAACGCCCCGGCCAGCTATTGGACGGGCATCGACGCCGCGATCAGCCACATCGCCGCGGAGCTGGGGGCGACGGAGCTGGGCGGAACCGAGCGGCTGCGCGGGCGGAAGATCGCCTACGTCTACCACGACAGCGCCTTCGGCAAGGAGCCGCTGCCCATGCTGGAGGCGCTGCGCGGCCGGCTCGGCTTCGAGATGCGCAGCTTCCCCGTCGCCCCGCCGGGGCTGGACCAGCGCGCCGTGTGGACGCAGATCGCCCGCCACTACCGGCCCGATTACGTGATCCTGTGGGGCTGGGGGGTGCAGAACTCCACCGCCCTGCGCGAGGCCGCCGCCGCCGGCTATCCGGCTGACCGCATGATCGGCGTCTGGTGGGCCGGGTCGGAGCTGGACGTCCGGCCGGTCGGCGCCGCTGCGGTCGGCTACAAGGCGGTCGCCTTCCACGCCGCCGGGGCGGACCTGCCGGTGATCCGCGCCATCCGCGAGCGGGTCCACGGCCAGGGGCTGGGGGCCGGCGATCCCGGCCAGATCGGCACGGTGCTTTACAACCGCGGCGTCTTCAACGCCGCCGTCCTGGTCGAGGCCATCCGCACCGCGCAGGGCAAATACGGGCGCCGGCCGCTGACCGGGGCGCAGGTCGCCTGGGGCTTCGACCATCTGGACCTGACCGCCGAACGGCTGACCGAACTGGGGCTGGACGGCTTCATGCAGCCGCTGCGCATCACCTGCGCCGACCATGAAGGGATCGTGCCGCTGCATGTGCAGCGGTGGGACGGGGAGCGCTGGCTGGACGTCTCCGGCCCCATTGAGCCGCGCCGCGCCCTGATCCGCAAGCTGGTGACGGAGTCGGCCCGGCGCTTCGCGGCGGAGCGAAATCTTGCACACAGAGATTGCAATGACTGAATACAAATAAAATACCATTGCATGGCGTCATGGTGACGCAGCAAATCACGCTTTTTTCACAGAAACCGTCAATGCATACTTCTTTTTGGATAAATGCGGAGATTTCGCCATGACCAAAAAGACGTATCTGACTCTTCATGAACGCCCAGCACTTAGCCGCCGTTCCTTTGTTGTCGGCACCGGAGCCATTGCCATGGCGCCAGTGCTGCATGGCTGCACGGCGGAGCAGGTCCGCCATGGTCTTGATGTCGGGTCGAAGATGGTCATGGCCGCCGTGGAATGGTTCCGCAGCGCCGCCGGGTTCGACGGCAGCCCGAACAAACCGGCGGCGGACGTGGCATTGAACAACAACACCAAGCCCGTGGCGGTCGAAGGGCCGTTTTCGGCCCACCTGTTCGCCGAACGATACGCCGGTGCGATTGAAGACGCCATGAAGCAGCTTCGCGGACCGGCCGTTCAACTCACCGACAAAGGTCTTTATGAGATGAATGGACTGGCCTACGTCGATTCGACAACGACCTATGCGGCCCCCATTCCACCCAACCGTCAGCGTGTGTTCTCAACGCAGTACGCGGATTACTTGAAGCGCGGCAACTATCTGATCGTCTATGAAACCGGCCTTGGTCTGTTTGACCGCACTCCCATGACGATGCAATTCAATAGAGTGATCGTGTAAAAACACTCCAACGGATACAAACGACATCTCCTGCCGCACAATACATACACACTCATTTCCAAAATTTCTTGAAAAGACAAAAATCTGCCATGCGAGCACTGAGGAGTAATGGAATGATGCGATTCATCCCCGCATCCCTGCTGGTTGCTGCGCTGTCAGGCTGCGCGGGCGGAAACCAGTTTGCCACGGCAAACGCCCTGATAGCGGAAGCCACGGTTACCCGCATGCCGCAGGGAGACATCGACGGGGTAGCGGTGGCGTTGGTGTCTCCCCTTTCCAAGACAGACCGCAGCCTTCCCCAGGACGGGGCCGGCTCGGCGGAGCGGGTCGGCGACGGGGCCACGGCGGGTGCGATCGTGGTGGAATTGCACCGCCTTGCCGAGTTCTATGCCGGCGGGCAAATCGATGCGTCCGACAAGTCTCTCGTCTATCGCACCCTCCTGCCTTTGAAGCTTCCAAAGCTGAATGAGGGTGTTTCGCCATCCTATCTCGGCATTCCGAACGTCACGCCGAGCTTGCTGAAAGTGAATTTATCGCAGCAGCGCCTGCCACCCTCGTCCTACGTTGTTGTGGTACGAACACGGAACGACACTTGGCGGTCCGATCCGATTCAAGTCCGGTCCAACGAAGCCAATCTCACCCCAAACAATGGCGGACGCAAAACGACTGAATCTTCGGACTTTACTCAAACCGTTGTGGCGCCCTTGTCCGGCAACGCCAAACCGGCAAGCGCGCCGATGAAACAGCCAAGCAGCAACCGCTTTCCCTCAGCTCGCTGAACATGGCGACACACCGCCCCGATCAAGTCGGACGCATCGCCACGTAGCGGCAGAAGCGCAGGCCGCTGCCCAGCACGCGCAGGCGCGACCACCACAGCGCCAGCTCGCGGGCCAGCGCCTTGAGCACGCGGGGTTCGGGGGCGGCCGTCTTCAACGCCTCGCCCAGCCGGCGCACCCGCTCGACGGCCTGACGGCGGTGGAACTGGGTCAGGTCCTCGGAAATGCGCAGGTCGAGGTTGCGCTGGGTCAGTTCGTCGGCCATGCGGGTGGCCGACCAGGGATAGACCTCCAGCGGCTCGGAATCGCGCCAGCCGTTCCAGCTTTCCCAGGAGGACGGTGTGCCTTCGATCACGTAATCGAACAGCAGCACGCCGCCCTTCGGCTTGATGCACTCGCTGACGCGGTCGAGGAAGTTCTCCTTGTCGCGCACCCGGTGCATCACCCGGTCGGCCAGCACGAGGTCGAAGGCGCCCGCCTGGTTGAAATGCTCGGGGTCGTAATGGCCGATCGGGGCCTTTTTCGAGACCCCCAGCGCCTTGGAACGCTCCATCCCCAGCTTGGCCAGCAGGGGCGACATCTCCAGCCCGGTCACCCAGGTGTCGTAGCTGTTGACGATGCCGCGCGCCGGCCCGCCCAGCCCCGCCGACAGGTCGAGCACGCTCTTGGCCGGGTTCAGCCCGAAGGAGCGGACGGATTCGATCATCCACTGCGAGTCGCCGGGACCGACGCAGTCCTGGCCCCACAGCATCTGCGCGCCCTCCGTGCGGGCGACCGACCAGACCGGTTCGCCCTGGCGGTCGAGCTGCAGGTTCTCCAGACGCTCCAGGTCGGCATCGGGCCGCGCCGCCTCGGGCGGCAGGGCGCCGGCCGGAGGGGCGGAGCCCAGCGCCGCGACCGGGCCGCGCAGAGGCAGGCGGGAGGCCGGGGCGGTGCGGGTCATCCGGGACAGCGCGGCGAGGTCGTAGCCTTCCCACCAGGCGACGAATTTCGTCCGCCAGTCCGGGTTGCGCCAGCGCTCCCTATCCTGAAAATTGTGCCGCATCCGGCGCTGCGTTTCCAAAATTGCTGCCCCACGAAGGACGGCCACCGCCGGCATCCACGGATACCGCACAATATAGAGGTAGACCTCAACAGTCGGGGAGTCAAGTAACCAGCCAGAACAGTTGGAGAGGACTTGCGTGAACTGTCGCGAAAATTTTATCTAACTGTGAAATATTTCCGCAACAACCACGGCCTGCAGCCCCGAGGGCGGCGCGCGGGACGGTGGCGGAAGCGCACCGCGTTGCAGCATCGGGCCGCAATGCCTATAGTTCCGCCCCAGACCCCCGCAGCCCGTCCCCCACCCGCGCAAGGAGCACCGGCGTGCCGCACAAGACCGGCAACCCCTGGACCGTCCTGACGACCAAACCGATCTACGAGAATCCGTGGATGCGGGTGGTGGAGCACGACGTGCTGACCCCGCTCGGCAATCCCGGCATCTACGGCGTCATGCACGCCCAGAATCTGGCGACCGGGGTGGTTCCCATCGATGACCAGGGCCGCGTCACGCTGGTCGGCCAGTACCGTTTCCCCTTGGAGCAGTACAGTTGGGAGATCCCGGAAGGCGGCGGCAAGAAGGGCGTCGCACCGGTGGAGTCGGCCAGGCGCGAGCTGCTGGAGGAGACCGGCCAGACCGCCCGCCACTGGCTGCCGATTCTGACCATGCACCTGTCCAACAGCATCACCGACGAGACCGCCCATTGCTTTCTCGCCTGGGGGATCGAGCAGGGGCAGGCCGAACCGGAGGAGACCGAGGTCCTGCAGCTGCGCCACGTTCCCTTCGCGGAGGCCTACGCCATGGTCAAGCGTGGCGAGATCACCGACGCCATCGCGGTGGCCTGCCTGCTGCGGGTCCGCCTGATGGCGCTCGACGGCGACCTGCCCGAGGACGTCACCCGCCTGATCCTGGGTTGAGGAAAGACGTCATGCAGGCTGTCGCCATCGACTTCGAAACCGCCAACGAATCACGGACCAGCGCCTGCTCCATCGGCGTCGCCTGGATCGAGGACGGGCGCGTGGTGGAGACCGAGGAGCATCTGATCCGCCCGCGGGAGATGCGCTTCAACCCCTTCAACACCGCCGTCCACGGCCTGCGGGCCGAGGATGTCGCCGGCGCGCCGGAGTTCCCGGAGGTCTGGCACCGCTTCGCCCGCCGGCTGGACGGGCGTCTGGTGCTGGCCCACAACGCCTCCTTCGACATCAGCGTGCTGCGCCACACGCTGGACGATTACGGGCTGGACTGGCCGGCCTGCCACTACCTCTGCACCGTGGTGCTGGCGCGCAAGGCGTGGCCGCAGCTGGCCGCGCACAAGCTGAATTATCTGGCCGACCATCTGGGGATCGCGCTCGACCATCACCGCGCCGGCAGCGACGCCGAGGCCTGCGGGCGCATCGCGCTCGCCGCCACCCGCGTGCTGGGGCTGGAGCGGCTGGCCGACATCGCCATGGCGACCGGCATCACGTTCGGGCAGTTGGCGCCGGGCGGCTACACCCCCTGCAAGGGCGGCAACCCGCCGCCCCGGCGGCGGCGTCTGGTGCCGGTGATCTGAAAGCGGAAGTCACTCAGCGCTCAATCAGATAGCGCAAGGTCAACGTCGTGCAAGTCACCGGCTCGGCAACGGTCAGGGCGGCGTCGGCGTAGCGCGGCGGGCCGAAGCGCATGGGGGCGTCGTTGCTGAAGCCGACCCCCTCCTTCGGCATCCCGAGGAAGTTGCGGTCGAGTTCGAGATTCTGGTTCTCGTCGTGAAAGGACTGCACGGCGTAGGTACCCGGCGGCACCTTGTGCACCACCACGGTGACGCTGCCCGGCCGCGCCGGCTCCGCCGCGGTGTAGGGGCAGTTCGGCCCCAGGAAGGTCTCCGGCGTGCACACCGCGACCAGCACCTTCCCCTGCGCGTTCGCGACGTTGGCGACCGTGATGGCAAGGTCGGCGGCCGCGGCCGGGGCGGTCGCCAGGAGGACCGCCAGCGCGGCCAGCGCTCCGCCCACCGTGGCGTTGCGGGCGGTCCGGAACTGCCGAAGGGTCGTCATGGTGCACCCGTTCTGGAGGTGGACGGATAGGCGCGCCCGCGCCATTCCGCCGGGCGGCCCCGGCGGGCGCGCAGCAGCGCCGACCATTGGATCGCCAGCAGGATCAGGATGCCCACGGGGTGGAGCAGCGCGCCGGCCAGACTCTGACGGAAACGGGCGGCCAGCAGCAAGCGGAACGACAGCCCCGCCGCCACGGCCGACGCCGCCATGATGACAAACTCCTCCGGCAATGGGGCCAGCGCCGCCCAGCCCAGCAGCAGCCAGGGCAGGACATGGCCGCCGAACAGCAGAACGGTCCAGACCGGCAGGGCGACCGGGGTCGCCATGCCCTCCGTCGCGTTCTTCGAAAAGCCGGACCACACCTCCCGCCAGCCGCGGTACATCCGGCAGCGGGCGAGGCCGGTCGCGTCGAACAGGTCGCTTCCCTGCCCCGCCCGGCGGAAGGCGCGCGGCAGCGTCACCCCGTCGTGCAGCGAGGTCGCGATGGCGGTGTGGCCGCCGGCCGCCGCGTAGGCGTCCCGCCGCACCGCGATCAGCTGGCCGCAGGCGGCGGCGAAGCCCGGGCTGGCCGACCAGCGCATCCCGACCATCGGCAGGTAGCCGAGCAGAAGGACATGGATCAACGGAATCACCAGCGCCTCGGCCAGGGTGCCGGTCTCCTGGCGCGGGAAGCCGCTGACCAGCCCCGCCCTGCCGGCCAGCAGCGCGCCGCAGGCCAGCCGGGCGGCGTCCGGGGCCAGCCGCACGTCGGCGTCCTGGAACAGCAGCACCGGGTGCCGCGCCAGACCGGCGAGCGCCTGGCAGGCGTGCTGCTTGCCCGACCAGCCCGGCGGCAGCGGTGGCGCCGTTTCCAGCCGCAGGCGCGGGTCGCGGGCGGCGAGGGCGCGGACGATGTCGGCCGTGCGGTCGGTGGAATGGTCGTCCAGCACCACCACCTCCACCGTCACGCCGCAGCTGGACAGCGCCGCCCGCACCGCGGCGGCGATGGTGGCCTCCTCGTTGCGGGCGGGGATCAGGACGCTGACGGCGGCGCCCGGCGGCGGCTCGGCCTTTGGCCGGCGGTAGAGGCACAGGTTCACGAGGCCCAGCCCCAACGGCAGCAGGGCGAGCGCCAGCGACAGAGCGGCCAGCAGCGTGAGGACGCTCATCGGCGGGAAACCCCTTTCGTGTCGGATGCGTCACCATGCTCGGGGCTGAAACGGTGCCCGCCCACCCACGCCCGCGCCCGGCGCCACAGATCGTAGACGCCGCCGACCCCCGCCGAACCGTCGACCAGCGTCAGGAAGCGCGCCGGGTCGCGGCTCTGCGCGTCGAGCGCCAGCGCGTCCATTGTTGTCTCCAGCCGCCGTTCCAAAGCGGCGGCGATGTCGGGCACCGGCCAGCCGGCGAAGGCGGAGGCATCCATCGGCTCGCCAAAGCGGGCCAGCGCCTCCGGCGTGCTCTCGTCCCAGAACGGGTATTCCACGGCGAGCGGCACCACCACAGCCTCCGGCGCGCGGCGGACGAGATGGGCGATGCCCGGACGCAGGCGGACCGGGCGGCGGCGCGGGTCGGTGAAGGCGCCCTCGGCGGTGATCCACAGCATGGAGCGCGGGTCGGCCAGGATGCGCCGGCCGTGGCGCAGGAAGGCGGCGGCGCCCGCCCGGTCCGGCTCGACCCCGAACAGGCCGATGCGCGCCATGAAGCGGTAACGGCGCAGCATCGCCGCGTCGATGGGGCCATAGCCCGGCCGGTCGCGGTAGCGGGTGGTCCCCATCACGATCAGCAAAGCGGGGTCCCACCAGGACGGGTGGTTCAGGCAGACGATCACCGGCCGGTCCGCCGGCAGGGCCGGCCAGCCCGGCCGGGCCAGCCGAACCGCGTGGAAGTCGAGCCGCATCCGCCGCGCCATGACGGCGCCGAAGAAACGGCAGAGCGCCGGCGAGCGCAGCACGACCGGATCGTCCTTCCGCCCATCATCCTCCATGCCCGTCCCTCAGGCGACGGCGCGCAGGTCGGTGTCGCGCGCCCCGCCCCGCAGGTCGCGGTCCAGGCTGTCGGCGGCGATCCAGCCCGACATCAGCACCATCGGCATGCCCGGCCCGGGATGGGCGGCGCCGCCGGCCAGATACAGCCCCTCCACGTCGCGCGAGCGGTTGCCCGGCTTGAAGGCGCCCATGAAGCGGCCGTGGCTGGCCAGCCCGTAGATGGCGCCGTTCAGCACGCGGTAGCGGTCGTGGATGTCCTGCGGGGTCAGGACGCGCTCGACGCGGATGCGGTCCTCCAGATCGGCCATGCCGGCGGTGCGCTTCAGCTTGTCGAAGACGGTGCGGCGGTAGTCCGGCAGCATCCGCGACCAGTCGTGGTGCGGCCGCAGGTAGGGGGTGTGGACCAGCACATAGAGCGCCTCGCCCCCCGGCGGCGCCACGCCGGGCTCGGTGCGGGCGGGGGCGGCGATGTAACAGGTCGGGTCGGGCGCCGGCTCGCCGCGGCGGTAGATCCATTCGAACTCCTCCGCCGGGTCGCGGGAGAAGACGAAGTCGTGGTGCAGCAGATGCTCGTAACCGCGGTCGAGCCCGAGATAGAAGACCACGCCCGAGCAGGCCGGCTCGTAGCGACGGCGCTTGCGGAAGCGCTTGGCCGGGGCGCCGCCCACCAGCTCCTCGTAGGTGCGGACGGAATCCATGTTGGACACCACCGCCGACACCGGGATGCGCTCCCCACTCTCGGTCTCGACGGCGGTGACGCGCTTGTCGGTCACCTCCAGCCGGCGCACGCCGGTGCCGGTGCGGATCTCGACGCCGAGGCGCCGGGCCACCCGCTCCAGCGCCAGCGGAACGGCGCGGGTGCCGCCCATCGGATACCAGACGCCGTCGTTGGTCTGCATGTGCGCGATGGCGCAGAGCACCGCCGGGGAGCCGTAGGGGGAGGACCCGACATACTGGGTGAAATGGTCGAGCATCTGGGCGGCGCGGGCGTCGGGGACGTGGCTGCGGATGGTGCCGGCCACCGTGCTGCCCATGCGCAGCGCCAGCACGTCGGACAGGGTGCTGGCGTTCATGCTGTCGCGGACCTTCAGCGTGTCGCCCAGATCCTCCACCGACTTCCAGAAGAAGAAGCGTTCGGAAATGCCGTGCAGACGCTCCGACAAAGCCTGGAAGCGTCGGTAGCCCTCCCCGGCGCCGCGACCGGGAGTCAGCCGGTCGAGTTCCGCGGCCATCGCGCCGATGTTCTCCGACAGGTCGAGCAGGGTGCCGTCGTCGAAGAAGCAGCGCCATTGCGGCTCCAGCCGGACCAGCTCCAGCTCGCGGTCGAGGTCGCAGCCGGCCTCCGCCAGGATGCGGCGCAGGACGCGCGGCACCGTCAGGATCGTCGGCCCCATGTCGAAGCGGAAGCCACCCTCCTCCAGCACCGCCGCCTTGCCGCCGACCCAGCCGTTCTTCTCCAGAAGCACCACCTTGTGGCCGCGCGCCGCCAGAACCACCGCCGACGCCAGCCCGCCCAGGCCGCCGCCGATCACCGCGATCCGATCCGTCATGCCAATCCCCCCGCTACGGCCCGCTTGGGCAGGCCGGACAGTCCCATGGTTTCGCTGCGCCAGGGCGTCGGCAGGCCCAGTTCCGAGGCCAGCAGCCGCGACGTGATGCGCGCGCCTTCGAAGATCACCGGCAGGCCGCTGCCGGGGTGGGTGCCGCCGCCCACCAGATAGACGCCGTCCAGATCCTCGAACCGGTTGTGCGGCCGCAGGTGGAGCATCTGGTCCAGGCTGTGCGCCAGATTGAAGGTGGCGCCGCGATGCACCGCGAACCGGCGGTCCCAGTCGGCCGGCGTCACCACGCGCTCCACCCGGATGCGGCGCTCCAGGTCGCTCAGGCCGAAGCCGGCCAGCCGGTCGAGCACGAGGCGGCGGTAGCGCGGCGCCTCGGCCGTCCAGTCGATGTGGCCGCGCTGGTGGCCGACCGGCACCAGGATGTAGAGGGTGCTGCCGCCGGGCGGGGCCAGGTCCGGGTCGCTGACGCAGGCGTTCTGCACGTAGATCGACGGGCGGCGCGGCATCTCGCGGCCGTCCTCGATCTCGGCGAGGTTGCGGGCATAGTCCTCGGCCAGATAGACGGTGTGGTGGTCCAGCCCCTCCATCCGCCCCTCGATCCCGAGATAGAGCATGAAGGTGGAGCAGGAGAATTTCTTGGTGGCGATGCGGGCGTCGGTCCAGCGGCGGCGCAGGTCGTCGGGCACCAGCGTGGTCATCGCGCGGGCGAAGTCGGCGTTGATGACCAGCGCGTCGGCCGGATACTCGCCGGCCTCCGTCCGCACCCCCACGGCGCGGCGGCCCTGGAAGCGGATGTGGCGCACCGTCTCGTTCAGCCGCACGGTGACGCCGAGGCCTTCGGCCACCCGCCGCATCGCCTCCATCACCGCCTCGGTGCCGCCGCGCGGGTGGAAGACGCCGTGCTCATGCTCCAGGAAGGACAGGATGGTGAACAGGCTGGGGCAGCGGAAGGGCGACATGCCCAGATACTTGCTTTGGAAAGAAAAGGCGAGGCGGACGCGCGGGTCCTGGAAGTAACGGGACAGGTCGCGGTCGACCGAGCGCTGCGGCGAAAGCCGTCCCAGCGCCTTCAGCATCGGCAGCGACGCCAGCGCCCAGGGGCTGGAGAAGTCGGTTTCCAGGATCGGGCGGAACAGCTCCATCTTCGCGCGGTTGTCGGCCAGGAAACGCGGCAGGCCCTGGGCGTCGCGCGGGTCGAGGCGCGCGATATCCGCCATCAGCGCCTTCATCTCGCCGTGGACCCGCAGCTCCCCGCCGGCCTCGAAGACCAGCCGGTAGAGCGGGTCGAGGCGGATCAGATCGACCTCGTCCGACAGGCGGCGCCCGCAGGCCTCGAAGATCTCCTCCAGGATGCGGGGGTAGAGGAAGAAGGTCGGGCCGCTGTCGAAGCGGTACCCGTCGAGCGCGAAGCCGGCCGACCGGCCGCCGACGCGGTCCTGCCGTTCCAGCACGGTGACCTTCGCCCCGGTGAGCGCCAGGAGCATCGCGGATGCCAATCCACCGGGCCCAGCGCCAATGATCACGACTTGCCGTTCCATCCGCTTGTCAAACGCTCCCGAGCTGCCGACTTGTGTGAAGGCAGTTACGAACATGGACCGGAAATGGATCACAGCCACAAAGCCACCTCTCCAGGCGTAACCCCTTGGACAAGCGGGGCCGGCGATCCATTTTCCATTGCGCGCGCGGCGTGGGCCGGCGGCAATACAGGCGAAAGACTGTCCATCATCCGCAAAATCCGCCGCCGCATTGCGGCGGATGCGAAGGACCTCGTGCACACTCTGGCGACCCGCCCCGGACGCAGCGCGGCCGAGAGCCTGAGCGCGGAAATCCTGCCGCTCGCCGAAGCCTGCCGCTTCCTGGAGCGCGAGGCCGCCGCGCTGCTGGCGCCGCGGCGCCTGGGCGCGCGAGGCCGCCCGGCCTGGCTGTTCGGCGTCGCGGCGGAGGTGCGGCGGGAGCCCTTCGGCACCGTCCTGATCGTCGGCCCCTCCAACTACCCGCTGCTGCTGCCGGGGGTGCAGGCGCTCCAGGCGCTGACCGCCGGGAACGCCGTGCTGGTCAAGCCGGCGCCCGGCTGCTCCGCACCGATGGAACGGCTGGCCGACTGGCTGGCCGAGGCCGGTCTGCCCGACGGGCTGTTCCAGCTTCTGGACGAATCCCCCGACGCGGTGTCCGACGCGATCGCCGCCGGCATCGACAAGCTGGTGCTGACCGGATCGGCCGGCACCGGCCGGACGGTGGCCCGCCAGCTCGCCGATTCGCTGGTGCCCTCCACCATGGAATTGTCAGGCAACGACGCGGTGTTCGTCCTGCCGGGCGCCGACCTCGACTTGGTCGCCCGCGCGCTGGCCTTCGGCCTGCGCCTCAACGGTTCCGCCACCTGCATCGCGCCGCGCCGGGTCTTCGTGCCGCGCGCCCAGGCGGCGGCGCTGGAGGACGCCTTGACGCGCAGCGCGGCGGCGATCGCGCCGGCGGCGGTGCCCCTGCCGCTGCGGCGCCGGCTGGTCGGGCTGGTCCGCGCGGCGATGGCGGAGGGCGCCCGCCCGCTCGGCCCTCTACCCGAGGACGCCGACCCGGCGATGGCGCCGCTGATCGTGGCCGACGCGCGGCCGGGCATGGCGCTGCTGCGCGAGGAGCTGTTCGCCCCCATCCTGTCGCTGGTGCCCGTCCGCGACATGGAGGAGGCGCTGGAGGCCGCCGCCGCGAGCCCCTACGCGCTCGGCGCCTCGGTCTTCGGGCCGGAAGCGGAGGCCTGCGCGCTGGCCGGGCGGCTGGACGCCGGGACGGTGACGGTCAACGACCTGATCGTGCCGACCGCCGATCCCCGCCTGCCCTTCGGCGGACGACGCGCCAGCGGCTGGGGCGTCACGCGCGGCGCCGAAGGGCTGCTGGAGATGACGCGGGTGAAGACCGTCTCGGTGCGGCGCGGCCGGCGGCTTCCCCACACCGACCCGCCGCGCGACGGCGACGCGGCGCTGATGCTGGCGGCGATCCGCCTGCTCCATGGCGGTCCCGGCACCCGCGCCGGGGTGGTCCGGACCCTGTTCCAGGCTCTGCGCGACCGCCGGACCGACTGACCCGGAGATCACTGTGACGACTGTTCTGATCCTCGCCGTCCTGATCGGCGCCGTGTCCGGTTCGCGCACCCTGCTGGGGCCGGCGGCGGTCTCCTGGGCCGCCTATGGCGGCTGGCTCGACCTGTCGGGAAGCTGGCTGTTCTTCCTCGGCCACCCGGTGTCGCCCTGGGTCTTCACCGCGCTGGCGGTGGGGGAGCTGGTCACCGACAAGCTGCCGACCACCCCCAGCCGCAAGCGCCCCTTCCCGTTCGCCAGCCGCATCGCCGGCGGCGCCATCGCGGGGGCGGCCATCGGCGCGAACGCGGGCGCGTGGGTTCCCGGCCTGATTGCCGGCGGGCTGGGCGCGGTCGCCGGCACGCTCCTGTGCTACGAGGCGCGCCGGCGCTTGGCCGCCGCCTTCGGCCGCGACCGGCCGGCGGCGCTGATCGAGGACGCGGTGGCGCTCACCGTCGCGCTGCTCGTCGTCGCCGCGGCGTAAGCGGCTTTTCGGAAAGAGGACGTCAGCGCGCCGCGCCGACCTGCTCCGGGAACAGACCCAGCAGCCCCTCCCGGCTCGCCGGGCAGACGCCGCGCTCGGTCACCAGACCGGTCACCAGACGGGCCGGGGTCACGTCGAAGCCGTAATTGACCGCCGGGCTGCCGGCCGGGGTGACGCGGATGGTCTCGATCCGCCCGTCGGCGGTGATGCCGGTCAGCTCGGTCACCTCGCGGGCGTCGCGCTCCTCGATGGGGATTTCCTTCACCCCGTCCGCCATGCCCCAGTCAATGGTCGGCGAGGGCAGCGCGACGTAGAAGGGCACGCCGTTGTCGTGGGCGGCCAGCGCCTTCAGGTAGGTGCCGATCTTGTTGCAGACGTCGCCGGTCGCCGTGGTGCGGTCGGTGCCGACGATGCACAGGTCGACCATGCCGTGCTGCATCAGATGACCGCCGGTGTTGTCGACCACCACCGTGTGGGGCACGCCGTGGCGGTTCAGCTCCCAGGCGGTCAGGCTGGCGCCCTGGTTGCGCGGGCGCGTCTCGTCCACCCAGACATGCAGGCGGATGCCCTCCTCGAAGGCGACATAGACCGGGGCCAGCGCCGTACCCCAGTCGACGGTGGCGAGCCAGCCGGCGTTGCAGTGGGTCAGCACGTTCACCGGCTCGCCCGGCGCCTTGCGGCGGGCGGTCTCGCGGATCAGGGCGGCGCCATGCTCGCCGATGGCGCGGTTGATGGCGACGTCCTCGTCGCAGAGCGCGGCGGCCTCGGCGTAGGCGGCCTCGGCACGGGCGGCGGGCGGCAGCGGCGCCAGACGGCCGCGCATCCGCTCCAGCGCCCAGCGCAGGTTGACCGCGGTCGGGCGGGTGGCGAGCAGCCGGGCATGGGCCGCCTCCAGCGCCGCGTCGGACGGGTCGGCCCGCATGGCCAGAGCGACGCCGTAGGCGGCGGTCGCCCCGATCAGCGGCGCCCCGCGCACCAGCATGGCGCGGATGGCGTGGGCGGCCTCGTCGAGGTCGGTCAGCCGCGCGACGGCGAAATCATGCGGCATCCGCGTCTGGTCGATGATCTCCACCGACCAGCCGTCCTGCGCCAGCCAGATGGTCCGGTAGGCCGTGCCGTCGATCTTCATACGCCATACTCCCCGCGCTCGATGCCGCCTCGGCCTTTCGGCCCGGCGCGACAATAGGGGGTGGCGCGGCGCGGTTCAACGGGCGTACCCAGGGAACAGGAGCCTGCAAAAAGGTGTTGGTCCGCCACGAAAGCCACGACCTTCGATGCTCAACGGCCTCTCTCCCATGCCCCTGCGCGCCCTCCGTTCCAAAGGTTCCCCTCTGCTCTACCGGATGCCGGGGTCGGCGCTGGTCCTGATGGTCTGCGCGGTGGCGCTGCTTCTGACGCTCGGGCTGTCGGCCAGCTTCGCCTTGCGCGACCGGGCAGCGGCCCTGCAGCACGCCCAGGACACCGCCGGCAACGCCAGCCTGCTGGTGGCCGAACACGCGGCCCGGCTGGTGGAGACCAGCGACCTGATCCTGAAGCAGGCGGTCCAGCTCGCCGGACCGGCGGACGCCCCGCTGCCCAGCGACCGAGCGGCCTGGGAGCGCTACGCGGGGCTGGTGCGGGGCACGCCCTATCTGGTGTCGATCTGGCTGTTCGACGCCGAGGGGAACGCCGTCCTGAGCACCCGCCGCTTCCCAACCCCGGCGATGAACGTCGCCGACCGCGACTATTTCGAGGCCCAGCGGGCGGGCGGCAGCGCGGCGGGCGGCCGTCTGTTCATCACCGCCCTGGACAACAGCCGCTTCACCCAGGAACCGCTGATCCTGCTCTCGCGTCCGCTGGCCGCCGCACCGGGACAATTCCGCGGCGTCGCCCTGGTCGCCGTCTCGCCGCGCTACGTCCGCGACATCTACAAGAGCTTCGATTTCGACTACGCCCGCTCCATCACCCTGCGCCGCGCCGACGGCACGGTGCTGCTGCACGAGACCCAGGGGCCGGACGCCACCGACAGCGCCGCGGCCGAGGCCGCCGGGGAGCCGGAAATCTCCGCGCTGCGCCGGGTGGACAGCGTGCCCGTGACCGCCGAGGTGGCCATCCCGGTGAGCAGCGTCATGAAGCGCTGGCGCGGACAGCTCTGGACCTACATCTCCTACGCGCTGGCGGCTCTGGCCGCGGTGTCGGTGATCGGCGGGATGGCCCTGCAGCGCGCCCGGCGGGAGCGGCAGGCGGAGAACGCGCTCCAGCACGCCTACGACACGCTGGAGGAGCGGGTCCACCAGCGCACGGCGGAGCTGGAACAGACCAACGCCCAGCTCGAAACCGCGGTGACCGACAAGGAGATCCTGCTGAAGGAGGTCCAGCACCGGGTGAAGAACAACCTCCAGGTCATCTGCAGCCTGCTGCGCCTCCAGGCCGCCCGCATCGACGAGCCGGCCCGCCGCGCCTTCGACGAGAGCCTGCGCCGCATCCAGTGCATGAGCCTGATGCAGGAACTGCTCTACCGCTCCGACCAGCCGGCGCGCATCGACTTCGCCGATTACCTGCGCCAGCTCTGCGACGGGCTGGTCCGCTCAACCAACCCGACCGGCGCGCGGCTGACGGTGAACGCCCCCCAGCCCTGGAGCCTGGATGTCGATCAGGCCACCCCGCTCGCCCTGATCGCCAGCGAACTGGTCTCCAACGCGCTGCTCCACGCCTTCCCCCTCGGCCATCCCGGCACGATCACGGTCGAGCTGCTGCCGGAGGGAAGCGAGGGCATGCGGATGGTGGTGCGCGACGACGGCACCGGCCTTCCACCCGATCCGTCCACGCAGAACCGCGCGAACGAGAAGCGCCAGAGCGGTCTGGGGCTGGTTCTGGTGAAGGCGCTGGCCCAGCAGGCCGGGGCGCAGGTGACCATCGATCGCCAGCCGGACGGCGGGCCGGGCACCCGCTTCATCGTGTCGGTGCCGACCCTCGCCAAGACGCAGACGAAAGCCGCCTGAAGGGATTGCCTGAAGGGGGGCGCCTGAGATGCGGCGTCAGGGCCGCGGCGGCTCCAGGCGCAGATAGACCATGGCGGAAGCGAGCGCGCTGGCGTAGGCGTCCTCCCCGGCGCGCGGCGGCAGGTCGAGGTCGCGCAGGATGCTGTCCAGCCGCAGATCGACCGCGTATTTGCCGGGCGCCTTGGCCTTGCGGCCGTAATAAAGGCTGGACACTTCGATGCGCTGGTTCGGCAGGGCCATGCCGACCATCGGCTGCACCAGCCGGTCGAGAAGCCCCACGGTGAAATCCAGGTAATAGCCGACCAGCGGCCGGTTGCCGATGAAGGCCAGCAGGCGGGACAGCGCCGGCTCCGCCGGTTCGGTGGGCCAGAAGGAGAGGATCAGGCGCTGGCTGGTCAGGACGCGCCCGCCGCGGATGCGCAGCGCCGCGACGCTGCGCAGATCGGCCGTGGCCGCGTCAAAGGAGGTGGCCTCGCAATGGATCGCCACCCGCTCCCCGCTCTCCTCCCCCGACAGCAGCAGGGCACGGTCGGGGTGTTCGGGCATCGCCGGAACGGACGGCGCCCCCCCGTTGGCGACCACGCTGGCAATGGTTTCGGTCGGCATGCCGCCTCCTCTCCCCGCGCGCCCGGCGGGGCAATGGTTCAGGGTCAGTGGTTCAGGTGGAAGTGGTAGGCGAGCAGTTCCTTGAACTTCTTCACCAGCGCCAGACAGTCCTTGAACTGGTCACGGTCGAGCTTGCCCAGGGACTCCGTGCGGACGAGGTTGTCGGTCTGGGTGCCCGACACGCTGCCGTCCAGCCCGGCCTTCAGCCGCAGCGTCGACAGGAAGGTGAAGGCGTCGGCCAGTTCGCCCGCCATGCCGCGGTCGAGAACGCCCTGGTCGGCGAGCGCCCAGATGCGCTCCGTCGTGTTGGTCTCCGCCATGTGCTTCTCCAGCGCCAGCGCGCGGACGCCGTGGACGATGGGGAAGATGCCGGCCTTCTTGATGTCCACCGCCTCGCTGCGGCGCCGCTCGAACAGGCCGCCGAACAGGCCCGACGGCGTGTCGAAGGCAAGCGCCGGGCGGGCAAAGGCGGTGAAGAACATCTGGTTGTCCTGCAGCCGGCCGAGCAGGTAGCCCTTCGCCTCGGCCAGCAGGGTGGCGTCCCCGGCCACCGCCGCCGCGTCGTAGAAGATGGCGAGATTCATCTGCGCCGCCTCGTCGGGGCGGTGGATCCAGTGGAAGAGGGAATCCTTGTATTGCGCCAGCGGGCGCGTCCAGTCCGGGTTGGACACCATGATGCGCCCCGGGCAGGGCGGGTAGCCGAACGCGACCAGATGGCGGGTGAAGGCGTCGGTCACCTGCGGCAGCGTCGGGCAGTCGTAACCGTCGCGCAGGATCAGCCCGTTGTCCTGGTCGGTCTTCAGAAGCTGCTCGCCGCGCCCTTCGCTGCCCATCACGATCAGGCAGGCGTTGGCCAGCAGGTCCGGCGGCGCCAGCAGTTCGAACAGGCGGCGGAAGATCTTGCGGTTCAGCTCGGTCACGAGGTCGGCGATGAAGGACACCTTGACGCCCGTGCCGTGCAGCGTGCGGATCAGCCCGACGATGTCCTGGCTGGCCCGGCCGAGGTCCTCCGGCGTGGCGGCGCGCTCGACCTTGAGCGCGACGACCTGGGAATGGTTGGACAGGACGGCCAGCAGGTCGGTCTGCTCCAGCAGGCCGACGACCGCGCCCTGCTCGGTGATGACCAGACGGCGCACCGAATGCTTGGTCATCAGGATCAGCGCGTTGAACAGCAGGTCGTCGCGGTCCAGCGCCAGCAGCTCGTAGCGGGCGAGCGGCCCCACCGGGCTGTCCACCGGCCGCCCCTCCAGCACCACAAGGTCGCGCAGGTCGGTGCCGGTCAGAATGCCGATGCGCCCCCCCTTTTTCGGATCGCCATCGCGGACCAGCACGCTGCTCGCCTGGTCCCGCTTCATCGCCGCCGCCGCGTCGCGCAGGGACGCCCCGGCCTCGACGAAGACCGGCGGGTGCAGGTAGGCCTGCCGGATGCGCGCCATCGTCAGCGCGGCGGTTTCGCGGTTGGAGCGCTCGTTGGCCAGCGCGCTCAGCCGGTCGGCGAACCCCTGCTGGATCACCGCGCCGAAGTCGGCGTTCTCGTGCGCCAGTTCGAGAAGGACCGGGCGGGGCACCAGATCGCACAGCGTGTCCTCCGCCGCGACGAAGCTGCGCGCCTGCCCGTCGGAGAACAGCGCCTGAAGGTCGAAGCTGTCGTGGGCGCCGTGCACCGCCACCACCTCGCCGCCGCGGCGTTCGTGGACCAGCCCCTGCCGCACCACGAACAGGCAATCCGCCGGCTCGTCCCGGCTCAGGATCACCCCGTCCCGCGCGTAGACGCCGAGGTCGAGCGCCACGGCGAGCCGCTGCCGCTGCTCCGGCGTCAGGCGGTCGAAGGGCGGAACGGAAAAATCGAAGGCGTCGGACAAAACCCGCTCCACGAACCGGTGGGGTGAATAAAAAAGGCGCCTCAAGACCGCGGTCTTGAGGCGCCTTGAAGATTACACCAGCCCCTTCATCTGCGGAAGGCGGGTGCGACCATTCGCTTTAGTGAGCGGAAGCCCCTTCGGCGCCCAGGCCGGTCTGCGACCGGATGTACTGGGCCTTGTAGGCCTCGCGCTCGTCCTGCGCCGCCTTGCTGTTGTCGGTGATCGAGAAGAACCAGATCGCCAGGAACGACAGCGGGATAGTGAAGACGCCCGGGTTGTCGTACGGGAAGAGGGCGGCCGGGTTGCCCAGCACCGACTTCCACACGGTCGGACCCATGATCAGCAGGCTGACCGACGAGACCAGCCCGATCCAGCCGCCGAGAACGGCGCCGCGGGTGGTCATCCGGCTCCAGAACATCGACATCAGCAGAACCGGGAAGTTCGCCGAGGCCGCGATCACGAAGGCGAGGCCGACCATGAAGGCGACGTTCTGGTTCTCGAAGGCGATGCCGAGGAAGATCGAGACGATGCCGATGACCACGGTGGTGATCTTCGACACGCGGATCTCGTCATGCTCCGACGCGCGGCCCTTGGCGATCACCGAGGCGTACAGGTCGTGCGACACGGCCGAGGCGCCGGCCAGCGTCAGGCCCGCGACCACCGCGAGGATGGTGGCGAAGGCCACGGCCGAGATGAAGCCGAAGAACAGGTCGCCGCCCACCGCATGCGCGGTATGGATGGCCGCCATGTTGGAGCCGCCGATGATCATCGACGGGTTGGGCTTGCCGCCCGCCGCCGCCAGCTTGGCCGCGTCGAGGAACGGATAGGCGCCGGTGGCGTCCGGGGCCAGCAGCAGCACGATGGCGCCGAAGCCGATGATGAAGGTCAGGATGTAGAAGTAGCCGATGAAGCCGGTCGCGTAGAACACCGACTTGCGGGCCTCCTTGGCGTCCGACACCGTGAAGAAGCGCATCAGGATGTGCGGCAGGCCGGCGGTGCCGAACATCAGCGCCATGCCCAGCGAGATTGCCGAGACCGGGTCGGTGATGAGGGCGCCCGGCGCCATGATGCCGGTCGCCTTCGGGTGGACCTGCGTGGCCGTGGCGAACATCGCCTCCGGGCTGAAGCCGAACTTGGCGAGCACCGCGAAGGCCATGAAGGAGGCGCCCGACAGCAGCAGAACCGCCTTGATGATCTGCACCCAGGTGGTGGCGAGCATGCCGCCGAAGGTCACGTAGGCGATCATCAGGACGCCGACGATCACCACCGCCCACAGGTAGTCCATGCCAAACAGCAGCTGGATCAGCTTGCCGGCGCCGACCATCTGGGCGATCAGGTAGAAGGTCACCGTGGCGAGCGAGCCGCAGGCGGCCATCGTGCGCATCGGGGTCTGCTGGAAGCGGTAGGAGGCGACGTCGGCGAAGGTGTATTTGCCGAGGTTGCGCAGGCGCTCAGCGACCAGGAACAGGATGATCGGCCAGCCGACCAGCCAGCCCACCGAGAAGATCAGGCCGTCGAAGCCGGAGGTGTAGACGAGGCCGGCGATGCCGAGGAAGGACGCCGCCGACATGTAGTCGCCGGCGATGGCGAGGCCGTTCTGGAAGCCGGTGATGCCGCCGCCCGCGGCGTAGAAGTCCTTCGCCGACTTCGTGCGGCGCGCCGCCCAGTAGGTGATGCCGAGCGTGGCCAGCACGAAGACCAGGAACATGACGATCGCTTCGAAATTCGTCGCCTGCTTCTGGACCGGGCCTTCGACCGCCGCCGCGTGCACCGACGCGGGGATGAGCGCGCCGGCCGCGACGGCCGCAGCGCCCACACGATTGACCAGCGAACGCATCACTTCGACTCCTCCATGATCTGCCGGTTCAGCTCATCGAACTCGCCGTTCGCCCGATGCACGTAGATGCCGGTCAGGATGAACGCCGAGATGATGGTGAAGAGGCCGACGGGGATACCCCAGGTGGTCACGCCACTGCCGATCGGGGTACCCAGGAACCCCTTGCCGAAGGCGACCAGCAGGATGAAGCCGAAGTAGATGACGAGCATGGCGATCGAAAGCGTCCACGCGAATGCGCTACGCTTCTGCACCAGCTCCTGAAACTTGGGATTCGCGAGAATCCTCTGAGCGTTTTCTTTCATAGTGCGTCCCCTCGCGAGTGCCGAGCGATTTTTGCAAGGTCAGATTAGACACTCGGGCCATATGGTCTTTGTAACGAACTATCCCGTCAACAACTTTGATGCAGGCCGACCGCTAAAAAGCGCCTTGACGCAGCCCGCGGCCGTTGTTCCGGAGGTTCGTTCACTAACCCATGGCAGCGAAAGGGCAATGGGGGCACGAAATATTGTGAAGCGTGGGCTTAAGAATTGGTGCGCGGAAGCCAAGGTATGCGACCAAAAGTCACACCTTCCTCCTTCAACTCCTCCGCTTCCTTGTCCGTTGCCTCGCCATAGATCCCGCGCGGATCGGTTTCGCCATAATGGATGCGCCGCGCCTCTTCAGCGAAGCGGTCCCCGACGTAATCGCAATTCGTTTCAACCGTGCGGCGAACTTCCGTCAATTGACGCATGACTTCCGCCGCGAAACGCTCGCGCAGTTCCGCCGGCACCGACGGGGGTGCGGACGCCGGGGGAGCGGCCGGGGCCGCCGCGCCGCCGCCCGCCACGGGCGCGGCCTCCGGCGCGCTGCCCTCCCGGGCCGGGTCGTCCTTGGCGCGGCCCCCTTTGGCGATGCGCGGGGCCATGGGGGCCTTGGTGATGTGCGTGTCGCCGCAGACCGGGCAGGCGATGGCCTTCGCGGCGGCCTGCGTCTCGTAGGCGTCGCCGTTGCGGAACCAGGCTTCGAACCGATGGTCGGCCGTGCATTTCAGAACGAAGAGGATCATGTCCCCGTCGGATGCTCCAGGATGAGAAGACCGGATGGTCATGATATACGGTCGGTGACCGCTTGCCAGTTCAGCACGACGCCGGCGTCGCGGTCAAACACACGTCATGAAAGAGCGGAAGGATCCGTCCCTTGTCCACACCGCCGTCCACCTCCGGTTCGCCGCACGCCGCGATCAGCCCACCCTCCCCCTGGGTCGCGCGCTTCGCGCCGCTGGTGCGGGCGGGCGGCCCGGTCCTCGACCTCGCCTGCGGGTCGGGACGGCACCTGCGGCTGTTCCAGGGGCGCAATCACCCGGTGGTCGGGCTGGACCGCGACCTGCGCGGCGTGGCCGACCTGTCCGGGGCGGCGGGGGTGGAACTGGTGGAGGCCGATCTGGAGAGCGGAGCGCCGGTGCCGCTGCTGCGCGACCGCCGCTTTGCCGCGATCGTGGTGACCAACTACCTGCACCGCCCGCTGTTCCCTGCGCTCCTCGACGCGCTGGAACCGGGCGGCCTTCTCCTTTATGAGACCTTCGCCCTGGGCAACGCCCGCTTCGGCCGCCCCGCCTCCCCCGCCTTCCTGCTGCGCAGCGGCGAACTTCTGGAGGTGGCGCGCGGGCGTCTCCAGGTCGTCGCCTACGAGCATGGCGAGGTCGCCTCGCCCAAGGCCGCGGTGGTGCAGCGGCTGTGCGCCGTCAACGACCTGCAGGCCGGAAGCGGCCTGGACGGCGACCCGGAGCCCCGCCCCCTGCCGACCTGACGGCCGCATCCCGCGAACATTACAAATCATTCAACATCTGTTCATATGAATTGACGCTTGGGAACGGGGTGACTAGGGTCCGCCCGCGTTTTTGGGGAGTAACCGTCCTTCGCCGCGCGGCGGAGGAGCCTGCGTCAACAGACTCGGTCCAAGCGACCGTGGCGCAGACGGCACCGGCGGGACCGGGCTTGGTGAGACCAACGGCGCGACGTCCCGGAGGGCCATGGGACCGTCGCGCCGTCGGTCCGTCTTGGCCCAGGGGATTCCCGGTTTGACCGCAACCACTCTTCTGCTTCTCGGCTTCAGCCTGTCGGTGGACGCCTTCGCCGCCGCCATCGGCAAGGGCGCGGCGAGCGAGCGCGCGCGGCTGGTCGATGCGCTCCGCGTCGGCGCCTATTTCGGTTTCTTCGAAGCGATCACCCCGGCGCTGGGCTGGATGGTCGGCGTCGCCGTCAGCGCGTGGATCGCCAGCGTCGACCACTGGGTCGCCTTCGGGCTGCTCGCCCTGGTCGGCGGCAACATGATCCGCCAGGGCATGAGGCCGGAGACCGCAGCGGAGTCCGGGGAACAGCCGGCGCGCAAAAGCCAGCTCGGCCCCATGCAGCTCGTCCTCACCGCGCTGGCGACCAGCATCGACGCCAGCGCGGTCGGGGTCAGCCTCGCCGTGGTCGACGTGAACATCGTCCAGGCCTGCGTCATCATCGGTCTGGTGACCGCGGTCATGGCCTTCGGCGGCGTGCTGATCGGGCGCAAGGCCGGCCCCCTGCTCGGCCGCAAGGCGGAGATCCTCGGCGGCCTCGCCCTGCTGGGGATCGGCACCAAGATCCTGGTCGAACACACGCTGTTCTGACCCCGTCCCGGTGCCACCCCGTCAGAATCCAACGCGATCCAGCGTAAAGGCCCGGTCGTGGCTCAGGGCCGGCACCATGCGGCGGGCCTCCTCGACGCGGGCCATGTCCAGCTCCGCCAGGACGAAGCCCACCGCCTCCTCGGCGTCGGCCAGCACCTCGCCCCAGGGGGCGACGATCAGGGAATGGCCGTAGGTCAGCCGCCCCTGGTCGTGGCTGCCGGTCTGGGCCGGGGCCAGGACGAAGCAGCCCGTCTCGATGGCGCGGGCGCGCAGCAGCGTGTGCCAGTGCGCCCGCCCGGTCGGCACGGTGAAGGCCGCCGGCACCGTCAGGATCGCCGCCCCCGCCTGGGCCAGCGCCCGGTAGAGATAGGCGAAGCGCAGGTCGTAGCAGACGGTCATCCCCACCCCGCCCCAGGGCGTCGCGGCCAGGACCGCGCGGTCGCCGGGCCGGAAGGTGGCGGATTCGCGGTAGCTCTCCCCGCCCTTGAGGTCCACGTCGAACATGTGGAGCTTGTCGTAATGGGCAACGGCCCGCCCCTCGGCGTCGAACAGGTAGCTGCGGTTGGCCACCCGCCCGTCGTCGAGCAGGACGCCCAGCGTCCCGGCGAGCAGCCAAGCCCCGGTCTCCCGCGCCAGATCGGCGAAGAAGGGGATCGCCGGATGCTCGTCGGCCGTTTTCACCCGCTCCAGCACCTTGGCGCGGCCCTGGACGATCATGCTGACATTCTCGGGCAGGGCGATGAAGTCCGCCCCGGCGTCGCGCGCCCGGCGGACCAGTTCGCCCGCCGCCTGAAGGTTCGGAAGGATTTCCGTGCCCGCGTTGACCTGGACGCAGGCGGCCTTCAGGACGCCGCTCATCCCCCGATTCCCAGGATCGGGTCGAGCTTGCCGGCGCGGTCCAGCGCGTGGATGTCGTCGGAGCCGCCGTAGGGCTTGCCGTCGATGAAGACCTGCGGGACGGTCATGCGCCCCTCGGCCCGCTGCACCATCTCCTCGCGGCGGCCCGGCTGCATGTAGAGGTCGATCTCCTCATACGCCACCCCCTTGCTGTCGAGCAGACGCTTCGCGCGCGAGCAGTAGGGGCAGAAGGGCGTGGTGTAGATGACGACGTCGGCCATGCGGAGGGCTCCTTGGCTGTTTTGAACGGTTATAAGATCAACCGCCGTAGGGCGTCACCCGTTACGTTGTCATGGCTCACACCCGCGGCTCACGTCTTGACGACGCGCGCCAGGGTCAGCGCGTCCACCCGCTCCGCCCCGGCGCGCAGCAGAACCCGCGCGCATTCCGACAGGGTCGCCCCGGTGGTCAGCACGTCGTCGACCAGGACGATCCGCTTGCCCGCCACCCGCGGCTCCAGCCCCGGCCGGACCGCGAAGGCCCCCTTGACGTTCCGCCGCCGCCCCGAGCGGTCGAGCCCGCCCTGCGACGGGGTGGACCGGCGGCGGACCAGCAGGTCGGGAATCACCGGGCGCCCGGCCTGCCGGCCCGCCGCCTGGGCGAGCAGAGCCGCCTGGTTGTAGCGGCGCCGGAACAGCCGCAGCCGGTGCAGCGGCACCGGCGCCAGCAGGTCGGCATCGGCCAGCAGCTCCGCCCCGGCGCGGGCCATCCAGGCGCCGTAGGCTCCGGCGGCGTGGATGCGGTCGCCGTGCTTGAATCCCAGGACCAGCGGGCGGCTGCCGTCGTCATAGGCCAGGACGGCGCGGGCGCGGGTGAAGACCGGCGGCTCGGCGATGCAGGCGCCGCACAGCGGCTCCCCCTCCAGCGCGAAGTCGAAGGGCGTGCCACAACACGCGCAAGCGGGCGGCGCGATGAAGGTCAGCCCGCTCCAGCACGGCGCGCAGAGGCCGCCCTGCCGGTCCACCGCCCCGCCGCAGCACAGGCAGCGCGGCGGCAGCAGCGTGTCGAGAATTCCCCCCAGAACCCTGGTCGCCAGCCGCTGCGGAAGGGCCATGGCGGCGCGCCCCCCTCCGTTGAACTCAGTTCAGGCCGGCGATGCGGTCGAAGATGACGAAGGTGTAGTCGCGCAGCGCGATGTAGATCGCCGGACCGGTGATGAACAGGATGGCCAGCGTCGCGAAGATCTTCAGGTCCTGCTGCAACGTCGATTCGTTGATGTTGGTCGCCTGCTGGAAGATGGTCAGCAGCATGCCGAGCACCGTGGTGACGACGAGGACCGGGGTGGTGATCTTGATGATGACGATCAGCGCCTCATAGGTGGCGCCGATGGCTTCCTCGATGCCCATGGCAAGCTCCCGCAGGTTCGGCGCCGACCATAGCACGGTGCCACCCATTCGCCGATGGTTGTAGCCCGCCGGGGCTGGGCTATATTGCGGGCATGACCACGCCCGACAGCATGACCGTCTTCGACCGCGCGCTCGTCCGCCGCCGCCGCGACCGCGCCGTCCCCGCCTTTGCCGAGCACGCCTTCCTGTTCGAGGAGGTGGCCGAACGCCTCGTCGACCGGCTGGAGGACGTGGCCCGGCCCTTTCCCACCGCGCTCGACCTCGGCGCCCACGACGGGGTGATGGGGCGGACGCTGCGCGGCCGCAAGGGCGTCGAGACGCTGGTCGCCTGCGACCTCTCCCCCGGCTTCGCCCGGCGGGCCGGGCCGCTGGCCGTCGCCGCCGACGAGGAGTTCCTGCCCTTCGTGCCGGAGACCTTCGACCTCGTGGTCAGCAACCTCAGCCTCCACTGGGTCAACGACCTGCCCGGCGCGCTGGTCCAGGTGCGGCAGGCGCTGAAGCCCGACGGTTTCTTCTGCGCCGCCATGCTGGGCGGGGAAACGCTGCTGGAGCTGCGCCGCTGCCTGTACGAGGCGGAGATGGAGGTGGCCGGCGGCGTGTCGCCCCGCGTGTCGCCCTTCGCCGAGATCCGCGACGTCGGCGGGCTGATGCAGCGCGCCGGGTTCGCCCTGCCGGTGGTGGACAGCGACGTCATCACCGTCACCTACAGCGACGCCTTCCGCCTGATGCGCGATCTGCGCGGCATGGGCGAGACCAACGCCGTCCTGGCCCGCCGCAAGGTGCCGGCCACCCGCGCGCTGCTGTTCGACGCCGCCCGCCGCTACGCCGAGCGCTACGCCGAGCCCGATGGCCGCATCGAGGCGACCTTCCAGATCCTTTACCTCGCCGGCTGGTCGCCGCACGAGAGCCAGCAGCAGCCGCTCAAGCCCGGCTGCGGCGAGGTCCCGCTGGGCGAGGCGCTGAAGGGATCGGCGGAAAAGCTCCAGTAAACCAGAGCGGGACGGCGTTCACCCGATCATCCGGATCGCCATCCAGCCGAGCACCCCGGCGTTCACCACCATGATGACCGGCGCCGCCCGCGCCACCGCGGAGCGCCAAGTGCGCCCCGCGAGATGGCCGGCGAGGCCGACCGCCAGCAGGCTCGGCAGCGTGCCAAGCGCGAAGGCCGCCATGCCCAGCGCGCCGGTCAGCGCGCTGCCGCTGGCCGCGGCCACCGCCACGGCGCCGTAGAGAAGACCGCAGGGGATGAAGCCGAGCGCCAGCCCCAGCCCGTAGCCGCGCCAGCCCGTGGGGTTGCCGAACAGCGGGCGGGCCAGCCGGGAGACCCGGTCGCCCCACCAGCGCTGCACCGCGCCATCGAGCTTGGGCACCCAGGCGGTCAGCCCCTTCACCGCATAGCCGAGGAAGAACAGCGCCGCGAAGGCCAGCAGCGCCACCGACAACCATTTCAGCCCCGGCAGCGCCCCGACATGGCCGGCGACCGCCGCCGCCGCCGCGCCGATCAGGGTGTAGGTGGTGCCGCGCCCCAGATGGTAGGGCAGCACCGCCGCCCCGGCCAGCCGATGGAACTCGCTCATTCGCGAGGCCGGGACCTGCTCCAGCCGGGCGGTGACCTGAGCCAGGACGAAGGGGCCGCACATGCCCGCGCAATGGGTCGATCCCCCGACCAGCCCGGCGGTCAGCAGCGCGACCAGCAGCCCGCCGTCGCGGTCGATGACGACGGCGCACTGGTTGAGGCCGGCGTCGAGAAGCGTCAGGGCCGAGTGGGCGTCCAAGGCGGACCTCCGGTTGGAAGACCGCCCGTGTATAGGGGAAGCCCGCCACGAAGGCCATGACCTGGGTCAACGGGCGCCGGCCGGGCCTTCGGGGTTCAGGTCTCGGAGCCGGACTGCGCCACCTCGTGCACCTCCACCGGCTGGGCGGCGTGGCGGTTCATGATCTCCAGCGCCTGCTGCTCGCGCCCGGCGTCGGCCAGATTGACCCACAGCAGGATGCCGCCCTTGTCGAGGTGCTGGAGCATCGGCTCGTTGCGCTTGTCGGTCAGCCAGTTCGACATGACCGAGCCCATGGCGCCGCCGCCCACGCCCGCCGCCGCTGCTGCGGCCGCCGCGGCCAGGGCCGTGCCGCCGGTCGCCAGGACGGCGCCGGTCGCCAGGATCGCCCCGACATAGGCCGGGAATCCGACCGCCACACCCTTCACGCTGCCGACATCCTCCGGCGAGACGTAGGACTGGCGCGGCGCGTCGGGATCGTGGGCGATGTCCTCCGCCCGCTGCGGCACATGGCCGAGATGATCGCGGATGGTCTGGTCGTTGGCGAGCACGCTCAGCTCATGGCGCTGGAAGCCGGCCAGGGTCAGCTCGTCCACGGCCTTCTGCAGGGCGTCACGGCTGGCGAAGATGCCCACGGCCTCGCGCACGGCGCCGCGCAGATGGCCGGCGGAGCGGTTCGCGTTCACATCGTTCTCGAAGGTCATGGCGGTCTTCCCCTGTTGCGCTTCCCGGTTGAGCTTCAACCATGGGCGCGGAGCGGAGGTTCCCGCCGGGACACCGGGCGGCGTCAGGGCTTTCCCGCGGCGGCGGGCGGAGTCACCACGCCGCGCGGCTCCGGCATGGTGCCGAGGAACCACCACAGGCCCAGCGCGATCAGCGCGGCCTTCACCGCCAGAAACAGGGCGATGTGGCGGGCGAGCGGGTTGCGGACCATGGGCGGCTCCATTGCAGCGGGTCGCCGTCGCCAAACCGGGCCAAACTGGATAGTATCCCCGGCCGAAAGACGGATCGCATTCACACGGATCGCACAAAAGGACGCGCCATGAAACGGTTGCTGATGCTCAGCCTGCTGGCCTTCGGCCTGACCGCCCCCGTCGCAGCGCCGGCCCTGGCCCAGATCAACCTTCTGGAAGGTCCCTCCATGGTCAAGGCGGTGACGTCCAACGACGTCAGCGCGCTGCGGCTGCTGCTGCTGAAGGGGGAGAACCCGAATCAGGTCGATTCCAACGGGCGCCCCGTCCTGCTGGTGGCCATCGGCAATGGCCATCCCGAACTGGTGCGTTTGCTGCTGGACGGCGGAGCCAACCCCAACCGCGCCGACAAGGCCGGCAACACCCCGCTGCACTACGCGGTGGAAGCCGACACGCCGGAGGCGGTGGACCTTCTGCTGGCCAAGGGCGCCAAGGTCGACCAGGACAACCGCCAGGGCATCACTCCGCTGATGACCGCGGCGCGCTTCGGCCGGGTCGATCTGGTGGAGCGGCTGCTGAAGGCCGGGGCACAGGCCGACCGCACCGATTTCACCGGCCGCACGACGCTGAGCTGGGCGCAGGACAGCCGCAACGCCCGCGTGGCGAACCTGCTGCGCCAAGCCGGCGCGCGCTGAGGCCGCGATGGGCGACGCGCCGCTCACCGCCCTCCTTGGCGCCGCCCCCCTGAACGGTCCGGGGCCGCTGTTCCTGCTGCTGCTGGCCCTGGCCATCGACGCCGCCGCCGGCGACTGGATCGGGCGCGTCCTGCCCGACCCGGCGGCGCTGGCGCAGCGCGTCTGCGCCTGGGCCGACCGGCGGCTGAACCGGGTGGAGCGCGGCAAGACCGCCCGCCTGCTGCGCGGCGCGCTGGTCGTGCTGGCGCTCGTGCTGGCCGCCGTCGCCGTCGGCCTGATCGTCGAGCGGATCGGCGCGCAGAGCCGCGGCTGGCTGCTGGAACTGGCGGTGATCCTCGCCACCCTGCGCGGGCGGAGCGCCTGGGCGCGGGTGCGCGCGGTGCGCCGCGCCCTGGACAAGGGCGGCGTCGCCCCGGCGCGGGAGGCCGTCGCCCCGCTCACCCGCCGCCACGCCTTCAGCTTGGACGAGCACGGCATCGCCCGCGCCGCCATCGAGGCCGCCGCCAAGGGCTTCGCCCGCAAGCTGGTGGCGCCGGTCTTCGGCTACGCCCTGCTTGGCGTGCCCGGCCTGCTGGTCTGGGCGGTGGTCGACGGCGCCGACACCGCGCTGGGCCACGCCGGTGTGCGGCACGCACGCTTCGGCCAGACCGCGGCGCGGCTGGACGACGCGCTGAACGCCATCCCGGCGCGGCTGGCCGCGCTTCTCCTGGCGCTGGCCGCGCCCTTTGCCGGAGCGAAGGCCGGCGGCGCCTTCCGCACGATGATGCGGGACGGCGGCAAGGCGGCCTCGCTCAACATGGGCTGGCCGACCGCCGCCATGGCCGGCGCGCTGGGGCTGGCGCTGGGCGGGCCGCACCGCGACGGCGGCGTGGTCATCACCGAACCCTGGATCGGCGAGGGCCGCGCGCGGGCCACCGCCGCCGACATCGGGCGGGCGCTGGCGGTTTACGCCGTGGCCGGGTTGATCCTGGCGCTGCTGGTGGCGCTGCTGCTGTGGGGGATCGCGGGCCTGTAAAGCGCGGGTGTGGGGGGACAAGGCTCCACACGGATTGCACGGACGATTTCACGGATTACACGGATTTTTATTTATTCGTCCACTGCCATCCCTTGTGCCTCGCGCAAGAGAAGCTGGCTTCCGATGTATACTATAAAAAAATCCGTGAAATCTGCGCGTCGATCCGTGAAATCCGTGTGAAGTCTTGCCCGTCACGCCACGACTTGCCCAAGAAAAAGGCGCGGCCCCGAAGGACCGCGCCTTTTTTATGTCAGCGGGGAACCGCTGTTACCACTTGGACGCCCGGTGCGCCGGCTTGCCGCCCTGGGAGTCGCGGCGGGCGTGGCCGCCGTGCTCGTTGCGGGCATGGTCGCTGCGGCCACCATGCTCGTTGCGGTTCATCGGACGGCCCTGCGGACGGCCACCCGGGGCGCCGTTCGGCTTGCCGCCCTCGGCACCGCCGTTGGCGTTGCGCACCCACGGCTTCTTGTTGTAGCCGCCGCCATTGCCACCGCCCGGACGACCACCCGGACGCCCCGTCGGACGACCGCCGCCGCCGGTCTGGAACGGACGCTGCGGCTCCAAACCCGGAACGACGTGGATGTCGAGGCGGGTGCCGGTGTAGCGCTCGATGCGGAACAGGGCGTCGCGGTCGGCGCGGGCGGCGAAGGAGATCGCCACGCCCGAGGCGCCCGCACGGCCCGTGCGGCCGATGCGGTGGACATAGTCCTCCGCCGAACGCGGCAGGTCGAAGTTGATGACGTGGGTGATGTCGCGCACGTCGATGCCGCGCGCCGCCACGTCGGTCGCCACCAGCAGGCGGACCTGGCCGGTGCGCAGGCGCTGGAGCGTGCGGTTGCGCTTGAACTGGTCCATGTCGCCGTGCAGGGCGGCGGCGGCGTGGCCGGCGTCGCTCAGCTCCTCGGCCAGCGCATCGGCGTCGCGCTTGGTGGCGGCGAAGATGATCGCCTTGCCGACCTCGGGCAGGTCCGCGAAGTGCTTCAGCAGGCGGCGCTTATGGTCCATGTCGTCGGCATGGTGCAGGCGCTGCTCGACGTTCACCGAGGTGGTGGCGCTTTCCACGGCGACGCGCACCGGGTTGCGCAGCAGGTTGCCGGCGAGCTGGGCCATGCGGCGGTCCAGCGTGGCGGTGAACAGCAGCGTCTGGCGGGTGTCCGGGCAGCACTTGGCGATGGTTTCCACATCGTCCAGGAAGCCCATGTCGAGCATGCGGTCCGCCTCGTCCAGGATCAGCACCTCGACGGCGCTGAGGTCGATGCGGTTGCGCGACACGTGGTCGAGCAGACGGCCCGGCGTGGCGACCATGACATCGACCGCGCGCGACAGCAGGCGGAGCTGGTCGCGGTAGGGCATGCCGCCGACCACGTCCACGATGTTGTACTTCATGAACTTGGCGTATTTGCGGGCGGCGTCGGTGACCTGCTTGGCCAGCTCGCGGGTCGGGGCCAGCACCAGCACGCGCGGGGCGGCCACGCCGAGGCGCGGCAGGTCGACGGTGCGGGTCAGCGCCGGCAGCATGAAGGCGGCGGTCTTGCCGGTGCCCGTCTCGGCGGTCGCCAGGATGTCGCGGCCTTCCAGGGCCGGCGGGATCGCCTCGGCCTGGACCGGGGTCGGGGTGTTGTACTCGAACGCCTCAAGCGCCTTCACGACGAGCGGGTGGACGCCCAGCCCGGCGAAAGCGTTGGGGGTAACGGTGTCGGTGGTGTCGGTCACGGTTGCGTCGGCGACGGCGGTCTCGGTGACAGAGGCCTCGGTGGCAACGGTCTCGACAACGAGGGCGTCAGCGGCGGTCATTTCGATGGACGACAAGTAGGGTAACCTTTCCTCAGGACCAAGACGGCGCACGGCCGCCGCACCAGGATGGTGAGCGGTGGAACGCCGGCGTTTTCGCCGGGAGGAGGTCGGAAGAGGGAGAGGCGTCTGTCCGAAGCTACGGGTGGCCGGGTCCCAAGGAAGGCCATCCCGAAATATCAAAGCGCGTCTCGCTCAAGAGACGCGCGAGCCTCCAGCGATCAAGACGCCTTACATAATGGGTTGCGCTGCACAATCCAAGAAGATTCTTTCACGCCCCTGGTCGAGTCGTGTCCCCGGGAGCGGGTGCCTGCCGTGCGCGCAGCGCATCGCGGATCTCCTCCAGCAGAACCTCCTGGCGTGGCGGCGCCTTCGGCTTGGAATCGTGCAGGAAATGCAGGCGGTTGACCTGCCGCACGATGAGGAACAGCGCCCCTGCCACGATGAAGAAGTTGATGAGCGCGTTGATGAAGCGGCCGTAGTTGATGGTCGCCGCCCCCGCCGCCTCCGCCGCGGCGAGGCTCTCGTAATGGCCGCCGGACAGGTTCAGGAAGTAGTTGGAGAAGTCGATCCCGCCCATGACCCAGCCGATGGGCGGCATCAGCATGTCCTTGACCAGCGAGTTGACAATGCCGGTGAAGGCCGCGCCGATGATGATGCCGACGGCCAGTTCCACGACGTTGCCGCGGCTGATGAAGGTCTTGAATTCCTGCAACATGGCTGCGCTCCCGCTTGTTGACCGGAAGAACGCCACAGCCCAGCCGAAGTTTCCAGGGCCGCGAAAGGAAAGGGGCCGGACCCTGCGGCCCAGCCCCCCCCCGGAATGTTCCTGACGGCGTTCTGCGCGGCGGCGCTTAGCCGACCTTGCCGTGGCAGTGCTTGTACTTCTGGCCCGAGCCGCAGGGGCACGGCGCGTTGCGCGGCGTGTTCGCCCAGGCGTTGGGGTCGGCCCCCGGCACCACCGAGGCGACAGCCTCGCGACGGACCATGCCGGCGGGCAGCGGCGCGTCGGCCGGCGGGTAGCCCTGGGCGGCCCCGGCTCCCGCCTCGGCCATCGCCAGCGCCGGATCGTCGCGGCCCTCGTGCATCTCCTGCGGCGGGCGGGCGTACAGTTCCTCCGGCTGCGGGGCGATGCGGATCTCGACATGCATCAGCACGGCGGTCACCTGCTCGCGCAGGGTCGACAGCATGGTCTCGAACAGCTCGAAGGCTTCCCGCTTGTACTCGTTCAGCGGGTCCTTCTGGGCGTAGGCGCGCAGGGAAATGCCCTGGCGGAGATGGTCGAGCTGGAGCAGATGATCCTTCCATTCCTGGTCGAGGATCTGCAGCAGCAGGCTCTTCTCCACATGGCGCATCGTCTCGGCGCCGTAAGTCTCCACCTTCTCCGCGTATTTGCGGTCGGCGGCCTCGCGGACGCGCTCCTCGATCTCCGGCTCGGCGATGCCCTCTTCCTTGGCCCAGTCGGCGACCGGCAGGTCCATGCCCAGGAGGCGGTTCACCTCCTCATGCAGGCCGGCGATGTCCCAGGCCTCGGAGTAGGAGTTCGGCGGGATCGCCTTGTTGACCATGTTGGAGACGACCTGATGGCGCATCTCCAGGACGGTCTCGGCAATGTCCTCGGTGTCCATGATCTCGCGACGCTGCTCATAGACGACCTTGCGCTGGTCGTTCATGACGTTGTCGAACTTGAGCAGGTTCTTGCGGACCTCGAAATGGTGGGCCTCGACCTTGGTCTGGGCCTTCTCCAGCGCCTTGTTGATCCAGGGGTGGATGATCGCCTCCCCCTCCTTCAGGCCCAGGCGCTGCAGCATGCCGTCCATGCGCTCCGACCCGAAGATGCGCATCAGGTCGTCGTCCAGCGACAGGAAGAACTTCGACGCGCCCGGATCGCCCTGGCGGCCCGAGCGGCCGCGCAGCTGGTTGTCGATGCGGCGGCTCTCGTGCCGCTCCGTGCCGACGACGTAGAGGCCGCCGGCCTGCTTGACCAGCTCGCGCGCCTCGGCGACCTCGGCCTCGATCTGCTTGACCTTGGCGTCGCGCTCCGGCCCCTCGGGCAGGTCGGCCAGCTCCATCTGGATGCGCATCTCGACGTTGCCGCCGAGCTGGATGTCGGTGCCGCGGCCGGCCATGTTGGTGGCGACCGTGACGGCGCCCGGACGGCCCGCCTGCGCGACGATGTAGGCTTCCTGCTCGTGGTGGCGGGCGTTCAGCACGTTGTGCGGGATGCCGCGCTTCTTCAGCAGCTCGGCGATCAGCTCCGACTTCTCGATGGAGGTGGTGCCGACCAGCACCGGCTGCTGGCGCTTGCGGGCGTCCTCGATCAGGTCGGTGATCGCGTCGTACTTCTCCGACGCCTTGCGGTAGACCTCGTCGTCCATGTCCTTGCGCTGGACCGGCACGTTGGTCGGCATGTCCACGACCTCGAGGCCGTAGATCTCCGCGAACTCCGCCGCTTCGGTCATCGCCGTGCCGGTCATGCCGGCCAGCTTCGGGTAGATGCGGAAGTAGTTCTGGAAGGTGATGGAGGCCAGCGTCTGGTTCTCGCGCTGGATCGTCACCTTCTCCTTGGCCTCCAGCGCCTGGTGCAGGCCTTCCGAATAACGGCGGCCCTCCATCATGCGGCCGGTGAACTCGTCGATGATGATGACCTTGTCGTCCTTGACGATGTAGTCCTTGTCGCGCTGGAACAGCGTGTAGGCGCGCAGCGCCTGCTGGGAATGGTGGACCAGCGCCACGTTCTGGATGTCGTACAGCCCGCCCGCCTTCAGCAGCCCAGCTTCGGACAGAAGCTGTTCCATATGCTCCTGCCCGGCCTCGGACAGGCTGACCGTGCGGTTCTTCTCGTCCAGCTCGTAGTCGTCCCGCGTCAGCTGCGGGATCAGGCGATCCACCTGCACGTACATTTCCGACGAATCGGTCGACGGGCCGGAGATGATCAGCGGGGTGCGCGCCTCGTCGATCAGGATCGAGTTCGACCTCATCGACGATGGCGAAGTTGAAGGGCCGCTGGACCATGTCCTCCAGCCGGAACTTCATGTTGTCGCGCAGATAGTCGAAGCCGAATTCGTTGTTCGTGCCGTAGGTGATGTCGGCGGCGTAGGCGGCGCGGCGCTCCTCGTCGTCCAGCCCGTGCACGATGCAGCCGGTGGTCAGGCCGAGGAAGCCGTAGATGCGTCCCATCCAGGCGCTGTCGCGCGAGGCCAGATAGTCGTTCACGGTGACGACGTGGACGCCCTTGCCTTCCAGCGCGTTCAGGTAGACGGCCAGCGTGGCGACCAGCGTCTTGCCTTCGCCGGTGCGCATCTCGGTGATCTTGCCCTGGTGCAGCACCATGCCGCCCATCAGCTGCACATCGTAATGCCGCTGCCCCAGCACGCGCTTGCCCGCCTCGCGCACGGTGGCGAAGGCGTCGGGCAGGATGGCGTCGAGCGTCTCGCCCTGCGACAGCCGGCCGCGCAGCCAGTCGGTGCGGGCGCGCAGGGCGTCGTCGGAAAGCGCCGCCAACTCGGGCTCCAGCGCGTTGATCTGCTGGACGGTTTTTTGCAGCGCCTTGACCGTGCGCGTGTTGGCGGTGCCGAAAATCTTGCGGGCGAGCGCACCGAACATGAAAACCTCGGGGGTGGAACGTCGTGAAGCCGGCTTTTTGACCGGTCTCACATAGGCCCGAAGCAAGTTTCTGTCAACGAGACCCGCCCCTTTGCCCGGCCCTTTGCCGCGCGCATCGCGGGGGTGCGGGCTCCGCATGGGGTGTGGAACGGCGTGCGGCGCGCCCTGGAAGCACCACCGTTCCGCCGCCATATCGCCTTGAACAGGATGGAAGCAAGGCGGCATGGCCGTGCATCACGACCGCTTGCCCCGCGCCGCGAACCCATGCTTAATCCCCCGCGGATTCGGGCGCGGGGCCGGATCGTCCGCACAGCCGCCACCAAATCAACGGCCGCCGCCAATCATAAGACGTTCTGTCATGCCATTGACCGTGACAAGACACATCCGCCGGAAGGAAAAGACTCCATGGTGAATCGAGTGTTCCGCGCCGCCCTGCTGTCGATGGCCGCCTGCGGCCTCGCGCTGGCCGCACACGCCCAGACTCCGGCTCCCGCCGCTCCGGCCGCCCCCGCGGCGTCGGCCGCTCCCGCCACGGCGGACGCCGATCCGGTGGTGGCGCGCGTCAACGGCGAGGCGGTCCACCGCTCCGACGTTCAGCGCATGGTCGCCCAGCTTCCGCCGCAGGTGCAGCAGATGCCGCTGGAGATGATCTATCCTGCGGTGATCGAGCAGCTCGTGAACTCCAAGCTGGTGGCCGAGGCCGGCTACAAGGCCAACCTCGCCGGCACGCCGGAGGTCAAGGACGAGATCAAGCGCGCCGAGGAGCGCGCGGTACAGCGCGCCTACATCCAGAAGGAAGTGCAGTCGCGCATCACCCCGGCCAAGCTGGACGAGGCCTATCAGGCCTTCCTGAAGCAGAACCCGGCCCAGGAAGAGGTCAAGGCCAGTCACATCCTCGTCGAGAAGGAGGATGAGGCCAAGGCGATCATCGCCCAGCTCAAGAAGGGCGACGACTTCGCCAAGCTCGCCAAGGAGAAGTCCAAGGACCCGGTGGCCGCCGAACAGGGCGGCGACCTCGGTTACTTCACCAAGGACACGATGGTCGAGCCCTTCGCCGACGCCGCCTTCGCCATGAAGAAGGGCGAGGTGAGCAAGGAGCCGGTGAAGACGCAGTTCGGCTGGCACATCATCAAGGTCGAGGACAAGCGCACCCAGCCGCAGCCGTCCCTGGACGAGGTGAAGCCGCAGCTCGAGCAGCAGCTCAGCAAGGACATCGTGACCAACGTCGTCGACGACCTGCGCAAGGTCGCCAAGGTCGAGACCTTCCAGCTCGACGGCTCGCCGATGCCGAAGGAAGAGCCGGCCCCGGCCGCTCCGAAGGCCGAAGAGCCGAAGAAGAACTAAGGTCCGGCAACGGTTGCCCCCACCCTTCCCACGGCTGACGCCGCGGGCCCCTTCCCTCCCCCGCTGCGCGGGAGAGGGAGACAATCCCCTCCCCTGCGAAGCGGGGGAGGGTTAGGGAGGGGGCAAGCGCCTTGCATCCCAATCACTGTCCAACATCCCCGCTCCACCAGCCCCACGAGCCCGTCCCCATGGCCACGACCGTCTCCCCCTTGGCACCCGCCGGCTTCCCGACGCTCCCGCCCGTGGCGGGCGTGCGCATCGCCACCGCCAACAGCGGCATCCGATACAAGGGCCGCGACGACCTGATGCTGGCCGTGCTTGACGAGGGCACGACAGTGGCCGGCGTGCTGACCAAGTCGCTGACCTGCTCCGCCCCGGTGATCTGGTGCCGCGACAGTCTGCCCCGCGGCTCGGCCCGCGCGGTCGTGGTCAACGCCGGCAACGCCAACGCCTTCACCGGCAAGGCCGGCGACGCCACCGTCCAGGCGACCGTCGAGGCCGCCGCCAAGATTGCCGGCTGCGCCACCGACGAGGTCTACGTCGCCTCCACCGGCGTGATCGGCATCCCGCTGGCCGCCGACGCCATCGCCAGGGTGCTGCCGGGCATGGTCCCGGCGCTGAAGGACGACTCGGCGGCGCTGGAAGCCGGGGCGCGGGCCATCATGACCACCGACACCTTTGCCAAGGGCTCGACCCGTCAGGTCGCCATCGGCGGGACGACGGTGACGATCAGCGGCTTCGCCAAGGGCTCCGGCATGATCGCCCCGGACATGGCGACCATGCTGGGCTTCCTCTTCACCGACGCCGCCATCGCCGCCCCGGCGCTGCAGTCCATGCTGTCTGAGTTCACCGAGCGCAGCTTCAACGCCATCACGGTGGACGGTGACACCTCGACCAGCGACACGCTGCTGCTGTTCGCCACCGGCAAGGCGGGGAACGCCCCGGTGACCGACGCCCAGGCGCCGGAGCTGGCCGATTTCCGCAAGGCGCTGGAGGAGGTGATGCTCGACCTCGCGCTGCAGATCGTGCGCGACGGCGAGGGGGCGACCAAGTTCGTCTCGATCACGCTGGTCGGCGCCGAGAACGACGTGGCCGCCAAGCGCATTGCGCTCACCGTCGCCAACTCCCCGCTGGTCAAGACCGCGCTGGCCGGCGAGGACGCCAACTGGGGCCGCATCGTCGCCGCCATCGGGCGGGCCGGCGAGCGGGCCGACCGCGACCTCATCAAGATCACCATCGGCGGCACGCTGATCTGCGCCGAGGGCATGGAGGTTCCGGGCTACGACGAGGCGCCCGTCGCCGCCCACATGAAGGGCCAGGAGATCGACGTGCACATCGACCTGGGCATCGGCACCGGCAAATCCCGCGTCTGGACCTGCGACCTGACCCACGGCTACATCGACATCAACGGCTCCTACAGGAGCTGAGGCCGGAGCAGAGATCGGACTTGGTGTCATGACCGGCGCGCCCCTGCCCGACCGCCTCGACACGGCGCGGCTGACGCTCCGCCCCTTCCGCCTGGAAGATGTGGAGCGTTTCGCGCCGCTGATCGGAGAGTGGGAGGTGGCGCGCTGGCTCGCCCGCGTGCCCCACCCCTACGGCCTGGAGGACGGGCGCGCCTGGGTCGCCCTGGCCGCCCGCAGCCGGGCGGAGCGCGCGTCGCTCGACCTGCTGGCGGTCCGCAGGGACGATAACCAGCCGGTCGGCGGCATCGGGGTGATCCTGGCGGACGGCGAGGTCGGCTATTGGCTCGGCCGGCCGCACCAGGGCATCGGCTATGGCACGGAGATGCTGCGGGCCGTTGTCCCCGCCGCTTTCGCGCTGGGCCTGCCCCGCCTGTGGGCGCGGATCGCCCTGGACAACCACCGCTCCCGCCGCCTGCTGGAGACGGTCGGCTTCACACCGCTCGACGATGCCGACCATTATGAACTGACCGCCGGACGCTGGCGGTTCCTCACCCCGGAGACCGCGTGATGCCGGCCTGCTTCGATCCCTCCTCCACCCCGGCCCCCGGTTCCCTGCCGACCCTGCTGGTCGTCGCGGTCGCCCTGGTGGACGCCGACGGCCGCGTCCTGCTGGCCCAGCGCCCGCCCGGCAAGTCGCTGGCCGGGCTGTGGGAGTTCCCCGGCGGCAAGGTCGACGCGGGTGAGACCCCGGAAGCCGCCCTGGTCCGCGAACTGAAGGAGGAACTGGGCATCGACACGGCGGCGAGTTGCCTCGCCCCCTTCACCTTCGCCTCGCACAGCTACGAAAAATTCCACCTGCTGATGCCGCTGTTCGTCTGCCGCATCTGGGAGGGCGACGTGATGGCGCAGGAGGGGCAAAAGCTCGCCTGGGTCTACCCGAACCGCATGGGCGACTATCCCATGCCCCCCGCCGACGTGCCGCTGGTGGCGATGCTGCGCGACCTGTTGTAGCCGGTTGGGGATTTGCAACGCGGGGGAATTGCGCTACCTTGTCGGGAGTGGCCGGCAGGTGCTGCTAACACCCACCGGCACGCTCCTAGTGCTTAGCCAACGGTGATGCGGATTTCGATCCGCCAACGCCGCCACTGGAGCACTAGGAAAAAGGGCATTTTCGGCATGCCTCTTTCTCCTTTCGAAACGGCGGGTGGCCAAGTCCACCCGCCGTTTTCACTTACACACGATCGGATGCATTCGCGCCACAGTTTTTCCCGCGTCGCGCGATGCGCCACCCTTGTCCCCACACCTTTTCCGGATTGCGGCTTCACGAATCGGGTGATCTGTGCCACATCATAGCCGTCGCGTTCGGGATCGCATCCCGGCCACCGGATTCTGACCCGAACGCCAGATTCCAAATCGTCCAGAGACGGACCCGCATCTGAACCGCATCGGCGTGGACTCGCTCTTCAATTTCAAGGCCCATCCGGCGGAGCCGGCCCAGGACCCCGACGGCAACCCCGCCCTGGAGGTGCTGCGGTCGGTCTTCGGCTATTCCGCCTTCCGCGGGCAACAGGCCGACATCATCGCCCACGTCATCCGTGGCGGCGACGCGCTCGTCCTCATGCCCACGGGCGGCGGCAAGTCGCTGTGCTATCAGGTGCCGGCTCTGGTGCGCGACGGCGTGACGGTAGTCGTCTCTCCGCTGATCGCGCTGATGCGGGACCAGGTGACGGCGCTGCGCGAGCTGGGCGTGCGGGCGGCCTTCCTCAACTCCTCCCTCGACGCCGGCGAGGCGCGCGAGGTGGAGCGGGCCATGGTCCGCGGCGAGATCGATCTCGTCTATGTAGCGCCGGAGCGTCTGGTCACCCCGCGCTTCCTCGACCTGCTGGACCGCACCAAGCTCGCCCTGTTCGCGCTGGACGAGGCGCATTGCGTCAGCCAGTGGGGCCATGATTTCCGGCCCGAGTATCTCCAGCTCTCCATCCTGCACGAGCGGCACCCGACCGTGCCGCGCGTCGCGCTGACCGCCACGGCGGACGCGCAGACCCGCGCGGAGATCAAGGACAAGCTGGGGCTGACCGAGGCCCGCGTCTTCCTGTCCAGCTTCGACCGGCCCAACATCACCTACCGCGTCGTCCCGAAGAAGAGCGAGCGCCAGCAGATGCTGGCCTTCCTGCGGGAGAACCACCCCGAGGACGCCGGCATCATCTATTGCATGTCGCGGGCGAAGGTGGAGGACACCGCCAACTGGCTGAACCAGCAGGGGCGGGAGGCGCTGCCCTACCACGCCGGGCTGCCGTCGGAGGTGCGCGAGGCGAACCAGGACCTGTTCATCAAGGGCGAGGGCATCGTCATGGTGGCGACGGTGGCCTTCGGCATGGGCATTGACAAGCCGAATGTGCGCTTCGTCTGCCACCTCGACCCGCCCAAGAGCCTGGAAGCCTATTACCAGGAAACCGGCCGCGCCGGACGCGACGGCCTGCCCGCCGACGCCTGGATGAGCTACGGCATGGCCGACGTGGTCGGCCTGCGCCAGATGCTGGAGCAGTCGGAGGCCGGCGATTCCCACCGCCGCGTCGAACGCTCCAAGCTGGAGGCGCTGCTCGGTTTCTGCGAGACCTCGGCCTGCCGCCGCAAGGTGCTGCTGAACTATTTCGGCGAGACGCTGGAGGCGCCCTGCGGCAACTGCGACACCTGCCTGGAGCCGGTGGAGACCTGGGACGGCACCGTCGCCGCGCAGAAGGCCCTGTCGGCGGTCTACCGCACCGGCCAGCGCTACGGCGCCGGGCACCTGATCGACGTGCTGCTGGGCAACGCCACGGAGAAGGTGGCGCAGCAGGCCCACGACGCGCTGAAGACCTTCGGCTGCGGCAAGGAGCTGTCCAAGGCGGAATGGCAGTCGGTCTACCGCCAGCTCGTCGCCGCCGGCTACCTGACGGTCGATCTGGAGGGCTATGGCGGCTTCCGCCTGACCGACGCGGGCATCCCGGTCATCAAGGGCCAGCTGACGGTGAAGCTGCGCAAGGACCCAGTCGTCGAGAAGCGCCGCGGCGTCCACGACGCGCTGCGCCGCCACGTCTCCCGCGGCGGCTCCGCCTCCTCCAGTGGCTTGTCAGGAGAGGGCGTGTCGCGGGCCGGCGCGCGCGGCGCCCTGTCGCCCGCCGACGACGCGCTGTGGCACGCGCTGAAGGATTGCCGCACGGAACTCGCCCGCGCGCAGGGCGTGCCGCCCTATGTGATCTTCCACGACAGCACGCTGCTGGAGATGGTCGCGACGCGCCCGATGGACCGCGCCGCCTTCGCCCGCCTGCCCGGCGTCGGCGCCCGCAAGCTGGAGCGTTATGCCGACCCCTTTTTGGACGTCATCCGCCAGAAAGGATAATTTTATCCATCTCCCAAAAAAGCGCTTGCGCCGGTCCGCCCCCCCGGTTAACTTCCGCGCCCACGACGCACCGACGTCGGCGCCGCAGTAGCTCAGGGGTAGAGCAACTGATTCGTAATCAGTAGGTCCGGGGTTCAAATCCCTGCTGCGGCACCACTCTAAGGCCCTGGAAGGTAACGCCTTCCGGGGCCTTTCCATATGTGGCATGACTCATCGCGCCCTTTTCCCAGCACGGCCGATGTCCCAACCGCCCACCACCGCCCTTATCACCGACCTCGCCGCCGCGTTGCGCCGGCCCGTGACGAGCGGGCACGACCTGAAGGCCATCGAGACGCTCTGCGCGGCCTTTCTCGACCGGCCCAGGGCCGAGCGGGCGCGGGCCGCGCGCGAACTGCCCCGACTGGCTCCGGGGGCGGACACCGTCCTGCTGCTGTCGGCCATGGCCGCCGTCTCCGGTGATCTGCGCTATTACGACGAACTGCTCGACGCGGTGGAGGGCAACATCGCGCAATCCGGGCTGGAGGGGCTGCTGCACATCCACGCCGGCATCGGGCGCCAGCTCTTTTTGATGCGCATGAACCTGGCGAGCCGA
The DNA here is from genome assembly GCF_058780535.1 of Azospirillum sp. UENF 211521. Lineage (NCBI taxonomy): Bacteria > Pseudomonadati > Pseudomonadota > Alphaproteobacteria > Rhodospirillales > Azospirillaceae > Azospirillum > Azospirillum sp. UENF 211521. The sequence continues at coordinate 3,497,683 of NZ_JBSNCF010000001.1, forward strand.
CCCGGCTTCTTCGAAGATCGGCAATTCCCCTTCTACCGCCGCATCCTCGACGAGATCCGCCGCCGTCAGGCCGTCGTCCCACCCGCCCGCCAAGCCGGGGGAGCGGACACCGGGCGGGTCGTTCTGGTGACCAACCAGTTCCTGTCGCTGCGCCACCAGCCGTCGCGCGACCTGCTGTCCTACGCTGCCCTGCTGGAGGAGCGCTGCGGGCGGGAGGTGGTGATCCTCAACACCAACATCATGCCGGCCGAGGTGCACAGCCTGTTCGTGCCCTCCTTCGCGGCGTCGGTGGAGCCCGCCTTTTCCGGCGACCAGCGGATCGAGGCGGACGGGCGCAGTTATCGGATGCTGTCCTCGGTCGAGCCCTGCGTCAGCCCCGGAAAGATCGCTTGGTTCCTGGAGGCCATCGCGGCGCTCGATCCCGACTCCGTTCTGTCGCTCGGCGGGTCGTGCGTCGTGGCCGACCTGATGGCCGGGGCGCGCCCCACCCTGTGCATCCCGACCACCAGCGGGGCCACCCTCTCGCTGGCCGACATCGTGCTGGATTTCGGCGGCGGGGCGGCACCCGACCACGGGCCGCTGGCCCGCTCCTGGCGTCCCTTCCGCTTCCTGCATTCGCTGGCCGGGGCCGCCCCGAGGAAGGAAGGATCGCGCGCCGCCTTCGGGCTGGAGGAGGACGCCTTCGTCTGCACCGTTGTCGGCAACCGGCTGGACGAGGAGGCGGATGGCGCTTTCCTCGCCATGCTGGAGGCGCTGTTCGACCGCGTGCCGCACGCCGTCGCCGTCTTCGCCGGGCACGCCGACGCCCTGCCCCGGCGGCTGGCCGCGTCACGCCACGCCGAGCGGCTGCGCGGCCTGGGCTATGTGTCGGACATGGGCGCCCTGCTTGCGGTCTGCGACGCCTATGTGAATCCCCGGCGGACCGGCGGGGGCGCCAGCGCCGCCGAGGCCCTGGCCGCCGGGGCGGTGCCGCTGTCGCTTCCCGGCGGCGACGTCGCCAGCGTCGTCGGTCCGCGCTTCACCCTCCCCGACTACGGCGCCTTCGTCGAGCGGCTGGCCGCTCTGGCCGCCGATCCCGCCACCCTGGCCGCCGCCGCGCAGGAGGCCCGCGTCCAAGGGTCGCGGCGCAGCGGACCGGCGGAGGCCGCCGCCGCCCTGTCGCACCATCTCGACGAGGCGGCGGCGCTGTTCCGCAGCGGGCGTCCGTCGGAAGAGTGATCCGGGCGACCTGAGCCGGGCGGGCGCCGTCAACCGCTTTATCGCACAGGCGGAGCAAACTCCCGGCTTGCTTTGGCGCCGGTGCCTTTCCAATATTCCGCGCTCCCCGACCGGGCGTCCGCTGGGACGCCACGGCGGGTGTCTTATTTTCTGCAACGAGGACCTTTTCATGCGCGCCTTCGACGGCCAGCATTCCGACAACGTCGCCATCAAGCGCACGCGGGAGCAGAAGCAGCTTCAGCTCCAGCAGTTGAAGGAGCAGCTCGCCACCCTGAAGTCCCACGCGGCCCCGGCGATCCGTGAAGCGCTGGTCAAGCGCATCGCCGAGCTGGACGCGGAGATGCGCCAGCCGCCGAAGCCGCCGCGCGAAGGCCGCGGCGACGGTCCCCGGGGCGAGGGGCGCGGCCCCCGTGGCGATGGCCCGCGTGGTGACGGTCCCCGCGCCGACCGCCCGCGCCGCGAGGGCTTCTCCCGCAGCGAGAGCTTCCGGTCGGATGGCCCGCGCGGTGATGGTCCCCGGGGCGATGGTGCGCGTGGCGATGGTCCCCTTTCGCCCTTCGCCTCCCCGCGCCGCCGCGGCTGAGCCGCGGAACCCACCTTGATGCGTCCAGTCCGATGAGTCGCCAGCCGTGAGCGAAAACGCCACCCCCGCCCGCCGCCGCCTGTTCGATCAGGCGTGGCTCCTGATGATGTTGCCGCCGCTGTTCTGGTCCAGCAACGCCGTCCTGGGCCGCGCTGTGTCGGGCGAGGTGCCGCCGGTCGGGCTGGCCTTCTGGCGCTGGACGCTGGGGATGCTGCTGGTGCTGCCCTTCGCGTGGCGGCACCTGCGGCACGACGCGCGGATTCTGGCCGGCCAATGGCCGGTCGTCCTGCTGCTGTCGGCGCTGGGCATCGCCGTCTTCAACACCTTCCTCTATGTCGGGCTGCACACCACCACGGCGCTGAACGCGGTGATGATGCAGTCTTCCATGCCGGTGCTGATCGTGCTGATGAGCCTGGCCCTGTTCGGCGACCGGGTGACCCCGCTGCAAGGGGTGGGCATCGCCGTGTCGCTGGCCGGCGCCCTGACGCTGATCGCGCGGGGCGACCCGGCGGTGCTGATCGGGCTGCAGCTCGCCGCCGGGGATTTGTGGGTGCTGGCGGCGGTGCTCGGCTACGCCGCCTACACCGCCCTGCTGCGCCGCCGCCCGGCGGTGCATGGGCTCAGCTTCATCGCCGTCACCTTCGCGGGCGGCGCGGCGATACTGCTGCCCTTCTACCTGTGGGAAAGCGTCGGCGGGAACCCCATGCCGATCACCCCGACGGCGCTGGGGGCGGTTGCCTACGTGGCGCTGTTCCCGTCGATCGCCGCCTATCTCTGCTTCAACCGCGCCGTGGCCCTGGTCGGCGCCAACACCGCGGGGATGTGCATCCATCTGATGCCGGTGTTCGGGAGCATCCTCGCCATCCTGTTCCTCGGCGAGCAGCCCCACCTCTACCACGCCGCCGGCATCGGGCTGATCGCGGCGGGCATCCTTCTGGCCACCCGCCGCGCCAAGAGCTGAGGGTTACAGGTAGCCGAGCTTCCGGGGCAGCCAGAGCGCCAGCTCCGGGACGAAGGTCACCAGGATCAGCGCGCAGAGCATCGCCGCGACCATCCACAGCACCCAGCGCACCGTCGATTCCATGCTGATGCCGGCCACCCGCGTGGTCACCATCAGGTTCACCGCCATGGGCGGGGTGAACTGGCCGATGGCGAGGTTCATGGTCAGCATCACGCCGAACCACACCGGGTCCCAGTGGAAGGCGGTCATGATCGGAGTCAGCAGCGGCAGCAGGATCAGGAAGATCGACACCGCGTCCAGCACCATCCCCAGCGCCAGCAGCGCCACGTTCAGCAGCAGCAGGACGAGGACTTCGCTGCCCACTCCTTCGATCGCCATGGCGGCGACCCGGTCGAAGGCGCCCATCGTGCTGCCCGCCCAGGCGAAGACGCTGGACAGCGCGATGATGAGCAGAACCACGGCGGACATCTCCGCCGCCTCGGCCAGCACTTCGTACAGCTCGCGCCAGGTCAGGCTGCGGTAGACGAAGACGCCGACCGCCAGACCGTAGAAGACGGCGACCACCGCCGCCTCGGTCGGAGTGAAGGCGCCGGTGCGCAGGCCGCCCAGGATGATGACCGGGGCCAGCAGCCCCCAGATCGCCTGCCGCAGGCTGCGCCAGAAGGGCGGGCGCGGCCCGGCGTCCTTCAGGCCGAAGCCGTGCTTGCGCGACAGCCAGATCGTCGGGGCCAGCAGCGACAGGCCGGCCAGGATGCCGGGAATCATCCCCGCCGCGAACAGCGCCGGCACCGACGCCTGCGGCACCAGGACGCTGTAGATGATGAAGGCGACCGAGGGCGGGATCAGGATGGCCGTCGCCGCCGCCGCCGCGATCACGCTGGCCGAGAAGGGCTTCGGATAGCCAGCCTTGTGCATGGACGGGATCATCACCGTGGCGACCGCCGCCGCGTCGGCGGGGCCGGAGCCGGAGATGCCGCCCATCACCATGCAGACCAGGATCGCCACCACCGCCAGCCCGCCGTTCTTCGCTCCGACAATGGAGGAGGCGAAGGTGACGAGCTGCTTGGCGACGCCCGCCCGCTCGAAGATCAGGCCGGCCAGGATGAAGACCGGGATGGCCAGCAGCGGATACTTGGCGATGCCGGCGTAGACGTTGGTCGGAACCGACAGGATGCCGAGTTGCGCGTCCAGGATCGCCAGCGACCCCGCCAGCCCCAGGGCCACCGCCAGCGGCGCGCCGATCACCAGCAGCAGCAGAAAGCCGCCGAACAGAATCGTCAAGGCCATCAGGCGGTTCCCTTTGCCGTGCGGATCAGGCGTCCGATCACGCGCAGGCTGACCACCGCCGAGAGCAGCGGGAGCCACGCCGTGTAGAGCCATTGCGGGTTGCCCAGGCCGGGCGAGGTTTCCTCGAACCGCCACTGGTCGTAGGTCAGGCGCCCGCCGTACCAGACGAGCAGGCCGAACATGGCGAGCGCCGCCGTCCAGGCCACCAGCTCCGTCACCCGGCGGACGGGCGGCGGCAGCTTGTCGGCGAGGAAGGTGATGCGGATGTGCCGGTCGGCGGCGGCGGCGACGGCGGACCCGAACAGCGTCATGACCACCAGCAGGAAGATCGAATATTCCTCGGTGAAGGCCAGGGACACGTCGGTCAGGTAGCGCGTCACGACGTTGGCGAAGGTGACGAGGCACAGGGCGGCCATGGACAGGGCGGCCAGCGAACGCTCCAGCGTCACCGGCACCCGCGTCTTGGGCTGCTCCGTCGCCATGCCGGCTTCCAGCAGATCGTTGTTCATCGGAATGGTCTCAGCAAAGGCGGGAGCCGGCCCCCTCCCCAACCCTCCCCCGCCTTCGGCGAGGGAGGGAGCAAGCCCCTCCACCGCGACGCGGGGGAGGGGGTGGGGAGGGGGGAACGGCATGCGGCAGGCTTACTTCCGGTCGGCGACGGAGGTCTCGGCGGCCTTCACGAGGTCGGGACCGATCGTCTTGGCCCACTTGTCGTAGACGGCGCGGGTGGCGGTCTGGAACGCCTTCTGCTGCTCGGGCGTCAGCTGCACGACCTCGACGCCCTGGGCGGCGATGTCCTTCAGCAGGCTGTCGTCCTGGGCGGTGATGCCCTTGCGGGCGATGGCGACCTCCTCCGCGGCGGCCTGGACGGCGGCGGCGCGCACCGCCTCCTGGTCTTCCTTGGACCAGCTGTTCCAGACCTCCTTGTTGACCACGAAGATCAGCGGGTCGGCGACGTAGCCCCACAGCGTCAGGTGCTTCTGGCCGAGCGTCGGCAGCTTGCCGGCGACGAACACGCCGACCGGGTTTTCCTGCCCGTCGACGGCGCCGGTGGACAGGGCGGGCTGCGCGTCGGCCCAGCTCATCTGCGTCGGGTTGGCGCCCAGCGCGGTGAAGGTGTCGAGGTAGAGCGGCGAGCCGACGACGCGGATCTTCAGCCCCTTCAGGTCCTCCGGCGTGCGGATGGTACGCTTGGAGTTGGAGACCTCGCGGAAGCCGTTCTCGCCCCAGGCCAGCGGCACCACATCCTTGGTGGCGAGCAGGTCGAACAGCTGCTTGCCGACCGGTCCCTGGGTCAGCGCGTCCATCGCCTTGTGGTCGGGCATCAGGAAGGGCAGCGAGAAGAGGTTCAGCTCCTTCACCTGCGGCGACCAGTTGATGGTGGAGCCCACGGCCATGTCGATCACGCCCTGGCGCAGCGCGGTGAATTCCTTGGTCTGGTCGCCGTTCACCAGGGCGGAGCCGGGATACATCTTCACGTTGATGCGCCCGTTGGTCTTCTCCTTGACCAGCTCGGCCCAGCGGTCGCCGCCGATGCCCCAGGGGAACGGCTTGCCCAGCACGGTGGACAGCTTGTACTCGGCCTTGTAGTCCGCCGCCGCCGCGCCGTTGGCGAGCACGCCCGGCAGAACCATGGCGGCCAGCGCCAGACCGGCGAACAGCGCCTTCATCGACTTCATTCTTGTTTCCTCCCACATACCGCAAACGAAAGATCGGACCGGGATCGTACAGAGGCACGCACGTCTGTTCCACGCGGAATTTGACGGCCCGCCCCTAAGCCTGGGACAATGCGGTCATGCAGATGCGGATGTTCCCAACAATCGGGATTTTGGCGGCCGGGTTGGTCCTTCCCGCGGCGGCCGCCCTGGCGCAATCGGCGGCACCCGCCGTCCCGCTCGGCCCGAACCCCAGCGAGTGCGAGATCCAGGCCGCCTTGTTCGGCGCCGCCGGCCCCGGTTGCCCGCCCATCGTGATGAAGCGCCCGCCGCCGCCGCCCGTCGCGGCGGCATCGCCCCCGGCCCAAACTCCTGCATCGGCCCCCGCACCACCCCCCGCCCCGGTGGCTGTGCCCGCCCTGCCGGGGACGCCGCCGGACCCGCCCGTCGCCGCGCTGAAGGCCGGGCTGCGCGCCGCCTTCCGGATCGGCTTCGACTTCAACTCGGCGCGCATCCGTCCGGAATCGCGGGCGGTGCTCGACCGCATCGGTGCGGTGATGACGGCGCCGGAGGCGGCGACCGCCCGCTTCCGCATCGTCGGCCACACCGACGCGGTGGGCGGCGACGCGGCCAACCGGGCGCTGTCGCAGCGCCGAGCCGACGCCGTGGCGGATTATCTGGCGGAACAGCACGGCGTGCGCCGCGACCGGCTGGACACCGCCGGGATGGGCGCGCGGGAACCGCTGCTGCCCAAGAAGCCGAAGGCCGCGGAGAACCGGCGGGTGGAGATCGTCAATCTGGGAGGGTGAACGTTCCTCCGCCGCCTACCCGTCCAGATCGTCCCAGCCCCGCCGCTCCCAGGCGCCGTCGATGAAGGCGGCGGCGCGGGACGATCGCGGCAGGCCGCAGCAGGTCAGCACCGAGGGCGGAACCCGCCCGCCGCCGCGGCTCCACCACAGGCTGGCGCGGGGCGGCAACGGGCCGACGCGCTCCTCGACCACGGTGGCGACGGTGGGGTCGGCGCCGTTCGGCTCCGGGCGGCCCAGGATCGCCATGCGCGCCGGAAGGGCGTCCACGTCGGCCCCGGCGCGGCAGGCGTCGGCGGCGATGGATTCCGCACGGGTGAACCAGTGCAGGCAGGCCACCGGCACCACCGCGAGGTCGGTGCCGTAGGGCAGCGTGCCGACGATGGTGAAGGGGTACTGCCGGCCCACCCGGTCGGCGCTGGGCATCATGATGCCGGCCAGCGGCGGCTCCCCGCACAGGCCGGGCGACAGGGCGAAGCGCCAGACCGGGGCCGACTGGAACAGCCGCTCCCAGGGCGAGCCGAGCTGGCGCACCGCCGCGTCCAGAACCTCCGTCAGCCAGGCGTCCCAGGGAAGCAGCACGCCGCGCGGCAGGCCGTAGCCCACGAAATCGCCGCGCGCCGGCACCTTCCCATGGAAGCCCACCGCGAAACCGGGGCTCATCAGCCAGCCCCACCGCTGCCCGAGCCTCGTGAGGCCGGCGCGGTCGGCTGGCCCAGCACGTCGAGGACGCGCGACACCAGCGCCTCGTCCGGCGGCACCGGGGCGAAGCCCGCCTCGACCAGGGCCGCCAGATGGTCGCCGAGCGCGCGGCGCTCCGCCTCATGGGCGGCGCCGGGAAGCGTGCGTTGCCAGTCGGCGGCCAGCCATTCGGCCAGAACCGCCGGGTCCAGCGGCTCGCGCCCTCCGATCATCGCGTAGGCGCGCAGGCTCTGCCGCAACAGGTCGGGCCGCGCCCAACCGGTGCGCAGTTGTTCCTCCAGGCGCAGCACGATGCGCGACAGGAACACGCTGCGCAGCGCCCGCCGGTAGACGTCCTCGGCGGGAAGGCCGACGCGCTCCCCCTGCGACAGGCCGAAGCCGAGCAGGGACGCGCGGCGCTCCGCCCGCTCGGTCCAGCCGGCCGGCAGGGCGCGCAGCGCGTCGAGCGCCGGCAGGACGGCGAGGAAGTCGGAATCCTCCACCCGCGTCAGCGAGCGCGGCGGGGTGTCGAGGGCGCGCAGCCGCTCCTCCGCCACCGCCACGGCGGCCTCCGTCCGCGCCAGCAGCGCCTCGTTGGCGCGGTGGCTGCTCAGCCCGGCCAGACCGAGCAGCAGTCCCGCCGCCGCCGTCCCGCCGAGCGCCCAGACGTGGCGCCGGCGCCGCGTCCGCTCCAGCGCGCGGTCGACCCCGACCATGTTGGCCTCGGGGAAGACCACCTCGGGCAGCAGGCGTTCCAGGAAAAAGGTCTGGGCCGGCGATTCCGCGGAGGCGCCGGGCTGGGTCGCGCTGGTCAGGTAGATGCCGCGCAGCAGCGGCACCGCCTCGTCCGCCTCGGCGGTGAAGGCGGTGTCGACGAGGTCGGCCAGAGCCGCCTCGAAACCCGCCATGCGCAGCGGGAAGGCGAAGGCGTCGCCGCGCCGCTGGATGTCCGGCTCCTGGTGCAGCCGTTCGGGCAGCCGCTCCTCCAGACGGCGCAGCAGCGCCGCGTACTGCGCGTGGAAGCTGGCCAGCGGGCCGGGCGGCAGGTCCTCCACCGGGAAGGTGATGCCCCAGATCTGGGCGCGCTCCGCCCGGTCCAGCGGGTCGAAATAGGTGGTGAAGCCGTCCACGAGGTCGGCCTTGGTGCACAGCAGATAGACCGGCACGCGGATGCCGAGATGGGCGCGCAGCTCGCCCAGCCGCTGGCGGATGGTGATGGCGTGGCTGTGCCGCTCCGCGTCGCTCCAGCCGGCGAGGTCGGTCAGGCTGATGGTCAGCAGCACGCCGTTCACCGGCTGGCGCGGGCGGTGCTCCTTCAGCAGGTCGAGCAGGCCGGACCAGACGCGGCCGTCGATGGCCCGGCGGCTGTCCTGGGTGGTGTAGCGGCCGGCCGTGTCGATCAGCACCGCCTCGTCGGTGAACCACCAGTCGCAGTTGCGCGTGCCGCCCAGATTCTGCACCGGCATGCCGTCCAGCCCGCCGCCCAGCGCCGCGCCCAGCCGGGCGTTGGCCAGCGCCGTGGTCTTGCCCGAGCCGGGGGCGCCGATCACCAGATACCAGGGGAGCTGGTAGAGATACTGGCCTCCCCAGCGCGCGCCGAAGCGCTGCGTCTTCAGCCGGTCGATCACCGCGTCCAGCCGCTCGCGCACCGTGCCCAGCTCGTCCAGCGAGGCCTTCAGCTCGGGATCGCGGGACGCCGCCAGCGCCTCGACGAAGCGGGCGTTGGCCGCACTCTGCCGGCCGTCCTCGCGCCGGTTCAGCGCGTACCACAGGCCGAGCAGGGCCAGCGCCGGCAGCAGGCGGGCGAGGCCGCCGAAGCCGAGCAGCGGCATCACCGCCCAGCCGAGCAGACCGACCGACAGGGCGACCGCGAGCGTGGTCCACCAGCGCAGGCGCGGCGCCATCGCCGGGTCGGCGCGGCGGACCCTGCCCTGGGACTTTCTGGAGCGGGTGTGCGGAGACGGTTCGCTCATGGACCGCGGCCTATTCGGGGTAGAGGCGGACATCGACGCGCCGGTTGGCGCCCCGGTTGGCCGGCGTGGTGTTAGGGGCCAGCGGCTCGCGCTCGCCCCGCCCTTCGGCGGTCAGGCGCTCGGCGCCCAGCGTGCGCTCCAGGATCTTCAGCACGGCCACCGCCCGCGCCTCGGTCAGCGCCTCCGGCGTCGGCAGCCCGCCGCCGCGCGGCGTCTGGTCGTCGGTGTGGGCGACCACCACGACGCGGCCCGCCTCGGGACCCAGCGCCTGCCCGACGCGGTCGACCACGGCGCGGTAGCGGGCGCGGATCGCGTCGCTGCCGGTGGCGAACATGCCCGCCCCCTCGATGCGGATGACCAGCGCCCCGTCGTCGCCGGCCAGCACCGCCACCGCGCCGGAGCGGATCTCCGGCTGGAGCAGGGCGGTGACGCGGACGGCCAGAGCCGGCCCCGCGCTGGATGGCGGCGGCGGGACGGCGCGGACCAGCTCCAGCGGCCGGTCTGGGAGCAGCGCGCCCAGCCGGGCCACCACCGCGTCCGCCCGCCCGCCCAGCGAGGCCGACAGGGTGAGGAACAACCCGCCGAGCAGAGTCGCCACCGCCACCGCGGCCAGCCAGGGCGGCAGCACATGCCCCAGCGGGCGGAAGCGCTCAGCGACGCCGCGCCATTGCGGCGACAGCGCGCGCTCCCGCTCGCCGCGCAGGCGGCGCAGCACGCGGAACAGCTCGTCCCGCAGATGGGCGAGGTCGTGGGCGCCGCGCGGCTTGTCGCGGAACTTGCCCTCGAAGCCCAGCGACAGGCAGGCGTAGAACAGCTCCAGCTCCAGCCGGTGCAGGCGCGGGTCGCTCAGCATGGTGTCGAGCAGGTCGAAGAAGCGGTCCGGCCCGCCGGCGCCGGGATCGACCACCACCGCCAGCCCCTCGCGCGCCCAGCGGCAGCGCGCCCCCCAGGGGGTGGCCCGCACCACGTCGTCCAGCATGGTGCACAGGGCGAAGCGGGCGACGCGAACCTCCTCCGGCGGGACGCCGATGGCGGCGGCCTCCTCCTCGAAGCGGCGGACCTCGGCGAGGATGACGTCGCGCAGCCCCTCCGGGTTTTCGTGCCCCGAGCGTTCGCGCAGCGACCCGGCGAGGTCGAGCAGCGGCCCGGCCGCGGCCAGCAGCGGGTTCAGCGCCCCGCGCAGCCGCGCCGGCTGGTCCGGCGGCGCCTCCGCCTTCGGGCGGTCCTCCGGGGCCACGGCGGGCCCCGCCGCGAGGAAGGCCGGGAGCGCGCGCGGCCCGCCGCCGGACTCGTCGGAAAACTCCCCGCCGTCCCGCAGGCCCGCCCCGCCGCCGAAGCGTCCGTCCGATTCCATGCCCCCGCCGCCGCTCTGCTGTATGATGATCCGTGTGATGGGAAATCCCCCGCCGGAGGAGGTATAGCAGGCCCAGCCGGATGGGGAAATCGGAGGGTTTGATGCAAATCGCGGAAGAGGCCCGCGGCGACGTGATGATCCTGCGCCCGGTGGGCCCGATCGACAGCGCCGCCGCCCCCCGGTTCGAGGCGCGTCTGTTCGCCGCTCTGGCACCCGCCACCCCGGACGAGCCGGAAAAGGTGCCGGGCGGGCTGGTGCTCGATCTGTCGGCGGTGACGCAACTGACCCCGGCGGGGCTGCGCTCGCTGCTGCTGGCGGTGCGCCAAGCACGGCCGGGCACGGCGAGCGCGGGCGGACGGAAGGGAGTGCGGATCGTTCTGGCGGCGGTGCCCGGCCCGGTCCGCGCCGTGCTGGAGGAGGCCGGGCTGGCGGCGCTTCTGGAGAGTCACGGCGATCTCGACGCCGCCGTGCGCGCCGCCTCACAACACTGAACTAATCCATATTGCGAAGACTGGAATCATAGAGCTGCTGCGCCAGGATAGTCTTCAGCAGGGCCTCGACGGTAACGCTCATGTAGCGCGCCTGCTGTTCCAGACGCCGATAGACGTCGAGCGGCAGATCAAGCGTCACGTTGACCCTGCTGGCGTGGGGAAACTCGGCCATATCCCCTCTCCATCTCTGTGAACCGCGTCACGCGACGCCGGGCCACAGACGATAGGGCTCTCCTCCGGCGCGGTCCATGGCGCAGTCCGCGAAGCGCGCTGTGCGGTTGCGCCGGACCTTTCCCCCAAATTGGGGCGCGTCAGGCCGCGGCCCGCAGCGCCCCGTGGACCTCCGCCAGGATCTCGTAGGAGCGCACCCGCGCCGCGTGGTCGTGGATGGCCGAGGCCACCATGATCTCGTCGGCGCCGGTCTCGGCGAGGAAGGACTCCAGCCCGCGCCGCACCGTCTCCGCCGAACCGACGAAGGAGCAGGACAGCATGTTCATCGCCTGCGCCTTCTCCAGCGGCGACCAGAAGCTCTCGATGTCGTCGATGGGCGGCGGCAATTGGCCGCGGGTGCCGCGGATCAGCCGGGCGAAGCTCTGCTGGGCGGAGGTGAAGAGCCGGCGCGCCTCGGCGTCGGTCCCGGCGGCGACGACGTTCACCCCGACCATGGCGTAGGGCCGGTCGAGCTGCCCCGAGGGCGTGAAATTCTCCCGGTAGACCTGCAGCGCCCTCTTCAGCGCGTCCGGCGCGAAGTGCGAGGCGAAGGCGTAGGACAGGCCGAAGGCGGCCGCCAGCTGCGCGCCGAACAGGCTGGAGCCGAGGATCCACAGCGGCACGTTCGACCCGGCGCCGGGCACCGCCTGCACGCGCTGGCCCGGCTGAACGGGGCCGAGCAGAGCCTGGAGTTCCAGCACGTCCTGCGGGAACTGCTCGGCCACCGACGGGTCGCGGCGCAGGGCGCGCAACGTCATCTGGTCGGTGCCGGGCGCCCGGCCCAGCCCGAGGTCGATGCGACCAGGGAACAGCGCGTCGAGCGTGCCGAACTGTTCGGCGATGACCAGCGGCGAATGGTTGGGCAGCATGATGCCGCCGGCCCCGACGCGGATGGTCGCGGTGCCCGCCGCCACATGGCCGATGACGACCGAGGTCGCGGCGCTGGCGATGCCGGTCATGTTGTGGTGCTCGGCCAGCCAGTAGCGTTGGTAGCCCAGCCGCTCGGCGTGGCGGGCGAGGTCCAGCGTGTTGCGCAAGGCGTCGCCCGGCGTGCTGCCTTCCGGCACCGGAGCGAGGTCGAGGACGGAGATCGGCGGGCGGGCGGTGTCGTTGGTCGGCATGACGGGGGTATCCAATGAAACGGAATGTTTGGGGGAGGCGCAGGCTGTGCGAACCTTGGCCCCCTCCCCCACCCTCCCCCGCTTACGCGGGAGAGGGGGCCTTACGCGAAGCGGCGGCAGTCCCCTCCACCTCGTAGAGGGGGAGGGCTAGGAAGGGGCAATACGGAGCTAGAACGCCGCCCCCTCCTCCACCCAATCCTGAACGCTCCTGGCCAGCGCCTGCCCTTCCGGCAAGAACGCCAGCGAGACGGAGTTGATGCAGAAGCGCATGCCGGTCGGCGGCGGGCCGTCGGGGAAGACATGGCCCTGGTGGCTGCCGCAGCGGGCGCACAGGGTCTCCACCCGCACCATGCCGTAGCTGTTGTCCTGCACCAGCTTCAGATGCGCGTTCTCATAAGGCGCGGTGAAGCTGGGCCAGCCGGTGCCGGATTCGAACTTCGTCCCGGACCGGAACAGCGGCAGACCACAGAGACGGCAGGCGTAAGTTCCGGGTTTCTTGTTGTCGAGCAGGCCGCCGCAGAAGGGCGCCTCCGTCCCGTGGCTCAGCAGGACATGCCGCTCCTCGTCCGACAGGCGCTCCACCAGCACCGCGCGCTGCTCCGGCGTCGGCGGCGTCAGGTCGAAGGGTCCAGCGGTCGGGGAACGGTCGGCGGGGGCGGACATCGGGCGGCTCCAGTGACGGGGTGACGGTCCTAGGGGATATGGGCCAGTCGGTCGCGGATGACACCCGGCGTCAGGCTGCTATCTTCCCTGCACGGAACGAATGGAGGGAGAGACCAGCCATGACCGGAACGACCACCGGAACGACCGGCTCCTGGACGCACCTGACGGCGTCCGACGGGCACCGGCTGACCGCCTACGAAGCCCGGCCCGTCGGGCCGGAGAAGGGGCGGCTTCTGATCGTCCAGGAGATTTTCGGGATCAACAGCCACATGCGCCGCGTCTGCGACGGCTACGCGGCCGACGGTTACCGCACGCTGGCCCCCGCCTTGTTCGACCGGGCGGAGCGCGGGGTGGAGCTGCCCTACGACGAGGCCGGCGTCCAGCGCGGCCGCGACCTGATGGGTGCCGTCAGCGTCGAGGACGCGCTGACCGACGTGGCGGCGGGTCTGGCCCATCTCGGCGGGGCGGAGGGGGCGGCCATCGCCGGCTATTGCTGGGGCGGCACCATCGCCTGGGCCGCCGCGTCGCGCCTGCCGGTCCGCGCCGCCGTCGCCTATTACGGCGGCGGCATCGGCAACCGGCTGGACGAGGCCCCGCGTACGCCCGTGCTGCTGCATTTCGGGGAGACGGACCACGCCATCCCCCTGACGGTGGCCGAGGCGGTGCGCCAGCGCCATCCTGGCGCCATCACGCACCTCTACCCGGCCGGCCACGGCTTCAATTGCGACGAGCGCGCCAGCTACGACGCGGCCAGCGCCGCCCTGGCCAAGCGGCGCACGCTGGGCCTGCTCCAGGCGGTGTTTTAAAAGGAAAAGGCCCTTCCTCTACCGCGTGAGGAAGGGCCTTTTCCGTCAACTCAAACTGTTCAGGTGGCGACGTCCGGCTTGGTACGGCCGGTGTGACGCTCGATGCCGGCCAGTTCCGCCGCCAGATCGGCCAGCGGCTTCAGCGCCACCGGGGCGTCCAGCCCATGCTCGCCGCCGACCGGCTCGTACCGCTCGAAATAGACGCGCAACGTGGCGCCCGACGTGCCGGTGCCGGACAGGCGGTAGACGATGCGCGAGCCGTCCTCGAACCCGACGCGCAGGCCCTGCCGCTCCGACCGGCTGCCGTCCACCGGGTCGGTGTAGGCGAACTCGTCCGCCGCCGCGACCGTGCGCCCGCCGAGAGCCGTGCCGGCCAGCGAGGGCAGCGTGCCGCGCAGTTCGGCGATCAGGGCGTCGGCGGCTTCCTGCGGGATGGCCTCGTAATCGTGGCGGCCGTAGTAGGTGCGCCCGTAGGTGCCCCAATGCTCGGCCATCAGCTCGGCCACCGACAGGCCGCGGGCGGCCAGCACGTTGAGCCACATCAGGACGGCCCACAGCCCGTCCTTCTCGCGCACATGGTCGGCGCCGGTGCCGAAGCTCTCCTCGCCGCACAGGTTGATGCGCCCGGCGTCGAGCAGCGTGCCGAAGAACTTCCAGCCCGTCGGCGTCTCGTAGCAGGAAATCCCGAGCTTCGCCGCCACGCGGTCCACCGCCCGGCTGGTCGGCATGGAGCGGGCGACGCCCGCCAGACCGCCCTTGAAGGCCGGGACGTGGGTGGCGTTGGCGGCCAGCACGGCCAGGCTGTCGCTGGGCGACACGAAGACGTTGCGGCCCAGGATCATGTTGCGGTCGCCGTCGCCGTCCGAGGCGGCGCCGAAGTCCGGCGCGTCCGGCCCGAACAGCCGCTCGACCAGCTCCTCGGCGTGGGCGAGGTTGGGGTCGGGGTGGTGCCCGCCGAAATCCTCCAGCGGCGTGCCGTTGATGACGGTGCCGGCCGGGGCGCCCAGGCGGCGCTCCAGGATCTCCGTGGCGTAGGGGCCGGTGACCGCGTGCATGGCGTCGAACACCATGCGGAAGCCCGACGCGAACAGCTTGCGGATCGCCGCCATGTCGAACAGCGATTCCATCAGCTCCGCGTAGTCAGCGACCGGGTCGATGACCTCCACCGCCATGCCGCCGAGCGCCGTCTCGCCGAGCCGGTCGAGATCGAGGTCCGGCGACTCCAGCGTCTTGTATGCGTCGATGGCCTTGGAGCGGGCGAAGAAGGCGTCGGTCAGCGACTCCGGCGCCGGGCCACCGTTGGCGGCGTTGAACTTGATGCCGAAATCGCCGTCCGGGCCGCCGGGGTTGTGGCTCGCCGACAGGATCACGCCGCCGATGGCGCCGCGCTTGCGGATGACGCAGGAGGCCGCCGGGGTCGACAGGATGCCGCCGCGCCCGACCACCGCGCGCGCGACGCCGTTGGCCGCGGCCATGCGCAGGATGGTCTGCACGGCGGTTCGGTTGTGATACCGCCCGTCGCCGCCGATCACCAGCGTGGCGCCGGACAGGCCGTCGACGCAGTCGAAGATGGATTGGACGAAATTCTCCAGATAGCGCGGCTGCTCAAAGACCTTCACGGCCTTGCGCAGCCCGGAGGTGCCGGGCTTCTGGCCGTCGAAGGGCGTGGTCGGACAGGTGACGGGAACCACTGGACGTCCTCTCTTGGTCGTGTCGGGCCGGGGCGGCGCGCCGTCGCACCGCCACCCCGCCCCGCCACGATGCGCGGCTTTGCGCCGCCGTTCAACTGGGCCGAACGACACCTTACCTTCGGTAGGCCGACGCTTTACGCCTCTTCGACCGAGACGGCTTCCGGACCCTTGTCGCCCTGGCGGATGGAGATGCGGACGCGCTGGCCGTCGTTCAACCCCTGCAGGCCGGAACGCTCCACCGCCTTGACGTGGACGAACACGTCCTGGCCGCCGCCGTCCTGGGCGATGAAGCCGAAGCCCTTGGTGGCGTTGAACCACTTCACGGTGCCCTCGGTCTGGGTGGTCGGGCCGCCTGCCGCCGGACGGCGCGGGCCGCCGAAACCGCCCCGGTCGCCACCCCGGTCGTTGAAGCCGCGGTCGCCACCGCGATCCCCACCACGATCATTGAAGCCACGGCTGTCGCCCCGGCCAGCGAACCCGCGGTCGCCGCCACGATCACCGCCGCGATCCCCACCCCGGTCGTTGAAGCCGCGGTTTCCGAAGCCGCGGTCGCCCCCGCGGTCGCCGAAGGACGGGCGCGGGCCCTGTGCCCGGGCCGGGCGCGCCGGGACGGCGGTGGAGGTGTCGACCGAATGCAGGGCGGAGACCTGGTTGCCCTTGCGCCCTTCGACGATGTCCACCACGACGGTGGCGCCGTCCGGCAGGGACTCGTGGCCGGCGGTGCCGACGATGGCGGCGGGGATCAGGGCGTCGGGCGACCCGTCCTCGAACTTGACGAAGCCGAAGCCGCGGGTCGGATCGTACCACTTGACGGTGGCCTGAACCTGGGTGCCGAGGACGACGGGCTGGCGATAGACGTGCTGGCGCGGGGGTTGACGGTGCATGAGACCCACTGAACTCCAAGAGGCGACTCGGCACCGGCCTTCGGTGCCGAGAGAAGACATCGCCTTTCCCCGCGCGAATTACAAGACCGCAGGCGCGCCGTTTCGCGCGCCCGCGGCCCTGGTGCCATTTTTCTCCCCGACAAGCGGGTTCAAACCAGCCGTTCGGGGTTGGGCGGCGGTTCCTCCGGGGGAACGGGGATGGCGTCCGGCGGCTCCTTGATCGGCGGCCGCGACGGGTCGCCGGGCATGTCCGGCATGCCGGGCGGCGGCACCGGCATGTCGGGGGTCGGCGGGGAAGGAGGAAGGGGGCCGGCAACGCTGAGGTCGGCGGCCATCAGTTCGGCCATCATCCGCATTGTCGCCATCAGCCGCCCCCGCCCATCGTGCCACCCGTCGCACCCGGCGCGGCGCGGGTCAGGCCGCGCGCCTTGTCCAGGGAGTCCATGCAGAGCTGTTCGTTGCCGTCCTTCGCGGCGGAGCGCGCGGCGGTCACCAGCGATTCGATCTGGGCGTTGCGCGCCGCCTGCCCCATCGACCCGCTCTCCATCGAGGAGCCGCTGTTCGGAGCGGCGTCGGGCCGCACCGCCGGGGCGGTCGGCATGGGGGCGCCGGTGCGCGGCGGTTCGATCACCGCCTGATCACCCGAGGCCGGCGGCGCCACCACCCCGCCCGAGCGGGCAAGCTGGTCCGGCGTCGTGCCGGAACTGCCATTCGGCAAGGCCCCATCCCCCGCGGTGGAGCCCGAACTGCCCGGCGGCGTCGCGACCGGCGGCGGGCTGGCCGACAGGTTGTTCTCGGCGGCGAAGCGGTCGACCAGCGCGGCGCAGCTTCCCTGCGCCAGGGCTGGACCGGCGCCGCACAGCACGAGGCCGGCGGCGAGCAATAGGGCCTGTGGGATCGGATGTCGTGCCATCGGTTGCCTCCCCATCAGCAATACCACCCTCAACCGGTGTAGCGGTGCGGCGGTTCCGCCCGCCTTTGGCCGACTTTTTCCCGCCGTGGGCACCGTCCGGTGGTGCCGTTTCGCCCTCTCCTCCTGTTGAAGGCGCAACGGACAACGGCGGGGGAGAGGGGATGCCATGGACGGCAACCGTGAAAGCCGGGAGCATGAAAGCCGGGGGCGCGAGGGCCGTGCGCATGTTTCGGCGGAGGCCGAAGCCTTCTACACGGAGAGCCTGAAAATCCTGACGGAATCCGGAATCCCCTTCCTGCTGGGCGGCACCTACGCGCTCAGCGCCTACACCGGCATCACCCGGCCGACCAAGGACATCGACATCTTCTGCCGGGGCGGCGATTTCCCGCGCATCCTCGCCCATTTCCAGGACCGCGGCTTTACGACGGAGATCGAGGACGAACGCTGGATCGGCAAGGTGCTGCACGGCGACCTGTTCTTCGACGTGATCTTCAATTCCGCCGCCGCCATCAATCCGGTCAACGACCGCTGGTTCGAGGAGGACCACCGCGCGCTGGTCTGCGGCACCGACGTCCAGCTCATCCCGCCGACGGAAATGGTCTTCTCCAAGGCCTTCGTGCAGATGCGGCACAAGCACGACGGCCCCGACGTCGCCCACATGATCCTGAAGCAGCACGCCCACATCGACTGGAAACGGCTGCTCGGCCACATGGAGCAGTATTGGGAGGTGCTGCTGATGCACGTCCTGAACTTCCGCTTCATCTACCCGACCGAGCGCGACCACATCCCCGGCTGGCTGTTGCAGGAGCTTCTGGACCGGCTGAACGAGCGCGCGAAGCTGCCGGTGCCGCAGACCCGCATCTGCCGGGGGCGGCTGTTCTCGCGCGAGGATTATCGGATCGACGTCACGGACTGGGGGTTCGCCGACGTCGTCGGCGAGGAAACGAAGCATGGCTGAACACATTCGGGCTGAAGGAACGATCAAGGTCGCCGCCATCGGCGACATCCATGTGGGGGAGACCTCCACCCACCCCTACCGCGAGCTGTTCCAGGAGATCGCCGACCGGGCGGACGTCCTGGCGCTGGCCGGCGACCTGACCAACCACGGCAAGCCGCGCGAGGCCGAGGTGCTGGCCGAGGACCTGCGCGCCATCGGCATCCCGGTGGTCGCCGTGCTGGGCAACCACGACCACGAATGCGGCCACGTCGAGGAGCTTCAGCGCATCCTGGAGCAGGCCGGCGTCCGCTTCCTCGACGGCAACCCGCTGGAGATCCGCGGCGTCGGCTTCGCCGGGGTGAAGGGCTTCGGCGGCGGGTTCGAGAACCGCATGCTCGACGCCTTCGGCGAACCGGCGATCAAGCAGTTCGTGCAGGAGTCGCTGAACGAGGCGATGCGGCTGGAAAGCGCCCTGCGCCAGCTGGAGACCGAGCGGACGATGGTCGTCCTGCACTACGCCCCGATCGCCGAGACGGTGCGCGGCGAGCCGACGGAGATCTATCCCTTCCTCGGCTCCTCCCGTCTGGCGGAGACCATCGACCGTTTCCACGTCCAGGCGGTCGTCCATGGCCACGCCCACCACGGCAGCTACGCCGGCAAGACCCTGCGCGGCACGCCGGTCTACAACGTCGCCCAGACCATCGAGAAGGAGTCGGGGAGGCCCTACGCGCTGATCGAACTGTGATCTCGGAAGGGGGGCGTCAGCCCGGCCGCCGCGCGCCGGCCCACAGCGTGCCCAGCCCGGCCGCGGCGATCAGCGCCCCGCCCAGCAGCACCGCGGACGACGGGCTCTCGCCCCACCACAGGAAGCCGATGGCCGCCGAGGCGGCGATCCCCAGATAGTCGATGGGCGCCAGCACCGCCGCCGGCGCCCGGCGGAAGGCGGCGGCGTTCAGCAGGATGGCCGCCCCCGCGGCGACGCCCAGCAGCAGGAAGGCCGGCAGGTCGGCGGTTTCGGGCATCCGGAAACCGGTCAGCAGGGCCGCCGGGGCGGTCAGCAGGCACCCCGCCAGCACGAAGACCAGCCCGGTGGCCGCCGGCCCGTCGGCCTGGGCCGTCCGTCGGGTCGCCAGGATGCAGACCGCGTTCAGCAAGGCCATGGCGAGCATGGCGAGGCTCCACGGCTCCAGCCGCGTCGGCGGGGCGATCAGGAAGACCCCGGCCATCCCCAGCGCGACGCAGACGGCGGAGGCAGCACCCGCCCGCTCCCCGATGGCCGGACCGGAGAGCAGCACCACGAACAGCGGGGCCGCGTAGGACAGGGCGACCAGATCGGCGAAGGGCAGATGCTGGGTCGCCGCGTAGAAGATCAGCGCCGCCCCGACCCCGCTCAGCGCCCGCACCGCGTGCCCCCCGGGCCGGGTGACGGACAGGGCGCGCCGCCCGGCCATCGCGAAAGCCGCCGGAGCGACCACCAGCAGCGACAGCAGGAAACGCAGGAACAGCACCTCCGCCGCGCCGTAGCGGGCGCCCAGCTCGCGGGCCAGCGCCCCGGCGGTCAGCACCAGGGCGAGCGACGCCGCCATCAGGGCTGCCGCCCCCGCGACGCCGGACCGCCCCGCGGCGCCCCTCCGGGCGGGCCGGGCCGCGAGCGCGGCGGTTCGCTCAGCGGGCGGAACGCTCAAGCGTCGCGCATTCCATCAGGAACTCCTCGCGCAGCGCGCGCGACTCCAGCAGCTCGCCATGGAAGGAGCTGTTGACCATGCGGCTGTCGTGGCCGGCGCGCACCCCGCGGTGGGTCTTGCACATGTGCACGGCGCTGATCCGCACGGCCAGACCGCGGGGCCGGGTCGCCTCGACGATGAAGTTGCCGATCTGCTTGACCAGCTCCTCCTGGATCTGGAAGCGGGCGGCGAAATGGTCGACGATCCGGTCGTATTTGGACAGGCCCAGGATGTTGCCGCCCTTGGCCGGCAGGATGCCGATGAAGGCGGTGCCGTAGATCGGCATCAGATGGTGCGCGCAGGTGGAGCGCACGGCGATCGGGCCGGTGACGATCAGATGGTCGAATTCCTCGGCGTTGCGGAACTCGGTCAGTTCGGGCGGCGCCGTGAAGCGGCCCTTCAGCAGCTCGCGCACCAGCATCTTGGCGACGCGGCGCGGCGTGTCGCGGGTGTTGTGGTCGTTGCGGTGGTCGATCCGCAGCACGTCGAGCAGCTCTTCGACCTTCCGCGCCGCGGCGTCGATCATGGCGGCCTCGCCCGCGGCGTCCAGCGGCGCGTCGAGCGCCTCGTTCGACCGGCGCGCCTCCATCG
This sequence comes from Azospirillum sp. UENF 211521, assembly GCF_058780535.1. NCBI lineage: Bacteria > Pseudomonadati > Pseudomonadota > Alphaproteobacteria > Rhodospirillales > Azospirillaceae > Azospirillum > Azospirillum sp. UENF 211521. Next base: position 3,518,232 of record NZ_JBSNCF010000001.1, read on the forward strand.
CCTCCTGCACGAGGGCGAGAACATGTGACTGCACCGTCATAAAACCCGATCCCTTCCTTTTTCTTCACACACCCGGCGAGACTGACGCCGGCTGATCCCACGACCGATGTCAAAACTGGCCGGCCGGCTCCGGACGCGGCATCGGCCCGCCGACCCTCTCCGCCGGGAAATGGAGCGAGGCCCGGAGACCGGCCCCCGCCTCGCCTTCCAGCAACAGCCGGCCGCCATGCGCCTCCATCAGGCTCTTCACGATGCTGAGCCCCAGCCCCGATCCCTGGAACCGGCGGGTCGCACCGTCCTCCGCCTGATAGAACGGCTGGGCCGCCTTTTCAATCTGCTCCGGCGTCATGCCGATGCCCTGGTCCTGCACGGCGATGACGAAGCCGCCCTGCGGGTCCAGCCACGCCTGCACCTCGATCACCGACGGGGCGGAGCTGAACTTCACCGCGTTGGACAGCAGGTTCAGCAGCATCTGCCGCACCGCCCGCTCGTCGGCCTCGAGCACCGGCCACACCGCCTCCGACGCCGTCCGGATCGTCCGGCCGCGTCCGGCCTGGGTGCCCAGCACCGTGGCGATGGCGGTGCCCGTCACCTTGCGCAGGTCCACCGGTTCGAAGGTGAGGCTGGCATGGCCCGATTCCATCTGGGCGACCGTCAGGATGTCGATGACCAGGCTCAGCATGTGGCGGGCGCTGCCCAGGATGTAGCCCGCATACTGGGCGTGCTCCCGGCGCGTGTTTTCCCGGCGGCTGCTTTCCTTCCCGCCGTCCGGCGCGCCGCCGGGGGGCCGGCCCTCGCCCGGCAGACCGCCGTCGTCGCGGATCAGCTCCGAGAAGCCGATGATCGCGTTCAGCGGTGTGCGCAGCTCGTGGCTCATGGTCGCCAGGAAGCGGCTCTTGGCCTGGCTGGCTTCCTCCGCCTGGCCGATGGCCGTCTGCAGGGCGCCGGCCATCGCCTCCATCCGGTCGTGCGCCCGCCGGATGGTCCGGTTCTGGATCAGCAGCACGGTGATGAACAGGACGCCGCACACCGCCAGACCGGCGGCCAGCAGGGAGAACAGCCCGTGCAGGTGGAGGAGTTGGTCGTGCCCCTCGTCCACCAGCTCCCCGCCGAACTGCGAGGCGACGGAGGCGAAGGCGTTCAGCTCGCGGTCGACGGGCTCCAGCACCGCCAGGGCGGCCAGCGCCTTCTCCGCCGGCGGCAGCGGCCCGGCCAGGATCAGGCCGACCCGGTCCAGCGCCTCCTCCAGCCGGGCCACCGTGCGGCGATGCTGCGGGTAGCGGTCCATGAAGAGGGAGGCCTGCCCCCGCCCCAGCACGGCGATGCGGTTGCGCACGATGTCCAGGCGGAGCTGGACCTCCTCGGCGTCGATGTTGGTGCCGGGAAGCGCGCTGGCCAGGATGCGTTGCTCCAGCCGCGTGACCTCGCCCACCGTCTGGCCGGCGGCCCAGGCGAAGTTGTAGGGGGCGGCCCCGCGCAGCGCCTCGCCGTAATTCACCACCAGCAGCGACAGATAGGCGGCGGCCAGACCGAACCCGCCGGTCAGGATGGCCAGCCAGAGCCCGAGACGGCGCGCGCGGTCCTCCGACGCCCAGCCCAGCAGGCGGGACAGCCGCGTGCTCCCGTTCGGCGCGGTCTCGGTCGGCAAACTCACGGAGGGTGCCTTCACTTCACGGTCAACCGGGCGACCTGCCAGACCGAGCGTCCGAAATACTTCTGCCGGTTGGCTTCCGGATCATGGTCGAAATCATAGACGATGAACAGCGGCCCCTTGTCGCTGACCGGCATGTAGGCCCCGTCGCGCTTCAGCGCCAGGATCACCTTGCGGTTCCGCACGTCGTCCATGGGGATTTCGCCGGTGTAGTCGTTCAGCGCCGTCGCGGTCAGCGTTTCCCCGCGCGCCTCCAGACGCTCCATCAGCCGGGCCAGCGGCACGCCCTCGAAGGTCACCTTTTCCTTGTACCAGGGCGTGGCGGTGGTGAAGGACACCATGCCGAGCGCCTCCAGCATGGGGCGGTCGAAGACCGCCATGCCGTCGCGGTTGGTCGTGCCGATCAGGCCCGACACGACCAGGATCGGCTTTTCCGTCGGCTCCGGCAGGGATCCGGCGCCAGCCGGGCTGGCAAGTACAAACAACGCCAGGGCGACAAAACGGCAAACAATTCCATTCACCATATCGGCTAACCGTCGGCAATTCGGCCTTTCAACCTTTATCATGATTGCTTTCCACGAGCGTTCCAACGAAAATTCTGTAAAAAAAACCGTCCCAATTTTTACATACGGAAAGGTGTATCAAAATTCGTTCATTTTTCTCTGCGCTCATGACCATCATGTAACGATCCGGCGCCACCGTTTCCTGCGGCATTTCACAGATTTTCAACGCACATCCCGACCGAGGGAACGCCCCCGATGGAACGCCCCCTGATGGAACGCCCCCTGATGGAATGCCCATGGACGCTCTGATTCCGATGCCCGCCGCCTCTCTGCCGTTGACCGGCCACATCCTGGGAATCGGAACGAACCTGGACCCGGAGCGGAACGCGGCGCGGATCGCCGCCCGGCTGGCCGATCTCTTCGGCCGCGTCCTGCTCAGCCGCTTCTACCGGACGGCGCCGGTCGGCATGGCGAGCGCCCATCCCTTCGTCAACTACGTCGCCTATGTGCCGAGCGCGCTGGACCCCGCCTGCTGCAAGGGGCTGTGCGTGGGGATCGAACTGGCGCTGGGCCGCGACCGCGACCACCCCGGCTGCAAGACGCGCGACCGGCCGGCCGACATCGACCTGATCGGACGGGTCGGCCGCTCCTTCCCGGCGGACGGCCTGGCGGCCCTGTGCCCGGACCCCTATCTGGCCGCCCCCTTCGCGGAGATCGCCGCGCTGCTGACCGGGAAGCCCGTCCCGCCGCCGCAGGGCGACCTGTGCGCCACCCCCCTGCCGGGCTGCAGCGTCGGCTCGCCCCGGTTAGGCGAGACGCCGGCCACCGTCCACCGCGACGACGGCGCCGGTCTGATAGTGGTTCTGGAGGATGGCCTCGACCGCCAGGCCGATGGCCTCCACCCCGCCCTCCTCGCCGAGCAGCGTCTCTGACAGCACCCGCGCCCGCGCCTCCGGGCCGTGCCACTCCTTGAACAGGATCGGCCCCGGCTGGACGACGTTGACCTTCACCTTGGGCGCCAGCCGCTTGGCGAAGGACAGCGCGAGGTTCTGCAGCCCGGCCTTGCTGGCGCAATAGGCGTCGAAGGCCGGGTTGGGGTTGTCGGCGTAGATGTCGGTGATGTGGACGATGTCGGCCCGCCGCGCCGAGCAGGCGCCCAGCAGCGGCGCCAGTTCGCGATTCAGCGCGAAGGGGGCGCGGACGTGCACGGCGTGGAAGACGTCGAGCTGCCGCAGCGCGTCCGCGGTGTCCGCCGCCGTCACCTCGAAGGCCGAGGCGTTGTGGACGACCGCCCGCAGGCTGCCCGCCACGCCCCGCACGGCGTCGGCCAGCCGCGGCCCGCCGTCCGGATCGGCGAGATCGCCGTGCAGGCAGACCGCCCCGGCGGCGCGCAGCCGTTCCAGATCGTCGGTGGACGTGCGGTAATGGGCGATGACCGGGTGCCCCAGCGCCATCATCCGCTCGGCCAGATGCAAGCCGACGCGGCGGCCCGCGCCGGTGACGAGAACGGCGTCCTGCAACAGGGGTGCGGTCATGGGGAAGCCCTTCGGCAGAGGGCCGGTTGACGGACGGCGGAACCGGTCGCGGAAGGCGGTGGTGACCCCGGCTGGACTCGAACCAGCTGCCTACGGTTTAGGAAACCGTCGCTCTATCCAGATGAGCTACGGGGCCACGGCGCTGAACATAGCGGCTCCGCCACGACTTGCCAACCATCCGTCTCCGGGCCGTCTCCGGACCGTCCCCGGGCCTTCTCCGGCCGCACGCCGGGGCGGCATGCCGAAAAGATCACCGCCGAACCCGGCGCGGCGCGCGGGGCGGCCGGCGAATCCGCTGGGCATGGGCCCGCCGCTGCGTATACTGCGCCCATGGCACGCATGCTTTACCTGCGCGACATCGAGGTCGATGTGCACGTCCGCTGCCGCGCCTGCGGCCACGAGGGCGTGCTGCCGCGCGCAGACATGAACCGGCGCTTCGGCCCCAATTATCCGGTCCTGTCCATCGCCCCCCATTACCGCTGCTCGCGCTGCAACTCCCGCGACACCGAAAGCCGTCCGGCGCCCCCGCCCTTCTCGACGCCCGTGACGGCGACGTCCTCGCAGGAGGACGCCCCGTCCTTCGCCGCCCCTTTGGCCGCCCTGCAAGGGCTGCTCGACGCGATGCGGGGCCGTGGCGACGCGATGGACGGGCCGGAGGAGGACGCCGCCCCCGTGCCCGCCGCCCCTCTGCCCGCCACGGCCCGGCCCGTCGCTGCGCTGGATCCGGACCTGGCGTTGGAGTTGGAATTGGAGCGGCTGGCCGCGGACGGTGATGCCGCCCCGGAGTCGGGCCGCCGCCCGCTGTGGGAGCCGGTGTCGCTCGCCGATCTCGCCGGCCACGACGAGGACGACCACCACGAGGACGGCCACCACGACGATGACGACGGCACGGCCGACGAGGCCGCGTGGGACGACGACGAGGACTGGGGTGCGCGCCGCTGGACGCTCGCGGACCGGGATGCGGACGAGAGCAGGTATGAGGGCGGAGACGACGAGGACAATCGGGTCGAACCTGCGCCTCCGGCCCAGCCCCCCCGGGTGAGCCAGCCGGTTGCCGCGGACGACCCGGACGACGACGCCTCCCGCTCCTTCGACCGCACCATCGCGGCGCTCCGCAGCATCCTGGACGGCCGCGGCGACGGCGCCCGCGCGGAGGAACCGCCAGTCCCGCCGGTCCCGCCCCCTGCCCCAGCCATGATCCCCGCCTTTTCGCTTAAGGACGCCGTCGAATCCCGCTACGACGAACCCGACGAATTGGGCAGGGACGAACTGGACGGAGGCGAACAGGACGGAGACGACGGGGCGGAGCCGTCCAACGACGACATCCTGGGCTTCGCCATCCGCGACCCCGACAAGGCTCCTCCCCCGTGGGAGCGCGTCCGGGAGCGCGACCCCGCGTCCGTCGGCAGCGAACCGCTGGACCGCACCATCGCCGCCCTGCGCAGCATGGTGCAGAAGGCCGCCGCCGACCGCGACGAGGATGAGGACGGCGACGACCGGGACGGCGGCGTCGTGACCCCGCTGTTCGGCCGGTCGCGCAAGCCCGCCGACGACCTCGACAGCGATGCGGACGCCGACGACAACCTTGAGGACAACGGCCCCGAGGACGACGAAGCGGCGGATCGGCACGCCGGCGCCGACGATGCCTTCTGGAACCGCGCCGGCACGGACGACGAGCCGGACGACGCTCCGGACAAGGACGGCGCCCCGGTGCCGCGCAAATCCGCCCAGGAACAGGACATGGAGGAGGCGTTGCGCGCCCTGCGCGCGCTCGTCGAGGCGGAGAACGATCTCGACGAGCCGCCCACCCCGGCCTGGAAAAGCGACGCGCCCACCCGCCCCGAGGCGAGCGCCCTGCCCGGCTTCAAGCCGTTGCCGCGCCCCGCGCCGCAAGGGGCCCCGGACGACGACGAGGACGACGAGCCTTTGGACCTCGTCCCGCCGGCCCCGGCGGCCGAATTGGAAAAAGCCAAGCCGGAAAAGCCCGCTTCGGAAAAGCCCGCCCCGGAAAAGCCCAGGCCCGGCGCCGGCAAACGGACCGAAAGCAACGAGTCCGGGAAGAAGGCGGCCAAGGACGATTCGGGCACGCTCGGCAAGACCCTCGCCGCGCTGCGCAACATGCTGGAGCTGGACGGCAAGCAGGGGCGCTGACGCCCCCGCTCGACCGTGGTTCAGCCGTTCTCCGCCAGGACCGTGCCGGCCAGATAGAGCGAGCCGCAGATCAGCACGCGGGCCGGACCCGTGACCCGCCCCGCCAGATCCTCCAGGGCGCTGCCCGCGTCCGCCGCCGCCGCGCTGTCGGCGATGCCACAGGCGCGGGTGGCTGCGGCGGTGTCCTCGGCCGTCAGCGACGCCTCCTCTCCGGGGATGGCGACGGTGCGGGCGGCGGTGACGAAGGGCGCCAGCGGACCCAGGAATTCCCGCGGCTCCTTGCTCGCCAGCATCCCGTAGACCAGCAGCAACGGCCGTTCCGGCTCCCCCTCCGCCCAGCGCGAGGCCTGGACGGCTAGAACCTCGCCCGCGGAATCGTTGTGGCCGCCGTCCAGCCACAGCTCCCAGCCGGCGGGCAGCCCATCGGCCAGTGGGCCGCGGGTCAGCCGCTGCAGGCGGGCCGGCCACTCCACGGCGGCGAGGCCGCGGCGTACCGCCGCGTCGTCGACCGCCTCGGCCACCGCGACCGGCAGATGGTCCAGGCAGGCCAGCGCCACCCCGGCGTTGACGATCTGGTGCGCCCCGGCCAGCCCCGGCAGCGGCAAATCGATGCGACGGCGGTCGCTCTCGAAGCGGAAACCACCCTCGGTCGGGGTGACCGACCAGCCGGAAACCGGTGCGCCCACCGTCTCGGCCCGGATGGCCAGGGTGCGGGCGGCCTCCTCCGCGGGCTGCGGATAGATCACGGCGGGAACGCCCGGCTTGAAGATGCCGGCCTTCTCGCCCGCGATGGCCTCCAGCGTGTCGCCGAGGAACTGGCGGTGGTCGTAGGAGATGCGCGTGATCGCGGTGACCGCCGGGCGGTCCACCACGTTGGTGGCGTCCAGCCGCCCGCCCAGCCCGGTCTCCAGAAGCACCACGTCCGCCGGCTCCCGCGCGAACGCGAGGAGGGCGGCGACCGTCGTCACCTCGAAGAAGGTGATGGGTCCGCCGCCGTTGGCGACCTCGCACTCCTCCAGCAGGGCGGCCAGCCGGTCGTCGTCGATCAGCGTGCCGGCCAGCCGGATACGCTCGTGGAAGCGCACGAGGTGGGGCGATGTGTAGACATGCACCCGCAGCCCCGCGGCCTCCAGCATGGCCCGCAGGAAGGCGAGCGTGGAGCCCTTGCCGTTGGTGCCCGCCACATGGACCACCGGCGGCAGGCGCCGCTCCGGATGGCCCAGCGCGGCGAGCAGCCGGTGCACGCGGTCCAGCGACAGGTCGATGACCTTGGGGTGCAGACCCTTCAGCCGGTCGAGAACCGGATCGGCGAGCGACTCAGCGAGCGGCATGGCGGGATCAGGCCGGCTGCTCGGAGCCGGTCCTCTCGGCGCCCGCCTGGGCCGGCGTCTCGTCGGCGGCCTCGGCCTGGCTGCGCGGCTCCTCCGCCGGAACGGCCGCGGCCGGCAGCGCTTCCGGCGCCACGGCCAGGACCGGCTGCATCAGCAGGGTCAGGACGCGCGACAGGGTCGGGCGCAGGTCGCGGCGATGGACCACCATGTCCACCATGCCGTGTTCCTGGAGATACTCGGAGCGCTGGAAGCCCTCCGGCAGGGTCTCGCGGATCGTGCTCTCGATCACGCGGGCGCCGGCGAAGCCGATCTGCGCGCCCTTCTCGGCGATGTGGATGTCGCCGATCATCGCGAAGGAGGCGGTGACGCCGCCGGTCGTCGGGTCGGTCAGCACCACGATGTAGGGCAGGCCGGCTTCCTTGACCATCTCCACCGCGATGGTGGTGCGCGGCATCTGCATCAGCGACAGGATGCCTTCCTGCATGCGCGCCCCGCCCGAGGCCGGGACGACGATCAGCGCCGCCTTCTGGGCGATGGCGGTGCGGGCGGCGGCCAGGATGCCCTCGCCCACCGCGATGCCCATCGAGCCGCCCATGAAGCCGAAGTCGAAGGCCGCGACGACCGCCGGCTGCCCGCCGATCAGGCCGGAGCCGACGACGATGGCGTCATGGCGGCCCGTCTTGGTCTGGGCTTCCTTCAGGCGGTCGGTGTAGCGCTTCTGGTCGCGGAACTTCAGCGGATCGACCACCGACTTCGGCAGCTCGACCGACTGGTAGTCGCCCTCGTCGAACATCGAGGCCAGCCGCTTGATCGGGTCCAGCCGCATGTGGAAGCCGCAATGCTGGCAGACGTTGAGGTTCTCCTCCAGATCGCGGTGGAAGAGCATCGCCTCGCAGCTCGGGCACTTGTGCCAGAGGTTGTCGGGAACCTCCTTGCGGGCATAGAGGGCGCGGATCTTGGGGCGGACGTAGTTGGTAAGCCAGTTCATCGAATTCTTCCTGATATCCCGCTCAGCCGGCGCTCGCAGCCCGGCGATCTAGGCCCGACGCACTCAGCCGCGCGCGCCGCGCACGCCGCCGGCCAGTTCCCGGACGAAGCCCAGCACATCCTCGGCCAGACCCGGACGGGCCTTGCCGTCCGCGTCCAGCCCGTCGGCCAGCCGCGTGACGATGGCCGAGCCGACCACCGCCGCGTCGGCGACGCGGGCGATGTTGGCCGCCTGCTCCGGCGTCTTGATGCCGAAGCCGACCGCCACCGGCAGGTCGGTCCGGCTCTTCAGCCGGTCGACCGCGGCGCCCACCGCGGCGTTGTCGGCGCTGGCCGTGCCGGTGATGCCGGCGATCGACACGTAGTAGACGAAGCCCGAGGTGTTCCGGAGCACCGCCGGCAGGCGCTTCTCGTCGGTGGTCGGCGTCGCCAGCCGGATGAAGTTCACCCCGGCCTTCAGCGCCGGAATGCACAGCTCCTCGTCCTCTTCGGGCGGCAGGTCGACGACGATCAGCCCGTCCACCCCGGCCTCGATGGCGTCGGCCAGGAAGCGGTCCACCCCATAGGCGTGGATCGGGTTGTAATAGCCCATCAGGATGATCGGCGTGTCGGCGTCCGTCGCGCGGAAGCCGCGCACGAGGTCGAGCGTCTTGCGCGCCGTCGTCCCGGCGTGGAGCGCGCGCAGGCTGGCCGCCTGGATCGCCGGGCCGTCGGCCATCGGATCGGAGAAGGGCAGCCCCAGCTCGATCAGGTCGGCGCCGGCGGCGGGCAGGCCGTGCAGCACGGCGCGGCAGGTCTCCAGATCCGGGTCACCCGCCGTGATGAAGGTGACGAGGCCGGCGCGGCCCTCCGCCTTCAGCGCGGCGAACCGCCGGGCGATGCGGCCATTGTCGACGGCCTTGTCGTTGAGGGCGCTCACAGCTTCACTCCCAGATGCTGGGCGACGGAGAAGATGTCCTTGTCGCCGCGGCCCGACAGGCAGAGCACCATCAGGTGGTCCTTGGGCAGTTTCGGGGCGCGCTTGACGATCTCCGCCAGCGCGTGCGCCGATTCCAGCGCGGGGATGATGCCCTCGGTGCGGGCGCAGAGCTGGAAGGCGTCCAGCGTCTCCTGGTCGGTGGCCGAGACGTACTCGACGCGCCCGATGTCGTGCAGCCAGGAATGCTCCGGCCCGACGCCCGGATAATCCAAGCCGGCGGAGATGGAGTGGCCTTCCAGGATCTGCCCGTCCTCGTCCTGCAGCAGGTAGGTGCGGTTGCCGTGCAGCACGCCGGGGCGGCCGCCGGTGATCGAGGCGGCGTGGGCCAGCGGCCCCTTGTCGATGCCGTGGCCGGCGGCCTCGACCGCGACCATCTGCACCGACGGGTCGTCGAGGAAGGGGTGGAACAGGCCGATGGCGTTGGAGCCGCCGCCGACGCAGGCGACGAGGCTGTCGGGCAGGCGTCCCTCCAGCTCCTGCATCTGCACGCGCACCTCGTCGCCGATCACCGACTGGAAGTCGCGGACCATGGCGGGGTACGGGTGCGGGCCGGCGGCAGTGCCGATCAGATAGTAGGTGTCGGCGACGTTGGTGACCCAGTCGCGCAGCGCCTCGTTCATCGCGTCCTTCAGCGTCCGCGCGCCGGAGGTCACCGGAACCACCTCGGCCCCGAGCAGCTTCATGCGGAAGACGTTGGGTTGCTGGCGGGCGATGTCGGTCTCGCCCATGTAGATGACGCAGGGCATGTCGAACAGCGCGCAGACCGTGGCGGTCGCCACGCCGTGCTGGCCGGCGCCCGTCTCGGCGATGATCCGCTTCTTGCCCATGCGGCGGGCGAGCAGGATCTGGCCGATGCAGTTGTTGATCTTGTGCGCGCCGGTGTGGTTCAGCTCCTCGCGCTTGAAGTAGATCTTCGCGCCGCCGAGCTTTTCCGTCAGGCGTTCGGCGTAGTAGAGCGGGTTCGGGCGGCCGACATACTGCTTGAGATGCTCGCGGATCGCGCCGTCGAAGGCGGGATCGGCCCGGGCCTCGCGGTAGGCTTTCTCCACCTCAAGGATCAGGGGCATCAGCGTCTCGGCGACGAAGCGTCCGCCATAGATGCCGAAATGCCCGCGCTCGTCGGGACCGGAACGGTAGGTGTTGGGTCTGGTCATGGCCTGGGAAACTGCCTGAAGCGGGCCGCTCGGCGCCCGGAAGGCGCCACCATAGCGGCGGTTCGCCCGGATTTGAAGCGTTCGCCGAACCTTTCGCCGAACATGCCCACAACATGGGAAAAGCCGCGGCGAAGGCAATGAGACGACTCGGCATGGCAGAGCGCCGCCCTCCTCACCCCCCCAGCGGCGGGGCGTAATGCAGGCCGCCGTTCATCCACAGCCCGTTCATCCCCCGCTCGATGCCCAGCGGCGAGGCGGCGCCCAGATGGCGGTCGAAGATTTCGCCGTAATTGCCGACCTGGGTGACGACGCGGAAGGCCCAGCCGTCGTCCAGCCCCAGCCCCCAGCCGACCCCGGCGGCGGCCCCGAGGAAGCGGCGCACCTCCGGGTCCTGCGCCTCCCCCTTCAGGCGGGCGGCGTTGGCGGCGGTGATCCCCTTCTCCTCGGCCAGGACGGTGGCCAGGAACACCCAGCGCACGATGTCGAACCACCGCCGCTCGTCCGGGCGGACCATCGGCCCCAGCGGCTCCTTGGAGATCGCCTCCGGCAGGATGACGTAGTCCTCGCGCTCGGGGGCCTTCAGCAGGCGCTGGGCGTGCAGGCCGATGCGGTCGCTGGTGTAGAGGTCGCAGTGGTGGTTGAAGAAGGCCGACAGCGCCCCCTCGGTCGAGCGCACCGGCTTCAGGCGGAAGCGCACCCCGGTGCGGGCCATCCAGTCCTCCAGGTTGCGCAGGCTGGTGGTCTGCTCGATCACGCAGACCGAGGCGCCGGCCGGCAGGTCGGACAGGCGGGCGATGTTCTGGGCGCGGTGCGCGATGAACCCCTGGCCGTCGAACAGGTAGACCACCGGGAAACCGATGCCGAAGGTGGCGTCGCGCTGCAGGGTCCAGGTCGTGCCCTCCATCACCACGTCCACCTCGCCGTTGCGCAGGATGGCGAAGCGGTTCTCGGAGTTGGTCTCGACGAACTCCACCCGGTCGGCGTGGCCGGCGACGGCGGCGGCCAGCGCCCGGCACATGTCCACGAAGAAGCCGCGCCAGTGGCCGCTGTCGTCCACCGTCGCCAGACCGGCCCCGCTGGACGAGACGCCACAGCGCAGCAGCCCGCGATCGCGCACGTCCTCCAGCGTCTCGGCGCGCGCAGCGCCGGACGGCGCGGCCAACGCCGCCGCGAGAACCAGCGCGACCGCCGCACCCCGCGCGAAAGACCGGACCAAGCCCATCGGGCACCTCTCCCTGCCGCCTGCGCTTCAGCTTCGGTCGGCAACCTGGGCGGGTCAAGCCCGCCAAGGCGCCCGGCGCCTTCCCCGGCAGCGTCCGATTGCGCCGGGTATTGCGCCACGCAGTGCGCCAAAGGGGGGGTGTGAATTGCGCCCGGCCGATTGCCCGTGTTATCTCAATCGGACGACAAGAAATCGAGGCACGGGCATGCCCCTTCCCCGGCTGGGCGTGGCGTTTCGCATCCTGGCGGGTCTGACCGTGATCGCCGGCCTGACCGCCGCCACCGGCGTGGTGGCCGTTTCCCTCTTCGGCCGCTTCCACCAGGGGTTCGAGCAGATCGCCACGGCCAAGGTGCCGGGCCTCGTCAACGCCTCGCAGCTCGCCCAGCAGAGCGGCACGCTGGCCGCCAACGCACCGGCCCTGGTGGCGGTGCAGAGCCAGTCGGTGCGCGAATCGGTGATGGCCCGGCTGAGCGACCAGATCGCCCTGCTGGAAGACCTGATGACCCGGCTGCGCGACCGCGGCACCGACGTGGCCGACGTGGCGGAGCTGCAGCGCCGCAAGAACGAGCTGGTCGCCAACCTGATGACCCTGAACACCCAGGTGGAGCGCCAGCTCGCCGCCGCGGCGGAGACGGGCGGGCTGGTCGGCCGCCTGATCCAGCTCGCCGAGCGCATCCGCGACGCCGAGCGGTCGCTGCGGGACGAGGCCCCGGTTCCGCGGACCCTGGCCGAGCTAGAAGGGTCCCAGGACGCCGAACGGCGGGTCGACCTGTGGACGGCGGAGGCGCAGCACGCCATCCTGCTGATGCTCGCCGCCTCCCGCGCCGACCACGAGGCGCGGGTGGAGCGGCTGCGCCAGGAGTACCGCGCCGCGATGGACCGCGCGGCGGAGGCGGTGTCCGGCCTGCCGCCGGGCCCCGCCTTCGACCTGGAGCCGCTGTATCGGGAACTGGAGGCGCTGGGGCTCGGCGAGCACAACCTGTTCGCCAGTCGCCTGACGGAAATCGGGCTGGCGCGCGCCATCAAGGGGTCGATCACCCGCAACCAGAACGTTTCCGACCGGCTGGTCGGCGCGGTGTCCGACCATTTCCTGGCCATCGAGCAGGACATCGCCGCCCGCTCCGGCGAGTTCGAGCGGGTGATCCGCGACGGCAAGAACGCCATCCTGGCGATGGCCGTGGTCTCGATCCTCGGCGCGCTCGGCATCTTCCTCTACATCCACCGCAACGTGGTGCGGCGGCTGCGCGGGCTCCAGACGGCCATGACCGCGTCGGCCGCCGGGCGGTCCGTCGCCATCCCCACCCACGGGCAGGACGAGATCGCCGACATGGCGCGCGCCCTGCATTACTTCGTCGCCACCATCCGCTCGCGCGAGCACGCCCTGTCGGACAGCGAGCGCCGCCTGCGCGCGATCCTGGAGCAGAGCCCGGTCGGCGTGTCGATCGGGCGGCCCGACGGCTCCGTCGCCTTCGCCAACGCCCGTGCGGCGGAGCTGGCCGGCCTGCCGCCGGACGCCTTCGTCGGGCGCCGCCACGCGCTCGCCCTGCCCGGCGCCACCCTGCACGGGCGCGCCCTGCCGCAGGACGGCCCCGGTCTGGTCGCCCGCGACGTCGAGGTGGCGGTGGACCGGCCCGACGGCAGCCGCGTCTGGGCGCTCCAGACCCTCCAGCGCACCGAGTTCGAGGGGGAGCCGGCGATCCTCGCCTGGAGCTACGACATCACCGGCCGCAAGCGCGCCGAGGAGGACCTGCGCCACGCCAAGGAGCAGGCGGAGGTCGCCGCCCGCTCCAAGTCGGAGTTCCTGGCGACCATGAGCCACGAGATCCGCACCCCGATGAACGGCGTGCTGGGCATGCTGGAGCTGATCGCCCTGACCCCGCTGGACGCCGAGCAGACCGAGCTGGTCACCACGGTGCGCGACAGCGCCACGGCGCTGCTGCGGATCATCGACGACATCCTCGACCTGTCCAAGATCGAGGCCGGCAAGCTCGACCTCGACGAGATGGACCTCGACCCGCGCGAGCTGGTGGAGGGGGTGGCGGAGCTGCTGGCCCCGCAGGCCCACCAGAAGGCGCTGCTGCTGGTCTGCGACCTCGACCGCAAGGTGCCTGCGGCGGTGCGCGGCGATCCCGGCCGGCTGCGCCAGATCCTGTTCAACCTGACGGGCAACGCCATCAAGTTCACCGACGCCGGCCGGGTCGTCCTGCGCACCCGGCTGGAGCCGTCCGCCGCCGGGTCGGAGCGGCTGCGTCTGCGCTTTTCGGTGGAGGACACCGGCATCGGCATCAGCGGCGCCGGACAGGCCCGCCTGTTCCAGCCCTTCAGCCAGGCCGACAGCTCGACCACCCGCCGCTTCGGCGGCACCGGGCTGGGGCTGGCCATCTGCGCCCGTCTGGTCGAGATGATGGGCGGGCGCATCGGGGTGGAATCGGCGCCGGGCTGCGGCTCCACCTTCTGGTTCACGGTGGATCTGGCGCCGGGCGACCCGCAATCCGCCCCGCGCGACGACACCGACCTCTCCGGCTTGTCCATCATCGTGGCCGAGCCCGACCCGGTGCAGCGCTCCGTGCTGATCCGCGCGCTGGAGGACAAGCGCGCCGCCGTCGCCGACGCCACGACGGCGGACGAGGCGGTGGAGCTGCTGACAATGGCCGACGCCGACCTGCTGATCCTGTCCGACGGCCTGCTGGAACACCATCCCGACGACGCGCCCGGCGCGCCCAACCCGCGGCTGTCCGCTCCGGCGGTGCTCGCCCGCATCGCCGCCGCCGGAGCCCGCCCGCCGCCCACGCTGCATCTGGTGGACGGGCGGGAGCAGGCCGGCGACTGCCTGCCGGACGGCGAGGAGGACGGCCGGACGGACGCCGGGGAACCGCCGCGCCACGACCATCTCGGCCGCCCGATCCGCCGCGACGCCCTGTTCCGCCGTCTGGCCGCCCTGGCCGGACGCGCCGTTTCCCCGGAGCGCCCCGCCGACCCCGCGTCCTCCGCGGCGGACGGCGGACGAGCCGCCCTCGACACGGCTTCCCCCGACACCGATTCCCTCGGCATGGCGTCGCCCGCCGCGGCTCCGCCGGCGATCCTGGTGGCGGAGGACCACCCGACCAACCAGCAGGTGATCCTGCGCCAGCTTCGTCAGCTCGGCTTCGAGGCCGACCTGACCGGCGACGGGCTGGAGGCGCTGACCGCCTGGCGGGCGCGGCCCTACCGGCTGCTGATCACCGATTGCCACATGCCGCGCATGGACGGCTACGAGCTGTCGCGCCAGATCCGCAGCGCCGAGTCGGTTGCCGAGTCGGGCGGCGTTCCCCGCCCGCGCACCGGCATCATCGCCATGACCGCCAACGCCCTGGCCGGGGAGATGGAGCGCTGCACCGCCGCGGGCATGGACGACTACATCGCCAAGCCGGTGACCCTGCGGCAGCTCGCCGTCGCCCTGAACCGCGCGTTCGGCGAGGGCAGCGCCGCAGCCCCCGACGAGCCTCCCGCGGCGGAGGCCGCCGGGGCGGAAGACCGGGCGCTCGACCTCGACCATGCCCGCACCACCTTCGGCGCGCTCGACGGGATGGCGCTGGACATGCTGGACTTCTTCCTGGAAACCACCCGCCCGCTGCTGGACGAGGCCGCCGCCGCCCTGGAGCGCAACGACCTGGAGGCCCTGCGCGGCGCCGCCCACACGCTGGCCGGGGCCGCCCGCACGGCGGGGGCCGAGCGGCTGGGACGCAGCGCCTCCACCCTGGAACTCGCGGCCCACCACGGCGACCGGGACGGGGCGGTGCAAGCCCTGGCGGCGGTGCGCGCCGCCTATCCGGCGGTGGAAACGGCAATCCGCGTCCTGCGGGTCGGAGAAGCGGTGTGAGGGCCTCCGAACGGGCCGTGCGCACCGGGCCGTGAAATCGGGCCATGGAATCGGGCCATGCAGTCGGGTCGTGCGAAAGGGCTGCGCCATCTCCGAAAGTGGCACCACCGCCGGCCCGCCTTGCTCCGCCGGGAGGCGTGGACTAGTCTCACCCGCGTGAGTGTCTTGACCCGATCATACGCCTTCGCCGCGCTGGGGCTGGCGGTGGGAGTCGGCCTGATGGCCGGGCCCTCCGGCTCGCCCACCATGCTTGGCTTTGCCGGCGTCCTCGGCGCCGCCGGCTTCGGCGGGCTGTTCTGGACCGGCCGGGAACGCCGCCGCAGCGACCGGCTGGCGGCCGACGTCGCGCGCCTGGAGGCCCTGTTGGCCGCCGCGCCCCACCCCTGGTGCGCCTGGGACGCCGGTGGTGGCGTCAGCGCGGCGCCCGGCTGCTCCCGGCTGCTCGGCGCGGTGCCGGGCCAGGACATCGCGAACGCCTTCACCGACGCCGACGCTCCGCGCGTCGCCGAAGCCGTCCGCCGCCTGCGCGCCGCGGGCGAGGGTTTCCGACTCGAGGCGACGACCCGCGGCGGGCGGCGCCTGCTGCTGAGCGGGCAACGGTCCGCCGAGCCGTCCACCACGACGGATGCCTCCGGGCATCAGGACGTCGTCTGGCTGGAGGACGTCACCGACCGCAGCGCCGAGCGCGATGGGCTGGCCCAGGGGCGGCGCGACGCCGAGGCCGCGCTGGCCGAGCTGCGTGCGGCGGTGGACGCCCTGCCGCTGCCGGTGTGGCTGCGCGGGACCGGGCAGATGCTGTCCTGGTGCAACCGCGCCTACGCCCGCGCCGTGGATTCGGAGCCCGCCGCCGTTCCGGACAGCGGCCGGGAGCTGACCGCGGACGGCGCCGGGCGCGCCCTGGCGCAGCGGGCGCTGCACAGCGGGGTCGCCCAGTCGGAGCGGGTCTCCGCCGTCATCGGCAGCGAGCGCCGCCTCCTGGAGGTCACCGAGGCCCCCCTGCCCTCCCCCGACGGCGGCACGCTGGTCGTCGGCTACGCGCTGGACGTCACGGCGGTGGAGGAGATGCGCGGCGAGCTGAGCCGCCACCTCGCCGCCCACGCCGAGGTGCTGGAGCGGCTGGGTGCGGCCATCGCCATCTTCGGCGCCGACACGCGGCTGACCTTCTTCAACCAGGCCTACGCCCGGCTGTGGGACCTGGAGGAGTCCTGGCTGCGCAGCCAGCCCACCCACGGCGAGATCCTGGAGGAGCTGCGCACCCGCCGCCGCCTGCCCGAATACGCCGACTACCAGAGCTACAAGCGCGAGCGGCTGAGCCGCTACACCCGCCTGCTGGAGCCGGTCGAGGAGCTGATGCACCTGCCGGACGGCACGACGCTGCGCAGCCTCGCCGCCCCCCACCCGCTGGGCGGGCTGATGCAGATCCTGGAGGACGTGACCAACACGCTGGCCCTGGAATCCTCCTACAACACGCTGATCGCCGTGCAGCAGGAGACGCTGGACAATCTGGCCGAGGGCATCGCGGTGTTCGGCGGCGACGGCCGGCTGAAGCTGTCCAACCCGGCCTTCGCGCGGGTCTGGGACCTCGACGACGACGACCTGCTGGGCGAGCCGCACATCTCCGCCCTGTTCGAGCGGATGCGGCCCTTCCTGGAGAATGGCGGCGACTGGGACAGCCTGAAGGACGAGATGATCGGCGCGACGCTGGAGCGCGCCGTGCGCTCGGGCCGGCTGGAGCGGGCGGACGGCTCGGTGGTCGAGTTCTCCACCCTGCCGCTGCCCGACGGGGCGGTGCTGAACAGCTATCTCGACGTCACCGACAGCGCCCGGCTGGAGCAGGCGCTGCGCGCCTCCAACGCCGCGCTGGAGGCCGCCGACCAGTTGAAGAGCGAGTTCATCGCCAACGTCTCGCACCATCTGCGCAACCCGCTGAACGGCATCATCGGCTTCGCCGAGGTGCTGGCGAACCAGTATTTCGGCGAACTGAATCCGCGCCAGATCGAGTATGTGAAGGGCGTGCTGAACGCCGGCGAGCGGCTGCTGGAGCTGATCGACGACGTGGTCGACATGACCAGCCTGGGCGCCGGGGTGACCACGCTCGACCGTGGCACCGTGGACGTGCCCGACCTGCTGGAGACGGTGGGCGAGTTGACCCGCGAGTGGGCGCGGCGCGAGGGGCTGCGCCTCGACCTCACCGCCCCGTCGTCGCTGGGCGAGGCGGAGGGCGACGAGCGGCGGCTCAAGCAGGCGCTGTTCACCCTGGTCGTCGGCGCCATCCGCCACCCGCCGGCGGACCGCCGCATCCTGCTGTCCGGAGAGCGGAAAGCCGATGCCCTCGTGCTGACGGTGGGCAGCGGCACCGGGCCGGGCGAGGCCGCCCCGCCCTCGCGCTACGACCGCAACGACCCGCGCGGCGCCGCGGCGCTCGGCTTGTCGCTGGTCCGCAACGTCATGGAACTGCACGGCGGGCGGCTGGAGGTCGAGGAATGGCCGGGTCACGGCACCCGCTTCCGCTGCGTCCTGCCGCTCCCGCCCGCCCCCTGACCTGTCCGGTCAGCCCTGGCCGCGCCGCGCGTCGCGGAAGGGCTCGGCGCTCCCGCCGTGCGGCGAGGTGACGGATTCCGCGACCGACACCGGGCGGTCGGTGGTGATGAGACGCGCGCCGCGCTGATAGGTCGCCCAACGCCACAGCCACTGCATGGTGACCAGCACCCGCTTGTGGAAGTTCACCAGCAGATAGACGTGGACGATCGCCCACAGCACCCAGGCGAACCAGCCCTTCAGCTTGCGCGTCCCGAAATCGAAGACGGCGGCGCTGCGCCCGACGATGGCGGTGTTGCCGCGGTTGCGGAAGCGGAAGGGCTCCAGCGGCTGGCCGCGCAACAGGCTGGCCTCCAGCCCGCCGCCGAGATGCTCGCCCTGCTGCTTGGCGACCTGGGCCAGACCGGGCAGCGGCTTGCCGTCGTCGCCGGCCAGCGCCGCCGTGTCGCCCAGCGCGTAGACATCGGGCACGCCCGGCACCGCCATGTCGGCGTCGACCAGGATGCGCCCGCTGCGGTCGGTCTCCACCCCCAACCAGGAGCCGGCGGGCGACGCCTTGACCCCGGCGCCCCACACGATGGCCCCCGCCGGGATGAAGCGCCCGCCGACCGTCGCACCCTCCGGCGTGATGCTCTCCACCGCCTGCCCGGTCAGCACGACGACGCCCAGCTCCTCCAGCTTGCGGCGGGCGTACTGGCCGAGGTCGTCGGGGAAGGTGGACAGGATGCGCGGCCCGGCCTCGACCAGCAGGACGCGGGCGGTGCGCGGGTCGATGCGGCGGAAGTCGCGGGCCAGCGCGAAGCGGGCCAGCTCGGCCACCGCCCCGGCCATCTCCACGCCGGTGGGGCCGCCGCCCACCACGATGGTGGTCATCAGCGCCTTCTGGCGGGCCGGATCCTCGCACATCTCCGCCTGCTCGAAATTCATCAGCAGCCGGGCGCGGATCCGCCGGGCGTTCTCGATGGTCTTCAGGCCGGGGGCGATCTCCGCCCAGTCGTCGTGCCCGAAATAGCTGTAGGAGGAGCCGGTGGCCAGCACCAGCCGGTCGTAGGGGACGAAGCTGCCGTCGGCCAGTTCCACCCGCTTGGCCGTACGGTCGATGCCGGTCACCTCGCCCATCACCACGTCGATGTTGGGGTGGCGGCTGACGATGCGGCGGATCGGCTCGGCGATGTCGGCGGGCGACAGGGCGGCGGTCGCCACCTGATAGAGCAGCGGCACGAACAGGTGATAATTGTTCCGGTCGATGATGGTGACGCGGATGTTCGTCCCGCCCAGGGCCTCCGCGCAGGCCAGCCCGCCGAACCCCGCCCCGACGATCACGACATGGGGGCGGCGGTCCACGGGCGCGGGGGTGCGGTCGATCTGCGGCACGGCGGCAACCTCCGGTGACGTTGATCCTGCACCGTTAAACGCCGATACGCCGCCGATGTTGCGGTGCATTCCGGAGCCTGAACAGAGGCTACGGTTGCCCCCACCCTTCCCATGCTGCGCATGGGCCCCAACCCTCCCCCGCTTCGCAGGAGAGGGAGCTTATCCCCTCCCCTGCGAAAGCGGGGGAGGGTTGGGGTGGGGGCAAAGCTTCCGGAATTGATGCCCAAGCGAGATGCATAAAGCTCACCGCGGCAGGGTCACCGTCACCCGCAGCCCGCCCTCCGGGCGGTTCGCCAGCGCGATGTCGCCGCCGTGGCCGCGCACCACCGTGCGGGCGGTGGCCAGCCCCAGCCCCACCCCGCCGGTGTCGCGGGAGCGCGAGCGCTCCAGACGGTAGAACGGGGCGAAGACCTTCTCGAACTCGGCCTCCGGGATGCCGGGGCCGCCGTCCTCGATCTCCACCCGCAGTTCCCCCTCCGCGGGCCGCAGGCGCACGGTGAAGCCCCCGCCATAGGCGATGGCGTTGTCCATCAGGTTGGCGAAGGCGCGGCGCAGGGCCACCGGGCGCCCGTCCACCGTCGCGTGCGCCGGCCCCTCGTAGGCCGCCTCGTGGCCGGCGTCCACGCGGTCGTCGCACAGGCTCTGCAGCAGGTCGGCGAGGTCGAGCGGGCCGCGCGGCTCGTGCTTGGCGTCGTCGCGGGCGAAGGCCAGCGTGGCGTTGATCATCGCCGCCATCTCGTCGAGGTCGGCGAGCATCTTGCGCTGCATCTCCGGGTCCTCGACCAGCTCGGCGCGCAGGCGCAGGCGGGTCAGCGGCGTGCGCAGGTCGTGGCTCATCGCCGCCACCATCTGGGTGCGGTCGGCGACGAAGCGGGCCAGACGCGCCTGCATCCGGTTGAAGGCGCGGGTGGCGGCGCGCAGCTCCTGCGGGCCGGCTTCCGGCAGGGGCGGCGCCTCGCCGTCCACGCCCAGCCGCTCCGCCGCGTCGGCGAAGCGCGCGATGGGGGCGGTCATGCGGCGCGCCGTCCAGACCGAGACCAGGGCCACCGCCCCGACGATGCCCGCCATCCACAGCGCGAAGCGCAGCAGCCGGAACGGCCCCTCCAGCGGGTCGCCGCCGACGAAGGTCAGCCAGGACCCGTCCTTCAGCCCCACCGACAGCCGGACGTCGGCGCCCCAGCGGTGCTCGTCCACCGGGAAGGGGCCGGGCATGGGGCGCTCCCGCCGGACCTCGACCACCACGGCGCGGTCGGGATCCTCCAGCTCGCCGCGGATGGCGCGGCGCAGCCGGTCGAAGGGAAAGCCCTCGCGCTGGTTGGCGAAGCGCGGCGTCTCGGGGTTCCAGTCCACCCGCAGCACCGGGTCGTCGATCGCCTTGACCAGCCGCCGCCGCTCCTGCGGCGGGGTGCTCTCCACGAGCTGGACGATGGCGGTGACGCGCTGGACGAGGACGCGCATGCTGTGGGCCGGCGGACCCGGGGGACGGTCGGTCAGATAGACCAGCGCGCTGACCGCCTGGGTCAGCAGCAGCGCCAGAACCACGGTCAGCACCAGCCGCGAGGCGATGCTGTCCGGCAGCCAGCGCCGGGCCACCAGCAGGCGGCTCTTGCGGCCCACTTCCAAGCCAAGATTGCTCATCTCAGGCCCCCGTCACCGCCGGGGTGAACAGATAGCCGCCGCCGCGCACCGTCTTGATCATGGTGGGGTCGGCGGGGTCGGGCTCGATCTTGCGGCGCAGGCGGCTGACCTGCACGTCGATGGAGCGGTCGAAGGGCACCGCCGAGCGCCCGCGCGCCAGATCGAGCAGCTGGTCGCGGGTCAGCACCCGCTGCGGATGCTCCACGAAGGCGACCAGCAGGTCGTACTCCCCGGCGGACAGCTGCACCAGCACCCCGTCGGGCGAGCGCAGCTCCCGCTTGGCGAGGTCGAGCGTCCAGCCCTCGAAGCCCAGCGTCTTGCCCGTGGCGCCGCCGGACACCGGCGGGCCGGAGGCGCGGCGCAGCACGGCCTTGACGCGGGCCAGCAGCTCGCGCGGGCTGAAGGGCTTCGCCAGATAGTCGTCGGCGCCCATCTCCAGCCCGACGATGCGGTCCGTCTCCTCGCCCATCGCGGTCAGCATGATGACCGGCGTCTGCGCCGTCTCGGGGGCGGCGCGCAGGCGGCGGCACAGGCTCAGCCCGTCCTCCCCCGGCATCATCAGGTCGAGCACGATCAGGTCCACGCGCGCGCTGTCCAGCGTGCGCATCATCTCCACCCCGTCCTTGGCCCCGGTGACGCGGAAGCCGTGCCGCGTCAGGAACTGCGACAGGAGGGTGCGGATTTCGCGGTCGTCGTCGACCACCAGCAGGTGAGGTGTGCGGTCCATGGAACGCATGATCCGACGCGCGGGCGCCGGGGTGAAGAAGAAATGTGTAACGCCACGTTACGGGGAGGCCGGCTGTTACACAGCGTTACCAATTCACGGAAGGCCGGACATCAACCGGATACGTTGCCGGCCCATCATCGGGGTCATCGGGAACGCAAGACCCCGTCGATAACAAGGAGCATCCCCATGAAACGCGCTATGATGACCACCGCCGCGCTGGTTCTCGGCCTCGGCCTCGCCGTGCCGGTCTTCGCCCAGCAGCAGCCGGGTCCCGGCGCCGGCCCTGGCCCCGGTCCGGACGGCGGCCGGCATTTCTCCCGGATGTGCGAGGATCAGGACGCCCGGCTGGCCGGCATGCTGGCCTACGCCGAGAAGAAGCTGAACATCACCGACCAGCAGCGCGCCGCCTGGACCAAGTTCGCCGAAGCCGCCAAGGCGAGCCAGAAGCCCACCCAGGATCTCTGCGCCAAGTACAAGGACCAGCCGATGCCCACGGCCGCCCCGGCCCGGCTTGAGCGGATGGAGGCCATGATGTCGGCCCGCCTCGCCCAGCTTCAGCAGGTGCGCCCGGCGCTGACCGACCTCTACGCCCAGCTCACCCCCGACCAGCAGAAGCAGGCCGACCGCTTCTTGAGCCGCGCCGGTCACGGCATGATGGGCGGCGGCATGGGCGGTCCCGGCCCGCGCCATCACGGCCCCGGCCCCATGCACGACGGCCATGGCCCCGGTCCGGGTCCTGACAAGGGCCCCCGCGGCGGCTGATCCCTTTCCTACCACGGGGGCGCTTTTGCCCTCTTTAACCCTCTCCCCTCCGGGGAGAGGGTGGCCCGGAGGGCCGGTGAGGGGGATGTGCTTGGCGGCAAGTCCGGCAAAAGCGCAACCCCCTCACCCTAACCCTCTCCCCAGAGGGGAGAGGGAACTTCGAATGCAGCCCCTCTGTCATGCCTCCCGTCAGCCGTTGACGGAGCGGGCCGCCGGTACCCCCGGCGGCCCGTTTCCGTTCTTACTCGGCGCCGGGAACGCCCTTGGAGGTCGAGTATTCGAAGTGCAGCGCCTCGCCCGGATGGACCAGCGGGTGGATGGCGTGGGCCGCCTGCGCCGCCTCGGAGAAGCCGCAGAGGATCAGCTTCAGCTTGCCGGGGTAGGTGGCGATGTCGCCGATGGCGTAGACGCCGGGGGCGCTGGTGGCGCAGCCGGGCAGGCTGACGCCGATGTGGCTGCGCTCCAGGTTCAGACCCCACTCGGCGATCGGCCCCAGATTCATCGACAGGCCGAAGAAGGCGAGCAGCGCGTCGGCCGGCAGATCCTTCTCCTCGCCGTCCAGCGTGGCGACGCGCACGGCGGAGAGCTGGCCGTTCTCGCCGACCAGACCGGAGAGCTGGTAGGGCACCACCATCTCCACCTTGCCCTCGCGGACCAGGACGTCCATGCGGGCGACGCTTTCCGGGGCGGCGCGGAACTTGGGCCGGCGGTGGACGACGTAGACCTTCTCCGCCACGTCGGCCAGCGACAGCGTCCAGTCCACGGCGGAATCGCCGCCGCCGGCGATCACCACGCGCTTGCCGGCGAAGTCCTGCTTGCGGCGGACCATGTAGAAGACCGACGTGCCCTCATACTGCTCCAGCCCGTCCAGCGGCGGGCGGTTGGGGCCGAAGGCGCCGCTGCCGGCGGCGATGATCACCGCCTGGGTGTCGATGCGCGTGCCGATGCTGGTCTCCACCAGCCAGCGCCCTTCGTCCGTCCGGGTCAGCTTCTCGACCTGCTGGCCCAGATGATAGGTCGGGCTGAAGGGAGCGGCCTGCTCCGCCAGCCGGTCGATCAGGTCGGCGGCCTCGATGGCCGGGTGGGCCGGGATGTCGTAGATCGGCTTTTCCGGGTACAGCGCGGTGCACTGCCCGCCCACCATGTCCAGCGCGTCCACCACATGGCATCGCATCTTCAGCATGCCGCATTCGAACACGGCGAAGAGACCGACGGGGCCGGCGCCGACGATGACGACGTCGGTGCGATGGACGGTGTGCGACATGGGACGCGCTGCCTTGTGCAAACGGGGGAACGATGACGCCTTCAATTGTCCGGTTTCGCGCCCCCGGTCAACCCCGCCCTGCACGGGGAGGGCGAACGGCGCGCGCAAAATGGGTGCGGTCCCGCCGATTTCCTTCTGGGCGTGCGGTCTCCGTGGGGTAGGATTTGCCCGTTTCCCCCGTGCCGGAGCGGCCGCAATGAAGGACTGGCGATGAAGGAGCTGCGCTGCCTCGTGTTCACCGACCAGGAGGTCGTGAAGGCCGTGCTCGACCGCCGTCGCCGGATGAAGGAGCCGTTGCCCAACGGCACGGTCGGCAAGGTCACCTACCGTCCCGGCCAGCCCGGCGGCGGCGGGGTGGAGACGCTGATCCAGGTCACCGGGGACGAGGGCGACGACCGCAGCATGACGCTGCACGAGTCCGAGGTCGCGGCGGCGCTGGTGTCCTACTGCATGGGGCGCAAGATCCCCCTGCCCGTCGAATCCGACAAGATGATCCACCTCATCAACGGCGCCCTGACGCTGATGATCACCATGAACTTCAAGAAGCCGCCGCGTCTGGTGGAAGAGCGCAGCGAGCCGGCGGAGCCCGCCCCCGCCCCTGCCCCCGGCCCGGTGCCGCGCAAGGCCGCCTCGCGACGTTGATGACCGCCGCTGATATGAACCGCATCCCGTGACATGACCCAGACCGATTCCCCCAACGCGCGCGCCGTCACGCTGCCGAGCGAGGAGGCGACCGCCGCGCTGGCCCGCCGCTTGGCCGCCGCGCTGGCGCCCGGCGACCTCGTGGCCCTGCGCGGCGACCTGGGCGCCGGCAAATCCGCCCTGTGCCGCGCCCTGATCCGCGCCGTGACGGAGGAGGACGCCGAGGTGCCGTCCCCCACCTTTACGCTGGTGCAGACCTACGAGACGGACATCGGCCCGGTCTGGCATTTCGACCTCTACCGCCTGTCCGGCCCCGACGAGGTGACGGAACTGGGCTGGGACGAGGCCCGCGCCGAGGCCGTCCTGCTGGTGGAATGGCCGGACCGGCTGGGTCCGCTGCTGCCCGCCGACCGCCTCGACGTCGCGATGAGCTTCGCCGGGCCGGCCGAGCGCCGCGCCACCCTGACCGGCCACGGCGCGTGGGGCTTGCGCTTGGGCGCCCTCGACCTTTCCGGACTGGAGCGGCCGTGACCGACCGCGCGTCGCAGATCGCCGGCTTCCTCGCCCGCCACGGGCTGGAGGGGGCCAAACGCGAGCCGCTGGCCGGCGACGCCTCGGCGCGCCGCTACGAGCGGCTGAGGACTCCAGACGGTGGCACGTTGATCCTCGTCGACACCCCCGCACCGGCGGAGGATCTGGTGCCCTTCATCGCCATCGGCGCGACGCTGGACCGGCTGGGCTTCTCGGTTCCGGCCATCCTGGCGGCGGAGGTCGAGGCGGGGCTGGCCATCCAGGAGGATTTCGGCGACGGCACGCTGACCCGCCTGCTGAACGCGGGGGAGGAGCCGCGCCCGCTCTACGAGCTCGCGACCGACGTTCTGATCGAACTGCACCGCCGCTTCCCCGTGGAGGAGGCGGCCTGCCTGAACCTGCCGCTCTACGACGCGGCCCTGTTCACGCAGCAGGTGGCGCTGTTCGCCGACGTCTACCTGCCCGCGGCGACTGGAAAACCACTGTCCGACACGGCGCGCTCCGCCTTCGACGCGGCGTGGAACGCAGTGGTGCCGGAGGCCTGCGCCGGGCCGCAGTCGCTGCTGCTGCGCGATTACCATGTGGACAACGTGATGCGGCTGCCAAGGCCCGGCCTGCGGGCAGCGGGGCTGATCGATTACCAGAGCGCCGGGCTCGGCCCTGTCGCCTACGATCTGGTGTCGTTGCTGGAGGACGCCCGCCGCGACTTGCCCGCTGGGCTGGAGAGCGTTCTGCTCGACCGCTACCGCACCGCTTTCCCGGATCGGGACTGGGGCGCCTTCCGCCGCTCCTACGCGGTGCTGGGCGCCATCCGGCACACCCGCATCGTCGCCATCTTCGTACGTCTGGCGTTGCAGCGCCGACGCGGCTATCTCCTACACCTGCCGCGCGTCTGGCGGCTTCTGGAAGGCCAGCTCGCCAAGCCCGAACTGGCCCCGGTCGCCGACTGGTTCGCCCGTCATCTGCCGCCGGGTACCCGCGCGGAGCTTGTCGTTCCGGAGCCGGATTGATTATGTCGCCTCTCTCGAAGAAGACCCGCACCAAGACGCCGCCTGTGACCACCGCACCCGCCAAGGCCATGGTGATGGCCGCCGGGCTGGGCCTGCGGATGCGCCCTCTGACCCTGGAGCGCCCGAAGCCCCTGATCTCAGTGATGGGCAAGCCGATGCTCGACCACGCGCTCGACCGGCTGGAGGAGGCCGACGTGACCGCCGCCGTGGTCAACAGCCATTACAAGGGCGAGATGATCGCCGCCCATCTGGCCGGACGGACCGCCCCGGCCATCACCCTGTCGCCGGAGGACACGCTGCTGGAGACCGGCGGCGGCGTGAAAAAGGCCCTGCCGCTGCTCGGCAACGACCCGGTCTATGTGGTCAACGCCGACATCCTGTGGCTCGACGGTCCCTCCCCCACGCTGGCGCGGCTTGCCCGCCACTGGAATCCGGAGGAGATGGACGCGCTCCTCCTGCTGATGGCGACCACCAAGGCGGTGGGCTACGAGGGGCGCGGCGATTACCACATGGACCCGCTGGGCCGGCTGACCCGGCGCGGCGAGATGGAGATCGCCCCCTTCGTCTACGCCGGCGTCCAGATCGTGAAGCCGGAACTGTTCGGGCAGGACACTCCCGACGGCGCCTTCTCCACCAACCGCGTCTGGGACCGCGCGCAGGAGGCCGGGCGCCTCTTCGGCCTCGCCCATGACGGGCTGTGGTTCCACATCGGCACCCCCGACGCGCTGGCCGAGACGGAGGAGATGCTGTCGATGAGCGACGTGTCGGTGGTCACCACCTGACCGACCGCTTGGCCGCCCCTTTGTGAGAATTTTTGTATTCCTTGACGCTTTGTGGTCTCATTGCCCCACATCTAGTATCCTCGCGCGTCTGACGATACAGCTTCCGGGGCAGGCATGAGCGGCAGGGCGGAGCCCAAGGTCTATTCAATTCCCACCGGCGTGTCCTTCGTGGACCAGCTCGCCGCGGGCATCCTGGACCGTGTGGGGAACGACCCGCTGGCGCTGGCCGGGGTGACCGTCCTGCTGCCGACGCGCCGCTCCTGCCGCTCGCTGCGCGAGGCCTTCCTGCGCCGCTCCGGCGGGCAGCCGATGCTGCTGCCGCGGATGAGCCCGCTGGGCGAGCTGGACGCCGCCTCCCTCAGCCTGACCTCGGCGGAGGAGCTGCCCGGCGTGCCGCTGGAGCTGCCCGACCCGATCAGCGGGCTGAAGCGCCAGATGATGCTGGCCCGGCTGATCCTCCAGGCGACCGGCGTGTCGGCCACCACCGCGCAGGCGGTGCGGCTCGGCGCCGATCTGGGGCGGCTGATCGACGCGGTGTGGACGGAGGATGTCGCCTTCGACCGGCTGGCCTCGCTGGTGCCGGAGGATTACGCCCAGCACTGGCAGGTGACGCTGGAGTTCCTGAAGATCGTCACGGAGCACTGGCCGGCCATCCTCGGCGCCAGCGCCCTGACCGACCCGGCGCAGCGCCGCAACCTCGTTCTTCAGACCCAGGCCGCGCTCTGGCGGGCGGAGCCGCCGCAGGGGCTGGTCATCGCCGCCGGCTCGACCGGCTCCATCCCGGCGTCGGCCGACCTGCTGGCGGTGGTCGCCGCCCTGCCGCAGGGCGCCGTCGTTCTGCCCGGCCTCGACCTGGAGGCCGACGAGGCGAGCTGGGACGCCATCCGCGCCGACGAGGCGCACCCGCAACACGGCCTCGCCCACCTGCTCGACCGGCTGTCGGTCGGCCGCGCCGCCGTCCGCCGCTGGAACGACGCGGAGGAGCCGCGGGCCGCCCGCGCCCGCCTGCTGGCCGAGGCCATGCGCCCCGCCGCCACCACGGAAAGCTGGCGGGAGCTGGACGGGCTGGACGCCACCGCCCTGGACGGGCTGACCCGCATCGACGCCCCGACCGCGGAGGAGGAGGCGTCGGTCATCGCCCTGCTGCTCCGCCACGCGCTGGAGACGCCGGGCAAGACGGCGGCGCTGGTCTCCCCCGACCGCAACCTCGCGCGCCGGGTCGCCATGGCGCTGACCCGCTGGGGCATTGCGGTCAACGACTCGGCGGGCCAGCCGCTGGTCCACACCGCGGTCGGCACCTATCTGCGGCTGACCGCCGAGCTGGCCGCCAGCCGCGCCCACCCGCTGGCCCTGCTGGCGCTCGCCAAGCACCCGCTGGCCGCCGGCGGGCACGACCCGGCGGAATTCCGCCGCTCCGCCCGCGCGCTGGAGCGCACCGTGCTGCGCGGCCCCCGCCCGGCGGAGGGCTTCGCCGGGCTGATCGCCGCGCTGAAGGCCGCCGACCGCTTCGACCACCCGGACCAGCAGGCCGCCCTGCTCGGCTGGCTGGAGAACCTGGAAACGCTCGCCGCCCCCTTCATGGAGGCTCTGTTCAGCGAGGCCCCGCTCAGCGACCTCGTCCGCGCGCACGTCGCCTTCGCGGAGGCGCTGGCCTCGCGCACCGACGCGCCGGGTTCGGAATTCCTGTGGCGGCAGGACGACGGCGAGGAGGCCGCGACCTTCGTCCATGAGCTGCTGGAAGCGGCGGACGGTTTCCCCGCCGTTCCCGGCAAGGACTATCCGGCGCTGCTCGACGCGCTGATGGCGATGCGCCCGGTGCGCCCGCGCTTCGGCCTGCACCCGCGCCTCTACATCCTCGGCCCCATGGAAGCGCGCCTTCAGCATTTCGACCTGCTGGTCCTCGGCGGGCTGAACGAGGGGACCTGGCCGCCCGATCCCGACGCCGATCCCTGGATGTCGCGCCCGATGCGCCGGGATTTCGGCCTGCCCAGCCCGGAACGCATGGTCGGCCTGTCGGCCCACGACTTCACCCACGCCTGCGGCGCGGAGGAGGTCGTGCTGACCCGCGCGGAACGGGTGGACGGCACGCCGACCGTCCCGTCGCGCTGGCTGCTGCGGCTGGAGACGGTGCTGCGCGCGCTGGGTCTGGACGGGCGGATCGAGCTGGCCGGGGAGCCCTGGCTGGCCTGGGCGCGCGGGCTGGACGAGCCGGACGCCGTGCGCCCCGTCGCCCCGCCGGAGCCGCGCCCGCCGGTGTCCGCCCGCCCGCGCAAGCTGTCGGTCACCAAGATCGAGAAGTGGATGCGCGACCCCTACGCCATCTACGCCGAGCATGTTCTGCGCCTGCGCAAGCTCGACCCCATCGCCGCCGACCCCGGCGCCGCCGACCGCGGCCAGTTCATCCACGCGGCCCTCGACGCCTTCGTGAAGGCCTATCCGGGCCAACTACCCGACGACGCGCTGCACCGGTTGCTGGCGATGGGCCGCGAGTCCTTCGGCCCGTTGCTGCACAGCCATCCCGACGTCTGGGCCTTCTGGTGGCCGCGCTTCGAGCGCATCGCCGAATGGTTCGTCGGGCTGGAGCGCGACCGCCGCCGCACCCTGAAGCCCCTCTCCACCGAGGTGTCGGGCGAGCTGACGCTGAGCGGCCCCGCCGGCCCCTTCCTGCTGACCGCCAAGGCCGACCGCATCGATTCGGGCGGCGAGGGGCTGGTCCTGATCGACTACAAGACCGGCACCCCGCCCTCGACCCGCGAGATCGAGTTGGGCTTCGCCCCGCAGCTGCCGCTGGAGGCCGCCATGGCCGAGGCCGGCGGCTTCGCCGGAGTCGCGAAGAACCGGGTGGCCGAGCTGGCCTTCTGGCGCCTGTCCGGCGGCGACCCGCCGGGCGAGGAGAAGGCGGTGAAGGGCGACCCGGCGACTCTGGCCGCCGAGGCCCGCGCCGGGCTGGAGGAGTTGATCCGCCATTTCGACGACCCCGCCACCCCCTACCGCTCCTGCCCCCGCCCGGCCATGGCCCCGCGCTACACCGACTACGCCCACCTCGCGCGGGTGCAGGAGTGGTCGGCGGGTGGCGATGGGGGTGAGGGGTGATGCGCCGCGGCCCCCTCCCCAACCCTCCCCCGCCTTCGGCGAGGGAGGGGATTTTGCGCGAAGCGGCGGCAGTCCCCTCTCCCGCAAAGCGGGGGAGGGTTAGGGAGGGGGCACCCGCCACCCCCACCGCCCCACACCGCACGACCCGCCCATGACCGTCCTCGACTTCCCCGTCCGCGACCTGCCGCTGGACCCCAACGTCGCGCAGCGGCTCGCCTCCGATCCGCTGTCGTCGGTGTGGGTGGGCGCCTCCGCCGGGTCCGGCAAGACGAAGGTGCTGACCGACCGCGTGCTGCGGCTGATGCTGTCCGGCACCGCGCCGGCGCGCATCCTCTGCCTGACCTTCACCAAGGCGGCGGCGGCGGAGATGTCCATCCGCATCAACCGCACGCTGGGCATCTGGGCGACCCTGCCGGACGAGGGGCTGGAGGATCGGCTCGCCGACCTCTGCGGCGAGCGGCCGAGCGCGGAAACCCGCACCATCGCCCGCCGGCTGTTCGCCCAGGTGGTGGATTGCCCGGGCGGCATGAAGATTCAGACGATCCACGCCTTCTGCCAGTCGCTGCTGCGCCGCTTCCCGCTGGAGGCCGGACTCGCCCCGCATTTCGAGGTGATGGACGAGCGGACATCCGCCGGTCTGCTGACCGAGGCGCGGGACGAGGTGCTGCACGCCGGGCGCGCCGCGCCCGACAGCCCGCTCGGCACGGCGATGGCCCGCCTGACCGCCGAGCTGAACGCCGAGGAGTTCGCCGACATCCTGGCCGAGCTGGCCAGCGAGCGCGGGCGAATCCAGCGCCTGTTCGAGAGCTTTCACGGGTTGGACGGCGCGGTGGACGCGGTTCACGACGCGCTGGGCGTGCCGCCCGGCATCACCGAGGCCGCCATCCTGCGCGAGGCCTGCGCCAACCACGCCTTCGACGTTCCGGGGCTGCGCGACGCCTGCCGGGCGCTGTCCACCGGCAGCAAGACCGACGAGGAGCGCGGAGTCGGCATCCAGAGCTGGCTCGACGCCGCGGAAAACCGCGTGCGCGCCTTCCAGATCTACGTCCGCCATTTCCTGACCGCGGAGGGCGGCGCGCGAAAGACGCTGATCACCAAGAAGCCGGCAACCTCCTTCCCTGCCGCCCTGACGGCTCTGGAGCGTGAGGCGGAGCGGCTCGTTTCGCTGATGAAACGGGTTCGCTCGGCCGGAGTCGCCGCCTCCACCACCGCCCTGCTGACCCTGGCCGAGTCGCTTCTGAGCGCCTATGAGGCGAAGAAGAAGGCCAAGGCGCTGCTCGACTACGACGACCTGATCCTGTCGGCCAACGCCCTGCTGCGCGGCAAGGACGGCGTCCCCGCCGTGCCCTGGGTGCTGTTCAAGCTGGACGGCGGGCTGGACCACATCCTGATCGACGAGGCGCAGGACACCAACCCGGAGCAGTGGCAGGTCGTCGGCTCCATCGCCGAGGAGTTCTTCGCCGGCCTCAGCGCGCGGGACGGGGGGAGACGACCCGCACCGTCTTCGCGGTGGGCGACGAGAAGCAGTCGATCTTCAGCTTCCAGCGCGCCGACCCCGCCGAATTCGCCCGCATGCGCCGCCATTTCCAGACCCGCGCCAAGGCCGCCGAGCGCGACTGGCACGCGGTGGCGCTGGACATCTCCTTCCGCTCCACCGCCACCGTGCTGCAAACGGTGGACGCGGTGTTCGGGCTGGACGGCGCCAAGGATGGTGTCGCGTCCGAAACGAACCCGGTGATCCGCCACCGCGCCTTCCGCCGCGGCCATGCCGGTCTGGTCGAGCTGTGGCCCCCGGTGAAGCCGGCGGAAGCCGCCGACCCGCCCGCCTGGGCGCCGCCGGTGGAGCGCGAGGCCGCCGATTCGCCGTCGGCCCGGCTGGCCGCGGTCATCGCCGACACCATCCGCGACTGGACCCAGCGCGGCGAGTCGCTCGAGTCGCGCGGCCGGCCGATCCAGCCCGGCGACGTCATGGTGCTGGTCCGCCGCCGCACCGCCTTCGTGACGGAGCTGGTGCGCGCTCTCAAGGATCGCGCCGTGCCGGTGGCCGGCGTCGACCGCATGGTGCTGACCGAGCAGCTGGCGGTCATGGACCTGATGGCGCTGTGCGAGTTCCTGCTGCTGCCGGAAGACGACCTGACTCTGGCCACCGTCCTCAAGGGGCCGCTGATCGGGCTGAGCGAAGACCAGCTCTTCGACCTCGCCCACGGGCGGCGCGGCACGCTGTGGCGGGCGCTGGTGGCGAAGGCGGAGGACGACCCGGCCTACCGCCCGGCCCGCCGCTATCTGGGCGCGCAGCTCGCCCGCACCGACTTCCTGGCGCCCTACGAGCTGTTCGCCGGGCTGCTGGCCGCCCCCTGCCCCGCCGATCCGGACGGCTCCGGCCGCCGCGCCCTCCTGAAACGGCTCGGCCCCGACGCGCAGGACCCTCTGGACGAGTTCCTGGCCGCATGCCTGGCCTTCGAGAAGACCGAGCCGCCGTCGCTGCAGAATTTCCTGGCCTGGCTGGCGGCCAGCGAGGCGGAGATCAAGCGCGAGCTGGAGCAGGGCGGCGGACGCGTACGCATCATGACGGTGCACGGGTCGAAGGGGCTCCAGGCGCCCATCGTCTTCCTGCCCGACACGCTGGGCACGCCGACCCAGAGCCCGCCGATCCTCTGGCCCGACGAGGGCTGCGCCGTGCCGCTGTTCGCCGCCCGCCGCTCGCAGGAGGACGCGCTGTGCGCCGAGGCGCGCGCCCGCGCCAACCGCCGCCGCGACCAGGAGTACAGGCGGCTGCTGTACGTCGCCCTGACCCGCGCAGAGGACCGGCTGTACGTCTGCGGCTACCAGGGCAAGAAGGAGCCGTCGGAGGCCTGCTGGTACAAGCTGGTCGAGGCCGCGATGGGCGAGATCGGCGTGCCGCACCCCTTCGACTTCTCCACCCTCTGCCCGGACGGCTGGAGCGGCGAGGGCTGGCGGCTGGCCGACCCGCAGACCGCCGTTCCCAAGCCGGACGGCGCCGGGGCCGGCCGCGTGCTGACGGCGCAGGAAGCCCCGCCCTGGCTAACCGCCGCCGCGCCGGAGGAGCCGGAGCCGTCGCGCCCCCTCACCCCCTCCCGCCCCGACGGGGACGAGCCGGCGATGCGCTCGCCGCTGGGCGAGGACGACGGCGCGCGCTTCAAGCGCGGCCTGCTGATCCACCGGCTGATGCAGACCCTGCCCGACCTGCCGCCCGACGCGCGGGAGGGTGCCGCCCGCCGCTACCTCGCCCGCCCCGGGCATGAGCTGACGGCCGAGCGCCAGGATGAAATCGCATCCGAAACGATGCGCGTCCTGACCGACCCGCGCTTTTCCCGACTGTTCGGCCCCAACTCCCGCGCCGAGGTCGAGGTGGTCGGTCTGGTGACCGGGCGCGCCCTGTCGGGCCGGGTCGACCGGCTGGTGATCGAGGACGACGCGGTGTGGATCGTCGATTACAAGACCAACCGCCCGCCGCCCGTCCGCGCGGAGGACGTGCCGCCCGTCTATGTCCGCCAGATGGAGGCCTACCGCGCGGCGCTGCGCGCCATCTACCCGGACAAGGCGGTGCGCTGCGTCCTGCTGTGGACCGACACCCCCGCTTTGATGGAGTTGCCGCCCTGATGGAACTTCCGGAGTGAGGCGCGCGCGATAGTCCGCCTTTGGAACTTTTCACCCCCGGCCGCGTTGCACGGGGCGGCGGATTGGGTTGACGAGACCGCATTCGCGCCCCGGCTTGACCAATGAGGGGGCTCGGTCATACATTTTGGCAAATTCCACCGATGAGGGATGGGTCCGCCGCCGGTGGAAAATCGGCGCGGCGGTGCCCCTGAACCCAGGCATAGAGGTCACATGAGCGATCCCATCAAGGTCACCGACGACAGCTTCGAGCAGGACGTGCTGAAGGCCGACGGTCCGGTCCTGGTCGATTTCTGGGCGGAGTGGTGCGGCCCCTGCAAGATGATTGCTCCCGCGCTCGACGACCTCGCCAAGGAGTATGGCGGCAAGGTCACCGTCGCCAAGCTGAACATCGACGACAACCCCGGCACCCCGACCAAGTACGGCGTGCGCGGCATCCCGACGCTGATGCTGTTCAAGAACGGCAACGTCGCCGCCACCAAGATCGGCGCCCTGCCGAAGACCGCCCTGTTCACGTGGGTCGACGAGGCTCTCTGAGCCAAGCGGTCCCCGGACGATCGAAAAGCCCCGCCCCTCCGGCGGGGCTTTTTGTTTGCGCGGCCTTGCGGCCTGTCGGAGACTGCGCGGGCCATGGCCTACCGACTGCCGCCCCTCAACACCCTGCGCCTGTTCGAGGCCGCCGGCCGCCACCAGAGCTTCAAGGCGGCGGCGGAAGAGCTGCACCTGACCCCCAGCGCGGTCAGCCACGGCATCCAGACGCTGGAGGACTGGCTGGGGGTGGAGCTGTTCCTGCGCGGCAACCGCAGCCTGTCGCTGACCCCCGCCGGCCACGCCTACCTGCCCCGCGTGCGCGACGCGCTGCAGTCGCTGGCGCTGGCGACGGAAAGCGTGCCCGGCCGGGCCCCCAGCGGGCGGCTGTCGGTCAGCGCCGCCCCGACCTTCGCCCTGCGCTGGCTGATCCCCCGCCTGCCCGCCTTCCAGGAGCGTCACCCGGCGATCACGGTGGCGCTGGACACCGCCCACCGGGTGGTCGAGTTCCCCCGCGACGGCATCGACGCCGGCATCCGGCTGGGCCGCGGCGACTGGGCCGGTCTGGCCGCGCTGAAGCTGATGGAGGAGGACCTCGTCCCGGTGGCCGCCCCCGCCCTGGCGGCGCGCATCGCCGGTCCCGCCGACCTCGCCGCCGTCCCGCTGCTCCACGTCGCCGACGTGTCGGAGGACTGGAGCGCTTGGGCCGAAGCCGCGGGCCTGCCGCCGTCGGCGCTGGACGACGGGCTGAAGCGCGGGTTGCGGCTGGACGCGATCCACATGGCGGTGGACGCCGCGGTGCGCGGGCTGGGCGTCATCATCGGGCGGCGTCCGACCGTCGATCCGGAGCTGGCGTCCGGCCAGCTGGTCGAGGTGATGGGGCCGCGCCTGCGCGCGAAAAGCGCCTATTGGCTGGTCACCGCCCAAGACAGCCTGCGCCGCCCGGAGGTCGCCGCCTTCCGCGCCTGGATGCGGGCGGAGTTCGCCCAGGGGCGATGACCCGCGTCGGGTGAAATCCACTCACCCGACGATGAAAAGGTCCCGTTTGCCGAAGCGGCGGGGACAGCCGGATGCTGGTGCCTTCCTCGCACCCGCCGGAGGCCACCATGACCCTGCACGCCCTCCCCCGCACCGCCCCATCGCCGGCCCGCCATCTCCACGCCCTGCTGGCCTGGATCGCCCGCATCCGGGAGGAGCACCGCCAGCGCGACGCCCTGCTCTCCCTGTCCGACCGGGAGTTGCGGGACATCGGCATCACCCGCTACGACGCCGTCACCGAGGCGCAGAAACCGCTCTGGCGCTGAGCCTCAACCGACCAGACGCCGCACCGTCCGCTCCACCGACCCGACGTAGGAGCCGCCGAACAGCCGGACATGCACCAGCAGCGGGTAGAGGTTGTAGAGATCCCGCCGCAGCTCGAAGAAGCCCGCACGCAAGGGCCTGATCTCCCCGTAGCGGCGGAAGAAGGCATCGCCGAAGGTGCCGAACAGGGTGCTGAAGGCCAGCTCGATCTCCGCGTCGGCGTGGTGCAGGGCCGGGTCGATGAAGGCCGCCACCCGCCCGCCGCGAGCCAGCACATTTCCGCCCCACAGGTCGCCATGGATCAGCGAGGGCGGCCCCGGCTCGCCGATCAGTTCCGGCAGGCGGGCGGCCAGCCGCTCCAGCCCGGCCATCAGCCCGGCGTCGATGCGCCCCTCCTCCAGCGCCTTGCGGCCCATGTGCAGGAGGCGGTGGTCGCGGAAGAAGGCGATCCAGTCCGCCGTCTCGCCGTTCGGTTGGGGCAGCGGCCCGATCAGCGTGTCGCGCGGGAAACCGTAGCGGTCCGCCGTGATGCCGTGCAGGGCGGCGACCAACTCCGCCGCGTGCTCCTCCACCGCTGGGGTGATGCCGCCGCTGGTGTCGATGCGGTCCATCACCAGGAGCCCGTCGTCGGCGTGATGCACCGCCGGCACCGGCAGGGCGGAGCGTTCGGCCAAATGGCGCAGCATGAAGCCCTCCGGCTCCAGCCCCGTCCCGCTTCCGGAGGCGACCTTCGCCACCAGCCGCCGGCCGTCCGCCAGGGTCATGGCCCACAGCGCCGCGTTGTGCCCGTCGGCCAGCCGATCGAGCGACCGGACCGGACTGCCCAGCCCCTGTTCCAGAGCCTCCCGCAGGTCCGGCGCGCTGCTCACAGCCGGTC
This sequence comes from Azospirillum sp. UENF 211521, assembly GCF_058780535.1. NCBI lineage: Bacteria > Pseudomonadati > Pseudomonadota > Alphaproteobacteria > Rhodospirillales > Azospirillaceae > Azospirillum > Azospirillum sp. UENF 211521. The sequence goes on from NZ_JBSNCF010000001.1 coordinate 3,554,308, forward strand.
CCGCCGGATCGCCTCCAGCAGCCCCGCTGCCCCAGCCTCGCAGAGGTCCAGCACCTCGGTGAAATGCAGCCCCTCGCCGTAATAGGGGTCGGGTACCTCGCGCGTCGGCGCGCCGGGGGCGTAGTCGAGGAACAGGGCGACCGTCGCCCGGCTGTCCGTCGGGGCCATGCGCCGCAACTGCGCCAGATGCCCGCCGTCCATCGCCAGGATGTAATCGAAGTCGGCGAAGTCCGCCGCGGTCACCTTGCGGGCGCGCAGATCCGACAGGTCCACCCCGCGGGCCTTGGCGGCGCGCTGGCTGCGCGGGTCGGGCGCCTCCCCCACATGATAGCTGTGGGTGCCCGCCGAATCGGTGCCGATGCGGCTCTCCAAACCGGCTTGCCGAACCCGGTCGCGAAACACACCTTCCGCGGTGGGCGACCGGCAGATGTTGCCCGTGCACACGAACAGGACCTTGACCATCCCGGTCTCCTCCTTTCTGTTTCCCGCATCCGAGATCTAGCAGCCGTTCCCCGAACCCGCCAGGGCGCCATGACCAACGCCATTATGAGCATCGCCAATCATCTGAAACCGACCGACTCCATCGTCATTTTGACCGGGGCCGGCATTTCCAAGGAATCCGGCCTGGACACCTTCCGCTGCGCCGACGGCATCTGGGCCAAGGTCGATCTGGAGGACGTCGCCACCCCGGAGGGCTTCGCCCGCGACCCGGTGTTGGTCCACCGCTTCTACAACGACCGGCGGCGCGGCCTGCGCGACCCCGCGGTGCAGCCGAACGCCGCCCATCTGGCGCTGGCCGAGCTGGAGCGGCGCTGGAAAGGCGACCTGCTGCTGGTCACCCAGAACATCGACGACCTGCACGAGCGCGGCGGGTCGCAGACGCTGATCCACATGCATGGAGAGCTGAACGCGGTCTTCTGCCGCCACTGCCACAACAAGGTGGAGCGTTGGACCGGCGACCTGTCGGTGGAGGACGTCTGCCCGTCCTGCGCCCGCAAGGGCGGCATGCGCCCCGACGTGGTGTGGTTCGGCGAGATGCCCTACCAGATGGAACGGATCTACCGGGCGCTGGGCGCCTGCGACCTGTTTGTCTCCATCGGCACCTCCGGCAACGTCTATCCCGCCGCCGGCTTCGTGGCCGAGGCGCGCAACGCCGGCGCCCTGACGCTGGAGCTGAACCTGGAGCCGTCGGCGGGCGCCAGCCTGTTCGCGGACTCCGTCAACGGCCCGGCGACCGCGCTGGTCCCGGCCTTCGTGACCGCGCTGCTGGACCTGTGACCGACGATCTCGAGAGCCTGTTCGAACAGGCCCGCGCCTGCCGGCTGTGCGAGGGGGTGCTGCCGCACGGCTGCCGCCCGGTGCTGCGCGGCAGCCCGTCCGCCCGCCTGCTGATCGTCGGGCAGGCGCCGGGCGCGCGGGTGCACGCCACCGGCATTCCCTGGAACGACCCGTCCGGCGACCGGCTGCGCCAGTGGCTGGCCATGGATCGCGCGGCCTTTTACGACGAGAGCCGGATCGCCATCGTCCCCATGGGGCTCTGCTACCCCGGCACGGCGCCGAAGGGCGGCGATTACCCGCCGCGTCCGGAATGCGCGCCGCTCTGGCACCCGCCGCTGCGCACCGCCCTGACCGGGGTGCGGCTGACCCTGCTGATGGGCGGTTACGCCCAGGCTTACTATCTGGGAAACCGCCGCCAACGGACGATGACCGACACGGTTGCGGCGTGGCGGGATTACCTGCCGGAGTTCCTGCCCCTGCCCCACCCGAGCTGGCGCAACACCGCCTGGCTGAAGAAGAACCCGTGGTTCGACGCGGAGCTGGTCCCGGCGTTGCGCCGCCGTGTGGACGAGGCCCTGGACGGGTAGCTCACCCCTCCATGGCCTCGATGCGCTCCATGTCCTCGTCCGACAGGCCGAAGTGGTGGCCGATCTCGTGGATCAGGACGTGGCGGACGATGGCGAACAGGTCCTCGCCGGTCTCGCACCAATAGTCCAGGATCGGGCGTCGGTAGAGGAAGATCATGTCCGGCCCGCTGCGCAGGTCGGCGACGCTCTGGCGCGTCATATCGACGCCCCGGTAGAGGCCGAGCAGGTCGAAAGGGCTTTCCAGCTCCATCTCGCGCTCGGTCTCCTCGTCGGGGAAATCCTCGACATGGATCGACAAATTGGCGATCGGGGCCAGGAGTTCCCGCGGAATCGTCTCCAGCGCGTCCTCGGCCATCCGCTCGAGGTCGGGGGTGGAGGGGGGAACGGTGTGGGTGTGTGCCGGTTTGCGCATCATACCGGTGAAGGTAGCGTTGCTTGCCGCCCAGGCCAAGCGGCGCTAAACCGGAAGACGGACCGGAACACCGATTTGATCCACGATCGATCCGTGTCCGTTACGCCTTGCACAGGCCAACCAAGTTCAGGCCAACCAACAACGGGGGAAGGAATGTCGGACAAGCTGGTGGGCGCCAAGCGGCAGACCGCGCTGAAGGAACTGCACGGCTGGGCGGAGGTGCTGGAGCGCGACGCGATCCGCAAGACCTACCATTTCCCCGACTTCCCCGCCGCCTGGGGCTTCATGAGCCAAGTCGCCCTGCTGGCGGAGCGGACGAACCACCATCCGGAATGGTTCAACGACATGGGCCGGGTGGAGATCATCCTGTGCACCCGCAGCGCCGACGGCCTGACCCAGGCCGACGTCGACTTCGCCCACCGCGTGGACCAGATCGCCCCGAACCGCGACCGCTGAAGGCGTTGGAGAATCCCCTCTCCCGTCCCGGGAGAGGGAGGGACCCGCCGCAAAGCGGCGGGAGGGTGAGGGTATCGCCAAGGATCAGCGTCTTGATCCTCGCACGCCCCTCACCCGCCCGCTGCGCGGGCCCCCTCTCCCGGGGCGGGAGAGGGGTTGGGGCGCTCAGGCCGGTTCCAGAACCACCTTCACATCCGCCGGGCGCCCGAAGAAAGGGGCGGTGGTGACCAGCAGCGGGCAGCCGGCGGCGGCGTAGGCCGCCGCATTGTCCTCCGTCACGCCGCCCGCCGCGGCGACGACCGGTGGGCGCGGCAGGCCGCGCGTTGCCTCGACCACGGCGCGGGCCTCTTCCGGCGTGCGCTTCTCCAGTTGCAGCACGTCGGCCCCGGCCCGGGCGAAGGCGATGGCGTCCGCCACCGTGTCGACCTCCACCACAATCTTCTTTTCCGGCGCCCGGCGGCGCAGGTCGGCGATCCACGCCTCGGGGGGACCGGACAGGAAGGCGCGGTGTTCGGCGAAGACCAGGATCGTTTCCGACAGGCCCAGCCGGTGCATCACCGCCCCGCCGGCCAGCACCGCCTTGACCGACAGGTCCTTGGCGCCGGGAAAGTTCTTGCGGGTGCAGGCGACGGTGACTCCGGGCGCGGCCTCGACGATGCGGCGGGCGCGGGAGGCGATGCCGGAGGCGTATTCGACCAGGGTCTGCGCCACCTTCCAGCCGCGGTGCAGGGCGCCCGCCGGGCCGTGCCCCTCCAGGAAGGGCGCCCCGGCCTCGACCGCCGTGCCGCTGGGCCGGACGGACGTCACCGTGCCGCCGGCCTTTTCGATCAGGCGGGCGGCTTCCTCCGTCCCGGCCAGCACCATGGCGCCGCGCGCCATGAAACGGATGCGCGCCGGGGCGGCGGCGATGCCCAGCGAGTCGGTGGTCAGGTCACCGTAGGGAACGTCCTGGGCGAGGAGCGCGTCGAGCGCGGCATCGGACAGGACGATCATCGGCGGTTTCCTTCTTTTTGTTAAAGCCACCCGCGGCGGCGGAAGTACCAGAGCGGCACCACGGCCGACAGAACCATCAGCAGGATCGCCATGGGATAGCCGAAGTCCCAATCCAACTCGGGCATGTAATGGAAGTTCATGCCGTAGGCCGAGGCGATCAGCGTCGGCGGCATCAGCGCGACCGACACGACCGAGAAGATCTTGATGATCGCGTTCTGCTCGATGTTGATCAGGCCGAGCGTGGCGTCGAGCAGGAAATTCGCCTCATGCGCCAGGAAGCCGGCGTGCTCGTTCAGGGAGCGCAGGTCGCGCGACAGCGTCTTCAGCGCGGCCTTCTGCTCCTTGGTCAGCCGTCCGGCGGCGACGGAGGAGAGGAAGGCGACCAGCCGGTCCAGCCCGGCGAGGCTGTCGCGCACCTTGTGCGTCAGGTCGCCGGCCCGCCCGATGCCGCGCAGCACGTCCTGCAGCTCGTCCGGCTTCTTGGCGGCGCGCCCGCCGCCACCGGCCCCACCCCCGCCGAACCCGCCGTTGTTCAGTGAGTCGGTGAAGATGCGCGCGGACAGCCCGTCGATGCGGGCGCCGATCAGCTCCAGCACGTCGGCCACCCGGTCGATCACAGCGTCCAGGATGCCCAGAAGCGCGTCCTCCGCGCTGGCCAGAAGCTCCGGCTGGCGGCTGGTCCGCGCGGCGAAGGTGGCGACGGAGCGCGGCTCGGTGAAGCGCACCGTGATCATGTGCCGGGGGGTCAGGACGAAGGTGACCTCGCCCTGCTCCGGCATCGGCGAATCGGCCCGCGCGATCACCGAGGAGGTGAGGTAGACGGCCTCCCCCTCGGTGTAGAGCTGGCTCGACGCCTCGATTTCCTTCATTTCCTCGCGCGTCGGCAGGTCGCAGCCGGTGACGGCGCCGACATGCGCGCGCTCCGCCTCGTCGGGGCGGAGAAGGTCGATCCACACCGTGTTGGGCGGCAGCGGCTCGCCGAGGGCGAGCGGCTGCTCGACCACGCGGCCGCCCACCCGGGCGTGGACCGTGATCATGCAAGGGCCTCGGCCGGGACCGGCGCGCCGGCGGCGCGGCAGGCGGCGGCCAGCGTGTTCAGCATCAGGCAGGCGATGGTCATCGGCCCGACGCCGCCCGGCACCGGGGTGATGGCGCCGGCGACCTTGACCGCCTCGTCGTAGGCGACGTCGCCGACCAGCTTGGTCTTGCCCGGCTCGGTCGGGTGCGGGATGCGATTGATGCCGACGTCGATGACCACGGCGCCCGGCTTGATCCAGTCGCCGCGCACCATCTCCGGACGGCCCACCGCAGCGACCAGGATGTCGGCGCGGCGGCATTCGCCGGGCAGGTCCTGGGTGCGGGAATGGGCGACGGTGACGGTGCAGTCCTGCTGGAGCAGAAGCTGCGCCATCGGCTTGCCGACGATGTTGGAGCGGCCCAGCACCAGCGCGCGCTTGCCCTTCAGGTCGTTGCCCAGCGTGTCGCGGAGCAGCAGCAGGCTGCCCAGCGGGGTGCAGGGCACGATGGCGCCGGCGCCGCCGGTCGCCAGCAGGCCGGCGTTGACGACGTGGAAGCCGTCGGCGTCCTTTTCCGGGACGATGCGGGCCAGCACGCGGGCCGTGTCGATGTGCTTGGGCAGGGGAAGCTGGACCAGGATGCCGTGCACCGCCGGATCGGCGTTCAGCCGGTCGATCAGGGCCAGCAGCTTCGCCTCGCCGAGGTCGGCCGGCATGTGGTGGTCGAAGCTGTTCATGCCGAGGTCGGCCAGGGCCTTTTCCTTGGACCGGACATAGACCTGGCTTGCCGGGTCCTCACCCACCAGCACGACGGCGAGGCCGGGGGTGACGCCGTGGCTGGCCTTGAGAGCGGCCACACCCTCCGCCACGCGGGCGCGCAGCCCCGCGGCGAACGCCTTGCCGTCGATGATCCTCGCCTCAGCCATCGCTGTTCCCGCCATCGCTCTTTCCCGTGTCAGGCTTCGCTGTTTCCACCAGCGCCGTCAGCCGGCGCATCAGATCGGCCGGATCGCCGGCCACATGGACAATCTTGTTCCGGTCGGTGGCGCCGGCCACCACCGTCAGGCTGGTCTTGGGCAGTTTCCACGCCTTCGCCAGCAGTTTCACCACCGCTTCGTTCGCCTTGCCGTTCTCCGGCACGGCGGTGACAGTCACCTTCAGGGCCGTTCCTCCCGACGCCGTGGCGGCCAGCCCGGCGATGGCGTTGCGCGACGCCTTGGGCGTCACCCGCAGCGCCAGCCGGACGCCGTCCGCCACAGCTTCAAAGGGAGCGGCCCCGAACGGTCCCGTCATCAGAAGCGCGGCCAGTATTCCGCCATCAGGTTGCGGATGAAGAAGATCAGCAGGATCAGCGCGATCGGCGACAGGTCCAAGCCGCCCATGTTCGGCAGGACGCGGCGGATCGGGCGCAGCACTGGTTCCGTGATGCGATAGAGGAAGTCGCCGATGACATAGACCGCGCGGTTGCGGGTGTTGACGACGTTGAAGGCCACCAACCAGCTCAGCACCGCCGAAGCGATGAGCAGCCACACATAGAGGCTGAGAACGGTGTCGATCAGCAGGTAGAGCGCAATCATGCCCAGCCCGTCCCTTTATTGTCCGATTTTGCGGGGCACCCTAAGCACAAGCGGCGAGTGCTGTCCAGTGCCGCGCGGCCGGGCGCCGACATCCCCTTGGCCAGCCTCTTCCGCGAACCGCCGATGCCCGCGTTCGGGCGCGTTCAGAGGGCTTGACAGGCACCCTTCGCATCACCATTATCCGCCGCACGCCGGTGACGGTGTGTGGGGCCGTAGCTCAGCTGGGAGAGCGACGCGTTCGCAATGCGTAGGTCGGGAGTTCGATCCTCCTCGGCTCCACCAATTCCTCCAAGTCAGTGATGCGACACTGGATATTCGCCCGGAAGCGGCGCAATTCCCCGCGGTATGACACCGCCCTGTCGCTCACGGCATCCACCGAATCGCTTCCATTCCCTTTAAAATCCGCCGTTTCCGCCCACTCCGGGTGTCGCACGTCCCGGTCGCCTGAGCGGCCCCCACAGGGCTGTCCGCAACGAGCCGTCCGGCACAACACCCGCGTCCCAGGCCGATCTGCAGGCGGTTTCGGGCCGAAGGGGGCTCAGCAAGGTGCTTTCCGGACATGAAAAAGCCCGCCAAGCCGGTGGCTTAGCGGGCTGATTTGGTTGCGGGGGCAGGATTTGAACCTGCGACCTTCAGGTTATGAGCCTGACGAGCTACCGGGCTGCTCCACCCCGCGGGTGTTTCTGGGCCAGGGACCGTGTGCGACGATTGC